>NZ_CP195191.1:1452500-2902500 GCF_051200875.1 Thioclava sp. FR2
GCTATGTGCAGCCCGAGGGGCTGGAGAATCTTGCGATTTCGCCGATCACGCTGAAGCCGCGTCTGTTGGAATTGATCGCGGCCGAGGCCGACCATGCCCGGGCCGGGCGGCCGGCCGAAATCTGGGCCAAGATGAACAGCGTGGTCGAACCCGATGTGATTGATGCGCTTTACGCAGCAAGCCAAGCCGGTGTGAAGATCAGCCTGATCGTGCGCGGGATCTGCGGATTGCGCCCCGGCGTGAAGGGATTGTCCGAAAACATTCGGGTCAAGTCGATTGTCGGGCGTTTTCTGGAACATAGCCGGATTGTCTGCTTTGGGTCGGGGCATGGACTGCCGAGCCAGCAATCGCGTGTTTTCCTGTCCAGCGCCGATTGGATGGGGCGTAACCTGACCCGCCGTGTCGAAACGCTGGTCGAGGTGCGCAACAAGACGGTGAAATCGCAGATTGTCAGCCAGATCATGGCTGCGAATTTGGCGGATGAAGCACAGTCTTGGGTTCTGCAACCCGATGGACGCTATGTTCGCGAGTTGCAGCCAAAGGATGGCAAACTATTCTCCTGCCACCGCTTCTTCATGGAAAACCCATCCCTGTCAGGGCGTGGCACCGCTGGCGACAAGGATGTTCCAAAGCTGGCATCGCTGCGCGAAGAACCGGCAAGCTGAAACTTGAAAAGCCCGGACTGGGTTTTGACCGAACCAGAAAAGATCAGGTGACGACATGGGCAAGACGAACCAAAACAACCTGACCTCAGAAGAAGACGTAGGCCCCTTTGGGCGCCCGCTTTTTGAAGACCCTTCGGTGCGGGCCCTGTCGCGGGTGGGGGTCGTGGATGTGGGGTCCAACTCTGTTCGTATGGTCGTTTTCGACGGCGCGGCGCGCAGCCCGGCCTATTTCTACAACGAAAAGATCATGTGCGGTTTGGGCAAGGGTCTGGCCGAAACCGGGCGGTTGAACCCCGAGGGCAAGATCAGGGCCTTGGCGGCGCTGAAACGGTTCTCGCTGCTGGCTGACGGGATGGGGGCTTCCCCACTGACGGTTGTTGCCACGGCGGCGACGCGGGAATCGGAAGATGGACCAGAGTTTCAGGCGCAGGTTCAGCGAGAAACCGGGTTGAAGCTGCATGTGATTGATGGCGATGAGGAAGCCCGCCTTTCCGCACAGGGCGTGCTGCTTGGATGGCCCGACGCAAAGGGCATGGTCTGCGATATCGGCGGCAATTCGATGGAATTGGCGCGGATTGGCGAAGGCAAGGTCGGCAAACGTGTATCGACCCAGCTTGGCCCCTTCCGTCTGCAACAGGTGTTGGGCGGGCCGGAAAAGCGCCGTGCCCTGATTGAGCGCGTGCTGAAAACGGCGCAGGGGCAGATCAAATCCGAAGGTGAACGGTTCTACCTTGTCGGTGGCAGTTGGCGGGTGATTGCGCGACTGGATATGGAGCGCCGGAATTATCCGCTGACCGTGCTTCATGAATATCGTATGCAGGTCAAACCCTTGCTGGATACGCTCGACTGGATCGAAGCCAATGACCTGTCTGTTCTGCGCGCCAGAACCGGGACAAGTGCCGAGCGGATGGAACTGGTGCCTTTGGCCTGTGAGGTTTTGCGCGGCATCATCAAGACCTTCAAACCGGCCGAAATTGATGTGTCCTCCTATGGCATCCGCGAAGGTCTGCTTTATGAGCAGATGCCCGAGAAATTGCGGGGCCGTGATCCGTTGATCGAGGCCGCGCGGGCCGCCGAGATTGCCTCGGCCCGCCTGCCCGGCACCGGCAAAAAGATGTTCGAGTTCCTGACGCCCCTTTTCAAGAACGCCTCACACGAACGGATGCGCCTGATCAAGGCCGCCTGCCTTCTGCATGACACCACATGGCGGGCGCATCCCGATTATCGGGCGGATGTGTGTTTCGACAACGCAACCCGCGCCAATTTGGGCGGCTTGGACCATCCCGGCCGCGTGTTTTTGGGGCTTGCACTGCTGCACCGCTACAAGAATTCACGATCGGGTTCGCGGCTGGAGCCGTTGTTCCGGCTGCTGAGCGACGAAGAGATGCAAGAGGCCGAGGTCTTGGGCAAGGCGATGCGCTTTGGGGCGATGTTTGCCGCAGGTGACCCGGCGCAGGCGGGTTCCTTGAAATGGAAGCCGAAGAAAAAGGAACTGGAGCTGCAACTGACGCCGATGGGTCTGGGACTTTATGGCGAAGTCGCGCGGGCACGGTTTGCATCCCTGTCGCAAGCGTTGCATGCGACGGGCAAAGTCATCATGCCAGAAGACTCCGCCGCAGAATGACTTTGCGTTTGGATCATTTGGCTGTGTCTGCCCTGACCTTGGACGAAGGGGCAGAGCATGTCGAGGCTGTCTTGGGCCTGCCTTTGGCCGCTGGGGGCAAGCACCCCCATATGGCGACGCATAACCGACTTCTGGGCCTTGGCGACCTTTATCTTGAGGTGATCGCCGCGGACCCTGAAGCCCCAAAGCCCGCATGGCCCCGCTGGTTTGATCTGGACCGTTTTTCCGGGTTACCTCGTTTGACGAACTGGATTTGTGCCTGTGACGATCTTGAGCTTGCGCTTTCCGCGGCACCGGATGGGACTGGCGAGCCGGTCGATCTGCAAAGGGGCGATTTGCGTTGGCGCATGGCTGTGCCGGGAAATGGGATTCTGCCCTTTGGCGGCGGGTTTCCAGCGCTGATCCAATGGCAAGGCGCACATCCTGCGCCGCGTTTACCCGATGTCGGGGCGCGCCTGAAGATATTGGAAATTGTAAACCCAGCGGCTGATGAGATGCGCCATTTCCTGAACTTGAAGGATGAGCGTGTTCGAATTGTTCAAGGTGATGCAATCGCCCTTCGGGCCGAAATCACCACTCCGCATGGGGTTCGGGTGCTGGAATGATACGTCCCGCAGCGCCCGCCGATGCTGCAGCCATTGGTGCGATCTGGAATGCCGTGATCCGCGATACTGTTGCCACCTTTAACAGTGCGGAAAAGACAATTGCCGAAATTGAGGCGCTGATTGCGGCCCGGCACGCCTCGGGGCGCTGTTTTCTAGTGGCCGAAGATGACCACGGCCTTTGCGGTTTCGTCACCTATGATCAATTCCGCGGTGGCGTTGGTTATGTCGCCACGATGGAGCACACCATCCACATCGCGCCCCGCGCCGTTGGCAAGGGTTGGGGAAGAGCCCTGATGGCGGCCATGGAGCAACATGCCCGAGAGCGGGGAGTGCATGTCATGGTGGCCGGAGTGACAGGGGAGAACGAGTCTGGCCAGTCTTTCCATAAGTCGCTTGGCTATTCATCGGTTGCGATCATGCCCGAGGTAGGACAGAAATTCGGGCGCCGCATGGACCTTTGGTTGATGCAGAAATTCCTGACCTGACAACGCGTCCGCCAGAGGCTATCCTACATCCATGTCGATCTGGACCCGCATTGCTGACGCGCTGTCTGCCCTCACCCAAGGGGAGGGGTTGACGGTTGTCTTTGACAAATTGCGCGGTGTGCAGAACACGCCCGAAAAGTCTGTGGCCTTTACGATTGCGGTCATTGCCCTTGGGGCAAAGATGGCAAAGGCAGATGGGCAGGTCACACGCGACGAGGTGACGGCCTTCCGGCGCATTTTTTCAATTCCCGAGGCCGAGGAAGAGAACGCAGCGCGGGTGTTCAACCTTGCCCGGCAAGATGTGGCCGGATTTGACGCCTATGCCCGCAAGATCGCCGCGATGTTCCGCCCGGAAGGCGAAAAGCTGTGTGCTGATGACCGCAACACATTGATTGATTTGCTGGAAGGTCTGTTTCAGATCGCCCTGGCCGATGGCGATTTTCACCCGGCGGAAGATGAGTTCTTGCGGGAAGTGGCGCGCATCTTCGGGCTGGATGAAGGCTGCTATCGGATGATGCGGTCTCGGTTCGTCGAGGGCGCGCCGCGTGACCCCTATGATGTTCTGGGGATAGAACGTGGCGCGACGATGGACGAAGCCCGTGCCGCCTGGCGTCAGGCGGTCAAGGACAGTCATCCCGATGCGATGATTGCGCGTGGGGTTCCAGCCGAGGCGGTCAAGCTGGCAGAACGGCGGCTGATTGCCATCAATGCCGCTTGGGATGAGATATCGGGGCGGCGCGCTGCATGACGCCGCGGCCGCTTCGCATTGCCACATATAACGTCGAATGGTTCAACGCGCTTTTTGATGACTACGGGCACATGCTGGCCGATGGCGAGCTTTCGGCGCGATACCGCATCAGCCGCGCAGAGCAATTGGGGGCCTTGGGCATCGTCTTTTCGGCAATGAATGCCGATGCGATCATGATCATCGAGGCGCCCGATACCGGGTCGCGGCGGTCGTCCGTCACGGCCTTGGAAAACTTTGCCAAGGCCTTTGATTTGCGTACCCACCGCGCCATCACGGGTTTCGCGTCAGAAACCGAACAAGAGATTTCGCTGCTTTATGATCCGGACCGGATTACGGTCAAACACGACCCGCAGGGGGACCCGGTGGGCAAAAAGGGCAGCCGGGACGCGCCGCGATTTGACAGCACCTTTCGCTATGATCTGGATACCGACGCGGCGCCTGACCTGATCAAATATTCCAAGCCACCGCTGGAACTTGCCGTTGAAACCTCACGAAAGAAAAAGTTGCGGATGATCGGCGTTCACATGAAGTCAAAGGCCCCACATGGGGTTTCCGGCCCAGAATACGTCCGGCTTTCAATCGAGAATCGGCGCAAGCATCTGGCGCAATGCATTTGGCTGCGGGGCCGGGTTGATGCTCATTTGCTGGCGGGGGATGATCTGATTGTTCTGGGCGATTTCAACGATGGCCCCGGACTTGATGAATACGAAAAACTGTTCGGCCATTCGGGAACCGAGGTCGTCATGGGACTGGATGCCAGCCCCGAGATGCGCCTGATTGACCCCCATGCCTGTATGGTCTTGGGCAACCCGATGGGGCTGGCCCCCAGCACGGCGCGGTTTTGGCATGCCCCGCAAAAGCGCTATTTCGAGGCGCTGTTGGATTTCATCATGGTCTCGCACAAGCTGAACGCGCTGAAGCCAGACTGGCGGATCTGGCATCCGTGGAATGATCCGGCCTGTTTGGGCACGCCAGAATTGCATCAGGCCTTGCTTCAGGCCTCGGACCACTTTCCGGTGACGATGGATTTGCCGGGCTATTAAAGCGTGATTTGCAAATGGGCCCCGCTGCGGCCATATTTGGGAAATGATGATTAGGATATTACCGCTTCTCTTGATCCTTGCCGCGCCACTTGCCGCGCAAGAGGCCCCTTCTGCCGACGCAGAGGAGGAAGACGGATTTGATCTGATGGAAGAGGGCGCGAAGCTTTTGTTTCGCGGCCTGATGTCCGAGATGGAACCGGCGCTGGATGAAATGGGCAAGGCGCTTTCCGAAATGGAACCAGCCTTGAAAGAGCTGATGGCTCTGGTCGATGATATCCGCAATTATGAGGCACCACGGGTGCTTGAAAACGGCGATATCCTGATCCCACGTCGCAAGGATGCACCACCGCCGAAACTGCTTCCGCCCGACGATGCGCCTTTGGCACCATCGGGCGAGATTGACCTGTAGTCAGCCTTTTGCGCTGCCGATCAGGCTGAGGATTTCCTTGGCGGCAGCGGGGATATTCGTGCCCGGCCCGAAGATCGCCTTGACGCCGGCTTTCTTCAGGAATTCATAGTCTTGCTGCGGAATGACCCCGCCGCAGATGACGATGATATCTTCGGCCCCTTTGGCCTTCAGCGCCTCGATCAGTTTAGGTGCAAGGGTTTTGTGACCAGCCGCCTGAGAGGAAATGCCGACGATATGCACATCGTTGTCGACGGCATCCTGCGCGGCCTCTTCCGGGGTCTGGAACAACGGCCCCACATCCACGTCAAAGCCAATATCGGCAAAGGCGGTGGCGATGACCTTGGCGCCGCGATCGTGCCCGTCTTGGCCCATTTTCACCACCAGCATCCGCGGGCGGCGGCCTTCGGCATCGGCGAAGGCTTCGACATCGCGCTGGATTTGGGCAAAGCCTTCGTCGCCGTCATAGGCGGCCCCGTAGACGCCCGCGAGGGTTTTGACTTCCGCCCGGTGGCGGCCAAATACTTTTTCCATGGCGTCTGAAATCTCTCCGACAGTGGCACGGGCGCGGGCAGCATCGACGGCGCCTTCCAGAAGGTTTCCGCCCTCGCCCGCGCGGCGGGTCAGTTCGGCAAGCGCTGCTTGCGTTTTCGCCTCATCCCGCGCGGCGCGGGTGGCCTTCAGGCGGGCGATCTGGCTGTCACGAACGGCCATGTTGTCGATATCAAGGATATCAATCGCCTCTTCCTTGTCCTTGCGGTACTTATTGACGCCGACAATGACTTCTTCACCGCGGTCGATCATTGCCTGACGACGGGCAGCGGATTCCTCGATGCGGAGCTTTGGCATACCGGTGGCGACAGCCTTGGTCATGCCACCCATTTCCTCGACTTCCTGAATCAGCTTCCACGCCTCTTCGGCCAACTGGTGGGTCAGGGTTTCGACGTAATAGCTGCCGGCCAGCGGGTCGACAACGTTGGTGATGCCGGTCTCTTCTTGCAAGATCAGCTGGGTATTGCGTGCGATGCGGGCAGAAAATTCCGTCGGCAGTGCAATGGCTTCGTCCAAAGCGTTGGTGTGCAGCGATTGCGTTCCACCAAGGGCCGCGGCCATCGCCTCATACGCCGTGCGAATGACGTTGTTGTAGGGGTCTTGCTCTTGCAAGGACACGCCCGAGGTCTGGCAGTGGGTGCGAAGCATCAGGCTGCCCGGCTTCTTTGGGTTGAATTCGGACATGATCCGATGCCACAGCAGACGGGCGGCGCGGAGTTTGGCGACCTCCATGAAGAAGTTCATGCCAATCGCAAAGAAGAACGACAGGCGACCTGCGAATTCATCGACGTTCATACCGCGGTCTATGGCGGCGCGCACATATTCGCGGCCATCGGCAAGGGTGAAGGCCAGTTCCTGCACAAGGTTCGCGCCGGCCTCTTGCATGTGATAGCCCGAGATCGAGATCGAGTTGAACTTGGGCATCTCTTTTGAGGTGTATTCGATGATGTCGGCAATGATCCGCATCGAGGGTTCGGGCGGGAAGATATAGGTGTTCCGCACCATGAACTCTTTCAGAATGTCATTCTGGATGGTGCCGGAAAGCTCGGCCCGCGGCACGCCCTGCTCTTCGCCGGTGACGATGAAATTGGCGAGGATCGGGATGACCGCGCCGTTCATCGTCATGGAAACACTGATCTTTTCCAAGGGGATACCGTCAAAGAGGATCTTCATATCCTCGACCGAGTCGATAGCGACGCCTGCCTTGCCAACGTCGCCGACAACGCGGGGGTGGTCGCTGTCATAGCCGCGATGGGTGGCCAAGTCGAAGGCGACAGAGACGCCTTGCTGACCGGCTGCAAGGGCCTTGCGATAAAAGGCGTTCGACTCTTCGGCAGTCGAGAAACCCGCGTATTGGCGAATGGTCCAGGGGCGGCCCGCATACATGGTCGCCCTGACCCCACGGGTGAAGGGACCGATGCCCGGTAGTGTTCCCATATGCGGCAGGCCATCGGTATCGGCTGCCGTATAAAGCGGTTTGACATCAATGCCTTCCAGCGTTTTCCAGGTCAGGCTGTCGGGGCTTTTGCCCTTCAGTTCCTTGGCCGCAAGGGCTGCCCAGTCTTCCAGCTTTTGGCTCATGGTCTTTATCCTCATCTACCCTTGGGTTTCGCCCGCTTCCGCCCTACATTTGGGCAAAGGGGAACCGAATGAAACCGATCCACTTCCTTGTTCTTGCGGCGTTTTTGCCGCTGGCTGCTGCCGCGCAAACCGGGGCGGCAACCGCTGAAACTGATGGGCAGGCCACCGAAGCCCCTGCCCCTTTCGCGCCGGTCGCGGCGTCAGAGGTGGCCTTTGACAGCCTTCTTTACGTGGCGCGGCCGGTCGTTGTTTTTGCCGATTCCCCCAATGATCCCAACTATTTGCGGCAGATGGAACTGTTGGCGGAAAACTACCCTGCGCTGATCGAGCGGGACGTGATCCTGATCACGGACACCGATCCGGCCACACTTGGCGAGTGGCGCAAGAAACTGCGCCCGCGCGGGTTCAGCCTTGTTCTGATGGACAAGGATCTGAAGGCCGTAATCCGCAAACCGCTGCCGTGGGAAGTGCGCGAGATTACCCGCGCCATCGACAAGTTCCCCCTGCGCCGGCAAGAGGTGCTGGAGCGCAATCCGGCGGGGCGATAGGGCGGTACACTTGCGGTACACCCCCTGTACACCCCCCGTGCAGACGCGCGGTCTGCCAGATTCCACCCCGGCTGACACTTATTCGAACTCCATGATCACGTCGTCGACCTTCAGGCTGGCGCCCGGTGCGGCGTTGACTTTCTTGACCACGGCCTTCTTTTCGGCGCGGAGGATGTTTTCCATCTTCATCGCCTCGACCGTGGCCAACGCCTGACCTTCCTGAACCTCGTCGCCTTCGGCCACGTTGATCTTCACCACCAGACCCGGCATCGGGCAGAGCAGGAAGCGCGACGTATCCGGCGGCAGCTTTTCAGGCATCAGGGCATTCAGTTCGGCCTGACGCGGCGACTGCACCAGAACCTTCAGATCGGCACCGCGCACGCGCAGGCGGAAGCCCATCGGCACCTTGCCGACTTTCAGAACCAGCGGCGTGCCATCCACGGTCAGGCGGGCCAGCGTGTCGCCCGGTGTCCAATCGCTTTCCACCCGCAGCGTATCGCCATCCGGGAAGGTCACGGTGCTGCCTGCCTTGTCGGCATCGATGGAAACGGCGAAGGACTGCCCTTGCAGGCTGACGACCCAATCATCACCCACGCGGCGCTGGTGGTTGTCCATCGTGCCGGAAATGCGGGTGCGGCGGATTTCGGCAACCCGGTTCATCGCGGCGGCAGCGGCCGCCACGCGGCGCAGCATCTTTTCGTCCAGCGTCACGCCTTGGAAGCCTTCGGGATATTCTTCGGCGATGAAGGCGGTGGTGATATTGCCCGATGTAAAGCGCGGGTGATCCATCACGGCCGAGCAGAACGGCAGGTTGTGACCAATGCCTTCAACCTCGAACGTGTCCAGCGCAAGGCGCATTTCTTCGATGGCATCGGCGCGGGTCGGGCCCCATGTGCACAGCTTTGCGATCATCGGGTCGTAGAACATGCTGATTTCGCCGCCTTCATAGACGCCGGTATCGTTGCGGACGATGCCGCCATCGGTCTTGCCTTCGACCGGTGGGCGATAGCGGGTCAGACGGCCAATCGAGGGCAGGAAGTTGCGGTAGGGGTCTTCGGCGTAAAGGCGGCTTTCCATCGCCCAGCCGTTGATCTTCAGGTCTTCCTGCTTAAAGGGCAGCGGCTCACCATTGGCCACGCGGATCATCTGCTCGACAAGGTCGACACCGGTGATCAATTCAGTGACCGGGTGTTCCACCTGAAGGCGGGTGTTCATTTCAAGGAAGTAAAAGTTGCGGTTACCGTCGACGATGAATTCGACGGTGCCGGCGCTGGTATAGCCCACGGCCTTGGCCAAGGCGCAGGCCTGTTCGCCCATTGCCTTGCGGGTGGCGGCATCAAGGAAGGGCGACGGGGCCTCTTCGATGACTTTCTGGTTGCGGCGCTGGATTGAGCATTCGCGTTCGTGCAGGTAGACGCAATTGCCGTGCTTGTCGGCCAGCACCTGAATTTCGATGTGGCGCGGTTGCGTCACGAATTTCTCGATGAAGATACGGTCATCGCCAAAGCTGTTGGCGGCTTCGTTCTTTGAGGATTCAAAGCCTTCGCGGGCCTCTTGGGCATTCCATGCGATCCGCATGCCCTTGCCGCCACCGCCAGCCGAGGCCTTGATCATCACCGGATAGCCGATCTGGTCAGAGATTTTCACGGCCTCTTCGGCATCTGCGATCAGGCCCATATAGCCCGGAACGGTGCTGACCCCGGCTTCCTGCGCGATCTTTTTCGAGGTGATCTTGTCGCCCATGGCTTCGATGGCCGGGCTGGGCGGGCCGACGAAGACGACGCCTTCTTTTTCAAGCGCGGCGGCGAAGTTCATGTTTTCAGACAGGAAGCCGTAGCCCGGATGGACTGCTTCGGCCCCGGTCTGGCGAATGGCATCCATGATCTTGTCGATCACGATGTAGGATTGGTTCGCGGGCGGCGGGCCGATATGGACGGCCTCATCGGCCATCTTCACATGAAGCGCGTTGCGGTCGGCGTCGGAATAGACGGCAACCGTCTTGATCCCCATTTTCTGCGCGGATTTGATCACGCGGCAGGCGATTTCGCCCCGGTTGGCGATCAGGATCTTCTTGAACATCGGCTCTCTCCCTTCAGTCTGCCCGGGCCGGGGCGGATTGGCATGCGAAAAGGCCACTCCGGGCGGGTGCCCGGAATGGCCTTGGTGTCAGGTCAGGGCCGCGCCGAGGCGCGGCGGTCAGTGTAAGATCAGTAGCGCGGGGCGCAGGGCGGCAGGCCCAGTTCGATGCCACACGTAGCCGCGCCAGCAAGCGCGCCAAGGGCTGCACCAGCGACCATGTTTTCGTCGGTTGCATCGGCGATAGCCGCGCCGACGACGGCACCGGCAAGGCCACGCTCTTGCGGGGTGGACATGCAACCGGCAAGGCCGGTGGCCAGCAGAAGGGCGATGACTGCGTTTTTCTTGAGCATGATGATTTACTGCCTCTGATTAGGGTTTTTATTGCCCGCGAGGATAGACCATCTGCCTTTGCAGGAAAGGGGAAAAACCGGGTTTCCGCCACACAAGCGCGTGCGTTGGCAAGGACTTGCCCAATCCGGAGGTCGCGCTTTGCAAAAGGGGTTGGCCCGGCGGTGGAGACGCCGGACCAATAGGTTGGGGAAGTAGTTCTGCTGTGGAAGATCGGCGCGGGATAAGGGAATGCGCACGATCTCGACTTATGGTTGCGGGTTGCCGACGCAAAAGCAACGCGGAAATCTGCGCCAGAGAACGCTCCGGCGGCAGATTGCCAATGGCTGCGATTGACCGGCAAAAACGCGCTCATTCGTCGTCATCCTCCCAGTCGTCATCTTCCCAAGCCTGCTCTTCGGCATCGGGGGCAAAGACCTCGGGGAAGCTGACTTGCGCCTTTTTCAGGTCGATCCTGAGAAGCGCGTCGTAGGACTGCGGATCAAACGGGTCTTCGGCAGGAACAACTTCGCGGCCAAAAAGCCAAGACAGGCGCCCGGCATCCAGATTGCCGCGTTCAAAGGTTTCTTCGCCGAAATAATTCCACAGCGCCTTCATGAAAGCGGCATCGGCAAGCCGGTCGGTGTGCTTGCGATCCTTATAGCGCTCGCGCCGAATGATCTTGGCGGCGCCTTCCTTGCGGTTTTCGCGACGGATGGTGAATTGGAAATCGGTGCCGGTCAGGCGGCTTGGGAAACCGCGATGCTTCAGCATGCTGCACCTCCGGCCACCAGGGCGAGATTTGGCGCAGCGAAGCGGGCGGGCCGCGCCGGGATGACCCCGACAGCCCGCCCGAAGAGATTACTTGTACTTGCCGGTGTAGGTCGGCTCGGCCGAAACCGGTTCGTCAACATAGACGACTTCGGCTTCTTTCTTGGCGCAGGCTGCGATGAAAGCGACCATGCAGAAAGCCAGCAAAGTTTTCGTGCTCTTAGACATCCTCTACTCCTGTATTCTTGGAGAGCCGCCCGTGGAACTGCCCACAGGTTCAGCCCCCGATGCGAGGCAACGGCCGCTTGGGTTCGGCCTATGGAAACAATATCCCAGATCGAACTCTGAGGATATGCACAGTTAGCCAAGATTACAGGCTGTGTCGCCGCTACATCAGAGCCTAGGCGGAAGGACGCCGATGAAACCACATATGGTATGCGCATTAGTACATCTCCCAAATGCAGTTGTCGTTTTCGAAGCCGAACGCCTCGAAGAATTGGGTGGCTTCGGGGGCGCTCTCGCCAAAAGGCACCGGACGGTCGGACAAGGAGATGATGATTTGTTGCGGAACCGGCCCCGTATTCGGCAGGCGCGGCAACGCATATTCCTTGCACAGGTGCATCATGTCGCCTGCCGCCACCTCGTATTCAACGGTGCCTCCGTCCCGAGAGATCTGGGGGGCAAGGAAGCGAAAGCGAAAGGTCAGGCCCTCGGGCCCTTGTTCATTCCAGATCACATCCAAAAGCGTGACCAACTGCCCCGAGGGGACCGGGATCGGTTCGGACTGAGCGGCGTCAACTGCGGTCATCGGGTCATTCGTCATGCGCTGCCCCCTTTCCGCAACAGAACCCGACGCGCCTTGGGAGGTGCGGGCAGATCGGTCAGCGTGCCGAGTTTAGCAAGCTTGTCTGCCTGTTCTGCCGCGCTGGTTTCGCGCAGGTCAAAGATTGCAGACCCGTTGGGCGCAAGAGCGGTTTCGAGGAAGGGAATGTACAGGTCCACAGGGTAGTGGAAACCGCAGGAAAGAAAACTGACCGCAAGATCAACCGGACCTGCTGTTTCGGGGGCGGTTTCGCGAGGGTTCAGGGTGGTGATCCGGTCGGATGCGACACCATTCGCCTCAAGCAAGGCGCGTGCGACCGCCAAGCTGGAATAGGCCGCACCCTCCATCGCAAAGCCGAAATGGCGGCGTTCGTTTGATTCCAGATCAATCAGCAAGAGCTGCGCGTTCAGGTCACGCGCCAGAAACAGATCAAAGAGCGCATATCCACAGCCGATATCGGCGACCCGCTTGGGCGCAAGTTCAGCCAAAAGCGGGCGCAGGGCGCGATATTCGGCACGGATGACACCTGCCGCACGCCGCGCCACGTTAAGGCCCAGGTCATCAATCACAGCATTGATCGGTGCCTCATCCCGCGCCTTCCACGCCCGGATCACAGTGCCCGAGCGCGGACGGTCAAACATGACTTCGGACCGTTGCAGGATCAGGTTCAACAGATCGTCGCGGGCCAGGCTGGAAAAATCCAAGCCCTGAACCGCGGCATCTGCCGCCTCTGCCCCGATGTCGATCGCCAATTGCATGTGGATACCCCTTTAAGAAAACCTCATTAAAGGGGGATGTTATCGTGTTTCTTCCACGGGTTCGCCAGCTTCTTTGTGCGCAGGGCAGCAAAGGCGCGGGCGACACGACGGCGGGTCGAATGCGGGCGAATGACCTCGTCGATAAAGCCCTTTTCAGCGGCCACGAAGGGGTTTGCAAAACGGTCTTCGTAATCCTTGGTGCGCTGCGCGATCTTTTCCTTGTCGGCCAATTCGCTGCGGTAAAGGATTTCGGTCGCGCCCTTGGCCCCCATGACGGCGATTTCTGCCGTGGGCCAGGCATAGTTGAAGTCCCCGCGCAGGTGCTTGGACGCCATAACGTCATAGGCACCACCATAGGCCTTGCGCGTGATGACGGTGACTTTTGGCACGGTCGCCTCGCCATAGGCGAAGAGAAGCTTTGCGCCGTGCTTGATGACACCGCCATATTCCTGGCTGGTACCGGGAAGGAAGCCGGGAACGTCAACCAAGGTCAGGATCGGAATTTCAAAGGCATCGCAGAAACGGACAAAGCGTGCGGCTTTGCGGCTGCTGTCGATGTCAAGGCAGCCCGCAAGGACCATCGGCTGGTTGGCGACGACGCCCACCGACTGGCCTTCGATGCGGATGAAGCCGGTGATGATGTTGCCCGCATAATCGCGCTGGATTTCAAAGAAATCGCCCTCATCCGCGATTTTCACGATCAGCTCTTTCATGTCATAGGGCTGGTTCGGATTGTCGGGGATCAGCGTATCAAGGCTTTCTTCAACGCGGCCCGGTTCATCAAAGAACGGGCGCACAGGGGCCTTTTCGCGGTTGTTCAGCGGCAGGAAGTCGATCAGGCGACGGGTTTCGGCAATGGCTTCGACATCGTTTTCAAAGGCACCATCGGCGACCGAGGATTTCTTGGTATGCGTAGACGCGCCGCCAAGTTCTTCGGCCGTGACCTGTTCGTTGGTGACGGTTTTCACCACGTCAGGTCCGGTCACGAACATATAGGACGTGTCTTTGACCATGAAGATGAAGTCGGTCATCGCGGGCGAATAGACGGCACCACCGGCGCAAGGGCCCATGATGAGACTGATCTGCGGCACAACGCCCGAAGCCATGATGTTGCGCTGGAATACCTCGGCATAGCCGGCGAGAGAGGCCACGCCTTCCTGAATACGCGCACCGCCAGAATCGTTCATGCCGATCACCGGCGCGCCATTTTGCAGCGCCATATCCATGATCTTGCAGATTTTCTGCGCGTGGGTTTCCGATAGCGAGCCGCCAAAGACGGTGAAGTCTTGGCTAAAGACATAGACCATCCGGCCATTGACCGTGCCCCAGCCCGTTACCACGCCGTCCCCCGGTGGGCGGTCATCCTGCATACCGAAATCGGTGCAACGATGGGCCACAAACATGTCGAATTCCTCAAAGGACCCCTCATCAAGCAAAAGCTCGATCCGTTCGCGCGCGGTCAGCTTGCCTTTGGCATGCTGCGCGTCGATGCGGCGCTGCCCCCCCCCTTGGCGGGCGATGTTGCGGCGATCTTCCAGTTCCTGCAGGATATCTTTCATGGCGGCGTCCCTCCCCTTGCGGATGGCGCACAATAGGCAAGGCTGACGGCGCAATAAAGAAGATTCCCGTAAATTTGCATAATCTTGACAGATCTCTATTTGCTAATTGCAAATCAGCAAATTCACCAAAAAGCCAAGAAAAACAGCCGATGCTTCCTCTTGTGGGTTTGGGGCAGCGGCAGGCCGCACCATGACGGTGCCTTGGACGTCCAAAATGCCGCATCCTGCCTTGTCTCGGCTTGCCGCTTGGATATAGCTCGGCCAAACATCTCGGAGTGCGCCGATGTCTTTGCCTGTTCCTGTCGTCACCATCGGCCTGCTGCTGGCAAGCAATGTGTTCATGACCTTTGCGTGGTATGGCCACCTGAAGTTCAAGACGGCGCCCTTGCTTCTGGTCATCTTTGCAAGCTGGGGCATCGCGCTGTTTGAATATCTGCTGCAGGTGCCCGCCAACCGGATTGGTCACGGTCATTTCAGCGCGGCCGAATTGAAGACCATTCAAGAGGTGCTGACGCTGTCTGTCTTTGCCGTCTTTTCAGTGACTTACCTAAAAGAACCACTGACCTGGAACCATTTTGTCGGCTTTGGTTTTATCGCGCTGGGGGCGTTTTTCATTTTCCACAAATGGGCGTAGGCGCACAGACCAGTCTGCTGGAATGGCGTGGACAAAGGGTTTGGTCAGGCATAGGTCATTTGCATGACCCAAAGCCGATTTCTGGACCGTAGCACGCCCCCGCATATCGCCACCCTGATCTTGATGGCGGGTTTGTCGGCGCTGACGATGAATATTTTCCTTCCGTCGCTGCCGGGAATGGCGGCGTGGTTTCAGGCACCCTATGCGCTGATGCAGTTGTCGGTTGCGCTTTATTTGGGCCTTTCGGCCGTTCTGCAAATTCTGATCGGGCCGATTTCTGATCGCTATGGGCGGCGCAAGACGATGATCGGTGCGCTTATCCTGTTTCTGCTGGCGACGGTCGGCACGCTTTTGGCCCCGACGGCAGGCGTCTTTCTGGCCTTTCGCATGGCGCAGGCGGTGATTGCGGCCGGTATGGTGCTCAGCCGGGCAATCGTCCGCGATATGGTTTCAGACGCGCAAGCCGCAAGCATGATCGGCTATGTCACCATGGGAATGAGCATCGTCCCCATGATCGGGCCGGTCTTGGGCGGCTTTCTGGATGAATGGATCGGCTGGCAGGCGAATTTCGCGTTGCTTTTGGTTCTGGGGATTGTCGTGCTGGGGCTTGTCTGGGCCGATCAGGGCGAAACGGCCAAGATGAAGCAGGTTTCGCTGTCAGATCAGATCAAGCAATACCCTGCGCTTTTGGCCTCTCAAAGGTTCTGGGGCTATGTTCTGTGTGCCGGGTTCAGCTCTGGAACCTTCTTCGCCTATCTTGGCGGTGCGCCTTATGTCGGAAATGAAGTCTTCAAGCTGAGTTCTTCCGAAATCGGGGCGCTCTTTGCCCTGACGGCGATTGGATATGCTGCGGGCAATTTCTTTGCCGGGCGCTATTCCGTTCGGATCGGACTGAACAGGATGATCCTTTTGGGTGCGCTGGTCTGCACCTTCGGGTTGGGTTTGCTGCTGCTTTTGACTTTGGCCGGAATCCACTCGGCACTGGTCTTTTTCAGCTTTACGATGTTCGTGGGCCTTGGCAATGGCATCACGCTGCCCAATGCCAATGCGGGGATGTTGTCCGTCAAGCCTGAGCTTGCCGGAACGGCCTCTGGTCTGGGCGGGGCGATCCAGATCGGCAGTGGCGCTGCCCTTGCGGCCTTTACCGGGATGCTGCTGACACCGGGCTCGACCGAAATGCCCTTGGTCATCGTGATGCTCGTCTCGGCCTCGCTGGCAGTCGTGTCGATCCTGTGGGTGCTGAGGCGCGCGAAAGCGCTTGGCTTGTCAGGTTGACCACAAATTTCTTTGAAGAAATTTGCAAAATCCTTGCAAGGATTTTGGCGCGATATCCGATATTGACGGCCGATTTGCAAAGTTGACAATGGCTCTGTCCGCGAGCGGGAGGGATCATGGCAACGCAAAAGCTGTATGCTGGGGCAAAGCTGCGCGAAATGCGTACGCGATTGGGGCTGACGCAAAAGGCCTTTGCCGACAAGCTGGCGGTCAGCTTGCCCTATCTGAACCAGATGGAGAACAACCACCGCCCTGTTTCGGCGGCCGTCGTCTTGGCCTTGGCGCAAGAATTTGGGCTGGATGTGACCGAGCTGACCGTCGGCGAAAGCGAGCGGCTGGTCAGCGACATGAAAGAGGCTTTGGCCGATCCGGTCTTTGCTGCGGCCTCTCCGCCCTTGGCGGATTTGCGGCTGGCCGCGTCGAACGCCCCTGCCCTTGCCCGCGCCTTTCTGGATTTGCACCGCGCCTATCGACAGACCCATGAACGGCTTGCCAGCCTTGACGAGGCCTTGGGACGCGAAGATGCGGCGCTGCGGCCCAGCCCTTGGGAAGAAGTTCGTGATTTCTTCCACTACTGCGACAACTACATAGATGCCGTCGACCGGGCTGCTGAGCATTTCATGACCGGACCGAAGGGGCGGCGTGACGTGGTCGCGGCCGTACGCGAGGCATTGGAGCGCCGCGGGATCACGCTGCATTTCACCGATGCCCCGGCCATGCGGCGCTATGATCCGCAGGCGCGGCGGCTGGACATGTCATCGCGTGTTGCGGGGCCAACGCAGCGGTTTCAGCTGCTGCATCAGGTGGCGCTGATCACCCAGAATGACCTATTTGACGCGACGTTGGATCTGGCCCGGTTTCAGACGCCCGAGGCCCGCGACATCGCCAAGATCGGCTTGGCGAATTACTTTGCCGGGGCCTGCCTGCTTCCCTATCGCGCCTTTCTGGCGGCGGCACAGGAAACGCGTCACGATCTGGAGCGTCTGGCAGATCTGTTCGGGGCCAGTATTGAACAGGTCGCGCACCGTCTTTCGACCCTGCAACGACCGGGGGCGAAGGGCATCCCGTTCTTTTTCGTGCGGGTTGATCAGGCGGGGACGATCACCAAGCGGCACTCGGCCACGCGCCTGCAATTCGCGCGGTTTGGCGGGGCCTGTCCGTTGTGGAACGTGCACCGCGCCTTTGAAACACCGGGGCGGTTCCTGCGCCAGCTGGCAGAGACCCCCGATGGCGTGCGCTACCTGTGCCTTGCCCGCGACGTGTCCAAGCCGGGGGGCGCCTTTCACATTCCGACGCGCCGCTATGCCATCGGTCTGGGCTGCGAGGTTCAGCATGCCGATGCCCTGGTCTATGCGGATGGGCTGGATCTGAAAGGCCGATTTGAGCCCATCGGGATTTCCTGCCGCATTTGCGAACGGGCCGACTGCCACCAGCGGTCTGTCCCGCCCTTGGGCCGACGCTTGCGTGTGGATCCCGACCGCAGGGATGTTCTGCCCTATGAGATTGCCCCCTGAACGGAAAAGGGGCGGCCGTTTGGCCACCCCTTCTGATCGTGTTATCCGCCCGAAGGTTCAGGCGTGGCCTGCACCATGGGTCAGGTGGAAGGCGATGTGATCCTTGAGATGCGCCCGCTTGCGGCGCAGGTCCGCTTCGGCCTCTTCCGAAATCGCCTCAACCCGCGACTCGGCCCGGTGCACGGCACGGTTCACTTCATGATACTGTTCAAGCAGCTTGGCAAAATGCGCGTCTGATTGCTTCAGTTCAGAGATTTTCTCGGCAGCACCCGGAAATTCCTCGGCCAATTCATGCGGCGTATTCGACATTCGCGTCTCCTGTTCTTGCTGTCTAGCCTGAGTCTAGGGCATCGCTTTTGCGCGCACCTTGACCCTGATCAAACGGATCAGTTCAGTCGCAGAATTCTGATTACCGACGGGCCGCGCGAAATCCGGCAGCCTTTGCCTCGACTTCAGAGCAGAACCATGCCTCGCCCTTTTTCACGTTGATTTTCGTGGCATCGTAATCGCGCTGACCGGGGCGGTGATAGATCCGCTCGCCCTTGGCATTGATGTTCCCCTTGATCGCACAGGCTGTTTTTGGGGCAAGCTGAGGGGCCGTCAAGGCAGGCGCAACCAAGTGGCGGAACTCTTCCGGGTCTTGCATGGCGGCGGCCCAGATGCCGCGTCCTGCTGTCTTGGCCTCTGCTTCCGTCGTGACGTAAAGGCTTGAATACTTTCGATAAGCCTTGGCAGCGCCTTCCTGAACCATGGTTCTGCCAAGGTCCTTTCCGGCGACCCAGCATTGGGCGACCGTTCTGCCATAGCGGTCAATATCCTTGGCCTTGCAGGTCAGTGGGCCTTGACCCAATGCCTTTGTCAAAACCGCCTTTGACCATGCGCCGCAGTCGCGCAGGGCTGCCGCGCCATCACAGGGCTGGCCCTGTTCCGGCGCATCAATGCCGAACAAACGGATCGATTCGCCCTGAAATTCAAAGGTATCTCCATCCACGACCCGCACGCTGCGATCCATTGCAGATGCCTGAAGAGGAAACGAGATCGCCAGCAGGGCCGGCACAAGAAGAGTTCTGAATATCGCCATTCATCCGAAATGGCGGCTGCGGCTTTTTCGATCAAGAGATTCGTTAACAAATCGTTAACGCCGTTGTGATCCCCGCGCTTGGCCCCTGCGTCAAAGGGCCAAGCGATCCGAAAACGTCAACGTTGCGAAGTGCGCCAGGCAGGATTGATCCAGGGCTGCTGGTTCGATGGCGCCAAGGGCGCTTTGCCCAGAATATGATCGGCAGCCTTTTCCCCCACCATGATGGACGGACCGTTCAGGTTGCCATTGGTGATCTGCGGGAAGATCGAACTGTCCGCGAGGCGAAGCCCGTCAACCCCGATCACCCGGCATTCCGGGTCGACCACGGCCATCGGATCGTTTGCCCTGCCCATGCGGGCGGTGCCGCAGGGGTGATAGGCGCTTTCGGCATGGTCGCGCAGGAAGCTGTCGATCTCGTCATCGCTTTGCAGCGCGTTGCCGGGCTGGATTTCATGCTTGACGAATTCCTGCATCGGCTCTTGGGCAAATATTTCGCGGGTCAAACGGATGGTGGCCCGGAAGTCCTCCCAATCCTGCGCCTCGGACATGTAGTTGAACCGGATCACCGGTGCGGCCTTTGGATCAGCAGAACGCAAGGTGACAGAGCCGCGCGATTTTGCCCGCATCGGGCCGGTATGGACTTGGAAGCCATGTCCCTCGGCTGCGGCCTTGCCATCATAGCGCACGGCAATGGGCAAGAAATGGTATTGGATGTCGGGATACTCGATCCCGGCACGCGACCGGATAAAGCCACAGGCCTCGAATTGGTTCGAAGCCCCAAGCCCTTTGCGGGTAAAAAGCCATTGTGCGCCGATCACAGCTTTGCCCAGAAGATTCCAATATTTGTAAAGTGTTACCGGCTTTTTCGAGGCATATTGCATATAGACCTCAAGATGGTCCTGCAAATTCGCGCCAACGCCGGGGCGGTCGGCGACCACGGGAATGCCATGTTCAGCCAGATGCGCGGCCGGGCCAATCCCCGACAGCATCAAAAGCTTGGGCGAGTTCAGCGACGAGGCCGCAAGGATAACCTCGGATTTCGCGGGAATGACAAAGGGCTCTCCGCCCTGATCCAGTTCAACCCCGACGGCGCGGCCGTTTTCGATGACCACCTTTCGGGCCAGACCGCGCACGACCTGCACATTGCCGGTTTTCATCGCCGGTTTCAGATAGGCATTGGCGGCAGACCAGCGGCGACCCTTGTAGATCGTGGCTTCCATCGGGCCAAAGCCCTCTTGCTGCTCGCCGTTGTAATCCTGCGTGACGGGATAGCCTGCGGCACGTCCCGCCTCGATAAATGCGTTGAACAGGGGGTTGGACCGCGGTCCGCGGGTCACATGCAAAGGCCCGTCCGATCCGCGCCAATCCGGGCCTTGGCCCCCGTGATTGTGCTCCATGCGTTTGAAATAGGGCAGCACATCGGCATAGGCCCAGCCATCGGCCCCCATCCCGGCCCAAGTGTCGAAATCGCAGGCATGGCCGCGCACATAGACCATGCCATTGATCGAGGAGGATCCGCCGATCACCTTGCCCCGCGGTGTAACGAGGCGACGATTGCCCAGATGGGGCTCGGGTTCGGACATGTAGCCCCAGTCATAAAGGCTCATGTTCATGGGATAGGACAGGGCAGCTGGCATCTGGATGAAGGGCCCGGCATCGGACCCACCATGTTCGATGACAATCACCCGTTTGCCCGCTTCGGCCAGCCGATACGCCATGGCACATCCGGCAGAACCAGCCCCGACAATCACATAATCCGCATGCATCTTGCGACGCCTTTCTTTTTTGTCCTGCCCAGCCCGAAACCCGGTTTCCGCGCCCTTTGCGGGCGGGGTGGGTGGGTGGGCGCCCGCAAAGGGCGCTTTTCTCAATAAGGCGCGTCGACCGGCCCCATGCCGACATAGACGGTCTTTACCTGCGTATAATGCTCAACCGCCGCGCGTCCGTTTTCGCGCCCGACGCCCGACATTTTCATGCCGCCAAAGGGGGCTTCGACCGGGGTCAGGTTATAGGCGTTGATCCAGCAGGTGCCGGCTTGCAACTGACCGATCACGCGGTGGCCGCGCGCCAGATCGGCCGTGAAGACCCCCGCCGCAAGACCGAATTCGGTCGCGTTCGCGCGACCGATAACCTCGGCCTCCGTTTCGAAATCCAAGACCGCCATGACGGGGCCGAAGACCTCTTCGCGGGCCAGCGTCATATCGTCGGTAATGTCCGCGAAAACAGTGGGTTCCACATAGAACCCGTCATTCATCGGCGCCCGCTTGCCGCCCGTGACAAGCGTCCCACCCTCGGACTTGGCCTTTTCGACATAGCCCATGACCTTGTCGAGCTGCGCCGCGCTGACCAAGGGGCCAAGCTGGGTGTCATCCTTGCGCGGATCGCCAAGGGTAATGGCCTCGGCGCGCTCTTTCAGCCGCTTGAGGAACTGCGTCTTGATGCCCTTTTGCACAAAGACCCGGGTTCCGTTCGAGCAAATCTGGCCGGTGGAATAGAAGTTGGCCAGCATTGCCGCGCCAACAGCATCTTCCACGCTTGCGTCGTCAAAGATGATGAGGGGCGATTTGCCACCCAGTTCCATCGTCACATTGCGAATGCCAGAGGCTGCGGCTGCATAGACCTTTTGCCCGGTCGGCACGCTGCCCGTCAGCGAGACCTTGTCGGTGCGCGGGTCGGTGACCAAGGCGGCACCTACGGCCCCCCTGCCCTGAATCACGTTGAAAAGCCCTGCGGGCAAACCCGCCTCGACGAAAATCTCGGCCAGTTTCAAGGCACCAAGCGGAGTGACTTCTGACGGTTTGAACACCATTGCATTGCCCAAGGCGAGGGCCGGGGCCGATTTCCAGCAGGCGATCTGGCTGGGATAGTTCCATGCCCCGATGCCGACGCAGACGCCGACCGGTTCGCGCAGGGTATAGACGAAATCCTGCCCCAGCGGCACGGTTTCCCCCGTGACGGTCGGCGCAAGGCCTGCAAAGAATTCCAGCGCATCGGCGCCCGAGGGCCAATCGGCCACACGGGTTTCCTGAATGGGTTTGCCCGTGTCCAGCGTTTCAAGCTGGGCCAGTTCTTCCCCGCGTTCGCGGATCAGATCGACCGCCCGGCGCAAGATGCGCGAACGCTCAACCGGGCGCACCCGCGCCCATTCGGCCTGCGCACGGCGCGCACTGGCCAGTGCCCGGTCAACAATCGACGGCGTCGCTTCGTGCAACTCGGCGATGACCTCGCCCGTGGCGGGAAAGATCACCTCGATCTTTGCGCCTTGGGTATCTTCGACATAGGCGCCATCGACAAAGTGGCTGGCTTTCGGCTGAGCAATCACGCTGTCACCTCTTTCATCTGGGTTTTAAGGTAATCCGCCAGCAGCGCCACCGAGGCGGTTGGGTTTGGCGGACCGGATTTCAGAACCTCACGCAGGTAGAGGCCGTCGATAAGTGCGCCCAGTCCATCGGCAACGGCAGGTGCACGGGGGCCGACAAGTGGCCGCAAACTGGCGAGGAGATTCGATCTGAGTCGGCGCTGGTAGACGGCAAGGAGGCGTCGCGCCTGCGGCACCGTCTGCGCCAGAACCCAGAAATTGAGCCAGGCGCTCACGGCCTCGCGGCGAAAGTTTCCGGGGCTGAAGCTGGCATGCAGAATGGCCATCAGCCGCGCCTCTGGCCCCTGTGCCGCGGCCAGCGCGCCACGCACTTCTGCCCCGTAGATCGTCAGGATATGTCGCATCGCTGCAAGGAAAATTTCTTCTTTCGAGCCAAAGTAATGGTGCGCCAGCGCCGAGGACATGCCGGCCCGCTTGGCGATCTGGCTCACCGTCACGTCAAGCGAACCGGTCCGACCGATCTCAACGATCGTCGCTTTGACCAGCGCTTCCTTTCGGATAGGCTCCATTCCAAGCTTCGGCATTACGAAAATCCAACAAATGGGTTGCATTTTTGTGCTAGCTTGAAGTTTATTGACTCGTCAATCAACAAAAAACCACGGGAGCTTCCATGTCTGTACGTTCTTCCCTTCTGGCTTCGGCCGTCACCTTTGCCCTTGCCGGGTCTGCCTTTGCAGAAGGCTGCGACAAGGTGATCTTCTCGGATGTTGGTTGGACCGACATCACTGCCACCACCGCCGCCACCACTGTGGTTCTGCAGGCGTTGGGATATGAGACAGAAACCAAGGTGCTGTCGGTTCCGGTGACCTACACTGGTCTGGCCGAAGGCGATATCGACGTCTTCCTGGGCAACTGGATGCCCACGATGGAGGCCGATCTTGCCCCCTATCGTGATGCAGGCAAGGTGGACACCGTGCGCACCAATCTGGAAGGCGCAAAGTACACGCTGGCGACCAACGAGGCAGGTGCGGCCCTTGGCATTACCGACTTTGCCAATATCAAGGACGCAAAAGACGCTTTGGAAGGCAAGATCTATGGCATCGAACCGGGCAATGACGGCAACCGCCTGATCATGGACATGATCGCCTCGGGTCCGTTTGGTCTGGACGGCTTTGAAATCGTCGAATCCTCGGAACAGGGGATGCTGGCTGCCGTGGCCAAGGCCGACAAGGCCGGTCAGCCGATCGTGTTCCTTGGCTGGGAACCCCACCCGATGAACGCGAATTTCAAGATGACCTACCTGACCGGCGGTGACGACTACTTTGGCCCGAACCTTGGCGGGGCCGTTGTCGATACCAACACCCGTGCGGGTTATGTTGCGGAATGCCCGAACACCGGCAAACTTCTGCAAAACCTTGCTTTCTCGCTGGCCATGGAAAACGAGATCATGGGCGCGATCTTGAATGATGGCGCTGATCCGGAAGACGCCGCCAAGAGCTGGCTGGCAGCAAATCCCACAGCTTGGGAAGCGTGGCTGGATGGCGTGACGACCAAGGATGGTGGCGACGCCAAGGCGGCCGTGGCTGCTGCGCTGAACTGATCCAGCGCCCTTGATGAAACGGGAAACGGGGGGCTTCGCGCCCCCCGGACAGATTGGCGGAGCCAACCTGTCTCCCCCCGCGGGATATTTTGGCCAAGATAAAGGGGTTTGGCTGTGCTGGACTGGCTAACCGAGACAAAGATTCCGGTCGGTAAAGCGGCCAAAATAATCTTCGATTGGATGAACACGCATCTGGGCGGGCTATTCGATGCGCTTTCCGCGGTGATGGAGGCGATGATTGACGCCATCCTGTGGTGTCTGGATACACCACACCCGCTGGTGATCATCGCGCTTTTCGTGGCCTTTACATGGGGACTGCACCGCAGCTGGAAGCTTTGCCTTGGTGTGGTGCTTGGCTTTCTGTTCATCCTGAACCAAGGCTATTGGGATGAGACGATGGAAAGTCTGACCCTGATCCTTTCGGCCTGCGTGGTCTGCATGGGCGTGGGCGTGCCGATTGGCATTGCAGCCGCGCATCGGCCCAAGCTTTATGCCTGGCTTTCCCCCATTCTTGACCTGATGCAGACCCTTCCCACCTTTGTCTATCTGATCCCGGCGATTGTCTTTTTCGGCCTTGGCATGGTGCCGGGCCTGATTGCCACCGTGATTTTTGTTCTGCCAGCGCCCATTCGACTGACCCATCTTGGCGTGAGTTCTACCCCCGTTTCCCTGACCGAAGCCGCAACCGCCTTTGGGGCAACGCCGCGCCAGTTGTTGTGGAAGGTCGAACTGCCCTATGCACTGCCGCAGATCATGGCCGGATTGAACCAGACCATCATGCTGTCGCTGTCGATGGTGGTGATTGCTGCGCTGGTTGGAGCGAATGGATTGGGCGTTCCGGTCGTGCGGGCGTTGAACAGCGTGAACACGGCGCTTGGGTTTGAATCGGGCTTCATCATCGTCGTTGTGGCCATTCTTTTGGATCGCATGCTGCGGGTGAAATCATGAAGGCAGTCGAGTTCGACAAAGTTTCCATCGTTTTCGGCGACCATCCCGAACGCGCCCTGCCCTTGATGGATGAGGGCAAGAGCCGCGCTGAAATTCAGGCCGCGACCGGTCAGGTTCTGGGGGTGCATGACTGCACGCTTTCGGTCGACGAAGGCGAGATTCTTGTGCTTATGGGGCTTTCGGGTAGCGGCAAATCCACACTTTTGCGCGGCGTGAATGCCTTGAACCCGGTGGTGCGGGGCGAGGTGCGGGTCAGTGACGGCGAGAAGATGATCTCGGTCACCCATGCCAGTTCCGAGACGCTGCGCCGATTGCGGCTGAGCCGGATCGCAATGGTGTTTCAGCAGTTTGGCCTGCTGCCTTGGCGCACGGTGCGCGAAAACGTAGGTCTGGGGCTGGAATTGGCGGGCCTGTCCCCCGCAGACCGCAAGGCGCGGGTCGACAAGCAGTTGGAGCTGGTGAACCTGAGCCAATGGGCGGAGCGCAAGGTGGGTGATCTGTCGGGCGGGATGCAGCAGCGGGTCGGGCTGGCCCGAGCCTTTGTGACCGACGCGCCTATTCTCTTGATGGACGAACCCTTCTCGGCGCTTGACCCGCTGATCCGGGCGAAACTGCAGGACGAGTTGCTGGAGCTTCAGCAAAAGCTGAAACGGACGATCATCTTTGTCAGCCACGATCTGGATGAGGCCTTCAAGATCGGCAACCGGATTGCCCTGATGGAAGGGGGGCGGATCGTGCAATGTGGTACGGCACGAGAGATTATTGCCAACCCCGTCGATGAATATGTGCAGGATTTCGTGGCCCATATGAACCCACTGACGGTCTTGACCGCGCGGGATGTGATGGAGCCGGGCACCTCTGACGCTGCTTCGGTGGATGCGGAGACTCCAGTGAAGGAGATCATGATCCGGATGCGCGATGGGGCGGCAGAGCTTTCGGTCACGGAAGACGGGCGCTGCATTGGCGTGTTGCGCGCACCCTCGGTGATGGGGCGTCTGGTCGACCCGCAAAAGGGAGGCCGTGCATGAGCAAGGCGATCAGCCGCTTTCCGGTGGTCGGGGTCGATACGCTGCCCGAGGATCTTGCGGCGCGGATCAAGGTGATCTCGGACAAGTCCGGCTTTGTGCCCAATGTCTTTCTGGCGATGGCCCACAGGCCCGATGAACTGCGGGCCTTCATGGATTACCACGATGCCCTGATGGAAAAACCGGGCGGGCTGTCAAAGGCCGAGCGCGAGATGATCGTGGTCGCGACCAGTGCTGCGAATGATTGCCAATATTGTGTGGTGGCGCATGGGGCGATTTTGCGGATCCGGGCGAAGAACCCGCAGATTGCCGATCAGGTCGCGGTCAACTGGCGCAAGGCAGACCTGACCCCGAGAGAAGCGGCGATGGTTCAATATGCGATCAAGGTGGCCCTGAAGGCGCAGGAAATCGGGCCCGAGGATCACGCGGCCTTGGTCGCGGCAGGTTTCACGCAGGATGAGATCTGGGATATCGGGGCGATCACGGCGTTTTTCGGCATGTCGAACCGGATTGTGAACATGGCCACGATCCGCCCGAATGACGAGTTCTATTCTTTGGGCCGGGACATCCCGATCAAGGGCTGAAATGAGCGTCCCCGACGGGGACGTTTTAATCACTTGCAAAATCAATATATTAGCGCCTGATCTTTACGGATTTTAAAGGATTGGGCAGCATTCCGGGGGTCGCAAAAGAACGCCCCCCGGTAAGACCAGCCTTACTCCTTTGCTGCCTTTTTGGCCGCAGGCTTCTTGGCGGCGGCTTTTTTCGCCGCTGGCTTCGCGGCTGTCTTTGCCGCGGCCTTCTTTGGCGCGGCTTTCTTCTTGCCGCCCTTTGCCCCCGCCTTTGCGGCGATCAGTTCCAGCGCCTGTTCCAGCGTCACATCCTCGGGCGTGACCTCTTTCGGCAGGGTCGCATTGACCTTTTCCCATTTCACATAGGGGCCATAGCGCCCGGACATGACCTGAATGGCACCACCATCGGGGTGGTCGCCAAGTTCGCGCAATGGTGCGGGCGCGCTGCTGGCACCGCGTCCACGGCTGGCCTTTTGCGCCAAGACCTCGACCGCGCGGTTCATGCCGATGGTAAAGACCTCTTCAACATCGGGAAGGTTCGCATAGACCGCGTTATGTTTGACATAGGGCCCATAGCGGCCGATCCCGGCCTCGACATCGGCGCCGTCCTCGGGGTGGGTGCCGATGTGACGCGGCAAGGACAACAGCTCCAGTGCGCGTTCCAGCGTCAGGCTGTCGGGCGACCAGCCTTTTGGCAGGCTGGCGCGACCCGGCTTTGGGTTCTCTTCGCTGGCCTCGCCACGCTGGACATAGGGCCCAAAGCGGCCCGAACGGACTGAGATGTCGTTGCCATCGTCATCTTGCCCCAGCACCTTGCCATCTGCCGTCACGCCATCTTCGGCACCCGAGATGGGCCTTGTGTAGCGGCATTCCGGATAGTTGCCGCAACCGATGAAGGCCCCGCCGGACCGGGCGGTTTTCAGATGCAAACGGCCCGTTCCGCAGGTTGGGCAGATGCGCGGATCAGACCCGTCTGCGCGGGCGGGGTAAAGATGCGGCGCAAGGAATTCATCAATCTTTTCAAGAACCTCACCAATCCGCAGATCGGCGGTTTCTGCCACCGCGGCCGAGAAGTCGCGCCAGAACCGAGCCAAGACTTCCTTATATTCGCGGTCCCCTGCGGAAACGTCGTCGAGTTCGTTTTCCAGATCGGCGGTGAAATCATATTCCACATAGCGACGGAAGAAGTTGGTCAAAAAGGCGGTGACTAGACGGCCCTTGTCTTCAGGGAAGAGCCGGTTCTTGTCTTTGCGCACATATTCGCGGTCCTGGATCGTGGAGAGGACCGAGGCATAGGTCGATGGGCGACCGATGCCCAATTCTTCCATGCGCTTGACCAAGGTCGCCTCGGTATAGCGCGGCGGCGGCTGGGTAAAACTTTGGTTGCCAAGGATCGCGCCATCGGGGCTGATCACGGCAGATTTTGTGCGCGTCGCGGAAAATGATTTGGAATCAGAGGCTTCTGCGTCGTCTTTCACAGCCTTGGCGAAGGCGGGGCGCAGGGCTTCGGCCTGTGGCTTTGCGGCTTCGCCTTGCATGATCTGCGGCAGACGACCGCCTTCTTCATCTTCGTCGTCGCGGCCTTCGTCATAGACTTTCAGAAAGCCGTCAAAGAGCACGACCTGCCCTGTTGCCCGCATACCGACTTGCCCATCGGCGCTGCCGATATCGACCGTGGTGCGTTCCAGACGGGCGGCGGCCATCTGGCTGGCGATGGTGCGTTTCCAGATCAGATCATAGAGGCGGGCCTGATCGGTTTCGGAAAGTTTCAGCTTTTCCGGAGCCTTGGACATATCAGTCGGGCGAATGCATTCATGCGCTTCCTGCGCATTCTTGGCCTTGTTCTTATACATGCGCGGCGCATCGGGCACATATTCGGCGCCGAACCGGGCCTTGATCGCGTCGCGCGCGGCCATCACCGCCTCGGGCGCCATGTCGATGCCGTCGGTACGCATATAGGTAATGTGACCCGCCTCATAGAGACGCTGGGCCGCGTTCATGCATTGCTTGGCGCCCATGCCGAATTTGCGGCTGGCCTCTTGCTGAAGGGTCGAGGTCATAAAGGGCGGGTGCGGATTGCGGCTGGCGGGCTTTGCCTCGACCGATTGAACAGTCAATGTTCGAGAAGTGACAGCTTTGACCGCCAGTTCGGCCGCCTCGACATTGGAAATGTCGAATTTGTCCAACTTCTTTCCGCCAAGGATTGTCAGCTTGGCTTGATAGTCTTGCCCGCGCGGGGTGGTCAGGGCGGCGGTGACGGTCCAGTATTCGCGGGGACGGAAGGCTTCGATTTCCATCTCGCGTTCAACGATCAGGCGAAGGCAGACCGATTGCACGCGGCCCGCCGAACGCGCACCGGGAAGTTTGCGCCAAAGGACGGGCGAGAGCGTGAAGCCGACGAGGTAATCAAGCGCGCGGCGGGCCAGATAGGCCTCGACCAGCGGCGTGTCGATCTCCCGCGGTTCGGCCATGGCCTTGGTCACGGCATCTTTGGTGATGGCGTTAAAAGTGACGCGGCTGACCTTTTTGCCCTTCTTCAGGCTTGAGGCCAGCGCCTCTTTCAGGTGCCAGGAAATCGCCTCGCCTTCACGGTCAGGGTCGGTTGCAAGGATCAGGGTGTCGTCGGACTTCAGCGCCTCGGCAATGGCGCGGACGTGCTTTTTTGAATCGGCCGCGACCTCCCATGTCATGGCGAAATCATGGTCCGTATCCACCGAACCGTCCTTGGGCGGCAGATCACGGACATGGCCGTAAGAGGCGAGAACGGTGTAGTCCGAACCCAAATATTTGTTGATTGTCTTGGCTTTGGCCGGGGATTCTACAACGACGACTGGCATGAAATTCCCTTTTCCGCGAAAGCCCAACAAGGCGGGGCTACATGTGAGGGAAGTCGTGCGAATGTCAATCCGGCAATCTGCACATGTTGCGAATAGGCTTTTTGGTCAGTCCAGACGGCTGATCAGACCACCGGGCGCGCGGGAAACGCGGCCTTCAAGTTCCAACGTGACCAGTTGGGCGGTGACGGTCGCGGGGGGAAGCGAAAGGTCACGGATCAACTGATCCTCGGCCAAGGGGCTGGGGCCGAGGCGGGACAGGATCTGGTTGTGCAGGGCTGTGATGTCGGCAAGCGGTTTGCGGGCGGGTGTCGGTTCCGGGATTGGCCCATCGCCGGAAAGTGGCTGCGCCGGGAAAGGCAGGACTTTGGCGCCCATCGCCTCCAGCACATCTTGGGCATGGCGCACAAGCGTCGCGCCGTCGCGGATCAGAATGTTGCAGCCCGTGGCGCGGGCATCGAAGGGGTGGCCGGGAACGGCAAACACGTCGCGGCCCTGATCGAGCGCCGTTCGCGCCGTGATCAGGCTTCCAGAGCGGGCCGCAGCCTCGACCACCACGACGGCACGGGACAGACCGGACACGATGCGGTTACGAAGCGGGAAATGCCGGGCTTGCGGTTGCAGACCAGGGCATTGCTCGGACAGAAGGCAGCCCTTTTCTGCGATTTGCGCGGTGAGACCCGCGTTTTCCTCGGGGTAAATAACGTCGATGCCCCCGGCCTGAACGGCAACGGTGCCTGTGGCAAGGGTGGCGGCATGTGCCTCGGCATCAATGCCGCGGGCTAGGCCCGAGACGGTGACCAAACCCGCCTGCCCCAGACCATCGGCCATGCGGCGCGCCATCCGCAGGCCGAGGCTAGAGGCGTTGCGGGCGCCCACCAGAGCCACCATCGGGCGCGACAGGAGCGACACATCGCCCTTCACCCAAAGCGCCGGGGGGGCGTCGGGAAGATCGCAAAGCGCGCTGGGATACTCCGGTTCGCCCCAGGCTATCAGCCTTGCCCCGGCAAGCCGGCCTTCGGCGAGTTCACGGCGCACCACTTCAACCGGACAGGAGGCATAGTTTTCAACGCCCGCAGCGCGGGCCACTTCGGGCAAGGCGGCCAAGGCTGCCGCAACCGACCCATGTTCAGCCACCAGACGGTGCCATGTGACCGGGCCAACCCGACGGGAGCGAATGAGACGGAGACAGTCTAGCGGGTCATCGTCCAGGGGTGTGGGGTGGGGTGTGGGTTTGGATGTCTGTCCCATGTCCGCCTCGCCTCATTCGCGATTCCTTTCTGCACCGCTCAGGGTTAACAGGTCATGAATCGGGCCCGGATGACGAAAACATTTCCCCTGCGTCGCTCTGGGACGTTGAAACGCGCGAAAAAGTTTGATCAAATGTCGCCAAAGGCCCCAAGGCGGGGCCGATGCCCACAGGAGCCAGACCATGTTGAACGCCGAAGTCGCCCGTCGCCGGGATGATGCCATCTCTCGCGGGGTGGGGATGATGACCCAGATCTATGCCGACCGCGCGCTGAATGCCGAGGTTTGGGACATCGAGGGCAACCGCTATATCGACTTTGCCGCCGGGATCGCCGTGGTGAACACCGGCCATTGCCATCCCAAGGTGATGGCGGCGGTTGAGGCGCAGATGAAGAAATTCACGCATACCTGCCATCAGGTCATGCCATACGAACCCTATATCCGTCTGGCGGAACGTCTGAACGCCGCTGTTCCGGGTGATTTCGCCAAGAAGACCATTTTCGTGACCACCGGCGCCGAAGCCTGCGAAAACGCAATCAAGATTGCCCGTGTCGCCACGGGCCGCGATGCGGTGATTGCCTTTGGTGGTGGCTTCCACGGTCGGACCTTCATGGGCATGGCGCTGACCGGCAAGGTCGAGCCCTACAAGAAGGGCTTTGGCAGCATGATGCCGGGGATTTTCCACGTTCCCTTCCCGATGGATGTGCATGGCATTTCCACCAAGGATGCGATGGCGGGCATTGAAAAGCTGTTCAAGGCCGATCTGGACCCGGCCCGCGTGGCCGCGATCATCTTTGAACCGGTGCAGGGCGAAGGCGGGTTTTATCCGGCTCCGGCCGAACTGGTGAAGGCCATTCGTGCGCTGTGCGACAAGCATGGCATCGTGATGATTGCTGACGAGGTCCAGACTGGTTTCGCCCGCACCGGCAACCTGTTCGCGATGGACGGCTATGATGTGGCGGCTGACCTGACCACGATGGCCAAGGGTCTGGCGGGTGGCTTGCCGCTGGCCGCCGTCACTGGCAAGGCCGAATTGATGGATGCGGCCAATCCGGGCGGTCTGGGCGGCACCTATGCAGGCAACCCGCTTGGCATTGCCGCAGCCCATGCCGTGATGGATGTGATCGAGGAAGAGCAGCTTTGCGCCCGCGCCAATGAACTTGGCAGCCGCCTGAAGCAAAAGCTGGAAAGCTTGCGCGCGACGACGCCGGAAATCAGCGACATTCGCGGCCCCGGCTTCATGGTCGCTGTGGAATTTGCCAACCCATCGACGAAAGAGCCCGATGCGGGCTTTACCGGCCGCGTGCGCATGGAAGCGCAAAAGCGTGGTCTGATTCTCCTGACCTGCGGTGTCTATGGCAACGTGGTACGTTTCCTTGCCCCGATCACCATCCCGGATGCCCATTTCGCAGAGGCTATGGACATTCTGGAGGCCTCGGTGGCGGCAGCCCGCGCATAAGGGCCTTCGGTCGGCGGGTTTTAGCGCGCTCGAGGGTTCCTCGGGCGCGCTTTTCGTTAATTTGATTGGAACCCGGTGCCAAGTTGCGCGTTGCTCTCCCAGTAAACGCCCGCAAGGACACCATCGGAGACACGACATGAAATTGAAACTCGTTGCCATTCCCCTGATCGCCCTGTCGCTGACCGCATGTCAGACTCCAGAGCAGAATGCTGCTGCCGGTGCCCTTGCTGGTGCTGCCGTTGGCGCTGCTGTCTCCTCTGACTCGGACCGCACTCAAGGTGCGTTGATCGGTGCCGCAGTCGGCGTTGCCGCCTCGACCCTGATTGGCCCCGCCCCGTCGGCTGGACAGTGCTATTACCGCGATGCAAGCGGCCGCCGGTTCATCGCCGCCTGCTAAATTGCCTTGAATTTAGGAGACAGGCCGCCCCGTGTTTGGGCGGCCTTTTTCTTTGACCGCGCCCGGTCTTGGCAGGCGAAGTCAGGAGCGGTATGAGCCTTAGCCATGAAAATCATTTCGCGGCAGGGGTTTTCGGCCCCCTCACCTTCGGACGACGATGGCCTGCTGTTGCGGCGGGCTTGCGTGACTTTGGGTGGGAAGGCCGTGTTGCAGGACATCAACCTGCATCTGACCGAGCGGCGGATCGGGATTATCGGGCGCAATGGGTCTGGCAAATCGACTCTGTTGCGCCTGATTGCCGGGCTGATCCCGGCCAGTTCGGGTGAGGTTCGGGTCGACGGGATAGACCCGTCAAAGGATCGCAAGGCTCTGTTGTCGCGCTTGGGCATTCTGTTCCAGAACCCCGATCATCAGATCCTGTTCCCAACCGTGGCCGAGGAGCTGGCCTTTGGTCTGATCCAGCAAGGCCAGACCAAATCCGCGGCGATGGTGGCGGCACGGACCCGTCTGAAGGCCGAGGGCAAAGGTGGCTGGGCGGATCTGTCGATCTCGACACTGAGCCAAGGGCAACGGCACTGGCTGTGCCTTTTGGCGGTGCTGATGATGGAGCCGGACACAATCCTTCTGGACGAACCCTTGGCGGGGCTGGATCTGCCCACTCAGGCGCGGCTGGCGCGGGCCTTTGCGGCCTTGCCGCAGCGGCTGGTGACTATCACGCATGACCCCGATCTGGTGAAAACCGCCGATCGCGTGGTCTGGCTGGAGGCGGGGCGCGTCTTGGCGGAAGGGAAGCCTGACAAGGTCTTGCCGGGGTTCATGGCGGCAATGCATGCCTATGGGTTAGATGATGCTGACGCTGACTTCGCCGGTTGAGACGCATTTGCATCGCGTCGGCGCGCCGGTCAAGCTGGCGGCTCTGGCGCTGTTCACCTTCCTTTTGTTTCTGGCCAAGACGCCGGTGATTCTGTTTCTGGGGCTGGTTCTGGTGGCCTTGCTCTATGCTCCGGGGGGCGTGGCCTTTGCCCGACATGGGCTGCGGATGTTGCGGCCGCTGTGGCCCTTTGTGGCGATTGTCGCTGTCTGGCATGGCTGGACGGGGGACCTGGCGGGCGGCGCGGTGGTCATTTTGCGGATGGTCACGGCGGTGGCTGCGGCCAATCTGGTGACGATGACGACGCGACTGTCGGACATGATTTCGGTGCTGGAAACGATTGCGGTACCACTGACACCGATCTTGCCGCCGCGCAGGCTGGCCTTGGCCATTGCCTTGGTGATCCGATTCATTCCGGTTCTGGGCGAGAAGGTCGAGCAGATTTCGATGGCTTTGCGGGCGCGCAGCGCGCGACGCGCTGGCTGGCGCATTCTAGCCCCGGCGGCTTTGGCGGCACTGGACGATGCCGAGCATGTGGCCGAGGCCTTGCGGGCAAGGGGCGGCGCAGGATAAAAGCCCGCACGCAAACAGGAGAGCCACATGGAACGCAGCCTGACCCACATCGCCCTTTTCGCCGCGCTGATTGCGGTTCTGGGCCTTGTTCCGAAGATTGATCTGGCTGCAGGCGTGCCGATTACGGCGCAATCGCTGGGGATCATGCTATGCGGGACGGTGCTGGGGGCAAAGCGCGGTGCGCTGGCGGTCCTGTTGTTCCTTGGGCTTGTGGCCCTTGGTCTGCCGCTTTTGTCGGGTGGCCGTGGCGGATTGGGTGTTTTTGCCGGGCCTTCGGTCGGCTTCCTGATCGGCTTTCCGATCGCAGCCTTTGTCGCCGGTCTCGTGGTGGAACGGACCACGCTGGTCCCGTTCTGGGCGGCCCTGTGCGGCGCGATTTTCGGCGGCATCGGTGTGATGTATGCCTTTGGCATCCCCGGCATGGCGGTGATGCTGGACAAGACCCTGACCGAGGCCAGCTATCTGGCGATGGCCTTCCTGCCGGGTGATCTGGTCAAGGCCGTGCTGGCGGGCTTTGTGACCCAAGCCATTGCCAAGGCCCGTCCCGGCGCGCTGATGTCGCGCGCCTAAGGGCGTTCGACCACCAGTGCAGACCCGATCCCTCCGGCAGAGGCGATGGCCGCAAGGCCCCTGCCCCGTCGCAGGTCGTGAAAGAGGCGCACCGCAAGGATTGCCCCCGAGGCCCCGATCGGATGACCGCGAGACAGGGCTCCGCCGCCGGGATTGACCGTGGCGGGGTTCAGACCGGCATGGGTGACGCAGGCCATGGCCTGCACGGCATAGGCCTCCATCACCTCGACTTGCGCCAGATCCGCGGCGCCTGTCCCCGAGGCCGTCAAAGCCGCGCGGATCGCTGGCACGGGCGCGAGGCCCGGTTGGCTGGGATCATCCCCCAGCGTCGAGCCTGCCAAGATGCGCAGCGCACCCGCGCGCCACAAATCGTCCGAGGCAACAAGGCAGAAGGCGGCGGCGTCGGCGGCAACCGCCGCTGTGGCCGCCGTGACCGTTCCCGCAATGGGTTTGGCCCGGGCCGCAATCGCAGGCGTGAGCGCCCGTGCAAAGGCATCGCGCCCCTGCCCTGCCAGCGGAACGATCTCGGGCCATGTCGACCGCGCCAACGCCTTTGCATGGCTTTCGATGGCAAACGCCTCTTGCTCCGCCCGCGACAGGCGCTCTACCTCTGCAAGCAGGGCTGCCGCCTCAGCCATATCGGGGTCGCGGTCGGGCCAAGGCGTGAACGGGGCCTGTTCATAGGGCTGCGGCGCCCCGCCATCCGGATCTGTCCTGAACCGCAGGGGGCGACGGGTATAGCTTTCCACCCCGCCTGCCAGAACCAGACGGGCCTGCCCACTGTCGACCAAGGCCCGCGCCAGAAGGATGGCGTCCAATCCCCCGGCGCATTGACGGTCGATGGTCAGGCCCCCCACCTGCTGCGGCAGGCCCGCTGCCAGCGCAATGCGCCGGGCGGGGTTTCCGCCCAGACCAATGGCATTGGAGCAGATCACCTCATCCGGCGCGCCTACGCCCGCATCGGCGAGACAGGCGAGCAGAACCGGCGCGGCCATGTCTTCGACCGAAAGCCGCGCAAAGGCCCCGCCACGGGGCACGACCGCCGTGCGTCTTGCGGAAAGGATCACCGCCATGACGGATGCTCCTGTGCCAAGCGAGCCAAGTCAGTCTTGCCCGAGGGGAGCGTGGGCCAATCTTGCCGCCATATCAGGGATTTGGGGGCAAGAGTTGGGCCCAGTTCGGCCAACAGCGCCGCCTGAATGGTGGGCTCGGCGGTCTGGTCGCCCATCAGGCAGGCGAGCAGCACATGGCCGCGTGCGGCATCGGCGACAGGCAAAATCGCCGCCCGGTCCACGCCGGGAAGGCCCAGAAGAAAGCCCTCGATCTTATCGGGAAAGACGTTGCGGTCAGCGACCGTGACCATACGCCCCTCGCGGCCATACAGGACCAGACCATTCGGGCCCAGTTCGCCAATTTCGCCCACGGTCAGCCAAGCCCCGTCGCGGCGGGCCGAGCCGGGATCCTCGCCTGCATAGGATTGAAACAGATAGGGGCTTTGCACCCAGATCAGGCCGTTCTCCTTCAGACGAAGCTGGACGCCCGGATAGGGCTGGCCCACGGTTTCACCGGTGGCATCGTTTGAGGCAAGCGTGATGAAACTGGTTTCCGCCGCGCCATAAAATTCGTGGATGACCGCCAAAGGGGCGGCGGTAGCGACCAGTGCGCGCAATCCGGCATCCAGCCGCGCCCCTCCGATCACAACTTGGCGCAGGGAAAGCGGCCTGTCTTGGCGCGCGGCCGCAGCCATGACGGGCCGCAACTGCGCAGGCGTTGCGTAAAGGACGTGAATTCCACGGTCGGCCAGAGCCTTCGCCTGCCGGTCTGGGCGCAGGTCTTCCAGCACATGCAGTTCGGCCCCCAGATGCAATGCCTCGATCGCGGCGTAAAGCGCAAGCGAATGCACCAGTTTGCCAAGGACCGCCACGCGCGTACCGGGTGCGATGTCAAAGAGGCCGGCATTGACGGTGAAACTGGCGATCCAACTGGCCTGCGTGCGGATCACCCGGCGTGGGCGGCCCAAAGAGCCGCCCGTCAGCGTCTCAAACGCGCCTTGGCCTGCCTCAATCGCGCCGGCGCCGCCGATGCGGAAGGCGGCTCCCTCTGGCCCGCCCAAGACCGAGGCGAGGGCCGCGCTGCCAATTGCGGGATCTGGAAGGGGGTCAAAGGGCATGAGGCGCGGCTGTTCCTGCCCATCGGGGCCGAACAGTCGTGCCTTTTCATGCCAGCGAAAGCCCTGCATCTGGGGTTTAGGGCGTGGTGTTGAACTGGGCACGCATATTCTTGGCCGCTTGCAGCAGCAAAAGCACGTCCACACCGACAGCGGTAAAGGTGGTGCCCCAAGCGATGCAGTCATGCGCAAAAGCGGGATCTACGGCCAGAATCCCTGCCGGTTTTCCTGCCGCCTTGATGCGGGTGATGGCGTCCTTGATCGCGGCCACGACCTCGGGGTGGCGTGCATTGCCCGGATGCCCCATGCTGGCCGCCAGATCAGACGGGCCGATGAAGATGCCATCGACACCATCGACAGCTGCAATCGCCTCGATCTCGGCCAATGCCTCGACAGTTTCGACCTGAACCAGAAGGCAAAGCTCTTCTTCCGCCCGTGTGGCGTAGTCTGGCACCTGCCCAAAGCGGCTGCCTCGGGTGATCAGGGCAACCCCGCGCATTCCACGCGGCGGATACCGCATGGCTGTGACGGCGGCCTGTGCTTCTTCGGCGTTTTGCACATAAGGGATAAGAAGGGTCTGGGCGCCCAGATCCAGCAGGCGCTTGATCAGAACGATGTCATTGACCGCCGGACGCACGACCGCAGAAACCGGATAGGGCGCCATGGCCTGCATCATGCCCAAGGTGTCTGGCACATCGGTGAGCGCATGTTCTGTGTCGATCACCAGCCAGTCATAGCCGATGGTGGCCAAGAGTTCCGACGTCACTGTCCCAGTGATGGAATTCCAAAGGCCGATTTGCTGCTGTCCCGCAGCGATGGCGCGTTTGAAGCGGTTTTCGGGCAGTTTCATGCGGCCACCAATGTTTTCATTCGGCGCAGGGCCAGAAGGTAGCCTTCGGTGCCAAAGCCCGCGATCACGCCTTCGGCGCGCAGGCTGACATAGGAATGGTGGCGGAAGCTTTCGCGCTTATGGACGTTCGAGATGTGCACTTCCAGCACCGGGCCGTCAAAAGCGTTCAGCGCGTCCAGAATGGCAACCGAGGTATGGGTGAAGGCACCGGGGTTGATGACGATCCCTGCCCCTTCGTCACGGGCCTGATGGATCCAGTCGATGATCTGGCCTTCCCAGTTCGATTGCAGGCAGCGCAGGGTCAGGCCCAGTTCGGTTGCCAATGCCTCGCATTTGGCCTGCACATCGGCCAGCGTTTCGCGGCCGTAGACTTCGGGCTGGCGTTTGCCCAGAAGGTTCAGGTTGGGGCCGTTCAGAAGGTAGATCGGTTTTGTCATGGGCAGATTTCCAATGGTTTGCGGCACGATACTGCCCAAGTCGGGCGCTGGAAACCTCGAAATTTGCGGCGATGCGGGGGCAGGTTTGCCCGACTTGCCCGGATTGTTCCAGCAGCCTAGCTTCGGGGCAAGATGGGAAGGGTAGCTTTGATGGGCGTTCTGGGATGGCAAGCGCTTGGCATGGGCCTTTTGACCGGGTCCATCCTTTGGGGGTTTTCCCTGTGGCGACAGCGGCTGGACCACATCCCTGACCATGCCGAGGGACTGGCGGCGCTGACCTTGGTTGCGACCTGCGCGGGCGGGTTCTGGGGGGCTTTTGCCTGGGCCCCCAATTATCCCTATGCCTTTTCCTGGGCCTTGCCGGGACTGGCCGCAAAGATGCTCGCGGCGGCCGGATGGTCTTTTGCGTTGGCGGCTTTCCTTGCGTTGCGCAAACCGTTTGCGACCCATCTGCGCATGGTGGTGGCAATGCTGTGGGTCTATCTTGCCCCGCTGACGCTGGCCATTCTCACCCAGCATCTGGCGCGCCTTGATTTTGGACGGGCGGTGACTTGGGCCTTTTTTGCCATCGTGCTTGCCTTGCTGTTGGCCAGCTCAGTCACCCTATGGCACCTGCGAAATTTCAAGGAAATGGATGGTCGCCCGGCACCAGCATTAAGGCTTTGTCTTTTGGGGATTGCGGGGGTTTCCGGTGCTTGGGCCTTGGCCCTTTTCCTTTGGCCGAACGGTCCCTTGCCTCTCATCTGGCCGTGGCAGGGCGACCCTCTTACCACGCGCCTCATTGCTTCGATGTTTCTTTCGGTCGCAACCGGCGCATGGATCGCGCGAGCGAGCCGAAGCCTCGCACAAACGGCGCTTTGGGTGACGCTGGCCTATGGGCTGGGCGTGGTGATCGCGGTTCTTGCCCATGCGCTGACAGGGCAAGCGACGGAACGGGGCTATGCCGGAGGGGCGTTTCCCGTGTCTTACATGGTGGTCTGGGGCGGGCTTGGCCTTTGCGCTGCGCTGGCTTTGCTAGCCTCTCGCCCTGCCCGATAAAAAAGAGGCCCCGACCATCACGCGGTGGGACCTCCAGGGAGACAAGGTAAGCTTGTACTCAAGCAACTTTTTCCAAAACGACCTCGGGCTGAATGCCAAGGGCGCGCACAACTTCGCGGGTCAGATTGGGACGGTTCAGCGTGTAAAAATGAAGGTCTTCTGCGCCACCTTCCAGAAGCTTGTCGCAAAGCTGGGTGCAATGGGCCAGCGCGTAAAGTTCTTCGCGGCCATCACGAATGGCGGTTTGGAACGCCTCGTCCAGACGGGCGGGGACTTGCGTGCCGCAACGGCCAGCAAACTTCTTGGCGCCTTCCCAGCTGATGATCGGCAGGATACCCGGGATGATCGGCGCGGTGATGCCCTCTTTGGCGCAAAGATCGCGGAAGCGGAAGAAGGTGTCGGCGTCAAAGAAGAACTGGGTGATTGCCGAAGTGGCACCAGCATCAATCTTGCGCTTCAGCCAACGCACATCGGCCAGCGTATCGGCGGCGTCCGGGTGCGGCTCGGGATAGGCACCGACGCGGATCTTGAACTTGCCGGTTTCAGCCAAGGCTTCTATCAATTCAACCGACGATGCGAAACCCTCGGGATGGGCGGTAAAACGTTCAGCGCCCTTCGGTGCATCGCCACGCAGAGCGACGATTTCGGTCACACCCGCTTCGGCGTAAGACTTAGCAATTTCCAGCGTTTCGACGCGGGTTGCATCGACGCAGGTCAGATGCGCGGCGACGTTCAGGCCATAGTTGCGGTGGATTGTGCCAACGGCGTCATGGGTCAGCTTGCGCGTAGTGCCGCCTGCACCATAGGTGACCGACACGAATTCCGGCTGCATCGGCGCCAGAGCATTCACCGTCTCCCACAGGCGGAACGAAGCGTCCAGCGTCTGTGGCGGAAAGAACTCAAAGCTGATGCGTGGTGTGGTCATGATTTTCTCCTTCGATGACCCCTTGTCGCAGATTCGCGTTTGTGAGACCAATTCATAATCTTCACGATCATCTTGTGGTTAACCTCATGTACATCGAACTTCGCCACCTCCGTACGATCCGCGCCATTCATCAGGCTGGCGGCCTTGCCCGTGCCGCCGAGATGCTGAACATGACCCAATCTGCCCTGTCACATCAGGTAGCGGGGCTGGAAGATCAGGCGGGGATGGAGCTGTTCGTGCGACGGTCCAAGCCCATGCGCCTGTCGGCAGCAGGCCATCGGATGTTGAAGGCTGCCGAACGCATCCTGCCGGAAATCGAATTGATGGAGGAAGAGTTTCGCGCGCTGCGATCGGGCAAAACCGGACGCCTGCATATCGCCATCCAGTGCCACGCCTGTTTCGACTGGCTGTTCCCGGTTTTGGAACTGTTTCGACATGCTTGGCCAGAAGTCGATGTGGATATTCGCGCAGGTCTGGCCTTCGACAGCTTTCCGGCGCTTGCACGGGAAGAGGTGGATCTGGTGATCTCGTCGAACCCCGAGCCCTTGCCCGGCGTCACCTTCAACCCGCTTTTTGACTATCACCCGACCTTTGTCGCCTCGTCCCAGAACCCGCTGGCTCAGAAACAGGTGATCGAGGCTGAGGATTTCCGCGACGAAGTTCTGATCACCTATCCCGTCGGGCGCGACAAGCTGGATGTGTTCACAGAACTCCTGACGCCCGCAAAGGTCGAACCCCGCGCCCAGCGCCCGGTGGAATTGACGGCGGTGATCCTGATGCTGGTCGGGTCAAACCGGGGGGTGGCGGTGCTGCCGGACTGGGTGATCCGCGATGTAAAGCTGAACGCCGACTACGTTACCCGCCCCTTGGGTCCGCAGACGGTGACAAAACGGCTATTCGCGGCCACGCGAGAAGAGGACGTGGCCCGCCCCTATATGGCGCATTTCTTGCGCCTTGCCCGGACAGAACCGGTGAAATTGCAGCGGGGACTGTAGGGAATGCCCAGGCTGATCCAGAAAGTCCTGATCTATGCCACCTCAGCGCGTGGACTTCTGGTATTTTCAGAACCCGAATTTCCCGAAATCGGGTTGCAGGTTCCCGGGGGAACGATGGAAGCGGGCGAATTTCCCTCGTATTCCGCAAAGCGCGAATTCGAAGAAGAAACCGGCCTTTTGGCAGAAGTCTTTCGGTTCTTGGGCCAAACCGAACATCTGAAAACCTATAAGGGCGAAGAACGCTTTTACCGGCGCTTTTATTTTCAAACGCAGCTTTGGGGCGATCTGTCGGAAACTTGGGATCATATCGAACGCTTTCCAAGTGATGGTGCGCCACCGATTTTGTTTCGCTTTGCTTGGATGTCGCCCGAAACCGCGCAAGTGCGGCTTGGCTATGACCACGGCGAGCTGCTGCACCGGCTGAAATGAAATCCTGTTTTGGGACATCGCCGTTTCGGTGTAGCCTTGCGGGACCAAGGTGGTTTCATGCATTTTGCAATCCCGTTTTCACTTGCCCTTTGTTTGTCGGCAGCCCCAGCCGATGCCGCCTGCCGTCTGGCATTGGCCTTGGCGGTGGATGTGTCCCGGTCGGTAGATGCCTCTGATTATGTCATCCAAACCGAAGGCTTGGCACAGGCGCTGACCGACCCTGCGGTCGAGGCCGCGATTTTTGGACTTCCAGGTGATGTGGCCATTCTGGTCTTTCACTGGAGCGGACAGCGCTATCAGGAAATCGTCGCCGATTGGCAGGTTATCAAGACCCCGGACGATCTTCACCGCATGGCCGAACAGATCCGCAGAACGCCCCGTTTTCCGGCAAGCCTGCCAACAGCCTTGGGCGCGGCGTTGCGCTTTGGGCTGGAACAGTTCGAAACAGCTCCGTCTTGCGAAAGACAAGTGCTGGATGTTGCGGGCGATGGGCAGAACAATGACGGCCTACCGCCCCTTCGCGTTTACGCAAAGACCGATTTCGGCAATCTGGTCGTGAACGGGCTGGCCATTGGAGAACATGAATCCGACCTGACGGCGTATTACCGATCGAATGTCATTCGCGGCGACGGGGCCTTTGTCGAAGTGGCGGTAACGCAGGCCGATTACCCCCGGGCCATCCGGCGCAAGTTGATCCGAGAGCTGTCTGACATGCTGTCACAGTCGGTTCCCCCGACGCCTTTCCCGAAAAGACAGGTTTTCCTGACCCTTGTGCCGCATATCAAGCGTTGACAGCAGGCGCCATCGGCGGAACCCTGCTTATATCGCCGATCCGATATTATGAGGACATTATGCGAGCCTTGCTTTTCATCCTGTTTTTATCACTTGGGCTACCCGTTTCAGGCCCAGCCACAGCCGCGCAGGCCATATTGGCGGTCACCGCCGCCACTCAGGCAGAACAGTGGCAGCCGCAGCGAGTTGTCGTGCGGGTGTCCATCTCGCGGCAGGTTTTGGAAGTCCTTCATGAGGGACGAAAGCTTTATGAATGGCCCGTCTCTACCGCTCGTAAGGGAAAGATCACCCCCACTGGCAAATGGAACGGTGCCGAGTGGCTATCAAGGAACCACCGGTCTAGCCTGTATAATGGCGCCCCCATGCCCTATGCGATTTTCTTTAACGGCAATTACGCAATTCACGGCACCAACCAGATCAGCAAGCTTGGCCGCCCCGCTTCGGCAGGTTGCATTCGCCTGCATCCTGATCACGCACGCATCCTGTTCAACATGGTCAAGAGTGAGGGAAAGAAGAATCTGGTCGTTGAAGTCCGGCGATAGGCGGCTTTCTTCCGGCGTTCCTTTTCTTCACAGGCCGATCACGAGACTGTTTCGACTTTTTCGAGGGAAGCTGTCACACTATGTCGAGTCGTAACTCTTAAGGTGATGAGTATGGTATTGATCTCTTTTTATCGGGCAATGGGCCGACAAGGCCTACTGAGGCTCTTGTTAATTGGGCTTTTTCTGGCCGGTTCACTGTTGCCGGCCAGCGCGCAGACGCGGGCCGCTCTTCCCGGAACATGGGAAGTGACAGGACTGGCGAAGGGGGCATTTTTGCCGCTTTACAAGACGCCGAAGGAAAGTCTGAACTTTACCGGCGCGGTCAGAAATGGCGACAAGGTCTTGCACATGGGGTGTACGAAGGTCGCCTCCGTGTCATGGTGCGAAGTGCAGAAAGTGGCCAGCGACAAAGCTCGCGGCTTTATGTCCGAACAGTTTCTGGTCAAATCCTCGGATCCTCCTCCCCCGACAGGCCCTGAATTCCTCTATGTCAAAGGGCTGAAGGAAGGGGACCGGCTGAACGTGCGCCGCGATCCGAACGCCAGCTCGCGCATTCTGGCCACATTGGGCGAAGGCGAAAAGGTCCGCAATCTGGGATGCGAAAAATCCGGAGCTGCGACATGGTGCCGGATCAAATCGACAGAAGGTATTGATGTCACCGGTTGGGTGAACGGCAAGTTCCTGACCGAGACTGCCCCCAAGCCGACCAAACCCCCAAAGCCAACCGATCCCGGCCCCGGCACTGGCGGGACGTGGGAAGTAACCGGTCTTAGAGGCAATGAGGTTCTTCGTCTTTATCAGGGGGCCTCAACCTCTAGCCGGGTCTTGCTTTCCTTGATCAACGGAGACCGCGTTCAGGGCTTGGGCTGCCAAGACATCGCCGGGCGCGCCTGGTGTCGCGTGCGATTCACCGATGGTGTTGATGTCACGGGCTGGGCAGATGCGCGGTACTTCCGCGAGACGAAACCAGCGCCCAAGCCACCGACCACAGAGCCAAGGTTCTGGGTCGTTTCGGGCCTGCGTCCGGGCGACAAGTTGAATGTACGCGACGCGCCGTCGACCACCAGCCGCATCATTGCCAACGCGCCAGAGGGCACGCGTTTTGCGAACCTTGGCTGCCAGACCTATGGCAACAGCCAGTGGTGCCATGTCCGGACGACGCAAGGGCTGGACGTGCAAGGCTATGTTTCAGCGCGCTATCTGGCCCCGTCGCGGTAAAGGCCTGACGTCGACGACGAAATTGCCCGGTGCCTTCTGCGCCGGGCAATTTCATTTCCAATTTGCAGGACCTGCGGTCAGGCCTTCGCGCTTAAGGGCGGCAAGGTATCCACGGGCGATAACGGCCAACGCAATCGCACGCATTCTGTCACAACCAGAGGCGAGCCAGTCTAGCTGACGCATCTCAATCCGGTCGAACGGGGTATCGAAGGGGCACGATCATCCGCAACGGGATCATGTGTCTGGCGGAGGAAAACCGTCATGCAATACTGGCGTCGGGCTGTTCGAGGTTCCAATGGTTGGCGCTTCATGCCCCCCTTCAACCGCTGCCCAAATGCCGACTGAGACTGACATTGTCATATCCCCGCTTAGCAACGCGCAGCCTCGATCAATGGCCCGCGAACTGTATGTGGACCATCCGCTCGAACTCTGCCCGCTAGCGCCGGACGTAAGAGCCCTTTGTCGGGCTGTGCATCCTGAACATTGAGGCCATCGAACACTCATGGACCCGAGCGGCACCTGCCGCTTTCTGCGACGGTCCCACGCCCAAGTTCCCGTCATGGCGATCTCACACATCTCTGCGGCGCGAAATCGGTTGCTGGCCCGGACCGGCTGAGTGATGCCATGACTCAGAAGACAAAGAGTCCTTGGCAGATGAGATCTTTGCCGCGCAAGGCAACTGCCTGAACCGCAGGTTGCGCGCGGAAATGACCGCGCAGGAGAGTTTCCCCCCCTTTCCTTTGCGCCCTCTCCCGTGTAAGTCACCGCCTTTGAACGACCGGACCGGATGGAGACAGCGCAATGCAGGGCAGCGCCAACCTGAACCTGATGATCAAAGCCGCACGCCGCGCAGGCCGCAGCCTTGTGAAAGACTTCCGCGAAGTTGAAAACCTTCAGGTTTCGACCAAGGGTCCGGGCGACTTCGTCTCGAAAGCCGACCAAGAGGCCGAGCGGGTGATCAAGGAAGAGCTGATGGGCGCACGACCCACCTATGGTTGGCTGGGCGAGGAAACCGGTGCCGCCGCCGGGGCCGACCCCACCCGCCGCTGGATTGTCGATCCGCTGGATGGAACCACGAACTTTCTGCACGGTCTGCCGCATTGGGCCGTTTCGATCGCGCTGGAGCACAAGGGCGAGATCATCTCGGCCGTCGTCTATGACCCTGCCAAGGACGAGATGTTCTGGGCGGAAAAGGGTTCGGGCGCATGGCTGAACGATACCCGCCGCATCCGTGTTTCGGGCCGTCGCCACATGCACGAGGCAATTTTTGCGACGGGTGTGCCGTTCGGCGCAAAGAAGACCCTGCCTGCCACGATGAAAGATCTGGCCAAGCTGATGCCAGCTTGCGCCGGGGTGCGCCGCTGGGGTGCAGCTTCGCTGGATTTGGCCTATGTCGCCGCTGGCCGTTATGACGGCTATTGGGAGCGCGAACTGAACGCTTGGGACATCGCAGCCGGCGTGCTTTTGGTCAAAGAAGCAGGCGGCATGGTTTCGGGTCTGCGCGAAGATCAAGACCCGATTGAGGATGGTGCCTTGGTCGCCGGAAACGAAGGCCTGTTCGAGCCCTTCCGCAAAATCCTGCGTGAGGTCTGATCCGCGCTAGCGGCGCGGAACGCGTGGTATCGACGATTTCTGAAACTTGTATTCCGCCTCGGGATGGGGCGGACGGCCTTGTGTGCGATTCCAAAAATCGGTGCCGCCAAGACGCAGCCATGTTTTCAGGGACAGGATTACCCCCGCGGCAAAGCCTCCGGCATGGGCCCAATAGGCCACGCCCCCGCCATCGGTAGGTGTGATCGCGCCGTTGAAAAGCTGAAGGGCGAACCAGATGCCCAGAACGATCCAGGCCCGGATGGCGAAAACGCGGAAGAAGATGATGAAGATGAACAGAACGTCGACGCGGGCTTTGGGGAACAAGAGGAGATAGCCCCCCATCACACCGGCGATTGCGCCCGATGCCCCAACCATCGGCACCTCTGACATTGGTGCGGCGGCATATTGCAGTGCGGCCGCTGCGAGGCCTGAGCAGAGGTAGAAGATGGCAAAGCCGAAATGCCCCATCTCATCTTCCATGTTGTCGCCGAAAATGTAGAGAAACAACATGTTGCCCAGCAGGTGCATCCAGCCACCATGCAGGAACATATGGGTGATCAGCCCATGGAGTGCGAAGCCCTCATTGATAAAACGCGGCACAAGGCCCCAATCATAAAAGAAATAGCTGAGTTGGGGTTCTTGCAGGGTCAGACCGTAGGACAAGAACACCGCTATGTTCACCGAAATCAAGAGATAGGTGACAAAAGGTGTTCGGCCTGACGGGTTATGATCGCGAATTGGAAACATGCGTGCATGGTTTTCCGATCCGCAGCAAAGTTGCAAGAGGGAAGCGTGAGGTCGAGGGGGCGCTGCCCCCTCACGGCCCCTGCCTTGCGGCAAGGGCCTCTCCCCCGGGATATTTCTGGACAGAAAAAAGGTGGAAGGCAGGCGCTTTCGCTGGCTGGCTGTTCCGTGGCAACGCCGCCGAGCGGGCCCTCGATGGGCCCCGAGGCGGCCTCCGCCTTATCCGGCGACCTCGGCCAGAAGTTGCGCGTTCCCTCCCGAAGCCGTGGTGTCAATGCAGCAATGGCGCTCCATCGTCGCATGGCCCTGATCCGGGCGGTCGGTGATGAGCGGCAGGATCGGCCCGGGCCGGTTGGCAAGCGCCCGACCGAGGGCGCGAGCCGTATCGCTGTCACCCCACCAGATCGCGCCAGCGATGCCGGAGAGCTTGCCGAGCGTCTCGGGCATCAGCCCCGGAACCTCCACCGCGACACCGCCCAGCGCCCGGATCGCCTCGGCCTGTTCAAGGGCGGCAGCCGGGCTTGGCCCAAGGCAAAGCACAGGGTCGCGGGCCAGAACCGAGAGGCGGTTCGATTCCCCGGTTGGGCCGGGCAGATCCAGCACATGCGGCGCAGGTGTCGCATGACTTGCCTTCAGTTGCGCTCCAGCCTCGGCCTCTGTCAAGGTCGCGTCCGTACCGCTGACCACAGGGCCCGCGTTGCGGGTAAAGCGGGCAAGGTAATGCGGACCGCCGGCCTTTGGTCCGGTGCCTGACATGCCTTCGCCGCCAAAGGGCTGGCTTCCCACCACTGCCCCAATCTGGTTGCGGTTGACATAGATGTTTCCGGCATGGATTGTCTCGACCACCTCTTGCACGCGGTCGTCGATCCGGGTGTGCAGGCCGAAGGTCAGGCCATAGCCAGTGGCGTTGATCGCTTTCACGATCTTGCCGATTTGGTTCGACTTGAAGGTAGCGACATGCAGGACGGGACCAAAGATCTCGCGTCCCATCTCTTCGATCCCTTTCACGCGAATGACCGTCGGGCCGACGAAGGTGCCCCCCTCGGGCGCGGAAAGTTCTTTCAGGACACGCCCTTCGGTACGGGCCGCCGCGACATGGGCGCGGATCATCTCTTGCGCGTCCCCGTCGATCACCGGGCCGACATCGGTTTCCAGATGCCAGGGATTGCCCAAGGTCAGGTCATCCATCGCGCCATAGAGCATTTCCAAGACGGTATGGGCGATGTCTTCTTGCAGGTAGAGGCAGCGCAAGGCCGAGCAGCGTTGGCCGGCCGACTGGAAGCTGGAGGCGAGGATATCGCGCACCGCTTGTTCCGGCAGCGCGGTCGAGTCGACGATCATGGCGTTCAAGCCGCCCGTTTCCGCGATCAGGGGTGCACCGGGGGCCATATGCTGCACCATATTGGCGCGGATTTTCAGCGCTGTATCCGTGCCGCCGGTGAAGGCCACGCCCGCCACCCGCGCGTCGCCCGTCAGCATCGCCCCCACGGCCCCGTCGCCGGGAACCAGTTGCACGGCCGTCACCGGGACGCCTGCCCTGTGCATCAGCCCAACGGCCAAGGCCGCGATCAGGGGCGTTTGTTCGGCAGGTTTCGCCACCACCGCGTTTCCAGCCGCAAGCGCCGCCGCGATTTGGCCGGTGAAGATGGCCAAGGGGAAGTTCCACGGCGAGATACAGGCAAAGACGCCCCGGGCCGGATGGGTCAGCGCCTTCGCGCCCTCGGCGTAGTAGCGCAGGAAATCCACCGCTTCGCGCAGTTCGGCCACGGCATCGGCCTGTGTCTTGCCAGCCTCGCGTGCAACCAGTGCGAAGATCGCGCCGTATTCGGCCTCATAAAGGTCGGCCACCCGGTTCAGCACCTCGGCCCGTTCCGCAGGGGCGGCGGCCCAAGGTTCGGCCAAACGCAGCGCCGTGTCGACATCCGCCACCGAGGCATCGGTGACAAAGCCCACACGTGCGCCCGTCGCGGGGTTCTTCACCTCATGACGCAAGGCCCCTGCCGCGCGGCCCGCAAGCATGGGTGCGGCCTCGAAAACCCGGTCCGCATGATCGGCCCGTGCCGTCTCGATCTGGGCCAGATGCGCGGCATCGGTCAAATCCCAACCGCGAGAGTTCTTGCGCTTGCCGAAAAGCTCTGGACCGGAGGACAGCGCCGGATTTGGCAAGGAAAGCCTTTCCATCGCTGTCAGCGGGCAGGCCGCAACGCGGGCTGGCGGCACCTCTTCGTCGACGATCTGGTTCACGAAACTGGAGTTCGCCCCGTTCTCCAGCAGACGCCGCACCAGATAGGCCAGAAGGTCCCGATGGGCCCCGACAGGCGCATAGATGCGGCAGCGGGTGCCACGGTCGGTCAGAACGATATCATGCAGCCGTTCTCCCATGCCATGCAGGCGCTGGAATTCAAAAGCCATCCGGTCCACGCCCATATCTTCGGCCATCTTCAGGACTGCCGCCACAGTATGGGCATTGTGGGTCGCGAATTGCGGATATATGCGGTCGGTCTTGGACAGAAGCTTCCGCGCATTGGCGATATAGGACACATCCGTCGCTTCTTTGCGGGTAAAGACCGGGAAAGATGTCAGGCCCATCACCTGTGCCCGCTTCACCTCGGCATCCCAATAGGCGCCTTTGACCAGACGGATCATGATGCGACGATTGAGACGGACGGAAAGGTCATAGAGCCAGTCGATCACCGCGCCGGCGCGGCGACCATAGGCCTGCACCACCACACCAAAACCATCCCAGCCCTTCAGCGCGGGGTCTTTCAGAACCTCTTCGATCACCTCGAGCGACAGGGCAAGTCGGTCGGCCTCTTCGGCGTCGATGTTGAAGCCAAGACCCGCTGCCCGCGCAAGGCCCGCCAGCGCCCGCACACGGGGCACCAGTTCTTCCATGACGCGAGCGCGCTTCGCCACCTCATAGCGCGGATGCAGCGCCGAGAGCTTGACCGAAATACCGGGGTTCGAGCGGATGTCGTTCCCCTTGGCCGCTGCCGCAATCGCCGTGATCGCCTTGGAATAGCTGAGGTGATAGCGCCGGGCATCGGCCTCGGTCCGGGCAGCTTCGCCCAGCATGTCGTAGCTGTAGGTATAGCCCTTGGCCTCCAGCTCGGTCGCCCGGTCCATCGCTTTTTCGATGGTCTCACCCAAAACGAACTGACGGCCCATCTCCTTCATCGCCCGCGACACGGCGGTCCGGATCACCGGCTCGCCCAGCCGCTTGACCGCAGCCCGTAAATGGCCCACGACGCCCGGCTCCCGATCGTCAAGCACCTTGCCGGTCAGCATCAGGGCCCAAGTCGAGGCATTGACAAGCGAGGAGGCGGAATGGCCCAGATGGCGACCCCAATCCGATGGGGCGATCTTGTCCTCGATCAGCGCATCCATCGTTTCGGCATCAGGCACGCGCAACAGCGCCTCGGCCAGACACATCAGCGCAATACCTTCGTCGGTCGAAAGCCCATATTCGGCCAGAAAGACTTCCATCAACCCTGGCTTCGCTGCGCGGCGAATGCGGCTGACCAGATCGGCCCCCTGTTCGGTGATCGCGACTCGCGCCTCTGCGCTCAGGTCCGCTTCCGCGATCAGTGATTGCACCAAAACCGCCTCGTCACGCAGGCTTTCGGTTTCGATCGTGGTCCAAGTGGGGCTGGAATCATGGGGCATGGGACATTCTCCTGTTCGCCCCATCATACCCTGCGATTGAAAGTCGTATTTCCTGATTGTAAGCTAAAACACAGCCAAATCGGCTGCATTTTGAGGAGATGGCGATGCCAGATACAACGCCAGAGCTTGATCGTTTCGACCATGCAATCCTGCGAATCTTGGCGACCGAAGGCCGGATCAGCGCAACGGAACTGGCCCGGCGCATCGGGCTGTCGAAAAGCCCCACCCAGGCGCGGATGAAACGTCTGGAAGAAACAGGCGTAATCACCGGGTATCGTGCCAATCTGGACCCGATCAAGATGGGGCTGGCACATGTGGCCTTTGTCGAGGTGCGGCTGTCAGACACGCGCGAGGCGGCTTTGCAGGCCTTTAACAGGGCTGTCCTGTCGATCCCCGAAGTCGAGCAATGTCATATGATCGCCAGCCGCTTCGACTATCTGTTGAAGGTCCGCACCAGCGACATTCAGGATTACCGCCGTGTGCTGGCGGAACGGATCAGCGCCCTGCCCCATGTTGCCGGCACCTCGACCTATGTCGCCATGGAAGCCGTGCGCGAGGTTTCCTGAACGACAAGGCAGGGGGCGCTGCCCCCTCTGGGCCTTTAGCCCATTCACCCCCGGGAAATTTGGACCAAGATAAAGGCTGAAGGCATCAAGAAGAGCAAGATTTACTGTGTCAGCCCATAGCGGCGCATCTTGTCATTCAGCGTGCGGCGCGGCAGGCCCAAGGTTTCGGCAGCCTTGAGCGTATTGCCGCGATGGCGGTCAAGAACAGCGGCGATTTCTCGCGCCTCATACGCGGCCAAGCGTTCGGCCAAGGTGCCTTCCGGAATCGCCGCGACATCGTCTGCTTTTGTTTCAAAAAGACCCAGCGCATGGGCTTCGGCTGCGGCCTTGAGCTCCCGGACATTTCCCGGCCAAAGCCGCTTTTTCAACTGCTGGGCCAAGCCCCATGGCAAATCAGGTGTGGGTCGCCCGTAGCGCCGGGCAGCAAGCTGCGCGTAATGGGCAAAAATCAACGGAATATCTTCCGCCGCTTCGCGCAAGGTGGGCGTCGCAATCTCTGCTCCAGCCAACCGGAAATAGAGATCAGGACGAAACGCCTCTCCCGCTTGCCGCAAATCGGTTTTCGACGTGGCAATGACGCGTAAATCCAACGGGCGCAATCCATTTTCGCCCAGTCGTTCGACAGCACGTTCCTGCAGGACACGCAGCAATTTGGCCTGCACGGCAGGCGGCATCGCCTCGACCTCGTCAAGCAGCAGCGTCCCGCCCTGGGCGGCTTCCAACTTGCCGGGCTTTGCCTCAATCGCGCCCGGAAACGCGCCCGCCGCATGGCCAAACATGATCGTCTCGACCATGGTCTCGGGCAGCGCCGCGCAATTCACCGCAACAAAGGGTCGGTCCGACCGGTTCGAGCCGGCATGAAGCGCACGGGCCGCCAGTTCTTTGCCGGTGCCCGTCTCGCCCGTGATCAGCACATCCAGATCAAGGGGCGCAAGGGCGGCAATGCGGGATCGAAACCCTTTGATCGCCCGGCTTTGGCCCAAAAGCGTGATCTCGGCTCTTTCCGCCAGAACCTGTTGCAGCCGGTCAACCTCGGCCCGTGTCGCCCGGGCGGCCAAGGCGCGCTGAACGACCGCGACCAAGTGGCCGGCATCATAAGGTTTTTCCAGAAAATCATCGGCCCCGGCACGGATCGCCTGAACCGCATGGGACACATCCCCATGTCCTGTCAGCAGGACGACCGGCAGATCCCCCGGTCGCGCCTTGACCGCCTGCAACAATTGCAGACCATCCATCCCCGGCATCCGCAGATCGGTCAGCATCAGATCCGGCACAGCACCGCCTGTGTCCAAGGCCGCAAGCGCCGCTTGGGCCGAGGCAAAGCCCTGCACCTCATGCCCCGCCGCCCCCATCAGATCGCACAGGGCCGCAAGGTGCCCCTCGTCATCTTCGACAACGAACAGGTTGGCGGTCATTCTGCGGCCTCTCGCGCGGCTTCGGCAAGCGGAAGCGAGACGGTTACTTCCGTGCCCTGCCCCTCGACCGATTTAATCTCCAGCGTCCCGCCAAATTCGGCCAGAATGGCTTTGCAGATCGAAAGCCCGAGCCCCAGTCCCTCACCGCCGGTCTTGGTGGAAAAGAACGGTTCGGCAACCCGCGGCAAGACCTCTGCTGCGATGCCATGGCCCGTGTCGGTAACGCGAAGCTGAACCCTGTCGCCCGACTGACCGAGCGTGACCTCAACGCCCGCACCACTGACACCCTCGACCGCATCCAGCGCATTCAGGATCAGGTTCACCGCGACCTGTTCCATCCGCACCGGCCCTGCCATCACCATCAACGGCCCAATGGGTGGCGTATAGTTCGGTACAATGCCAACCGCCCGCGCACGCGGCGTCACCAGTTCCAAAGCCGAGGCGATCACGGGACGCAGGTCAAACAGGCTACGCTCAGACAGGCCCGGCTCCTTGCGGCCAAAGCTTTTCAGATGTTTGATCGTGCGCTGCATCCGGCGGATCTGGCCCTTGGCGCTGGCCAGCCGTGTCGCGGTCTTGTCCTGCCCCGCCCCAAGCCCCAGTTCGGCGGCGGTCAGCGTGGCCTCCATCGCGGCCAGAGGTTGGCTGACTTCATGCACAATCGCCGTCGACATGCGGCCCAGTGCCGCCATCTTTTCGGTATGGATCAGATGCTCTTGCGCTGCCCTCAAATCGGCCTCGGCCTGGATGCGGGCCTCAACCTCACGCGCAAGGTCTGCTGTGCGGGCGGCGACCATACCTTCCAGCCGTTCCGATTGACTTAGCCTAAGCGCAATGATCTGCCGTCGCTGCTCCCATGCCTTCAGGACAGCCGCGGCCGCCAAGGTCAGCAAGGCCGCCACGAGCGCCCAAGCGCCAGCGATCCGGCCCACCGCCGATTGCGGGGCCGAGGCGATCAGACGCCAACTCATCCCACCAACGCCAGACAGTCGCGCGATCCAGTCAGCCCCGGCAACATCGGGCCCAACGGGCGCCTGCGCCAGCAAGGGCGCGGCATCGGGCAGATTCACTCCGTTATAGGCCCGCGTTTCTTCAAGCCGTGACAGAACCTCGGGCGCAAGCGGTGCGAGCGGGCGATAAAGCCAGTCTTCCCGGCCCGACAGGAAAATCACGCCATCCGCATCCACCAAGGCAACCTCTGCCCCCGCGGTGCGCCATGTCTCTTGCAAGGGCCGCAGGTCCACCTTGACCACCAAAACGCCCTGCATCGGGCCTGATTGCACCCGCGTCGACAAAAAGAACCCGGGCACGCCAGTCGTCACGCCGATGGCATAAAACTGCCCGCGCCCCTCTTGCATGGCCTGCCGGAAATAGGGGCGAAAACTATAATACTCCCCCACAAAACTGCCCTCGCGGTTCCAGTTCGATGCGGCAATTGTGCGGCCTTCGGCATTGATCAGAAACAACTCCGACGCCCCGGCATGGGCCGCGACAGTTTCCAGATAGCGATTGGCCTCGTCCAAGGCGCGCGGGTCCAGCAGGGCTGCACGCACCCGCGCATCTTCACCCGCGACATCGGGCAAGGCGCGAAAGCGGTCAATCTCGGCCTCGACCGCGCGACTGGTCAGCAAAAGCGATTGGTCGAGGCCCGCACGCAGGTTGGCCATCGACCAACGTTCGGCCACAAGCCACGCCAAGGCCGCCGCAACCAAGGCCGTCAGCAAAGGGCCAATGGCGGCGCGCAGTCGCATCACGCAGCCCCCAAAAGCCGATCAACGATATGCGCGGCAATCGGAACGGCCGCGGTCGCCGCAGGCGAAGGTGCATTGCAGACATGCAGCATATGGGCGGACTCCATGAACAAGAAGTCGTCCACCAATTGCCCGTTCCGCCGCACGGCTTGGGCCCTTACTCCGGCACGATACGGGTCCAGATCCCCCGGCGAGATTTGCCCGCAATACCGCTGAACCTTTTTCAGATAGGCCGCGCGGGACAATGACCCAGATAGTTCAGAAATCGCAGGTCGCAGATTGTTGCCCAGCATCCGCCAGAACCCGGGCCAAGCCAAAGACTCCGCCAGATCGCCCACGGAAATGTCCGTCTTGGCATAGCCTTCGCGTTTTGCAGCCAGCACGGCATTCGGCCCCACAGTGAATCCCCCGCCCATCTTGCGCGTCAGATGCACGCCAAGAAAGGGCCTTTCGGGGTCGGGCACCGGGTAGATCAGGGTTTGCACCAGATCTGCCGGCTGGTTGAGGATGCGGAAATACTCACCGCGAAAAGGGATGATCCGGAAATCCGGGGAAAGGCCCATACGACAGGCCATTCGGTCGGCATGAAGCCCTGCGCAGAACACCGCTTTTCCCGCTGTGATCGCCTGCTTTTTTGTCCGCAAGGTGACACCGGACGCGGCTTCCCTTCCGTCCAGCACCTCTTCACCCAGAAGGATTTCCCCCCCGGCCTCGGCAAAGCGTTTCGCCATCGCGGCGGCAACAGCAGCGTAATCGACAATACCGGTGGCGGGCGACCAAAGTGCCGCAACGGCGGCAATAGCCGGCTCTCGCGCCCTCGCTTCTGCGCCGGTCAACTTCTCGATAGCAATGCCATTGGCGCGGGCGCGGTCAAATAGCGCCTCCATGCGGGGAAGCTCGGCCTCATCCGTGGCGACGATCAGCTTTCCGCAGTCCTGAAAGGGAATGCCGTTTTCCAGACAGAAGGCCCGCGTCGCCGCGGCCCCTTCGCGGCAGAACCGCGCCTTCAGGCTTCCCGGCGCATAATAGACACCTGCATGAATGACACCGGAATTCCGCCCGGTCTGGTGCTGGGCCAGATGGTTTTCCTTTTCCAGAAGCAGCACCTTGGTTCCCGGCTGGCGATGCATCAAGTCCAGTGCCGTTGCCAGACCGACGATGCCACCACCGATGATGACCGTATCGACCAGCTTCATGACTGGCAGGGCGCAATCATCAGCGCCTCCCCCGGTTCAGCCCCCAGCTCGTGACAGGCGGTCCCGTCGCACAATGTCCAGCCAGCCCCGGTGGCACCCGAGGCAGCCAAGCGCAGTTCCGGAACGCGGGTCATCGGTGACCAGACCCACCAGCCATCTTGCAATACAGCGCCCTCTCCGGGTTCCATCCCTGCGCCCGATCCTTTGACCTTGGCCTCGACAAGTTGCAATGCGTGCCCCATGACTACCCAGTTTTCCGACCATGTGATCTTTTCAACCGAATGGGTCCAGTGCAAGGAAAACCCGTTGCCACTCAACGACATGGCAACGGCCCCGACCATAAGGCACGCCCCAGCGCTCACGTTACAGGGCCTCCCGCTTCCAAAAGACGTGCTGTGCTGCGAATACAGCGACCAGCACAAAGCCTACGATGTCTGACATCGGATGCGCCACAACCAAAGAAAAGGCCGCCAGCATCGCAAGCCCCCGCTGCCAAACTGCCAGGGGTGACCCCAACCAGCCGATGACGGCCACACCCCAAAGGCCAATGGCGACGACCGTTTTCAGAACGATGTAGATCACTGCCGGGATATATCCCAAGGATGCGGCCAGCGGCCCGCCATCCTGCAACATCAAGGCGGGCGTATAGACCGCCATGAACGGGATCACAAAGCCGGCCGCCGCGATCTTGACAGCCTGTATGCTGATGGTCAGCCCACGTTCCTTGGCAATAGGCGCTGCGGCAAAACAAGCCAGCGCCACGGGCGGCGTCAAATCAGCCAGAATGCCGAAGTAAAAGACGAACATATGGCTGACGATCAGCGGCACGCCCAGTTCCAACAGGGCAGGCCCCGCGATGGACGAGGTAATGATGTAATTCGGGATCGTCGGAATCCCCATCCCCAGCACGATGCAGGTGATCATGGTCAGCACCAGCGACAGGAACAGGCTTTTCTCGCCCACGCCCACAATGAACTGGCCAAAGGTATTCGCGGCCCCGGTCAGCGTCATGGTGCCGATGATGATCCCCACCAGCGCGCAGGCCAGACCCACCGGCAGCGCGGTCTTGGCCCCGTCCGCCAAAGCGTCACGACACATCATAATGGTCTCCCGTCCGCCTTTTGAAAAGGCGTTGACCGCGACAAGTGCAATAACCGCCCCGGCGACAACCCAGATCCCCCATTGCAGGAAGGCACCCGCTACCAGACCAAGACCGATCCAGAAAATCACCCGGATCGCTCCTGCGGGCAGGCCCAGCGCGACACTTGCGCCAAGGATCAGCATCAGCGTCAGCCCCAAACCCACCGTTCCTGCAAAAAGCGGCGTATAGCCAGAAAACAGCAGCCACACCAAAACCGCCAAGGGCAGGATCAGATGCCAGCCCTCTTTCAGCGCGGCCATGGGTGACGGCAATTCCGCCTTGGTCAGCCCACGCAGATTCATCCGGCCCGCCTCCAGATGCACCATCCAGAAAGCGGCGGCAAAATACAGGATCGCCGGAATGATCGCGGCCTGCACGATCTCGACATATTCCACGCCCAAGGTCTCTGCCATGATAAAGGCCACCGCCCCCATCACCGGCGGCATGATCTGCCCGCCCATGGAGGCCGTCGCCTCGACCCCTCCGGCAAAGGCAGGCCGGTAGCCGAACTTCTTCATCAGCGGAATGGTAAACTGCCCCGTCGTCACCACATTCGCGACGCCCGAGCCGGAAATCGTACCCATCAAGCCCGAAGACAGCACCGAAACCTTCGCCGCGCCGCCCATCTTGTGACCCACAAGGCCAAGCGAAACATCGGTGAACAGCTTGATCATCCCGGCCTTTTCCAGAAAAGCGCCGAACAGAATGAACAGAAAGATGAAGGTCGACGAAACATAGGTCGGGATGCCGTAGATCCCTTCGGTCCCATAGGCCATGTGGTCGATCACCTGGCTAAAGTCATAACCCCGGTGGTTCAGCGGGCTGGGAAGATATTCGCCCCACAGGCAATAGGCCAGAAAGGTCCCCGCGATGATCGGCAGCGCAGGCCCCATCATCGCCCAAGCCGCCGCAAATGTCAGGGTCAGGGCGATCACGCCAAAGACGATGTCCCGCGTCAGCGGATCACCTGCCCGCATCAACAGCGGCACATATTCCCACCATTGATACAACGCGACTGTAACGCCCGCCAAGGCCGCAGCCCAAGCAACAGCGCGCCACGGCACGCTTGCGCCTTTCATCAGCGCCAGCAGCGGAAAGCCCAGAAGCATCAGGAATCCGACGTGGAAAGACCGCGTCACCTGACTTGCGAAATCCACCAGATGTGCGGCTGTCAGGATCTGGAACACCGAAAACACGACAGCGATCCAGAATAGCGCCCGCCCCTCCAGCGTCTGCGGAAAGCCTGCGGCCAACGGATCATGCGGATTTGGCGCCGCCTCGGCGGTCTTTGCGAATTCGGTCATTCCTGTCCCCTCCCCGGATCAAGAACGGGGCGGGCCATCACAGCCCGCCCCCACGCCATGAGTGGTTTTACTTACTTGATCAGGCCAACTTCGCGGTAATACCGCTCGGCACCCGGATGCAGCGGAACGGGCATCCCGTTCAGCGCGCCTTCCAGTGTGATGGCCGTTGCCGCCTTATGGGCCGCCACCAGTTCCGGCAGGTTTTCAAACAGCTGCTTGGTCATCTGGTAGACGGTTTCCTCATCCACCCCCTCGTGGGTCAGGAAGAAGTTGCCGACGGCCAAGGTCGAGATGTCGGCAGTCTGCCCTTCATAGGTGCCAGCCGGAATGGTTGCGGCCAGATAGGGCGCGCCCAGTGTCTCGGCGACCGAAGCCGGGATCGACACGATGGTCGTGGGAACCGAGGTGGCCAAGTCCTTGATAGACGCCACACCCAGACCCGCCGATTGCAGCGTCGCATCCAGTTGGCGGTTCTTCATCAGTTCAACCGATTCGGCGAATGGCAGGTATTCCACCTTCGAGAAATCTTCGTAAGACATGCCCAAGGCGCCCATGATGGCGCGGGCGTTCAACTCGGTGCCTGATTTTGCAGCACCAACCGAAATCGCCTTGCCCTTGAAATCCTCGATCGTGGTGATGCCCGAGTCTGCCGAGGCCGCAACCTGAATGTAATTCGGATAGGCCGCCGCGATGCCACGGATCTTGTCCAAGGGAGCCGCAAAACCGACATCGGCATTGCCTTCCCAAGCGTATTTGACTGAATCGCCAAGGGCGATTGCGAACTCACCCTTGCCCTGCTGAAGCAGGTTCAGGTTCTCGACCGAGGCCTTGGTCGATTGCACCTGCGTGCGCGCACCTTCGATCTTTTCGCCATAGATTTTCGACAGGCCAACGCCAATCGGGTAATAGACGCCCGAGGTGCCACCAGTCAGGATGTTGATGAATTGCTCGGCATGGGCCGCAACAGGTGCTGCTACAATAGCGGTGCAGGCGATCAGCGCGCGAAAGCCGCGCGGCATCAAATAGGTCATGTAATCCTCCACTAGGTCGGCGGAACTCAGGCCCGCCTTCACTTTTTCCCCGCACTCCTCTGCGGGATGGCGCATATTGGGCGGCCAAGACGACCATGGGAACCCATTGCAGGCCCGCGCCGTGCAGGTTCGTCGCAATCCTCCGCCAAGTTTGACGCAGATTTTCGCCAGATCGGCGTTTCAACGGCAGGCCAAACCGTCAGGTTTTCCAGTCGCAAGCACCAGCCAGCCCACTTGCGATCCCGGCATCTTCCCCAATCTCGCAACAGTGCGTTTCTGCGATTGTGGCGGAATTACGGCCCAATTGTGTTGACAGAGTTTACGTAAGGGAACCCTATACGAGAGTGTTCCTCACTCGGTGACGCCTTTTGATGGCTCTCATCCGACCCTGTGACGAGTTGACTACAATTCCCTTTATTGTGGCAAAGCACAGATGAAAGGAGCAATGCCATGCCCGATCATACAAAAGTCTTTTCTTATCAAGAAGCTGGCCTTTCCTACACCATCACCGTCTACGAAGAAAACGGCACCTTTTACGCCGATATTCAGGTGAACGAAGGCGCGATGGACTTGAATGCCGTCTACTGGGCGGATGACACCATGTCTGGGCCCAGCACAAGTCTCGGTGGTCCTCTGAACATGAATGGCGCCGGTTCCCTTTATGATGGCGAAGCCGTTCAATGGGATGATGCAGTCAAGATCAGCGACCCCGGCCTTGGACCAGAAGGCACCGGAAAAACAAGCTATCTGACCGAAGGCGAGGTCTACAAAGTCGAACTCGACATCGACAGTCTGGACGACATCAACTTCATCGGCATCCGGGCCACATCGACCACCACCGATTCAGGTTCGATCAAAGGCGTTTCGGGTGATCCGGAAGAACCCGAAGACGATCCTCTGCACGACAAGCTGTTCTTCGACTACGGCACCGATGAAAACGGCGCACCGCTTGGCGGCGTCTTCATTCTGTCCGAAGAACCTGAAGACAATCCCTATGGTGTTCCGTCCCTGCCCGAAGGCACCGAACCGACCTTTGAAAACTACCTCTCTTATTTCGAAGAAATCGGCGGCGAGATCGGCAATATCGAATCCATCGTGTTTTACGAACGCGATGGCGACGGAAACCTGCAAGAGTCGTTTGAAATCGTTGCCCCTGACGGAGGCTTCCAAAGCTCGGACGAGATTCTGGATGCCTATGACGCGGCGATGGAGTCGATGTCAGCAGCAGGGGGAGACCCCGGTTCGGCTCTTATGGCGTCCCTGTCGACGGGACTTCTATCGGAAGACGAACCCTATATCGACGAAGACGAAGACGAACCCGAAGAAGTCGAATGACTGGCTGAACAAAATCGAGGATCAGCGCCCTTCGCCGCAAGTCATTGGGCGCTGGTCTCCATTCGGAACGGAACGTCCGTGCCCCTATTTCGGCGGGCCTATTTCGGCGGGATCGAATAGGTCATGCTGGCGCGGGCCACAGGTTCGGTCTTTCCTTCCGAAAACATCAGAACGTCCCCCACGGCAAGAACCCGGCCCAGTTTCAACAGCCGCGCCTCGCCAATCAGGTCGCGTCCGGCCTCGGGCTTTCGCATGAAATCGACGACTCATTGGCAGATTCCTTCGCTTATGATCTCTGCGCGAATATCAAGATGACCTCTGATCACGCCATCTCTGTAATAACCTGGAGAACGACGTGTAATCTAAGATTTCACTCGCCCAGTGCGCAGGCCGTGATATTCCGGTCGGCAATTTCACTGATAGATCGGCGAAACATGCATTGGCTTGTTTTTGGGATAAATAGACGACCTGAGGGACCATTAGGCTTAGTCCAGATCCGGTTAGGTCGGCTCCTTCCATATCCGTTCCTGAAAGATCGGCCTGCCAAAATCGCGCGAATTTGATGCTTGCCTTGGAAAGATTAGCACCGTTCAACTTTGCCTCAGATAAATATGCGCGATCCAACACCGCTCTTTCTAGGTTGGCGCCTTCGAACCTCACTTTCATCAATCTGGCGAGCGACAGGTCAATTTCCGGAATGTCCGCCGCCTGAAAATTTCCTTCACGCAAGTCGAGGCGATAGCCCCGATACTCTTTTGAAAAGTCTGCCTCCAATAGTAGTGGGCGCACGGGATCATAACTTGGGCACGACCGGACCCAAGAATGCTCGAATTGTTTTGAGTGCGTGTGCGGCCAATAATGACCGACAGGGCGGCTCCAATGTCAGATGTAGGACGATGCAAGTCTTGTGCTTCGGCCCAAGTCAAAGTCCCCCTTGCTGAAACTGCCAGCCCCGCAACTTCAATGTTATTCTTTGAGGCCGGCGCGCAATTTGAAGGGACCTCTTTGGGCGCTTCCCGATGCGAATTTTCTCTCAAGTAGCCACATAGTATTTCCATGACCCGCACATGATCGCGCCCGCGGTCGTAGGTAACGCTATCTTGCGCGATGCGTTCTAGGGACAAGATTGCCCCGATGCGGACTTCAAGGTTAGGCGCGCTCTCTTCACTGGCCCCAGAATCGTTATCCGACTTTTTCTTGACGGTCTTCTCAGCGCCAAGCATCTCCACGGCTTTATTTATTCGATCTGTGATGTGTCCGTCTTTCTGAAAACGCACGGTCTGGTGCTTTAACACCGCGCACCAGATGACGAAAGGTGCACCGAGCATTGCTGCCAAGAGTGTACCAAAACCCAAGCTGGCACTGGTTCCTGTTCCGGAATTTTCAACGATGACGTTAGCGGGATGGATCAGCTTCCAGACACCCCAATAGGAGGCTGACACAGTTAGGACGAATAAACCGAGCCAAAGAAGACCGAGGAAAATTACTGGCCCACGCCAGCCTTCCGGAACCTCCTCCCAAATCGGCCTCCTGTACGTACGACCTGTTATGAGAAGAGCCCAGTAGACCCACCATGAGACACCGAAAATTACGACAATCGCACTGACGGGCCAGAAATGTGGCAAAGAAAAAAGTAAGTCCCAGAATTCGTTTGGCATCGAAACTTCCCGCAATGGTTGTAAGAAGTGTGCGGGACAGAGCCACGATTGGGAAGCAGAAAAAAGTGATTACTTCGGCGGGATCGAATAGGTCATGCTGGCACGGGCCACAGGTTCGGTCTTTCCTTCCGAAAACATCAGAACGTCCCCCACGGCAAGAACCCGGCCCAGTTTCAACAACCGCGCCTCGCCAATCAGGTCGCGTCCGGCCTCGGGCTTGCGCATGAAATCAATGCTGGCATTGGTCGTGACGGCCAAGGCCACCGGACCAAGGCGCGACAGGATGGCCAGGTAAATCGCCACATCGGCCAGCCCGAACATGCTTGGCCCCGACACCGTGCCACCGGGGCGCAGATGCCGCTCGGCCACCTTCAGGCGGACCCGCAACCCCTCGGCGCACACCTCCTCCACTGCGAAGTCCTCTGCCACCTGTCCGAAATCGCTGGCAAGAAAGGCCTGCAACTCTGCCGCACCCATTTTTATCGTCACGTCTTTCCCTCATCCCGCTTCCCGGCCTAAGCTGACCGGAATTCAAGGGAGGATGCAATGACCGAGAGCCTGTTGTTCCGCGAAGACGTGGATGCCATCGCAACGCTTACACTGAACGACCCCGGCAAGCTGAATGCCCTGTCGGATGCGATGATTGCGGCGCTCTCGGCAGAATTCGACCGTCTGGCCGAGGACCGCTCGATCAAGGTCATCATCCTGAAAGGCGCCGGCCGGGCCTTTTGCGCAGGCCATGACCTGAAGGAAATGCAGGCCAAACGGCAAGCAGCAGATGGCGGGGCGGCGGGGTTCAAAGACCTTTTCGACCGTTGCGCCACGATGATGCAAAAGATCCCCACCCTGCCTCAACCCGTCATTGCCAGCGCCCATGGCATCGCCACTGCCGCCGGATGCCAGTTGCTTGCGTCCTGCGATCTGGCAGTTGCCGCCGAAGGCACGCGCTTTGGCGTAAACGGGGTGAATATCGGCCTGTTCTGCTCAACCCCGATGGTCGCCCTGACACGCAAGGTCGCCCCTGCAGTGGCCTTTGAGATGCTGACCACCGGCGAATTCATTGAAGCCACCCGCGCGCGCGAAGTCGGGCTGATCAACCGCATCGCAGCCCCCGACGAACTGGACGCCACAACCCGCACCCTCGCCGCCACCCTTGCGGGCAAACTGGGCGCGGCGGTCAAGATCGGCAAACGCGCCTTCTATGACCAGATGGGCCTGCCCCTTGCCGCCGCCTATGACCATGCAGGCGCGGTGATGGTGGAAAACATGCTGTATCGCGACACGAACGAAGGCATTTCCGCCTTTATCGAAAAACGCAAACCAGATTGGTCCTGATCAACCGCGCTGCCGCAGCGCCAAAATCAAGGCCAAGGCGCAAAGCCCGAGTGAGACCGTCAGCAACAGCCCGACGCCACCCAAGGCCATAAGCCCCGTGCCCACCATCGGGGCCAAAGCCGTGGCCAACATGCCCGGCAGGGAAATCGCTGCTGCGGCACTGGCGTAATCCCGCGCCCCATGGATCGACGACACCAAGACAGGACGCAGGATCGTCAGCACCCCCATCGCCGCCCCCTGCAAAAGGGCAAAACCGAACACCGCCCAAGCGCCAAGCGGGGCCGCCAGCAACAGAAGGCTCGCCCCGATCAAAGTGACAGCGGTCAGGACCATGGCCCGCCCCGAGGCCAGACGGTCCCCCGCCGCCATCAGGGCCATCCGTCCCGCAACCTGCGCAGGGCCGATCAGCGACGCCGCCAGCACCGCCACCCCGTTGGCCAGCCCAATACGGTCAAGGATCGGACGCAGCAGGTTCACGATCATCCAGTGATCCAGACTGATCAGCGCAAAAAGCGCCATCAGACCCACTGTGCCGGGCTTTGCCAGCAGCACCCGCCACGAGGTCGGCGCATGGTCGGGGATCGTGCCGCGTTTGCGCCCGCCGCCCAGAACCCAAGCCGCCCAAAGCTGCAAGGGCAACATCGCGCAAAGGATGACAGCCAAGGCCACCCAGACCGCCCCGCGCCACCCCAAGGCAACACTCAGCCACGCCCCTGCCGGAAAGGCCAAGGTCGAGGCCAGCCCCGCCACCAGCGTGACCTTGGTGATCTCGGCCCGCGCCTTGTCGCCAAAACGGCGGATCAGCAGGGCAAAGCTGACCTCGTAAAGGCTCATCGCTGCCGCAACGCCCAGTAGGGCAAAGGCCGCAAGGAACACGGCCGGATGGCCCGCCACGGCCAGAACGACCAGCCCCAGCGCGCCCGCCGCAATGCCAATCGCCATCACCCGCAGCGCCAGACCCCGGTCCACCCAGCGGCCCACCTTTGGCGACAAAAGCGCGGTCACCACAATGGCCACCAATGGCCCCCCGGCAATGACGCCATCGCCCCAAGGCAGGCTGCGATGCCAGTCCAGAACAAGCGCCGCAAAAATGTAGAAAAAGCACGCATATCCCAGCGTCTGCGCCACCGCCAAGGCCCAGACCGCCCCGCGTTCCTTGCGCGCAAGAAAAACGCCGCCCGAAGGCGGCGTTGTCTCAGACACCATAGATTTCCCCGAATTTGGCATCGAGGTAATCCAACAGCGGCCCCTCGCTCGGCGCAAAGCCACAGGCCCGCGCCACCACCTCTTCCGGCTCGTAAAGCCCGCCATGAACCTGAAGGTTCTGCTGCAACCAAGCGGTCGCGGGGCGCGCATCGCCCTTGGCCAGATGCGCCTCATAATCCGGCACGGCCTTGACCAACGCCTGCATCAGGCAACCCGCATAGACATTGCCCAAGGTATAGGTCGGGAAGTAGCCAAACAGCCCGCAGGACCAATGCACATCTTGCAGAATGCCATTGCGCGGACGATCCACCGCCACGCCGAAATCGGCCTTGAACCGATCATTCCACGCGGCCTCCAGATCCTTGGGCACCAGATCGCCCGAGACCAAGGCCCGCTCCAGATCGAACCGCATCATGATATGCAGGTTGTACTGAACCTCATCGGACTCGGTCCGGATATAGCCCGGTTGCACCCTGTTGACCGAGGCGTAAAAGGCCTCGGCATCCGAGACATTCAGGGGGCCAAAGGTCTCTGCCATCCGGTCAAACAGCCAGCCGGTGAAGGCCCGGCCCCGGCCCAACTGGTTTTCGTAAATCCGGCTCTGGCTTTCATGCACGCCCATCGACACACCTGCACCCAAGGGCGTCAGGCGATAGGCCGGATCAATCCCCTGCTCATAACAGCTGTGCCCAACCTCGTGGATCGTCGAATAAAAGCAATTGAACGGGTCGGTTTCCACCACCCGCGTGGTGATCCGGCTGTCATCGCCCTTGCCGGAACTGAACGGATGCACGGCCAGATCAAGCCGCCCCCGCGACCAGTCATAGCCAAAAGCATCGGCCAGCTTGCGGCTCAGCTTCAACTGCGCCTCTTTCGGAAATGCCCCGCTCAGCGCCTTTGGCTGACGGTCCGCCCCCAGCACCTTTTCGCGCAAGGCGACCAGACGCGGGCGCATCCGGTCAAACATCGCCCCAATGCTTTCCGCCGTGGCACCGGGCTCGTAATCGTCGATCAGCGCATCATAGCGACTGCGGCCAGCGGCCAGACAGTCAGCTTCTTCCTGACGCAGACCGATCACCTCTTCCAACACGGGCAAGAACGACGGGATATCATCCTTCGACCGCGCTTCGGCCCAAATGCCTTGGGCCTTACTGGTAACGCGCGCCAATTCCTGCGCCAGCCGTGCCGGAACCTTGGTCATCCGGTCATAGCTGCGACGGATATGGCGCAACTGTGCCGCGGCAACCGGGTCTTGCGTCGTGGCCGTCTCGGCCTCGGCCTTCTCCAGCCAGTCCGCAATCCGAGGATCGGTCCGGCGGGCGTGTAAAACACCCTCCATCGCCGACATTTCCTCGGCCCTCTGATCGCCAGAGCCGCGGGGCATCATCGTTTCCTGATCCCAGCCCAGCCGTTCAGCCACCAAGGACAGCGCCTCGGTCTCTCGCTGAAAGGCCATCAGTTCAGAATAAGCGGAATTGGTCAGCATCACGCGGTTCCTTTGCGGATCGACCCCGCAATGGGGTACTGGGAAAGATAACGGGCACGAATGATCAGCACCCACAAAACGACAGCCCCAACCTGATGGGTGATGGCCACATGCATCTGCGCGGCGGTGACGGCGGCCATGATCCCAAGCCCCACCTGCACCACCAGCATCAGCATCATCACGTTAAAGGTAAAACGGGTGATACCATGCGCCGACTTGCGGCCCTTCAGCCATGTCACCACACCAAAGGCGAACAAAAGATACCCCGCCATGCGGTGCATGAACTGCACCAGACCGGGGTTTTCAAAGAAGGCATGCCAGACAGGCAGGCTGCCGCCATTGCCATCGGGCACATAAAAGGCATCTGCCGGGAAGAACTGGCCGTTCATGTCGGGCCAAGTCGGAAAGGCCCGGCCCGCGTCAATCCCCGCAACCAAGGCCCCCAGCAAGACTTGCAGGAAGACAAAATGCATCATGCCGGTCGACATGGAAAACAGCTTCGCCTCACGCCCGCGCCGGGCCTGCATCAACTCGGCCTCGCTGCGGCTTAACAGGAAGACATACCACGCGATCAACCCAAGGATGACAAAGGCCAGCCCCAGATGAGTCGCCAAACGGTAAGAGGCGACGTCCAGCATCGTGCCTTCCAGCCCAGAGGACACCATCCACCAGCCGATCGCGCCTTGCAGCCCGCCCAGTGCGCCAAGGCCCAGCAACCGCCCGGTCCATCCGGTCGGAATCTTCTTGGCCACCAGAAAGCCCGCAAAGCCCAGCGCCCAAACCAAGCCGATCACCCTGCCAAGCTGACGATGCCCCCATTCCCACCAGAAGATCTTCTTGAATTCCTCAAGGCTCATGCCCTTGTTCTGCAACTGATATTCCGGAATGGCCTTGTATTTTTCAAACTCAACGGCCCAGGCCTCATCAGTCATCGGCGGCAAAGCCCCGGTCACAGGACGCCATTCGGTGATCGACAGACCTGAATCGGTCAGCCGTGTCATTCCGCCAACGGCGATCATCAACATGACCAACGCAAAGATCACCATCAGCCAAGCCCGGATCGCCCCGCGCGCGCCTTTTGGCTTGGCATCAATCAAGCCTCCAGCGACCTGCGGCTTCGCGGTCTCTTTCGCGCTCACTTCTTCAAAAATGCTGCGTTTCCCGGCCATGTCTCGCCTCTCTTTTCCTTGGCCGGGACACTAGGCCCGCCAAGGAGGGGCTTCAAGGGGGCGCGGCAGCTTGCCCCGCGTTACCTCGTCCCCTGCGGCTTTGCCTTCTGCTTGGGCAGCAGGCGCGCCAAAGGGATCAGACACAGGGCCGCCGTCGCCGCAAGCCCAGCCCCGGCCAGAAAGGTGGCCTGCGGGCCAATCCCGCTCCACAGGGCACCGGCGATGACGCTGGCCAAAAGCAAGGCCCCACCCGCCACCAGATTATAGACCCCAAACCCCGTCCCGCGCAGATCCTCCGGCACTGCATCCGCCACGATGGCCGCCAGCACACCTTGGGTGAACCCCATATGCAACCCCCACAGCATGACCCCAATGGTCAATCCCACCAGCCCCGATGACAGGGCCAGCACCATGTCTGCCGCAATCAGAATGCCCATCCCCACCGCCAGCAGACCAACCCTCCCGCGCCGATCCGCCAAACGCCCCACCGGCCAGGCCGAAGCCGCATAGGCCAGATTCAAGCCAACCAGAACCAAAGGCACAAAGCCGAAATCCACGCCACGCGCGGTTGCGGCCAACAACAGAAACGCCTCACTGAACCGCGCCAGCGTGAAGATCGCAGCCACCAGAACCACCATCCAGAACCGCCCGCCCAACCGCGCCATGGCCTGCCGCGACAGTAAAGGCCGCTCCCGAACCGAAGCCGTCTTTCTCTCCGGCTCCCGCACGAAAACCACCAGAACCAGAACGGAAAGGAAGGCCGGCAGCACCGCCGCCCAGAACACCTGCCGGATATCGCCCGCCAACAGCCACATCAGCACAATCGCCAAAAGCGGCCCCAGAACCGCCCCCACCGTGTCCAGCGACTGGCGCAAGCCAAAGGCAGCCCCCCGCATCCCCGCAGGCGTCAGGTCGGCAATCAGCGCATCCCTTGGCGCGCCCCGAATGCCCTTGCCGACCCGGTCCAGAAACCGCGCCGCCACCACCCAGAACAGCGTGCCCCCCAAGGGAAAAATGGGCTTCGTCACCGCAGCCAAACCATAGCCCAGTACGGCCAGACCCTTGCGGCGACCAATCCAGTCCGACAGCATCCCCGAAAACACCTTGGTCACCGCCGCCGTCGCCTCGGCGATCCCCTCGATCACCCCCACGATCAGCGCACTCGCCCCAAGACTGGCCGTCATGTACAGCGGCAACAGCGCATGGATCATCTCGGACGACACATCCATGAACAACGAGACCAGCCCCAAGGCCCAGATCGCCGAAGGAAGCCGCCCGTGCCCGGGGCGTCCAGCCTCACCCTCCGCCGATTGCTCGCTCATCAGGACCCCTTTCCAAGGCCGGCAGAACCACTTGCCCCACCCATGCGCCCCCTGCCCCGGCCCAAGCCCGCCCCGCGCAGGACAGATCTATTCCGCGTCGCGGCCCTGCTGCTTCAGTTTGAAGGCAATCTGGCGCAACATGCCGTGAAAGGTCTGCACCTCGGCCCGCGTCAGGTTCAGCCGCGCCCACATGTTGCGCAGGTTCAGCTTCATGTTGGGGGCCTTGTCCGGCGGGAAAAAGAACCCCGCATCCTCCAGCCGGTCCTCGTAATGCTGGGCCAAGGCCTCGACATCGCGCTTTTCCGCAAATTCGGTGCGCGCAAGCCCCATCACCTCGGGCGCCACCTCAACGGTCTGCCGCCGCCACTCATAGCCCATCAGCAGGGCACATTGACCAAGGTTCAAACTGGGAAAATCCGGGTTCACCGGCACCGTGACAATGGCATTTGCATGGGCCACATCCTCGTTTTCCAGCCCCGCCCGTTCCGGCCCGAACAGAACCGCCACCTTCTTGCCCTCTGCCGCCATCGCCCGCGCCATTTCCATCGCACGCTCCGGCGTCACCACGGGCTTCACCAATTCGCGGCTCCGCGCCGTGGTGGCAAAGACATAATCGCAATCGGCAACCGACCCCGCCACATCGTCAAACAGCCCGGCATGATCCAAAAGCCGCCCCGCCCCGCTGGCCATCGCCACCGCTTTCGGGTTCGGCCAACCATCGCGCGGCGCAACGATCCGCATCCGCGTCAGGCCAAAGTTCAGCATCGCCCGCGCCGCGGCACCGATATTCTCGCCCATCTGCGGACGCACAAGGATGAAGGCAGGCTCAATCATCGCAAACTAGGCTCCCCAAGTCTCGGGCGGGCTGATACGCTGTTGGCGACAACAGGGCAAGGATTACCCGAAATGGCATGGGACGAAGGTCTGGCGCAACTCTTGCGCGACGAACTGGCAGGCCAGCCGATCACGGAAAAGAAAATGTTCGGCGGCCTCGCTTTCCTCCTCAATGGCCATATGGTCTGCGGCGTCCACAAGGGCGGGGCGATGGTCCGCGTCGGCAAGGACCGCTACCAGAAAGCGCTGACTGTCGACGGCGTCTCGCCCATGATGTTCACCGGCAAACCGATGTCCGGCATGGTCGATGTCACGGATGAGGCCTGCGTCGACGACACCCGACGCAGCTTCCTGATCGGTCTCGCCCTCGCCACCGTCTCGGACTTGCCCCCGAAACCCGCGCCAAAGCCGCGCAAGAAAGCCACCCCATAACGCCTGTCTGTTTTTTCTGTCCAAAAAATATCCCGGGGGTGAATGGGCCCGCAGGGACCAGAGGGGGCAGCGCCCCTCCCCCAGCCCGCAAAACCAAATCCAGCCAATAGCCAAGCCCGAAAAACGCGGCTATAGGGCAAGGACTGGCATCACGAGGACGACATGGCAAACGAAGACCGCCCGCAGATCAACCTGATCACGCCCCCGGCTTTCGATCTGGAAACCTTTCCCGACACGCTTGCCGCTGTCATGGACGCGGTCGAAATCGCCTGCCTGCGCATCACGCTGGCCACCCGCGACGAGATCGAACTGATCCGCTCGGCCGATGCGCTGCGTGAAGTGGCCCATGCCCGCGACGTGGCCGTGGTGATCGACAGCCACCTCTTGCTGGTCGAACGGCTCGGGCTTGATGGCGTGCACCTGACCGATGGCTCCAAATCCGTGCGCAAGGTGCGCAAGGAACTCGGGGCCGATGCGATCATCGGCGCCTTCTGCGGCGTCACCCGCCACGAAGGCATGTCGGCAGGAGAGGCCGGGGCCGATTACGTGGCCTTTGGCCCGGTCGGCGCCTCCACCCTCGGCGACGGCAAACAGGCCGAGTTTGAGCTCTTCGAATGGTGGTCACAGGTGATCGAGGTCCCCGTGGTCGCCGAAGGCGCGCTCACCCGTGAACTCGTCGAAAAATTCGGCCCCGTCACCGACCACTTCGCCTTTGGTGCCGAAATCTGGGGCGCAGAAGACCCCGCCAAAGCCCTCAAAGACCTGATCGCCCCATTGGGCTGATGCGAAAAGCTCCTACGACACACTAGCATAGGTCGGGCTTCAGCCCGACCCCGGTAAACCCTGCGTAGGTCGAGGCTTGCCCCGACTCCGCCAGAAACACCAAATTCCCTAAAAAACCGTAAATCCCCGCGACCAACCCATTGATTCCAAGCGCATAAAAAAACGTCCCCGACGGGGACGCTTCTTTTCCTACTCGGCGAAGGGCAAGCTTGTGCGGACGACCCTCTCACAATGGGCGGCCAACACCTTGCGGTTTTCAAAGGCATCCACCGGCACTTCGGGGTGAAAGATCACTTCGACCCGCCCCTGTTGCGGCGCCGAGAGGACCATCAGAAGATGGGGGGCGAACTCCATCGCGCCCCACCAGCCATAAAACCGGGGGTCCGCATTTTCCGGGGGGTGATAAACCAGCGTGACCGGCTGGATATGCATGATCCGGTCCATCCCGTGGGTATAAAAGGCCTCGAAAAGCGTGGTTTTGAACGGCACCACCCTGCGGCTGTCGGTCGAGGTCCCCTCGGGGAAGAAAAGCAGCCGATGCCCCGCCCGAAGCCGCTCCTCAAACAAAGCCAGATGCTTCTTCGCCTCACTCCCCTTGCGGGCGATGAAGAGGGTCCCCGTTGCCCGGGCAAGCCAGCCAATCCCCGCCCAACCCTCGACCTCAGCTTTGGCGACGAAATAGATCCGCGCACAGGCATTAAGAGCAAAGATATCCAGCCACGAGGCATGGTTCGCCACCATCGCCCCATGATGCTCCATCGGCGTGCCCGTGACGGTCAAGGGGATGCCGAGGATGCGAAAGGACGACCGACAGACGAACTGAGTGATATGGGGCGTCCATGGCCGCGCCATGCCGAACAAGGGCGCCTCGACCAGCCGCAGAAGCAGCAGAAGCCCAAGGCCACCATAGGTCACCGCCCCCAGCACCCCGCCCCGCCACAGGACCCGCAGCCAGCCCATCGGGCCGATGCGCGGAAAGGGCATCAGATCGGCTTTCCAGTCGCTCACGCTTCTGCCCGCCGCTTGGTGTAAAAGTCGCGATGTTTGGCGCTCATCCGCTCGGTATCCATCACCAGACAGACATCGGTCGTGTTGAATTCATGGTCGACAAAAGCCCCATCTCCGACAAATCCACCCAGTCGCAGATAGGCCTTGATCAAGGCCGGGATCGTCGCCGAGGCCTCTCGCCGGTCGATCTGCCCTTTCGGGATGCGATCCATCGCCGCGGCTTGGGGCCCGATTGCCCGCACCCGAAGCGGCTCGGGCGCGAGGTGGTTGTGGTAAAGGTAAGAGAGCGGCAGATTCAATGCCTCGACATCCGTACCGCGCAGACTGGCCGCGCCGAAAAGGATATCAATCTCTCGTTCCAGGACATAACCCGCCAAGGCGTTCCACATCAGAAACATCCCCGTCCCCCCGCGATGCTGCGGATCGACACATGACCTTCCCAATTCGAGCAGCCGCCGGCCCGAGGATTTCAGAACGCTCAGGTCAAACTCTGTCTCGGAGTAGAAACGCCCTGCCGCCGCCCTCCGATCACAGGGAAGCAGTCGATAGACCCCAACCACATGATCGAGGTCACGCGCATTCCGGCGCTGGTCGATCAAGACGAGATGATCGAAATGCGGGTCGAACTCATCGCGTTCCATTTTTGCCTGATGGTCGACCAAAGGGCCATTCGCCCCCAGTTCCTCGACAAAAACCCGATACCGCAGCCGAAGGGCCGCCGCGTGATCGGCCTCGCTTTCTGCAAGGCGCACTAGGTATCCATCCTGAGACGTCATGCTTTCCCTAAAGCCCCCACGGCTTTGGTGATGTTGCGGTTAACGACCAATTAATGAAATGTGGAAATAAGAGGTAGCGAAAACCAAAGCAACCGGCACCAGGGGCATCCAACTTGCCGATCGACTGCGAAAGACTGCGTTATTGGCCGAAGACAGGTGTCAGTTCCACATGACGTGCGTCGATCACGACTTTTCCCGCATGTTCGAAATTGACCGTCACACGCCCGCCAATGTTCGATTGAACTTGGCCAAGGCCCCAATCCGGCTGGCCCGGATGGCGCACCATCATGCCCGGTTCTAACAGTGCATTCATCATTCACATGTTCCTAACTTCAGGTGGCCAATGATTGACAAACCCGACCTGACCGCCCTGTTGGGCTCTCGCATTTGTCATGACCTTATCAGCCCGATTGGCGCCATCGGCAATGGGGTAGAACTGCTGATGATGGATGGATCGGGTGAGCGTGCGGAACTTGCGCTGATTTCAGACAGTGTTTTGAATGCAAACGCCCGGATCAGGTTCTTTCGCATGGCCTTCGGTTCTGCGGGGTCATCTGAACAGCAGGTTGCCCGGACAGAATGTATCTCGATCCTTTCAGACCTGACCCGAGGCACGCGACTAAAGATTTCATGGCTAAGTCTGAACAACATTCCACGGCGCGAAGCGAAACTGATATTTCTGATAGTGATGTGTTTTGAGACAGCCTTGCCTCATGGCGGGACCATCGAAATCGAACGCGGCGATACGCGCTGGTTGCTTAATGCCTCGGGATTGAAGCTGAAAATTGACGCCGATCTTTGGGAATTACTGTCGAACCCAAATGCGCGCCCCGAGCTTACGCCGTCGACTGTTCACTTTGCCTTGTTGCGCGAAGAGCTTACCCGCCAGCATCGACGCCTGACCGTAGATATTCGCGACCCGGAACTGCGTTTGTCTTTCTGACCACGCGCGAGCCCAAGGGGCGCCCCCCGGGAGCTTTGACCACCAAGATCATAGGGAAGGACACGGCCTTTCATAAGCTCACGCGACCTTCCCCCAAGCGCCCTTTAGCGGCAGGTGCCGTCCCCGGTGACCAAATATTTGAAGCTGGTCAATTGCTCTGCTCCGACTGGCCCGCGGGCGTGCATTTTCCCAGTCGCAATACCGATCTCGGCCCCCATGCCAAATTCACCGCCATCGGCAAATTGGGTCGAGGCATTTCGCATCAAGATCGCGCTGTCGAGACGCTCAAAGAACCGTGCGGCAGTAGCGTCATTCTCGGTCAATATCGCTTCGGTATGGTTGGAACCATAACGGCGGATATGTGCGATCGCCTCATCTACGCCATCAACCAGTTTTGCTGCGATGATCATATCAAGGAATTCCCGTCCGAAATCATCGGGCGCGGCCTTGACGGTGCCGGGAACTTTCAAAAGCTCCCCTTCGGTCCGGACCTCGACCCCTGCCTTCACAAGATCCTCAATCAGAACTGCGCCGTGCTTGGTATAAAACTGCCAGTCGATCAGCAGGCATTCCGCCGAGCCGCAGATTCCCGTCCGTCGCGTTTTAGCGTTCAGGACCACCCGCCGTGCCTTTTCCAGATCAGCGTCACGATCCGCGTAAACATGGCAGATGCCTTCGAGATGGGCGAAGACAGGCACGCGCGCTTCTTTCTGCACAAGGCCGACGAGCCCCTTGCCGCCACGCGGGACAATGACGTCTATGAATTGGGTTGCACGCAGCATTTCCGCCACCATCTCGCGGTCGCGGGTGGGGATCAGTTGGATCGCCGCTTCGGGAAGGCCGGCACCTCGCAGGCCTTCAACCATGCAATCATGGATCACCTTCGAAGAGTGAAAACTTTCGCTACCACCGCGCAGGATTACGGCATTTCCGGCTTTCAGGCACAAAGCACCGGCATCGGCCGTAACATTGGGACGCGATTCGTAGATTACGCCGACCACACCAAGGGGCGTTGACACACGTTGGATGTGCAGGCCATTGGGGCGATCCCATTCCGCGAGAACGCGCCCCACCGGATCCGGTTGCTCGGCAATCGCACGCAGCCCATCGACGATGGAGCGGATCCGCCCCTCGTCAAGCCGAAGCCGATCCATCATCGCTGCGGACAGGCCCTTTTCAGCGCCATAGGCCAGATCGAGCGTGTTTTCGTCCATGATCTCTTGACGGCGCCGCCAAACCGCTTCCGCTGCACCGATCAAAGCCGCGTGCTTACGATCGGCGCTGACAAATGCCAGTTCCGCAGTAGCGGCGCGTGCCTTTGCTCCGATCTCGCCCATCAAGTCGGAAAAGGAACCGTCCATCTCCTGCCCCTTTCATCAGTTCTCAATTTCCCGGGGCCCCGGAGGCAAAGCCCCCGTCGGTTCCGGTCAAATCACCATGTCATCTCGGTGGACCAGCGCTGCGCGGCCCTGATAGCCCAGAATGCCCGCGATATCGCTGGAACGATGCCCAGCGATGGCTCGCGCCTCATCAGAGGTATAGCGCACCAGCCCCTTGCCCAGAACCACGCCTTGCGGCGACAGGATCGCCACGGGTTCGCCGCGGCCAAAAACCCCGGAGACCTTGGTCACCCCTGCAGGTAGAAGGCTTTTCCCGGCCTTCAGCGCCGTAACAGCGCCAGCGTCCAGCATGATTTCCCCCCGAGGCTTCATCGCATTTATCCAACGCTTTCGCGCCAGATGTGGGTCGCCATGCGCCACGAACCATGTCCGGTTCGCCCCATTGGCCAGTGCCGTCAGCGGGCGCAGGACCGAACCTTCCATGATGGCCATCGCACAGCCACCCGCCACTGCTGTCTTGGCAGCCAGCAGCTTTGTCTTCATTCCGCCCTTCGACAGACCGGAAATCGGGTCACCTGCCATAGCCTCGATCTCGGGCGTGATGGTTTCGACAAGATCAAACCTTTGTGCTGTCGGATCTTCTTTGGGATTGGCCGAATAAAAGCCATCCACATCCGACAGGAGTATCAATTGGTCGGCGCCAACCGTGACGGCAATCTGCGCGGCCAGACGGTCGTTATCGCCGAACCGGATTTCATCCGTGGCGACGGTATCATTCTCATTGACAATTGGAACCACGCCAAGGCCCAGCAGAGTTTCCATGGTGGCGCGGCTGTTCAGATAGCGGCGGCGATCTTCGGTATCTTCCAGCGTCACAAGCACCTGTGCGGTGGTGATCCCGTGTGGGGCAAGGACCTCTTCATAGGCACGCGCCAGGCGTATCTGCCCCACCGCTGCCGCGGCTTGGGACTGTTCCAAGGTCAGCGGCCCTTCGGGCAACCCAAGGACCTTGCGCCCCAAAGCGATAGAGCCAGACGAGACCAGAACCACATCGGCGCCGCGCACCTTTGCCTCAGCCACATCCATGGCCAAGGCAGAAAGCCAGCCCTGTTTCAGACCTGCCTTGCGGTCGACCAGCAGAGCAGAGCCAATCTTGATTACCAACCGCTTTGCAGCCCGGATGTCGGGCGCAACGAATGACATCATGGCTGCCACGGTCCGCTCTCCTCTTCCGGCTCCTGCTCTTGAATAATGCCGTAGATTGCCCGGAGAACATCCTGAATGCCTTTGCCGGACACCCCGGAAATCACATGGACCGGCCCGCCACTTGCTTTTTCCAAAGCACGGCGACGGTCACTGACTTGCTTGGCGTCCATCGCATCGACTTTGTTCATGGCCAGAATGCGAGGCTTGTCGCCCAACTCCTCGTCATAGGCTTCAAGTTCGGTAACGATGGTGCGGTAATCCTTGGTGATGGTCGAAGAAGTTCCATCGACCAGATGCAGCAAGACTTTGCAGCGCTCGACATGCGCAAGGAATTGGGTGCCAAGGCCCCTGCCCTCGCTTGCGCCCTCGATCAGGCCCGGGATGTCGGCCATCACAAATTCCTTGCCGTCCACGCCCACGACCCCAAGGTTCGGGATCAGGGTGGTAAAGGGATAATCGGCGATCTTAGGGCGGGCGTTCGACACAGCCGCCAGAAAGGTTGACTTGCCCGCATTTGGCAGACCGACAAGGCCTGCATCGGCGATCAGTTTCAGGCGAAGCCAAATGGTTCGCTCAACGCCTTCTTGACCAGGGTTTGCCCGAGCGGGTGCACGATTGGTTGATGTCTTGAACCGCAGGTTACCCCAGCCGCCATTGCCTCCCTGGGCCAGCAAGACACGCTGACCGACCTCGGTCAGGTCGGCAATCACGGTTTCTTCGTCTTCGTCGATGATCTCGGTGCCAACAGGCACGCGCAAAACGATATCGTCGCCCGATTTTCCGGTTTTCTGGTTGCCCATACCGGGCTGGCCGGACTTCGCGAAAAAGTGCTGCTGATACCGAAAATCAATGAGCGTATTCAGCCCTTCTACAGCCTCGGCATAGACCGATCCGCCGTTGCCACCGTCACCACCGTCGGGGCCGCCAAACTCGATGAACTTCTCGCGACGGAACGAGGCGCAGCCAGCGCCACCGCCGCCGGAGCGGATATAGACTTTGGCGAGGTCGAGGAATTTCATGGCTACGGGCTTTCGGCTGGGATGCGGCGGGCAGTAATGCCTTCCGCGATACAGGAATGACGATCAGACCTCAAGCGAGGCCCGGAAAGAAGACGACCGCCCGAGGGGGGCGGTCGCTTGAGTTTGATCTGACTGGCGAGCGGGGGCGACCGGCCCTTAGCCCAGCTTAGCGATGTAGGTCCAGGTTGGAACCTGCGCCCCACGCGCGACAGAATAGGTTTCGGCATCTCCCAAATATTGGAAACCCGCATTGGTCAGGACACGCGCCGACATCGGGTTATCCTGAAACACCTCGGCAAAGACCGTTTTGTTCTTTTGTGGATTGGCCGCAATCAAGGCACGCACCGCGTCTGAGGCAATTCCAAGGTTCCAAAATGCCGGAGCAACCCAATAGCCGACTTCTGACTGATCGCGATTGTACTTCTCGACATCCATCCGCTTGAGAGAAATGACGCCAAGCACCTCTGGCAAGCCAGAGAGCGTTCCGTCCATGACCCAGATTTCTTCGCTTCCACCCTTTGCCATAGCGCGAGTCACAAAAGCCTCCGCAGCGCCCGGCGGCAAGGGGTGGGGAATAGAGCGCGTGGCCTCAGCCACCCGGCGGTCACCGGCATAAAGCGAAAATAGACCCGCATCAGATTTGCGAACCGGACGCAAAACAAAACGCCCGGCGGGAATTTGCCCCTCCATCGCCGCTGCGGCAATCATATCAATTGTCATGGCTTCCCTCCTTCGAAGCGCATGAAGGGCCTACCCGGCCCGACGCACTAAAAAACCTGACTTCCCCCATTCTCCATCCCAGATGGGGGCTTGCCGACTTCCTGCCAAGTAAATAAGGCAGAACCATGAACACTCTATAATCCGGACCCTTCGGCCCAAATGACTTGGGGACCGGCTTTTCAGCCGATCCCCCTGTTACGTCTCACCTGTAACGGTTCGGCTTACTCGGCAGCCTCCGCAACCGGGAGGACCGAAATGAAGGTGCGGCCTTTAAGGCCCTTGCGGAACGTGACGGTACCTTCGGCAGTTGCGAAGATGGTGTGGTCACGGCCCATTCCAACACCTTCACCCGGGAACCAGGTGGTGCCGCGCTGACGCACGATGATGTTGCCCGGAATGGCGGCCTGGCCACCATAGAGCTTTACGCCAAGACGACGGCCCGCAGAGTCGCGACCGTTGCGGGAGGAACCGCCTGCCTTTTTATGTGCCATGGGGTGTTACTCCTTATGCTTCAGCAGCGGCTTTTTTGGCGCGCTTCGGTTTCGCCGGTGCTTCCTCGGCCTTGGCGGCACCAGGAGCTTCGTGAGCAGCAACGCGAGCAGCGGCGGTGCCGACAGCAGCCTTGACGCCCGACTTGTCAGCGCCCTTTTCCAGCACTTCGGTCACGCGGACCAGCGTCAGTTGCTGGCGGTGGCCTTTGGTGCGCTGCGAGCTGTGCTTGCGGCGACGCTTGACGTAGTGAATGGTCTTTTCACCCTTGATCTGGTCGATGACTTCGGCCTGAACAGCCGCGCCTGCAACCAGAGGTGCACCAACCGTGGTGCCAACCATCAGGATGTCGTTGAACTGGATCTTATCACCGGCAACGGCATCAAGCTTTTCAACGCGCAGAACGTCACCCGCCTGCACCTTGTACTGCTTGCCACCGGTCTTGAGGACCGCAAACATGGGTCTTTCCTTTTCCATCTCCGCGCCCTGCGGCCCCTGATTTCTCAGGCGTTTTGGGGTATTCCCGCCTTCGGGCAGCGCGCTCTTTTCAGAGCCGTCATTGCAAAACTAGAACCCGGCCAAGATTCGCATCTTTGCCGGGATGCGGGCTTATCAAAGAAAATGCAGGCAAAGTCAAGCGAGCGATGGGGCTTTTTGCAGCCAAAACCGCTGGCCTATCTGCTTTCGCGGTCGATACCATCCACGAGGTCTTCGATAAAGAGACTAAGCAATTGAGGCCGGCCACTTACGCCAGCCTTTCGGTAAATTGCGGCCGTCTGCGATTTGATCGTGCCCTCGGTCGTGTCGCGGAGTTGCGCCATTTCTTGGATCGACAGCCCCTTGATTGCAAATAGGGCGACGTCTCGTTCTGCGGCCGTAAGGCCCCAACCTTCAAAACGCGCATTCAACATGTCTGAAAACGCCTCGGACGCCCGCTCCAACCGGTGTTCCGCACTTTTCAAATCTCGAAGTGTTCTGACCATAAGGAATGTCCCAAGCAATAATCCCAAAAGCAGCGCCAAGGCCGCTCCCGTTTCCATAAGTTCACGCGTGCTCCACGCCGGCGGCTGGCTGTACAGCGACAATCGAGACGATAGGAGATCGCCAATGAACACGAAGGTGCCCAAAGCCTGTAATCCGAGAAGACCGGCAAAAGTCAGAGTTCTTCCCGCCTTGGTCACCCGCGCTCCTGCGAAAATTTCTTAATCATCTGTACCTTCAATAACTTCCGGAGAGGTCAAAAGTGGAACTTCCCCTTCATCGCCTACTCCGCCCGAAACACCAAATCCGGTATCACCATCCGAGCCCAATTCCGTTTCTTCAGTCGGAAGCTCCGCAACATCCGATCCGTAACTTCTACCGTCAGAATTCGCGATGGCGATTGGGCGGGTTTGATCGCGCAAGACCTCGCCCGTATTTGGATTGATAATGATTTCACGTTCCATTCCGTCCAAAGTAGCCACGATCCGGAGCCTGCCCCAGAAAGTGTAGCCAATCTCGCGGACAGAGAAGCCTCCCGCCTGAAGTGCGGCGGTAAAGCGTTTTTCCAAAGACGCATCCCGGGCCAATGCGGGCAAGGAAAGCCCGAAGACCAAGAAGACAGTTAAGAGTAAGCGGATCATGGCAGTTCCCGATCGCACGCTAGAACCAAGTTGGAACAGATCGTCCTTTGCATGGGGCGGCACAGAGAAATATTCTGTGCCGCCCGGTGTTACACTGACTTCCAGGGGCTGGGAAGCCGTCACTCGTACTCAACAAACGGTTAGTCAGCGAAGGCAGCAAAGCAAACAGAACGGCGGGCATTTGCCTTGGTACTGCAATCCACAACTTCTGATGCCGCCTGACCGTCATTTCCATCGGCCATCAGGATCACCAGTGCCGCCACTACTTCAGGAGCAACCGCGACTTGTCCCGGCTCTGCTCCGGAAAAGTCACGGCAGGCAGCGCAGTCGTCAGCGCCTTGGTCGATGGGAGGATCGACGAGTTCGACGCTTTCTCCGGCCTCCGGAAACTCTGCATCCGGGGGAAAGACGACAAAAATGGGCTCATCGCCGTCTTCGCCATCTTCAATTTCGCCGCCAGAGCCGCTTTCCTCCAGCTCCGAGATTTGACTTCCGTCATCGCGTATGACGATCGAAAATCCATCACCGTCGCCGTAATCGACAAAACCCCCGTCGAATATCTCGACAGATGTCGTTTCATCAAGTTCTTGCGCCTGCAGTCCCTGCACCGAAAACGCAACCACAGCAGCCGCCGATAGGAAAGCTGTGTGCACATGAAGCTTCATACTGGTCTCCAAATACCGTCACCAAACACATCGGTGACCGGCGCCTTCTTGGTCTGACGGATTCAGCAAGTCTATTCTGCTGAGGTTGATAAAGCGGTGCCCCAACCTTTGTCAGAGACAGATCAACTTAGGTTGAACCATTTTTAATTGTTTATAATCAATTATATAAACGGAACCGTCATTTTCACGCGAAGCTGCACCTTTGGTAGGAACTCGGTTTTCCGACCAAACAAATGATCATGTTTGGCCTGAGAGCGCGCTTGAAATTTGTGGCCGGTGACCAGAGACGATGGGCCTAAAATCCTTGATGGACAGAAGGCTCGGCTTTTGCCTTCTTTGGACAAATGACCTTTTGTTCCAATCTCAAGCGTTGACAGTTCAGGCGGTCCCCTCGCTGCAAAGAAACATCAGGTCGAACCCTACTACATCCTTCGATACCAGACACCGCCAAGGCGCTCCATTAGCCTCAATGAAAAACAAGGAGCGGACTGTCCAACTGTCGGACACAGAGGAAGCAACGAGGATTTCTGAATGCGCGTGATTTGATTTGCCCAACGACTGCGCCAGAGCTTTTTCCGACACGCATGCTTAGATCTTCAAGACTTTTTAGAACTCAAATTCAGAGCTTCGGGGCGAGAACCCCGCAAAAGCTTGTCTGCCTGATCGGCTAGTTCTGATCCTGCCCCAACGGCAGCACCCGAGGCATTCCAGTATTTTGTCGTGCGCTTATAGGGCAGCGGGACGTGTATCTGCACCCAAGTCCCAAGATCATGCCTGCGTTTCAGGGTGATGTCGTGCGGACCTTCATGTTCACTCAGATACCAAGCCACCGCGCGCGTCAAAAGTCCCGGCCCAGTCTTGACCCAAGTGTTGTCATTGTGGCGTTCCAACAAAGCGACCTTCGCGGCATGTGCCGCCCAAACGATCGCAGGATGCAGGGCGGGCGCAAAAATGATGTTATTTCCAATGGCTCCCTCCTGTTCAACGAAAACCGTCAACCCTTGGGTCTGCTGCATTTCAAAGGCGAGATTTCCGCTCAGCCGGTCATCACTGTCGACATAAAGGCCGCCTTCGATCATTAAGTAGGCCAGCCGGAAATAGTCACTTTCTTCTGCTGGCGAACGGGCCGCCCGCAAGGCCGCCCGCCACTCATCGCCAAGAGTGTTTGCCAGCCAATCCAAGGCCTTGCGTCTGTCAAAGCGGCTGTAGGACACAGCCGGCGCCCCTTCCCATGCTTTCATCAGATTGGCGATGTCCTCGGGTGGCTCGGCCTTGTCCCAATACTGCATCACCTTGAAGGGAACAGGTGTTTTCTTGACGGCTCGAAAAGCTGCGCCCGACTTCATCCAGTGGGCAATCACAGCACCGGCTTTCGGCACCATCGTTTTGTGATCCGCCCCACTCCCCTCACGTTCTGCAAGGTTCAAGTCGACCATTACCGTCCCGTCAAGCTCGGGCCCATAATGCGAAGCCACCTTCAAGGGAACGCCAGCACGGACGCGACCGTAAAGCGCCTCAGCTTCTTTGGTTTCACCACGCCGCAAGTGATAGCGCAACAGATCCTGATCCATCTGGAACCGGAAAGTGCCAGGATCCAGCGTTTTGGCCAACTCAACCCCTGCACTCCCATCGTCGACTTTTAGAAGGGCACGCGCCGCAGCGACCCTGAAATCCAATCGACCGATATCCGTTCGGGAAACGACTCGCCTCAACTCTTCGGTTCGTCCAAGCCAGAAAAGGCAGTCGAGATGCAGAACGAAAAGCTGAAGGTGCCAAGGCCAGCGCCGTCTCGCATATTGAGTGTAGCGCAAGGCACTCTTGGTGCGACCTGCACGCATCAACATCTGGGCCAACACAAGAACCTGCGATGGCGTTTTCGGCACCACCCGTCGATCCCGAGACAGGATGGCCCCTTCTGCACCATCCATCAATTCTGCAAAGCCGAGCTGAAAGACAAATTGGTCTTGGGCCAGTAGCTTTCCCTTCAAGACCTGCGCGATCTTTTCGATCTCCGGATACCCAATTCTAAAGAGGCGTTTCAGCATTTCCTCGCAAATGGTCAGCATCAATTTTGGCCGCGCCATCAGATCAGCAAGTAAAGGTGAGAACCTTGCCCCCAACCCAATCTGGTCGGCCGTTCGATAAACCACCCAAAGGGTAAGCGGGGACAAAATTGGTGCTGCAGCAAGCAACGACGCCGTAGCGGACTTTAAAAGCCGTGCGGCAACTTCCGGGCCGAGATGCGGGACTATCTTGGCTAGCGCTTCAATCTCGCCTTGCGTCAGGGCATTGCTGTCTGTCGCTTGCGCAAGATGTTCAGCCAGCTTTGCGCCAAGTTTTTCAATGGCTGTGTGGTCTTTGATAGAAACGAGTGTCTCGATCCGCGCAAAGATCGCGGCGCGATGCCCCGGTCGCAGACTGAGCGTTTCTTCAATCAGCTCCAGCGTGCGCTCGTCGCTTCCGATCTGCCGATAGCATCGGCCCAGTTCATCACGCAAACTCGGATTATCAGGAGCATCAACAAGTTTGGGTTCCAACACCTTGACGGCTTCTGCTGAGCGACCAAAGCTCCGAAGAATAGCGGCATATTTGATAAGGAAAGGCAGATGGTCAGGTGCAAGTTCAAGTGCAGCTTCAGCGGCCTCTAGTGCATGGTCCAAATGGCCGAGAGCCAACAGTGAATCAATTTGTGTGAGGCGCGCCGGCAAATGCATCGGATGTGCTTCAAGCGTTTCAAGCGCCAAGGCGAGGCTTTGATCTGTCTCTCCCGAGAGCCTCAGGCAGATGGCTAGCTCGTCGCGGAGCGCCAAATGTTTCGGAGAAAGCGCCAATTCCTCCTCGATAATCGGTACTGCTTCGTCCGGCCTTCCCAAGGATCTCAAAATCGTCGCATGCCGAATGATGAAGGGAAGATGTTTGGGCAAAGTTCGGCGGGCTGCCTGCACCTGCGCCAAGGCTTCATCGACGCGACCTAATGGGATCAAAGTGTCGATCCTGCTTGTGAGCGCGGGAATGTAGGCGGGGCGGCGGGCGAGCGTTTCCTCCGCCATTCTCAAGCTTCGCTCTGCCTCACCAGACTGGCGCCAACAAAAGGCTAGTTCGTCACTCAATCCCAAATGATCGGGTTGCTCTGTCAAAAAAGGCAGGAGGATTTCCACACCATCCTTGCCTCTGCCAAGAATGCGCAAGACCGAAGCGTGCTTGATGGCAAGCGCCAAGTGCCGCGGAGCATCCTGACGCGCCGCGGTAATCGTTTCCAACGCATCGCCGCCGCGCCCCAAACTGATCATTGCGTCCACGCAGGCGAGAACCGTTGGAATGTGTTGAGGACGCTTCGCCAGACTACACTGAGCGATGTCCAACGAACGTTGCGGATAGCCGCCCAATCTGAGCGCAATGCAAAGTTCGTCCTCAATCGCTTGGTTCTCCGGATGCTGCATGTGCGCAGCTTCAAGCAGAGCCACCGCATCTGCCGCACGTCCGGCAACTCGTAGCGCACTTGCGGTCTTAAGCAGGAATGGCAGGTAGCCGGGGTCATTGTCGCGGGCCTCCTGGGCGACATGCAAAGCTTCCGTGGCGCGACCGAGCGCGACCAATGCATCCGTTTTCGCTAGGATGGCAGCGCGATGGCGTGGGTGGACAGTAAGTGTTTGGTCGATCACTTCCAAACTAAGATCTGCCTTCCCGGCAAGCCGTAGGCAAACCGCATATTCATCACGCAGACCTAGATCGTTCGGATGTAACTTCAGTCGTTGCTCTAGCAACGTAATTGCCTCGGCAGTTCGGCCCAAAGCGCGTAAAGCCACAGATTGTTTGACCGAATACGGCAGATAGTCGGGAGTTTTGCTCAGGGCGGCGTTCAAAACGTCTAAGGCCTCTGCGCCCTTCCCCTGCATGATAAGCTTATGGCTCGCGTCAAGAAGGTCTTTCGCGTCTCTCGGAGCACAAGATTCTGAAGCCATTTCTTAGAGTAACCTGAGATTTATCTGAAAGGGTCGCTGGAAAGTAGCATCACGCCTGCCTCAAATTAATCGAGACGAAACATTTTGCCTCTCTAACAAACGGCGCAAGGCGATAACACGTCAACAAAGCGGATGTCGTCAAGATCATCGGCAATGCCAAGCCAATATGGCCAAACGATTTGGGCCTTCTGCCATATATACGGGAAACAGGCACCTCGGAAAAACTGGCTTAGATTTAAAGAACCCGGCTTGTCATCGGCGACTGCCGTGCTTTGGGATCCAACATCCCAAAGGCCATTCTTATTTGGGTTGTGGCTTTTGCCTTTGACCTTACCACGACCTGCCCTTGCTTCGCGGCGCGTACCAAGTGTACGAAACTCAAATGGCTTCCGCTTCCATTAAGCCGATGATCCTTTCATGGCAGAATGCCGCCAGGACAGCATGCTCACCATTCTTGCCAACCGCACCTACCGCCACCTTTTCGCCGCTCAAGTGATTGCCCTTGTTGGCACCGGGCTGGCCACGGTTGCGCTTGGATTATTGGCTTGGCAGATAGCGGGGGATGAAGCGGGGCGGGTTTTGGGCACGGCTTTGGCGATCAAAATGATGGCCTATGTCGTGCTGGCCCCGATTGCATCGGCCTTCGCCACCACAGTGCCAAGACGGATGATGCTTGTCGCGCTGGACTTAATGCGTGCAGCCGTCGCGCTTGCCCTGCCGTTCGTCAGCGAGGTCTGGCACGTCTATTTTCTCATCTTTTTGCTGCAGGCAGCCTCGGCGGGGTTCACCCCGACCTTTCAAGCGACAATCCCCGACGTCTTGCCGAACGAGGCGGACTATACCCGCGCCCTGTCGCTTTCTCGGCTGGCTTATGACCTCGAAAGCCTGCTTTCGCCGATGTTGGCAGCCGCGCTGCTGACGATAGTCACCTTTCAGGACCTTTTCGTCGGAACGGTGATTGGCTTTCTTGTCTCCGCCCTCTTGGTCATGACAGTTGCCCTCCCCGCTCCCAAACTCACCGCAGTCGGCGGAATATGGAACCGCACCACCCGTGGAATCCGGCTGTACTTAGCGACACCACGATTGCGTGGCCTCTTGACGCTGAATCTCAGCGTCGCGGCGGCGGGAGCAATGGTGATCGTGAACACTGTGGTCTTTGTCAAAGGCCGCTTTGGCCTTGGTGAAACCGAGGTGGCCCTTGCGCTTGCAGCATTCGGCGGCGGGTCGATGGTCGCAGCTTTGTTGCTTCCGCGACTGCTCGACAGCTTGGCTGACCGCCCCCCCATGCTGGCCGGCGTGATGATCCTCACTGTGGGATTGGCGATTGGCCCTTTTGTCGGGTCGCTGGTGGAATTGATGGCGCTGTGGCTCATGATTGGGTTTGGCTACAGCCTGACCCAAACACCAACCGGACGCCTGTTGCGAAAATCAGCGAATGCTGAAGCAAGGCCCGCACTCTTTGCCGCTCAATTTGCGTTAAGCCACGCCTGCTGGTTGGTCACCTATCCACTCGCCGGACTGGTCGGTGCACGTTTCGGGCTAGAAACGACGTTTCTGGTACTGGCCGCACTCGCAGCGACAGGGCTTTTCCTTGCAATTCGTTTCTGGCCGGACGACGCGCTCAGCATGGTTTCCCATAGCCATGACGACTTGCCCTCTGATCACCCTCATCTTCGGGAACATGGTCCAAATCATTGCCATGAAATGATCTATGACGACCTGCACAGGCACATGAACAGCCGCCGCTGACGACAGCCGCAGCAAATGCTCAGGCTGGCATGCAGTCGAAAAACTTGCCCGCGAATGACTATGAAACATTGTGCCGCAGCGCATTCACGACGGCCTTGAAGGCCGGCAGGTTTTGGTGCTGGCTGGGATAGTAGATATGTTAGCCGTCGAACAGTGGCGACCAGTCATCCAGCAACAGGATCAGCGCGCCACTTTCTAGATGGGCTACAACAGTGTCTTAGGGCACATAGGCTATGCCTACGCCGTCCAGCGCTGCGGCCACCATCGTCGCATCGTCGTTTAGCGTCAGCCGCCCATCGACACGCACACGCAACTCTTTGCCATCTTTCTCGAATTCCCAAGGCTAAAGTGCACCCGCTGTCGCCAACCGACGGTTGATACAGTCGTGGGCAAGCAAATCTTGCGGAGTCTGAGGTCGCCCACGAAGGGAAAGATAAGAAGGAGAGGCCACCGCAACAACCGCCAATCGGGCCCAACGCGCAGCGCAATCATGTCGTGTTCTACGCTCTCACCCAACCTAATGCCGGCATCAAACCCTTCTTCAACTATATCGCGAAACCCCGCATTGACGTTAAGCTCCAACCGAATATCGGGGAACTCTCGCAGGACCGGGAGTAAGTTAGGCCAGACAAGGTGCGTCAGCGCATGATGTGATAGCGTGATACGCACCGATCCTGCGGGCTTGTCTCGCAACTCCATCAGGGCTGCAATTTCTTCCTCGATTTCGCTGACCCGTGGCGCCAAAGCACGGATCAGTCGCTCGCCTGCCTCGGTCGTCGAGACCGAGCGGGTCGTACGCGCCAACAGCCTTATGCCCATTCGGGTTTCCAGCCGTTTGATGCGGTGGCTAAGCGTTGACTGCACAACGCCAAGCTTTGCCGCTGCTCGGGTAAAATTGCCCTCTTCAGCAACGGCAAGAAACCAAATCAGATCGTTGAAATCAGTTTTTGTCACAATCGTCATTCATGGCCCTGGCCGATAAGTTCTAGCGATATCCGGTATCTAAAAAATAAATATGCCAGTGCGATATAACAACGACAACAACTCGAAACGCAGAGGCTAGCCATGAAAATTACACGCGCTGGAACCACTCCTTCCATGAGTGGGCCGAATGACTGGTTTACGGGCATCGTTCGCATCGACCGGCTTTTTCCAGGCTGATCAGCCCGGTTGCGCGGCCGGTGCTGCCGTTACGTTTAAATCCGGCGCCAGGACCGCTTGGACTACTCATCCTGCAGGGCACAAAACTGATTGCTACCTCAGGAAAGGGGCGCGTGCAGCGTGAAGGCGGCGCTGTTGAAGAAATCTTTCCGGGCGATGTGGTCTGGTTCCCTGCCAATAAAAGACACTGACATGGCGCGGCACCTGATGTCGCCATGACCCACATCGCTATTCAAGAGGCGGTTGATGGGGTGGTCGTCACTTGGATGGAGCATGTGAGCAATGCCGAATACCTCGGCTAAAAGTTCACTTTTCAGCCGACGCAGCTTTCTCCTTGCATCGGCCTGTGCGCCCCTCGCCGGGATCGCAAAGGCAACCACTTCAGAGTCGCCGATGCAATTGATCTGCCGATTTGCCAATCAGGACTTCACAGTGGTGCTGAACGACAGCCCTGCCTCGCTTGATTTGACCAGTCTCTTGCCACTGGATCTGACAGTTGAAGACCACGCGAATAACGAAAAGATGGCCTATCTGCCGCGCAAGCTGACCGATGCAGTCGCGATATCATACTCAGACACGGCAATCGGCGATGTCTGCACTTACACACCTTGGGACAACCTCGTCTTTTTCTACGCACCCTACCGCTTTTCACCCGGGTTGATCCGCTTGGGCCGGATCATGGGCGGCATAGAGCCGCTTCTGATCCGAGGGTCATTTCCGCTCAGCGTGACGCAAGTCAGCTAAGCTCTCTAAACTCGCTAAGGATATCAATATGAAAGACAAAGTAATCATCATCACCGGTGCTTCATCGGGGATCGGGTAAGCCACCGCACGTTATCATGCTGCGAAGGGCGCAAAACTTGTTTTGGGCGCACGTCGCGAATACCGACATAAGGCGCTGGCAGACGAGATCATCGCAGCAGGAGGTGAAGCTGTCTGGCAGGTCCTGGATGTCACCCTGCGGGCTGACAACGACGCCATTGTGAAACTGGCAAAGGACCGTTTCGGCAAAGTCGACGTGATCTTCCTCAACGCAGGGATCATGCCCAGTTTGCCACTTTCGGCGATGAAGACCGATGACTGGCATGAGATGGTCGACATCAACATCAAGGGCGTGCTGAACGGTGTGGCCGAAGTTCTGCCAGAGTTCATCGCACAGAAATCCGGCCACGTCATTGCCACCTCATCGGTTGCGGGACTCAAAGCCTATCCTGCGGCTGCAGTCTATGGCGGCACCAAGTTTTTTGTTCGTGACTTCATGGAAATTCTGCGCATGGTGTCCGCGATGGAGGGCACAAATATCCGAACCGCAACGATTTATCCTGCAGCCATCAACACCGCGCTTTTGAACACGATCAGCGAACCGGGCACCGCTGCAGGCATGGCGGCTCTTTACAAGCAGGTCGGCATCACGCCCGAGCGGATTTCGAATGTCGTGGCCTTCGCCATCGAACAGCTCGCTGACACCAATGTCAGCGAACTTACTGTCGGACCTACCGCTCAGGCTTGGTAAGCCTGATTGCGGCGAAGCAAAAACCTTCGCCGCATTCAAATTCCGGCGGAACAGTAATAGCGACTGTATCTACCAGCTCGCAGAAACCGACTTGCCTGTCTGCCCAATGGCTGCATCGAGAGATCAGGACGGATGGGCTTTGAAGGGCTCTATTCGACCCTGACCGGATATCTCCGGCTGATCTGTCCGGTGGCGCGTCGTCCCGCCGGGACGGCCGAGGTGGGGATCAGCGGTTCAACGCGGCGTCGATCACGCCGAGGCTTTTCCTGAATTCGGCCACGGCCCCGGCCACCGATCCGTCGTCGGCACCGAGGTCGCCGAATTCGATCCGGCGGCCGAGCTCCACCAGATCGGTGAAGCCCAGAAGCAGCGCCGATCCGCGCAGAGCATGAGCCTGTTCCCGCACCTCGCGGGCGTTGCCGTCCCGGTCGGCCGCCGACAGCTTTTCAAGTCGCTCGCCGCAGTCTTTCACGAAATCGCGGACATATTCGGCAACGCGTTCAGCGCCCACGAAGCTTAGTAGCTCTGTCCGCGCCTCGGGCGACATCAGATCAAGCACTGTTGCGCCGGCCGCTGCCGGCTCGTCCGTTGCCGCCACGGCCCGCGGCACGCCACCGTCCCTGTCGGGCTGCGCAGCGTCCGGAAGGACGGCCAAGGAGATAGCGGTCTTCAACTCCTCGAAGGGGATCGGTTTCGACAGGATGCGGTCGATCCCGGCAGACCGGGCCTCGGTCTCAATGGCGTCCGCCACATGCGCGGTCAACGCGAAGATCGGCGGCAGCCTCTCGCCTGACCACCTTTCACGGATGCGCCGCGTCGCCTCAAGCCCGTCCATCTCAGGCATCGCTATATCCATCAGGACAAGGTCATATTTGCCCGGCGCGAACTTATCTAGCGCAATGCGCCCGTTTTCGGCCAAATCGGGCTTAAGACCCATGCGGTCGGCATAGGTCAGCAGAAGCTTTTGGTTGATGACGTTGTCCTCGGCGATCAACACACGCAGGCCCTCGATCGCGACCGGCGCAAGACGGTCGGCCTCGTTTCCGCCATCGCGGCCGGACGCATGCGCATTGGTAACAACCGCCACCGGGATCTCGAACCAGAAGGTCGACCCCTCGCCAAAGGTACTTTCGACCGAGATCGTTCCGCCAATCCCGTTGACGATACGCTTGCTGATGGCCAGCCCCAACCCAGTGCCCTGCGCCGCCGCAGTCAGCGGGTTGGCGATCTGGCTAAAGTCCTTGAACAGGTTATTGATCTGGCATTCGTCGATGCCGACTCCAAAGTCCTCGACCTCGACCCGCAACAGCGCTCCCTTGGCATGGTCCGTCGCACTGGCGCGCACGATGATCGGACCGTCCGTCGAGTAACGCAGAGCGTTGTTCACGAGGTTCGAGATGACCTGGCGGATCCGGGTAGCGTCGCCCAGAAACAGCTTGGGCACGCTGTCGTCGATGCGGCAGATGATCTTGCGGTCCGCCCCGTGTTGATTGGACGCGATCAGGATACGGATGCTTTCGATCAGCGCGCGAATATCGACGTTTTCCTGTTCGAACAGGAAGACGCCAGCCTCCATCTTCGAGAAGTCCAGAACGTCGTTCACGATACGGCTAAGGCCGGTGCCCGCGGCCTTGGCGTAGTTCAGCAGTTCCAGCTTACCGGGGTCGGCCTCGTCCATCGACAGCAGGTCGATCATACCCAAAAGCCCGCCCAGCGGCGTGCGGATCTCGTGGCTCATCGTCGCGATGAATCGGCTGCGTGCGGTCGATGCGGCCTCGGCCACCTCAAGTGCGTGACGAAGATCGGCCGTGCGCTCCTCGACGGCCTTCTCCAGCTTGGCGGACTGTTGGGCCAACTCCTGATTGGCTAGAAACAGTTCGCGACTTTTCTTTTCCAGCAAGGCCTCGGCCTCGGAGCGGGCGTTGCATTCCCGTTCGTAGCGGCGGCGCGAGACGCGATCATCTAGATTTTCGGGCATCTTTGTCACGCTGCTAGGCCCTCAGGGCAATGTCAAAGGTGGTCGCGTTGGCTTGCGACGGATGGGGCGCGCGGTGGATATCGGCGTCTTCTCCAAAATGCACCAGACAAGCTTCGATCAGCCCCAGGCAGAACGCCTCAAGCGGCCGGGGCGAGGAATAGATCATCATCATCCGGTCTTCCCCGACCCGCTCGGTGTCGAAGCGCGGCAGTTCGGCGTCGGGATACAGCTTCTTCACCTCAACATGGATTTCGCGATCGACGGATTCGAGAAGCGCGAAGGCAGTCGTCTTGTCCTTGAAGAATTCAGGATAGCTCTTGACGAAGACCGCCAACATCCAGTGGCCAAACTTAACTTGCAGCGCCTCGGGGCTGAGGCCGGAATGCTCGCTGAAAGCGACCACGATCTTGACCAGCTCCGAGCAGGGATAGTTCCCCACGGCGGTATAGGCGCCGCCGGTCTCAAGATCAGCCTTGTCGAGCACATTGTCGACCGCGTCTTCGCCGAAGACGTCTTCGGCCATCTTGATCAGCTCAACGAAGACGATACCCTTCACGTCCGATCCTCCTTTTGCGCCCGGGCGTACAACAAGTCATGCCCGGCGGATCACCCCAACCGCGAAGCCCTTCCATGTATAGTGCAAGCGATATATGGAACAAGCCTCACGTCGCGCTATGGCACGGAAAATCGGGATGGCGCGCCTATCCTAAAGGTCAGGAGCGGGTCAGGTTCGCGATTAGGGTCCGGGCTTCTTGATGATCTGCGTGCAGAGGGATTCAGGCCTCGCAAGGAGACTGACTTATGCGCGACTTGTTCTGGCTATGACCCAAGAAACTGTCCTGACTCTAAGCGGTATCTCTGGCTTCAGTTGGATCTACAATTGCTTTCACAAAGGCTGCATATGAAGCAATAATTAACTCAAGCCGGAACGTTAAACCAGAAATGTGGCGGATGGGGTGGGATTCGAACCCACGGTACGGTTCCCCGCACGCTAGTTTTCAAGACTAGAGCCTTAAACCACTCGGCCACCCATCCCGCTGGCACCGCTTAGACTGAGAAATTCGAGATTTCAAGCAGATCAAGCGGGTCACTTTCAAGTTTGCGTGTCGATCCTTGCCGATCGGGTGCTCTGGTCTTTCCACCCGGGCCTTGCATGGGTATGCTAGCCGCGCAAATCAGTCGGGTCACGCTGGTCATTTCGATCTGTGGCCTTGCGAAAGCAGGATCGGGCAGAAACGGAACAAGGGCGGGAAGAACCTGCCCTGATCGGGGGCAAGGAATGAAACGGGCACAGATCAGGACCACTTTCCTGATGACAGCAACGGCACTGGCTTTGACCGCCTGCGTGGGCGGCGAAAATCCTTTTGCCAAGAAAGACGCCGCGGATACGGGCGAGGCTCCGACACAGACATCTACGCGTCTGGTAGACCGTGACACCGAAGCACCGGAGATTTTCCAGACGACCGACACGGCACTTTGGGATGGCCGACCCTCGCTTGGGGGCGTCTGGGTCGCCTCCCCCGAGGCCAAGGACCCGGAGCGTGTGATCATTCGCAACAAGGCGAATGGAAAATTTGTCATCGGCGCCCTGTTCCGGCGCGAGACGATGAACCCTGGCCCGAAACTTCAGATTTCGTCAGACACCGCGGCGGCGCTTGGCATTCTGGCCGGGCAGCCGACAGAGGTCAACGTGACCGCGTTGCGCCGCGAAGAGGCCCCGGTAGAGACCGATGCCACAAAACCGATCCTCGATTCCTCCGAGACGGTTGAAACGGCAAGTCTTGATCCAATAGCCGGTGCCGCCGCAGCAATTGACCGGGCAGATGGAAAGACGACGCCCGCGCCGGCCACCCCCGCCCCGGCAGCTGCTCCCGCAGCCCCTGCAGCACCACCCAAGCCAGCAGCCCCGGTCGCATCTACCGGTGGCCGCAGCATCCAAATCGGCATCTTCTCGGTTGAAAGCAACGCCCAAAGAGCCGTTGACACGCTGAAGAAAGCAGGACTTCCGGCGGACATCCGGCGTGAAGAAACCAAAGGCAAAGTGCTGTGGTCTGTTACATCGCGTGGCGATGCCGCTGCTTTGACCAAGGTCAAGGGGCTTGGCTTCCCCGACGCATACTTCCTGAAACGCTAAACCGCCCGGAGGTCAAATGTCGATCCGCCTGCGTTCCGTTCTCGCCCTGCTCCTGATCCTCGTGGCCGGCATGGCCCAAGCTTTCGAGACGCGGGCAACGGCGGCTTGGGTCTATGACGTCACCACCCGTACGGTGTTGATGGACAAGAACTCTGATACGCCGCTGCCTCCGGCAAGCATGTCAAAGTTGATGACCGTAAACATGCTGTTTGAAGCGCTGCGCGATGGCCGGGTCACGATGGACACGACCTTCGCCGTTTCAGCGCGCGCAAAGGCCATGGGCGGTTCGACCATGTTCCTTCAGGAAAGCGATCGCCCCACAGTCAGCGAACTTCTGCGAGGAATGATCGTAAACTCTGGCAACGATGCCTGTGTCGCCGTGGCTGAAGGTCTGGCCGGGACAGAGGAGGCGTTTGCCCAGCAAATGACGCAGCGGGCCATGGCCTTGGGCATGAAAAATTCGGTCTTTGCAAATTCAAGCGGTTGGCCTGATCCCGATCATCGGATGTCGATGCGCGATCTTGGCATTCTGGCCAACCGGCTGATCACGGAATTTCCAGAATACTACCCGATCTTTTCCGAAACGACCTTCAACTATAAAGATCGTGCACCTGCCAATGCCAACAACCGTAACCCCCTTTTGGCCTTGGGCGTTGGTGCGGATGGTTTGAAGACAGGACACACTTCAGAAGCGGGATACGGCCTTGTCGGATCCGCCAAACAGGGCGACCGGCGTGTGATCTTTGTCATCACTGGCCTTGCCTCGGAAAAAGACCGCGCCGAAGAAGCCGAACGCATTGTCAGCTGGGCTTTCCGGCAATTCGCGGAAAAGACCTTGGTGAAGGCTGGAACCCGCGTGGCCGAGGCTGAGGTCTGGATGGGCGCGGCTGACCGTGTCGGCTTGGTTCCGGCGGCAGATGTTCGTCTTCTTGTGCCTGCCCTTGTGCAAGAGGGAACCTCGGCCGAAGTGAACTACACCGGTCCGCTCAAGGCGCCAGTGAAGGCTGGTGATCAGATTGGCGAATTGATCATTCATGTCCCGGATTTGCCGGATGCCCGCGTGCCTTTGGTGGCCGAAAACGATGTCGCGCCCGGCGGCTTTGTCAAACGTGTCACCACAGCAGCGCAAAAACTGATCGCGGAATATCTTGGCGCGCCTGCCGCCTCCTGATAGGCCCTAGCGCATGACAGGGCGTTTTATAAGCTTTGAAGGAATTGATGGGTCGGGAAAATCGACCCAAGCGCGGCGTTTAGCCGAAACCCTTCGTGCGCGAGGAGAAACCGTTATCCTGACGCGCGAACCGGGCGGCAGCGAGGGGGCCGAACAAATCCGCCGCCTTGTGCTGGAAGGCAAGACGGACCGCTGGTCGGCGGAAACCGAGATCCTTCTGTTTACGGCCGCACGGCGCGATCATCTGGAAAAGACGATACGACCTGCACTTGAACGGGGTGAAACCGTAATCACCGATCGCTTCGCGGATTCGACCCGCATCTTTCAGGGCATCACGCGCGGCGATCTGACAGAAACCGTCGACCGCCTGCATCAACTGATGATCGGCGTAGAACCAGACCTCACGATCCTTGTGGACTTGGACCCAGCCGAAGGCCTGCGGCGTGCAACGGCACGGGCGGGTACAGAAATGCGGTTCGAGGACATGGGGCTGGCCTTCCAGGAAAAAGCCCGCGCAGGGTTCTTGCGCCTTGCCGAGCAGCACAGCCGTTTCCGCGTGATTGACGGGGCCCGCAGTCCCGATGCTGTTGCGGTTGACATTCTGTCCGCGGTGACCGGCTGATGGCAGCCGAAGACCTTCCCGAACCAGACCGCATCGAAGGGGCGCCGCATCCACGCGAAACGCGGCATGTCTTTGGTCATGCAATCGCCGAACAGGAATTCCTGCGCGCCTTTACATCCGGCCGGCTGCATCATGGCTGGCTGATCACCGGACCAAAGGGTGTCGGCAAGGCAACACTTGCATGGCGCATCGCACGGTTTCTTTTGACTGCCCATGATGACAGCGATGGAGGCGGGCTTTTCGGTGCCCCCCCGCCGCCAGAAACGCTGGACAGCGACCCCGAGCATCCCGTGATCCGCCGCTTGGCACAATTGGCGGAACCGCGACTATTCCTTTTGCGGCGTGGCGCGAATGACAAGGAAACGGCCCTGTCTGCCGATATTCGCGTCGATGAAGTCCGCAAGATGAAAAGCTTTTTCGCGCTTTCCGCCGCGGATGGGGGACGCAGGGTGGCAATTATCGACGCCGCCGATGAAATGAACACGGGCGCAGCCAATGCTCTGCTGAAGCTTTTGGAAGAGCCGCCCGCCAACGTGACCTTCCTTGTGATCGCCCATCAACCACATCGCCTTTTGCCAACCATCCGGTCGCGCTGCCGGGAACTGCGCCTTGCGCCCTTGGCTGCCGATCCCTTGGCGCAGGCCTTGGACCAAGCAGGCGGGGCTGTTGAGCCCGATCAGACTCAGGCCCTTGCCGAATTGGCAGGTGGGTCGGTCGGTGAAGCGTTTCGTCTGACAAATCTGGATGGCCTGAAAACCTATGCGGCTTTGATTGCCCTCTTTAGCTCCCTTCCCCGGATGGATCGCGGCCGTGCCCTTCAACTGGCGGAATTAGGAGCCGGAAAAGGGCAGGAAGAACGCTTTGACCTGATCGTGACCTTGATGGACCTCTTTTTGGCCCGGCTTTCCCGCGCCGGGGTAACGCGGCAACTTCCGCCGGAGGCCGCCCCGGGCGAAGGAGAGCTCTTTGCGAAACTTGCCCCGCATGCCGATGCTGCCCGCGCTTGGGCCGATCTGGCGCAACGGCTTTCCCTCAGGGCACGCCGGGGCAAGGCCGTCAACCTTGACCCTGCCGCGCTTCTGATGGATAGCTTCCTGAAAATTGATGAGACGGCGGGTTCCCTCGCCATAAGGTGAGCAGATGTCCGCAAAGCCCCTGATCCCGCCGACAAATCCACCCGAGATCGTCGACAGCCATTGCCATCTGGATTTCCCTGATTTCAACGGCGAACTGCCCGACATCATCGCGCGGGCAAAATCCATGGGCGTGGCGCGCATGGTCACGATCTGCACAAGGATCGTGAATTTGCCCAAGGTGCAGGCCATTTCTGCGGCTTACCCAGAGGTCTTCTACGCCGCGGGCATTCACCCGATGAGTGTGACCGAACAGCCGCTGGTATCTGTCGCCGATCTGGTTGAATTCGCCAAAGACCCACGCATGGTAGGCATCGGCGAAACGGGCCTAGATTATCACTACACGCCAGAGTCGAAGGGAATTCAGCAAGAAAGCCTTCGCACCCATATTGAGGCCGCCCAGGAAACTGGCCTGCCGTTGATTATTCATGCCCGCGATGCTGATGAGGATATGGCGGCAATCCTGACCGAAGGGTTTCGGGCAAGGCCCTACTACTGCGTTATGCATTGCTTCTCCTCCGGACCGGCATTGGCCAAGGCCGCGCTGGATCTTGGGTTCTATCTGTCGATGTCTGGAATTGCCGCCTTTCCGAAAAGCCAGGAATTGCGCGATATTTTCTCGGCCGCGCCCGTCGACCGAATACTGCTAGAGACAGACAGCCCCTACCTTGCGCCGCCGCCCTATCGCGGCAAACGCAATGAACCGGCCTATACCTATTTCACCGCCAAGGTTGGCGCCGAGGTCTTCGGATTAAGCGAAGACGCCTTCGCCGCCCAGACAACCGCGAATTTTGACCGCCTGTTCACCCGGGCGGCGCGAAAAGCAAAGGCTGCCTGATGGACAAGCTGCGCTTCACCATTCTCGGCTGCGGCTCCTCGGGCGGGGTCCCGCGCCTTGGTGGCGAAGGCATCGGTGCCGATTGGGGCGCCTGCGATCCGTCTAACCCCAAGAACCGCCGTCGCCGCTGCTCGTTGCTGGTGGAGCGGCTGTCTGCAGACGGGGCGACGCGCGTTCTGATCGACACCACGCCCGACATGCACGCGCAACTTCTGGATGCGGGCGTCGGCGTACTCGACGGCGTCGTCTATACCCATTCCCATGCCGACCACACGCACGGCATCGACGACTTGCGCCAAGTGGTGTTCAATATCCGCCGCCGCCTGCCAGTCTGGGCCGATGGGCCAACGCAAGAAGCGCTGCTTGCGCGGTTCTCTTATGCCTTTGTCCAGCCATCGGAATCGCCCTATCCGCCGATCCTCGATCTCCATACGATCGACGGTCCAGTGCAAGTTGCGGGCAAAGGTGGCGCCATCGAGCTTGTGCCCTTCCTTTGCGACCACGGCTCGATGGATGCACTTGGATTCCGAATTGGCGGGTTGGCCTATCTGCCCGATGCGGTCGGCATCCCCGAAGAGCACTGGCCGCTGCTCTCAAATTTGCAGGTCTTTGTCGTCGATGCCCTTCGCCGCAAACCGCACCCGACCCATGCCCATCTGGCAATGACGCTGGATTGGATCGCTCGTGCCAAACCCCAGCGTGCCGTCCTGACCAACATGCACAACGATCTGGATTTCGCGGAACTGGAGGCGGAACTCCCGCACCATATCCGCCCCGCCCATGATGGCATGGTGATTGAGCTTCCCGCATGAGCGCGCTGTTTGACGTCATCATGCCGGTCTTTCTGGTGATCGGCTTTGGCTATGTCATGGCGCGGCAAGGGCTGTTCAACGACAGCGCCGTTGATGGCGTCATGCGCTTTGCCCAGAATTTTGCGGTGCCTTTGCTTTTGTTCCGGTCCATCGCACAACTGGATCTTACCGCAGCCTATGACATGGGTCTGATGCTGTCGTTCTACATAGGGGCTCTATCGGGGTTCGCCTTCGGTTTCTTTGGTGCATGGACGGTGTTCAAACGCCCTCTGACCGACTCTGTCGCCATCGGGTTCGCCTGCCTCTTTTCCAATTCGCTGCTGCTTGGCCTGCCAATTACCGAACGTGCCTATGGAGCTGAGGCTCTGGCGGGGAATTATGCCATCATCTCGATCCATGCGCCCATGCTTTACGGCCTTGGGATCGCAATGATGGAATGGGCCAGATCCACGGGGCAAGGTTTGTCTGTAGCAGCCCTTGCCCGACAGATTGCGCGTGCGACCTTGTCTCAGCCACTGGTCATTGGCATCGCCTGCGGTTTTGTCCTCAACCTATCCCAACTGGAGCCACCCGGCTTCTTCTGGTCCGCCGTCGATCTTATGGCCCGCTCCGCCATTCCAGCCGCGCTTTTCGGTCTTGGTGGTGTCCTCTTCCGGTATCGCCCAGAAGGCGACAAAGCGACAATTGCCATGATTTGCGTGGCCAGCCTTATTCTGCATCCCGCGATCACATGGGTTCTGGGAACGCAGCTCTTTGCCAACGATACTGCTGCACTTCGATCCTCAGTCTTGACCGCCGCCATGGCACCCGGTGTGAACGCCTATATGTTCGCCCACCTTTACGGAGTTGCGAAACGGGTAAATGCGACGGCGGTTCTGGTCGCAACGGCGCTCTCTATGATCACAATCTGGGGTTGGCTCCATATCCTGCCGTAAGGCAGGCACCGTCGTTGTCCCAACGACGGTCCAAAATTCTTCGAAGAATTTTGGCCTTTGGCGCACCGTTCTGCCAAATAAAAAAGGGCGCGGATCATCCCCGCGCCCTGTTCCAGACTTAGCTAACGTGGGGCTTAGCGCCCGGTCACGCCCCGAAGCTTATCAGACCGGCGCCGCAACAATTCCACCGTAGCCAGCAGGGCAATCGACACGATCACAAGGATGGTCGCCACCGACAGGATCGCCGGGCTGATCTGTTCGCGAATACCATTCCACATCTGGCGCGGAATAGTCTGCTGATCATGGGCCGCCACAAACAGCACCACCACCACTTCATCAAACGAGGTGACAAAGGCGAACAGCGCACCTGAAATCACTCCGGGCAGGATCAGCGGCATGGTGACCTTGAAGAAGGTCGTCGTCGGATTGGCCCCAAGGCTGGCCGCAGCACGCGTCAATGAATGGTCAAAGCCGGAAAGCGTGGCCGTCACGGTGATAATGACGAAAGGAATACCCAAGGTGGCGTGGGCCAGAACCACACCAAGATAGGTGCCCGCCAGACGACCACAGCTGTCGGCCTCAAGCCCGGTCCATGTCAGCACGCTGCAGGGATTCGAGTAGAAGAAGAACAGACCCGTTGCCGTGATGATGATCGGCACGATCATCGGGCTGATCAGGATCGCCATAACGGCCTTGCGGTAGGGCATTTCTGCCCGGCTCAGGCCCAGGGCAGCGACCGTTCCAAGCACGGTAGCAACGATGGTCGAGAAGAAACCGATGATCACCGAGTTCTTCGCCGCATTGACCCACTGCGCCTCGTTCCAAACCTGTGCCCACCATGACGCATCGCGCGGCACGTCGGTTGGCACGCCTGGATGCGTCAGCAACATGTCATACCAACGCAGGCTGTAACCCTCTGGGTCAAAGGCCAGCATCTTCTCGGTAAAGGTGAAGTACGGCTCGGCATTGAAGCTGAGCGGGATCACCACAAGGATCGGCGAAATCAGGAACAGAAAGATCAGCGCGCAGATCGTAAGCCGGGCAAAGTACCAGACGCGCTCCAGCGGACTTGCGTATACGGGAAGTGCCATCGTCGTCTTATCCCAGCTTCAGGTTATCAATGCCCACCAGCTTGTCATAAAGCCAGTAGAGAACGAGAACGATGCCCAGAAGGATCGCGGCCAAGGCAGCGGCAAGCGACCAGTTCAGGCTGTTCGTCATATGGAAAGCGATCAGGTTCGAGATCAGCTGGCCATCCGCGCCGCCGACCAAGGCCGGAGTGATGTAATAGCCAACAGCCAGAATGAAGACCAACAGCGAACCTGCGCCGATCCCCGGCAGGGTTTGCGGCAGGTAGACACGGCGGAAGGCCGTCCAGCTCGTCGCGCCCAACGACCGAGCTGCGCGGACATAAGACGGCGGGATCGGGCGCATCACCGAGTAAAGCGGCAGGATCATGAAGGGCAACAGAATATGCGTCATGGCGACGATCGTGCCGATCTGATTGTACATCATGGCAATCCGGCCATCTTCGCCAATGATCCCAAGCGCAACCAAGGTATTGTTGACCACGCCCTGTTGCTGCAACAGAACCATCCAACTCGTCGTCCGCACCAGAAGTGAAGTCCAGAACGGCAGAAGCACAAGGATCATCAACAGGTTCGACCACTTCAAGGGCAGCGTCGCCAACAGATGGGACACCGGATAAGCCAATATCAGACAGATCACGGTAATCAGGCCGGCCATCATGAAGGTTCGCGTGAACAGCGTCACATAAATCTGGCGATCAGGCGAGACCGACACGATCTCTCCGTTTTCGTTGCGTGTCATGTCGACAGCAGCAAGGAAGAAATTCGTGCTGTATGCGGGTGCCACCTGACGCATCGTTGCCCAAAGCGCCGGCTCCCCCCACTTCTTGTCATGCTCCAGCACAGCATCCATGTAAGGCGGTTCGAAATTCTTGAAGTTCCGGCCGGCGCTGGTGAACAAGGACCGTGTACCGGAATATTCATAGTTCACACGGGTGCCGACTTCCCCGATGGTCCTTGCCTTTGCCGCGTCCTGAATATCCAGAACCAACGCCTCATAGGCGGCCTCATCGGGGGCAGTGCCCGCTGGATTGGCCTCGAACCACGCCACCATGCGCGGCATATTGGCCGAGAATTTGTCATTGTAGATCGACTGATGCAGCATCTGCCCGATGGGCACGACGAAAGTCACAAGAATGAACGCCAGAAGCGGCAGCACCAGAAGAAACGCACGGCGCTTGGCCTGCAACTGAGCCCGCGCAAGCGCGGCTTTCAGCGGTCGGCCATCGGCAGTGGTTAGGGGTGCGGCGGGCGCGGCAGATTGATCAGCCATATCGGTCCCTTTGGCAGACGGGTCTCTTTGGAGACGGACCCTTCAACAGAGTTGGGGCGGCAGCACAGCCGCCGCCCCGATCTTTATCAGTTGGCAGCGAGCCAAGCGTTGAAACGCTCGTTCAGTTCGACGTCGCGGTCAGCCCAGAACTCGAAGTCGTTGACCAGCGCGTTCTTCAGAGCTTCGGGCGAGGTCGGCATGTGCGGCCCCATTTCAGTCTTGCCGTCCTGGTACATGCCAACGAGAGCGGCCGAGGACTTACGGGCCGGACCGTAGGAGATGTACTTGGACTGGTCGGCCAGACGCTGGCTGTCGGTCGCGAATGCGATGTATTCCATAGCCAGATCCTTGTTCGGCGCGCCCTTCGGCACGACGAACAGGTCGAAGTCCATGATTTGGCCGTCCCAGATGATGCTGAACGGCTTGCCTTCGCCAACTGCGGCGGCAAAAATACGGCCGTTATAGGCGGTCGACATCACGACTTCGCCGTCAGCCAGCAGCTGCGGCGGCTGAGCGCCAGCTTCCCACCAGACGACATCGCCCTTGATGGTGTCGAGCTTGGCAAATGCGCGGTCAACACCCTCCGGGGTCGACAGCACGTCATAGACTTCAGCAGCCGGAACGCCGTCCGCCATCAAAGCCATTTCGAGGTTCGCCTTGGCGCCTTTACGGAGGCCGCGCTTGCCCGGGTACTTCGTGGTGTCGAAGAAGTCAGCGATCGTCGAAGCGCCGGCAACCTTGGTGTTGTCATAGGCGGCAACGGTCGACCAAACGATGTTGGCAACCGCACATTCCGAAGCCAGCGCACCGTCGATGAAGTCGTCAGCGGCTGGGGTGCCATCAACGCCAGCTGGCAGAGCAGCATGGTCGATCACTTCCAGAGCACCTTCGTCACACAGCCGCACAGCATCGGAAAGCTCGACGTCAGCAACGTCGATCGTGACGTTACCAGCTTCGACCATTGCCTTGATCTGCGTCGCTGGGTTGTCAGCGGCAAGCATGTTGACGGTCACGCCCTTTTCAGCGGCAAAAGGCTTGTTGTAGGCCTCGACCTGGCTGGTTTCATAAGCGCCCCCCCACGAAATAACAGCAAGCTCAGCGGCTGAAGCCGAGAAGCCAACCGTTGTCATGGCGGTGGAGAGGATAAGCAGTTTTTTCATTGTTAAGCTCCCTGGTGTGTAGTTTCGGCGTTTGTTTGGCCGCGCCGGGCGGCTACCCCTTATTGTCGGGGATTCTTAAGCGTGATCAAGGGCGCGCGCGTCCTGCGGATGCCAGCCAACCTTGATCTTCTGACCGGGCTCCAGCCTGGTCTGGCCCAATGTATTGCGCATTTTCATCACGAAATCCGAAGCCCCCGCGACTTTCATTACAACGCGCAGAATATCACCCATGTAGATGACCTCGATCACTTCTGCGTCAATCATATGGGCGCCGGCCGGCATCATCTCCGGCTTGAATTCAACGCGCTCAGGACGGATCGAAACCAATGTCTTCTGCCCCTTGGCAGTCACGTTCACAGGCGTCGCGTCAATCAGTTCGCCCGTAGACAAACGCACCAAGGCTTTGTCGCCGCTCAATTCTTCAATCGTTCCCGGCAGCTTGTTATTTTCGCCGATGAACTGGGCAACAAAGCTGTTGTCAGGGCGTTCATACAGGTCGGCGGGCGGAGCAAGCTGTTGGATCTTGCCGTCGTTGAACACGGCCACACGGTCCGACATCGTCAGCGCTTCCCCCTGATCGTGGGTCACATAGACAACGGTGATGCCCAATGATTCGTGCAAGTGCTTGATCTCGAACTGCATGTGTTCGCGCAGCTGCTTGTCCAAAGCGCCCAGCGGTTCATCCATCAGAACCAGCTTGGGATCAAACACCAAGGCGCGCGCCAAGGCGATACGCTGTTGCTGACCGCCCGAAAGCTGGGCCGGACGGCGATTGATAAAGCTGCCCATCTGAACCATGTCCAAGGCACGCTTGATCTTTGCCTCGCGTTCCGACTTGCCCATGCCCCGCACTTCCAGCGGGAAGGCAAGGTTTTCGCCCACGGTCATATGCGGGAAAAGCGCATAATTCTGGAAAACCATGCCGATTCCGCGCTTGTGCGGCGGCACCGAGTTGATTGGCTGGCCATCCAGCCTAATTTCCCCATGAGTGGCGGTTTCAAAGCCCGCAAGCATCATCAGACAGGTGGTTTTCCCGCTGCCCGAGGGGCCGAGCATCGTCAGAAACTCACCCTTTCCGATATTCAGGTTCAGGTCCTTGACGACCAGTTGAACACCATCATAGCTCTTCTGAACATGCTCAAAAGCAACGAATGCATCGTTGTGGCTTCCGCTCACCGCGCTAGTCTCCCCGTGTGGTCCGGCAGGTATCCTGCACTCATTAGAACGACTAAAGCCAAAGCAGCGCCGCATTGCAACCGGCTTGTCGTATTATCTGGCTTCGCACGTCAATTCCGGGAAAATCGATCATTTTACGTCGCTTTCGCCGCCCAATGCGGCATTCAAGAAAAGCGATGCAGGAAGAATGACTGCGTCAATCACACTCGATTCACGCAACCAGTCGCGATGACGCTGCCGTAAGGTTAATCGGGCGCAGCAATCCGGCCTGCAAAGACTGCCGCGCTTCGCCCACGCCCAGCCGTCAAGAGATGCGCTGCCCATAGGCCGAAGACAGATCCCCTGTCGCCAGCGGCACGCTTGATGAAATGCACCGCTCTCGCCAGATGGTCGCGGCTATCTCCATTCGAGCACTCCAGCCCAGCGCCGCCAAGGCTTGCTTACCGGGATACATACCCTCCATCACAGCCCCGCGCGCATTCAATGCTGCGTGCCGGTCAATAAGAATGTGATGGTAGGTCACCGATCTTGCACCGTGGAGCTGCCCTTGCCAAATTCGGCAAGATGTTTGGCTTATCGCGCCACGGTATCCCGTGACAACGGCGCGCAATCAGGTCAGATCAATGCACAGCCGCAAAGTAAAAAGGGCGCCGACACAGCGGCGCCCGTTCTTTGACCCAGTCGTGGTGCGGATGAAAAGACTCGAACTTTCACTCCGGTTAAGGAACAGCGACCTCAACGCTGCGCGTCTACCAATTCCGCCACATCCGCAGACACGACTTGGGTGGGCGGCTTGTAGCGAAGCCGCGCGGCGAAGAAAAGGGGGATTTTCATCCCCCGATCAAGTTAATTTCCCGCCGACTGTGTTGTCACCAATGGTTGCGCGGCAGCACCAGCCGTTCCAGTGGAAACCGGTGGCTGCGCGGCCAAAGGCAGAACAGGCAAAGCCGCCGGAACAACCGAGGGCAATTCGCCCGCCCGCCCCGCAACCGTATAGGCGGCGGCACGAATCAACTGTGGACGGTCATTCAGGCCGGGCGCAAAAACCCCGCCGCCGCGCGACATGGCATCGATTCCCATCTCATACCAATCCAGGGCCAGATCCGGCCGAATCGAGGCTCCGAACCCCTGGCTCAGGTGATGGCCCAACAGTTCGCCATAGGCGCTTTCTCCCAGCCCCACCAAAATCAGCGCAGAGCCAACCGCGACATCCATCGCATCCGTCGTGTACCCGACGCCCAGGCAAATCTTCGCCGTTCCGGCAAGCTGAACCGGCGACATCCCCGATTTCAAAGCAAAACCTTGCACTCCCAGCAGAACCTCGTCCTTGGTCTTCAGCGACAGTGCCGAGACATGCTCGGCCATCGCCGGACCAAAGCCCGCGCATTGCTGGGCAATCTGTTGCGGCGTGAATCCCACCACCTTGGCCACCATCTCCTCCGAAGAGGCCACTGCATAGGTACGGGCCAGACAGAACTGCTCACCAAGGGCAAAGGCCGCATCCGTCATAGTCGCCGAGGTAACATAACCACCGTTGGAATTGGTCAGCAGGCTGATCTTGTTACATTGACTGGCCAAGGAAACCTGCGTCACACCCGCCCCCATGAAACTGGGCAAAGCAGGGGCTGCCACCGTTGTTTCGGGCGCCGCAGGCATCAGCGACGGCAAAGCGGGTTCAGCCACAACAGCTGCGGCCGCGGCCGGTGCTACAGGTACAACCGTCATCGGGGCCTGCGCCGTCACCCCCGCCATTTCGTCGCGCTGCATCAAGAGCAGGCCCTTGATCCCCATCGGGTGCGACGCGACGGATTGGGCCACAACCGGCCCGCCTGCAACACCGCGATGATAGGCCGTCACCAGAACCGTGCGCTCATATTCGGTCAATTGGCCCGTCGCGGGATAACCAAGCGTTGCCTGATAGGTGGAGATCGCAGACCGGCTCTTCGGCCCAATCGCCCCATCGGGGGTACCGACCGGGAAGCCGAAGAAATTCAAGGCGGTCTGAACTTCGCGGTTCTGTTCGCGCGTGGCCGCAGAGATCGACGAAGACTTGGACTTGCTCGACTTCGACGGGGTCGCCCGCTTCTTCTTTTGCTGATCCTTCGCGATGGCATGTCCGATGATCCCACCGATCAACGCGCCTGCGATTGCGTCGCCAGCATCCGCTCTCACGCGCGCGGCTGGCACAACAATCATACTGGCCGCGATTCCGGCAGTTGCAATTGCCTTGAGTTTCATTCCATTTCTCCCCGAATAATTGGTGTTCTGAATGGCAGGCTTGAACTGTTCAAATTTTCGTCAGCCTACCATGAAGACACCAACCGACTAGTGATAAATTCCTGACCCGAGGCCAAAATGCCTGAATGGACAACGCTTCCCGGACTTTCCGACTATTCAGAAACGCTCGCCGCGATGGAGGCCCGCGCCGAAGCGATTTCGCGGGGAGAGGCCGACGAGGCCATCTGGCTTCTGGAACACCCCCCTCTTTATACGGCTGGCACCAGTGCGAGGCGCGAGGATCTGACCGATCCCGACCGCTTTCCCGTCCACGATGTCGGGCGCGGCGGGCAATATACCTATCACGGCCCCGGTCAACGCGTTGTCTATGTCATGCTTGATGTTGGCGCCCGAGGCCGCGATGTGCGCTGCTTTGTCAGGGCCATGGAAAACTGGGTGATCGCGGCTTTGGCCGAATTCAACATTCGGGGCGAAATCCGCCCGGGTCGTGTTGGCGTTTGGGTCACACGTCCAGACCGCCCCGCCAATGCTGATGGCTCACCTGCCGAAGACAAGATCGCGGCCATCGGCGTGAAACTGCGCCGCTGGATCAGCTTTCACGGCATCTCGATCAATGTCGAACCCGACCTGTCGCATTTTTCCGGGATCGTTCCCTGCGGTATCAAGGATCATGGCGTAACCAGCCTCGTGGACCTTGGTCTACCAGTGACGATGGACGATCTGGACATGGCGCTGAAAGCAACCTTCCCGCGTTTCTTTCCAGATGGCGGCCTGCAACCTGACGGGAAGAACCCGCCTAGTTGCACGATCTGACGTCAAGCGGCAGCCTTGATCACCCGGGCTAGCCGCGCAATGCCTTCATCCACGGCCGGACCATCGTTCAGCGAAAAGCTCAGACGGATCGTATTCTCGCCAGAGCCATCGGCATAGAAGGCACGTCCCGGCACGAAAGCCACGCGTTCGGTCTTGATCGCTTGAGCCAGCAATTCTGCACCGTCCATACCTTTGGGCAAGGTGATCCAGACGAACATCCCGCCTTCCGGCTTCGTCCAGCGCACACCTTCCGGCATCTCGCGCTCCAGCGCAGCCAGCATCCGGTCGCGGCGGCCCCGATAAGCCTCGCGCAGACCGGCCACATGGTCGTCGAACACCCGCGCGGCAACATCGGCCACCGCCATCTGGTTCAAGGTCGGTGAATGCAGATCCGCCGCCTGCTTCATCAAGACCAGCTTGTTGATGACTGGACGCGCAGCGCAAACCCAGCCGATCCGCAGCCCTGGTGCCAAGGTTTTTGAAAACGACCCCGAATAGATCGTCCGACAGTCCTCGATACTGCCCTTGCGAGCAATTTCCATCGCAAGGATCGGCTCGACAGGCTCTCCATCGTATCGCAAGGCCTGATAAGCTGCGTCCTCGACAATAGCGATGTCCAGTTCTTCGGCCAATTGCAGAACCCGCTCACGCCCAGCCCGGTCGATCGTCTCGCCGGTCGGATTGGCAAAATCGACAGACAAATAGGCGAACTTGACCTTGCCCCCATTGGCCGCAGCGACGGCTGCAAAATCCTCGGCGCTCCGGTTCGATCCGGGATCAAGGCGGTCATATTTCGGCTCATAGGCGTTAAAGGCGCCCAAAGCCCCCATATAGGTCGGCCAGTTTACCAGCACCGTATCCCCAGTCCCGATCATCAGCTTGCCAAGATAGTCCAAGGCCTGCTGCGACCCCGACGTGATCAGGATGTTATCCGCTTCGCAGGGAATACCGATGCCCGCCATATGCTCGGCAAGCCAACGCCGCAGTTGGGCAGAACCTTCACTGACCGAATATTGAAGCGCCGCATCCGCCGATCCCGGCTGAAGAACGCGCGCCATTGCCTCTTGGAATGCGGCCACGGGGAACATCCGCGGGTCCGGAATTCCTCCGGCGAAAGAGATGATGTCCGGCTGATCCAGCAGTTTCAGCAGCTCGCGAATTTCAGACGCCTTCATACGCGCCATCCGCGGTGCCAGAATCTGTTCCCACTGCATCGAATACCCCTCCCAAGGCCAACGAGGCGGACAGTGTACCGCGCCGCAATATAAGTCAATATGTATGACCCAAAATCAATGTGAATGCGACGCAGCGCCTGCGACTATCCTCCAACTTGCAATTTGTTCCCCAAGCGGGCATCCCTTTCCCCGCACGAACCCAACGGGCGACGCGCCCGCAAGGAAACGGAGAGCTGAATGAAATACGCTTTGATTGCTGCCGCTGCTGCCCTGATCGCCGCCCCTGTCTTCGCAGGAGATGCCGCCGAGGGTGAAGCCGAGTTCAAAAAGTGCAAATCCTGCCACTCGATCGTGGCCGATGATGGCACCGTGATCCAAAAGGGCGGCAAGACCGGCCCGAACCTTTACGGGATCATCGGCCGCCAGATCGGCACTGCAGCCGATTTCAAATACAGCGCCGACCTCGTCGCCGCCGGGGCCGACGGCACCGTTTGGGACGAAGCCTCGCTGGCCGCCTTCATCACCGATCCGGCTGCATGGCTGAAAGAAAAAACCGGCAACGCCGGTGCCAAGTCGAAGATGACCTTCAAGCTGAAGGACGATCAGGACGATTTGGCCGCCTATCTTGCGTCGCTGAAGCTGTAAGATCGACCGAGTTACAGAAACGGCGCGGCGCTACAATCGCCGCGCCGTTTTTTCATTTCAGGGCCAGATTTGCTCCAGATCAGGAGTTGACTTCCGCGCCCAAACACCTCGAACTGGTATACCAAAAGGGAGGGACTTCAGATGGGCACCGAGACAATCGGCTTTGTGGGCGTGGGCTTGATGGGTCATGGCATGGCCGCGAATCTTTTGGCCAAAGGCTATGCGCTGACCGCGATCGCCCATCGAAATCGCGCGCCCGTTGAAGACTTGGTCGCCAAAGGTGCAGTCGAAGCCAAATCCCTGTCCGACTTGGCCCAGCGCGCGACCGTCATTCACATCTGCGCGCCCGGCTCGCCGCAGGTGGAGGCTATTGTTGCCGAGCTTACCCCGCATTTGCAGCAGGGCAGCATCATCATTGATTGCTCAACCTCTGACCCGGTCTCCACTCTCGCCTTGGCCGAGAAGCTGGCACAGGCCGGTCACGCCCTTGTCGACGCCCCCTTGGGCGGAACCCCAGTGAATGCCGAGGCCGGAACCCTTTCAACCATGGTTGGTGCCAGCGATGCAGCCTTTGCCCGCGTTCAGCCCATTCTGGCCTGCTGGGCCGCCACCATCACCCATCTTGGCGCCCCCGGCACCGGGCATAAGATGAAACTTTTGAACAACTTCCTCTCCCTCGGCTATGCTGCCCTCTATGCCGAAGCGCTTGCGCTCTCGAACAAGGTGGGGATCAGCACCCAGCAGTTCGACAAGGTCATCCGCGGCGGGCGCATGGATTGCGGCTTTTACCAGACATTCATGGGCTATGCCGTCGAAGGCAACCGCGAAGCCCACAAGTTCACACTGACCAATGCGCTGAAAGACATGCGCTACCTCGAGTCGATGGCGGATTCCGTGGCGTTGTCGAACCCGATGGGGAACGCGGTGAAGAACAGCTTCGCCCTCGCCCACGCCACGGGCGGCTCGGGGCCAGAGGACTATGTTCCGCATCTGGTCGATTTCGTTGCCCGCCTGAACGGCACCAAAGTGACCTAAAGCACCCGCTCTCGGGACAAAAGACCACGAAAGCACACCAAGCCCGGCGCGGCCCCAAGGATTCCAGACAGCAGCGCACGGGTCAGGGGCCAGTGACGGGAAAGCTTCGCCTTGACGTTGCGCGGAAGGCCACCGTCGGTCAGCCATCACGCCCTTGTGACCGGCCACAGAGCCTTACAAAGCAAGAATCCGAACTACCATTCGCGCTCTTTTCATACCTCAGGGAGTGCCAGAAATGACCCGACTGACGGCCAAAGACTTTCAACCCGAGATACTTGAGCTTTATGACTTCTACGCTCATGGCAAGATTACCAAACGCGAATTCCTGGATCGCGCCGCCAAATTTGCTGTGGGTTCGATGACTGCAGCCGCGATCCTTTCAGCCATGAGCCCGAATTACGCGCTGGCCCAGCAAGTTTTGGAAGGCGACAGCGACATCCTTGCAGAACGCATCACCTATCCCTCACCGAACGGTCATGGCGAGGTGAATGGCTACCTCGTTCGTCCGGCCAATGCTTCGGGCAAATTGGGCGCGGTCGTTGTCGTTCACGAAAATCGCGGCCTCAATCCCTATATTGAAGATGTGGCCCGCCGCGTGGCCAAGGCAGGCTACATCGCGCTTGCGCCCGACGGTCTGACGTCGGTCGGAGGGTATCCGGGCAACGACGACAAAGGCCGCGAGCTTCAGCAGCAGGTCGATCCGGCGAAACTGATGAACGATTTCTTTGCCGCTATCGAATTTCTGACAGCACATGAGGAGGTGAACGGCAAAGTCGGCATTACCGGCTTTTGTTATGGTGGCGGGGTCTGCAACGCAGCCGCGGTTGCCTATCCGGAACTCGCTTGCGCCGTTCCCTACTATGGTCGCCAGGCCAAGGCCGAAGATGTTCCGCGCATTCAGGCGCCGATCCTTCTGCATTACGCCGAACTCGACACCCGCATCAATGAGGGGTGGCCAGCCTATGAAGAGGCACTCAAAGCCAATGGGAAAACCTATGAGGCGCATATCTATCCCGGCGTGAATCACGGTTTTCACAACGACACCACGCCCCGATACGATGCCGAGGCTGCGGCTCTTGCGTGGGATCGCACGCTGGCGTGGTTCTCTCGCTATCTGACCTGAGGTTAAGTTCACCCTAAACGGGAAAACATCCGAACGGCGGCTTTTACGATGTTAAGGCCGCCTTTTTGCTGTGAAGTCACGCCACTAAGCGCCGCGCAAGGGTAATGGGGCAAGCCTGTGAACCCTGCCTTCGTCGTGAAGTGCCCTTTGGCCAAAGCCTTGCCGCCCCTCGCCGCGCGTTTTCAAGCCCCCTGCGACGTTTCATCTTGATCTGGATCAATTTCCGCCGTTGCCCCCCCGGCAATGCCAAGCTATTACCAATTTTGTCGCCCCGACTCCGCCCTTTGGAGCCGGGTTGAAAGGAACAACGTGCGGGTATCGTCCCGCATGGAGCAACAAGAAACGGGAGACGCCTATGGCGGACGCAGCCATTCATGGCCACGACCATGACGAGCGGGGGTTCTTCACCCGCTGGTTCATGTCGACCAACCACAAGGATATCGGTATCCTTTACCTCTTCACCGGGGGCCTTGTTGGCCTGATCTCGGTCATCTTCACCGTCTACATGCGGATGGAGCTGATGGAGCCGGGCGTTCAGTACATGTGTATGGAAGGCGCACGCCTCACCGCCACGACCACGGCTGAATGTACGCCAAACGGCCATATCTGGAACGTCATGATCACCGCCCACGGGATCCTGATGATGTTCTTCGTCGTGATTCCCGCGTTGTTCGGCGGTTTCGGCAACTACTTCATGCCACTGCAGATCGGCGCTCCGGACATGGCGTTCCCACGCATGAACAACCTGTCCTACTGGCTCTATGTCGCGGGCACCTCGCTCGCCGTGGCCTCGGTGCTTTCGCCGGGCGGCAATGACCAGCTGGGTTCGGGCGTTGGCTGGGTGCTTTACCCGCCGCTCTCGACCACCGAAGGCGGCTTCTCGATGGACCTCGCGATCTTCGCCGTGCACCTGTCCGGTGCCTCGTCGATCCTTGGCGCCATCAACATGATCACCACCTTCCTCAACATGCGCACCCCGGGCATGACGCTCCACAAGGTTCCGCTGTTCGCCTGGTCGATCTTCGTCACCTCGTGGCTTATCCTGCTGGCGCTACCGGTTCTGGCTGGTGCCATCACCATGCTGCTGACCGACCGTAATTTCGGCACCACCTTCTTCGATCCCGCAGGCGGCGGTGACCCGATCCTCTATCAGCACATTCTGTGGTTCTTCGGCCACCCGGAAGTGTACATCATCATCCTGCCAGCCTTCGGCATCATCTCTCAGGTGATCGCAACCTTCTCGCGCAAGCCGATCTTCGGTTACCTGCCGATGGTTTACGCAATGGTTGCAATTGGTGTTCTGGGCTTCGTCGTCTGGGCGCACCACATGTACACCGTCGGCATGTCGCTGACCCAGCAGTCCTACTTCATGCTGGCCACGATGGTTATCGCGGTTCCGACCGGGGTTAAGATCTTCTCGTGGATCGCCACCATGTGGGGCGGCTCTATCGAGTTCAAGACCCCGATGCTCTGGGCTTTCGGCTTCCTGTTCCTCTTCACCGTTGGTGGTGTGACCGGGATCGTGCTGTCGCAGGCTGGCGTCGACCGCGCCTACCATGACACCTACTATGTGGTTGCACACTTCCACTATGTGATGTCGCTGGGTGCCGTGTTCGGGATCTTCGCCGGGATCTACTACTGGTTCGGCAAGATGTCGGGCCGTCAGTACCCGGAATGGGCTGGCAAGCTGCACTTCTGGGCCATGTTCATCGGTGCCAACCTGACCTTCTTCCCGCAGCACTTCCTGGGTCGTCAGGGCATGCCGCGCCGCTACATCGACTACCCGGAAGCCTTCGCTTACTGGAACTGGTTCTCGTCGATCGGTGCGTTCCTCTCCTTCGCTTCCTTCGTATTCTTCCTTGGCGTGATCTTCTACTCCTTGAAGTTCGGCAAGCGTGTGACCGAGAAGAACTACTGGAACGAATACGCCGACACGCTGGAATGGACCCTGCCCTCGCCCCCACCGGAGCACACCTTCGAGCAACTGCCGAAGCAGTCCGACTGGGACAAGGGCCACGCCCACTAAGGCAAGTCCTGACCAAATAAGAAGGGCCCCGGAGAAATTCGGGGCCTTTTTTCTATTGAGACACTGCCGGTTTTCGTCCTTCCTAGTGCAGACCCATCTGAATGGGTGCCGATCAGAAAGGACAGTCAATGTTTCTCCCTGCCCTTCCCGTCGTCATACTCTGGCTCGCGCTCCCCTTGGCCGCAGCGCTCCTGGTCCGCAATTCCAGCCTCCCTACACTGACAACAGCCCTTACCCTTGCCTCTGGGCTCTTGGGGGCAATTGTGATCAGCCTGCCAGCCGGGATGATGACGGGCACGATGGCGGAGGTGATGGGCACCGGCTCGGGCAACCTGCCACTGCACCTGTCAGATGCCGACCTCGCACTTTCCCGACAACATTATCTCATCGGCCTGGCCATGTGGCTCTTCGGGGCGGGCGGGCTTGTGCTTTTTGCAGGCGGCTTTGCCAAAGGCGCCAAAGCGGGGTTGCTTCGCGCAATGGGTGGGTTTGGACTTCTGCTTCTCTACATTGCGGCAGGCATACAGGTGGCGCAATCTTTTCTCCCTCTCCCGGTTTCGGCAGATGGAACCGCCCGACAGCAGCCGATGCACGACATCGCCACCTCGGCAGAAATGACCTCAGCCGTCGGCTTTCTGGCTGGCTCGGTCTTGATCCTTGTTCTCGCCGTCCTCACGCTATTGTCACGTCTCGGCAGGGGCTGAATTCCTGACCAAGACATATGGCTCGGCCCCGGCTAAGCTTTTGGCAAAGAACCTTTGCTCCGCTTCGAAAGACACATGCAGCCTTTTCGCACCCTCGCTTTCCTGTGCACCTTCGCCCTCGCCGCTTGCCAGGCAGCGGCCCCCGCCTTGGTCGATGATCCGATGCCCACCACTGGCACCGAGGCGGACACCCAAATCCATGTCCTGACCATCGAGCGCGCCTATACCTTGGAAGACAGCCGCGATTTTGAATTCCGGCAGCAAGTGGCCGCCGAGGCCGCCCAGATTTGCGGCCGCGCAGGTCACTCTATCCAATCCACGCACCCCTTTGGCCCGGAACGGATTGGCGAAGACTTCCTCTACCGCATGGTCGAGGTCGGAATCGCCTGCAACAGCTAGCCTCTTGCCAATGCGCCGCAGGGGGCGGGCTTGGACAAAACAGATCATCGCTCTAGACTCCGATAAGCGAACAAACTGCACAGCTTTGCATTCCATGCCCTATCAATGGCTTCCCCCCGACGGCAATGACCGCCGTCTGCATCTCTGGCCCCATCGCTCCCTGCCACGGCAGGGGTTCGTCCTCTTTATCGGCGTCACCGCGGCCTTGATTGCCTTGCCGCTTGTGACGGTGATTGGCTCGCCAGTACTTTGGGCCTTGCTGCCCTTCCTCGGCTTGGCCGTCGCTGGCATCTGGTGGGCCTTGATGCGCAGCTACAAGGATGGCCAGATCATCGAAGACCTTCGTCTGGCCCCCACAACGATGGAACTTACCCGACACGGGCCGCATGGTCGCCATCAACATTGGCAAGCCAACCCCTATTGGGTGCGGGTCAACCTGCACGCCAAGGGCGGACCTGTTCCCAACTACATCACACTGGAGGGGGGCCCAAGGATCGTCGAAATCGGTGCCTTTCTGTCCGAAGAAGAGCGCATCACCCTTGCCCGAGAACTGGGTCAAAGCCTCGGCGACCTGCGTACAAACCGATGAGCCAGAGCGAGAATCTGCGATCTTCCGGACTAACCCAATACCGTGAAGGTGCGGCGGAACAGCCTGCCCATAAGACACCGCCACGCATCTTTTAAGGGGAACCGTATGGTGGCTCGCCACGTTCCCTCTCTATGAAACACGCCTCTTACACGCGCCTATTTGTCATGACCGCCGTTTCGGCATTCGTCATGCACGCCCTGATGTATTTGAACACATGGGAATTGGGCCATGTTGAATTCAGCCAAACGCGTGTCTGGATGACGCTGATCATGGCAGCCGGCATGTTGCCCGTGATGCTGGGCTTCATGTGGAAGATGTACCCAAACCGCGGCGCCAATCTTGCCATCCTGCTTTTCTCAGCCGTGCTTATGGCCGTTTCCGTGTGGGGCGTCCGCAGCCAAAGATTTGTCGATGACATTGCATGGATGCGGGCCATGATCCCACATCACTCGATTGCTATCCTGACCTCGACCCGGGCGCAGATTACCGACCCACGGGTGCGAGAACTGGCAGACAGCATTATCGACGCCCAGAATCGTGAAATCGAACAAATGCAGACGCTGATTGCCGATCTTGAACGGTAAAACCAAAAAGGCCGGGCGTCCTTGCCCGGCCTCTTTGATAAGCCTGAAAGTCCCCTCGAAAGGCAGTCGATCAGCTTAGCTTTTCCTTGACCATCGGGCCGACCGCGCCAAAGTCCATCTGCCCGGTATATTTGCCTTTCAGCACGGCCATGACCTTGCCCATATCGCGGATGCTCGACGCGCCAGCCTCGGCGATCGCGGCGCCAATGGCGGCTTGAACTTCCCCGCTATCCAATTGACGCGGAAGGAATTCCTCGATCACGCGAACTTCGGCCAGTTCTTTTTCCGCCAGCTCCAGACGGCCACCCTCTTCATAGGCGCGCGCCGATTCCTGCCGCTGCTTTACCATCTTACCAAGGATGGCCATGATATCGGCCTCTCCGACCTCAATCTCAGTCCCATCTCCCCGAGCAGCGATCTCGCGATCCTTGATGGCGGCATTGATCAGACGCAAAGTCGACAGGCGATCAGCCTGTTTTGCCTTCATCGCCTCTTTCAATGAGGTCTGCAAACGCTCGCGCAGCGACATGGGATACCTATGGCTGGTTTCAACGACGCGCTACCATACAGCGAAGCGTCGACAAGCTCAACTGCCCCCGTTTTTTGCAAGCTATTGAAAAATATAAACTAATCATTTCACCCCAAGCCTTGACCCCGGACCGCTTCCCCCTTAGGTTCCGCCCAATTTGCCCAAAGGAGAGTCGTGCCATGCCTGCCTCGCAGAAGCCAACAGCCTGCCTTGCACTCGCCGATGGAACCCTGTTCTACGGACATGGCTTCGGTGCCACGGGCGAAACCGTCGCAGAGCTTGTTTTCAACACCGCCATGACCGGTTACCAAGAGATCATGACTGATCCGTCCTATGCGGGCCAGATCGTGACCTTCACCTTCCCCCATATCGGCAATGTCGGCGTCAACACCGAAGATGACGAGACCGCCGAACCCGTCGCGGCGGGCATGGTCGTGAAATGGGATCCGACCGAGCCGTCGAACTGGCGTTCGATGGGCGATCTCACCGAATGGCTTCAGAAGAAGGGACGCATCGGCATAGGCGGCATCGACACCCGCCGTCTGACCCGCGCAATCCGCCAGCAAGGCGCCCCGCATGTGGCGCTTGCCCACAACCCAGATGGCATTTTCGACATCGAAAAGCTGGTCTCCAAGGCACGGGGCTGGAAGGGTCTCGAAGGTCTGGACCTGGCCAAAGAAGTGTCCTGCACTCAGTCCTATCGTTGGGATGAAAAGCGTTGGGCTTGGCCTGAAGGCTATACCAAGCGCGACGGCGAAGGCCTGAAGGTCGTTGCCATTGATTACGGTGCCAAGCGCAACATCCTGCGCTGCCTTGCCAGCGCCGGTTGTGACGTGACCGTCCTGCCAGCCACGGCCACGGCCGAAGACGTCTTGGCCCTGAACCCCGATGGTGTCTTCCTGTCGAACGGCCCGGGCGATCCGGCCGCAACCGGCGTCTATGCCGTGCCGATGATCCAAGGCGTTCTAAAGGCCGACCTGCCACTCTTCGGCATCTGCCTTGGCCACCAGATGCTCGCGCTCGCCCTTGGTGCCAAGACACGCAAGATGAACCACGGCCATCACGGCGCGAACCATCCGGTCAAAGACATGACAACGGGCAAGGTCGAGATCACCTCGATGAACCACGGCTTCACCGTCGATGCCGACACCCTGCCCAAGGGCGTCAGCGAAACCCATGTTTCGCTCTTTGACGGCACCAATTGCGGCATCGCGGTCGATGGCAAGCCGATCTTCTCGGTCCAGTATCACCCCGAGGCAAGCCCCGGCCCGCAGGACAGCTATTATCTGTTCGACCGCTTTGCCGAGGCAATGCGCGCCCGCCGCGCCGCCTGATCCACGCGATCATTTGAAAAACCATCCGATCCCGCCCTTCCAAAAAAGGGCGGGATTAATTTTGCATTAACAATCCTCAGGCAGGCTCCCCTTTCGCAGTGGAGCACGCATGACCGCAGAAATCCTGCCCCTCGTTGTCCCGTCCGGACACGATGTCCTTCCCGGCATCGTGCCGACGCCCAACGAAAGCCTGCCGGTCGCTCTGTTGCGGGCCGGAAAGATCAGTGGCGATCAAATGGTTCTGGCTTTGGCCATACAATCCCGCCGCAACAGCCGCATAGCTGATGTCCTTCTCTCCCGGGGCATGGTCACGCAAGAGGAACTCTTTGCCACCTTGGCAGACCAATGGTCCTGCGATCTGGTCGATCCGCAGGATCTCGACCTTGATACCCGCCTGATTGACCGCCTCGGTGCGATGGCCTGCCTTCGCCGCCAAATTCTTCCTATTCGCCAACATGGCGACATCACTTTGATCGCCACGGCCCGCCCCGAGGATTTCGGGCCGCAGCGGGACCAACTGACCCGCCTTTTCGGGCCGGTCGCCATGGCCATCGCCTCCCCCGCAGCGATTGAAGAAGCCATCCTTCGCAACCGTGGCAGAGGCCTTGCCAAGGCTGCCGAATCCCGCGTTCCGGCCCTTGAAAGCTGCCGTGATCTCGCTGGCCCCCAGATCGTGCTTCCCGTCCTTCTCCTGCTTCTCGGCCTTGCGATTGTCACGCTCGTGAAACCAGCCGCCGTGCTTTGGGTTCTGATGGCATGGGCCGTTGTGACGCTTTTCCTCAGCGCTGCCCTAAAGCTCGCTGCCGGAACAGCCACGCTTCTGCGCAAGCGCGGGGGGCAGACGGATACCGACCCAAAACCGGTGCAGATTGCCCGTTTGCCTGTCGTCTCGGCGATGGTCCCGCTTTATCGCGAAGCGGATATCGCGCCGCGCCTGATCCGACGCCTCAGCCGTCTCGACTACCCTCAGGAACTGCTTGATATCGTTCTTGTCGCCGAAGCGAATGACCATCTGACCCGTCAAGCCTTGGCGGCAACGGACCTTCCACCTTGGATGCGCGTCGTCGTGGTGCCAGATGGGCCCCTGAAAACGAAACCCCGCGCCCTGAACTTCGCGCTGGATCATTGTCGCGGCACGATCATCGGCGTTTATGATGCTGAAGACGCCCCCGACCCGGACCAGATCAACCGCATTGTCGATCGCTTTCACAATCGCGGCCCCGAAGTTGCCTGCCTGCAAGGGATCCTCGACTTCTACAACCCCACCACCAACTGGCTCTCGCGCTGCTTCACCATCGAATATGCAACGTGGTTCCGTCTCGTACTCCCGGGTCTGGAACGGCTGGGCCTTTGTGTGCCGCTTGGCGGAACCACGCTCTTCTTCCGCCGATCGGTGCTGGAGGAACTGGGCGGTTGGGATGCCCATAACGTGACCGAGGACGCCGATCTGGGAATGCGCCTTTGCCGGCACGGATACCGGACAGAGGTGATCGAAACCGTCACCAAGGAAGAAGCCAATTGCCGCGCCCTTCCCTGGGTCAAGCAGCGCTCCCGTTGGCTCAAGGGCTATATGATGACTTGGGCCACGCATATGCGAAACCCAGGCGTTCTGTTGCACGAACTGGGGCTTTGGCGTTTTGCCGGGTTTCAGGTGCTGTTCCTCTGCACCCTTTCCCAATTTCTTCTGATGCCACTGCTTTGGGGTCTATGGGTTTTTGGCATGGTCTTTGGCCAGATTGGCCTGTTCGCGGATTTCCCCGGTCTCGCCCTTGCCATCACTCTGTTGTTCGGCCTCAGCGAGCTCGCCAATCTCTCATTCGGCCTGATCGGCCTTCGTCGCAGCGGGCAATCCCTTAGCCCGTTTTGGGTGCCGACGCTCAGCCTCTATTTCCCACTGGGGGCGCTCGCTTCGTACAAGGCACTCTGGGAAGTGGTCCGCAACCCGTTCTACTGGGACAAGACCAGCCACGGAAAATTCGACGACACTGCCGCCTGATCTTAGCCCCGCAGCCGCAACTCTCCGGCATCGACGCGCAGGCGGGTCTCGAAGGCGCGGCTGATATGCGTCTTCAGCGCCTGATAGGCGGCTTCGCCATCATGCGCCTCAATCGCACTGACAATCTTGTCATGCTCGGCCAGCGCAACCTCGCTCCGCCCTTCGGCCGCGAGCGACGTGGTCGCCATCAACGCCATTGACCGGTGGACAAGATCCAACTGCTGAACCAAAAAGCGGTTGTGGCTGGCCAGATGGATTTGCCGGTGAAACCGCTTGTTGGCCTTTGCCAATTCGCGCGGCTTGTTCAGCAAAGAGCGGTCGTCCTCGACCATTCCCCGCAGCACCCGGATTTCCTCATCCGTTGCATGGCGTGCCGCCAGCCGCGCGGCCAAACCTTCCAGTTCTGTCCGGACCACATAAAGTTCGGCCAATTGGTTATGGTTCAGCGACGCGACAATCAGACTGCGTCCATCCCGCGTCAGCATCGACTGGGTTTCCAACCGCTGCAACGCCTCGCGCACCGGTGTCCGGCTGACCCCCAGCCGCTCGGCCAGTTCCGATTCCACAAGGCGGTCACCGGGCTTGTAGGTTCCCGCTTCAATCGCTTCGAGGATCAGCGTGTATGCGTCTTTCTGCACCGGTGTCGTCCCGTTCTTCCCAACAACCGCCAGACGCTACAGCCGCAGGGCCCCGTTTGGCAAGCCATGCGGGCGTCGCATCCTTTCGACAACTGTCGGGCCATTGCCCCGGCACCTCCGGCGGTCTATGTCTTTCGCATGATCCGCGACAGTTTTTCCCATGTGACCACTTGGGTGTTCGACCTCGACAACACCCTTTACCCGCCACAAATGCGCCTCTTCGACCAGATCGAAGAGCGAATGACCTCTTGGGTCTCGCGCCGTCTTGGGGTCAGCCGCGACCATGCCGACCACCTGCGCGCCTCCTATTGGAAGCTTTACGGCACCACGCTGGCGGGCCTGATGCATGAACACGGGATCGAGCCGATGGACTACCTGATGGATGTCCATGACATCGACTTTGCGCCTTTGACCCCAGACCCGGATCTTGCCACGCACATCGCCGCGCTGCCCGGCCGTCGCATCGTCTACACCAATGCCGACACGATCTATGCCGCCAAAGTGCTCAAGGCCCGCGGTCTCGACGGGCTGTTCGACGCGGTCTATGGCGTTGAACATGCGCAGTTCCGCCCAAAGCCCGAGCGGCAGGCTTTTGAGACCATCTTCGCGCTTGACGGGCTTGATCCAACCCGTGCCGCAATGTTTGAGGACGACGCCCGCAATCTGGCCGCCCCGCATGAGATGGGGATGCGCACGGTTCACATCGCGCCGGAAGCCGAACCCGCGCCCCATATCCACTTTCATTCGCCAGATCTGACAGAGTTTCTGGCCCGGCTGACCAAAAGCTGACTCTCAGATGCGGCATTCAGTCCCTTTGCGAAACGCTCCCGGAACCCCCACCTCCCGGTAACGACAGCATGGAGACCCAGATGAGCACGATGTCCGCCCCAAGCAGCCCCTCCTTTGGATTGCGCCTTCTCTACGCCATTCCCCTGATCGGCTGGATCGCCAAAGACATCTCTCGTGACGTCTCGAACGTGCCCTATGCCGTGGTCATCCTTCTCACCGCCTTGATCTTGGCGTTTCAGGTCTGGGGGCCCGTGGTCTTTACCCTGACGGCCCTGACGGCCGTGCCGTTCATGTTCGCGTTTTTCGTCTATATTTCATGGCCCTTCCGCCGCGAAGGCTGATCCCGGCCAACTCCCATAAGACCCGGAAAAGCGGGACGCTTTGTCGCTTCGCTTTCCCCTCCCTTCGTCCTATGTTGCGCGGCAAGAGGACGACAGCATGACCCGCATCGACACAGATATCCTGATCTCCGGCGGCGGCGTTGCCGGTTTGACCGCAGCAGCAGCCTTTGGCAGCGCAGGATTCAAGGTGATCTGCGTGGACCCTGCGCCCCCTGTCACATCGGACAAAGAAGACGGCGCCGATCTGCGGACGACCGCCTTTCTGCACCCCTCGATCCCGGTGCTGGAAGCCGCTGGCCTTTGGGGGCGTCTGCAACCCCATGCCGCACCGCTGCAGATCATGCGCATCGTCGATGCGGGCGGCCCGGTAGCCGAACCCCGGATCGTCAAGGATTTCGATGCGGCAGACCTGTCGGACCTGCCCTTTGGCTGGAACCTGCCGAACTGGCTCTTGCGGCGTGAGATGGTGGCCCGGCTCGCCGAACTGCCGAACGTCGATTTTCGCCCCGGCACCGCCACGCAAAGCCTGCTGACCCGCGAGTCCGAGGCGCTCGTCACCCTGTCAGAGGGCAGCCGCATCCGTGCGCGCATGGTGATCGGGGCCGATGGCCGCAATTCGACCGTGCGACAAGCGCTGAATATTCCGGTCAAAACGATCCGATACGGGCAAAAGGCTCTGGCCTTCGCCGTCACCCACCCGATCCCGCATGAAAATGTCTCGACCGAGATTCACCGCTCGGGCGGCCCCTTCACACTTGTCCCCCTGCCCGACCGCGATGGAAAGCCGTGCTCGGCAGTGGTCTGGATGGAAACCGGCGCGAATGTCGAAAGACTTCAGGCGCTGTCCGCTGCCGAGTTTGAGGCCGAGATGAACCAGCGCTCCTGCCACATTCTTGGCCCCCTGACCCTCGCCAGTCGCCTCACCATCTGGCCCATCATCAGCCAGATCGCCGAACGGCTGTCGGGCGAACGCACGGCCTTGATGGCCGAGGCGGCCCATGTCGTGCCCCCGATCGGGGCGCAAGGCCTGAACATGAGCCTCGCCGACCTGCGCTGCCTGCTGGATCTGGCCAGAGCCCAGCCCGACCAGATCGGATCGGCCACCATGATGGAAAGCTACCACCGCGCCCGACACGTGGAAGTGCAGGCCCGCCTGCACGGCATCGACCTTTTGAACAGGGCCTCGATGATCGGCGCACAGGGCCTGCGCGACCTCCGCGCCTCGGCCCTGAACGCGCTCTATTCGGCCGCGCCTGTGCGCAAAACCCTGATGCGCGCCGGTCTCGGCCTGCGCTGACCGCAAATTTCTTGAAAGAAATTTGCAAAATCCTTCAAAGGATTTTGCGGTGCCTTACAGCACCGCGTCCACGGCCCGCTCCAACCTTGCGACTGTTCCGGCCACATCCTTCAACTTGTCCAGTCCGAAAAGTCCGATGCGGAATGTTTTGAACTCTGGCCCCTCGCCCACCTGCAAGGGCACGCCCGCAGCGATCTGCAGGCCCTGCTCACGGAACTTCGACCCGTTCTGGATCGACGGATCATCGGTATAGCTCACCACCACGCCCGGCGCGCCAAAGCCTTCTGCCGCTACCGAGGCGACGCCCTTCTTGGCCATCAAGGCGCGCACGGCCCGGCCCAACTCCCATTGCGCGGCCTTGGCCGTGGCAAAACCCATTGCTTTGGTCTCAAGCATCGCATCGCGAAAGCCAAGAATGGCATCGGTCGGCATGGTCGCATGATAGGCATGTCCGCCGCCTTCATAGGCCGCCATGATGGCGCGCCACTTCTTCAAATCCAGCGCAAAGCTGTTGGACGTGGTGGCCTCCAGCCGTGCCTCTGCTGCGGGCGACAAGACAACGACCCCGGCCGAGGGCGAAGCCGACCACCCCTTTTGCGGCGCGCTGACCAGCACATCTACACCCGTCTCAACCATATCCACCCAGATGCATCCGCTCGCGATGCAATCCAAGACCATCAAGGCGCCAACCTCATGCGCGGCCTCTGCCATGGCCTTGATATAGTCATCGGGCAGAATGATCCCGGCGCTCGTCTCAACATGCGGCGCGAAGACGGCCTCGGGTCTCACCTCCCGGATTTTCGCGACCACCTCTTCGATCGGCGGCGGAGCGTAAGGCGCACGCGCCTCATTCCCGGTCTGGCGCGCCATCACCACGGTCTGCTCTTTCGCAAAACCACCCGCGTCAAAAATCTGCGTCCAGCGGAAACTGAACCACCCATTGCGAACGACCAGCACCCGGCCCTGCCCGAACTGCCGCGCCACCGCTTCCATTGCATAGCTGCCGCCCCCCGGCACCAGCGCAACAGCACTGCCCCGATAAACCTCTTTCAGCATCCCCGACACATCACGCATCACCTGCTGAAACCGCGCTGACATGTGGTTCAGACTACGGTCCGTGAAAACAACCGAGAATTCTTCCAAACCCTCAGGGTCGATATGGGCGTGCAATCCGGGCATCTCGCGCTCTCCTTTTTCCGAAACAGTAACAGTTTCCACAAATCCGGGGCCAGCCCCATTTTCTGTCTGAAAATATCCTCGGGAGGGGTTCGGGGAGGGCAGACAGCCCTCCCCGCCTTTCCCCACAAGCGCAGCTTACCCAAGCGGGCCGGGCCTGCGTTCCTCGGTCAAGAGCACATTGGCCTCCACGTTCCCCACCCCCGGCAAGGTCATGATCCGCCGCCGCAAAACGCGCTCGAAATCTGCAATGTCGCGGGCCACCACCCGCAGGCGATAATCAAACAGCCCAAGGACGTGCTGCACCACCTGCACTTCGGGAATGGCCGTCACCGCGCGTTCGAAATCCTCAAGGCTCACCCGGCCCTTTGTGGCGAGCTTCACCCCCAGAAACACGGTCACGCCAAACCCAAGCGCCGCACGGTCGACCTCGACCCGCCGCCCCGCCAGAACGCCCGCCTCTTCCAACCGTTTCACACGCCGCCAGGCCGCCGGTTGCGACAGTCCCAGCCGCCGCCCCAAAGCCCCGGCAGAAACCGTCGCATCCAAGGACATTGCCCGCAATATCGCCCGGTCCGTGTCATCCAGATCAATCACAGCGGCAGCCCCTCGGCATCCTTGATGGTCGAAATCAGCATCAGCGCCTCAAGCTCGGAAATATGCGGCAGCGTCAGAATCCGCCGCCGATAGACCTCTTGGTAATGGGCCATATCCCGCGCAATCACATTCAGACGCACATCCACGCGGCCCAGAAAGGTCTCGATGGCCACGACTTCGGGCACCTCGCGCGCGGCCCCGATGAATTCGTCAAAGGCGCGCGGATTCGTCTTGTCCAAGGTAAAGCGCAAGGACACCTCGACCTCATATCCCAAGGCGCGCCAGTCCACGACAGCCGCCTCAACCCGGATCAACCCCGCTTCCCGCAGCCGATCCAGCCGACGCCACAACGTTGCCGCCGTCACGCCCGCGCGTTCCGCCAATTCGGTCCGGTCAATCGCCGGTTCCGCCAGATAATGCCGCAGGATGCGCCGGTCCGTTTCGTCGATCTGCATGAAATTTTCGCTATCACGTCAATTTACGAATGATCTTTTGCACATTCCCGAAATTTCGTCAAACAACGCAGCAGATCACGCCAGAATCCCCCTATTGTCGCGCCATCAACTTAGGAAAGGGACCGCCATGCGCGTCTATTACGATCGTGACTGCGACATCAACCTGATCAAGGACAAGAAAGTCGCCATCCTCGGCTACGGCTCGCAGGGCCATGCCCACGCGCTGAACCTGCGCGATTCCGGCGCCAAGAACCTCGTCGTCGCTCTGCGCGAAGGCTCGCCCTCCGCCAAGAAAGCCGAAGGCGAAGGCCTGAAGGTCATGGGCATCGCCGAAGCTGCTGCCTGGTGCGACGTGATCATGTTCACCATGCCCGACGAACTGCAGGCTGACACCTACAAGAAATATGTCCACGACAACCTGCGCGAAGGTTCGGCCATTGCCTTCGCACACGGCCTGAACGTCCACTTCGGCCTGATCGAGCCGAAAAAGGGCGTGGACGTTATCATGATGGCCCCGAAAGGCCCGGGCCACACCGTTCGTGGCGAATATGTCAAAGGCGGCGGCGTCCCCTGCCTCGTGGCCGTTCATCAGGATGCAACCGGCAAGGCAATGGAAATCGGCCTCAGCTACTGCTCGGCCATCGGTGGCGGCCGCTCGGGCATCATCGAAACCAACTTCCGTCAGGAATGCGAAACCGACCTCTTCGGCGAACAGGCTGTTCTCTGCGGCGGCCTCGTCGAACTGATCCGCATGGGCTTTGAAACCCTGGTCGAAGCTGGCTACGAGCCGGAAATGGCCTATTTCGAATGCCTGCACGAAGTGAAGCTGATCGTCGACCTGATCTACGAAGGCGGCATCGCCAACATGAACTACTCGATCTCGAACACCGCCGAATACGGCGAGTATGTTTCGGGCCCGCGCATCCTGCCTTACGACGAAACCAAGGCCCGCATGAAGGCCGTTCTGACCGACATCCAGACCGGCAAGTTCGTGCGTGACTTCATGCAGGAAAACGCTGTTGGCCAGCCCTTCTTCAAGGCCACCCGTCGCATCAACGACGAACACCAGATCGAACAGGTCGGTGAAAAGCTGCGCGCCATGATGCCTTGGATCTCCAAGGGCAAGATGGTCGATAAGGCACGCAACTGATCCACGATGGGGTAACCCCATACGTTGTATCGACGGGCCGAGGGGAAACCCTCGGCCCTTTGCATTTGCGCCGCTGACGGGCCTTTTTCCGCTTATCCGGCGCCGCCCCATTCAATCGTTTGTTTTGAGGCTGACCCGTGTCATGCTGCGCCAAAATGGGGGGCAATGATGACCGCGCGTTCAAGCCAACCGGAATCCGCCCCTCCCCTCAGCCAGCCTTGGGCCGTTGTCGGCTTTGGCTTTCTGGCCTTGGCCCTTTCCTCTTCGGGGCGTGCAGCACTCGGTCTCCTGATGCCGGCGTGGCAGCGCGATTTTGGCTGGACCTCCAGCTACATCTCCGGCGTCGGGGCGATGGCCCTTGTCGTCATGGCCTGCGTGGCCCCTTTTGCCGGACGCATGGTTGATCGCAAAGGGTCTGGCTTTACGCTGAATCTCGGGATGGGCCTATTGGGTCTGGGCTGCGGCATCGTCGCCTTGATGAATGGCAAGGTGATGTTCGTCATCGGCTATGCCGGGTTTTGCGCGCTTGGCTTTGGCATCGTGGCCAGCCATGTCGTCGCCACCGCCGTGACGCGCAGCTTTCCGAACAAGGCAGGACTGCCGGTGGGCACGGCCACCTCTGGATCCACGGGCGGTCAGTTCGTCATCGTGCCACTGATCGCCGCTCTGCTCGCCTTTGCAAGTTGGCGGTGGAGTTTCGGGGCTCTTTCGCTCGCAAGCCTTGCCCTGATCCCCGCCATCCGCGCCCTTGTTCGTGACGGGGCTTCATCGGTGACAGGCGACAGACACACATCGTCGTCAAGTTTCACGCAAGACTTTGGCACGATCCTGCGTCGCCCCGCCTTTCACGCCCTGTTCTGGAGCTATCTGATCTGCGGCTTCACCTCGACAGGCGCGATCGAAACCCACCTTCTACCCTATGCGGCCTTTTGTGGCTTCCCACCGGTGCAAAGTGCCACCGCCTATGGCTTCTTGTCGCTGATCAACCTGATGGGCATGGTCGGCGCAGGCTGGCTGACTGATCGCGTCAATCGCCCAACGCTTTTGGCCTCGATCTATGTGCTGCGCGGGATGACTTACATCATCCTGCTTTACCTGCCCGGTACCGGGATCGAGGTTCTGTTCCTCTTCGCGCTTCTTTTCGGCATCGTCGATTATTCCACTGTACCCGTGACAGCCAGCCTTGCCGCCAGCCATATCGGTCTTGGGGTCATGGGACAGGCCATGGGGATGATCTCGGCTGGGCATGCCATCGGCGGCGCAATCGCGGCCTATTACGGCGGCTTCGTCGTGGATTCGACCGGCAGCTACGACGGGCTTTGGCTTGGCTCTGTCTGGTTGCTGTTCGGCGCGGGGCTTCTGTCCATCCTCGTGATCCGAATGGCCCCTGCACCGCGCCCAGTCCTGATCTAGACTTTTGCGGGGACATATTAAGAAAGGGTAAATCCCAGACCGTAACCCATTGATTTTGCCACACCAAAAAAGCGTCCCCGACGGGGACGCTCCTAACCCCCGCCGCAAAGACCGTCGACAAGTCGCAGAACTGGTGCCAGTCTGGCCCAAAGATCTGCGGATTACAGAAAGGCCAGCCATGGAGCCCCTGCATCCAACCGGACTTGACGCCTACAAACCCAAGGAAATAGCCGAACTGGTGGAAACCGCCGGGGTCGCCAAGGCGCGCCTTCCCCTGACCTCCATGCTCACCCTCGCCATTCTGGCCGGGGCCTTCATTGCCCTTGGGGCCGCCGCCTATACCATGGTGATGACCGGGGCCGATGCCAGCTTTGGCCCGCAACGCTTTCTGGGCGGCGTCGTCTTCTCTCTTGGTCTGGTTCTGGTCATCGTGGGCGGGGCCGAGCTTTTCACCGGCAACGCGCTGATGGTCATGGCCGCAATCGACGGCAAGATCACCCCCTCTGAACTCACCCGTGCCTGGATCATCGTCTACATCGGCAACCTGATCGGCGCCGTCGCCATCGCCGCGCTTTTCGCAGGCACCGGCCTTTACGACGGCCCGATGGGCGCCACAGCCCGCACCATCGCCGAGGGCAAGGCGACCCTTTCCCCTACCGCCGCCTTCTTTCGCGCCATCCTGTGCAACGTGCTCGTCTGCCTTGCCGTCTGGCTCTCCATCGCCGCGCGCAGCGCCACGGGAAAGATCCTCGGCGTGATCCTCCCCGTGGCCTCCTTCGTCCTCTTGGGTCTCGAACATTCCATCGCCAACATGTTCTTCTTCCCGCAAGGCCTTGCCGCCGGGGCAGAGGTCGGTCCCGCGGCCATTGTCCAGAACCTTGCCATCGTAACCCTTGGCAACATTGTCGGCGGCGCGGGTGGGGTCGCGCTCAGCTACCGACTGGCCTATCGCCCCGCCTAGGCCACCACCACCACCGGGCCAGCCGTCAGCCTAAGCGGTGCCGCATAGCGCGCGCCGTACCACAGGCGCATCCAAAGACAGACCGCAAGCGTCGCAAAATGCGTGGCCACATTCAGCCCATCCCCGGCTTCCGGCCAAATCCACGCCCGCAACAACACCGCCAACAGCGTGCCGTGGATCGCGTTGAAAAAGAATATAACACCGTTCAAATGCCAGATCAGCGCCCAGTTCGGATGCACCTCACTACGCAAAAAGGCAAAGCGCAGCATCGCCCCGCCATAGATCAGGCCAACTGTTGAAAAGGCCACCGGCAGAGCATCCCCACTGGCAAGACCGGCCACCAAGACCAGCCCGCCAAGGCCAAAGATCGCCGCCCCTCCGCCCCTAAACCACGCCCCCCGAAACCGGGGCAAGTCGCTTTTCCACCGGCGCGACAGAATCACCGTCGCCCCAACGACGATCACGCACAGGCTAAGGTAGACGAACTGAACGACCTCGGGTGGCGAAAACCGCCCGGACCGCCCCATTGTGACCAAGCCGACCGAGGCAAGGGCCGCCCCCCAAGAATACAGGAACCAGTGGCCCAGCATCCGGTGCCGCCCATTCCCTTTTCGCCGCAAAAGAACCGCCCAATACAGGCAAAGCGTCATCAGTCCCGCCCCGATATGGGCGAGTTTCATCATTTCGTCCGTCATCTGACTCTCCGGGCTAGATTGATTAGGGTAACGCGCGTAAACCAGACCTATAGCACAAAGGTTAACATGCGTTAACCGAAATCTCAAAGGTCCCGCATGTCCGCAGCAAAGACGATTTCGCCCGAAACCCGCGACGCCATTCTGACGGCAGCTTGGCAATTGATCGCAGCCCAAGGGCGGACCGATGTCAGCCAAAGTGACGTCGCCAAATCGGCCGGGGTCAGCCGCCAAACCGTTTTCTACGCCTTTGGCAATCGTGCGGGCCTTTTGACTGCAATGGCCGCCCATCACGACGACCATTCCCCCCTTTTGGCCCGCCTGAACGACATCAGCCGCAATGCCCCCCCAACGACCGATGGCCTGACCGACTTCCTCTCCGCTTGGCTTGACTACCTGCCCGAGGTGTTTCCGGTCGCCTCTCTTCTTGATGCCGCGGCCCCCACCGACCCGGACGCAAAGGCCGCCATCGAAAACCGCATGGTCGGGCGCTTGCTTGCCGGTCTGACAGCGCGGATTTCCGCAATGGCAAAGACCGGCACCCTCGCCAAAGGCCGCGATCCCCTTCGCACCGCCGAGGCAATCTGGGAACTGATCCATGTGCCCGCATGGCGTCTTTTGGTTCTGGACCGGGGTTGGACCGCCGAAGAATTCCGTCAAAGCCGGTTGGCGCTTGCGATGCACCTTGTGACCACCGCGCCCTGATGGCAAAGGCTGAACCAGCCTCGGAGCCAAAACATGCCGCAGCCCACTTCGAAAGACTGGTTTTCCATCATCGCCCTTGGGCTGATCTGGGGCGGTACCTTCATGGTCATCACCCTTGCCTTGCGCGGCTATGGCCCGATCACCGTCGCCTGCGCCCGCACCAGCCTTGGCGCACTGGCCATGCTGGGCCTGTTGCGCCTGACGGGTCGACGCTTGCCAAAAGGTGGTGCGGTCTGGCGCAGCGCCGTTCCCATCGGGCTTTTGTCCACCGCCATTCCGTTCTTCTTGCTGAGTTGGGGCCAGCAAAGCGTGCCCTCCGCCTTTGCCGGGCTTTCGATGGCCGCCGTTCCGCTGTTTGTTCTGCCCTTGGCGCATCTCTTTTCGGATGAGCCTTTGTCGCGGCGCAAGGCCATTGGCTTTGCGATTGGCTTTGCCGGGGTTGTGGTGCTGTTGGGTCCGCAGGCCCTGCAAACCGACGGTGCGCTTTTGCCCCGTCTGGCCTGTCTCGCTGCGGCGCTTTGCTATGCGGTATCATCGATCCTGACGCGCCGCTGCCCCCCGGTCGATCCTATGGGCCTTGCCGCGGCGACGCTTCTAGTTGGGGCCGCTGTTCTGGTGCCTGCCATGCTGGCCGTTGAAGGCGTGCCGCATTGGGCCGGCCCCGTTCCCGGACTTGCCATTTTGTTTCTGGGCTTTGTCCCAACGGCCCTTGCCGCACTTCTGCGGATCAGCGTGATCCGCAGCGCCGGGTCAGGCTTCATGACACTGACCAACTATCAGGTGCCGCTCTGGTCCATCGCCTTTGGCGCATTGATCTTGGGCGAGGCCCTGCCACAAAGCTTCTTTGCAGCCCTTTGCCTGATCCTTGCTGGCTTGGCCATCAGCCAGTGGCGGCGTCGGGGACAGGTTAAAAATCCGTAAAAACGAAATCATAACCACTTGATTTCGTTTTCAATAATTTGCGTCCCCGTCGGGGACGCCCGTCCTTGCGATCAGATCGCGGCCTCAACCGCGCCCACGATCTCCTCGACCACGGCCCGCAGCATCCCCTCATCCTCACATTCGGCCATGACCCGGATCAGAGGTTCGGTGCCCGATTTGCGGATCAGGATGCGCCCTTTGCCTTTGATCCGCTCCTCGCTTGCACCGATCACCGCCTTGACGCTTTCCTTTTCCAAAGGCTGCGCCCCGGCCGAGAAACGGACGTTCTTCAGCATCTGCGGCACGGTTTCAAACTGCCGGACCAACTCACTCGCCCGCTTACCAGTCCGCGCCATTTCAGCAAGAAATTGTAGGCCCGCGATCAGGCCGTCGCCGGTGGTTGCATAGTCGGTCATCACGATATGCCCCGACTGCTCCCCCCCCAGATTGAACCCACCGGCCCGCATCTTCTCGACCACATAGCGGTCCCCAACGGCGGTCCGCTCCAAACGCAGACCTCGGGCGGACAGATGACGCTCCAGCCCAAGGTTTGACATGACCGTGGCGACCAAAGCGCCACCTTTGAGCTTGCCATCCTCGGCCCAGCGAGAGGCCAGCATCGCCATGATCTGATCGCCATCCGCGACCTGACCCTTTTCATCAAGGATCATCACCCGGTCGGCATCGCCATCCAGACAGATGCCCACATCCGCCCCGTGCGCCACCACAGCCTCGGCCGCGGTTTGGGTATAGGTGCTGCCGCAACGGTCGTTGATGTTGGTGCCGTTCGGGTTCACCCCCACCGGAACCACGGTCGCGCCCAGTTCCCAAAGCACCTCCGGTGCCGCGCGATAGGCCGCGCCATTGGCGCAGTCGATCACAACCTTCAACCCATCCAGTCGAAGACCCGCCGGGAAGGTCGTCTTGACGAATTCCTGATACCGCCCGCGCCCGTCTTCGATCCGCTTGGCCCGGCCGATATTCGAGGCCTGCGCCAGCTGGATGTCTCCGGCAACGATGCCTTCGATCTCGATCTCGGCCTCATCCGACAGTTTGAAGCCATCGGGTCCAAAGAACTTGATCCCGTTATCTTCGCTTGGGTTGTGGCTGGCCGAAATCATCACACCCAGATCCGCCCGCATGGACCGTGTCAGAAACCCAACCGCAGGCGTGGGCACCGGCCCCAAAAGCAGCACGTTCATGCCTGTAGAGGTCAGCCCGGCCGTCAGTGCGTTTTCCAGCATATAGCCCGACAACCGCGTGTCCTTACCGATCACCACCCGGTGTCCAGGGCTGCCGTCGCGGCGGAAATAGCGGCCGGCTGCCGCGCCAAGGCGCAGCGCCATCTCTGCGGTCATCGGATGTGTATTGGCCCGCCCACGAACACCATCGGTTCCAAAAAGCTTGCGCGTCATTCTGTCTTTCCCTTTGTTGCGGCCTGCCACAGCGACAGGGCCTGCCGCGTTTCGGAAACATCGTGAACCCGGATCAACTGGATACCCTGCGCAACCCCCGCAAGGGCCACGGCCAGCGAGCCGGGCATACGTCTTTGCGCCTCTTCGGCCCCGGACACAGTGCCGATAAAGCGTTTGCGGCTGGCCCCCAACAGAATTGGAAGGCCCAGCGAATGGAACAGCGACAACCGAGCGAGGAGCGCAAGGTTGTGGTCCAGCGTCTTGCCGAACCCTATCCCCGGATCAATCGCGATCCGGTCGCGCGAAATGCCAGCCGCCTCGGCCTCGGCCACACGGGCGGCAAGCGCATCATAGACATCCAAGAGGACATCGTCATAGCGCGGGTCGTTCTGCATGGTCTGGGGATTAGCGATCGAGTGCATCAGGATCACCGGCGCCCCGCTTTCGGCCACGACCTTGGCCATTTCCGGGTCGAAGGTCATGGCGGTCACGTCATTCACGATGCCTGCGCCAGCTTCCAACGCCTTGCGAGCCACCTCTGCCTTACGCGTGTCGATCGAGACTGGGGGCTGGATCCCTGCTGCCTTCATGGCCGCAATAACAGGGGCCGTGCGCGAGATCTCTTCGCCCACCTCAACTTCGGCAGCACCGGGGCGCGTACTTTCGCCCCCGACGTCAAGAATATCGGCGGATGCCGCCATATCGCGCGCGCCCATCATTGCCGCCTCGGGACGCAAAAACAGCCCGCCATCCGAAAAGCTGTCTGGCGTCACGTTCAAGATGCCCATGATCCGGGGACGGTCCATCGACAGCCCCGCAAAATCGGGCCTTGGATTAACCAGCGGGGCCAGTTGCGCCGGGGTCAAAGACGCAGCCGGAACCACCTCGGGCGCACCCTCACGGCGCAAGATTTCGACATGGGAAAAGCGGCACCAGCCGCCAGCCAGTGGCCTTGCGTCCGCCGGGGCAGCAGCGTCAATGATTGGAATGGGTCTGATATAGTCCATGGCCCCGATTAGGCCGCGCCCCGGTGGTTTGGCAAGAGCCCGGTCAAACTTGTCTTACCGGAACGCGGCTTCCTGCCGGAACTGCAACATTCCCGTGAACAACGATCTCGCGCGCTGCCATCGCCTCGGCCAACCACAGCGCCAAGGCAACTGGGTCTGCCGATTTCGGCCCGTCGACCGCATCCAGTACCATTTTCGACGGCGCCCAAACGACTGATTGGCCGCGCTTGATCGCCCAGTCGATTTCGGTGCGGGTCGCGACCACGACACAGCGGCTGTCGCGCGCGGCAAGTGCCCAAGCGTTCTGCTCGATCGCCAACAGATCAATGCGGCGCTGCGTGGGCTTGTGTCCGGTCTTTGGCCGATCAAGATCCGGCAAACCCACTGTAAAGATCAACGGCACACCCTGCCCCATCAGGGCATCAATGCGTCCAGCCAAACCGGGATCGGCAATGGCTCCGGCATCAAAATACACGACCAAAGGATGGACCGCGGCTTCTTCGCCATCCTGATCAATGACCCGCAAGGCGGCCTCGGCCCGACTGCGAACGATTTCGACACCCAGCTTGTAAGGGCCGATATCCAGTTTCTCGATCCGCACGAAGGCGCGCATTGCCTGCGGCTCGGCCAAGATGCGCTCCGCAACACGTTCGGCAAGCGTCTCCAGCAGGTTCAGCCTTTCGGCAGCAAGTTCAGTAGCAATGGCCTCGGTGATGCGGTCATAAGAAAGAATCCGGTCGACATCGTCATTCAAAGGCTCGGCCACTGGCCGCACTTCGACAACGACATTGAACATCACCCGTTGCTTATGGCCGCGTTCCTTTTGAAACGCTCCGATGTCCACTTCGACGATGTGATCGCGAAGCGAAATGCGATCACGGGGGTCGGTTCCGGCAGATGCGACGGAACGTTCTTCGGGATGCGCGAAAGCTAGTCGGATGTCGCTGGTCATCAAGGTACTCCGCCGCCTTACCGTGACCCGGTCAATGCAATCGGGGGCAGACTAATGCCTGCCCCCGAAACTGGAATGCCCGAAGCCGACGCCCCCTGCAAGAGGGGCGACGTCAGGAACCGGGTTGACGATAGAAGAGGTGCGCCCCGATTTGCGCGGTGCGCGGAAAGCGATGCGCCCAACCGGGACGCACAGCTTTGGTATGGAAATGCGTGGCACCCTCGGTCAAGGCGCGCGGCGCCCCGTCCAACATCAGGCGCGCAATGCGGCCTGCACGATCAGCTGCCTGCTTTTCCCGCATCACGTCCTTTACCCCATCGCAGGCATAGGAGAATTGGCAACCTTTGCTGTTGCCCTGTTTCACCACGCCACAAACCGTCTTGGGGTAACGCGGGCTATCGACTCGGTTCAGGATGACTTCGGCCACGGCAAATTGACCCTTCAGGGTTTCGCCACGCGCTTCAAAATACAAAGCCTGACGCAGGCATTGCCACTGTTCATCGCCACTTGGCGCCGGCAGGGCCTGTAGAAATGCGTCATTGTATTCAAGCACAGTTGGCTGCTTGTCTTTTGACGCAGATTTGCCTTTTGGGCCCTCAGCCAAAGCCGCCAGCTTCGTCTGCGGGATCGTTTCCAGCACTCTTTGTTCCGCCCCCATAAGAGAGGCGACGTGTCCCGCGACATCTAACGCGGGGCTATTGGACTGGCTCACCGTCACGTCGGCGAAGGCCGCTCCACCTTGGGCGATAGCCACCAGCGTGGCCAGAGCCCAGACTTGTCGCAAGCGCATTGTCTAGTGTTCCGTCTTGTTGCCATGCCGCACAGCCGGGACTCACAATCCCGTGAACTGCGCAACGACGGATGGCATTAGGGGAAAGCGAGCTATGCGTCCAGAAAACCAGCCAATTTGTGTCAACTTGCATGTGAAATAGGCGAAATCTCGCCGAAACAGCCGAAATCAGGCTGCCCATTTTCGGCGAAAACACAGCACTTAGTGTGACTTAAAGCCTTAAACACTAGTCTCGTTCAGGGCCAAATGTGCCGCGGCGAGTCGGGCCAAGGGCACTCGATAGGGGGAACAAGACACATAATCGAATCCCGCACGACGACAAAACGCGATCGATTCTGGGTTCCCGCCATGTTCGCCGCAGATCGAAAGGGTCAGATCAGCGCGCGTTTTGCGACCCCGATTCGCCCCGATCAACAAGAGCTCGCCCACTCCCTCCACATCAAGAATATGAAATGGATCTTCGGGGAAAACGCCCTGCTGGACATAGGTGTTCATGAACCGCCCTGCGTCGTCCCGCGACAGGCCATAGGTCATCTGGGTGAGGTCGTTCGTGCCAAATGACAGGAACGCGGCATGCTGCGCGATCTCCCCCGCGCGCAGTGCGGCGCGCGGCGTTTCGACCATGACTCCCAGTTTGTAATCGAAATCACGCCCGGCCTTGATCTTCACATTGGCCGCAACAGCATCAACCCGCGCCTTTACGAGTTCAACCTCCCGCTTGGCCGAAACCAGCGGAATCATCACCTCGGGGACCACCGCGGCACCACGTCGTGCGACCTCGACCGTCGCCTCAAAAATCGCCTGCGCCTGCATGTCGTAGATTTCTGGCAGGACGACACCCAGACGAACGCCACGCATCCCCAGCATCGGGTTGAATTCGGCCAAGGCCTCGACCCGCCGCGTCACATCTGAAAGCGGCTTATCCAAGGCCTCGGCCAATTCCCGCATTCCTTCGCGATCATGCGGAAGGAATTCGTGCAGTGGCGGGTCAAACAGGCGGATACAGACAGGAAGGCCCGCCATGATTTCAAAAAGCTGAACGAAATCTTCGCGTTGCATCGGCAACAGGCGCGCCAAAGCAGCGGCCCGGTCTTTTGAGGCATCGGCAAAGATCATCTCGCGCATGACGACCAGACGATCTTCCTCAAAGAACATGTGTTCTGTGCGGCAAAGGCCAATTCCCTGGGCCGCGAATTTGCGGGCGGTTGCGGCATCGGCGGGCGTGTCGGCATTGGCACGAATGCCGATATCTCGGAACTGGTCGGCCCAGCCGAGGAGCGTCTGAAAATGGTCATCCAATGCAGGTGTCAGCATTTCTGCCGCCCCGGCAAGCACTTGGCCTGCCGTGCCATCGACCGTAATCAGGTCACCTTCACCAAAGGCCTGCCCGTTCATGTGAATGCGCTTTTCACGCAGATCCAGCCGCAAATTCGCGCCTACGACGCAGGGTAGACCAAGGCCCCGCGCGATCACGGCGGCATGGCTGGTCATGCCGCCACGCTCGGTCAGGACGGCTGCCGCCGAGTGCATTCCGCGAATATCTTCGGGCGCGGTTTCTCGGCGCACCAGAATGCAGGGCTCACCGCGTGACGCACTGGCCTGAGCCGCTGCCGAGGAAAACACGATGCGCCCCGTTGCCGCGCCGGGACTGGCCGCAATGCCATTCGCCACCACATTGCGTGGCCCCCTTGGGTCGACCTGAGGGTGCAAAAGTTCGGACAGGGCGCGGGGTTCCACCCGCAGAACTGCCTCTTGCGGGGTGATGATGCCATCTTGTGCCAGATCGACCGCAATCCGCAGGCTTGCGCGGGCAGACCGCTGCACGCGCACCGCATCAAGGACGGCTAACTGCCCATCTTCAATGGTAAATTCGATCTGCATCTCTTCGCGCAGTTTCTGCCGGCAAGCAGCGCCGTCCTGCACAAGACGGGTAAAGATCTCGGGCGCGATGTCTTCCAGCGAAGGGCCCCGCGGGTCTCGTGTGAGGTAAAGCGCCTTGGACGCCTTGAGCGCGTCGCGGCCTTGTCCTTTGCCCAGATAGCGACCAGTCACCTGCGGAAGGCCGGTCACAGGGTCGACGAACTGAATGACGCCCGAGCCGGAAATGCCCTGCCCCATGCCTTGAGCCATGGCTTGAACGACCAGTCCCAGAGGGGCCTCATCGGGTGCGCCCTTGGCCTGACGAAGCAAACGCGCCGTCGTTCCTTCCCAGGCGCGGGCCATCGACCGCAGCACTTCGGCCAGTTGCTGGGCTGGATCTTCTGGAAAATCCTCATCCATTTCAATAGCATAGACGCGAAGCGCTTCGCGAATGGCGTCAGGGCTGGGGTCTTTGGCTTCGAACATATCGGGGTCTAGGCGCGCGACATGGGTCGCGTAGCTTTGGATGAAACGCAGCGAGATGGCGTCGGCGGCATCCTGCCCGTGGCGGTTTACAAGATCCTCATGCCGGGCCTTGTTATGGCCCACATTCAGGATCGTGGCCGGGCCACCCCAATCGGGATTTTCCGGGCTGGGCCGGACCGAGACCAGGGCACCGGGGCCAAAATGGGAAAGAATCGCTTTGCAATCAACAAGATGGCCTGCCGCAATCGCGCGCACGGTGGCGGCGGGAAGAGAAACGGTCTTGGGCACGGGAAGGCCGATGCGGATCAGGCGTTGCAGGCATTTGGCGCGCCAGCCATGGGCCGAGCGGTCAATCGCGGCCGATGGCGTGACTTCGGTGAATTCCTCGATGGGCGCTAATTTCTGCACTGCGGCATTCCTTCTGACGCCCCGACCTTACGCCAATTCTGCCGTGTGACAAGCGTGGTTTTTCCGTGGTTTTCGCGTGGTTCTTCCGTGGGCACAGCGCAGGCGAAGGCGCTTTGCCGCAAATGCAAAAAAAGAAGGGGGGCTGTCTGCCCCCCTTTCGCATTTTGCCTGAAGGGCAAAATGCTGCCCCCCGAGGATATTTGAAGACAGAAAAGGATCAGCCTTCGAGTTTCGTCAGGTCTGCAACAGAAAGGCAGATGGTGCGGATGCGGTGCAGAAGGTTCAGACGGTTGCGCCGGACGATCTGATTGTCGGTGTTGATTTGCACTGCCGTGAAGAAAGCGTCGATGGGCGCGCGGAGAGCGGCCATGGATTGCATCGCTACGGCGAAGTCTTCTTTTTCCATCGCCGGGGCGATGACGGCCTCGGCCTGATCGAGGGCGGCGAAGAGGGCGCGTTCTTCCTCGGTTTCGGCGAATTTCGGATCGGCGCCGAAGCTGTATTCGACACCGTCCTTCTGTTCGGCCTGCGTCAGGATGTTGTTTGCCCGCTTGAAGCCCGCGACGAGGTTCGCGCCGTCTTCGGTCGCCAGGGTCGCGTTCAGCGCCGTTGCGCGTTTGACCAGAAGCGTCAGGTCACATTTGTTGGGCATGGCGAGACAGGCGTCGATGACGTCGTGGCGGATGCCCTGATCCTTCAGGAAGACTTTGAGGCGATCGTGGAAGAAGGCCAGAAGATCATCGCTGACGGCCGGGTCATGGCCGGTCAGGCGCACCAGCCAATCGGGCGCGCTGGATTCCAGCGGAGCGATCAGGGCGCGGGTCAATTCGCCGAAGACACCGTTGGAGACGACCGAGCCGAGCAGGCTGTCGATCAGGGACACATCCTTGGCATCAGACTCGCGCACGATCTGGTGGCGCAGGATATGGGCATCGAAGAGGCGGTCGAGCGGAACGCGGAGGCCGCTGGTCAACACCAGCCGGATGACGCCCAAAGCGGCGCGGCGGAGCGCGAAGGGGTCTTTCGAGCCCGTGGGCTTTTCGTCGATGGCCCAGAAGCCGGTCAGGGTGTCGACCTTGTCAGCGAGCGCCACGGCCACGGAAACCGGATCGGTGGGCACAGCGTCGGTCGGACCAAGCGGCGAGTAATGGTCGCGGGCGGCGTTGGCGATAGCCTCGGTTTCGCCCGCGGCTTTCGCGTAATACATGCCCATCAGGCCCTGTAGTTCCGGGAATTCGCCGACCATGGAGGAGCGCAGGTCAAGTTTCGCGAGTTTCGCGGCGCGTTCGGCCTGTGCCGGATCAGCGCCGACCATCGGTGCCACATCGCGGGCAAGGGCCGCGACGCGGGCGATGCGGTCGGCTTGGCTTCCCAGTTTGTTGTGGAAGGTGACGGCTTTCAGCCCCTCTTCCCAGTCGCCCATGCCAGCTTTGGCCACGCGCAGGTCGTTTTCCCAGAAGAACTTGGCGTCTGACAGGCGGGCGGTCAGCACCTTTTGGTTGCCTTTGAGAATGGTCGCGCCGTGGTCGGCGGTTTCGGTGTTGGCGACGGTGATGAAGCCTTCGATCCGTCCGGTTTTCGGGTTGCGGGTCGAGAAGAACTTTTGATGTTCCTTCATCGAGGTTTGCAGAACCTCGGGCGGGAGGTCGAGGAACTGATCGGCGATGCGGCCCATCAGCGGCACGGGCCATTCGACCAGACCTGCGACCTCGGTCAGAAGGCCGCGATCTTCGACCACTTCCATCCCGGCGGCGAAGGCGAGGTTCTGGGCGGTTTGCCAGATGGCGTCTTCCCGCTCGGCGCTGTCAAGAATGACATGGGCGCGTTTCAGTTTGGCGGCGTAGTCGTCGAAATTATGGACGCCAAAGCGGCCGGGCGAGAGGAAGCGGTGGCCTGTGGTGGTGTTGCCGGAAGTGATGTGATCGACCGTGACGGGGACGACGCGGTGGCCCTCTTCATCCGAGAGGATGCAGAGGATGGAATGGAGCGGGCGGACCCAACGCAAGGTACCTGCGCCCCAGCGCATCGATTTGGGCCATGGGAAATTTCGGATGGTGGCCTCTAACACCTCGGCGATGATCTCCTCAGCCCGGCGGCCGGGCTTTTCGATCACGGCGAAATAGGTTTCGCCCTTTTTGTCGGCGCGCTTTTCCAACTGGTCGAGCGTGAGGCCCGTGGACCGCAGGAAGCCGTCGATCGCCTGCTGCGGGGCGGTGGTGGCGGGGCCTTTGCGTTCTTCGCGGGTGGGCTTTGACTCGGTCGTCAGACCTTCAACTGCGAGGGCAAGGCGGCGGGGTGTCGAGAAGGCCCCGGAAGAGGCATAGGTGAGACCAGCGGTTACCAGACCGTCGGCCACCAGTTTCTTCAGGTCTTCGCGGGCGCGGGCCTGCATCCGTGCCGGGATTTCCTCGGAAAAGAGTTCGATCAAGAGATCGGGCATGTCATTTATCCTTGGCGGCAGGGTTCAGTTGAGTCCAGGCATAGGCGCGGCCATCGGGAAAGACGGCGACGACACGGTCCACATCGGCGTGGACATTGGCCTGAGAGAGGAAGGCGAGGGCTTCGCCGCGTTCGATGGCGGTGCCGATTTCGACCGCATCAAAGCAGTCGAACCACGAGGGTGCGACGAGGGGTTCGGCGCCGTCATAAGTGAGGTAGGTCTCGGTCAGCATGGCCTGCGTGAGCGGCGTGGTGAAACAGGCGCGGAAGCGCAGGGGGGAGCTGTCGGCGTCAATACCGGTCACGTTTTCGGCCAGGATCGGTTCCGGCTGGCCGGATTCGATGGTGGTGAGGGTGATTTCCTCACCCGGGGTGAAGGTCGCCTCTTCATAGAAGGCATAGACCTGAAGCCAGTAGATGGCGACGCCTGCAACCAATGCCGATATCACGATGAACCCCGCTGCGAATTTGCCGGTCATGCTGCGTCCGCCCCTGCCTCGGTTTCCCGGAAGGCATCGGCGCATTTCTTGGCTAAGGCGCGGACGCGGCCGATATAGGCCTGACGCTCGGTGACCGAGATCACGCCGCGGGCGTCGAGAAGGTTGAAGAGGTGGCTTGCCTTGATCGTCTGGTCATAGGCCGGGTGGGCCATGATGATGCGCTTGCCGGTTTTCGGGTCTTCGGCGGGGAAGGACAGAAGGCGTTCGCATTCGGCCTCGGCATCCTTGAAGTGCTGGAACAGCATTTCCGTGGTGGCGCCGTCGAAGTTGTGGCGGGAATACTCTTCCTCGGTCTGGCGGAAGATATCGCCATAGCTGAGCGGGATCGGGCTGGACGGATCGTTGAAGGGCATGTCCATGACGTGGTCGATGCCCAGCACATACATGGCAAGGCGTTCAAGGCCATAGGTCAACTCGCCCGAGACCGGCTTGCAGTCATGGCCACCGACCTGCTGGAAATAGGTGAACTGGCTGACTTCCATGCCGTCGCACCAGACCTCCCATCCCAGACCCCATGCGCCGAGGGTCGGGCTTTCCCAGTCATCCTCGACAAAGCGGATGTCGTGGATCGAGGGGTCAAGGCCGATGGCGGCAAGGGAGCCGAGGTAGAGGTCTTGGAGATCGGCGGGCGAGGGTTTGATGATGACCTGATACTGGTAGTAGTGCTGAAGCCGGTTCGGGTTTTCGCCATAGCGGCCATCGGTCGGACGGCGCGAGGGCTGAACATAGGCAGCAGCCCAGGACTTGTTGCCAAGCGAGCGCAGGGTGGTGGCCGGGTGGAATGTCCCTGCCCCGACTTCCATGTCATAGGGTTGCAGCACGGCGCAGCCCTTGGACGCCCAGTAATTCTGCAACCTCAGGATGATTTCCTGAAAGGAACGCGGGGGCGCGGTCATGTCTGACATGGCTCTTTGTCTCCTTCGGCCACCGGAAGGCCCGGCATGCCCTTGAAATGCTGCTGCGTAATAGGCAAGAGGCAAGCGACGGTCAATGCGGCGCTTGGGAAGAAACGGGCAACAAAGCCCTACCATCCTGCTTTCGCCGCCCTTAGGGTGACCAGAAGCGACGAAGGTGGGAGCGCGTAGACGGTATGATTTCTAGAATTGCAGCTTTGGTCTTGATGGCCGTGGTTTGGGCCACATCAGCTTTGGCACAAGGCCAAGCCTGGGTTCAAGTGGAGGCCCAACCCTCTTTGGCCGAAGCGCAACAGCGGGCTCGCTCATATGCGGCGGTTATCAAGGATGTTGTCGGCTATCAACTGGGGTCGCGCTGGTATGGCATCGCGATCGGTCCCTTTGATCGCGCGACAGCCGAGGCAACGCTTCGTCAATTGCTGAATGCCGGACTGATCCCGCGTGACAGTTTTGTCAGCGACGGCAGCAATTTCCGCCAGCAGTTCTGGCCCGAGGGTGGCGCGGCAGAAACCGCAGCGCCCCCCGCCGAGCCGGTTGCTGAGCCTGCGGCAGAACCCGCCCCAGTGACCGAAGCGGAGACCCAAACCCCGGTCGTTCCTGAAGAGCCGGAAGAAAGCCCAGCCGAAGCCCGGCGTTCGGAAGCGGGCATGACGGCAGACGAGCGCATGGATTTGCAGCGCGCTTTGCAGTGGTACGGATTTTACGCCTCAAAGATCGACGGGGCTTTTGGAGCCGGGACGCGCCGGTCGATGGCCGATTGGCAAACAGCAATGGGGCTGGAGGCAACGGGCGTCTTGACCAGCCGCCAACGCGCGATGCTGGTGGCGAATTGGCAGGCCGACCTTGCCGAATTCGGCTTTGAAACCGTGAACGAAACCGAAGCCGGGATCGAAATTGACCTGCCGATGGGGTTGGTGGGCTTTGACCATTACGAACCGCCCTTCGTCCATTTCGTCGAAAAGGACGGATCCGGTGTCAAAGTGATCCTGATCTCGCAGCCGGGAGATCAATCTGCGCTTTATGGGCTGTATGACATTCTGCAAACGCTGACGATCGTTCCAATGGAGGGCGAGCGCAGCCGCAAGGAACGCAGCTTTGAAATCAATGGGCGCAACGGCACGGTCGCGAGCTATTCCTATGCCGAGCTTTCGCAAGGCTTGGTAAAGGGCTTTATTTTGGTCTGGAACCCCAAGGATGATGACCGCGCAGGGCGCATTCTGGACGCCATGAAGGCAAGCTTCCGCCCGGTCGGCAACCGCGCCTTGGACCCGGGCATGGTTCCGATGAGCGATGCCGCCCGCAAAGGGCTTTTGTCCGGGCTGGAACTGCGCCGCCCTAAACTGAGCCGCTCGGGTTTCTATGTTGATGGCACCGGTCAGGTTGCGACAGTGCTGGATGCCGTGAATCAATGTGGACGCATCACGCTGGATGGTACGATTGATGCCGAACTGATCGTCGCTGATGCGGCAACAGGCGTGGCACTGGTCAAGCCGAAGCGGCCGCTTGCCCCGCCCAGCGTGGGGGCCATGCAGTTGAGCGCCGACCGCATTGGTGCAGAGGTGGCTGTGGCCGGCTATTCCTATGAGGACACCCTGCCCGCCCCGGTCATGACCTATGGCAGCTTGGAAGATGTGGTGGGTCTGAATGGCGAAGACGGCATCAAGCGCCTTGGCATCGCCACCCTGCCCGGCGATGCTGGCGGCCCTGTGATTGATGCGACCGGGGCTGTGTTGGGGATGCTGTTGCCTCGCGATGGCTCGGGCAGCCGCGTTTTGCCAACCGGCGTCGAATTCGCCGCCTCTTCGGCCAAGATTGCGGCCCTGATGGCAAGCAATGGGTTGAAGGCCGTTGAAGCCCCGGCCAGCGGTGCGCTGGCACCGGAAGACCTGACCCGCAAGGCGATGGAAATGACGGTTCTGGTTGGGTGCTGGGATTAAAAGCGAACCAGCCAGACGTTCTCTGGCTGACTGATTTCCTGCCTTTCACGCCCGGTTCTGGTCCGTGCCCTTTTGGTTACGGCATGGAATGCCGGAAGGGTTGAAAGGCAGAATTCATTCACGCCAGAAGCGGCGCATGAAGAGCACATAGACCGACATCAGTTCCAAACGGCCAACCAGCATTCCGGCCATCATCAGCCATTTGGCTGATTCCGGAAATCCGTGAACAGCGCCTGTTGGTCCAACTTCGGGGCCAAAGACCGGGCCGACATTGGCCACGGAGGTCCATGAGGCGGTGACAGCGGTTTTGAACTCTAGCCCCGTCAGGCCAAGCGCCACGGCCAGAAGGCCGAAGGTCAGGATGAACAGGGTAAAGAACACGATCACGGAATCGACGACATCCTGCCCGACAGGGCCACCGGAATAACGCAGGCGGTTGACCGAGGAGGGATTGTGCAGACGGCGGATCTGCACACGGATCGCCTCGAACAAGATCAGATAACGGAACACCTTGACCGAGCAACCGGTCGACGAAGTGCAGCCCCCGATCAGCCCGACAGCGATCAGAATGACAAAGGGAAACGGCCCCCAGGACGAGAGATCAACCGAGGCATATCCCGTGCCGGAAAAGGTAGAGACGACGTTGAAGGCAGTTTCGCGGATCAGCGGCTCGACAGCCATCTGATGGGTCAGAAATTCGTAAAGGACGATGGCTGCGACCGCATAGAAATTCCAGCGCAGATAGGCCCGGACCTGCGCATCGGCATAAAGCGGGCGCAACGATCCTTGGGCCAGCTGGATGAAGCGGATGAACGGAAGGCTGCCCAGAAGCATGAAGATCACGGCTGCATATTCCGCCCCGCCCTGAAACAGCCCGAAACTTTTGTCCGAGGTGGAAAACCCTCCCGTGGAAACTGTTGTCAACGCGTGGACGACAGCCTCGAACCCTGACATGCCAAGGGCGAAATAGGTGACGGCACAGGCGACCGTGAGCCAGATATAGACCTGGATCAAGGCAGAGGAGATGTCGATGGCACGGGGCAAGACCTTGCCCAGCGTGTCAAACCCTTCGGATTTGAAATATTGCATCCCGCCGACCTTCAGCACCGGAAGGAACAACATGGCGACGACAACGATGCCCAGGCCGCCCAGCCATTGCAGGATGCCGCGCCATAGATTGGCACCTTTGGGCATCGCGTCCAGCCCTTCGATCACCGTGGTCCCTGTGGTCGTCATACCAGAGACGCTTTCAAACAGCGCATCGGTGACGGAAAGCCCCGGCGCACCAAGGATCAAGGGCAGCGCACCAAAGGCGGGAAGCGCCACCCAGACCCCGGTGGTCAGCAAGAAGATTTGCTGCAAGGTCATGACGCGGCTTGTGCTGTTGACCGAGGCCAGCGCCATCGCGCCACCGGCGACAAAACAAATCACCGAAGAACGGAAGAAAGCGCGCCAATGGTCGTCACCATGGGCCAGATCAAGGACGAGCGGAAACAGCATGAACGCGCCCAAAGCCGCGATCAAGAGGCCGATCACATAGGCGATTGGGCGTAGGTCGATCATGTCGGCACAGTTGGGCCGAACGGGCGCTTCTGTCAATCGCTTGGCTGACTTTCCCGCGCTCGCCTGTTTCGGAAATGCGTCACCGGCTCCAGAAACGGGGAAGCACCAAGACAAAGATCGCAAGCAGACCAAGCCGTCCCAGCAGCATGGAGAAGGTCATCAGCCATTTGGCAAGGTCAGGAAAATCTCGAAAGGTTCCGGTTTCAGCGACCATGGGCCCGAAGCCGTAACCGATATTGCCGATCGACGCCCAGATCCCGAACAAGGCCGACTCGATGTCCACGCCAACAAGCGTCATCGCCACCGACAGCACACCGATGGCAAAGATATAGCCGGTGACATAAAGCATCATCGCGCTGATCGTATCCTGACCGACCGGCACGCCGGCATAGCGCAGCGGAACCACGCGGTCGGGGTGGCTGATTTCCGCAAGCTGGGCCACCAGAGCGCGCGCGGCAAGCTGGACACGGAACACGGAAAGCGCGCCCGACGACGACCCCGAACATCCCCCGATCAGCCCCAGCATGAAGGCGACAGAAAGCCCAAAGCTGCCCCATGCCCCAAAACTGCCAGAGAAAAAGCCGGTGCCCGTCAGGATGGAGGACAGGTTGAACAGCGTTTCGCGAAAGGCGGATTCAAGCAATTGATCCGACGTGGCCAGACGCCAAAGCGTGACGGCGAAGACGGCCAAGAACAACCAGACCACAATGGCCTGAACTTGGGGGTCGCGCAAAATGGTCCAGTTTCGGCCCGTCACCAATTGGACATAGCGAATATAGGGCAGACTCCCCAAAAGCATGAACAAGGCCCCCGCATATTCTGCTGCGCCCTGATATTTTGAAAAGGACAGATCGCTGGGCGAAAAGCCCCCTGTCGCAATCGTCGCCGCGCCATTCACGATCGCGTCGAGCGCCGTCATGCCCAGCGCCGAATAGGTCAGGATGCAGGCAACGGTCAGGGCCACATAAACCCCCAACAAGGCGCGCGCGATGTCGGTCGCGCGGGGCAAGGCCTTGCCGAAGGTATCAAAGCCTTCGGTCTTGAAGAATTGCATCCCGCCCACCCGCATGATGGGCAAGAAGATCATCGCGATAAAAGCGATCCCCAGCCCACCGATCCAGTTCAGCATCCCTCGCCAGAGGTTCATGCCATCGGGCAATTTGTCCAACCCGACAATCACGGTCGAGCCGGTCGTGGTTATCCCGGACACGGCTTCGAAATAGGCATCGGTGAAGCTAAGCCCCGGCGCCCCCAACATGAAAGGAAGGCAAGAGAAAAACGGCAGGCCCGTCCAGATGGCGGCAGTCAGAAGATAGGCCTGACGCACATCCAAACCGCGGCGCAAACCGTTGCGGGTGGCCAACGCCATCAGCGCACCAGTTCCGCCCGTAAAGATGGCGCTTTCAAAGAAATCTGCGCCATTCTCAAGACCGGCGCGGTAATCAATGATCGCAGGGGCCAACATCAAGATGGCCAGCACGATCAGCATACGGCCAATCAAATAGGCGATAGGGCGGAAGTCCACCATGATGCTGCGATCTGTCCGCCTTTGCCAAAGACTTGTCAAGCCACAGGATTCTGCGAACCCTGATCTTTACCTTGGCTGAAATATCCCCGCCGGAGGCACGCCCGAGGGAGAGGCGAAGCCGAGCCCGAGACAAACGAATTGCGCCGCCCGGCAAGGGCGGCGCGCAATCGGATTACGGCGCGCGGTATTGCTCAGCCGATATGGTAAAGCGACTGGAACAGGCGCGGGTCAAGGCTTGATTGCGCGAAGGTCGGGCCTTCGGTCAGCACGCTGACAGCATCATGGCTGTGCAGGCTTTCCTGATGGCTGGCGACGACACGGAAATCACCAATGCGGGGATCGCCTTTCAGGCTGGCGCAGAAGCTGCGGGCGGCGTCCTCGACAAAGATCGGGTTTGCGGCATTCAACTCTGCAAAAGCCTGCTCGTCTTCGCGCTTGACCATGACCTGTGTCTCGGTCGGAACCGCATCGCGGGCAAGTTCGATCATGTCTTCGAACCAGAGGCGTTTTCCGGGCTTCACGACCGCCGACAGCCGGGCCACAGACCGTTGCGAATGCGGCGTTGCCAGTTGACCGCGGGTTCTGCGGGCATGTTCGGACAATTCCAGCGAGCAGGGGCAGGTCGAAGAATAGACGAAATCAAGATGCATGATCTTGGTGCGGACACCGCCCTGTTCGATCAGTTCCAAGGCAATGTCGTAATATTGCCAACCCGACAGCCCCGACCGCAGCGAATTGACCTTCACCGGGAACGAAAAGCGCATTTGAATGCGGGCGTCGAACGACCCCAGATCGCGCATGTAATCATCAAGCGCGTGTTCGATGACCGAGAAGGAAAACTCCTTTTCGGAATGGGCATAGAATGAGCGCATGATGCGGCTCATGTTGATGCCCTTCTTTTCCGCCTCAAGGCTGACGGTGCCGGTGACGCTGGTTTCCAGCGTGATCGGCCCGTTGTCGCGGGTCTGGAACTGGATGGGCAGCCGGAAATTCGAAATACCGACATGCTGGATCACCTGACGTGCGCCGACAATCAGGCTGGACGGACCGTTCTGAAGGTCCGGCAGGCTGGCCTTATAGGCTTCAGTCACCTCGAAATCCTGCGGGTAATCGCGCGACAGGGCCGGATAGCCGTTGCCCGGAATAAGATGCGCGACCGAGGAATCCAGCGTGGCGATTTCTTCGTCCGAAGATTTCACTGCCCATTGCCGCAGGATCGCCAAAGCCTTTTCGGCTTCGTCACGCGATGGCTTGCGGTCGATTTGCGGCGTGAAGATGTTCATGGGACGGGTCCTTTCGGTTCCGGAAGGGCCGTAGCCCTCCCTTCAATGTCAGCAGGTATACGCAGTCTGTCCGCGCTTGGATCAATGTAGGGGCCGTTTTGTCGATCACAAGCGACATTCGGGGCAGGATGGTTAGAAAATGCTCTGGGCCGGAGTGAAAACACCCCGGCCCTAAGGCTTTTGGGCGGCTTTACGCCTGTTCCAGTGCCTGCAACAGATCTGCGATCAGGTCGCTGGCATCCTCAAGCCCGATCGACAGGCGGATCAGGCCGGGGGTGATGCCAAGCGCATCTTTCTGGTCTTGCGGCAGACGCTGGTGGGTTGTCGTGGCCGGATGGGTTGCAATTGTCTTTGCATCGCCAAGGTTGTTCGAAATCTTTGCGATCTCCAACGCGTTCATAAAGCGGAAGGCCGCGTCCTTGCCGGCAGCGATGTCAAAGGTGACAAGCGTCCCCCCTGCCCCCATCTGCGCCGTTGCCAGTGCGTGCTGGGGGTGCGAGGCGAGTCCGGGGTAGATCACCTTGGACAGCTTCGGGTGGCCTTCGAGGGCCTTGGCAACCTGCGCGGCGCTGTCGGCCATGGCACGGCAGCGCAGATCCAGCGTGGCCATCCCGTTCAGATGCATCCAGGCGGTGAAGGGCGACATGCTGCCGCCGGTATGTTTCATGTAAGGTTCAACCGTCTTGCGGATGAAGTCACGGGTTCCACAGATCACCCCGCCCAAAGCGCGCCCCTGCCCGTCGACATGTTTGGTCGTCGAATAAACGATGACATCGGCGCCCTGCTCCACGGCGCGCGAAAAGATTGGGGTCGCGAAGACGTTGTCGACGATGACAATGGCACCGACTGCATGGGCGATTTCGGCGACGGAACGGATATCGACAAGCTCCAATGTCGGGTTCGACATGGATTCAAAGAATACGGCTTTGGTTTCCGGGGTCACGGCGGCGCGCCACTGGTCCAGATCAGCGCCGTCGACAAAGGTGACGCGGACGCCATAGCGGGTCAGGACTTCCTCAAGGATGTAGAGACACGATCCGAACAGCGCGCGCGACGAAACCACATGGTCACCGGCCCGCAGCATAGAGGTCAGTGCCCCGTTGACCGCAGCCATGCCGGACGCCGTGGCAAAGGCATCTTCTGTGCCTTCCAGAGCCGCGATCCGCTCTTCGAACATGCGCGTCGTCGGGTTGCCATAGCGGGCATAGATGAATTCATCGTCACCGGTTTTGACGAAGCGAGCCTCAGCGGATTCGGCGGTGGGATAGACAAATCCTTGGGTCAGGAAAATGGCTTCGGCCATTTCACCATATTGGCTGCGGCGAATGCCATCATGCACAAGCTTTGTGCGCGTCTTCCAATCCTGCGACATCTCTTGCCTCCTTCGGCAAAGGAAAAACCCCGAAACCGGTCAGGCTTCGGGGTTCGACCCAAGACCCTTTTAGCGGTATGTTTAACGTGGCCCGCAATCCGGCACAAAGCACCACGAGGCGCGAAATACGCCTTTGGCCGGGTTCGGTCAATGGGAGATGCGTGCGCCAGAGGCCCGGAAATTTCCGGGCAAAATTCTTCGAAGAATTTTCGCCCGACCGCGCCCCAATCGACGAAGCAGATGCCGAAAGCCTTAGCCTTTCGGGGGTGTTTCCTCGGTTGGTTCTTCGATGAGGTAAGATTGCAGAGCAAAGATCTGCCACCAGAGGAAGAGGACAAGCGCAATGGGAAGGGCGAAGGTTTCTAACTTGACCCAGGCATCGGTCGAAAGGTTCCGCCAGATCAACTCATTGGCCACGGCAAGGGCCACGAACATACCCGTCAGACGCTTGGTCAGGATCATCCAGCCTTCCTGACGCATGGGCAGCAATTCCCCCATCACCACCTGAAGCCAGCTTTGTCCCCGCGCCAATCCGATGGCAAGCAAGCCTGCCATCGTTCCGTAGACGATGGTCGTCTTCATCTTGAAAAAGCGTTCATCGTTGAACCAGGCTGTCAGCCCGCCAAAGAAGATGACCATGACCGCCGTAAACACCTGCATCCGGCTGAGCTGCCCCGTCAGGCGCCAAAGGATTGCCATTGCGACGAGCAGGATCGGAATGAAGATCAAGGCAGAGACGATAAAGCCGGAATAGGCGGTTCCAGCGATGATGAAGCTGTCTTCCTTGATCCGCAGATAGATGAGGAAAAAGGCAATGGTCGGCCCAAGCTCCAGCACCTGTTTGAGAAATCCGTTGATCTTTTTCTGTGCCATTGCGGCCTGCTCCGTCTGGTGGGGCCCGCCTAGCCCGCGAATTCCATTATCACTGCGCCGAGCGCAATCAGCGCCATCAGCGCGGTTCGCACCGGCCCGACCTTGTCACCCAGAATGAGCCAGGCAATCAAGGCCGCAAATACGGTTGAGGTTTCGCGCAGCACCGCAGCCTCGCCCACCTTGTCAAGGCGCGTGGCCAGCATGATGGCACCAAAGGAGAAGTAGGCGACAAAGGCCCCGATGATCCCGCGCCGCAGGAGGGCGGGAAATTCCGACGCGGGCAAGCGCACCCAGCGCCGGGCGGTCGCAAGAGGCATGAAGATGCCGTCGATCATGAAAAACCACGCGAGGAAGGTGAAAGGATCGGCCGTCGCCCGAATGCCCCAGGCATCATAGGTGGTGTAAAGGGCGACAAAGGCCCCGGTCGCAACGGCAAAGCCCAGCGCGGGGATCATGCGGTCGCGGTCAATGGTCACGGTGCGCAAATTCCATGCGGCCAGACCAAGGATTGCCGCAACCAACAATGCAAGCCCAAACCACTGCCAAAGCGTATAGATTTCCCCAAAGACGATGCCTGCCGCGACAACGGCAAAGAGCGGACCCGTGCCGCGGACCACCGGATAGACCACCGCATAGGCACCCCGGGTGTAGGTCATGGCCTGCAGGATCTTGTAGATGGTGTGGATCACAAAGGCACCAAGAAAGATCGGCCACATATGCGGCTCAGGCCACGGCACGACAAACAGAGCGAAGGGCGCGGCGATAATCCCATACGAGGCGTCGATGGCCGCTCGACTGAGCCAAGGATCATGCCGCCCCTTTTGCAAGGCGCCAAAAAGTGCGTGCAGGAAAGCGGCCAGCAGCGCCAAGGCAAGCGCAACATCCTCGCCTTGCGCAGTACCTTCGAGGGAAAGAAGCCAATCAGACACGTTAAGTACTTTGTGAAGCGGAGCCAGGGGGCGCTGCCCCCTTCCGCGTTTTGGCCGAGGCCAAAACGCTGACCCCCGGGATATTTAGGGACAGAAAAAATGCATCAGGCGTCGATCCCTACCAGGGCGCGGGCAAATTCATCCGGGTCGAAGGGCGCAAGATCGTCGATCTGTTCTCCGACGCCGATCGCGTGAATCGGCAGGCCGAATTTGTCAGCCAAGGCCACCAGCACCCCGCCTTTCGCGGTGCCGTCGAGTTTGGTCATGACAAGCCCGGAAACATCGGCAAGTTTTCGGAAAATTTCGACCTGAGTGACGGCATTCTGGCCGGTTGTGGCGTCCAGCACGAGAAGGGTGTTGTGGGGGGCTGTCGGGTCTTTCTTGCGGATCACGCGGATGATCTTGGCAAGTTCTTCCATCAGGTCGGCGCGGTTCTGAAGCCGCCCGGCCGTGTCGATCATCAGCAGATCTGCCCCGTCGGCCTGAGCCCGGCTAAGGGCATCAAAGGCAAGGCTGGCGGGGTCCGAGCCTTCGGGCGCTGTCAGCACCGGAACGCCGGCACGGTCGCCCCAGACGCGGAGTTGTTCGACAGCCGCGGCACGGAACGTATCGCCAGCCGCGATCACGACGTTTTTGCCTGCCGCCTTGAACTGGCTGGCCAGTTTGCCGATGGTCGTGGTCTTTCCTGATCCATTCACCCCGACAACCAGAACGACCTGCGGCTTTTGCGGATAAAGCGGCAAGGGTTTTGCCACCGGCGTCATGATGCGAGCGACTTCGGTCGCAAGGGCCGCGCGCAATTCCGCGGTGGAAATCTTCTTACCAAAACGCCCCTCGGCGATATTCGCCGTCACGCGCATGGCGGTTTCAACCCCCATATCGGCCTGGATCAGAAGTTCTTCCAGACTTTCCAGCATGGCGTCATCAAGCAGGCGCCGCGGTTCATCGGCCCGTGTGCCCAAGACACGCCCGATCAGTCCCGGCGCAGGTGACGCAACAGGTGCCGCAGTTGAGGCTGGTGAGGACGCGATAGGCTGTGCCGCGGGTTCCGGGGAAACCTGTTCTGGCGCCAATGCGGACGGAGCTGTGCTTTCTTCGGTCTCGGCCTCGGCGACCAAGGCGTCGATGCCCTCGCCGATCTTGTCCGAGGATTTGAACAGGCGGTCCTTGAGTTTCTTGAAAAACGACATGACTGGGCTTTCCACAGCGGCTTTGTTCCCACCTAATCACTTTGGGCGGGCATGGAAAGGGCCGGATCAGCCCTTTGGGAAGGTCCAGAACAAGATGCTTCCCCAGAAAATCAGGAGTTGGCCAAGGACATAGGCCGGCCAAAGGGCTGCCCCGAGAAGCGCCTTTAGTCTGTCAGTGGTGACCACGAAAAGCCGAAGGGCCAGCAAAAGGTCCGAGGCAAGGAACAGCAATGCCCCGAGTTGGAGGTCGGACGTCCCTGCATTCGGTGGCAAGAGTATAGCAGCAATAGCCATGAGGGCGATCAGGGCGACATAGGCGCGCACAGGCCAGCGAAGGGCCCCGGTGCGGGGTGCAAGCCAGAATTCGGTTGAGAGAACCAGTGCCGCAAGGGAAAGAAGCGCCCAACAATGCTCGCCCGTGAAGGGGGCAAAGCCGAGGTCCGCGCTGCGGGTGAACAGTGCGACGGCATAGACCAGATGGCCCAGCCCGAAAGCCCCCATTCCGGCAAGGAAAGCCCCCGTGCCCGGGCGGGACAGGAAATAATCGCCCAAGACCCCAAGCAAAAGCCCAGCAGCCATGATCCAGACAGCGTCGCCGGCCATCAGCGATGTCGCGAGCCAGAAAAGGGCAATCGGCGCAAGCGTGACCGTTTTGACCATCGACCGAAGCCAGTCATCTCCATCGCGCCAGCTGTAGGCAAACCAGTATATCAGCCCCGCAATGGCCCCAAGACTGGCTGCCACGCGAAAGATAAGGTCGAACATGCTGCCCCCTTTTTTTCCTTGCTGTAGCAGGATGATCGTCGCTCTGCCATGTATCGGTCAGAATTTCATGCTAGAACCGCCGCCATGAACCGCAGACCGCTTCCCCTTGCGCTATTTGCCCTTGTCGCGCTGACGCCGGTGCCATTGATCCTTGCGGGGATCTGGCTGGGCGAGGGCTGGGTGTGGGCCGGATTTCTTTACATGTCGGTTCTGGTCATCGCGATCGACCAGATGATCCCTTATGTGGCAGGCGATGCGCCTGATGGCAGTGAGTTTCCGGCCTCGGACAGTGTTCTTTTGGCTGTTGGCTTGTCTCATCTTTGGCTTTTCCCCTTGGCCGTCTGGGCAGTTGCGGGCGAGTCCGGGCTGACACCTGGCGGGCGGACCCTAGTGTTTCTGGCTGCGGGATATTGGATGGGGCAAGTTGCCCACCCTGCCGCGCATGAATTGATTCATCGCGGCAACAGGTGGCTGTTCTGGTTGGGGGGCGCAATCTATACAAGCCTGCTGATCGGGCACCATTCCAGCGCGCATCGACTGGTTCATCACCGCACCGTTGCGACGGAAGACGACCCAAGCTCTGCGCCGGCGGGAATGGGGTTCTGGCAATTTGCACCACGATCCTGGATTGGCAGTTTCCGGGCAGGTTGGGCAGCGGAAGATGCCCTTCGCGCAAGGCGAAGCAAAAATGGGGTGCATCCCTATCATGCCTACATTGGTGGCGCGGCTCTATCGTTAACCTCGGGGTGGATTTTAGCTGGCCCAGTTGGGGTACTTGCGTGGTTTGGGCTGGCCGCGCATGCCCAATTGCAGATGGCTTTGGCGGATTATGTTCAACATTACGGCTTGCGGCGTGCCCGGCGCGAAGATGGGCGTTACGAACCCGTCGCGAATTGCCATTCGTGGAACACACCTCACTGGTTTTCCTCGGCCCTAATGTTGAACGCCCCTAGACATTCCGATCATCATGCCCATCCAGCACGCCCCTATCCGGCGCTGCGACTGCCTGATGATGCCCCCATGTTGCCGTGGCCCCTCCCCTTGGCTTGTGCCATTGCAATGGTACCCCGTCTTTGGAAACGACGGATGAAACCCCATGTCGCCAAATGGTCGGGCTGACGCAGAGGTGACTGGCGCGTGTCGCTTTCCCGTGGCACGATGCAAGGAAAGAGGAGGCCCCAATGCATCTCTTTTCTCGCAGTTGTTGCGCGGTCATTGCCGCCATGTGGCCAAGCTTGGCGATGCCAGCCGAACCCTTGACCGGAACCCCGATGACCGGGGCAGAGTTTGAGGCCTATACGACCGGGAAAACGCTGAGTTTTTCGTCGTTGGGGCAACTTTATGGTGCAGAGCAATACCTGCCGGGGCGCAGGGTGATGTGGGCCTTTACCGAAGATATCTGCCGCCAAGGGATCTGGTACGAAGACGCAGGGCAGATCTGTTTTTCCTATGACTATGACCCGACACCTCAATGCTGGGTGTTTTGGCGGGACGCAGGCTTGAATGCGCTTTTCATGGGACAAGAAGACGGCACACGGTTGAAGGAAGTTGCCCAAAGCGCCTCACCCCTGCCCTGTGCGGGGCCAGAGGTCGGGGTTTGAACTTGACCCTTTCGAACATTCCGAACCGCGCATCTGACCCTTTGAGTGTATGAATTTACTTTTTCGAACCTTAGAACAGGCTTCCTTGTTCCGGCGGTTTTGCCGGGCCCTTTTTCGGCGTTGACGCCTTTCCGCTGATTGCGGGCAGCTTTCCGTCATGGAATTCGATTTCGAGAGCAACAGCATTTTCAGCGTCGGCCCGGCGGGTCACGACCTTTCCATCACCGCGGATCACTGCATAGCCGCGCTTGAGCGTCTCCGTGTAGCCCAAGTTTGAATGAACCCGAGACAGAGCTTCCAGCCGACCGTGCTTGTCTTCCAACCGCTTCAGCGCAATGGCATCGAGCCGCTCTCCGATGTCTGAAAGCCGCTTTCGATCCCGATCAAGATCGCGGGCCGCACTGGCGAGAAGTCGGGCAAGCGAAGGCGCAAGACGTGAGGACCAATTGTCGTATCGCGCCCTGGCCTGATCAATCCGGCGGGTCAGACGCGACTCCAACCCATCGGCTTTGCGAACCAGCATTTCCTGCCGGTTGGCGATCAAAGACTGCAAAGCCCTTGGCGAAACTTTGCCTGACTGGCGCTCAAATTCGCCCCGCTTGCGGCTGACACATAGCGTCAATCCAGAGGAAAGTCGCCCCGATGCGTTATCCAAGCGTTGCGCGGGTGATGCCAGCAACGCGTCCAGTCGCGGCAAGGCCCGCGCCAAATCGCGCATTCTTTGGCCGCGCAGCGTCAATCCTTGCGCAAGCCCCCTCGAAAGACGCGCGGCCAGATCATCGACACTGGCCAAAAGCTCCAGTCGAACCGGCACGGCCATTTCGGCGGCCGCGGTCGGCGTTGGCGCACGACGATCCGAGGCATAGTCAATCAGGGTAGTATCGGTTTCATGACCTACGGCAGAAATCAGAGGAATCCGGCTTTCCGCAGCGGCGCGGACAACGATTTCTTCGTTAAACCCCCAAAGATCCTCCAGCGAACCGCCGCCACGGGCAACGATCAGAACATCCGGTCGGGGAATGGCACCACCCGGCGCGATTGCGTTGAAGCCCCGGATGGCCGCCGCAACTTCGGGCGCACATGCCTGCCCTTGCACCGCAACCGGCCAGATCAGGACATGACGCGGAAAACGGTCGCGCAGGCGGTGCAATATGTCCCGGATCACAGCGCCAGAAGGAGAGGTCACGACCCCGATCACCTCGGGAAGAAATGGCAGCGGCTTCTTTCGGGCAGCATCGAACAGACCTTCGGACTGCAAGGCGGCGCGGCGCTTTTCCAGCATGGCCATCAAGGCCCCCGCCCCTGCGGGCGAAACATCCTCGACGATTAGCTGATATTTCGATTGCCCCGGAAAGGTGGTCATCCGCCCGGTGGCGACCACTTCCATTCCTTCTTCGGGGCGAACCTGCATCCGCGCGACCTGCCCCTTCCACGAAATTGCGGCAATGACGCTGCGGTCATCTTTCAGGTCAAAATACAAATGCCCCGAGGCGGGTCGCGAAACGCGCCCAACCTCGCCCCGAACCCGCACCAGACCGAACTCGCCTTCGATCACCCGTTTCACCGCCCCGGAAAGTTCCGAAACGGTATATTCCGGCTGATTGCCCTGTGGGGCCGCGTCTTCAAACATATCCATGCGACTTGCCTCTGTCCTTGGCTGACCTTATGACGCGCAGGAACCAAGGCCAAGGGGGGCGCACCCATGAACATTCTGATCCTCGGAAGCGGTGGACGCGAGCATGCCCTTGCCTGGGCTGTGAAACAGAATCCGAAATGCGACAGGCTGATTGTTGCCCCCGGCAATGCAGGGATCGCACAAGTGGCGGAACTTGCAGATATCGACATGCTGGACGGCGCGGCCGTTGTCGAATTCTGTGGCGAGAATGCGATTGATTTTCTGATCGTCGGCCCCGAGGCGCCCTTGGCTGCGGGCGTGGCCGATGCGGCGCGGGATGCGGGTATTCTGACCTTTGGGCCATCGGCTGCCGCTGCGAAACTTGAGGCTTCGAAAGGCTTTACCAAAGAAATCTGTGACGCCTGTAATGCGCCGACGGCAGGTTACGCGCGGTTTGACAATGCTGCTGACGCGCGCGCCTATGTCGAGAAGATGGGCGCGCCCATCGTGATCAAGGCAGATGGTTTGGCTGCGGGCAAGGGCGTGATCATGGGCATGACCATGGAAGAAGCCTTGGCCGGAATTGACGAGATCTTCGGCGGAGCATTTGGCGAAGCTGGGGCCGAAGTTGTGATCGAAGAATTCATGGAAGGAGAAGAGGCAAGCTTCTTCATCCTCTCCGATGGTGAGAACGCCCTGCCAATTGGCACGGCACAAGACCACAAACGCGTGGGGGACGGCGACACGGGCCCCAATACAGGTGGGATGGGGGCCTATTCTCCGGCGCCTGTTTTGACGGATGCCATTCAAAAGCAGGCGATGGACGAGATCGTCCTGCCAACCATCCGCGAAATGGCCCGTCGCGGCACGCCCTATCAAGGCGTGCTCTATGCAGGCCTGATGATCAAGGACGGCCATGCACGTCTGGTCGAATACAACTGCCGTTTCGGCGATCCCGAATGTCAGGTGCTGATGCTGCGCCTTGGCGCTCAGGCCTTGGACCTTATGCTGGCTTGTGCCGAAGGTCGCCTGGACAGCGCAAAGGTCAATTGGGCCGACGATCATGCCATGACAGTGGTCATGGCGGCCAAAGGCTACCCCGGCAATTACAGCAAGGGCAGCGTTATTGGCGGACTGGAAGGTTTGGCCGAAGACAGCTGGCAAACCGTTTTTCATGCTGGCACCAAAGAAAAAGATGGCAAGATCACCGCAAATGGCGGCCGCGTGTTGAATGTGACCGCCCGAGGCAACACCCTGCGCGAGGCACACGCCAAGGCCTATGCCTTGGTCGATGCCATTGACTGGCCCGATGGATTTTGTCGCCGTGACATCGGCTGGCGCGCACTCTAGGGCAGAGCCATGATCATCCGCGAGAAGCCCGGCCTACTGGATCTGCTGCTCGCGTTGCGTGGTTCGGTGCTGCCAAGGATCGCGCCAACCTTGGCATTTTTCGCCCTCTGGTCGATTGCAATCGTCTGGATCGACCGCACCTTCTTTCCTTTGGCCCATGTGAACGGCTCGGCCCTTGCGCTTTTCGGGGTGGCCCTTTCGCTGTTCCTGGGGTTCCGCAACAACGCCGCCTATGATCGTTGGTGGGAAGCACGGAAGCTGTGGGGTGGGCTTATCGCCGATATGAGGAGCCTGCCGCGTGAGGCAGAGATCTTTCTGCCCGCCTCGGACAATCGGGACCAGCTGCTGCGCCTTGCTCTGTCGTTTCTCCATTTGCACCGCCTTCGCTTGAGGCGACTGAAGGTCGATGAGGCGGCAAAGCGGTGCTTGGAAAAGGCGGGCTTGCCGGACGATGCAGGCCCGGACACGGCATTGACGGTGATGAATGCCCTGCTTGCCTCTGAGCGGAGCGAAGGGCGACTGGATGGCTTTGGAGCACGCACCCTGTCCGCTCGGCTGTCCGGAATGGCCCTGGCACAGGCGGGATGCGAACGCATTCAGGCCACCCCTCTGCCCTACGTTTATTCGCTGCTCGTCTTTCGCACCTCATGGCTTTACTGCCTTCTTCTGCCAACCGCGCTGCTTGGGCCCGCGGGCTGGCTTGCTCCGCTTTTTACGGTCATCGTGGCCTATACGTTCTTTGGCCTTGCAGAAGTGACGGAAGAACTCGCCCACCCCTTCGGCCTGACCGGAAAAGGGCTCCCCTTGGACGCCTTGTGCCGGGTTGGAGAAATCAGCGTGGCACCACACCTTGGCGAGACGCCCCCTGCCCCTCTGGCCCCTGTAGCATTCCGGCTTGACTGAGACCTGACAATTTCCTTGGAAAGGAAATTGCAAAATTCTTTGAAGAATTTTGCGTTCCGCCCCGGATCAGGCCTGCGTCCCGATAGGCTCTTGCGTCCAAGGTGATGCGCGCATAAGAAGCGCGCGCAATTTGCGTCCGGCGTGGGAGGGTCTTATGCCGCTTCTGGTGATGAAATTCGGCGGAACCTCTGTCGCCAATCTTGAGCGGATCGAAAACGCCGCCAAGAAGGTGCAGAAAGAGGTTGAGCGCGGCTATGACGTGATCGTCATAGTCTCGGCCATGTCGGGCGAAACGAACAAGCTTGTCGGTTTTGTTGAAGGCACGTCCAAGCTTTATGACGCCCGTGAATACGATGCCGTTGTTGCATCTGGCGAAAATGTGACTGCGGGGCTGATGGCCCTTCGACTTCAGGAGATGGGTGTTCCGGCACGCAGCTGGCAAGGTTGGCAAGTTCCGATCAACACCACGTCCGCACATGGTTCGGCACGGTTTATGTCAATCCCGCGGGAAAACCTGGATGCGAAATTCGCTGAAGGGTTCAAGGTCGCTGTCGTTGCGGGCTTCCAAGGCGTTTCCGCCGAAGGCCGGGTCACGACACTTGGTCGCGGCGGTTCGGACACCACCGCCGTTGCTTTTGCCGCCGCCTTTGAAGCCGAACGGTGCGACATCTACACGGATGTCGATGGCGTTTACACCACCGACCCGCGCGTCAGTTCGAAAGCGCGCAAGATGGACAAGATCGCCTTTGAGGAGATGCTGGAACTTGCCTCTCTCGGGGCAAAGGTTCTGCAAACCCGTTCGGTCGAGCTTGCCATGCGCTACAATGTGCGCCTGCGTGTGCTGTCATCATTCGAAGACACCGATGAAACTTCTGGAACGCTCGTCTGTGGCGAGGAGGAAATCATGGAATCCAAAGTCGTATCCGGCATCGCGTTCTCGCGCGAAGAAGCCAAGATCACCCTCTTCACCATCGAGGACCGCCCCGGCGTTGCCTCGGCCATTTTTGGCCCCTTGGCTGACGCGGGCATCAACGTTGACATGATCGTTCAGAACATCAGCGAGAAGAACTATGACGAGGCCCATCCGGGCGCCGTCACCGACATGACCTTTTCTTGCCCGATCAATCAAGTCGACCGTGCCAAGAAGGCGCTGGAAGATGCCCAAAAAGAAGGCAAGATCAAATATGATGATCTGATCATCGACACCGACGTCGCCAAGGTTTCGGTTGTCGGTATCGGTATGCGCAGTCATGCAGGCGTGGCCGCCAAGATGTTCACGTCACTCTCGGCCGAGAACATCAACATCAAGGTGATTTCGACCTCTGAGATCAAGATTTCCGTGCTGATCGACCGGAAATACATGGAATTGGCCGTTCAGGCGCTGCACGACGCCTTTGACCTTGATAAAGTCTGAACCGTCCCGCTAGCGGCAGAATAGCGCGGCCCGCCAATTGGTGGGCCGTTTTCTTTCTCGCCTCTCGATTTCACGACGCTCTATTCCTCGCTTGACGTTTTGTTTCCGACGTAACTGTGTTCTAAGGAGGCAAAGCGTATTTCCGGCGCCGAAAGAAACGATCTTCAGGGACAGGCATGTCAGAACGGACCGAAAGTGAAAGCCGCAAATTGTTGCGTCGACTGCGCGACACGTTGGCGACGACCGGAGGCGGGCAAGACCGGTTGGACCGGATCACGCATCTGATTGCAGACTCGATGAAGACCGAGGTTTGCTCGATCTACCTGTTTCGCGACCCTGAAACGCTGGAACTCTGTGCGACCGAGGGGTTGAAGAAAGAGGCCGTCCACCAGACGCGTATGAAGCTGGGCGAGGGCCTTGTCGGTCGCGTGGCCCGCACCAACAGTGCGGTCAATACAGCCAATGCCCCGGCGGAAAAAGGTTTCCGCTATATGCCGGAAACCGGCGAAGAGATTTATTCCAGTTTCTTGGGCGTCCCGATTCAACGAGTTGGCGAAAAACTTGGCGTTCTGGTCGTCCAGTCGAAGACGGCAAGAAGCTTCTCGGATGACGAGATCTATGCCCTTGACGTCGTCGCCATGGTTTTGGCCGAGATGACGGAATTGGGGGCATTCACGTCAGACGACAATGGCATGTCGGCCCTGCATCGGCAGCCTGCCTTGTTTCGTGGCGGCATAGGTCAGGAAGGATCGGCCGAGGGCCATGTCTGGCTGCACGAGCCACGCGTTGTCGTGACCAACCCCGTGGCAGACGATCCGCTGACCGAGATTGAGCGGATCAGAGAAGCCGTTGGCCAGCTTCGCGTTTCCATCGACGACCTGCTGGCCGCGCAAAGTCTGGACAAGGATCAGGTTCAAGTCCTTGAAGCCTATCGCATGTTCGCAAATTCGCGCGGTTGGTTGCGGCGCATGGAAGAGGACATCATGCGCGGCCTATCGGCCGAAGCCGCTGTCGAAAAGGAACAGTCCGCTGCACGGGCGCGCCTTGAGCAGGTCGAAGACGCATATCTGCGCGAACGGCTTTCCGATCTGGACGACCTGTCGAACCGTCTTCTGCGCCTGCTTACCGGCCAAGGTCAGGACACGGGCGCTGAAATGCCCGAGAACCCCGTTCTTGTCGCCCGCAATATCGGTCCTGCTGAACTGTTGGATTACGGGCGCAGCTTGAAGGGCGTGGTGCTGGAAGAAGGCAGCGTGGGGAGCCATGCGGCCATAGTCGCGCGCGCTTTGGCAATTCCCTTGGTCATCAATACGGGCCGCATTACCGCCGAGGCCCTGAATGGCGACCACATCCTTGTCGATGGCGATCAGGGGATCGTGCATCTTCGCCCAGAAGAAACTGTTGCGCGCGCTTTCCGTGACAAAATCGCAATGCAGGCAGAGGCCCAGAAGCGCTATGCCAGCCTGCGCAAATTGCCCGCCACAACGCTGTGCGGAAAGACAATTTCGCTAAGCATGAACGCGGGCCTGATGGCCGATCTGCCCAGCCTCGAAGGCTCTGGTGCCGAAGGGGTGGGACTTTTCCGAACGGAATTGCAGTTCTTGATCCGCAACAAGATGCCCCGTCGGGCCGAACTTGCATCGCTGTATGCGCGGGTCATGGACGCGGCAAAAGGAAAACGCGTGGCCTTCCGTACCTTGGACATCGGATCGGACAAGGTGCTGCCCTATATGAAACCGCAGGACGAACCGAACCCCGCAATGGGTTGGCGGGCCATCCGGGTTGGGTTGGACAAACCCGGTGTACTGCGGATGCAGGTTCAGGCGCTTATCCGCGCGGCAAACGGGCGCCCGCTGACCGTCATGTTCCCCTTCATCACCGAGTTTTCCGAGTTTCAGGAGGCTAGATCACATGTCCTTCGCGAATTGCATCGCGAAAGATCCTTGGGTCATGTGCCCCCTGCAAAAATCGAAATCGGCGCCATGCTGGAAACGCCCAGCTTGGCCTATGCACCGAAAGCCTTCTTTGAACTCGTTGATTTCATTTCGATCGGGGGGAACGATCTGAAGCAATTCTTCTTTGCCGCAGACCGTGAGAACGAACGCGTTCGGCGCCGCTATGACACCTTGAACTTCAGCTTCCTGAATTTCATCGAGCAGATCGTTGCACGATGCAATGAAACGGGTACGGCCTTGAGTTACTGTGGCGAAGACGCTGGTCGCCCGATCGAGGCCTTGGCGCTATCGGCTATGGGGCTTCGCAGCCTTTCGATGCGGCCAGCCTCTATCGGGCCGGTCAAGGCCTTGCTGCGAAAGACCAATCTGGACGAAGCGAAGTCGGTCATCGTGGCCGCACGCGACAGCGGCGAACCATCTGCGCGGCAGGCGTTGATGAATTGGTTGGCCGAACAGCCGAACTGACCTTTCAGGCGCGTTTCGGCACGGGCTTTTCGACTGCATTCGAGAAGTCCGCAAGAACCCGTTCGGCCCCATGGCTTTCAGCCATTCTAAGCAGGGCAAAGCGAATACGCGCAATTTCCCTGTAGTAATTCAGAAAGGCTGCGTTCAAAGCGGCCCCGGTCAAGGCGCCAAGTATCGGAACGGTCTGCGCCGCCAGTTTCTGGCCGAACGCAGTCACAAGGCGCGGTGCAACGGCGGACAGCACCTTTTGCACGGCCGGGCCTGTCAAGGTAAGTCGCGCGGAAAGAAAACTGGTGTTGATGCCATCGTCGCTTTGAAGAGGGCTGCCTGCGCCAAAGGTGCGGATGCATTCCAACCGGATGTCGGGATCATTTGGGTCGAAGCCAGCCAGTCGCGCTTCGGCCCGGATGGCATTCAAGATCAGCGTGATGGTCAGCGGCAGTTCAGCAACCGCGGTCGCAATGCCTCCCGCCCCACCAGCAGCCCCCGCGGCGACCGCGGCCGCAAGACGTCCTTTTGGTCCTGCATCGGGCAGGCGATCAGCTTGGGACGCGAGCGAAAGGCTCGCCTTCAACCCGCTTTCGACAGCAGATTCGATCTGTGTCCGGTAGCTTCGCGGGATCAGTGAAAGCTGCTTTTCAAAACTGCCGCCCAGTCGGTTCACCAAGGATATGACCGGGCCGTTTGCGCGCTTGAAATCTGCCGCAAGCCGATGAATTTCAGCGGAATAAAGATCAGAAGCGGGGGTGGGCAGGTTTTCCATTCCATGGATATGGGGATTGGCGCAATCTCTGCAATAGCAGCAAGGTCACGTCGCTTTCGTGACCATCCCTTTGACGCCATCCCAAGCCCCGGCCTTTAGTGCCAGACCAAGGATTCGGTCGGGGTTTGTGGGGGGCGGCATTTGCACATCTGACAATTTGCGAAAACCGAAGCGGCGGTAATAGGGTTCATCCCCAACCAACATGACCCGTTCCCAGCCAAGACGTTTGGCCTCGGCAAGGCTTTCATTTATCAGCAGGCCACCCAGACCTTCGCCCTGACGGGTCGGATGAACGGCAACTGGGCCGAGCAGCAAGATATCCTGTTCGCCCACCAAAGCTGGCCAATAGCGGATAGCTGCGGCCAAAGTGCCAGAATCATCGCGTAAAATCAGACACAAAGGCGCAACAGTCGGAACGCCGTCGCGAAGACGATAAGAAGACAAGGCTGTGCGACCGGGGGCAAAACAAAGGTCAAGAAGGGCCTCGACCTCCCACCAGTCGTCCTCGGTTTCCTCCTCAAGTCGGTACAAGCGCGGTGCCCTCCGAATCCACTGGAAAAGCCCCGTAACATGCTATTGTTTCAGGGGCAAACCGTGAAAGGATGCAGATGTTCTATCGTCCGGAAGATGGCCACGGACTGCCACATAGTCCCTTTAGCGCAATTGTCGCCCCGCGCCCGATCGGGTGGATTTCGACCAGAGGATCGAAAGGTGATAATCTTGCGCCCTATTCGTTCTTCAATGCCGTCGCCTATGTGCCGCCGCAGATCATGTTTGCCTCGACTGGCGAAAAAGACAGTGTGCGAAACATCCGGGAAACCGGCGTGTTTGCTGTGAATATCGTTTCAGAGCAACTATTTAAGCAGATGAGCGATACATCGGCCGCACTTCCGCATGGGGTGGACGAATTCGCCGAGACTGGGTTGGAAAAGGCCGCATGCCAGACGATAGATTGCCCCAGGGTTGCGGCGGCCCCTGCGACCTTGGAGTGCAGGGTTTCGCAAATCGTGCCGCTTTTGGGGCGGGACAACACATTGATCTTGGGGGAAGTCACGGGCATCCATTTGCGCGACGATTGCGTGGTAAATGGGCGGTTTGACGTCACGCGCTTTCATCCGGTCGGCCGTTTGGGCTATCGCGATTACTGCGTTGTCACCGAGTTGATCGAGTTGGCCCGCCCCGGTGAACGGTGAGCGCGGAACGGCCAACACTGCTGCAATGAATTGATCCAAAAGGATTTTCCGAGATGAACACAATGATTGGCGTGATTGGCGGATCCGGGCTTTACCAGATCGACGGGCTAGAGGGGGCGTCGTGGGTCAAGGTGAAAACGCCTTGGGGAAAGCCCTCGGATGAGGTGTTGGTCGGGCGGTTGGACGGGGTTGCGATGGCCTTTTTGCCGAGGCATGGGCGGGGGCATGTGCATTCGCCTTCGACGGTCAATTACCGCGCCAACATTGATGCGCTGAAGCGCTTGGGATGCACTGATATCATTGCGGTTTCTGCCGTGGGAAGCCTGCGGGAAGACTATGTTCCGGGCGATTTTGTCATTGTAGATCAATATATTGACCGGACATTTGCGCGCGAGAAATCGTTTTTCGGATCAGGTTGCGTGGCGCATGTCGGGTTTTCCCATCCGACTTGCCGGCGTTTGGGGGATGCGGCGGCGCTTGCGGCACAAGACCTGGGGGTCACAGTCCATCGTGGGGCTACATATGTGGCGATGGAGGGGCCTCAATTCTCGACCCTGGCGGAAAGCCGACTGTATCGGCAATGGGGCGCCGATCTGATCGGGATGACCGGGATGCCGGAAGCCAAGCTCGCCCGCGAGGCAGAGCTTTGCTATACCTGTGTCGCGATGGTCACCGATTTTGACTGCTGGCACCCAGACCACGGCGCGGTTGATGTAGCGCAAGTCATTAAGATCATGGGAAAAAATTCGGCGGCTGCGCGGCAACTGGTGGCCCGCCTGCCCAACATCCTTGGGCCGGAACGCACCCCTTGCCCGCAGGGATGCGACCGCGCCTTGGACACGGCGATCATGACAGCGCGCAGCCATATCGACCCGGACATGAAAGAAAAGCTGGATGCAGTCGCAGGGCGTGTTCTGCGCTGATTTGGGCCTGTGTGTTTTGCGTGATTATTCCGTGGTGTTTCCGTGTGACCTCCGTGGGCACAGCCTGACCACGGTCTGTTGAGGGGCGGGGAAGCAGGCTGCCCTTGCCTCTGGCCCCGATTTTGCGCCAGTTTGGCCCCGGCATTTTCAGATAGGGAAAGACCATGGCCAAGACCGTGAAAGATTACATCCGCACCATCGTGGATTTCCCGCACGAGGGAATCATGTTCCGCGATGTGACGACATTGTTCGCCGATCCGCGCGGGTTCCGAATGTGTGTCGACCAGCTTTTGGCCCCCTATGCCGGAATGCGGATCGACAAGGTCGTGGGGCTGGAGGCGCGGGGATTCATTCTGGGCGGCGCGGTGGCGCATCAGCTTTCGACCGGCTTTGTTCCGATCCGCAAAAAGGGCAAACTGCCGGGGCAGACCATCAGTCAAGCCTATACGCTGGAATATGGCGAGGCCGTGGTCGAGGTGCATGAAGACGCGATGCACGCCGGGGAAAAGGTGTTGCTGGTCGACGATCTTCTGGCAACCGGTGGCACGGCTGAAGCCGGTATCAAGCTGGTGGAACGCCTTGGCGCACAGATCGTCGGTTGCGCCTTTGTGGTGGACCTGCCCGATCTGGGCGGGCGCAAGAAACTGGAAGGCATGGGCATGGATGTGCATGCGCTTTGCGCTTTTGACGGGCTTTAAGCCTGCGTTAAGCTTGGTTCGGTAAACCACCATCACCCCAAGCCCAAGGCTAGGGAACCGACAGGCTAGAATGGCCTTTGGACATATCGCGCCACGGAAAACAGGTGGCACTCGGGCCTCGCCAGATTGGCGGGGCCTTTCCTTTTGAGCCCGAAATGGCTGGCCCGCAGGGCGATTGACGGACAATTGCGATCTGCCTAATGATGGGTGCAGGGGGTTCGCGGTCACCCCGTGAGGCATCGTCCGAAGCGTCGCATCCTTTCCCCATATTCAGGATGCTCCTTATGCCCAAATTCCAGCAGATTGATGTTCAGCAAGTGGCGCGGCTGATTGGCCTGCCAGAGGCGCCGATGATTCTGGACGTGCGTCTTGCCGAAGATGCAGAGGCCTGTCCGGTGGTGATTCCCACGGCGCAGCGTCAGTCCCATCTGGCCGCCTTGCCGCAGACCGACCGCCAGGTCGTGGTAGTGTGCAAAGGAGGCAAGAAGCTGTCCGAGGGCGTTGCCGCCTTGGTCCGCGCGTCGGGCGGACGGGCCGAAGTGCTGGATGGCGGCATGGACGCATGGGTTGCGGCGGGTTTGCCCGTGACGAAGGTTTCTGCCTTGCCGACATCCCGCCTTTGGGTCACGCGGCAACGGCCCAAGATTGACCGCATTGCCTGCCCGTGGCTGATCCGGCGGTTTGTCGACCCCGAAGCGCGGTTCCTTTATGTTGCGCCCTCAGAGGTGGCGGCAGTGGCAGAACGCTTTGAGGCCATTCCCTTTGACATTCCGGGTGTGAATTTCAGCCATCGGGGCGAGCTGTGCAGCTTTGACACGATGATTTCGGTTTTTGGCCTGTCCACGCCGCCGCTGGAACGCTTGGCAACGGTGGTGCGTGGCGCCGATACGGACCGTCACGATCTGGCCCCGCAAGCCGCCGGGTTGTTGGCGCTGTCGGTTGGTTTGTCGCGGATGTACCGGGATGATCTGGCCCAGTTGGAGGCCGGATTGGGGCTTTACGATGCGCTTTATCGTTGGGCGCGGGACGGGTTTGAGGAAAGCCATGACTGGACAGAGTGAGGCGCGCCCGAGTCTGCGCGAGGCGGTTCGCGTGTTCATGCGGATTGGCTGTTTGTCCTTTGGCGGGCCTGCCGCGCAGATTGCCTTGATGCATCGGGAATTGGTGGAAGAGCGGCCTTGGCTGACCGAGAAGGAATACCTTTCGGCCCTGTCGTTCTGCATGTTGTTGCCGGGGCCAGAGGCGATGCAGTTGGCAACATGGGCGGGCTGGCGGCTGCATGGCACCTTGGGCGGTGTGATTGCGGGGCTTTTGTTCGTGCTGCCGGGGGCCGCTGTGGTGCTGGCTTTGTCGGCGCTTTATGCGGGGTTGGGCCATGTTCCGCTGATGGCCGCGCTTTTCGTCGGCATTCAGGCGGCGGTCGTCGCGGTCGTGATCGAGGCGTTGATCCGCGTGTCGAAAAAGGCGCTGAAAAGCCAAGAGGCCAAGGCGATTGCGGTCTTGGCCTTTGCGGCGCTGTTTTTCCTGAACGCGCCCTTTCCTCTGGTGATTTTTGCGGCCGGTCTTTGGGGGGCATTTCGGGCCTGGGGCAAGCCGATGGAGGCCGTTGCCGGGGAGCGTCCGGCACAGGCGGGAAGCCTTGCCACATTGGCGCTTTGGGGGGCGGTCTGGCTGCTGCCCTTGGGGCTTTTATGGGTGCAGGGCGGGCTTTTGTTCGAGATCGGTCTGTTCTTTTCCAAGCTGGCCGTGGTGACCTTTGGCGGGGCCTATGCGGTGCTGGCCTGGATGACGCAGGAAGTGGTGCAGGTGCAAGGATGGCTCAGCACGGCCCAGATGATGGCAGGGCTGGGTCTGGCGGAAACCACGCCGGGGCCGCTGATTCTGGTAACGGAATTCGTGGGGTTCATGGCGGGGTTTGGTCAAGGCGGCTGGGTCTTGGCGCTGGCGGGTGCCGTGGTGGCGCTGTGGATGACCTTTGCGCCTTGTTTTCTATGGATTTTTCTGGGTGCCCCCTATCTGGACCGGATCACCAGGGCGCCGCGTCTGGCCGGGGCCTTGGCGGCAATCATGGCGGCGGTTGTGGGGGTGATTGCGAACCTTTCGCTGTGGTTTGCGCTGCATTTCCTGTTCGGAACAGTTGATGTCTTTGCGGTCGGCCCGATCAGGCTGCTGTGGCCAGATCTGGGCAGTTTGCATTGGCTTTCGCTTGGTCTGGCGGTGTTGGCTGGGGTTTCGCTTTTGGCATTTCACCGCCCGTTGTGGGTGGTGCTGGGGATTTCAGCCCTGCTGTCGGTTTTTGCGGCGATGGTCTGATCGGTGGCTGAGAGCGACAAAAAGCCGGGCCGCGCCCCCTTCCCTTCACAGGCGAATCCCCTATGCTGACCCGTGGAAGGCATGAGGGCTAAGATGGCGCGATCGATTGACTATGGAAATCTGATGCATCGCGCGATGCGGGGTCTGATCCAGTCTGTGCTGGAAGATGTAGCAGAACATGGTTTGCCCGGCGCGCATCACTTCTTCATCACCTTCGACACGACCTGTGAAGGCGTGGAAATGGCCGATTGGCTGCGGTCGCGCTATCCGTCGGAAATGACGATCGTGGTGCAGCATTGGTTTGAAAACCTTGAAGTCACCGATGATGGTTTCTCGATCACGCTGAACTTCGGCAATCAGCCTGAACCCCTGGTAATCCCCTTTGACGCGGTTCGCACCTTTGTAGACCCTTCGGTGGAATTCGGCCTGCGGTTTGAAAGCCATTCGGACGAGGATGACGAAGAGGACGAGGAAGACGATGGGGACGATGACGACGATCCTCCCCCGAGCCATGAGGCCGAGGTCGTCAGCCTCGACAAATTCCGCAAGCAATAAGCGTTATTTGAAGCCACGCACCCTTTGGATGCGACAGGATGCGCACGGTATGCAACGGTATGCCAATTGATTTTACGGGTCATCCGTCTTAGGAACAGGCCCAGCATTATCAGGAGGCTTGCGACGCATGACCGCTACCCGTACCGAAACCGACAGCTTTGGCCCGCTTGAGGTTCCCGCCGACAAGTACTGGGGCGCCCAGACTCAGCGCTCGATCATCAATTTCCCGATTGGCTGGGAGCGTCAGCCCGTTCCGATCATCCGCGCACTTGGCGTGATCAAGAAGGCTGCGGCCATCGTGAACGAAGGTTTTGGCGATCTGGACCCGGCTTTGTCGAAGGCCATTCAGCAAGCCGCCGGCGAAGTGATCGACGGCAAATTCGACGACAATTTCCCTCTGGTGGTCTGGCAGACCGGGTCGGGCACCCAGTCGAACATGAACGCCAATGAAGTGATTTCGAACCGTGCGATCGAGATCATGGGCGGCGTGATGGGGTCGAAAAAGCCCGTCCACCCGAATGACCATTGCAATATGGGTCAGTCGTCGAACGACACCTTCCCCACAGCGATGCATGTGGCTATTGGCATGCATGCCCGTGACGTGCTGCTTCCGGGGCTGAAAAAGCTGCATGCCGCACTGGCTGCGAAGTCGGAAGAGTTCAAGGATATCATCAAGATCGGACGCACCCATACGCAGGATGCAACGCCTCTGACCTTGGGTCAGGAATTCGGCGGCTATGCGCATCAGGTGGCCCAAGGCATTCGCCGCGTGGAAATGTGCCTGCCCGATATCTATGAGCTGGCCCAAGGTGGCACCGCCGTCGGCACCGGCCTGAACACGCGCGTGGGCTTTGCCGAAAAGGTTGCGGCCGAGATTGCCCAGATCACCGGCCTGCCCTTTGTCACCGCCCCGAACAAATTCGAAGCCTTGGCCGCGCATGACGCGATGGTGATGTTCTCGGGCGCGCTGAAAACAGTGGCCGGGTCGCTGTTCAAGATCGCCAACGACATGCGTCTTTTGGGGTCCGGCCCGCGTTCAGGTCTGGGCGAATTGATCCTGCCGGAAAACGAGCCGGGCTCGTCGATTATGCCGGGCAAGGTGAACCCGACGCAGGCCGAGGCGCTGACGATGGTCTGCGCCCATGTGATGGGCAATGACGCGGCGGTTGGCTTTGCCGGATCGCAGGGCCATTTCGAGCTGAACGTCTACAACCCGATGATGTCCTATAACGTGTTGCAGTCGATGCAGCTTTTGGGCAATGCCGCCAGCGCCTTTACCGACAACATGGTCGTCGGCACGCAGGCGAATGTGGCGCGCATCGACAAGCTGATGAAGGAATCGCTGATGCTGGTGACGGCGCTTGCGCCGACCATTGGCTATGACAACGCGACCAAGGTGGCCAAGACTGCGCATAAGAACGGAACCACGCTGCGTGAAGAAGCGATTGCGCTTGGTTTCGTCGATGGCGAGACCTTTGACCGCATTGTGCGGCCCGAAGACATGATCGGCCCGAAGGGCTGAGGCCGATGGCGGAGATCATCAACCTCCGCACCGCAAAAAAGCAGGCGGCCCGCGCGGCCGCCCGCAAGACAGGCGACGCCAATGCCGCCAAGTTTGGCAGGACAAAGGCCGAGCGGAGCTTGAGCGAGGCGCGCGCCGAAAAGGCAGAACGGGATCTTGAGGCGCATCGCAGAGAGTCTGACGGTGACGGATCGGCCGACGGGTCTTAATCCTTCTTTTATGCTGCTTTGGCAGCGTCATCGCGACAGGAGGTGTCCGATGAAGGATTTGCCCGCGCTGATCACCCCGGACCGTTGGATCGTGCAGCTGTTTTCGGCGCGCAGCGCTGCTGAGGGCGGCACTGTGCGCCGAAAGAGTGCCGATGTGGACCGTCTTATCGGTCGTGACCGATTTTTTTACGAGGTCCGCCGCCGAGGCTTTCGCGTCGTCGAAAATTCCGGACAGTTCATTGTCTTCTGCAATCGCTAGCCTGTGCGACTGCTGGAGTAATTTCGGCGCAAGCAAATCTTTTCGAAAAGATTTGCAAAATCCTACGAAGGATTTTGCGCGGGAAGTGGCATTCGGGTAGTTTCAATTCATGACCGCACGCCCCGCAAAACACTCCCTGACCCTGCATGGCCACCGCACCAGTGTGTCTTTGGAGGAGGCCTTCTGGAAGGCCTTTCGCGAGATTGCCGAAGAAAAGGGGCTGACCGTCAATGCCTTGGCGGCAGAGATTGATGCCGCACGCGCAGGCGATGCGGGACTGGCCTCGGCCATTCGGGTCTTTGTGCTGCGACATTATCAAAGGGGTTGACCCTTTCCTCTGCCAAGTCCTTGATGGGGCGAATAAAGGGAGGATTTTTCATGCGCGCAGCCTTTATCCGCGAGTTCCGGGCCGATCTGTCCATCGAGACGGCACCCGACCCGATTTGCGAACCGGATGGGGTGGTGTTGAAAACGCTTGCCTGTGGCGTCTGCCGGTCAGACTGGCATGGTTGGGTTGGGGAGCATGCCCGCGTCAAGATCGGCAATATTCCCGGCCATGAATATTGCGGCGAGGTGGTTGAGGCGGGCCCGCTTTCGAAATGGAAGCGCGGCGACAAGGTGATTGCGCCCTTCATCCTTGCCTGTGGCGAATGTCCGGAATGTCAGTCGGGCCACCAGACCTCGTGCCATGCGCCGCGTTTGCCCGGATTTGGCGAACCGGGAGCCTTTGCCGAATATGTTTCTGTTCCCCATGCCTTCAATCTGGCGCGCCTGCCCGACACTCTTTCCCCGGCCCTTGCCGCAGGTTTGGGGTGCCGGGTGACGACCGCATGGCAGGCCCTGACGGGCAAGGCCAATTTGCAGGGCGGTGAGTGGCTGGCGATCCACGGCACGGGCGGCATTGGCCTGTCCTGCCTGATTTTGGGCAAGACCTTGGGGGCAAAGACGATTGTCGTCGATGTGGTGCCGGAAAAGCTGGACCATGCGCTGTCATTGGGGGCGGATCTGGCGATTGACGCACGCGAGGGCGACGTGGGTGCGCGGATCATTGAGGCAACGGGCGGTGGTGCCCATGTCAGCGTCGAGGCCTTGGGGATTGCGGCCACGGTTGACAGCTCGCTGGCCTGCCTGCGGCCACGGGGGCGCCATGTGCAGGTCGGCCTGCCCACGGGGCACACGGCGCGGATGGATGTGAACATGAACGCCATCTACATGAAGCAATTGTCGGTCTTTGGCACTCGGGGCATGCCGGCATGGCGCTATCCGTCGCTGTTGTCGCTGATCGACTCGGGCCGTGTCGATGTCAGCCCGATCGTGGCGCGTCATGTCGCGCTGTCGCAAGCCAGTGCCGAATTGCGGGCCTTTGACGGGCCGACCAGCCCGGGCGTGGCGGTGATCACAGATTTTACAGCCTGATCACGGGCATTTTTCTTGTCGGAAGGCTGGCGGGGACGGACGCTTTGCGCTATGCCGCCGCCATGCCAGCCAGCCGGAGTGCGCCCCATGAAAGCCGCCGTCGTCACTTTTCCCGGATCGAATTGCGACCGTGACCTTGCCGTAGCCTTTGAGGCCGCGGGCTTTAACGTCGCCCGTGTGTGGCACAAGGACAGTGAGTTGCCGATTGGCGTGGATGTTGTGGGCGTTCCGGGCGGGTTTTCCTTTGGCGATTATCTGCGCTGTGGCGCGATTGCGGCCCAGTCCCCGATTGCCACGGCCGTCAAGGCCCATGCCGCAAAGGGTGGCTATGTCATCGGCATCTGCAACGGGTTTCAGGTGTTGACGGAAATGGGCCTTTTGCCGGGTGCGCTGATGCGCAATGCCGGGCTGAAATTCGCCTGCAAGCGTCAGGCGTTGCGCGTGGCCACGAATGACAGCGCCTTTACCAGCGGATATGGCGTGGGTCAGGAAATTCAAATTCCGATTGCCCACCATGACGGCAACTACACCATTGATGCCGAAGGTTTGGCCGCGCTGAAGTCCGAAGACCGCATCGCCTTTACCTATGTGGGCAACCCGAACGGCTCGATGGCCGATATTGCGGGCGTCTTGTCGTCGAACCGCCGGGTGCTGGGGATGATGCCGCACCCCGAGCGTGCCGCCGACAAGGTTCACGGCAGCACCGACGGGCAGGCGCTTTTCGCCAGCCTGATGGGCGGGATGGCGCTTGCCTGAGCCAGTTCGGCTTGAGACCCGGGAACGCCGCGCCTAGACTCGGGGCATGAGCGACTTGCAACCAAATCAAGCAACGGACCGTACGACCGCCCAAGGAGTCTCTTGGCGGATCCGGTTGATCATTGCTGGATTGGTCATTGTCGCAATCGGCGTTGTTTTGGTGACCAATCGCTGGTTGACCGAACGCTTTACCGAAACCACGCGCAATCGCGCAGAATTGCGGCTTGCGCTTTATTCCGGGAACATGATCTCGGAATTGCAGCGGACATCGGTGGTTCCCCTGCTTTTGTCGGGCGACCCGATTCTGAATGACAGCCTGAAAGGCGGGAATTTCAGTGCGACTTCGCAGCGGCTGATCAAGGTTCAATCGGAAATCGGCGTTGCCTCGATCATGCTTTTGGATCGGGAAGGCCGCGTGGTGGGCGCCACGAACCGCAACCAATTGGGGACGAATTTCCGAACGGCCGCCTTTTATGTCGATGCGCTGCGCGCCAAGGATACGGTGTTTTCCGCGGTGCGACGCGAGTCGGGTGGTTTTGAGTTCACCTATTCGCGCGCCATGTCGATCGACGGCAAGCCCGCGGGCGTGATCGCGGTTTCGGTCGATCTGATGAAATACGAACGCGCTTGGGCCGGTTTCCAGGATGCCGTTCTGGTCACCGACAGCGAAGGCACGGTGATTCTGGCCACGACCCCACAGTGGCGGGGCTTGCCGGTGACCGAGGCCTTGGCCGTGCGGGAACCGCCGTCGGCCTTTGGACGGGCGATTCAGGCAACGGCTGACTGGGCGCAGCATCCGCCGGATGCCTATGTTCAGGGCAAGGCGGTGATGAAGACCGAAGCGCGGGTGCCGTTCCGCGGTTGGCGGATGGTCACGTTTACCGCCTACGATTCGGTGCGCGAGCGTGTGAATGGCGTTCTTGCGCTGGAAATCATGGGTTTTGCCATTCTTCTGGCTCTTACCTTTTACGTTCTGTCGCGGCGGGCGTGGTCGCAATCCCTGTCGTTCCAAAGGGAATCGGCAGAACTGCGATTGCTGAATGCACGGTTGCAGCGCGAAATCGCCGAGCGGGAGAAGGTGCAGAAGGATTTGGCTGTGGCGGAGCTAACGCTTGCCCAGTCGTCAAAACTGGCGGCTTTGGGGGAGATGTCTGCCGCGGTCAGCCATGAGTTGAACCAACCTCTGGCCGCGATGAAGACCTATCTGGCGGGGGCGCGTCTTTTGTTGCAGCGCAAGCGCCCGGAGGAGGCCCTTTCGTCCTTCCAGCGGATCGACGACCTGATTGAGCGAATGGGCGCGATTACCCGGCAGCTGAAATCCTATGCCCGCAAAGGGGGCGAGGCTTTTGAGCCTGTGGATCTGAAGCAAGCCGTCAGTTCGGCCTTGTCGATGATGGAACCGTCTTTGAAGAACCGGGTTGTGAAGATCACGCGCACCCTGCCCCGTCAGCCGGTCATGGTGATGGCGGACCGTATTCGTTTGGAACAGGTGATCATCAATCTTTTACGCAACGCAATAGACGCAACCAAGGACCGCCAGACGCCTCAGATCGACCTGATCCTGTCGCAAGGTGAAACCGCGGTCTTGACGGTGCGAGACAATGGAACCGGCATTTCCGATCTGGAAAACCTGTTCGAGCCTTTCTACACGACCAAGAAGCCGGGCGAAGGCGTGGGCCTTGGGCTTGCCATTTCTTCGGGTATTGTCAACGAGTTGGGCGGAAGATTGACCGCGCGCAATGCTGAAACAGGCGGTGCGGTTTTTGAAATGCAGTTGCCCTTGATCGGGGCGACTAAGGACCAACAAGCAGCGGAATGAGGGTTTCATGTCGCGCGCAATGAAGGTGGCCATCGTCGATGACGAGGCCGATATGCGGCAATCAATCAGCCAATGGCTGGCCTTGTCGGGGTTTGACACCGAAACCTATGCCAGTGCGGAAGACGCGCTGAAGGGGATCGGCGCTGATTTTGCGGGTGTCGTTGTCAGCGACATCAAGATGCCCGGCATGGATGGCATGGCGTTTCTGAAGCGCTTGATGAGCATGGATTCGGGTCTGCCGGTGATCATGATCACCGGCCATGGCGACGTGCCGATGGCGGTCGAGGCGATGCGCGTGGGCGCATATGATTTTCTGGAAAAGCCGTTCAATCCGGATCGGATGACGGAACTGGCCAAGCGTGCGACCCAAGCGCGCCGCCTGACCTTGGACAACCGTGCGCTGCGCAAGGAACTGGCTGATGGGTCGGTTCTGATGAAGAAGCTAATCGGCGCCAGCCCGGCGATGGAGCGGCTGCGTGAGGATATTCTTGATCTTGGTCAAGCCGACAGCCATGTGTTGATCGACGGTGAAACCGGGACCGGAAAGACGTTGGTGGCCCATGCGCTGCACGCTGTGGGGCCGCGCGCGACGAAGAAGTTCCTGACCGTGTCTTGCGCGGCATGGTCCGAAGATCAACTGGCAGCGAAGTTGTTTGGCCCGTCTGAGGACGGGTCCATTCCGTTGATCGAGGAGGCGCGCGGCGGCACGCTGTGCCTTGAGGATATCGAGGCGCTGCCGAACTCGCTTCAGGCGCGGCTTTTGACCTTTATCAACGATCAGGGCACGCCGCCCGAAACGCGGATCATCGCGATCTGTAATGAACATGCACAGGACAAGACGCTGGAAGATATCCTGCGGGCGGACCTGTATTACCGCCTTGGCGCGATGACCATTGTTTGTCCGCCCCTGCGGTCGCGTGGCGAAGATATTCTGACGCTGTTCACGCGGATGAGCGAAGGCTTTGCCGAAGAATATGGCTGTGACGCCCCGCAAGTGACGGCGCAAGAGGCCGCGCAATTGTTGCAGGCGCCTTGGCCGGGCAATGTGCGGCAGTTGGTCAACATCGCGGAACGTGCCGTCTTGCAGAACCGCCGGGGTTCTGGCTCGATCGCCAGCCTTTTGATGGCCGATAACGAGGCGACGGGCCCCGCGATGACGACCGAGGGCAAGCCGCTGAAGGAATATGTCGAAAGCTTTGAGAAAATGCTGATCGACAACACGATGCGGCGACACAAAGGCAGCATCGTTGCCGTGATGGATGAGCTTTGCCTGCCGCGCCGGACCCTGAACGAGAAGATGGCGAAATACGGGTTACAGCGTCAGGATTATGTCTGAACCGTCTTCGTCAGACGGATCATTGTAACGGTTGTGCGAAATTGCCCATTGCTCTCGGCGGCTTTTTGCCGCTAGGGTTTCTGGACGTGTCGGCTTATGCCTGATGCGGTGGAATTCTCTGCCTTTCATGTTGGGCGCGCTGTTTCGCGACCCGTGTCTGGCGGCCGGATCGGCCTGAAAGGGCTGTTGTCATTGCTCGAACACCTTCAGTGAACGGGCTTTTCTAGGTGGGGGGTCGCAAGCCCCCTGATGTAAACTGCGATGATGCGCGCGACTGAAATTTTGCAAGCCGGAGTCAGCCCACAGGGACTGACCGGCCTTTGCCGTCTGCGCGCCGCCGCCCGAACAAGTCGCCTCCATTCGTATCAAAACCCCTCCGGTCCACCGGGGCGGCTAGGTTCATGCAGGCGCAATGGACTGACATGGCTAAGAAAATGCTTATCGACGCCACCCACGCCGAGGAAACTCGGGTTGTGGTGGTTGACGGAAACAAGGTCGAAGAATTCGACTTCGAGACCGTAAACAAACGCCAACTCGCCGGAAATATCTACCTTGCCAAAGTGACCCGCGTGGAGCCTTCGCTTCAGGCGGCTTTTGTCGATTATGGTGGCAACCGGCATGGCTTCCTCGCTTTCGCGGAAATCCACCCGGACTATTACCAAATCCCGACAGCCGACCGCAAAGCGCTGTTGGATGAAGAACGGGCTTTGGCGCGGGCCGAGGATGAAGAAGACAACCGTCGGTCGCGCAAGCGCAAGCCGAAGCCTGCTGCGGAGGCGGTCAAGGACGCGGATGCCGTGACGTCCAGCCCTTCGGGCATGGATGTTGTCGATCTGGACGAGGATGAGGCCCGCAACGAAGCCACGACCAGCGACGACGTGGCTGTTGAGGAAACCTCTGAAGCGACGGAAGAAACCGCGTCGGCCCCGGCTTCAGCCGAGGAAAATGGCGATGGCGCTTACCACGCCGTTGACCATGCCAGCGACACCGATGACGAGATCGAGTCGATTGCCGAAGAGGATGTGGCCGAGGAAATCAGCCAGCCCCGCAAGCCGCGCGCCCGTCGCTACAAGATTCAGGAAGTGATCAAGGTCCGGCAGATCATGCTGGTGCAGGTGGTCAAGGAAGAGCGCGGCAACAAGGGTGCGGCTCTGACCACCTATCTGTCTCTGGCTGGCCGTTACTGCGTTCTGATGCCGAACACGGCGCGGGGTGGCGGCATCAGCCGCAAGATCACCAATGCCGTTGATCGCAAGAAGCTGAAAGAAATCGCAGGCGAGATCGAGGTGCCAGAAGGTGCTGGCCTGATCATCCGGACTGCGGGCGCAAAGCGCACCAAGGCCGAGATCAAGCGCGATTACGAATATCTGATGCGGCTGTGGGAACAGATCCGCGAATTGACGCTGAAATCAATTGCCCCTGCCCCGATCTATGAGGAAGGCAACCTGATCAAGCGGTCGATCCGCGACCTTTACAATCGTGACATCGACGAAGTTCTGGTCGAAGGCGCCGAAGGCTATCGTGTGGCCAAGGACTTCATGAAGATGATCATGCCGTCCCATGCCAAGGCGGTTCAGCCCTATCACGACACCATGCCGCTTTTCGCCCGTTATCAGGTGGAAAGCTATCTGGGTGGCATGTTCAACCCGGTTGTTCAGTTAAAATCAGGTGGTTACATCGTGATCGGTGTAACCGAAGCCTTGGTTGCCATCGACGTGAACTCGGGCCGGGCGACGAAAGAAGGGTCGATCGAAGACACGGCTTTGAAGACGAACCTTGAAGCCTGCGATGAGGTTGCCCGCCAGCTGCGCCTGCGCGACCTTGCCGGTCTGATCGTCATCGACTTCATCGACATGGAAGAGCGCCGGAACAATGCAGCCGTTGAAAAGCGTCTGAAGGATAAGCTGAAAACGGACCGCGCACGCATTCAGGTTGGCCGCATCTCGGGCTTTGGCCTGATGGAGATGAGCCGTCAGCGCCTGCGTCCCGGCATGCTGGAATCGACGACCCAGCCCTGCCCGCATTGCCACGGCACCGGCCTGATCCGTTCCGATGACAGCATGGCGCTGAATATCCTGCGCGCTCTGGAAGAAGAAGGTACACGCAAGCGGTCACGCGAGGTGCTGCTGAAGGCGCCTGTCGGCATTGTGAACTACCTTTTCAACCACAAGCGCGAGCATATTGCGCTGATCGAGGCCCGCTACGGTATGGCCGTGCGGATGGAGGCGGACCCGTCTCTGGTCAGCCCAGATTACTCGATTGAGAAGTTCAAGACGGCGACGCGCGTGGTCCCCGAGGCAAGCCCGGTGATTTCGGGCCATGCGGGTCTGATGGGTGCGCCGGTCGCCGAGGACGAGGACGAAGACATTCCGATGGAGGAGGCCGATGAGGTCGAACCCGTCGAGGCTTCGGACGCCGCCGAGACCGGAGAAAGCAAAGGCGATGGCCAAGGCAACGGCAAGAAGAAGCGCCGCCGCCGTCGTCGTCGCAAAGGCAGCGGTTCGGGCAACCAGAGCAACGCGAATGGTGCAGAGCAATCCGATGATCAGGATGGCGATGACGCCGAAGGCGATGCGGATGACGCGGGCGATGAGGCTGAAGAGGACGCCGTTGAAGCCGCTGTCGTGGTCGCTGCAGAGGTCGAAGCACCGGCCGAGGCCGCAGTTGCCGAGACTGTAGCGGAAGAAGAGGTCAAGGAAGCAAAGCCAAAGAGCCGCTCGCGCAGCCGCAAGAAGAGCGACGATGGCGCCGACGAGGCCGCGAAGCCTGCTGCGAAGTCTTCCAGTCGGTCCAAGTCCAAAGCAAAAGCCGAGGACGTGGCGTCGGAAGTCGCCACAGCCACTGAGGCTGCGGCAGAAGATGTGGTGACAGAGGAAGCCAAGCCGAAGAAGTCCACACGGTCGCGGAGTTCATCGAGCAAGTCGAAATCGAAGTCCGATGCAAAGGCAGAGGAGCAGCCCGCAGTCGCGGCAGAAGCGCCTGCAGAGCCTGTGGCGGTTGAGGTGGAAACCGTGACGGCGGCCCCTGCAGTCGTTGCTGAAGCACCAAAGGCCGCGCCAATGGCGGATGATGCGCCAGCCTCATCGGCAACCAGCTTGCAGGAAGACCCCGGCATGGTCGAAACGGTCGATGCTGTGGTCGAGCCTGTACAAGAAGATGGCCCGCCAAAGCCCAAGCGTAAGGGATGGTGGTCTTTGGGCCGCTGACGAGATCGGGGCGGCAGGGGGAACCTGCCGCCCTTTTCGTTACATCCAGACCACGTCGATGTGACAGCGCGCCCTCGTGACCTGTGAAAGGATGCAGGTTAAGACGACGGAAGAAGGGGATGTAGCGATGTTTGGAATAGACCTGATCGACGCCGGGCTTTTGCCTGCCATGCTGATTGCGCTTTCTGCTGGCGTCCTGTCGTTCCTGTCGCCTTGCGTTCTTCCGATCGTGCCGCCCTATCTGGCCTATATGGGGGGCATTTCCGTTGGTGACATGAAATCGGACGCCGTGGCGCGGCGGCGGGTCATTCTGCCTGCGCTGTTCTTTGTCATGGGTCTTTCCACGGTTTTTCTGCTTTTGGGATTTACCGCCTCGGCCTTTGGGGCATTTTTCCTAAGCAACCAGGAACTGTTTTCGAAAATCGCCGGTGGCGTTGTCATCATCTTCGGACTGCATTTCGTGGGTTTGTTCCGAATTCCGATCCTTGACCGAGAAGCGCGTCTGGATGCAGGCGAGCAAGGTGGCTCGGCTTTTGGGGCCTATCTTCTGGGACTTGCCTTCGCTTTTGGCTGGACCCCCTGCATCGGCCCGCAACTGGGTGCGATCTTGTCCTTAGCAGCACAGGAAGGCTCGGTTCAGCGGGGAACCCTGTTGCTTGCAGTTTATGCCTTGGGCCTTGGCCTGCCCTTCTTGTTCGCGGCGCTGTTCATTGAACGGTCAATGGGACTGATGCAGCGGCTGAAACGGCACATGAAACTGATTGAACGCTGCATGGGTGCGCTGTTGTTGATCGTCGGCTTCGCGCTTGTGACCGGTGCCTTTACCGATTTCAGCTTCTGGCTTCTGGAAACCTTTGACCGGTTTGGCATTCCCTTGCTTGGGTAACGGCCCGTCTTTGCCCTTATTTCCGCCCAAAATGCCCTCTAGACTACTCAGCTAAGGGGGCCAGATGGCGACGGATGTAGCAGGTTCTGCGGAAGACACAGAAACCGAGGCGAAGGTGTTTCGCCGTCGGGTCTTTTACATTCCCGGCTATGACCCGATCCATCCCCGCCGCTATCGTGAACTTTACCGCAAAGAAGGCGCGGATCAGGCGGCTATATCGGGCTATCAGCTGGAGTTGCGTCCGCGTCAAAGCAAAGGCCCCTATGGCTGGCATGTCCTCTCTGAAATCGGCGGGGAAAAGGCCGAGGCCGAGATAGAGGTTCTGGTTTGGTCCGACATTGTGCGGAACAGCATGTCGAACTCGATCCCCGCCACCTATCTGCAACTGGTCCGCACGGCCTGGGCCTACATCGCCTCGGGAGCGCTGTTCCGGCTGATGCGGCTGCGCAAAGGGCCGGTGATTGCGGCGCTTTATCCGATTGTCTTCCTGCTGGCCCAGCTTGCCATCGCTGTCGGGGTGGGCTGGACACTGGGTCTTTTGGCGGCGTTTTCGGCGGCGATGATCCCTTTCCTGCAAGACCACGACTCATGGGCTAGGGGAATGGTGACCGTTCTGGGCCTGATCCTGCTGGGGCTGTCGGTTGCAACCGTGACCGCCATCCTGATCCTGCGGTGGTTCAAGGCCAAGGACGGCAAGGTCTTTGCCTATTACCTGATGCATGACTATGCCTATTCGGCGCGCTATGGCGGCGCGAACCCACCCGAATTGGAAGCGCGGATGGCCGAGTTTGGGCGCGCTATCCGGCTGGCGCTGGAAACCGATGCAGATGAGGTTCTGGTGATTGGCCATTCTTCTGGTGCGCATCTGGGCGTGTCGATCCTTGCCGATCTGATCCGCGATGGCCTGCCCAAAGATCACCCGCCCTTGTCGTTCTTGTCCTTGGGTCAGGTCGTGCCGATGGTCAGCTTCTTGCCCAAGGCCAAACGACTGCGGGCCGATCTGGCCTTTCTATCAAAGCAGGCTTCCTTGACTTGGGTTGATGTCACGGCCCCTGGCGATGGATGCGCATTTGCGCTGTGCGACCCGGTCGCCGTGACCAGCGTTGCCCCCAAAGACCAGCGCTGGCCCTTGGTCTTGTCTGCGGCCTTCACACAAACACTGTCCCCAGAACGCTGGAAGGAATTGCGCTGGAAGTTTTTCCGGCTGCATTTTCAATATCTATGTGCCTTTGATAGGCCCGGTGATTACGACTATTTCCAGATCACGGCGGGCCCCATTCCGTTGGGGCAGCGCTATGCGGGCCGGCCCGCCTCGAAAAGCCGTATTGACCGGGCCGTGAACCGCTTTACCGATATTTCATGACCTGCCCTGTCCATCCCCCCAAACCACCGGTGCGACCTGACAGGGTTTCGCTTCTTCGCTATTTGCGGCTCTTTCGGCGTGACATTCTCTCGGCCCAACCAGCCCGGCTTTACCGGGCGTGGATGGCCGAGTTCAAAACACCCTTCTTTCGCAGCTATCTGTGCAATGACCCTGAACTGATCAATCTGGTCTTGAAAGAGCGCCCAGACGACTTCCCGAAATCGAACCGCATTCGCGAGGGTCTGGCCCCACTTCTTGGAAATTCAGTTTTTGTCACCAATGGTGAGACTTGGAAGCGCCAGCGCCGCATCATCGACCCTGCCTTCGAAGGTGGTCGCTTACGCGACACTTTCCCCGCGATGTGGGAGGCTGGCGAAGCGGCTGCCGCACGACTACCCCATGGCGAGGTAGAGGTCGAAGAACAGATGAGCCACGCCGCCGCCGATGTGATTTTTCGAACGCTCTTCACGCTTCCGATCGAGGATCAGACCGCTCAGGCCGTGTTTCACGAATTCCGCGCCTATCAGCGGACCCAGCCGATCCTCAACTTGGCGGCCTTCTTGCCCCTGCCGCGCTGGTTTCCACGGCTTCATCGGCGCAAGACACTTGCGTCCGCCAAGCGTATCCGCGCCCTGATCACTGCAATGACCGAAGCGCGAGCCAAGGAGATCGCGGAGGGGAAGGCACCCAACGATCTTGCTACAAAGATCATGACCATGGTCGATCCGGAAACCGGGCAAACCTTCTCGACCGAGGAAATGGTTGATCAGGTCGCAATCTTCTTTCTTGCTGGTCACGAAACCAGTGCATCGGCTTTGGCTTGGGCGCTTTACCTCTTGGCACTTTATCCCGAGGCGCAAGATCGGGTGGCGGCTGAGGCCGCCAAACTGACAGAAACGGCTGAGTTCTCGGCTATGGCGCAGCTCAAATTCACCCGAGACGTTTTTCGCGAAACCCTGCGCCTTTACCCGCCTGTGCCGATGATGGTGCGCCAGAACATACTGCATGAACGCTTTCGCGCCAGAAAGCTGCCTCCGGGCGCGCAGATCGTCCTGTCTCCTTGGCACGTCCACCGTCACGAAAGACTTTGGGAAGAACCGGACGCCTTTGATCCGGACCGCTGGTCACGGGACGAGAACCGCGCCTCTGCCCGAGATGCCTATCTGCCGTTTTCGGCTGGTCCGCGCGTCTGCACCGGGGCAGGCTTTGCCATGGTCGAAGGGCCGCTTCTGCTCGCGCAGTTCCTGCGTCGGCATAGGGTGGAACGGCTTGATGGGCTTGATCCCGTCCCAGTTGCCCATCTGACAGTGCGCGCACAAAACGGCATCCGCCTGAGGGTCAGCCAGCGGTGAAGACCGCCCCCAAAGCAAGGCCCGAAATCAGCGGCTTTTTAGATCAGCTCGACCTTGTAGCTTTCGATCACCGTGTTGGCCAAAAGCTTTTCACACATGGCCTTCACATCGGCTTCCGCTTTGGACGCATCGGTCTCTGCCAGATCAAGCTCGATCACTTTACCCTGACGCACGCCGTTTACCCCGGCAAAGCCCAACGTTCCCAATGCGTGGCGCACGGCCTCGCCCTGAACGTCCAGAACACCGGTCTTCAGCATGACGGTCACGCGCGCTTTCATGGGAGTCTCCAGATTGGCAAATCTTTGCGCCCCGATTAGCGCCCCCCACCCTTGGGCGCAAGAGGCAGCCGCGTCCGTGGCACGAGGCGCAGCTAATTGATCAAGGTAGGTTTGGTTGTATGCGTCACATTCGACGGCAGCACGCCAAGCCGGCGGGCAAGTTCAGTATAGGCATCGGCCAAGGGGCCGGGGTCAGCCACTGGCTGTCCGTCGGTCCGATCGGTCACGCCGCGCATATCCCACAGACGGCAACTGTCCGGGCTGATCTCATCTGCCACGATCAGGCGCATATAGTCGCCCTCCCAGACACGCCCCACTTCGATACGGAAATCGGCCAGCCTGATGCCCACCCCCAGCATCACGCCGGACATGAAGTCATTCACGCGCAAGGCCAAAGCAACAATATCGTCCAGATCCTGCTGCGTGGCCCAGCCGAAGGCGATGATATGCTCTTCGGAGACCATCGGCGAATTCAGCCGATCGTCCTTGTAGTAATATTCAACAATTGGGCGCGGCAGGGCGGTGCCTTCCGCAATCCCAAGACGCGACGAAAGCTCTCCGGCCGCGAAATTCCGAACAACCACTTCCAGCGGAATGATCTCGGCCATCCGCACGAGTTGTTCGCGCATGTTCAGCCGTTTCAAGAAATGCGTGGGAACGCCGATCGAATTCAAGCCGGTCATGAAGAATTCGGACAGGCGATTGTTCAGAACGCCTTTGCCGTCGTTTGACACCGTCTGAACCGGCGCAGGAGATTCGGGCTGGCTGCCTTCGTCCTTGAAATACTGAATCAGCGTGCCGGGTTCCGGACCGTCATAGAGGATCTTCGTCTTGCCCTCGTAGACCTTCTTGCGGCGTGCCATGAATTCTCCGAACCGAAAAGCGCCAAAAGGGCGCCTAAAGGCACCCTCCAGATGTGGTCCCAGCCCTTACAACACGCGGCGCACTGCCGCAAGGCGGCATGGTTGGCCTTGCAGCCAAAGCCCGGGAAGGGCATATGTCAGGAAAGACACTTCAATCAAGGGGCCTGCCCATGACCACCTTTGACGATCGCGAACACGCATTTGAAGCCAAGTTCGCCCATGATGCCGAAATGCAGTTCAAGGCCGAAGCGCGCCGCAACAAGTTGGTCGCTCTTTGGGCCGCCGGCCTGATGGGGAAGTCCGAAGATGAAACCGCGGCTTACGTCGCAGAGGTCATCGCCGCGGATTTCGAGGAAGCCGGTATCGAAGATGTGGTCCGCAAGGTGGCTGGCGATCTCGGCTCAAAATCCTCGGCGGATGAAGTTCGCGCCAAGATGGGTGAGCTTCTGCCAGTCGCCAAAGCGCAGCTGATGTCGGAAATCTGATCCGTCCCGGACGGCTGAAGAATAAGAGCCGCCCGGGCCAATGGGCGGCTCTTTGTCGTTCACGCATGAAGATCATGCGCATAATCAAATTGCTTTTCAGACCTGCCTCGTGGCAAGGCTGGTGCAACAAGGGTAAAGGGACAAGACCCAGATGGACGCACTTTCCAAACTTCTTGCAGAACGCGATTGGCTGATGGCCGATGGTGCCACTGGGACCAACCTTTTCAACATGGGCTTGTCCTCGGGCGAACCGCCCGAACTGTGGAACGTCGACCAGCCTGACAACATCCGCAAACTATACCGAGGCGCGGTTGAGGCTGGCTCTGACATCTTCCTGACCAACACATTTGGTGGCAATGCAAGCCGCCTGAAGCTTCACAATGCCCAGGACCGCGTTCATGAGTTGAACCGCATCGGCGCAAGCTTGGGCCGTGAGATCGCAGACGCCTCTGGGCGCACGGTGATCGTCGCCGGTTCTGTTGGTCCAACTGGCGAAATCTTTGAACCGATGGGTAGCCTTACCCATGCCTTGGCCGTGGAAATGTTCCACGAGCAGGCCGAGGGCCTGAAGGCTGGCGGGGCGGATGTACTGTGGATCGAGACGATCTCGGCACCTGAGGAATACAAGGCTGCTGCCGAAGCTGCAAAATTAGCTGGTATGGCGTGGTGCGGCACGATGAGTTTCGACACCGCAGGCCGCACCATGATGGGTTTAACCTCTTCTGCCTTGTCGGAACTGGTTGAAAAACTGCCCAATCCGCCTATTGCTTTTGGCGCCAATTGCGGCGTTGGCGCCTCTGACCTGATGAGAACCGTTATGGGTTTCCTTTCCACAGGAACCGAGCGGCCCGTCATCGCAAAAGGCAATGCAGGCATCCCCAAATATCACGACGGCCATATCCACTACGATGGCACACCGGACTTGATGGCCGAATATGCCGTTCTGGCGCGCGATGCCGGGGTGCGGATCATTGGCGGCTGCTGTGGCACGATGCCGGAACACCTGAAAGCGATGCGCGCGGCTTTGGAAAGTCGCCCGAAAGGACCACGCCCGAGTTTGGATGATATCGTCGCAAAACTGGGTCCATTCTCGTCGGCCTCGGACGGAACCGGAGATGACGCCAATGCGCCGCGCCGCGAACGTCGGGGCCGCCGCGGTTGACCGCCTGACTGGCCAAAACCCTTTCAAGGATTTTGCAAATTTCTTCAAAGAAATTTGCGCTTCAGAACAGGGATAACTGGTCCCCTGATCGGAGTGGCGCTGAAAAAAGATCGTGCCTGAGGGGCGGAAGTTGTTTGACGAGCCCCACACGCATGCAAGCTTTGTCGAACCGTTGCGAAATGAGTTCTGACCACAGCCCCTGCCCCCGCATCCGGCGCCCCCATTCCGCATCGTAGTCTTTGCCACCATGCATCTCGCGCAAACGGTTCATCACCTTTGCGGCGCGCTGTGGGAAATGTGTTTGCAGCCAGTTTTGAACGAGAGGAGAGACTTCCAACGGCAGTCTGAGCGCGATCCAGCTTGCAGCGACCGCCCCAGCCTCTTTCACCGCCGACAAAATCGGCTCCAGTTCCTGATCGGTCAGGCCAGGAACGACGGGCGCGACCATGGCGCGGACTGGGATACCTGCGTCAGTCAAACGACGAATCAGGGCCAGACGCCGCGCGGGAGAAGGCGCTCTGGGTTCCATCTTTCGGGAAAGATCAGAGTCCAGCGTGGTGACCGATACCCCAACTCGCAGCAGACCAAGCGCGGCCATGGGTGCCAGCAGGTCAATGTCACGCTCGACCAAGGTTCCCTTTGTGGTAATTGCAGTCGGGTGCCGGAACTCTGACAAGACCGCCAGCACATTCCGCATTATCCGAAGATTGCCTTCGCAAGGCTGGTATGGATCGGTGTTCGTACCAATCGCAATTGTCCCAACCTTATAATTCCGCGACCTAAGCTCTTGCTCCAGCACCTTTTCGATCCCCGGTCGTGCAATAAGGCGCGTTTCGAAATCCAAGCCTGGAGAAAGGTTGAGGCAGGCATGTGTGGGACGCGCAAAGCAATAGATACAGCCGTGTTCGCAGCCCCTGTAGGGGTTGATACTGCGGTCAAAGGGCAAATCCGGAGACTTATTGTAACTAAGCGCCGACCGAGGCACTTCTGTTCGCACTTCTGTGCGAAGCAAATGATCCTCTTCCTCACCAGCCCAACCGTCATCAAAGGCGACCAGTTCATGGGCCTCAAAGCGCCCGCTGCGGTTCGAACCTGCACCTCTTGCACGAACCTTTTGACCGCGTTTGAGAGATGGATCAGGATGCAACATGAGCTGCACTGTGAACATATAGTGAACAATTTTCAAGTTCTCTGATCGCACAAAGGCTTGCTGTCGGCTTTAAATCGGCGCATGTCGGAAACCGGAAAGTGAAAGCGGCGCTTTGGCCTCATTCACGGGGAAATGTCTTTACGTTGCGGGAGCGCACACATGGCCGATGACGACGAAATCATCCTGTCCGAACTGTCGGATGACGAACTGGTCCTGCAGATGCATGACGACCTTTACGATGGCCTGAAAGAGGAAATCGAAGAAGGCGTTAACATCCTGATCGAACGCGGTTGGGCCCCTTACGACGTGCTGACAAAGGCGCTTGTCGCCGGGATGACGATCGTCGGAAACGACTTCCGTGATGGCATTCTGTTCGTGCCGGAAGTGCTGCTTTCCGCGAACGCGATGAAAGCGGGCATGGCAATCCTGAAGCCGCTTTTGGCCGAAACCGGCGCACCGCGCATGGGCAAGATGGTGATCGGCACCGTCAAGGGCGACATCCATGACATCGGCAAGAACCTTGTTGCGATGATGATGGAAGGCGCGGGCTTTGAAGTGGTTGATCTGGGCATCAACAACGCTGTCGAGAAGTATCTTGAGGCGCTGGAGAAAGAACAGCCCGACATCCTTGGCATGTCGGCTCTGCTGACCACCACCATGCCTTACATGAAAGTCGTCATCGACACGATGAAAGAAAAGGGCCTGCGCGAAGACTATATCGTGCTGGTCGGCGGCGCGCCGCTGAACGAAGAATTCGGCCGTGCAATTGGCGCTGACGCCTATTGCCGTGACGCCGCTGTGGCCGTGGAAACGGCGAAAATCTGGGTCGCGCGCAAGCACAACCAGATGAACGGCTGATCGCCACACTGAAATGATAACCCCGGACCGAGAAATCGCTCCGGGGCTTTTTCTTTCGCTGGCCCTTGGCTTTTGCCTTGGAAAGTCACACATTCATGACAGGAACAGGAGTGAACCATGCCGCTTCCCCTATTTCTTGCGATGATCGCGTTTGTGATTTGCGCCGCTGGGGCCACCTTGGCCTTGGCCTTTGTCGCTGAGGTGCCGCTGATTGCCTTGGCCTTTGCGACGCTTGCCGGCAGCCTTTTCTTGGGAATTCGTCAGTGGCGATAGCGCCAGATGACCGCATCTTGACCGAAGCAGGCCTGACGCCCAATGGCGCGGGTCAAACCTTGCTCATCGCTTGCGGTGCTTTGGCGCATGAGATCCTTGCCCTGAAGCGCGCAAATGGCTGGACGCATCTGGACCTACAATGTCTTCCCGCCAATTTGCACCTTTGGCCGGAGAAGATCACCGCAGCGGTCGAAAAAGCCGTGATGGAGCGGCGGGCAGATTACGAGCAAGTCTTTGTCGTTTACGCCGACTGCGGAACGGGAGGACTTTTGCAGGCGAAGTGCGCGGAACTTGGCGTTGGAATGGTGGAAGGCCCACATTGCTATTCCTTTCTTGAAGGCAACGAAGCCTTTGCTGCCAAGGCCGAAGACGAGTTTACCGCTTTTTACCTGACCGACTTTCTGGTGCGGCAGTTTGATGCCTTTGTGTGGAAGCCGATGGGGCTGGATCGCCACCCGGAGTTGCGCGACATGTATTTCGGGCATTACACAAAGCTGATCTATCAGGCACAGACAGATGACCTGTTGCTGGATGAAAAGGCAAAGTCCTGTGCCGATCGGCTGGGATTGGCCTATGAGCGGCGGTTTACCGGCTATGGTGACTTGGCCACCTCGCTTCGTCAGGTTGCGGCGGACCGCGTGAGGGCATAGCTTCCGTTTGCAAACGGAGACAGCAATGCCCATCGAACAGCTTCTGCCGGAGTTGGCCTTTCTTGGCCCCCGCGCCAGTCAGAACAAATCGGTTTTGACCCATCACGCTCAGTCGGAAACGCATATTCACACTCGTCTGCCCGATGTCGTGGTCTTTCCGGAAACGACAGAAGAAGTTTCGCGCATCGCCGCGGCTTGCTCGCGGCATGGTGTGCCTATGACAGGTTGGGGGGCGGGCACCTCTCTGGAAGGGCATGCCCTGACGCCGTTTGGTGGTGTGACAATTGATTTCTCGCGCATGGACAAGGTCTTGGCCGTTTTTCCAGAAGATATGCTGGTGGTCGTTCAACCGGGCATCACGCGCGAACGGCTAAACGAAGAACTGCGGGCGACAGGTCTGTTCTTTTCGGTCGATCCGGGGGCGAATGCCAGCCTTGGCGGAATGGCCATGACGCGGGCCAGCGGCACGACTGCGGTCCGCTATGGAACGATGCGTGATAACGTGCTGGGGCTTGAAGTCGTGCTGGCCGATGGGTCCGTGATCCGAACCGGATCAAGCGCCCCGAAATCGAGCGCAGGTTATGATCTGACGTCGCTTATGGTGGGGTCGGAAGGAACCCTCGGTCTGGTCACCGACCTGACGATCCGCCTGCATGGCCAACCAGAGGCGGTTTCTGCCGCGTCTTGTGCGTTTCCTGACATGGCCTCGGCCGTCGATTGTGTGACGGCGACAATCCAGATGGGCATTCCCTTGGCACGGATCGAATTCTTGGATGCAGCCTCGGTTGCGGCCTGCAACGCGTGGTCTGGGCATAGCCTGCCTTTGCAACCGCTCTTGCTGGTTGAATTCCATGGTTCGCCCGCAGGGGTGGCCGAACAGGCGGAAAGATTTGGCGAAATTGCTCGTGACTATGGCTCAACGGGATTCCGCTGGGCCAAGGCGCAAGAGGACCGGACCCAGTTGTGGAAAATGCGCCATCAGGCCTATCCTGCGATCCTGGCAAGCCGTCCTGGCGCAACGGCGATGGTGACTGATGTCTGTGTGCCAATCAGCGCGCTTGCCGAGGCTGTTGAAGAAACGCAGGCGGACATCGAGGCAAGCCCCATTCCGGGCCCAATCCTTGGCCATGTAGGGGATGGCAATTTCCATGCGATTCTGTTGGTTCAGCCGGGTGACGCCGCAGAATTGACCGTCGCAAAAAAGCTGTCCGCTCGCATGGCCGAACGCGCACTGCGTCTTGGCGGAACTGTGTCAGGGGAACATGGGATCGGCATGGGAAAACTGGGTTTCATGCCCGCCGAACATGGCGCTGCTTGGCAGGTCATGGGCGCAATCAAACGGGCTTTGGACCCGAAAGGCCTAATGAACCCGGGCAAGCTGGTGCCACAGCGATGAGCGACCAGCAAAGTTTCGCCCGTCTCTTTGCCCAGGCTTTTGGCACGCAAGATGCGGCAGGTTTGGCGGCGCTGTTTTCCGAAGACGGCAACCTGCACAGCCTGACCGGACGTCATCTGGAAGGGCGGCGTGCGATAGAAGCCGGTCTGGCAGAAGAATTCGCAGGCCTGTCGCGCATGGCGCGTTTGGTCACCGGACGAACCGGGCAGCAGTCGCTTGGGAGTGATGTGGTCATTCTGCACAAGCGATATGTCGTGACAGGTCTGCGCGATGCAAATGGTGCCGAGATGCCCCGTGTCGGTGCGCTTTTGACAGTCGTCTTGGCCAATGAGGGTGAGGTTTGGCTTGCCAAAACGGCAACTTTTGCAGTGGTTGATGGCTAGTGCGTTTTGCTTTTATCTTGCATCGGAATTCGAACCAATTTCGTTCGAATTCCGATACTTGTTTAATCAACAAAAACCCAAAACGCTTTATGCCTGAAGTAAGGCTTTGGCAGCGTCACGCGCCGCATTGCTGATCGTATCGCCCGACAGCATCCGAGCGATTTCTTCAACGCGCTCAGACGCGTTCAAAGGGACCACAGTTGAAAGTGTCTGATCGCTTTCAACACGCTTTTCGACCCGCCAATGGTGCGAACCCAGGGCTGCGACCTGCGGGGAATGGGTGACCACCAGGACTTGTGCGCCAGATGACAGCGTCTTGAGTCTGCGTCCGACTGCATCAGCCGTAGCCCCCCCGACGCCCCTGTCGATCTCGTCAAAAATCATTGTAAGACCGGGTGTATTGCCTGTCAGGCACACTTTCAGGGCAAGAAGGAAGCGCGACAGTTCGCCCCCCGACGCAATCCGGTTCAAAGGCCCGGCAGGAGCGCCCGGATTGGTGGCAACGGTAAAGGTCACCTCATCCACGCCTTCAGGTCCGGGTTCGCCGCCCGTGATCGCCGTCTCAAAAACGGCGCGTTCCATTTTCAGCGGGGCAAGTTCGGCCACCATCGCCGCATCCAGCCTTCGGGCGGCCAGTTTGCGGCTGCCCGTAAGGGCCGACGCGGCCTGACTGTAAGCTGTCTCAGCCGCGGCGGCGGCTGCCTGAAGCCGTCCGATACCGGCCTCTCCATCGTCCAAAGCGTGCAGCCGCGCTCGCAAATCTTCAGCGTGTTTGCCCAGATCATCCGGCAGGACGCCGTGTTTGCGCGCCAAGGCCCGAATGGCAAAGAGGCGCTCTTCCAGACGCTCAAGCTCTGCCGGGTTGAAGTCCAGATCTCCCAGGCAGGACTCGACGCCAGCCTGAGCCTCGGAAAGTTCAAGCAATGCCCGAGACAGCGCCGCAAGTGGCGCCTCGAGCTTTCCCCCTGCCCGGTCGGCTGCACCTTCCAGCCAGCGCTGCGCGTCCCGCAGGGTGCCTTCTGCCCCTTCGTCGCCCATCATCTGAAATGCGCGGGCCACGTCGCTGCGGATGCGCTCGGCCCCTTGCATCTGGCGCCGCAACACATCAAGGCTGGCTTCTTCCCCGGGTTCCGGGTTCAGCTTGTCCAACTCTGCCACTGCATGGCGCAGGAATTCCTCTTCTACCCGCGCCGCCGCAAGAGAGGCTTCTGCTTTCGCCAGTTCGGCACGGGTCTTTCGCGCCAAAGTCCAAGCTTCGCTGACGGGCTTTGTGTCGATATTTCCGAAGGCATCCAGAAGTTGACGATGGCCACGAGGGTTCAAAAGGCCCCGATCATCATGCTGGCCATGCAATTCCACCAGCACGTCCGACAAGGCCCGCAAGACCTCTCCCGAGACCCTGCGATCATTCACCCAAGCCGTCTTGCGCCCATCCGCAGTGTTGATCCGGCGCAGAATGAGGTCGCCTTCAGGTTCAATCCCCGCCTCGGTCAGCACTGCCTCGGCGGCATGACCCGGCGGCAGATCAAAAACTGCCGTCACTTCGCCCTGAGACGCTCCGTTACGCACCAATTCGGCACGCCCACGCCAACCTAAGACAAACCCCAAGGCGTCAAGCAGGATTGATTTGCCGGCCCCGGTTTCCCCAGTCAGGACGTTCAACCCCTGCCCCAGTTCAAGACTGAGACGGTCGATGATCAGCACATCGCGGATATCAAGCGAACGCAGCATCGGTCATCCTGTCGGGGCATCAGCCCAGAGCTTCCTTACAACCATTCGCCCTTGATCATCTGGCGATAGACCGAGCGAAGCCAGCTGTCGCCTTTGGCTTCCGGCTCCAGTCCGCGGCCCTTCAGCAAGTTGTAGCTGTCTTGATAGAAGGGTGAAGATTGGTAGTTGTAGCCAAGAATGGCGGCCGCGGTCTGCGCCTCGTCATTCAGGCCAAGGCCAAGATAGGCCTCGACCAGACGGTGCAGGGCTTCGGCTGTGTGGGTTGTTGTCTGGAAATCCTGCACAACAACGCGGAACCGGTTGATCGAGGCGGCGTAATTGCGACGTTTCAGGTAGTAGCGCCCGATTTCCATTTCCTTGCCAGCAAGGTGATCGAAGGCCAGGTCAAATTTCAGCATCGCAGAGCGTGCATAATCGCTGTCCGGATACTGCTCAATCACCGTCCGCATGGACTGAAGGGCCTGGAATGTGATGCCCTGATCACGACCGACTTCGTCAATCTGGTCGTAATAAGACAGTGCCATCAGATAAGCGGCATAAGGCGCGTCTTCGTCCTCGGGATAGGTATCAAGGAAACGCTGAGCCGTGGAGCGGGCCTCTTCGTATTCCTTGGCCTTATGCTGACTGAAAGCCGTCATGATCAAGGCGCGCTTTGACCACTGCGAATAGGGATAAAGGCGCTCGACTTCCTGAAAATAACGGATCGCATCCTTCGGCTTTGCGCCGTTTTCCAACTGCAGCTCGCCCTGCTTGTAGATCTCTTCAGCGGTATAACTGTCCAGCGTCCGCTCTTCTTCCCTGTTTCCACAGGCTGCAAGCGTCGTGATCAGAAGCGCGATGCCAACCCACTGCGCACCGGATTTTACGCCTGCCATCTTCTGCCTATCCATCAACCCACCCGAAAGCCGGACACAAAATAAAGCCCGGCCTATGCTGTTGCCGTTTGTCCTAGCACAGAAAAATCCGGGGCGCAAAACGCCTTTGCGCCAACTTGGGTAACGAAATCAAGCAATCGCCGGAAGGTCGCTGTGCTGCACACCCACACCGGGAAGTTTACCCACGGTTTGCGGGCTGCATTCGACCATTTTCCACGCCGTCGGGTCGGCGAAAAGGGCCCGCAGCAAACGGTTTGTCAGTGCATGACCTGCGCGGATCCCTGTGTAGCGGCCCAGAATCGGCCCGCCCGCAAGGTACAGGTCACCCATCGCGTCCAGCATCTTGTGCCGGACCGGTTCGTCCTTGTGGCGCAGACCGCCGGGAGACAACACGGTATCGCCTTCGAAGACGACAGCGTTTTCAAGCGTACCGCCCAAAGCAAGACCATTTGCGCGCATCGCATCGACATCAACCTGACGGCAGAAGGTGCGGCTGTCGCAAAGCTCACGCACGAAGGTTCCGTTGGAAAGGTTCAAAGACTTTTCCTGATGTCCAATCGCAGCATCCTCAAACTGGATCTCGAATTCGATCTCCAGCATATCAGCGGGTTCCATCCGAGCCGTCGCCAAACCCTCGGTCACTTCGATCGTCTTCAGAACACGAATGGCCCGCACGGGCGCAGTTTGTTCGGTAAGACCAACATCAAGGAATGCGTTCACGAAAGGCACAGAAGACCCGTCGAGGATCGGCACTTCTGGTCCGTCAATCTCGATCAGGGCGTTATGGACTCCGCAACCCGCAAGGGCAGCCATGATATGCTCTACCGTCGAGACCTCGACGTTCTGCTCATTGCGAAGAAGCGTGCAAAGGCGCGATGGCACGACATTATCCCAATAGGCCGGGATCATCGACTGCGCCTCAGGCACATCCGTCCGCTTGAACCAGATGCCATAATCAGCCGAAGCAGGCCGGACAGTCATGCGAACAGGGCGCCCGGAATGCAATCCGAGCCCCTTGAACTTTGCCGCCGATTTCAACGTGTTTTGCACGGTCGTCTCACTCTTGCCTGTCTTAGTCCGCGGGCCAAGACAGGCTTCGGACTTTGTTGAACACTATTTAACTATCGCGACCGAAGAAAACCATTCACGCTTTGTGACGCTTCGCAACAAAGGCGAACAGCTCTAAGATATTGAAAAGAAAATAAAAAGCCCGCCATTTTGGCGAGCTTTCATCGTTTTGTTACAGACGTGTGTCAGTTTGCCTGACGGCGCAGGAAGGCTGGGATCTCAATCCGCTCCTGGCTTGCAGTCATATCCTGATCGTCATCATAGGACGTCACTGGCGGTTGCTGACGGCTGGCGGCTTGCTGGCGCTGAGGCTCTTCAGCATGGCCCCCACCGGCCATCCGGTTGATCAGCGAACCGATGCCAAAGCGCGGACGCGGAGCTTCTGCAGTGGCGGCTGCTGGTTGCTGAGGCTGACGCTGTGCCGGAGCCTGGGCAGGCGATTTCGACACGGCTGCCTGCAGACGAGCCAGCGCTTCAGGCGACGGCGTTCCGGGCGAACGGGGACGCGGCGCGACGAAGGCAGCGGCGTCATCCGACATCGAAGGAGCGGCAGGGCGAGCCTGCTGCGGAGCCGGTCTTTGCGCTGCGGGCTGCGGGCGATAGACCGGGGCCGGCAGATCGTCCATCATCGGCTCTTCTTCTTCGACCACAGCGTGCTGCTCTTCGGCTTCAAAAAGCTGCGGCTGTGCGGGTGCCATTGCCGCGGCAACCTGAACTGGCGCAGGCTGCAGGGCCGGCGCCTGCTTTACCTGAACGGTCAAAGCCGGTTCAGCCTTTGGCTCGGGCGCAGAAAACTGGGCCGGCAGCGGCGTGGCCATGGAGCGACGCGTTACCGGCGTTTCCAGCTTGGCGGTCGTTGCATCAATACCGGTCGCCACGACCGAAACGCGCAGGGTGCCTTCCATGCTGGTGTCCAGCGTCGAGCCGACGATGATGTTCGCATCGGGATCGACCTTTTCGCGAATGATGTTCGCGGCCTCATCCAGTTCGAACAGCGTCAGATCATAGCCACCGGTGATGTTGATCAGAACACCCTTGGCGCCGTTCAGGCTGATTTCGTCCAGAAGCGGGTTGGCGATTGCCTTTTCGGCTGCCTGGACAGCACGATCATCACCAGTTGCTTCACCGGTGCCCATCATTGCCTTGCCCATTTCGTCCATCACCGCACGAACGTCAGCGAAGTCGAGGTTGATCAGACCCGGACGAACCATAAGGTCGGTCACACCTTTCACGCCCTGATACAGCACGTCGTCTGCCATCGCGAAGGCTTCGGTAAAGGTGGTGCGTTCGTTCGCCAGACGGAACAGGTTCTGGTTCGGAATGATGATCAGCGTATCCACGACCTTCTGAAGGGCTTCGATGCCTTCTTCAGCCTGTTTCATCCGCTTGTTGCCTTCAAACTGGAAAGGCTTTGTAACCACGCCGACCGTCAGAACACCCAGCTCACGGGCTGCTTGCGCGATGATCGGCGCAGCGCCAGTACCGGTGCCCCCACCCATACCAGCGGTAATGAAACACATATGGGCGCCAGCAAGATGATCGACGATCTCTTCGATGGTTTCCTCTGCAGCGGCAGCACCCACCTGCGGACGCGCACCAGCGCCCAGACCCTCGGTCGCCTTGATCCCCATCTGGATCCGGCTGGACGCCTTGGATTGCTGTAGTGCCTGCGCATCCGTGTTTGCGACCACGAATTCGACGCCCTCAAGGCTCTTGTCGATCATGTTGTTGACCGCGTTCCCACCGGCACCACCAACACCAAAAACTGTGATACGGGGCTTCAGCTCTTGCTGCTGCGCATTCATGATGAGGTTAAGTGCCATGGAGGATCCGCCTGTCTGTTGTTGTGCCGCCAGAGGGTTTCTTGCCGCTGTTGCCGTGTCTTTTTCCGAGTGACTGGCGCTTGTCCCGAGCACCAACCCCCGATTTATCCCCTAGAATATCCACAAGGCCACCCCGCGTCACGAAAAAAACGCGGAATTTCCACAAAATATAGAGGATATCCCGCCGATTTCAGCGGGATCTCGCCGGTTACGCTGGATATAGCGGTTACCAGTTGTCCTTGAACCATTTAACAACCCTCTTCAGAGAGCGCGCCGGATACCGTTCCGCCGGAATCTCGAAATCCCACCACTCGTCTTGCGGATGCGTGGCGAAAAGCGACAGCCCAACCGCGGAAGAAAACGCAGCCCCAGTTGCAGCCTGTGGCAGGCCCTGAACACGCAGCGGGCGGCCAAGACGCACGCGCTGCCCAAGGATGCGGCTTGCCAATCCATCAAGCCCCGGAATTTGGCTTGCGCCACCGGTCAGGACGATCTGCTGGCTGGGCAGATGGTCGAACCCTGCCACATCCAGACGCATCCGGACCTCTTCCAAAATCTCTTCGACGCGGGGTCGCATGATGCCGATCAATTCGGTTCGGCTGATTTGACGTCGATCCTTTTCCCAATCGCCGCTGTCACCGCCGACTTCGATCATCTCGCGGTCATCCATGCCTGTTGCGTGAACGCCGCCATGCTTTGTCTTAATGCGTTCGGCAACAGCCATCGGCACCATCAGGCCTTTGGAGATGTCAGAGGTAACGTGATCTCCGCCCATCCGAACGGAGTCCGAGAAAATCATGTGCTTCTTGATGAAGATCGAAATGCCGGTCGCCCCGCCGCCCATGTCGATACAGGCCGCGCCCAGCTCTTGCTCGTCTTCCACAAGGCTGGCAATGCCCGAAACATAGGCCGAAGACGCCAGACCTGCGAGTTCCAGATCGCAGCGCTGGATGCAGTGCAGGATGTTTTGAACGACCGAGCCTTCGACGGACAAAAGGTGCATATCCGTCGCAAGGCGATTTCCGATCTGGCCACGCGGATCGCCAAGGCCAGACCGATGATCCAGTGCAAAATTTACGGGTTGGGCATGCAGGACTTCACGGCCATGCCCCAGATCGGGCATGTCACAGGCGGCAAGAACGCGTGCCACATCCTGTTCAGTCACAACGCTGTCGGCCAGTTCGATTTCACCGGCCAAGCCATAGCTCCGCGGCTCTGCGCCCGAGAAGCAGGCAATCACATGGTCAACACGCACATTCGCCATTTTCTGCGCGGCCTGAACGGCAGTGCGCACGGCGCGCTCGGTTTCGGCCATCACGGCGATTTCGCCGAAGCGGACACCGCGCGACCGCGTGGTTGCGGCGCCAATGACACGGAAAGACGACTGACCGGCCATCGGGCCAATGCCGTCTTCTGCGAATTCTGACGGGCCGTCAAAGCGCAGGATCAAGCAGGCGATCTTGGACGTCCCGATGTCCAGAACGGCAACGACACCGCGCTGCATGGCTGCGCGACGCATGTTCCGCATAGCCCTTTGGGACTGATAGATGTCGGTCATAGTTCACTCCCAGAAATATCGAACCCTTGCGCCTGGCGGCGCTGGTTAAGTGCATAGGGCGTCAGACGCAGGACGGGGCGGTGCTCATTGCGCAGATCAACCGTCAGAATATCTCGGCCCATCAAATCGTTAGCCTTATCCAAGGCGATCAGCCGCTCGACGGCAGCGATTGGGTTTTCTGATGGCAGCAGGATGCGTTGATTGCGGTCAAGAACCAGATCCCAGCGGCGATCCCCTACCCGGATCAGCCCGCGAAGACGCGAATGCAGCGGCTCTGCGGCAGCGATAAGCGCCAGCGCCTCAGGGGTTGCAGCATCCGCCCCCTCTCCGGCAATCAGCGGCAAATCGGGCCGGTCTGATCGCGAAGACAGCGATGCAACGCGGTGACCGGTTTCATCAAGCATTTCCACGCCAAGATCGGTGCGCCACAAAACCACCGGCTTGCGCTCGGTGATACGCACCTTTAGCAACCCGCCCGAGCGCACCATCAGGTCGGCGCGCGCCACAGCATCAAGTTCCTGGATGCGTTGCTGCGCGGCTGTCAGGTCAATGTCGAAAGACGAAAGCGGCAGCTTCAGATCCAGCCGAGCCCGCACCGCATCTGCCAATTCGGGCGATGCGCCGTCAACCGACACCAGTCCCACCATGAATTCGGGGCGATTTTCAAACCGTTCACGAATATCGGCAATCGCATTCGTTACCGCGGCCCGGCGATCAGCGTCTGCGACGACAATTGCCACGGCAGCCGCAAGGCCGAGCGTCGGCAGACCAAACCGAAAGGCCACGCGAAACAATGGCGTAAGCCACAGCCGCTGCATCTTGTACGCCCATTTCGACGGTGCCGGATCGCGGCGTATTCCGGGATCAGTGGGGTAACGCCGCTGCGCGGTTAACGGTTGCACGACGCGTCCTCCACAATCCACTTGCAAAGGTCCGGGAAGGAAATTCCCAGATGCGCGGCCTGTTCGGGCGAAAGCGACGTCGGCGTCATCCCTGGCTGGGTGTTGGTTTCCAGCAGGATTAGCCCCGCTACGCCCTTCTCTTCGTCCCAACGGATATCGGTGCGGCTAAGACCACGGCATCCCAGTGCTTTGTGGGCACGCAGCGCGTAGTCGAGGCAAGCGGCTTCGATTTCGGCAGGGATATTCGCGGGCAGTTGATGCCGGCTGCCCCCCGGCTTGTATTTCGCATCGTAATCGTACCAACCATCTGTGATGATGTCGGTCACGCAAAGCGCATGATCGCCCATGACGCTGATCGAAAGCTCACGGCCCGGCGCGTAGGCCTCGACCATCACCATGTCAGGCATCGTTTCAGCCAGTCGCGGCGCGTTAGAGCCGGGGCGAACGATGTAAACCCCGACCGAGGAGCCTTCGTTATTCGGCTTCACGACATAGGGCGGCGGCAGAACATGTCCGTGGCTGACCTCGTCCCGCGTCACGATCCGGCTTTCGGCAATCGGCAAACCAGCGGCGCGATACACCTCTTTGGTCTTGGTCTTGTCCATCGCAACGGCCGAAGCCATCACGCCCGAATGCGTGTAAGGGATCTTGAGCCATTCCAAGAGACCCTGAACACAGCCGTCTTCGCCCCAACGTCCATGCAGAGCATTGAAAACAACATCCGGTTTAATTTCAATCAGTTGCGCGGCAAGGTCGGGGCCAGCATCGACCTCGATCACATTGTATCCCGCCTCGCGCAGCGCCTTGGCACAGGCTGCACCTGTTACCAGAGAAACCTCTCGTTCTGCCGAGAAGCCACCCTTTAGAACCGCCACACGGGACATCCTGCTCGATGTACCCGTCATTTACTGCCTCTAAGGTCTTGAAGACCCGTTTTTATTGTTTTTCTGCCGCCGGTTCGCCGACGCGCATGATTTCCCACTCTAGCGTGATCCCGCTGTTTTGGAAAACCTTTTTTCTTACATCTTCACCCAGATTTTCAAGATCTGCTGCCGTGGCGCCACCGGCGTTGATCATGAAATTGGAATGCATGACAGACATTTGCGCGCCGCCGATCCTAGCGCCGCGCATACCCGCATCGTCGATGACTTTCCAAGCCTTCAATTCATGGCTGTCATCGGCCCGACCGGTCGAAGAATGGCCAACGGGGTTGCGAAAGGTTGACCCGGCGCTGCGTTCCTTGGTGGGCTGGCTGGCGTCGCGCTTGGCCAGTTGATCTTCCATTTTCTCTTGCAAGGCCAATGGGTTGCCATCTGGCGCCCGGAAGGTGGCCGAGACCAGAACCGCGCCTTCTGGCAGGTCTGACTGACGGTAGCGCAGATTCAGGGCCGAGGCTGGCAGCGTTTCGATGCGGCCGTCGCGGGTGACGATCCGCACTTCTTCCAAGACATCGGCCACATAGCTGCCATAGCAGCCGGCATTCATTCGCACCGCGCCGCCAATGCTGCCGGGAATGGTGCGCAGGAAGGTCAGGTCACGCCCCGCTTCGGCGGATTTCCGCGCAACATGCGCGTCCAGCGCGGCGGCCCCGGCTATAACCCTATCCCCTTGAATTTCAATGGAATTGAACCCACGCCCAAGCCGGATGACCACGGCCCGAAGGCCGCCATCGCGCACGATCAAGTTACTACCGACGCCCATTGGAAAGACCGGAAAGGCAGGATCCAAAGCCGCAAGAAACGCCGCCAGATCGGCCTCATCCGCTGGCTGGAAAAACCAATCCGCAGGGCCGCCGACACGCAGCCATGTCAGGTCAGCCAAAGGCCGGTTTTGGGTCAGGGTTCCACGGGTTTCAGGCATGTTTGTCATGCCCATCTGCTATGCCAAAGCCAGCCCCCGACGCAAGCCCCTGCCCCGTCCTCGGCCAAAATACGACATGTCACCCCGCGTACACCCCCTGTACACCCCCTGTGCAGACGGGGGGCGGCAGTTGTGCTCACTCGGCCGGGTTGCTGCCGCGGGATTTGAACCAGCGGAAAAGGTAGATCACTGGCCAGCGCAGGATGGAGACGCCGCCGGCAAGGACGATCATGCCGATGAAGGGGCCGTTCTGATAGGTGACCCAGCCGACCAGCGGGATGCCCAGCGCGATCAGCACATAGGCTGCGCGCCAATGGTGGTCGCGTGAAGGAAGCATCGCGATCACGGTCGCCATGATCGCCCAGAGGCAGGCAAGGCCCAGCGAGGCGGTCATGCCGCCTTCTCGCCAAGCTTGGCCGGAAGGTTATTGGCCCAAGTGGAAATCGTACCAGCCCCGAGACAGACGACCATATCCCCGGGACGGGACTGTTCGCGCACAAGGCGGGCCAGATCGGGTTCATCGAACAGCGCGCGGGCGTGGCGGTGGCCGTGGGCGATGAGCCCTGCGACCAGATCATCGCGGCTGGCACCGGGGATCGGGTCTTCACCTGCGGCATAGACCTCGGCGATGGCCACGACATCGGCGTCGTTGAAGCAGGTGCAGAAATCCTCGAACAGGCTGGAGAGGCGGGTATAGCGGTGCGGCTGGTGCACAGCGATGACGCGGGCACCGGGGGTGCCGGACACGGCCTGACGGGCGGCTTTCAGGACGGCTGCGATTTCCACCGGGTGGTGGCCGTAATCGTCGATGATGGTGACATCATTCACTTCGCCGACCTTTGTGAAGCGGCGATTGACGCCACCGAAATTGGCCAGTGCTTCGCGGATCTCTTCGCGCTTCATGCCCAGATGGCGGGCAACCGCCACGGCGGAAAGGGCGTTGGACACGTTGTGGTCGCCCGGCATCGGCAGGGTGCAACCTTCAATTTTCGAACCTTCGCCTTCGCCCTGAAGCAGGATATCAAAGTGAGCCTTGCCCTTTTCGAAAGTAAGGTTCACGGCGCGGACATCTGCCTGTGCGTTGAAGCCAAAGGTCACGACACGGCGATCGGTGACGCGGCCCACCAGCGCCTGCACCTCGGGGTGGTCGGTGCAGCAGACGGCCAGACCGTAGAACGGGATGTTCGAGACGAAATCGAGAAAGCCTTTGCGGAGCGCGTCAAAAGTTCCCCAATGTTCCATATGCTCGGGGTCGATATTGGTGACAATGGCGATGGTTGCGGGCAGACGGTTAAAGCTGCCGTCGGATTCATCGGCCTCGACCACCATCCATTCGCCAGCGCCCGCGCGGGCGTTGGAGCCATAGGCATGGATGACGCCGCCGTTGATCACGGTCGGGTCGAACCCGCCCTTGTCCAGAAGCGTCGCCACCATCGTGGTGGTTGTGGTTTTGCCATGCGTCCCGGCGATGGCGATGTTCGAGCGCATCCGCATCAGTTCGGCCAGCATTTCGGCGCGGCGCACGACCGGCAGTTTGCGGCGGCGGGCTTCTTCCAGCTCTGGGTTGCCCTTCTTGATGGCAGAAGAAATCACCACGACGGCCACATCATCGCCGATATTCGCAGAACTTTGGCCTTCGAAGAAGGTGGCGCCCAGCTTCACCAGACGGTCAGTGATCTTCGAAGCCTTGGCGTCGGACCCCTGCACCCGGTAGCCATGCGTCATAAGCACTTCGGCGATGCCGGACATGCCAATACCGCCGATGCCGACAAAGTGGATCGGACCCAATTCGAGCGGCAGTTTGGTGGCGTTCATGCGGTGGCTCCCTGAACTTTAGGGTCTACTAGGGCTTCAACAAGGGCAACAAGCCGTTCGGTCGCATCGGGGCGACCGGTGGACAGCGCATTGGCGGCCATCTTCTCTGCCGCGCCCGGTTGCGAAAGGATTGTCGCCATGTGGCCGCTGAGCGTGGCGACGTCAAGCGCCTTTTCCGGGATCAGAATGGCGGCCTCGGCGTCAACCAAGCCACGGGCATTTGCGGTTTGGTGATCGCCGGTGGCGGCGGCAAAGGGGATCAGGATGGCCGGACGGCCAATCACGCTGATGTCGGCGATGGAGGATGCGCCGGAACGGGAGATGACCAGTTGCGCCTCGGACAAGCGGGCGGGGATGTCGCGGAAGAAGGGTTGCACTTCGGCGCGGACGCCGGCGGCCTCATAGGCCTCGATCACGCGGGAAAGGTCTTCTTCGCGGGCCTGATGGGCGACGCGCAGGTTGCTGAGGATGGCTTCAGGCAATTGCGCGACCGCATCGGGGACGACGTCGGAAAGGATGCGCGCGCCTTGGCTGCCGCCGATGACGACAAGGCTCATCGGGTAATCGCCCGGCGGGATGTAGGGGGCGCCGGCACGATCCAGCACAGCGGCCCGCACCGGGTTGCCGGTATGCTGGCCCTGAACGCCTTCGGGTAAAGTGGTGGGCCATGTGCCGCAGGCGACGGTGTTCACGCGGGGCGCGAAGATCTGGTTCACGCGGCCAAGGATACCATTCTGTTCGTGAATCATGCGCGGGCGGCGCAGGATCCATGCGGCAGCAAGGGCGGGGATGGTGGGATAGCCGCCAAAGCCCACGACAACGGCGGGCTTGTCTTTCATTTGGGCAAATACGGCACCAAAGATACCGCCCGCGATGCGAAAGGGGACGGCCAGTTTTGCCAAGGCTCCGCCACGGGCAAAGGTGGCTGAGGCCACTTCCTCGACCTTGACCGTTGCGGGAAAGCCCCCGGTATATCGGGCGCCGCGCGCGTCGGTCGAGAGTTTCACGCGCCAGCCGCGGCGGACCATCGCCTCGGCCAAGGCTTGGGCCGGGAACATATGGCCGCCGGTGCCACCGGCCGCGATCAGAAGAAGCGGTGCTTGTGTCATGCGCCCCCCTTATCGTCCGCGTCTCAGGATGTCACCCATTTGTCCCTGCGGTCGCGTGCGGGTCAGGGCCAAAAGCATACCGACGGTGATACCGGCGGCAATGACCGACGACCCACCATAGCTGACAAATGGCAGGGTCATGCCCTTGGCGGGCAGCAGACGCACGGCCACGCCCATGTTGATCATGGCCTGCACGCCAAAGATGCAGGCAAGGCCGGTTCCGGCCAGCCGGACAAAGGGATCGCGTTCACGCATCAGGCGAAAGAGCGAGCGGACAACGATGGTGGCGTAAAGCGCGATGATGAGAAGGACGAGGATCAGGCCGTATTCTTCGGCAGCGACGGCGATGATGAAGTCGGTATGGGCATCGGGCAGGGTCCATTTTACTTGGCCCTCACCCACGCCCACCCCGAAAAAGCCGCCTTCCTGAATGGCATTCGTCGCATAGCCGATCTGGCTGCGCGGGTCGATTTCCGGGTTCAGGAAGCCGTCGATCCGGCGGGCAAAGTGTTCAGAGCTTTCATAGGCGACGGTTCCGCCAAAGCCGACAAGGCCGATGATGACCGCAAGAAGCGTCATAGGCGCGCCCGCCACGAAATAGATCACGCCCCAGCCAAAGAGGATCAGCGCCGACTGGCCGAAATCCGGCTGTATGGCCAAAAGCATGACGACGGCGGCGGCGATGACCAAGGAGACCGATTTTCCCGGCGGGCCGTTCAGGTCTTGGCTTGCGGCCATCAGCCAGCCCGCCAGCACCATGAAGCCGGGCTTGAGGAATTCCGAGGGCTGGACCGAGGCGAAGCCAAAGGAAAACCAGCGGACCGCGCCTTTGCCAAAGTCGGTGCCGATGAAGGGCAGAAGCATCAGGGCGACGAAAGAGATTGCAAAGCCGATCGTGCCCAACCGGCGAATGGCCGAAGGTGGCAGCATCGACAGGCCGACCATGACGACCAGCCCCACCGTCCCGAAGAACGCCTGACGCTGGACATAGTAGAAATCGGGCAAGCCATTGCGGGTGGCCAAGGGCACCGACGCCGCAAGACCCAAGAGCAGTCCGATGCCAAACAAGACCATGATCGCGGTCAGCGACCATTTGTCGATTGTCCGCCACCAACGGGGAATTACCGGCTCGGATACCCGTGAGGGCATGGAGCCATAGACCATTTCAGTCATGGGAACCGCCTGTAAACGCCTGCTCTGCCTTTTGCGTCCGGGTTTTCCCCGGATCTGACACTGATTCTAGCGGCAAAATGCGGTTATGGCCAGAACAAAGCATGGGGGCCACGAAGCGTTGAAGCAGAGTGCCTGCTTGACTCGACTCATTATTTAATGAAGTCGTTATATAACGAACTGGATTTCAATCATGTCCGAGCTAGACAGCCGTTTCGCGGCGCTTTCCGACCCGACCCGTCGGGCCATTCTGGCGCGTTTGGCCGAAGGTGAGGCCACGGTGCAGGAACTGGCCGCGCCTTTTGCCATCAGCCAGCCAGCGATCAGCCGCCATTTGAAAGTGTTGGAAGAGGCCGGACTGATAGAAACGCGCATCAGCGGCACCTCTCGCCCAAGGCGGCTGCGCCCCGAAGCGGTGGAAGAAATCTGGGACTGGCTCAGCCGATACAGAGCTGTAATGGAAGCAAATTATCGCCGTTTGGACACATTGCTTAATGATTTGACACAGGAAGGAGAGGCGCCATGACGGCCCTGAAACTGGAATTGAATGGAGATACGCAGGCCATTATCACACGGCGATTTGCAGCCCCTCCTGCCCTCGTCTATCGCGCCCATGTCGAACCCGCGCTGCTTCAACGCTGGTGTCTTGGCCCAGATGGTTGGGAAATGCATGAATGCACATTTGAGGCGCGCGTCGGGGGTAGATTCCTGTATCGGTGGCGAAATGCCGAGGGACATGGGTTCCATGCGGATGGCGAAATTCTGGAAATCGAACCGGGCAAACGGATCTTGCATGTCGAGCGAATGTATTTGCCCGACCCGACGCCGGACAATCGTGTAGAGACACAGTTCTTCGCCGATGGCAGCGGCACGCTGATGAAGATGACGATGACCGTGCCAAATGCCGAGATCCGCGAGGCCATGCTGGCCACTGGCATGACTGACGGCATGGAGATCAGCTACGAAAGAATGGAGCGGGTTTTGTCGGGCGAAGCGGAATCGGCTTGACCTTGACGGCCCTTTGCCCCCCCTTTTGGGCCGACGGCAGAGGGCGTCTGCGCCCCTGCCGAACCAGCGCCTGATACCTTGGTGCCCGCGGCCGGACTTGAACCGGCACGCCCGAAGGCTAGGGATTTTAAGTCCCCTGTGTCTACCATTTCACCACGCGGGCACACGAGGTTGTCATGTAGCCGTGCACCATAGCGTCAACTTGGGCGGGGAAAAGAGGCAATGCGCAATTGCCCGATTTTCGTCACGGATTGATCAAGGTCATGCCTTGGTGATTGGACACGTTGTAGAAACAGTCGCCGATCAAGGTGCAGAGTAGCAGGTGGTAATATGTGGTTCCTTTCGACTTCGGTTTTCTTCTTCGGTCTGATGTTGGTGGGCTATGTCGGGCTGGCTGGCTGACAGCACCAGACAAATTCGCCCAAGCGCGTGACTCACGGTCAGATTGCCGCGCCGCGGCAATTGACTTCCCCTGACAACCCGCCCTTTATAGTCGGCAGGAGTTTGCAGGGAAAAAGCCATGAAAAAGGTCTATCCGAACGCGGCAGCGGCGCTTGATGGGTTGCTGTTCGATGGAATGATGATTGCGGCAGGGGGCTTTGGCCTTTGCGGCATTCCGGAACTGCTGATCGCGGCGATCCGCGATGCGGGGACGAAGGGTTTGACGGTTGCGTCGAACAATGCGGGCGTTGACGGTTTCGGCCTTGGTCAGCTTTTGGAAACACGTCAGGTGAAGAAGATGATCTCGTCCTATGTGGGCGAGAATGCCGAATTCATGCGGCAATATCTGTCTGGCGAGCTGGAGCTGGAGTTCAATCCGCAGGGCACTTTGGCCGAGCGGATGCGGGCTGGCGGCGCCGGGATCCCCGGGTTCTTCACCGCGACCGGCGTGGGCACGGTGATTGCCGAGGGCAAGGATGTGAAGACCTTCGACGGCAAGGATTACATCCTTGAGCGCGGGATTGTCGCCGATCTGGCGATTGTGAAGGCCTGGAAGGCCGATCCATCGGGCAACCTTGTGTTCCGCAAGACGGCACGGAACTTCAACGTGCCGGCGGCGACCTGCGGCAAGACCTGCGTGGTCGAGGTCGAGGAAATCGTGCCGCTGGGATCGCTTGACCCCGACACCATCCACCTGCCGGGCATCTATGTGCATCGGATCGTGCAGGGCCAGCACGAAAAGCGGATCGAACAGCGCACCGTTCGCAAGCGCGAAAGCGCCTAAGGGCCTTCGCGCGTGGCCGCCTCACCCTATGAGGGGTTAGAGCCCCGCGCCTATTGGCGGACGGCCGTGGCCACGCGTGGGCCCGGCCGTTTGCGCGATCTTTACGACCCGCGCTTTCGTATCGGCCGCGATATGCGTGTGTTCACGGCGGGCAGTTGCTTTGCCCAGCATGTGCACCGCGCCTTGGCCGGGGCCGGTTTTGCGGTGATCGACCAGGAGCCTGCCCCGGCCAGCGTGCCTGCCGAGGTCTCGGAGCGGTTCTTTTACGGCAGCTTCTCGGCGCGGTTCGGCAATATCTATACGTCGCGCCAATTTCGCCAGCTGATCGAAGAGGCCGCCGGAAGCCACGAACCCGCCCATCCGGTCTGGCAACGGGATGCACGCTACTATGATGCGCTGCGCCCAAATGTCGATCCGGGCGGATATGCAAGTGCAGAGGCTGTTCTGGCAGCCCGCAAAGACCATCTTGGCGCGGTTGCCGAGGCATTGACCGCCGCGGATGTGGTTGTTTTCACGCTGGGCCTGACCGAGACATGGGAGGACCGGGCAAGCGGTACGGTTTACCCGACAGCCCCAGGTGTGATTGCAGATGCGCCCGAGGGGGCAGAAATTGGCTTCTTGAATCTTGGCCATGACCAGATCGTTGACGATCTGCGCCTGGTCTTGGCGCATCTGCGGGCGCTGCGGCCTGATGTCAAACTCTTGTTGACTGTCAGCCCCGTGCCTTTGACCGCCACCGCGACGGGTGGGCATGTTCTAGTAGCCTCGACGGCGTCGAAAGCGATCTTGCGGGCGGCTGTGGCCACTTTGATGGCGGAAGACGAGGGTGTTGACTACTTTCCATCTTACGAAATCATCACCAATCCCGCCGCGCGGGGGAACTTCTTTGCCTCGAACCTACGCAGCCCCTCTGCTACCGGCGTTCGCATCGTGATGGAGCAGTTCCTGCGGGCACAGAATGTCGAACTTGACGCCAGAGGCCCTGTCGACGCGTCAGAGAACGCGGTTGCCTTAGACGAGGACGGCGCGTTCGACGCAATTTGCGAAGAAGTGTTGAACGATCCCAGCCTTCGCAAGTCGGGGGGCGCATGATGCGTATCCTTGTCCTTGGCACGTCCCATGCTGCCTGCCTGCGGGATGCCTTTCCGGCCATTCACACTGTCGCGCCGGAACTGGACCTGACCTTCTGGGGGCTTCCGGGCGGGGCGTTTCAAAAGGCGCGGGTTGGGGAAGACGGGATCCTGCGCCCGGACCCTTCGGACCGCGTCGGGAAGAAAAAGGTCGCGGCTTGGAACACGGCCACAGAAATTGATCTTGCGCCTTTTGACCGCATCTTTCTGGTCGGCTTGCGCTTTGGCCTGAACGAGATGCTGCGCCAGATGGCCGAATTGCAGCCGGTGGACTGGGGGCCGCGCAAGGGAGCGGTCGGCGTATCGACAGGATTTCTTCGTGCGGCCTTTGAAGCCTCGGCCCTGCAGAGCCTTGCGGCCCAGGCAGAGCGCATACCGCTGGACGCAAGGTTCATTCTGATGCCCGCCCCCTACCCGGCTGTGCTTTCAACCCAGATTAGCGGGCCACGTTACGAGCCTAACCTGCATCGGGCTGCCGAGTTGGAACGCGCGGCTGACCTTATGGAGATGGCGGAAGCGGCAATGCGCAAGGTGCATAGCGAGCGCGGCTTGGGCTTTGTCACCCAACCACGGGACACCTTGGCTGCACCGCTTTTGTCACGCGATGACCTGCTGCAAGATGCCGCCCAAGATGCGCGACATATGAATTCTCATTATGGCCTAATCGCTTTCCAAGCGCTTTTGGCTACCCTTAGCAAAGACGAATTGTCCCGCCCAGCGGCCGCTGCCGCGAAGCGGGCCTGAGACAAACAAGGAGAATACGAATGCCCTGGGATCGTAATCAGATGGCCGCGCGTGCGGCGCAAGAGTTGCAGGACGGTTGGTATGTGAATTTGGGCATCGGCATTCCGACCCTTGTTGCGAACTATATTCCCGAGGGGGTTGAGGTCACGCTGCAATCGGAAAACGGGATGCTGGGCATGGGGCCTTTCCCGTTCGAGGGCGAGGAAGATGCCGATCTGATCAACGCGGGCAAGCAGACGATCACCGAATTGCCGCAGACCGCCTATTTCGACTCTGCCCAGTCCTTTGCGATGATCCGGGGCGGCAAGATCGCCATGGCGATCCTTGGCGCGATGGAAGTGGCGGAAAACGGCGATCTGGCGAACTGGATGATCCCCGGCAAGCTGGTCAAGGGCATGGGCGGCGCGATGGATCTGGTCGCGGGCGTGGGCCGCGTGGTGGTGGTGATGGACCACACCTCGAAACACGGTGAGTCCAAGGTCTTGAAATCCTGCACCCTGCCGCTGACCGGCAAGGGCGTGGTGGACCGCATCATCACCAATCTGGGCGTACTGGATGTGGTCGAAGGGGGCTTGAAGATCGTGGAACTGGCCGACGGCGTGACAGAGGCCGAACTCCGCGCCGCAACCGAGGCCACGATTGTCAACTGACGAGATCCGTAAAGAGGTCAGCGGGGCGAAAGCCCGCTACCTCATCAGCCGAGGCGAGGCGGTGGCAGAGCTGACGCTTTCCATTGCCACGCCGCAGCTGGAGATTGCTGACCATACTTCTGTTCCCGATGCGTGGCGCGGCGAAGGGGGCGGGGCGGTTCTGGTGGCCCGTCTGGTGTCTGATGCGCGGATGCAGGGGTTCAAGATCCTGCCTTTGTGCCCATTTGTGAATGCGCAACGGCGCAAGCATCCGGAATGGGCGGATGTGTTTCAGGTCTGACCCATCAGCCGCCTGAAGAAATCACCTTAAAGACGCAAGGGTCGGTGACAAGCTCTGGCGGGGTGAGGCAAAGCCCCTGTGCGACCTGCCAAGCCGCAAGAACCTTTGGCACATAATCGCGGGTTTCCGCATAGGGCGGCACGCCGTCATTTGCCCGGACCGCGCCCTCGCCCGCGTTATAGGCGGCCAGAACCATAAGCGGATCGCGGTCGAACTCACCAAGCAGCCAATGCAGATAGGCAACGCCACCCTTGATGTTCTGGGCAGGTTCAAGGGCGTTGGCGACGCCAAAGCGTTCCGCCGTCGCCGGGATCAGTTGCATCAGGCCCTGCGCCCCGGCCTTTGATTCCGCCTTTGCGTTTCCTGCACTTTCGACCGCAATGACCGCCAGCGCCAAGGCAGGGGACACGTCGGTTCCGATGGTGGCGGCCAGAATATCCTTGCCAAAGTTGGACGCCATTTCCTGCATCTTTTGCAGACGGGGCGCCGAGACGGTAGCCCCGCCCGGCCCTTTCGACAGTGTTGCCAAGGCAAGCGGGAAACGATCGGCCACCGCGCCGCGTGATGTGGGCACGGTTTGCCAGAACCACTCATAGGCGGCGGTCTTGACCGGCGGCGGGTTGGAAGGCCCCGGAGCGGAGGTCGGTTCGGCGGCAGGCTCGCTGTCTTCCGTCGGGGCGCGCGGCTTTACCTTTGGGGCCAAGGCCAACAGGCGCGCCTGTTCGACCGGGTCGATTTGCACGATGATGCGTTTCGCACCCCCTGCCCCGACCTTGACGCGCTTGAATGTAAAGTCCCGTTCGCCGGACAAACCTTCGGCCCCGGCCGCAAACGGCACAAGGATGATTCCCGCAATTAGCAGTCGTGACGTGAATCGCATCGCTGCTCGATGCCCGGTTTTGTTCTTCTTCCCTCAAGACTCGCATGGAATCGAAATCAAAACCATCCCTACCCCCCGATTTTGAGCCCAATTCTGGCACTTTTGCCTCAATTCCCATCCTTTCGGACTAGTCACCCAGCCCAATGATTAAAAATATTACCTTTTGATACAATGCGTTAGTGCAAAAATAGGTGTTATGTTCATGAGACAGAAAAAGACCTCATCCCTTCCAAGAAGTTGCCACGATTGGGCGGGATAACACAGACATGCCGAACGGAAGACGGTGCGGAACAGAGGCCAAACCGAAAACGAGACCGAGCGGTTGGAACGACCAAAGCAACACGTGTAAAGAGAGAGACACACCATGAAACTGCTGAACATCTTCAAGAACTTCAAGAACGACGAATCTGGCGCCGTGACCGTTGACTGGGTGGTTCTGACCGCCGCTGTTGTTGGCCTGGGTCTCATCGTTATGAACCAGATCACCCCGGCAATCGACGCTGCTGGCGCTCAGATCACCACCGATCTGCAGAACGCCACCGCTCTGGGCCGTCAGCCATAATAGGCGCATCGGACAACAAAAGGTTGTCCGCGTGACAAAGGGGCGCGGTCCGGCTTTCGGGCCGCGCCCTTTCCGTTCGAAGGATCGGAACCGTTGTGCCTAGAAAGATGGATGTCCGCGCGGATCTGTAAACGCGGCTGAAGGGACGGAGTAACGACTATGCTGACTTTTCAATTCTGTAAGCGCCGCGCATCTGCCTTTGCCAAGGACGAGTCTGGTGCAGTTACGGTCGACTGGGTGGTCATGACCGCAGCGATCTGTGGAATTGGCATGCTTTTGTTCACGCAGTTGACGCCGGCGATCTTTGCTCAGGCTTCCGATGTGATCGCAGCCGACATCCGGAATGCGGCACAACGCAACTAAGATAAGATTGAGACACGGGAAGTCTTTCCCGTGCTTTTGGGAAAAGGGGTAAGTACATGCGTGCAATGTTTGGACTGGTACTGGTCGCGGGCGTAGGCCTTGCGGGATCGGCCGTCTACATGGCCAAGGGCTATATTGGGCAAACCCAAAGCGCCCTGGAACAGCAACAGCAGATGCTGGCAAAGCTGGGGCCGATCACGCAGGTCTACGTGATGAAGGAGCAGAAGAATTACGGCGACCCGCTGACCATCGACGATGTCGAACTGGTCTACTGGCCCAAGAATTCTCTGCCCGAAGGCGCCTTTAACGACGCCGCCGTTCTTTTCCCTCCTGGCACCAATCAGGAACGGTTCATGTTGCGGACCACCGAGAAATTTGAGCCCATCCTTGAGGTCAAGATCACCAGACCGGGTGAGCCGCCGGGCCTGACCGGGCAATTGGCCAAAGGCATGCGTGCTTTTGCTGTAAAGGTTGACGCCGTGTCCGGCGTGTCCGGCTGGGTACAACCGGGTGACTATGTCGACATCAACTGGACGGGCAGCGTCAACGGCATGAACGGAGAACTGACGCGGTTGATCGAAAGCTCGACCAAGGTGATTGCGGTTGACCAGCAGGCCGGAGCGCAATCCAGCGCTACTGTCGCAAGAACCGTGATCGTTGCCGCTACACCGGCACAGGTTGCGCGTCTGACCCAAGCTCAGGCCACGGGCCGCTTGACGCTGTCGCTTGTCGGGTCTGCAGCCGACGCGGTTGAGGGCCTTGTGGAAGTGGATTCAAACAGCCTTCTGGGGATTACCCAGGAAGAGGTTGTGGTGAAGCAGGAAGCCAAGCGCTGCACCATTTTCCAGAACAAAGGTGGCGAGCGGGTCGAAGTCGAAATCCCCTGCACCAACTGAACGGACGGAAATAATCAGAAAGGGCGGCACCTTATTTGGTAGCCGCCCTTTTCATATCAACGAACTATAGACGCTTGTTGCAAGTTATCCACATAAGCTTAACGCAATAAGCGATTGATTCTTGCAAAAAAAGGCGGGGACAGGCATTCTTTCGCTAACTACGGGCAAAAAGACCCGAAATGAGGCGTGATCGAAAGGGCAGATCACATGCATATAAGTGGTACCATTCGGGCGGGGCTGATTGGCCTTGCCTTATCGACGACAATGCAGGCAGGCAGCCTTTCTGCGGAAACGCTGCGCGTGATGCAGGGGTCTGTCTCTGCGCCGCTGAAGGTTCCGATGAACCGTGCTGTCGTCGTGGAAAGCGAAACCCCCTTCGCGGAACTCTCTATCGCGAATCCGGGGATTGCAGACATTTCGACCTTGTCTGATCGGTCGATCTACGTTCTGGGCAAGACGCCCGGACGAACCACGCTGACATTGCTTTCGGCGGACGGCACGCTGATTTCGAACGTCGATGTTCAGGTCACGCCGGATATTGCCGAATTCAAGGAACGACTTCAGCAGATCCTGCCCGGTGAAGCCATCGAAGTCCGAACCGCAAATGATGGTATCGTTCTTTCAGGAACCGTTTCCTCGACCGCCAAGCTGGATCGCGCCCTTGATCTGGCCCAGCGTTATGCTCCGGAACGGGTTTCGAACCTGATGAGCGTCGGCGGCACGCAGCAGGTGATGCTGAAAGTGCGCTTTGCTGAAATGCAACGTTCGGTCGCAAAGAACCTTGGGGTTTCCCTGGCCGCACAGGGCGGGTCCAAGATCGGTATCTCTGGGGAAACCGGGACTTGGCTTTCGGGTGACAACGGAATTGGCAACCCGATTGAAGTGGAAGCCGGCACCCGCGGGGCTCTTGGCCTTGGGTTCACTGCCGGATCGGTGCAATTCGCCGTTCTTCTTGAGGCCCTTGAATCCAAGGGTGTCGTTCGCACGCTGGCAGAGCCCAACCTGACCGCCCTTTCAGGGCAGGAAGCAAAGTTCCTTGGTGGCGGCGAATACCCGATTCCGGTTCTGAACTCGGACGGTGTCGGGATCGCGTACAAGCCCTTTGGTGTGGAACTGAACTTTACCCCGACGGTTGTGGATGGCGACACGATCAACCTTGCGATCAACGCGGCTGTGTCGTCGATCGACACGACGGTGACGGTTGAGGCTGGCGGCTTTTCGATCAATGCCTTCAAGCGCCGCGAAACTTCGACCACGGTCGAAATGCGCGACGGTGAAAGTTTTGCGGTCGCGGGCCTTTTGCAGGACGATTTCCGCAATCTGAACAACCAATTGCCATGGCTGGGCGACGTTCCGATCTTGGGTACGCTGTTCCGCAGCGCCGATTACCAGCGCAACCAAAGCGAGTTGGTAATCATCGTGACGCCGCATCTGGTGACCCCGGTCAAGGGTGACGTATTTGCTTTGCCGACAGACCGCATCCAATTGCCGACCGAGCGCGAATTCTTCCTGAATGGCGTGGTTGGCAAGACCGGAGCAGCCAAGGGTGCAGCGGGCGAAGTGGCACGGCAAGATTTCAGCAGCTCATACGGCTATGTGATGGAGTGAGGCCATGCAGATGACAACACGCGCGCTTCTTCTGATCACACTGACAGCCGGGCTTTCGGCCTGCGCCAACAGCCCTTCGGTAGATCGGCAGCTAGGCTATGAAGTGGATGAGGGCGGTTTTGGGACAGTGACCCGGACCAACTCGCAGATCATGTCGGGTGAAATCAGCGCGACCCATGCCCTGGCGACCCGCTTTGCCCAAGAAGTGCCGAGCACGATCACCTTTGCATTCAACAGCGCAACGCTGACGCCCGAAGCGCGGCAAGTTCTGGCGCGTCAGGCCGACTGGATCCGCCAATTCCCGGAACTGCGGTTCTCGGTCTACGGGCACACCGATCTGGTTGGATCGAACTCTTACAACCAACGCTTGGGCAAACGCCGCGCACAGGCGGTCGTGGACTTCTTCGCCAGCCAAGGCATCAGCCGGTCCCGACTTGAGGCGCTTGTTTCCTATGGCGAAACGCGACCCGTCGTTTCGACGGAAAAGCCAGAGGAAGCGAACCGCCGGACCGTGACCACGGTGGCAGGTTTTGCGCGCCGCCATGGCCCCCTCTTGAACGGAAAATACGCACAAGTGATCATGCGGGAATATATCGAGGGCGCAACACGGCCTCATCCGCTGAACACCAAGCTGCCGACGCAGGTGGACCCAGGTGGTTGATCAGCCACAAAATTGAGTTTCCGAAAGACCGGCCCAGGCCGGTCTTTTGCTTTTTTGTTACTTTTTTCGCCTCAATCCAGTGTTTCCAAACGCGAAGAAATCAAAAATTCACGGCTTTTTAGCCCAATTCCTGCCACCATTGATGAGCATTTTCGGGTCAATGGAAACAGTCGCGGGGGTTCCCGCACGGCTCATTGGATTGGTTTGCAGGTTTTACCCGAAGATGATTGGGGACCTAATTTCCATTGGCCGTCTTTGGAACAAGGACGTGAGGCGAGATGACGAGCGTGGCAACACTTCAACCGGATCCGGCGCCGATCGTGGCATGCACGATCTCGCGCGATGTGCAGAATTTCGACCTGCTCATCGACGACATGGAACAAGAACTTGGCGAAAGCTGGGGTGACCTGTCCTTCGATGATGCGGTAATCTTTCTGGGCCAGCCGGACGCTGCCTCGCTGGAATTCGTCGCCATTGCCGTCAATACCAAGGATGAGGCTGATCTTTCGCGGATCAGCGAAATCATCCGCACCGCAAAAGCCCGCAGCATCAAGGTTGTTCTGATCGCAGACCAGCTTAGCCCGATCGCATTGCACCAGTTGCTGCGCCTTGGGGCCGATGATTTCGTGCCCTATCCGCTGCCGGACGGTGCGCTTCATGATGCCATCGTGCGGATGCGCGCGCCGGCCCCTGCCCCCGTTGCCGCAGCTGCGCCAGAGGCCGTGACCGAACAGGTTGCCACACCGAAATTCAAGGCCAAAGGCGACCGCGAGGGCGTGGTGTTGCCGGTTCACGGTCTTGCCGGCGGAACCGGCGCATCGACCTTTGCCGTCAACCTTGCCTGGGAATTGGCGACCATCTCGAAAACCGATGCGCCGCGCGTCTGTCTTCTGGATCTGGATTTCCAATATGGGTCAGTCGCGACCTATCTGGACCTGCCCCGCAAAGAGATCATCTTTGAGGTGTTGACCGACACGGCGAGCATCGACAGCGACTCGTTCTTGCAGTCGATGTTGACCTTTAATGACCGGCTGCATGTGTTCACGGCACCCGCCGACATGCTGCCACTGGACATCATCAGCCCGGAAGATATCAGCCGACTGATCGAGATGGCGGCGTCAAATTTTGACTATGTCATCATCGATATGCCCAAGACGATCGTCAATTGGACGGAAACAATTTTGACGCGGGCACATGTTTATTTCGCTTTAATGGAGCTTGATCTGCGGTCCGCGCAGAACGTTTTGCGCCTGATCCGGGCGCTGAAAGCGGAAGCTCTGCCGCATGAAAAACTGCGCTATGTCCTTAATCGCGCACCAAAATTCACCGATCTCTCTGGCAAGAGCCGGGTCAAGCGTATGGCTGAAAGTCTGGATATCGCCATTGAAATCCAGCTTCCCGAGGGCAGCGTCCAAGTGACGCAGGCAAACGATCATGGCCTGCCTCTTGCAGAGAACGCCGCAAAGAATCCGCTGCGCAAGGAAATCCAGAAATTGGCAAAGTCCTTGCATGATTTGAACAAGGGGGTCGAGGCCGGAAAGGGCTGAGATTTCTGATGGGGGTCTGAAAGATGTTTTCGCGTTTCAAAAAACCCGAACCGATACCGGCCAATGCCGGAATGAAGCCTGTCGCCGCCGCCGCACCCTCTGCGCCGGTGGCTGTTGCTGCTCCGAAACCTGCGCCGGTTTCGCCGCGTCCTTTGCCGACTGCGCCTGCCCGCACACCTGCCGAGGCGGTTGCGTCGGACAAGGAAAAGAAGCGCAAGGAGCGGATGCAGGAACTGAAGGTCGAGCTGCACAAGCGTCTGCTTGATAACCTGAACCTTGCCGCGCTGGACAAGGCGTCGGAAGGTCAGCTGAAGTCTGAAATCGCCTCGATCACCGCCGAAGCGCTGGACGAGATGAGCGTCGCGCTGAATTCGGCAGATCGTCAGGTGCTGCACCAAGAGCTGTATGACGAAGTCATGGGCCTTGGTCCGCTGGAAGCGCTGCTGAAGGACGAGACGGTCAACGATATTCTGGTCAACGGGCCAAAGCGTGTGTTCATCGAACGCGCAGGCAAGCTGCAACTGACCGACATCACCTTCAAGGATGAAAAGCATCTGCTGCGGATCATCGACAAGATCGTGTCGGCCGTGGGTCGCCGCGTCGATGAATCGAACCCCTATTGCGACGCCCGTCTGGCCGATGGTTCGCGTTTCAACTGTATGGTTCCGCCAGTGGCCGTCGATGGCTCCTTGGTGTCGATTCGTAAGTTCAAAAAGGACAAGCTGGGCATCCAGGATCTTGTGAAATTCGGCGCCTTTACCGAAGAAATGGCAGCCTATCTGCAAGCCGCCGTCGCGACGCGCCTGAATGTGATCGTGTCGGGCGGTACGGGTTCGGGTAAAACCACGACGCTGAACGCGCTGTCGTCGTTCATTGACAATACCGAGCGTATTCTGACCATCGAAGATACCGCCGAACTTCAGCTTCAGCAGGTCCATGTGGGCCGGATGGAAAGCCGCCCGCCGAACGTCGAAGGCAAGGGTGCCGTCACCCAGCGTGACTGTTTGCGCAACGCCCTTCGTATGCGTCCTGACCGGATCATCGTCGGCGAAACGCGTGGTGAGGAAGTGATCGACATGTTGCAGGCCATGAACACGGGCCACGACGGGTCGATGACCACGATCCACGCGAACTCGGCCCGCGATGGCGTCAGCCGTCTGGAAAACATGATCGCCATGTCGGGCATCGAAATGCCGATCAAGGCGATGCGCAGCCAGATCGCATCGGCTGTGAACCTGATCGTGCAGGCCAGTCGCTTGCAGGATGGTTCGCGCCGCATGGTCTCGATCACCGAAGTGACCGGGATGGAAGGCGAAGTCATCTCGATGCAGGAAATTTTCCGCTACGAGCGCCTTGGCATCGAACCAAATGGAAAGATCATCGGGCGTTTCAACGCGACGGGGATCCGGTCGGCCTATTCAGACCGTTTCCGTCAGTGGGGCTATGACCTGCCGTCGTCCATCTACGAACCGATCGTGTAAGGGGGACGAACACCATGGAAATTAGTGCAGCACCACTCATATACCTTTTGATCTTCGTCGCCGTAGTGGTGATCGTTCAGGGCCTGTACCTGACGGTCTTCGGCAAATCCATCAGCCTGGACAACCGGGTCAGCCGGCGTCTACAGCTGATGCAGAAGAATTCCAACCGTGAGGAAGTGCTGGAACAGCTCCGCAAGGAGATGAGCCAGCACATGACGTCGCGCGGAATCCCCCTTTATTCGCTGTTGGCGGATAAGGCGCAAAAGGCGAATATCGCGTTTTCGCCCAAGCAACTTGTCATGCTGATGGCGGCGATGACTGCCGTGTCCTATGCAGGCCTGATGATTGGCACTGAGGCTTCCCCCCCGGTTCGGGCCGTTCTGTCCGTTCTGATGGGCGTTGGCGGGGTGTACTTCTGGGTCAACAAACAGGCAAAGAAGCGCATTACCCTTATGGAAGAGCAGCTTGCGGACGCCGTCGAATTGATGGTGCGCAGCTTGCGCGTCGGACATCCCTTTGCTTCGGCGATCGGCATTGTGGCCAAGGAAGTGCCCGATCCGCTGGGCACCGAATTCGGCGTCATCGCGGACGAGGCAGCCTATGGCCGGAACGTCGCCGATGCGCTGAAGGCTTTTGCCGAACGTATGGACAATCAGGACCTTCGCTTCCTTGCGGTCGCGGTCGCGATCCAGCAGCAATCCGGTGGTAACCTCGCCGAAATTCTTGAGGGCTTGTCGAAGGTTATTCGTGCCCGCTACAAGCTGTTCCGCCGTGTGCGCGCGATCACTGCCGAAGCGAAATGGTCGGGCATGTTCCTGTCGGGCTTCCCTCTGGCTGCGCTTGTGGGGATCAACATGGTTGACCCGAACTACTATGTCGAAGTGAAAGATGCGCCGGTCTTTGTGCCTGCGGGGATCTTCGTGGGCGTCATGCTGACGATCAATGTCTTCTACATGAAGATTATGACGAACATCAAAGTGTAAGAGGGCGAAGCCATGTTTGAAACACTGAACCAAACTTTGGTTGACACTCTTGGTCCGGCGGGCCCGCTTCTCGCATTGGGTGGCGCGGGTATTGTGTTGATCGTCCTTGCGCTGCCGACCATCCTCAAGCGTGAGAGAGACCCGTTGGATCGCATCCGCGAGCAGCGGGCGGGCAATAAACCGGATGATGTTCAGAAGCTTCGCCGCGGCGGCAAATCGCCGGGCGCGGAAAAACTGGAACGTTTTGCCGATTATCTTGAACCGAAAACCGCTGAAGAGCTTTCAGCGACACGGCTTAAGTTGTTGCGCGCGGGCTATCATTCAAAAGACGCCGTGCGGATGTTCCACTTTGCGCAATTCGCCCTTGGACTTGGCATCCTTGGCGTCGGCCTACTCTTGGCGCTGCTGAAATCAACGCAACAGGAGATGACGACGACGACAATGGTTCTTTACACCATTGTGCCAGCCGCCATCGGCTATTACGCGCCGCAATATTGGGTGCAGCGCCGGATCCAGGGACGTCAGGCCGAAATCACGGCAGGTTTCCCAGACGCGTTGGACATGATGCTTGTCTGTGTGGAAGCTGGTCAGTCCCTTGACCAATCCATCATCCGCGTCGGAAACGAGGCACGCGCCGGCTATCCTGCCTTGGCAGAAGAGTTCGAGATGGTCGCGCATGAGGTCAAGGCAGGTAAAGAACGCTCGGTCGTGCTGCGCGACATGTCAGAGCGTGTGGGCTTGCCTGACATCACGTCATTCACCACAACGCTGATCCAGTCGTCCAGTTTTGGTACGTCGATTGCCGATGCCTTGCGCGTATATTCGGCCGAAATGCGTGACAAGCGGATCATGCGTGCCGAAGAAAAGGCAAACACGATCCCAACAAAGCTTACTTTGGGCACAATGCTCTTCACCGTGCCTCCTCTTCTGGTTATTCTGATCGGGCCGTCGCTTTACAAATTCGCGGCACAGATGACCGGAGGCTGAGATCGCCCGACTGATCCGATTTACGCTTGTCCTACCCTTGGCAAGTCTGCCCCTCGCCGCCTGCAACAGCACAGGCGGCGGCGGTCTTTTCGCGCCCAAGGCGTCGCACAACGCGCCCTATGGCGTCGACCCTAACGAAGAGGGCGTCGACGGTCTGATCGTCGGACATCGGCTAATGGCCGCATCTGAGTATGAACTTGCCCTGAAGGCCTATCTGCGCGGCGCCGCCGAGCATGGCTTCACGGTTGATGTCCTATCTGCCCTTGGCTCGGCCAACTTGCATCTGGGACGTCTGAACCAATCCGAAGACCTGCTGCGCAAGGCCGTCGACGTTGATCCGAATTTTGTGCCCGCGCTGAACAACCTTGGCGTTGTGCTGATGGAACGAGGAAATTACGGCGAGGCGCGCATATTCTTTCAGCGGGCTTTTGCAGCCGATAGTGGCCAAACAGACGCGATCCGCGAAAACCTGAAACGCGCCATCGCGAAAACGGAAGATGCCGTGTATGCTGAACCCGAGGAAACACCGAGGTTCACCCTCGTCCGGCGCGGTTACAGCACTTACGAGCTGTTGTCCGAGCTTTGACGGGGCAAGGACCCGAGCAGTCAAAGAGGACGCAAAATGCGCCAACCGATCTTCGTGGCACTGTGCCTGACTGGCGCGGTTGCCCTGAGCGCCTGCAATAAGAACCCCGATGCCGAAGTTCAGCGTGCGCTGAAAGATGTGAACGTCATCGACGAGTCCAATCTTTCAGACATCATGTTGACGGTCGCGGACCCGGACGAGGCTGTTGCCTATTTCAACCGTGTCGTCGCTGACAATCCTGATCGGATTGACGCCAAGCGAGGACTAGGAAAATCGCTGATCCGGGCCGGCCGTGCAACCGAAGCAGTGCCGGTTTGGAAGCAGGTCATCGCCCATCCCGAGGCGGGGAACGAAGATCGCGTGTCTCTTGCCGATGCGCTGATCCGGTCCAATGACTGGAAAGCCGCCGAGGCCGAATTGAATAAGATCCCGCCGACGCATGAAACATTTGAACGCTACCGCCTTGAAGCGATGGTCGCCGATAGCAAGAAGCAGTGGCAAAAGGCCGACAGTTTCTATGAAATCGCCTCTGGTCTGACAACAAAGCCGGCAGGCGTTTACAACAACTGGGGCTTCTCAAAGCTGTCCCGCGGAGATGCCGCAGGGGCCGAGCGCCTGTTTGTGCAGGCATTGACCTTTGACCCGAACCTGTTCACCACCAAGAACAACCTTGTGCTCGCCCGTGGCGCCCAAAGGAAGTACGAGCTTCCCGTCGTGAAAATGTCTCAGTCGGAAAAGGCGGAGCTGCTTTACACGCTGGCGCTTGCCGCAATCAAGCAGGGGGATGTTCAGGTCGGCAAGCAGCTTCTGCGTGAAGCTGTCGAGACGCATCCACAGCACTTTGAGGCCGCCGCCCGTAGTCTGGCGGCACTGGAAGCATGACTTCCGGCGCGGCACTTGCCTTGCTGCCCTTTGCCGTCGCCATCGGCATCTGGGTTGCGTGGAACGACATGAAATTCATGAAGATCCCCAACAAGGCTGTGATCGCCCTGTTGCTGGTCTGGCTGGTGCCGGGGTTGCTGACGGTTCCGCTTGCCGGGCTGACGATGGAAAGCTGGCTTTGGGGGTGGGCGTTGGCGGCAATTGTGCTGGCGATCGGCTTTGTGGCCAGCACGGTTCGCCTGGTGGGCGCCGGTGACGCGAAATTTGCGGCGGCAATGGCGCCGTTTTTCGTAGGCTCTGATCCGAGGATGGTCTTTGCGCTTTACGCAGCCTGTTTGATCGGCGCCGTGGTTACGCATCGTGGCGCAAAGTATATTCCGGCCCTTCGCACGCGCACCGCTGACTGGGCAAGTTGGACCAATATAGATTTTCCGATGGGGTTGGCCCTCTCAGGAACACTGATTTTCCATCTTTTGCTCACAATTAAGGACGCAATTTAGGGCACGATTCCTGCATAAGCGCAGCATTGTTTCCAGAACGTCGCGACGTCGCTCAGAATGTGGTAGTGTCATGAACATGCAACCTACGGCCAATGTAACCGCCCCGCCGATGCCAAAGACTTTGGCAGAGACGGGCCTGTCTGTCGTCATGATGCGAGACATTCTGCTGAAATCCATGTTCCGCATGAATGTCGATCTGGTCTCGGATCTGGCGCGAGTGATCAGCTTGTCGGTTCCCTTGACACAGGAATTGATCGACATGGCGCGCGGCCAAAAACTTGTCGAGGCGACCGGTACGCTGCACGCGACATCCGGCAACGAAATGGGCTACCAACTGACCGACAGCGGCAAGGCTCGGGCTTTGGATGCGCTTTCCCAATCCGAATATTACGGCGCAATGCCCGTGCCGCTGGAACATTATGGCAAGCAAATGAAGCGCCAGTCGGTGCGAGACATCAAGCTCACGCGCGATCAGTTGGTGCGCGCGATGGGGCATTTGATTTTGCCACCAGATCTCCTTGGCCACCTCGGGCCTGCCGTGACATCCGGGCGGTCAATCCTGCTTTACGGCCCACCCGGCAACGGCAAGTCTTCGATTTCGAACGGAATTCGGGCGGCTATGGGGGACAAGATCTATATCCCCCGGGCGATCGAATATTCCGGACAGGTGATCACGGTTTACGACCCGATTGTCCATTCGGCGGCTGAAGAGCAGACCGATGACCCGAACAGCTTGCGCCGGACGGGCAACCGCTTTGACCCGCGCTATGTCTATTGCGAAAGACCGACGGTCATTACCGGTGGTGAATTGACGCTGGACATGCTGGACCTGAAATACAACCCGGTGGCGCGGACGTATCAGGCCCCGTTGCAGCTGAAGGCGTCCGGTGGAATCTTCATCGTCGACGACCTTGGCCGTCAGGTGGAACCGCCGCAAAAGCTGGTCAACCGCTGGATCGTTCCGCTGGAAGAAAGCCGCGACATTCTCGCTCTGCAATCCGGCGAGAAATTCACCGTTCCTTTCGACACGCTCGTCATCTTTTCCACGAACTTCCATCCGAACGAAATCTTCGACGGCGCGGCCCTTCGTCGTATCTTCTTCAAGATCAAGGTGGATGGCCCGACGCAAGAGATGTTCCTACGGATTTTTGCGATGGTCGCCCGGAAGAAGGGGATGCCGCTTGACGAAGGCGCGCTGCTGCATCTGCTAAAGACCAAATATCCAACCATCGACAACGTCTTCGCGAACTATCAACCGGTCTTCCTGATCGACCAGATGATATCCATCTGCGACTTCGAAGGCATTCCTTATCAGATGACGCCGGAGTTGATTGATCGGGCTTGGGCGAACATGTTCGTCAAAGATGAAAAGATCGCCAAGTAACGCCAAATTCCTTGAAAGGAATTTGCAATTTTCTTCGAAGAAAATTGCGGTCTTAGAACTGTCGCACGCCTTTTTCGGTCACAATCAGATCCAGTTTCTGATCCGTTGGCTCGATCGGCACTTGATCCAGTTCTTGCGCTGAAAAAGCGTAGCCGATTGCCAAGGTCGGTCGCTTGGCCCGAAGTCCTTCAAGTGTGCGGTCGTAAAACCCGCCGCCATAGCCCAGACGATACCCTCGCCCATCAAACCCCACCAATGGGACGATCAGGATTTCTGGCTCGATCCAAATCCCGTCTGCGGGAATAGCCGCGCCAAATTCGCCATCGATCATGGCACAGCCGGGCGACCATTCCCGAAAACGCAGCGCCTGCCCCACGCCGATGATCACGGGGACACCAACCGGCCCGTCATGGGCTGCCATTGCAGGAAGCGGATCGATTTCAGTCCGCATTGGCATGTAACCCGCCAAGGGAAGACCACGATATTTCGACAGTACGTCCGCCAGGATTTCTGCGGCCTGCCCCTGCCCCGCCATACGTGCGGTCTTGCGCGCGGCAAAAGCCCGCTTGCGGGCGTCCGCTTTTTCTTTGGTCAAAGAAGCATCCATGAGGCCAGCCCCAAGAAGGCGAAGAACCCGACCACATCCGTCACTGTCGTCACAAATGGGCCCGAGGCCAGCGCCGGGTCAATATTGAAGCGCTCCAGCAACATGGGGATCACAATGCCGCCCAAGGCTGCAGCCATCAAGGTGAGTAACATGGCAAGCCCGATCACAAGTGCCAGAACCGGCACGCCGAACCACAAAGTCGCCACGCCCGCCATCAAGACACCAAAGATCAGGCCATTGATCGCCCCCACCGCAACTTCGCGGCGAATAACGCGCGGGGCGTTCTGCGCCGTTAGATCGCGCGTCGCAATGGCGCGAACGGCCACGGTCATCGACTGCGTCCCGGCATTTCCGCCCATGCTGGCAACAATCGGCATCAGAACCGCAAGTGCAACCATTTGATCAATGGTTTCGGCAAAAACCGAAATCACACCACTGGCGAGGATTGCCGTCAGCAAATTGACAAACAGCCACAGCGCCCGTCCCTTGGCCGCTTCGATCACTGTATCCGACAGGCTGGCTTCGTCATGCACGCCGGCCATACGCAGCACGTCTTCTTCATGTTCTTCGTCCAGCACGTTCATGGCGTCGTCGATGGTGATGATACCGACAAGACGATCATTTTCATCCACAACCGGGCAGGAAATCAGGTGATACTGATTGAACAGATAGGCGACATCGGCCTCCGGTTCTGTTGCCTCGATGGTGCGAAAGCTGTCCTCGACAATCTCTTTCATCTTCACGTCACGCCGCGACGACAAGAGCCGCCCAAGCGTGACATAGGCGACGGGCTTCATCCGTGGATCGACGAGGATGACATGGTAGAACTGATCAGGCAGAAAATCGGCACTGCGCATGTGGTCGATCATCTCGCCCACGGTCCAATGCTCGGGCGCGACCACGACTTCGCGCTGCATCAAGCGCCCAGCCGAATATTCCGGATAAGACAGGGCGCGTTCGACCGCGACACGGTCAGCCGATTCCAAGGCCGACAGGATCACCGCCTGCGCAGGCGCTTCCAGATCTTCAAGAATGTCGACCACGTCATCGGTATCGAGGTCGCGCACAGCTTCGGCCACGACTTCCGGTGGCAGCGCGTCAATCACCTCTTCGCGAATCGCGTCCGAAATTTCCGACAGGATTTCGCCATCAATTTCAGGCGAATAGAGCGTCAGGAGTGCGTTTCGCTCTTCTTCCGAGACTTGTTCAAGAAGGTCGGCGATGTCAGCGGCGTGAAGGGGTTCAAGTAGTTCTGCCACAAGCGCGGCATCGCCTGCGTCAACGGCCTCCAGAACCGCTTCGACCCGGCGTGCGTCGAGACCTTCCTCGTCCTGTTCGATGATCTCTTCCGACATTCTTTCCCCTCGATTACCCGGACCTTAACGAAAGCTGTTTCGGGAAAACAGGGCATAGGGACAAATTTACCCCTGCGCCCGGAACCGATACACTCGCGACGACGGTCAGGAAAGGGCAGATGATGAAACTGTTGAAAGGACGTGTGTTAAGCTATGTAGGTGATCCCTTCTTCGAGGGCGTCGCGGCGACACGTCTGGAGGAAGCCCTGGTCATTCACGAGGGCAAGATTGTTGCGGTTGGCTGTTCTGATGACTTGTCGGCACGGTATCCTGCTGCCGAATCCCTTGATTATGGACAGGCCTTGATCTCTGCGGGTTTCGTTGATGCCCATGTGCATTATCCGCAAACAGCGATCATCGCGTCGTGGGGAAAGCGGCTGATCGACTGGCTGAACAGCTACACCTTTCCCGAAGAGATGCGATTTTCGAACCTTTCTTATGCTGAAACCGTGGCCGAACGGTATTTGGATTTGACTATTTCGAACGGCACCACGTCGTTTTGCAGCTATTGCACCATTCATCCCGAAAGCGTGGATGCGATCTTCTCTGCCGCGCGGAACCGAGGTGCCCGGATATGGGCCGGTAAAACCTGTATGGACAGAAATGCACCCGAAGGACTGAGAGATTCGGCCCAGAGCGCGTATGAACAGTCTGGGCGACTACTGGAAAAATGGCATGGCAAGGGGCGCACGTCTTATGTCATCACGCCGCGCTTTTCGCCGACGTCAACCGAGGAACAGCTGGAGGCCTTGGGCCAGCTTTGGGCTGCGAACCCATCTTGTCTGATGCAGACCCATCTGTCTGAACAGACGGATGAGATTGAATGGGTAAAGTCCCTCTTTCCAACGGCACGCGATTATCTGGACACCTATGAGCGTCACGGGCTCCTTGGTACGGGCGGCCTTTACGGTCATGCAATCTGGCTGACAGAGCGTGAAAAAGATCGGCTGAAGGAAGTAGATGCCAGCCTGATCCACTGTCCGACATCCAACACCTTTATCGGCTCTGGCCTTTTTGCCATGCAGGCGCTGAAGTCAGCGGGTCACCGGATCGGGCTTGCCACTGATACAGGGGGTGGTTCTTCGTTTTCGATGCTGCGCACTATGGCCGCTGCGTATGAGGTGGGTCAACTTTCCCACAGCGCCCTGCATCCGTCAGAGTTGTGGTGGCTGGCCACGGTCGGCTCTGCCAAGGCGCTGCGGGCCGATCATTTGATTGGGAATATCGCACCGGGGATGGAGGCTGATCTGGTGGTGGTCGACCTGGCATCCACCCCCGCCATTGCGCAGGCGACCGCGCGGGCCGAGGATATTTGGCAGGCGATTTTTCCGACGATCATGATGGCGGATGACCGGGCGATCCGTCAGGTCTGGATAAATGGCAAAATCGCCCACAGCCAGTGATCGGGCAGTCTGACGGCTGACTTCCCCCCAAGACAGGGGGCAGTTCGCAAACTCAGTCGAAGCCGAATTCCCAACCATCTGGCACAAAATCAAACTTGAGCCCAATATCGCTGATCTGTTTTTCCACGTCCCAAATCACGGCCGGAGCAATCTTGATCGGCGCTTTTGTCGCCACGATCAGCGTGTCCCCCTCTTCATCCCGCTCTGTCACGAACCCCTTGGCTTTCAAAGCCTTTTCGGCTGCGTCCCAGTTTGCCTCATCCCCTTCGGCCAAGAGGTAGACTTCCAGCACAGAGCTTTCTGGCAGGGCCTCGCCATGCTTTTTCAACTCATCGAAGGTGTCAAAAGTCTCGCGCCGCTGGCCTTCAAAATCGTGTTTCATTTCAGTCCCTTAACCGTCGAGCCAAGATATTCTGGCGTTCGATCACCTTTGGTAGATCTATTGTTACCACTTGCCCGTCGATAACGACAGGCCGGCCTTCCACCAGAACATGGCGCGCCTTCATAGGCCCACAGAACACAAGCGCTGCGACCGGATCCCAACTTCCCGCCGCTTCTATTCCTGAAATATCCCAAATCGCCAGGTCGGCCCGCTTGCCAACCTCGAGCCGGCCACAGTCGCCCCGGCCCAGCACATCGGCACCGCCCCTTGTGGCAATCTCCAGCGCCTCGCGCGCGCCCATCGCATCAGCCCCAAGAGAGACGCGCTGCAAAAGCATGGTCTGACGCGTTTCGGCCATCAAGTTTCCCGCATCGTTGCTGGCAGAACCGTCAACGCCCAGACCCACCTTGACGCCTACATTTCGCATCGCACGCACTGGAGCGATCCCGCTGCCAAGCCGGCAGTTCGAACACGGGCAGTGGGCGACCCCTGTGCCTGATCTGGCAAACAGATCAATCTCTTGGCCATTCAGCTTTACGCAATGTGCGTGCCAGACATCATTGCCCGTCCAACCCAGATCTTCGGCATATTGCCCCGGTCGCACGCCAAACTGCGCCAGACTATAGGCAATGTCTTCATCATTTTCTGCCAGATGGGTATGCAGCATAACGCCCTTGTCACGCGCCAAAACGGCGGCATCCCGCATCAGGTCACGGCTGACCGAGAATGGCGAACAAGGCGCAAGGCCGACTCGGATCATCGCCCCTTCTGACGGATCATGAAATGCGTCGACCACCCGGATCATGTCTTCAAGGATGGACTTTTCGTCCTCTACCAAGGCATCCGGTGGAAGCCCGCCCTTGCTGACACCAATGCTCATCGCGCCGCGTGTCGGATGAAAGCGCATGCCCATCTCGTTGGCCGCATGGATCGTGTCTTCCAGACGGCTGCCATTGGGATAAAGGTAAAGGTGGTCTGATGTCGTGGTGCAGCCAGATAAAAGCAGTTCAGCCAATCCAACTTGGGTGCTGACAAAGAATTCCTCAGGCCCAAAGCGGGACCAGATCGGATAAAGCCGCTGCAGCCAGCCAAAAAGCAACGCGTCTTGTCCGCCCGGCACAGCGCGCGTCAGCGTTTGGTAAAGGTGGTGGTGCGTGTTCACCAAGCCCGGCGAGACAACACAATTTGATGCTTCAATGACTTCGGCGTTCGGGGCGTGAAGCGCGTGGCCCACGGCCGCAATCACCCCGCCACGCACCAAAATATCGGCAGAGGCCAGCTCTTGCCGGGTGTCATCCATGGTGACGACAGCTTCGGCGTTTCGGATCAGAATCTCGCGCATGACAGGTTCCTTTTCCCCTTCGGTGGAACCTGTGACGAGAACGACAGAAGGGGTAAGGACTCGATCTCGCGGCCCGATTTTACTCTGAAAGCGCCAGAATTTGCAAAGGCTTATGCGTTCAGAAGTGCCATAGCTTCGGCATGGATCTCTTTATTCGCCGCCGCCAAAATCTGACCGCCCATGTGGCAACCCCCCCCCTGCCAATTGGTCACGATGCCGCCGGCGGCCTCAATGACGGCAATCGGCGCCTGAACGTCATAGGCCTGTAGCCCTGCCTCGATCACCAAATCAATCGTACCGGCAGCGACCAGCCCATAGGCGTAGCAATCTGTGCCATACCGGGTCAGGCGGGCCTTGACCGAAACACGGCGAAACGCATCACCTTCGGCGGCAGTCCCCACTTCGGGAAAGGTCGAGAAAAGAATTGCTTCCGAAAGAGCCCGTGGCGGCCTGCAACGCAAAGCCGACTCTCCCGATGGTCCAACGACGCGGGCAACACCAAAACCACCCTCAAAACGTTCACGGATATAGGGCTGGTCGATCAGGCCATAGACAGGCCCATTTTCATCGGCAACCGAAATCAACACACCCCAAGTCGGCGTGCCAGACAAATAGCTGCGTGTTCCGTCAATGGGGTCCAGAACCCATGTCAGACCAGAGCTTCCAGAAACCGTGCCAAATTCTTCGCCCAGAATGCCGTCTTGCGGGCGGCGCCTTGCAAGGATTTCGCGCATCCGTTCTTCGGACAGGCGGTCAGCGACGGTCACTGGGTCGAACCGATCGCTTTCCTTGTTCTCGGCCGAGAGTTCCGTCTTTCGGAAGTGAAAAAGTGTCGCCTCACGCGCAGCATCGGCCAACGCATGAGCAGTCGCAATCAACTCGGCGATTTCATCAGAAGACAACAACGGCATTTCTCACCCCGATCCTGCGGGGCAGAATGCCCCACCTAGGGCGCTAACGCCGCCCTAGGCGTAAATCAAGGTTCAAGATCAGGCGACGTCGCTGAGAACGCGAGCCAGATCGAAAAGACGGCGACGTTGGGCCTCGGGGATCGCGTAGTAGGAACGGACCAGTTCGAGTGCTTCTTTATCTGCCAGAATGTCACCAGCAGGTGCAGGAGCTTGAACGCCTTCGCCTTTCAGGCCTTCAAAGAAGAACGAGATGGAGACACCCAAAGCTTCGGCGATATCCCAAAGCCGCGAAGCGCTGACACGGTTCATGCCAGTCTCGTATTTCTGGATCTGCTGGAACTTGATTCCAACCTTGTCAGCCAATTGCTGTTGGGTCATGCCGACCATCCAGCGCCTATGGCGGATGCGCTTGCCAACATGGGCATCGACAGGGTGCTTCATACCTTACTCCATCTAACACTTCACATAGCTGTCATAGCAACAGCCGTGCCAATTCAATCAGAGAGCAGCATTTTACGCCAGCATAGCAGAATCTTTTTGGAAACCCATCTTTTCGTTCAAGTCCAGTTGCACAACTGAATAACTGGACCCGCGCTCTCGCAAAGGCGGCAGGCGATTACCGCCAAACACTTAATACGAGTATTTTATTTTGCAACGCATTTTGCAACATCTGCAATCAGCGACTTGCAATTTGCGACGTCCTTTTGCTTTCTCAGCAACAAAATGACGGGTAATAAGGCCAAAATGACAGACAGAGAATGAAAATGCGCGCCTGGAAGATCGAAAGTTTCAACTCGCCGGCAACGCTGTCGTCGGGCACTGTGCCTGTTCCTGCTGCGGGAGAGGTCTTGATCCGTGTGCGGGCTTGCGCTTTGAACTTTGCGGATACGCTGATGGCTGCCGGGAAGTATCAGGAGATGCCTGCGCTTCCGTTCACGCCCGGTCTGGAATGCGCGGGCGAGGTTGCGTCTTCGGGGCCATCAACTCACGGTCCCGCTCCGGGGACGCGCGTTGCCTGTTATGTCGGGCATGGCGGGCTGGCTGACTATGCTTGCGTGCCGGCAGAGCGGCTGATTGTGATCCCGCCGTCGATGTCGTTTGAGGAAGCGGCGGCTTTTCCGATTGCTTACGGCACCTCGCATCTGGCCCTGACCCACAAGGCCCGTCTTCAACCTGGCGAGACTCTTCTGGTTACAGGCGCTGCCGGGGGGGTTGGATTGACGGCGGTCGAGATTGGCAAGCAGTTGGGGGCGCGGGTCATTGCCACGGCGCGGGGCGACGAGAAGCTGAAAATCGCAGCGGCGGCGGGGGCGGATGTTCTGATCGACAGCGAAAGCCCGGACTTGAAGCAGCAGCTCAAGGCTTTGGGAGGGATGGACGTCACCTATGAAGCGGTTGGCGGGGCGTCGTTCGATGCGGCGTTGAGCGCGTCGCGGCCGGATGGTCGGATCTTGGCCATCGGCTTTGCGGGGGGAGACGTGCCGCTGATCAAGGCCAATCATCTGCTGGTCAAGAATGTCTCGGTCATGGGGTTCTGGTGGGGCGGCTATCTGCATTTCGCCCCGCATCTGCTGATGGAGAGCTTGAAAGAGCTGGTCGGCTGGTTTGAAGAAGGGCGGCTTAAGCCGCATGTTTCGGAAATTCTGCCGATGGAATGCTTTCTTGATGGGCTTGAATTGCTGCGGGCCAGAAAGGCCACCGGGAAGGTCGTGATCCGGCTCTGACCCGCTAAGGACAGCGTCCCCGTCGGGGACGCAAAATAGATCAAACGAAATCAACGTGTTACGATTTCATTTTAACGAAATCTTAACACATCCCCGCCTTAGGCCACCGCCTGCGGCTTGCTTGAACGCGCGGCATAGGCGCGGCGGATCATGGTCGCAAGCTCACTGACCGTTTCACTGTGGACTGGGTCGGCGACATAAAGGTTTACCTTCATCCGTTTCAATTCCGGCAGCGTCCCGCTATGCGCAATCCGTTCGACATAAGGTGGTTCGGACCCTGACAGCACCGTATGAACAGCCAGATCCGCACTGACGCTGGCCTCGATCGTCCGGGTTGAATCGCTTTCCACGGCCATCTGCCAAGGGATGCCTGCCGCGTCCAAAGCGGCCTGCACGCTTTGGCGGAAGATGCAGTTGTGTTCATAGGCCAGACGCAAGGGACGCTGCTTCCACGCAACACCCGAGGGTGCCCCCACCCAGACCAAGGGCAATTCGGCCAGCGTTTCGCCATCCGGATCAACGCCATCTTCGGTGGTCAGGATAATGTCGCATTCCCCACGCGCGAATTGCGCCCGCAAGACGCGGGTGAAGGACGAGATAAGCGTGACCTTCATTTTCGGGTAACTGCGGGCGAAATGTTGCAAGACCTGCGGAATCACAGGATAGACAATATCATGCGGCACTCCCAGCACGATCTCACCTTCATGCGGGTCGCGGGTCAGTCGCCCCATCACCTCGTCATTCAGTGACAGCATTTTGCGCGCATAGCCCAGAAGCTGTTCACCTGCCGCTGTCAGGGCAATCTGACGGCCCGAACGATCCAAGAGTTCGACGCCCAGCATTTCCTCTAAGCGCTTGATCTGCATGGAAACGGCCGATTGGGTCAGGTTCAGGAACCCAGAGGCCCGCGTAACGCCCCCCGCATCGGCCACAGCCACGAAAGACCGAAGGGCGACCATGTCGAGATTACGCGGCATATCACGATCCTTGATTCAAGACTTCAAAACCATTCGTTTTACGAATAGAGCGGGTGGCCGTAGTAAGATCAAGAGGTTTGATGAAAATGCCGTCAAACATCACGATAAAAGATGACCCGAAAGGAAAGACCATGTTTGCCTCGCTCCACACCGCAACCCTTGCCACGCGGCAGGTTCAGTCGGCTGGCAGCACCCCGCGCCTGATGACGCTTGTGCATGCCGCCCTTGCCGCGCATCGCCAGCGCCAATTCCTTGCGCGGATTGATGACCGTACATTGGCCGATATTGGCCTGAGCCGCAGCGACGCCTTGGCTGAAGCGGACCGCCCTTTCTGGGATTTGCCACCTGCCGCGCTGAATCATTGGGGTCGCTGAAGAATATCCGCCTCTGGCATATGAGTTTTGGCCGGAAGTCCTTGAAATTCGCGCCCCCTGCCCCGATATTTCCAACATAAGCTCTGGGCGGCACTGGCCGCCCGGTAAAATGGTGCAACTTCGGAGGCTTTAATGGCTGAGTATGACACGATCCGCACGGCTGGCGTTGGCGCGCGGGCCGCGGCTCAAATTGATGAGGGCCTTCGCGCCCATATGAACAAGGTTTACGGTCTGATGTCCGTGGGCATGCTGCTGACCGGCGGTGTGGCTTGGGCTGTTGGCACGTCTGATGCGCTGTTCTCGGTCTTCCGTGACCCGATGACGCTGCAACCGAATATCCTTGGCTGGGTTGTCATGTTCGCCCCGCTGATCATGGTTTTTGCCTTTGGCGCCATGATCAACCGCCTGTCGGTTTCGGCCGCGCAGTTGTTCTTCTATGCCTATGCGGCCGTTATGGGCCTGTCGATGGCATGGATCTTCAAGGCCTTTACCGGCGTCTCGATCGCCCAGACCTTCCTGATTACGGCAATCGCCTTCGCCAGCCTGTCGCTCTACGGCTATACGACGAAGAAGAACCTGTCGGGCATGGGCACCTTCCTGATGATGGGTCTGATTGGCCTGATCGTCGCGATGATCGTGAACATCTTCCTCGCCTCGTCGGCGCTGTCCTTTGCCATCTCGGTGATCGGTGTGCTGATTTTCGCGGGTCTGACCGCCTATGACACGCAGAACATCAAGAACACCTATGTCCAGCACGCAATGGCCGCCGATCAGGAATGGCTGGGCAAGGCCGCCATCATGGGCGCGCTGCAGCTGTATCTGGACTTCATCAACCTGTTCATGTTCCTGCTGCAATTCCTTGGCAACCGCGAATAACGCGGGGAACATCGTACGGATCGGGCCGCCTTTGGGCGGCCCTTTTCATTTCTGCGCCACCTGCGAAGATAACGCGATTTCAGGAGAGTTAAGATGCCGCATTTCACGCCGGATCAGATCAAGCCGGACGCCTCGGACGGGGTTGGAAACCCCTGTGGCCCCTATCGGGCCGAGTTGTTGTCAGATACCGGCGGGTTGACGCAGTTTGGCTGTTTTATCGAAGTGCTGCCGCCGGGATCGAAATCCAGCCTGAAACATTGGCATCAGGAAGAGGATGAGCTGGTCTATATGCTGGCCGGAGAGGTTGTCTTGCGGGAAGGCGAGTCCGAGGTGGTGATGCGGCCCGGCGATACGGCCACGTTCAAGGCGGGCGTGGCGGTCGGCCATTGTCTGGAGAACCGCTCTGGCGCCGAGGCGCGGTATATGGTGGTGGGGACGCGATCGGTTGCGGATGTGGTGACCTATCCGGATCATGACCGGATTTTGCGCTATGACCGGGCGACCGATACGCGGGTTTACACGACCTTGGCGGGGAAGCCGTCGATCAGCGCCTATAAGGGCTGATCGTATGCTGTCCTGGCGGAAAGATTTTGACAGCTGCCATTACCAGGCCTAGCCTTTTTGGCTTCTGGGGGGAGAAAGACCATGGCGCTGAAGATTATTGGCGCCGGGATGGGACGCACGGGCACAGAATCGATGCGCTTTGCGCTCAACCGGCTGGGGATGGGACCGACCCACCATATGGTGGAATGTCTGGAAAATGAGCAAACCGGCTCGCGATGGCGGGCCTTTGCGGCAGGACAGGCCGCCGCGGATTGGGGGGCGCTGTTTGAGGGTTATTCCTCGGCGGTGGACTGGCCTTCCGTGTCGTGGTGGCGCGAAATCTGGGAGGCCAACCCCGGGGCGAAGGTGATCCTGACATGGCGCAGCGCTGAAAGCTGGTGGGGCAGTTTCGAAAAGACGATCCGCGAAGTGCTGCTGAAGGCCGAGGATAACCCGGACCATTTGCCGATGAATGCGGTTCGGCGGTTGCTCGGGGAGGCTTGGAAAGACAGGGAGGCGGCGATTGCGGCCTATGACGCCCATGTCGAGGATGTAAAGCGGACTGTGCCAGAAGATCGGCTGTTGGTGCACAAGCTGGGCGATGGCTGGGGGCCACTTTGTGCTTTTCTTGGTGTGCCTGTTCCTGACGACCCCTATCCGCGGGTCAATTCCACGGCCGAATTCCAGCAGCGGTTTACCAGCGCCCCATAGGCAGGAAATGCAAAAGGCCGCCCGGAGGCGGCCGATATGCGTCCCAAAGGGCCAGATCTTACTTGATCTTGCCTTCTTTGTATTCGACATGCTCACGCTTGACCGGATCGTACTTACGCACGGTCATCTTTTCGGTCATGGTGCGGGCATTCTTCTTGGTCACATAGAAGTGCCCGGTGCCCGCCGTCGAGTTCAGACGGATCTTGATCGTCGTCGGCTTCGCCATAGTAAATCTCCTGAATGCAGAGAAAAGCGGTTTCCCTGCGACGTTAGCTGGCGGCGCTTATGCCTTCGTCATCGGACAGAGTCAACTTGATATTGGCGTTTTTTTCTCGCACGAATTTCAGGGTGGTTTTTCAATTTTCTCGGGTGAAACAGTGCATTTCGGTATCGACCTTGGAACGACCAATTCTCTGATCTCTGTTTTTCGCGACGGCAAGGCAGAATTGGTCCCGAATGCCTTGGGCGACGTTCTGACACCGTCGGTCGTGGCCTTGCAGAACGGTCAGCTGGTGGTCGGCGCGGCGGCGCGCAGGATTGCGATTGCCGAGCCGTCGATGGCTGCGGCGGTGTTCAAGCGGGGCATGGGAACGGACCGGGCGTTTCGGTTGGGGTCCAAGGACTTTGGCGCGCCCGAGCTTTCGGCCATGATTCTGGGCGCGCTGAAAGCTGATGCCGAAGCCCATCTGGGCGTTGAGGTGCGAGAGGCCGTTGTCTCGGTCCCGGCCTATTTCAACGAACTTCAGCGCAAAGCGGTGCGAAGCGCGGGGGCGCTGGCGGGGTTGCATATCTCGCGGCTGATCAATGAACCCACGGCGGCGGCGCTTGCCTATGGCCTGCATGAGCGGGAAGCAGAGGGCCGCGTTCTGGTGATTGATCTGGGCGGCGGCACCTTTGACATTTCGCTTTTAGAGATGTTCGACGGCGTGATCGAGGTCAGGGCCAGTTCGGGTGATGCCTTTCTGGGAGGCGAGGATTTCACCGAAAGCCTTGCCAAATACATGGCGGCGCAATGGGCGGTGGACCCACATGACACGGAATTGCGTCCGATTCTTCTGGATTTGGCTGAACGGACAAAACGCAAGCTGACGCAAGAGACGAAGGCCAGTGTTTCAACCACGCTGAACGGCGCCGAAAAGACGCTTGAGATCACGCGGGAGCGGTTCGACGAAATCACTGCCCCCCTGATCACAAGGCTGAATGCGCCTTTGGATCGGGCTTTGAATGACACGACCACGTCGCCCGAAGAAATTGGCCGGATCATTCTTGTTGGTGGCGCGACACGGATGCCGGGTATCCGCAATTGGGTGACGCGCAAGCTGCGTCAGTTTCCGACCGTTGGTCTTGACCCCGACCATGTGGTTGCGCTTGGCGCTGCCGTTCAGGCCGGACTGATCGCAAATGACGCCGGGCTGGAAGATATGGTGATGACGGATGTTGCGGCCTTTACGCTGGGGGTCGAGACCTCTGTCTTGGCCGGCACGAACATCCGCAGCGGCTATTTCACCCCGCTGATCGAGCGGAATTCGGTGATCCCGACCTCTCGCTCGGAACAGTTTCACGCCATGGAACTGGGGCAGACAGAGGTGGTCTTTCGTATCTTTCAGGGCGAATCCCCTTTGGTGCGCAACAACCTTTATCTGGGCGAAGTGAAGGTTCCAGTGCCGCGCAACATGAACGAGCGGGAAGGCGTGACGGTGCGCTTTACCTATGATGTCTCGGGGCTGTTGGAAGTGGATGTGAAGGCGAACTCGACGGGGAAGACCGCCAATCTGGTGATCGACAAGCTGGCCGGAGAGATGAGCAAGGCCGATATCGCGGTGGCGTTGAAGAAGATGGCGGGGCTAAAGACCCATCCAAGGGATGAGGCCGAGAACATCTATCTGAGAAGCCGGATCGAGGCGGCCTATGCGATGGCGCATGGCGAGGCGCGGACTTGGGTGGCGGGCTTGTTGGTCCAATTCGATACAGCCGTCGAGGCGCAGGACAAACATGCCCTAAAGGCGTTGCGGCCAGACCTGCACAAGGCGTTGGACGCCTTTGAGGCTGGCCATGTCAACTAAAGCGAAATGGCCTTGGTCCGTTCTGGACCTGCCGAAAATGCCGGACACCGAGGCAGAGATTCGACGCGCCTATGCAAAGCGATTGAAGCAGATTGATCAGGCGACGGATATCGAGGGCTTTGCCGCCTTGCGGCAGGCCTATCAATCGGCGCTGCGGATGCGGCAGGACAGGACAAACGCCAAAGAACGCCGCGCTGCTGCCAAGGCTGCACCTGCCGAGGATGTTGCGGAACTGGCTGCGCCCTTGCCTGTTGTGCAGTTTCATGAGCCGGTAACGCCCATGGACAACCCGGGTGAACAGGCGGTTGAACCAAGCGCCAAGGACGATGAATGGGCAGCGCTGAGGCAGAGAGAGCAGGAATTTCAGGCGCTTATCACCTTTCTGGGAGTGCCGAATACGCGCCAGTCTTTGGGGGAGCGTATTTGTGAGGCCTTGGCGTCGCCCTTTGTGGCGGATGAGGACTATGGCCCGCGCCTGCGCCGCGAGATGGCCCGGTTGGTGTCTAAGAATACACGGCAGGATTCTCTGGGCGAGTTGGAACTGTCAGAAAGCATTGATGCCGCTACGATCCAAGCCTTGGACCGGCGTTATGGCTGGCTTTCGGACCACAACGCGTTTCGGCGCGATTTCTGGGGCAATCAGACCATGCTGAATGCGATGGCCACGCGGGTTTACGGAAACAGCGTGGCACCTGCGGAAATTCGCCAACCAAAAGGTCGGTGGGGGCGGTTTTGGGAAGAAATGGGGGCACCCAGTTGGGCTGTCATTGTGTGCCTGATCCTGCTCTTGAAGCTCGTGGGGGCGGTGACCGCGCCACAACCTTAGGCCCGCTATCATCGCATAGACTTGCCTTGGCCCCTTTTGGCGTTTAGATCGCCCCTCACCGGTCGCAGCCTACCCGGTTATCAAAACAAGGGTTCAAAATGAAAACACTTACGATCTGCTCGGGCGGGCTCGATTCCGTATCGCTTGCCCATATCATTGCGCGAGAACATGAGCTGACGCGTCTGGTGTCCTTTGACTATGGTCAACGGCACCGCAAAGAGCTGGACTTTGCCGCAGAGGCGGCGCGCCGCCTTGGGGTTCCCTTTCACCTGATCAACATTCGGGCGATTGGCGCGGGGCTGACGGGGTCGGCGCTGACCGACAATATCGACGTGCCCGATGGACATTATGCCGAGGAAACCATGCGGATCACCGTGGTTCCGAACCGCAATGCCATTATGCTGGCCATTGGCTTTGGGGTGGCGGCGGCGAATGGCGACGAGGCGGTCGCGACGGCGGTGCATGGCGGCGATCACTTCATCTATCCCGATTGCCGCCCGGCCTTTACCCGCGCCTTCAACGAGATGCAGCAGGCGGCGCTGGACGGCTATGCAAGCGTGCAGCTTTACACGCCCTTTGTGGAACGCACGAAGGCCGACATCGTGCGCGAAGGGGCCAAGGTTGGCACGCCCTTTGCCGAGACGTGGTCGTGCTACAAGGGGGGCGCGCATCATTGCGGGCGCTGTGGCACCTGTGTCGAACGGCGCGAGGCCTTTCATCTGGCGGGCGTTGAAGACCCCACGGTCTATGACGATCCGGCGTTCTGGATCGAGGCGATTGCCAATCGCGAGGGCCGCTGATGTACCGGATACGCAAGGAATTTCACTTTTCCGCCTCGCATCAGCTCAGCCACCTGCCCGCCGATCATCAATGTGCCCGGTTGCATGGTCATAATTACATCGTGGTGGTCGAGCTTTCGGCGCCCGCGTTGAACAGCGACGGGTTCGTGCGGGATTATCACGATCTGAAGCCGCTGAAGACCTATATCGACGACAGCTTTGACCACCGTCACCTGAACGACGTGCTGACGGGCCCGTCGACTGCAGAGAACATGGCCAAGCATTTCTATGATTGGTGCAAGGCGCAGTGGCCTGAAACCACGTCGGTTGCGGTCAGCGAGACGCCGAAGACATGGGCGGAATATCGACCATGACCCTGCGGATTGCCGAGATTTTTGGGCCAACGGTTCAAGGCGAAGGCGCACTGATCGGCGAGCCGACGGTTTTTGTGCGGGCCGGTGGCTGCGATTACCGGTGCAGTTGGTGCGACAGCCTGCATGCGGTGGACAGCGCCTATCGCGAAACATGGAAGCCGATGGCCGAGGCTGCGATCTGGGCCGAGGTCGAAAGGCTGTCGCGTGGCAAGCCCCTGACCGTTTCGATCAGCGGCGGCAACCCGGCGATCCAGGATTTTGGTCCGTTGATCAGCATGGGCAAGGCTGCGGGATACCGTTTCGCCTGTGAAACCCAAGGGTCCATCGCGCGGGACTGGTTTGGGGATCTGGACATGTTGGTGCTGTCGCCCAAGCCGCCCTCTAGTGGGGAGGTGGTGGATTGGGGAGCCTTTGCCGCCTGTGTCGACGCCGGACGAAAGGCGCGGCAGCAGGTGATGAAGATCGTGGTCTTTGACCGCGTGGATTATGACTGGGCCAAGGATGCCCATGCGCGCCACCCGGGCCTGCCCTTGTATCTGCAACCGGGAAACCCCGAGGTTGACCCGGAAAAACCCGTCAATCCGCAGGATCTGGCCGACCGTCTGGAATGGCTGGTGGAAACGGCTATGGCGGATGGTTGGTTTACCCCCCGCATTCTTCCCCAGATGCATGTGCTGATCTGGGGCAACAAACGTGGCGTCTGATTTCAGGAGACACCCATGACGCAAGATATCTATCAAAACCTCACCCAGCTTGGCGGCGCGACGCGGCTGCCCGAGTCGCCAGAGCAGGCCGAGTTGGAACGGGTGCCGAACCCGCAGGCCGATGTGGCCTATATGGTGCGGTTCACCGCGCCCGAGTTCACCTCGCTGTGCCCGATCACTGGCCAACCCGATTTCGCGCATCTGATGATTGATTACGTTCCCGGCCCTTGGCTTGTGGAATCGAAATCGCTGAAGCTGTTCCTTGGATCATTCCGCAATCACGGTGCGTTTCACGAGGATTGCACGGTGTCGATCGCGCGGAGGCTGGTTGATTTCCTTGAGCCGCAATGGCTGCGGATCGGCGGCTATTGGTATCCGCGCGGCGGCATTCCGATTGACGTCTTTTGGCAGTCCGGCCCCGTTCCTGCCGGTGTCTGGGTGCCAGACCAAGGTGTGCCGCCCTATCGCGGGCGCGGCTAAGGCCAAGGTCGATGATTTGCGCGGATGGCCTGTAAGCCGGATTCTGTCCCGGGGTTGCCCCCTTGGATGACCATTCCTCTGCCCCCGCCGTTACCGACGGGATCTAGCTGCCAACCCGGGCCTCTGGGCTGAAGTGTCCCTGCGGAGGTCTCTGCTGTTGCCTTGCGGCGGGCGCAGACCTTTCCACACGAGGCCCCTATTCGGCATTGCTCCGGGTGGGGCTTGCCGTGCCGGCCCTGTTACCAGAACCGCGGTGAGCCTTACCCCACCGTTTCACCATTGCCCCGCAAGCGAGGCTGTCTGTTCTCTGTGGCGCTTTCCCTGGGGTTACCCCCGCCGGGCATTACCCGGCACCCTTACTTCATGGAGTCCGGACTTTCCTCGCGTCCCATTGCTGAGACACGCGGTCATCCAGCCATCCGCGCGGTGTGGGGATTACGCGGGCGATGGCGCGGCGTCAACGGGGATTTGCGGCAAGCGCGGCCAGCACGCGCAGGTCATCTTCGGCCAAGGGGCCAGAGGCATGGGGTCGAAAGCGCAGGCGAAAGGCGCGAAGGAGAAGGTCATCGGGGTGGTCGCCGTAACCCAGATTGCGGGTCATTGGGCGAAACTGGCCGGGGTCAGGCGACGTATCGGATGGCGTCGGCCAGATTGCCAGACCAAGACGCGCAAGCCGTTGCCAGTCGAATTTCGGGCCGGGATCTGATTTGCGGGCCGGGGCCATGTCGGAATGGCCGATGACATTGGCGGGCGGGATCGACCAGCGGTCCATGATGCCCCGAAGCAAGGATTCAAGGGCCTGCATCTGGGGTTCGGAAAACGGGTGGCTTCCGGTATTGGCAAGCTCGATCCCGATGGAATGGCTGTTCACATCGGTGATGCCCGCCCATTCGCCCGCCCCCGCATGCCAAGCGCGCTGCGCCTCATCAACCAGTTGCTCGCATTTTCCGGTTTCCGAGATCAGCCAATGGGCCGAGACTTCCGCCGTTGGATCACACAGGCGGTCACGCGCGGCGGCGCAACTGTCCATACCGGTATAATGCAGAACAATAATCGAGGGGCGAACGCCGCCACGCCTTTCGCCGAAATTCGGAGAGGGCAGCGTCACCGCAGACGGAAAGGCGAAGGATCCCAACCGCAGGCATAGCCGTCACCATCGGGGTCCAGCCCAAGCCGGTCACGCTCTGGTCCGCCTTTGGCAAGGAATTCGGTCTGTGCCAGATCAGGCGAGGCATAGTTCGCGCATTTCGCGGCGCTGTTGCCGATGCCAAAAGACGACCGCTTGTAAAGCTGGGTGCCGACCGGGTTGGTGGTGGCCAAAGCGTAATCGACGATATTCGGGCCAAGTTCACCCGGACGGGTTGGCAGAGCACCGGGTTGAATCACGACGTATTGCGAGCGGTTCCGTTCGATCCGTTCCTTGTCGCTGGCGATGGTTTCGCGCTGCGAGACGGCCTGAAAGTCGTTTTCATCGGAAATCGAAGCACTGCCGGTGGCATGAACCATCTCGCCCGATTCTTCCTTGATGTTCGAAGGCGCGTTGCCGCGTGGGCGGATGCCCGCGCCCACCACTGCGGGTGCCGGATTGGTGGGTGTGGCCCCGATCACGGCACCCGTCCCGCTGCTGGGTGGCAGGCCACCACCGTCAGCGCGGTCAATTGCGGCGCCGACGACATCGGTCGAGAAACCCGGCGGAACAATCGGTTGCGGGCGCGCGGCTGCGGCCTCACGTTCGCGCAGATAGGCGTTGTAATCGTTGTATCCGGCGCCCGCCCCACTGTCCGGCACAGTCGGCCCACACGCCGCAAGTGCGAGGGAAGAAACCGTCAGAAGAGCAGGCAAGCGCATTTCAATTGAACCGTTCAGTGGACGTCGAAGGCGGCAGTTACCACCATTTCTGCGGCTTTGCCACAAATCCCGCTGCGCGTTCCAGCACATAGGCGTGATTTAGCAAGTTCGCCTCGTCCCATGGACGGCCAATCAATTGCAGGCCCAGTGGCAGACCCTGTGCGTTCAACCCGACAGGCACCGCGACCCCCGGCAGACCGGCAAGGTTCAGCGTGACAGTGAAGACGTCCATAAGATACATTTCGACCGGGTCTGCAGCACCCTTCTCGCCGATGCCAAAGGCCGCCGACGGGGTGGTCGGGGCGAGGATTGCATCAACACCGGCCTCGAAGGCCAGTTCGAAATCGCGCTTGATCAGCGCGCGAACGCGGCGGGCGCGGTTGTAATAGGCGTCATAGAAGCCAGCAGAGAGCACATAGGTGCCTGCCATGATCCGGCGCTGCGTTTCCGGGCCAAAGCCTTCGGCGCGAGTCTTTTCATACATCTCGGTGATGCCGTCACCGGCCGAGAGTTTGGCACGGTGGCCATAGCGCACGCCGTCATAGCGGGCGAGGTTCGACGAGGCCTCTGCAGGCGCGATGACATAATAGGCAGGCAAGGCGTATTTCGTGTGCGGCAGGCTGATATCGACGATCTCGGCGCCCGCGTCGCGCAGCATGTCCATGCCCTTGTCCCAGAGCGCGGCGATTTCGGCAGGCATCCCGTCCAGACGGTATTCGCGAGGGATACCGATCTTCTTGCCACGGATGTCACCGGTCAGCGCGGCCTCGAAATCCGGCACGGCGATATCGGCGCTGGTCGAATCCTTGGGGTCGTGCCCCGCCATCGCGCCCAGCATGATGGCTGCATCGCGCACCGATTTGGTCATTGGGCCCGCCTGATCCAGCGAGGAGGCATAGGCCACGATGCCCCAGCGGCTGACGCGGCCATAGGTCGGCTTGATCCCGGTGATGCCGCAGAAGGCGGCGGGCTGGCGGATGGAACCGCCGGTATCGGTGCCGGTCGCTGCAATGCAAAGGTCGGCGGCAACGGCAGAGGCCGACCCGCCCGACGAACCACCGGGCGTCAGATTGCGGTCGTCGATCTTCCACGGGTTGACGGCCGGGCCATAGCACGAGGATTCGTTGGACGAGCCCATGGCGAATTCGTCCATGTTCAGCTTGCCCAGCATGACCGCGCCCGCTTCCCACAATTTCGCGGTCACGGTGGATTCGTATTCCGGCTTGAAGCCTTTCAGGATGTTCGAGCCTGCCTGAGTGGCCACGCCCTTGACGGCGAAAAGATCCTTGATGCCGACCGGAATGCCGCACATCGACGGAGCATCGCCTGCCTTGATCCGCAGATCAGCCGCGCGGGCCTGATCCAGCGCCAGTTCCGGCGTCTTGTGAACAAAGGCGTTCAACTGATCGCCCGCATCCATTGCCGTCAGACAGGACATGGTCAGGTCAACCGCCGAAACCTCGCCCTTTTTCAGCGCATCGCGCGCCGCTTCGATTGTCCAGCCGTTCACGCTCATTCCACCACCTTCGGTACCGCAAAGAAGCCCTCACGCGCGTCGGGCGCGTTCTTCAGCACGGCCTCCTGAATATTGCCATCGGTCACCACATCGACGCGGCGCTTCAGCCGCTGTGGGGTGACACTGGTCATGGGTTCGATCCCTGTCACGTCGACCTCGTTCAACTGCTCCATGAAGCCAAGGATCGACGAAAGCTTTTGCGCCAAGGGCGGCAAGTCTTCATCATTCACCCGGATGCGGGCCAGTTTTGCCACCTTGCGGGCGGTTTCGATGTCGATGGACATGGGGTTTCCCTTTCCTTCAGTCCCGCTCCGTTTAGCCCCCTGCCCCCGGCCCTGCAAGTCCTTGGCCGCAGGGGGTTGCCGGGAAAGGGAAAGAGTGGTCAGGATGACGGTCCAAATTACAGGACCACACGCGCAATAGGGCGTTTGGCAGAGGAAGGTTGATAATGAAGATTACTTGGTTGGGCCATTCTACTTATCGGATCGAGGTTGAAGAGGCGGTGCTGCTGATTGATCCGTGGCTGCATGGCAATCCGATGTTTCCGCAGGACCGGATTGACGAGGCGATTGCGGGAGTGACGCATATTCTGGTGACCCATGCCCATGGCGACCATGCCTCGGGCGTTCTGGAATTTGCGCAGAAAACCGGAGCGATGATCGCCACCGTGCATGAGTTGGCCGAGTGGTTTGAGCGTCAGGGCGCAGAGAACGTCATGGGCTTTGGTCGTGGCGGCACCATTGATTGCGGCGGTGCTGCGGTGACGATGGTCGCAGCCTCGCATTCTTCCAGTGTCGACTATCTGGGCGGCGATCCGATTGTGGCCGGTTCAGCCAATGGGTTCATGATCGCTGGCGAGGGCGAGGTCATCTATGTATCAGGCGACACCGATCTGATGGCCGATATGGAATGGATGGGGGATTATCACAAACCCACCATCGGTATTCTGTGCTGTGGCGGGCGTTATACGATGGATATGAAACGGGCGGCCTATGCGGCGCGGCGCTATTTCCGGTTCAAAACCGTGATCCCCTGCCACTATCTGACCTACCCCATCTTGGCGCAAAGCGCCGATGACTTACGCGCCGGGGTTCCGATCGGAACACAGGTGATCGAACCCAAGGTGCTGGAACCGATCACATTCTAAGGCGATCAGCCTTTGGTGGCAGAGCGCACGGCAAGCTCTGCCATCTGTATGATCGCCTCTCGGCTGTCGGCCACCGCAATGAAGCGGGCGTTGTGGCAGAACTTCGCCCCCTTCACGCCAGAGGCCAGCTCTAGTGCCGCATCGGTCAGACCCGCCCATTCTGCTGGCAAATCAGCCCGTTGGGCAAAACTTGACTCGCTGATCTTGATGCCGTTCAAGGCCCAGTCCGAGTCTCGGGGATGGATGACGAACAAGAGATGATCCGCCCCCGACTTTTCAATGGCCTCGCGATAGGGCATGCCCATCGGCAATTCCAGAATGGGGCTGGGGCCAGCTCTTTCGATCGCGGCGCGCACAATCATCTCGGCCCGAAGTTTCGCTGTCATCTGGCGCAAGACCGCCTCGACCAAGGCGCGGGCGACATCGACGGCAACCGCAAAGGCCGCGTCTTCTGCCTCGCGTTCCTTGGCATCGAAAACGGGCTTCAAGTTTTCAAGCAAGACAGGCAGCGAAAGGCTGGCAAGGAGGCCTGCGGCCCCCGGATCAATTGCGCCGTTGTCCATCAGGTCGATGGGAAGAACGAAACTTTGATCGAATTCCGCGTGAACCTTGGGAATATCTGCGTCTGGAACGTTTAGGGCAGCAAGATAGCGCGGCCCATATTCTCTCCAGATCAGGCCGAATGAACTGAAAGGCTGCCCATCCGCGCGCAGGGGCGGGTTTTTCTGGTGGTGGTCAAAGATCGCTTTGCCGGCATCGAAATCACGCCCAACGTCATAGATAACCCGGTCAGCCGCCGGGGTCGTCCAGCGATCATCACGGCTGCGCACCAACTGGGCTTTCGGAAAGAGCCGTGTCAGCACCACGGTCGACATCAGATCATCGGCGTGAAAACCGCCGGAATGGGTCACAAGGAAATCGGGCGTCATGGGCTTTCCCGTCGTGGCAGGGGCGGAAGGGGCGGTCAGGCCTTAGTTTCCGGTCAGGTAATCAGCCGAAACATAGCCCGAAACACCCGGTGCATTCGAGAGGGAGACGCGGCACCACAGCTGGCCGACCTCTGTCACGCAGTCGCGGCGGGTCAGCCGAGTGCCATCGGGCAAGCCCAGCACGATGTTGTAGCCCAAGCCCGGCCCGGCCCGCATCTTCAAAAGGTCAGCGTCGCCAACCCCTTTGACAGCAACCGTCTGACCCGTCGAGCCGACACAGCCCGCGAGAAGGAATGCCACGAGGGCAAAAGTTCCCGAAGTTCTGAACAGTGACACGGCGACAAATCCCTCTGAAGCTGCGGTTTAGCATCGTGAAAACGCAGGCGATTACAAGGCCTTATTTTGGGAAATCCCTACACGAGCCGAGCCTGACTGCGCCATTTTCGGAATAGAAAGGCCGCCCCTTGGCGACCTTTCATCATGCTTCGCGGGTCGGTTTGCCGACTTGCGGCCGGTTAGTGTGTCCAGGCGCCCCGGCGGTCGGTTGCAAAGTTTTCGCCATAGCCGCGCTGACGGATGATCGGCTTCCGCGCCTTGGGCTGGACGATTTCATAGTCGATGCCTTTGGCCTTGGCATATGCTTCGGCGGCCTCGGCGCTGTCGAAGCGCAGTTTGACTTGGGCTTGGGTGTCATCCGACGAGGTCCAGCCCATCAGCGGATCAACCTCACGCGAGGTGGCGGGCGCAAATTCCAAAACCCAAGTGCGGGTCTTTGCGGTGCCAGATTGCATTGCGGTTTTGGCAGGCTGGTAGATGCGGGCGCGCATGGAATCCTCCGGAATACTTGCCCCTATATGGTCCAAAAGCGGTTGCCGGTTCAAGCGCGAAGGCGCCGCAGGCCGCGGCCCAAAAACAAAAGTGCTGCCGATTACGCCTGCGAACCCTTCTGGGGAGGGGCGGATAGACGAAACCGACAGCACCAGTCTGCTGCTTGCCCAACCAACATGCGTGTCTTTTGCGAATATTTCAACCCGAAGATGCATGATGCGACAGAATGATCACGCGGCTTCCGGTTTTTCCAGAACGACGATCAGATAGCGGTTGTAATGGCGAAAGGCGTGAGAGGTGCGCGTATTGGCCGTCAGCCTCTGCACCAGGTTTTCCCGCCGACGTTTCGAGAGGATCGCCGAGATCAACTTGGCCAAGGCCCAATAAAGTTTTGGCTTCTTGCGGCGGATTTCGTCCTGCGTACGCGATAGGCCAAGACCAAGGACGTTGAAGAAGCCCTGCTCAAGATCAATCGAGGGGGCCACGCTGTCGGTGATGTCTTCTTCGTGGCGCACGATCAGCGGCGACTGGGCCAAAGCGGCGCGGAAGGCCGCGACCTGATGCCCGCCGCCGGGTTGCGGACCTTCGGCTTTGCGCCCCTTATAGGCCTCGGTCCGGAAGCAATCTGCAATCAGGATCTTTCCGCCCGGCCTTAACAGCGACAGGCAGCGCGGCAGGCTTTCTTTCAGTGGAATATATTGAAAACTTTCGGAAAAAAGGCACAGATCATAGGGGCCCGTGCCTTTGAAATCTTCGAATAGGCATTCATGTACCGTGGCTTGGGGGGCGTTTTCGCGGCAACGCCCTGCCAGATAGGATGAGGGCACGACGATGTCGACCTGATGACCAAGAGCGATCAGTTTTGCGGCGGTGATCCCAGCCCCGCCCCCGATATCGAGGATACGCAGCGGCATTCGCGGAAGGTGGCTGAACAGCTTTGCCGTATAGGCATCCTGCGCCTGACGCAGATTGCCGGCGGCGACCTCCAGCCCGTCCCACAGCCCGTAATGAAGATTTTCTGCGCCCGTCAACCAAGTGATCAGCGCAACCCCGGTGTCGAGGCCAATGGCCTTTGAGTCGATCTTTTCTCCCATAGGTTCGGCTTATGCCATTCGTTGATGCCGGGCAATCGGCTGCGGCCTTGGGCCCGATTTGTCTTTTCAAAGGTGTTCCGGCGCAACAGCGCCTGTGCATGACACTTTTGGTTTCAGAACCCTTGCATTAGAACAAAAACAGATCAAATCTCCTCCCCTGCCCGAGGAAGCGCCATGCATAACAATGCCCCCGACCATTTGCCGGATGTAAGCCGCGTCATGCCCGCCCGCGAAAAGCTGGAAGGTGGCAAGCGGTTTGTCCTGCACACACCGTTCAAACCGGCGGGCGACCAGCCAACGGCGATTGCCGAATTGTCGGCAGGGGTGATGGCGGGGGAACACGATCAAGTGTTGCTGGGGGCCACGGGCACCGGCAAGACCTTTACCATGGCCAAGGTCATCGAAGAAACGCAGCGCCCGGCCATCATCCTTGCCCCGAACAAGACATTGGCCGCGCAATTATACGGCGAATTCAAAGGGTTCTTCCCCGACAACGCGGTCGAATATTTCGTTTCCTATTACGATTATTACCAGCCCGAAGCCTATGTGCCGCGGTCTGACACCTATATCGAGAAGGAAAGCCAGATCAACGAGCAGATCGACCGGATGCGCCACTCGGCCACCCGTGCGCTGTTGGAGCGGGACGATGTGATCATCGTCGCCTCGGTTTCGTGCATCTACGGTATCGGCTCGGTCGAGACCTATTCGGCGATGACGCAAGACCTTATTGCTGGCCAGATGTATGACATGCGCAAAGTCATTGCCGAACTGGTGGCGCAGCAATACCGCCGCAATGAACAAGGCTTTCAGCGCGGGTCATTCCGGGTGCGGGGCGATGTGGTGGAAGTTTGGCCAGCCCACCTTGAAGACCGCGCCTGGCGGTTTTCGTTCTTTGGCGAAGAGCTTGAATCCATTCTGGAAATCGACCCTTTGACGGGGACAAAGACCGACAGTTTCAATCAGATCCGTATTTACGCCAACAGCCACTATGTAACGCCGCGCCCGACGATGCAGCAGGCGATCAACGGCATCAAGAAAGAGCTGCGGCAGCGACTGGATCAGTTGGTGAATGAAGGCAAGCTGCTGGAAGCCCAACGGCTGGAGCAGCGGACGAATTTCGATCTGGAAATGCTGGAGGCAACCGGCGTCTGCAACGGGATCGAAAACTATTCCCGCTATCTGACGGGCCGCGCACCGGGGGAACCGCCGCCGACGCTGTTCGAATTCATCCCGGACAACGCCATTGTTTTTGCAGATGAATCCCACGTTTCGGTGCCGCAGATCGGCGGCATGTACCGGGGCGACTATCGGCGCAAGTTCACGCTGGCGGAACACGGGTTCCGCCTGCCCTCTTGTATGGACAACCGCCCGCTGAAGTTCGAGGAATGGGATGCGATGCGGCCCCAATCCATCTTCGTCTCTGCCACCCCCGCGGCGTGGGAGATGGAGCAGGCTGGCGGCGTTTTCGCCGAACAGGTGATCCGCCCGACGGGCCTGTTGGATCCGGTGGTGGAAATCCGACCTGTTGAGATGCAGGTGGATGACCTGCTGGACGAAATTCGCAAAGTCGCGGCCCAAGGGTTGCGGGTGCTGGTCACCACGCTGACCAAGCGCATGGCCGAAGACCTGACCGAATATTTCCACGAGCAGGGCATCCGCATCCGCTATATGCATTCCGACATCGACACCATTGAACGCATTGAAATCCTTCGGGATTTACGTCTGGGCGCGTTTGATGTGCTGGTGGGCATCAACCTGTTGCGCGAAGGGTTGGACATTCCGGAATGCGGGCTGGTGGCCATTCTGGACGCCGATAAAGAAGGGTTCCTGCGGTCTGAAACCTCACTGATCCAGACGATTGGCCGCGCCGCGCGAAACGCCGAGGGCCGCGTGATCATGTATGCCGACCGGATCACCGGCAGCATGGAGCGTGCGCTTGCCGAAACCAACCGACGCCGCGCCAAGCAGATTGCCTATAACGAAGAACACGGCATCACCCCGCAAACGGTGAAGAAGAACGTCGAGGACGTGCTGGCGGGCCTGTGGCAAGGCGATACGGATATGTCGCGCGTCACCGCCAAAGTGGAAAAGGCGAATGTCGGTCAGAACCTTGCCGCCCATCTGGATGCTCTGCGGGCGCAGATGCGCAAGGCCGCCGAGAACCTTGAATTCGAGGAAGCCGCCCGCCTGCGCGATGAGGTGAAGCGGTTGGAAGCGGTGGAATTGACCGTGGCCGACGACCCGCTTGCGCGGCAGTCGGTGATCGAAGAAGCCGTTGAAGAGGCTCAGAAAATGTCGGGCCGCAGCACGGCCGGGCGGGCCGGACAACGCGGCGGGAACAAACGGCGGCGACGTTAATTGGCGGCGATGGAGCGCGGAGCCATGGCACGTTCATCCAGCCAAAGTTGTCCCTTCCGATAGCCCCCACGGACGAGGTGGCCGGGCGCTGCTATTTCCGGGTACTGTTCCACCCAATCGCGATACCGGTCATTGGTAATAATCTGCGCCCCGTTTTCCCGCGCGGCGGCCAGAATGACCGGATCTGCCGGTTGACCTTTGGCCACGACGAGAACCTGTTGGTCCGCAAGCCCAAGCCTTTGAGCGAAATAATGGTCACCGCGGTACTGATCCCAAAGTTTCCAGCCTGCGTTCGCATCAAACACCACCCCGACGCGAAAACCCTTCCCCTTGAGATAGGCAATCACATCGAGAAGTGGCTGCAACTGGGGCCTCTCGTCCAGCCAGTGCATGACATTCGACCCGTCTATGATGACATCCTGACGTAGGCGCCCCGCTTTGCGGCCCCGCCACCATTCTTGCAGCAGAAGATACAGGCTTGCGGCCAGCATTGACGCCGCAAGCATCTGTAAATCCTGAAAATCTTTAAGAACAGTCGTGACGATGAGGGCAGAGAAGGAAAGGGCAAATAGCACGAGCGAAGGAAGCATCTGAAAATCTCAAACTAAGGGTCGGGGCCTAAATTGCCCCCGCCACCTCATACATCACGGGTTCGAAGCCTTTGCAAAGCGTGTTGATGTGGCGGTTTCGTTCGCGCATTTCGGGGCTGCGGAGCATGGCCTGATAGTGGCCCCGGCTTTCCCATTGCGAATAGTTGCAGATGCGGGTTCGCGCATCGTTAATGTGCAGCGCCGCCGAAATGAAACCCGGTTGGTTGCGGATCACTTCTGAAAAGGCGGCTTGCAGCGCCTCCATCAGATCATCGGCTGTGGCTGGGGTCAGCTCGAAGGTGGTGATGACAGTTTGGCCGTGAAAGTCGTTGGAAATCTTTGGCATTTCAGGTACCTCCCAGAACCATGATGCCACAGTTGGGACCGCCATGAAATTCCTTGATCCGAACCATCCGTTCTTTCGCAAGGTCTGGGTACGCTGGGTGACCGCGCTGGCCCCGATGGCCTGGGGCGCGTTTGAGTTCTGGATGCAGCAGCCCTTTTGGGGAATTATCTTTGGCGCAGCAGGGGTTTACGCCTATTACACGTTGATCGTGAAAGGCCCCGATCAGGCTTCTTGAAGCAGGTTTGCGACCTCGGCGGCTAGGGCTTGAACTTCGGCTGAGGCGGCGGATTTTCCGGCCTCGACCACCCCCAAACCGCGACCCAAAGTTTCTGCATAAACAACGCGTTGGCCAAAGCTGGACTCGGCCACGGCGGCGAGTTCTTTTGCAGATGCAGCAACCTCGCGTGCGAGGTTGGTGTTGGGCTTGACCCGGTTCAGAACAACGATGGGTTTGCGCCGTTCGCGGGCAACCAGATCCAGCACCCCATCGGTGGCCCAGAGATCGACCTGAGAGGTGGCGACAGGGATCAGCACCAGATCGGCCTCGCGCAGCGCGGGGCGCAGGTCGGCATCCACTTTCGGGGGCGTGTCGACAATCACCAAGTCATTGGTTTTGCGCAGCTTTTCACATTCATAGCTGACCCCCCAGGCGCTTGCGGTCGAGAGGTCCAGACCGGGGTCGCCAAGCGCCTCGCGCCGGGTCATGAACCAGCGGCCAAGGCTGCCCTGCGGATCAGTGTCGAGAAGGGCGATTTTCAGCCCCTGACGCGCAAATTCCACCGCGAGGTTGATCGCCAGCGTGGTCTTGCCTGACCCGCCTTTTTGCTGTGCAACCGTGATGACCTTGCCCATGAGAGCCCCCTTTTGCCGCGATGCAGCATAGGCCGATTCGCCCCCCGCGAACAGGGTGGAATCCGCGACAAATGGGCGGTGTGACCCCGTGTTCATGGCGTGGTTTTTCCGTGTGCAGGCCGTGGTGTTTCCGTGGGCACAGCGAAACCACAGCAAAAGGGCGCGGTTTGGCCCGCGCCCTTGGCGTCTGAGTCGGGCTGAAGCGCGACCTACGGTTAAATGCCGAGCAGTTTCATCGCCTCGGCCAAGGCATCGACCGAGCCTTGATGATCGCCCGCGGCGTGCAGTTCTTCGCCCTTGGCGCGGAGTTCCTTGACCTTAGCCAGATCGGCCTCGGACAGGCTGGCGTTGGGCAGCGCCGCGTCAATCGCGGCCATGTCGGCGGGGCAGTGGAAGGCGAAAGCCGGGGCCGCAAAGAGGGCGAAGGCGGCAGCAAGCAAGTGGCGGTGCATGGGTAATCTCCCTGTGAAACGGGGCGTGAAATCCTGCCCCTGAGAGGAAGTGTAGCATGGATTGGTGTTGCGGCGAGTAACGGAAGCATGACCTGCGCCAAAGGCGCGGAGGGCAGCGCCCGACCGAGGCGGGAAGCGAAGCGCCCGCCGTGGGGGCCTGCGGGCGCTGCCCGTGCTACCGCACGGGTGAAGGGGGTTCGGATTGCGACCGGGAGGCGGGGAGTAGGAAGTAAACTAATAACGATTCATGAAGTCTCGTGCCCGTCATCGTCATCAATATCAATGACGTCATGAACATCAGTTAGCTTGTAGGCAATAGGCCGACTTCCTCTGTGCAAAACCAGGACATCAACAACAAAGCCCTTCTTAAATATGTTTTCATCAGCTTCACGGATTACGTGCTTAATACGTTGCTCGGACAGTCCAGATGCATATATCAATGGTAATTCTTTATCCGTTACCTCTGAAATAAGTACGCGCTCACCACTTCTCTTGTCTGTCGGCGCATCATTCACGTCTGATCGAGTGAAAATCATTAGAGTTCGCTCAACGGCTCGATCAGCTTGAGCTTCAAGGCGGCGATACTCAGCGTCAATGGTTTTGGCAACGGACTGAGCTTCAGGAGTCGTGAATATGAATGCGGCACGAACTTGGCGCCGACCGTCTTCGAAAGTCGCGGCCTCTAGTCTTGCTGATGCATTGCGATCGTTTGCGATTGCAACCGTTGCATCAGTGAACGTCTTCAAGTCAGATCGAGTAAATCCACTAGGAATAACACCATCTCGAAGTTTCGTAATTCGATCTGCCCATTTCAATACGAAGTCGATAGCATGTCCAACTTGCTCGGTATGGCTAGCTATTATTGGCAGTGCTGGGGCCACTACGGGAATAAGATCAGCAATTATTGAGCCGGATCTGACCTCTTTGACATAAATTGTTGCCTCATTTTCGAGATCGTCGTTTCCCCTCACACTCTTACGGTATTCCGTCGCCAGTGAAGTGAATGCTCCCACGAATGCGGAAAGTTCGATGGGCTCTGAGTTGTTTAAAACAAGAGTAAGAACTACTGGTGGGTTTTCAACTTCCACGTCTAAAGCGTCAGTCACCATCAAAGATATCCGCTAAGGAAAAACGATAATCCAAATCCTCAGCCAAGGGTAGAATCGACACAGTGACGAGTCAAAGACTAATTCAGCCTGTGACTGCGCTGTTTCCTTCTTAACAAACTACAATCTCGCTCAATCCCAACCGTGTGGGCACGCGATTGGCTACGCCAATCTCTTTCGCCCACCTGCGCCTCAAAACGGACAGCCTTAGCTGTCCATTTTGAGCGCACTAATAAACGCTTCCTGCGGGATTTCGACTTTGCCGAACTGGCGCATCTTCTTCTTACCGGCCTTCTGCTTTTCCAGCAGTTTGCGCTTACGGGTGGCGTCGCCGCCGTAGCACTTGGCGGTCACGTCCTTGCGCATGGCGGAAAGCGTTTCGCGGGCGATGACGCGGCCCCCGATAGCGGCCTGAATCGGGATTTTGAACATGTGCCGGGGGATCAGGTCTTTCAGCTTTTCCACCATGGCGCGGCCACGGCTTTCGGCGCGGTCACGGTGCACCATGATCGACAGCGCATCCACCGGTTCGTCGTTCACAAGGATCGACATCTTGACCATGTTGTCTTCGCGATATTCTGAAATCTGGTAATCGAAAGAGGCATAGCCCTTGGTCACCGATTTCAGACGGTCGTAGAAGTCGAACACCACCTCGGCCAGCGGCAGGTCATATTCGACCATGGCGCGGGCGCCGGCATAGGTGAGGTTCAGCTGAATGCCGCGGCGGTCCTGGCACAGCTTCAGCACATCGCCCAGATATTCGTCGGGCACCATGATCGTGGCCTTGATGCGTGGCTCTTCGATATGGTCGACATAGGTCAGGTCGGGCATGTCGGCGGGGTTGTGCAGCTCGCGCACCTCGCCGTCTTTCATATGCAGCTTGAACACAACCGAGGGCGCGGTGGTGATCAGGTCGAGGTCATATTCACGCTCCAGACGGTCGCGCACGACTTCGAGGTGCAGAAGGCCAAGGAAGCCCATGCGGAAACCAAAGCCAAGGGCGGCCGAGGTTTCCATCTCATAGGAGAAGCTGGCGTCGTTCAGGGCGAGCTTTTCGATGGCATCGCGCAGCGCCTCGAAATCATTGGCATCGACCGGGAAAAGGCCGCAGAACACGACGGGTTGCGCGGGTTTGAAGCCCGGCAGCGGCTTGTCGCAGCCGCGCTTTTCATGGGTGATGGTGTCGCCGACGCGGGTGTCGCGGACCTGCTTGATGGAGCCGGTCCAGATGCCGATTTCGCCGGGGCCGAGTTCCGCAATGTCGACCATCTGCGGTTTCAGGACGGCAAGTTTGTCGACGCCATAGACGGCACCGGTTTGCATCATCTTGATGCGGTCGCCCTTGCGGATCACACCGTCGATGACGCGGATCATGACGACAACGCCAAGGTAGCTGTCATACCACGAGTCGACCAGCATCGCCTTCAGCGGCGCTTCGCGGTCGCCCTTGGGCGCGGGCAGACGGGTGACGATCGCTTCCAGAACATCGGGAATGCCAAGACCGGTCTTGGCCGAAATCGGGATCGCCTGAGAGGCGTCGATGCCGATCACGTCTTCGATGTTTTCCTTGACCCGATCCGGTTCCGCCGCCGGAAGGTCGATCTTGTTCAGAACGGGCACGATTTCGTGCCCTGCGTCGATCGCCTGATAGACGTTGGCCAATGTCTGCGCCTCGACCCCCTGGGACGCATCCACCACCAGTAGCGAGCCTTCGACGGCGCGCATCGAGCGGCTGACCTCGTAGGCGAAGTCGACGTGGCCGGGGGTGTCGATCAGGTTCAGGATGTATTTGTTGCCATCCTTCGCCGGATATTCGATCCGCACCGTGTTGGCCTTGATCGTGATGCCACGCTCACGCTCGATATCCATCGAGTCGAGAAGCTGGGCCTTCATGTCCCGTTCGGCCACCGTCCCGGTCATCTGGATGAGCCGGTCAGCGAGCGTGGATTTGCCGTGGTCGATATGGGCCACGATGGAGAAATTGCGGATGCGATCAAGCTGGGTCATGGGCGCGCATATAGCTTGTAAAACAGGGGCCGGAAAGGGGTTCTGTGCGTGAGTCCCTCGGCAAGGACCGATGTTGGGGCCGAGAGGCACAATTCAGCTTCGCCGCAGTTCGGGCGGGTGCGGAAAAAGGGGGGAAAGATTCTGCAAATCGCTCAGGTTTGGGCTGGAAATTTCACCGAGTATTTCAATTTAGTTATTTATTTTCAAAGCATTAAACTTTCGGTTGGGAATTACCCCGAAACGTTCACGCTTTTGCCCCAATTTTGCCACGAATTGACAGCCGCAGCGGCATCCCCCACCTGATTTCTTGCCAGTTCGGCCCCGCCTGCCAGCGGGTTAATGAGTGGGGGAGTGCAAGATGCCGACCAGTACGGTCAATTGGCTGTGGATTGGGAATATTCCGATCATCGACAGCACAGCGACAACGAACGTCACCCAGACACAGCTGACTGAGGCCGGGATGGTGGGCTATACCGCCACGGGCCGGGCGCAGATTGCTCCGGTGGCGGTGACGGGAACCACGACGACCTCGTCGGGCGTTGCTGTCTTTACCGCGCCCTTCAACGCGGTTGGCGGGTTTGTCAGCCAGTTCAGTTTTGACAGTCCTTCTACGACGGGTGTCGTGACCAACCTGACAGTCCAAACCACCTTTCGCGCCGATGTGCTGCTGACCCTGCCCGATGGCACCACGTCGACGCAGGTGGCCACCATCGTGCAGATGTCGAATGGGGATATGTTCCTGCGACCGAATGCGAATTTCGTTTCGGCCTGGAATGGGATCGACGCGCTGCAAAGCGTGCAGATCCTGACCGCCACGCCCTTTCCCAACAACACGGTGTTGAATGCCTCGATCTCGTTCAACCCGAGCATCTTTGACATTCAGATTCCCTGTTTCACCGGTGAGACGCTGATTGAAACCGAGAATGGGATGGTGCGCGCCGTGGACCTGACCGTGGGGACCATGGTTCGGACGGCTGACCACGGCATGCAGCGCATTCGGTGGATCGGGCGGCAAAGTCTTCCGCTGGCGGCCCTGAGCCAAAATGAAACCTTGCGGCCGATTCTGATCGCGCCCGGTGCATTGGGGGCGGGCTTGCCGAGCCGCCCTTTGATGGTCTCGCCCCAACACCGGATGCTGATCCGATCGCGGATCGCGGAGCGGATGTTCGAAACGACCGAGGTTCTGGTTTCGGCGGTTCATCTGGTGGGACTGCCCGGCATCAGCATCGCCCCGGCACAGGACGTTACCTATGTGCATCTGATGTTCGATCATCACGAGGTCATCTTTGCCGAAGGGGCACCAAGCGAAAGTCTTTATCCCGGCCCGATGGCGCTGCGGTCGATTGGCGTTCGCGCCTCGGAGGAAATTTTCGCGCTGTTTCCGGACCTGATGCAGTTGGACAGTTTCCGCCTGCGTCCGGCACGCCCCTTTGTAAAGGGTCGGCAAGGCCGGACCATGGCGGAACGGCACCTGAAAAACGCGGTTGAATTGGTGGCCGCCTAAGCGCGCCGCCCCCCTGCCCGACAAGCGAGTCGGGCGGGACTTTTCAGTGCTCAATCAGCCAATTGTTACAGTCCCGTCACGCAAATCCCAACAAGGGCTAGTGGCTGCATCGATCTTGACCACCATAACCGCCCGACCTGCGGCAAAAGCCCGCCGAAAAGCGGGGCCGGATTGAAATTTGTTCTTCGAATCGGCACAATAGATGCCAGAAAAACGACCAGCGGCGGAGGGAAACCCCGTCACAGGCAATGAGGCAGATCGATGAAGTCCTTCCACACCCTGGCCCTTTCGGCCACGTTTGTTTTTGCCATTGCAGCGCCCAGTTTTGCGGGCCCGATTGAAAGCGCCTGTCTGCGGTCGGACCGCAAGGGAGCAAACCGCCAGCTTTGCGGCTGTATTCAACAGGTTGCGGACATGACCCTGCGGGGCGCCGACCAGCGCAAAGCGGCTGGTTTCTTCCGTGACCCGGACCGCGCCCAGAAGGTCAAGATGTCGAAATCGAAATCCGATGACGCCTTTTGGGACCGCTACAAGGCCTTTGGCGAACAGGCCGAGGCTTATTGCGCCTCGTGACCCTGTAGGTCTGTGATGAGACGGCGGCAGGCCGTCTCGCAGAGGCTGATGGTCTGGTCAAAGGCGCCGGAATAATAAGGGTCTGGCACTTCGGTCAGGCCAAGTTCCGGCACAAGATCCAGCAACCTTTCGGGCCAAGTGGCCGTTTCGGAAAGGCGATGAGATTGGCGCAGGGCCATAACATCGCGCAAATTCCGATCATCCATCACGAAAATACGGTCAAACCTTTGGAAATCCTCAGGGTTGATTTGACGTGCGCGCAAGGGCGACAGATCATAACCGCGCGCCTTTGCGGCCTTGATCATCGGCGGATGGGGCGGCTCACCGACATGCCAGTTGCCAGTTCCGGCGCTGTCGATCGTCAAGGGCAGGCCTGCCTGTTCTGCAAGGCGGCGCAAGACGGCCTCGGCCGTGGGAGAGCGGCAAATATTGCCGAGACAGACAAAGAGAATAGCTTTGGACATGGTGCAAGTGATGCCACGCGGAGGCAGGAATGGGAACCATCGTCGTTCTGACCGGGGCCGGAATTTCGGCGGAAAGCGGTTTGGGCACCTTTCGCGACAAAGACGGGCTTTGGACCAAATATGATCTGAGCGAAGTGGCGACACCGGAAGGCTTTTTTCACAATCCGGGGCTTGTTCACCGGTTTTACAATGCACGGCGGGCCAATGCGGCCGGCGCCGAGGCCAATGCGGCGCATCGGGCCTTGGCGCGGTTGCAACGTGATTATCAAGGCGAGGTCGTTCTGATCACGCAGAATGTGGACGATCTGCATGAACAGGCAGGATCTACCGATGTGATCCACATGCATGGCCAATTAAGCGGCGCATTGTGCGCGGATTGCGGGGCGCGCTGGCCCGCCCCACGGGAGATGCAGCCCGAGACCCCCTGCCCCACCTGTGATGGCCGTGCCCGACCAGATATCGTCTGGTTTGGCGAGATGCCCTATCAGATGGAACGGATTTTCGACGCCTTGGCGCAGGCCGATCTGTTCGTGGCCATTGGCACATCCGGCACGGTTTACCCCGCCGCGGGCTTTGTCGCTGAAGCCGCACAGAACGGGGCCGAGACTCTGGAAATCAACTTGGAACCGTCGGGTGGGCCGTTTGACCGCATCCTGACCGGCCCCGCCAGCAAGGTGATTGCTGACTGGGTTGACGCGATGCTTAGCGAAACGCCGGGCCGTGAGACCAGAGCGTAAGCGACCAACGCTCGCCCGCCGTGACGGGGGTTACGCGGTGCAACACAAAGCTGGGGAAGATCGTCGCAAGGCCGCGCTGACGGGGGGCCGAGGTGATATTGCTGTTCGGGCGCAGTTCCAGTGCACCGCCGTCGTAATCGGTGGGGTCAGACAGCTGCACCACGATGGTCAGCTTGCGCTTGGCAGCCCAAGCGCCCGCGCCGATGTCGGAATGCCAATCGAAATGGCCTTCACGCTCGGCCCCATAGCGGGCAACCTGCGGACTTTCCCCGAAATCGGTCAGGTCATAGCCAAAGCTTTCGCGGTTCGCTTCGGCCACAATCCGCATCATGCGGTCAAGCACCCAGTCCGCGCCCGGCACATCGTCCAGCCAGCAGATATCTGCGCGGCGGATAGAATGCGCGGTCTGGCCACCAACCAGCCCGGCGTCTCGGGTGGCATCACGGGCAAGCGCGGTGATCTGGTCACATTCATCAGGGGAGAAGGCATCCGGCGCGAAGTGCTGGGTCCGCATGGAAAAACCAATGGAAAAGGGCACGGACTCAGTCGTCCGCGCCCTGCTGATTAGTGCAAAGAATTTGCCGCCGCCAGAGGCCAGATTTGGCCGTGAACGCGGATGTGAGCAGCGGGATCAGCCGCCGCTTTGCATACCGTGATTGTGCTGCATTTGCATGCCCGCCTCGGGCTTGCGGTCGTTATCGACGGGCACATCGACCACGATCTCTCCGGCCTTTTCAAAGATGAGCGTCAGGGGGAAGGTATCGCCATTCTTCAGGTCAGCGGTCAGGCCCATCAACATGACGTGATCGCCGCCCCGCGCCAGTTCATGCATTTCGCCAGCCGGCACGGCAAAGCCTTCGGGAACGTGCATCATCTTCATGACGCCATCGCCCATGTCCTTGTGGGTGTGAAGTTCAACACGCTTTGCCACGTCAGCGCGGACGTCGATCAGGCGGTCATCCTGATCTATGTTGTTGTGAATGGCCATGAAAACCGCACCGGATTTGCCGACGCCCGCAGCGCGGGCATAGGGGTCCATGATGTGCAGGCCAGCCGGGTGATCCTGGGCGGCAAGCGGCGAAGACAGGGTCAGGCTGGCTGCGAGGGCAGCGAAAAGGGGGAAGAAACGGGTCACGGAGGACGTCCTTTTATTGAGTGATCTGTGTGGTGAGAGCAATCAGATCAAGGACGGAGGCCCCCGCGCCTGCGGGGTTTGTGTCAGGACAAGCGCCGCCTGAGCGGACTCAGGCAAGTGCAGGCGTTCGGTCCGCGTGCCGGGTCGGTTGCCCAGCGGGGCAGAAGGCAGATCGCCCAGCGTCAAGCCAACGAGGCAATCGGGGCAATGATGGTGCGAGGACGAGACAGGATTGCCCGCCGCATCCAGCGTGACGGTTTCTGTCCCTTCGTCGGAACAGATGGTCAGGACGATCACCCCTTGTGATTCCGCCCGGGCAACCGCCATCGACACCGAGGCAAGCCCCAGCGCCAAAGACATCAGGATGGCGGACAGCAAACGGATCATGGCGATGGATTACGCGCTTCTTTGAACAAGGGAAAGGGGACGAAAGCGCGCAAGCGAAAAGGCCCCGCGGGAAATACCCACGGGGCCTTGATCCGATGGATCAAACCAGATCAGGCGGCTGCCTGAGCCTTGGCGATGTCTTTCTTGATCTTCAGAGCGGCTGCCGAAAGCTCAGCATCCTTGGCCTTGGCAAGGTAAGCGTCCAGACCGCCACGGTGGTCGACCGAGCGCAGAGCAGCAGCCGAAATACGCAGCTTGAACGACTGTCCGAGCACGTCCGAAGCCAAGGTGACTTCGTTCAGGTTCGGCAGGAAGCGGCGGCGGGTTTTGTTGTTTGCGTGGCTGATCGTGTTGCCAGACATCGGGCCCTTGCCCGTCAGTTCGCAGACGCGCGACATCGTCGTGATCCTTCAAAGTGAACGCCGGGTCAGGCGCAGAGGTAAACAGAAAGAACCCCGCCCCAAAGGCGCGGCCCCGAATTCGATGGCTGCGTTTACGCGTATGCGCCGCCCTCGTCAAGCGATTCACCCCCCGGCCTGTGGAAAATTTGCCGGAGCCTCAGGTTCCTCGCGGCTTTGCCCTGAGCGTCGGATCAGCCTCGGTTGGGTCTTCTGGCCAAGGATGACGGGGATATTGGCCGCGCATGTCCTTGCGAACATCGGCATAAGAGCTGGCCCAGAAGCCGGGCAGGTCAAGCGTCACCTGAACCGGGCGCTGTGCGGGCGAAAGCAATGTGATTCGCAGCGGCAGGCGCTGTTGACCCACAGTCGGATGGCGCGTGACGCCGAACATCTCTTGCAAGCGAAGGGCGATGGCGGGGTGGTCGCCGTCATAGTCGATGGGGATCTTGCGTCCAAGTGGGGTTTCGAAATGGGCAGGGGCAAGGCGGTCAAGCTCCTGCGTCTGTTCCCATGTCAAAAAGCCACGCAATGGCTCGGTCAGGTCCAGCGATTTCAGGTCAGATTCGGTGCGCTTGCCGGTCAGATGCGGCAAAAGCCAATCCTCGGCGGTGGCGAGCAAGGATGCGTCTGACATATCGGGCCAGTCCTCACCTGCAACCAGCCGGATGCGGGCGCGGAGGCGCGCGGCAGAAGCTGTCCAAGGCAGGCCGATTTGCGCGAGGCCGGCGAGCGCTGCGCGCGCCACCGCCTCGGGCGGGGCGTCGGGCCAAGGGCGGTCGGCCAGAACCACCGCGCCCAGACGTTCCTGTTTGCGGGTGAGCACACGACCATCGCGGCGCGACCAGTCACAGACCTCTTCCCATTGGATGCGGTCGGCGAAAAGCTCCCTGACCTCAGACTCTGTGATCGCCACGGCCTGCCGCACCTGCGCTTCGCGCAAATCGCCGTCCAGATCGGTGGCGACAATCAGCTTTGCCCCCGAAAGCGGCAGACCCGCAGCCATGGCCGCGCCCTTGCCCCCTGACAGCACCCAGCGCGGAGCGTCACCTGCGCGGCGCATACCGATGCGGTCGGGATAGGCGAGCGCTGCCATCTGCGCGGGCGAAAGGTCGGGTTTCTGGGCCGTCTTGACCTGCCTGCTTAGCCGCTTTGCCTCGGCCCTGATGCGTTCGATGGTTGGGCGATGCGCCTCTGGCCCCGGTCGGTCGACGGCCTTGAGCCGCAAGAGCAGATCGGGCGGCGCGCCGCGCAGCGGGTCCCGCTCGGCCAAAAGCGCGGCCAAGGGCGCGGCCTTTGGCCCCGCAACAAGCAGCATATGCGCGAGACGCGGATGCAGGGGCAGCGCGGCGAGTTCGCGCCCATGCGGGGTTATCCCGCCCCGGTCGTCCAAAGCCCCCAGGCCCACCAGCAGAGCGCGCGCCTCGGCCAGCACACCGGAATGCGGCGGGGTCAGAAAGGGCAAGTCCGATGCGCCCCAAAGTGCCAGTTCCAGCGCAAGGCCGGTCAGATCGGCGGCTTCGATTTCGGCGGGAGGAAAGGGCTGCATCCCGCCCTCTTCCCCCTTGGTCCACATCCGGTAGCAAGTGCCTTCGGCCACCCGGCCTGCGCGGCCCCGGCGCTGTTCGGCCTCGGCCTTTGTGACTCGTTCGGTGACCAGCCGCGACATGCCCGAAGGCGCGTCAAAACGGGCGCGACGCGAGCGGCCCGCATCAACCACGACCCGGATGTCGGGAATGGTCAGCGAGGTTTCGGCAATCGAAGTGGCCAGCATGATCTTGCGCTGATCCGATGGGGCAAGAGCGGCCCGCTGCGCGGCAAAATCCATCGCGCCGAAAAGTGGACGAACTGTGCAGTCTTTCAGATCTGACAAAAGGCCTTCGACCCGCCGGATTTCGCCCTCGCCGGGCAGAAACACCAGCACCCCGCCGCTGGTTTCCGCGACCGCCTGCCGAACAGTCGCCGCCACCGCCGCCTCAAACCGCAAGGAGGCATCGAAGGGCCGTGGAAGCCAGCGCGTTTCCACCGGGAAGGCCCGCCCTTCCGAGGTAATCATCGGGGCCCCGCCCATCAGGGCGGCAACGGGTGCAGCATCCAAGGTGGCCGACATCACCAGAAGGGCAAGATCATCGCGCAAGGCGCCCCGGATTTCCAGACAAAGCGCAAGCCCCAGATCGGCATTCAGGCTGCGTTCGTGGAATTCGTCGAAAATGACCAGCCCGACGCCGGGAAGCTCGGGGTCCGACTGGATCATCCGGGTCAGGATGCCCTCTGTCACCACTTCGATCCGGGTCTGGCGCGAGACCTTGGCCTCGCCGCGGATGCGATAGCCCACGGTTTGCCCGACGGCTTCCCCCAAGGTTTCCGCCATCCGCTCGGCGGCGGCTCGGGCGGCAAGGCGGCGGGGTTCCAGCATCAGGATGCGGCCCTTGGTCTGCGCCATCAGCGCCAAGGGCACGCGGGTAGTCTTGCCAGCGCCCGGTGGGGCCTGCAACACTGCCTGTCCCGCACGGGCCAAGGCCGCTTGCAGGTCCGGGATCACCTCATCAATGGGCAGAACTTGCGTCATGTGCCGGGGTTAGGCCCAAGACCGAAAGGGTTCAAGACCAAAGGCAAGCCCCCCGATCGGCGGCGGGTGGGTGGTTGGGGCCGACGGTCGGGGGGCGGGAAATGGGGAGCGGGTTCAGGGGTCACTCCATCCGCGACAGACGGGCCACGCCAAAAAGGCTGTCCAGCACGATCTCGGTCACCTGCAATTGCCCCTCCGGCCCCGGCGCATAGGCGATGGTAAAGGGAAAATCCTGACGCTCGGCGATGTCTTCGGCGGGATAACCGTCAAGCCGCCGGTAGAGTCCGGTGCAGATCAGCCCCTCGCCATCGGGTTTTGGCTGGCCCACTGTGACTTGCGACAGGCGGTGCCCGTCAAAAATCTTCAGGTTCAGCGTGCAGGCCTGATCCCGGTCGGTGTCGCGCAACAAAGCATAGGTCATCGACAGCGGGTCTACCGTTCCAGCCTGTTTTGCGGGATCAAGAACCGGAGCGCCAGGGCGTTCCTCTGCCGCAAGCGACAGGATTTCCGGTACGCCGCCCTTGTAAACCATCTCCGCCCCGCGTCCGGTCCGTTCGCCTTCAGACGTGGACTGATAGCGTTCCGGGCGGAACTGGCCGTCGATTTCGGTTCCTCGCACCTTGCTGGTGACGGAGAAGGACCGGAACAGCCCCCCCATCCCCGCCGAACTGGTGTTGCCGGTCACGGCATAGGACGTTCCCTTACGATTGACGGCCATACTCATCTTCCCCGCTGTCACGCCAAGGACAGAGGCCGTGAACCGATAGGTTTCCGTTCCATCCGCCAATGCCGGCCCCTTGGGCACAGCCGTTGCCAGTGCGGCCACCAGCAGCATGGGAAAAAATCCGGAGAACATACGCATCTTCACTGCTTCCTGCGACATATGGCAAAGGGGGACCATCTGGCCTTGAGACGTCTTATAGGTCATGTAGGGGCAACTGACCACAAGGCGAGCCCTTCGGGCCAGCCGCTCGGCAAGACGGAGTGCATTCGGGCATGGACGCGAAAGAACTGGCACAGGGCGTCATTGCGGGGGACCGTCGGTCACTGGCCCGCGCCATCACCCTGGTCGAAAGTGCCCGGGCCGATCATCGCGCCAAAGCCGTTGAATTGGTTGCCGAAGCGCGTGCGGCAGGACGCCAAGCCCTTCGCATCGGCCTTTCCGGCACGCCGGGTGTTGGGAAATCAACCTTCATCGAAGCCTTTGGCATGCGCCTTCTGGCCGAGGGCCTGCGCGTGGCCGTGCTGGCGGTTGATCCTTCTTCTGCCCGGTCGGGCGGGTCGATCTTGGGTGACAAGACGCGGATGGAGCGACTGAGCCGGGAACCTGCCGCCTTTATCCGGCCGTCGCCCAGTCAGGCGCAGATGGGTGGCGTTGCGCGCCGCACGCGTGAGGCGGTTGCCCTGTGCGAAGCCGCGGGATTTGATGTGGTGCTGATCGAAACCGTAGGGGTTGGCCAATCGGAAACCGTAGTGGCCGAAATCTGCGACCTGTTCCTGTTGCTGCTGGCCCCGGCAGGCGGCGACGAATTGCAGGGGGTCAAGCGCGGCATCATGGAAATGGCCGACATGATTCTCGTGAACAAGGCCGATGGGGCGCTGAAATCCACGGCGACCCGCACCTGTGCAGATTACGCCGGGGCCTTGCGTCTGCTGCGCCGCCGACCGCAAGACCCAGAGGGCTTTCCCAAGGCGATGATGGTGTCAGCCACGGAAGAAACCGGAATGGCCGAAGCCTGGACGGAAATGCAGTTCTTGGCGCAATGGCGGCGCGACAATGGCCACTGGGAAAGCCGCCGTTCGGCGCAAGCCAAGCACTGGTTTGCCGAGGAAGTGCGACAAGGCTTGCTGGCAGCCCTGACCCGCGAACCTGCGAAGGGTTCCATGGCAGCCTTGGGTGAGCGGGTAGCGCAGGGAGACATCTCTCCCGAAGCAGCCGCGGCCGAGATGCTGGCCCTGCTTGGGCGCTGAACCCGGGCCTGTTGCTGCGGCGCAGCTATGCCTTTTATGACGAAATTATGGCAGGTTCTTTCTTAAATAGCGCACGAAAGCGTGAAATCCTGCCATTAGCCATGCGCCTGGCGCATGGCAGCTTTGGCGTTTTCCGGGGTTGATGCTGCGCCGCAGCAGACCCATCTTCATACCAACGGAAAAGGCGGAAAGGCCGCCCGGACCGATCCGAAACGATGAGGAAATGAAAATGGCATATGTGAACTCTGACCGCGCCGCTGGCATCAATGTGACCGGATGGATGGGCGACGTTCTGGCCAAGTGGAACGAAGCGCGCGAGCGTCGTGCTGTCTATGTCAAGACGGTGCAAGAACTGCGGGCCATGAGCGACCGCGATCTGGCCGACATCAATCTGGCCCGCGTCCAAATCGAAGATATTGCCCGCGAGGCAGCCTACGGCAAGTAAGGCACTGGTTTTCCGGCTTCCTCCTCCTCCCTGAAGTCGGAACTAACGACGGCGCTGGGTCCTCCCCCCGGCGCCGTTTTTTCTTTTTCAGGTCGGTAGCAAAGCGTGATCGCCCACTGGCCTGCCGGGACTTTTGCGCTAACACCAACAGCGCTATAGCTCGCCCTAGATTTGTGAGGGCAGTTATGACTTTGACTGAAGCAAGACGCGGCCGTTGGGCCGTCGCCGCGATGTTTGCCGCCAATGGATTTGTCATGGGGGCATGGGCGCCGCAAATTCCGCTTCTGTTGCCCCGCCACCAGATCACCGAATTCACGCTGGGTCTGCTGATCCTTGTTCTTGGCATCGGGGCCGTTGGCGCCATGCTGTTTGCGGGACGCTTGATTGCGCGCTTTGGTTCCATTCCGGTTTTGCGGGCTTTCGCGCTGTCGATCGCCGTGGCCCTGCCGCTGGTTGTCTTTTCACCGTCCCTTGCGGTTCTGGCGCCGTCGATGGCGCTGTTGGGGGCCCTGACCGGTTGCATGGATGTGTCGATGAACGCCAACGCGGTTGAGGTCGAGCGGCGTTTGGGGCGCGCTATCATGTCGTCCTCGCACGGGTTCTGGAGCCTTGGCGGTTTTGTCGGTGGGTCTTTGGGATCCTGGGTGATCCTTCATTGGGGCTCAGAGACGCAAGCCCTGCTTGTCGCTCTTTTCTCGGCGGTGATCGTATTGGCGGCGATGCCGTTCCTGCGCGGAGAGCCTGCCGATCGGGCTGTGTCCACCGTGACCGAAGGTGCGCCGAAACAGCGATTGTTGCCCCGCGCACCCGGCCTTTGGCTTTTGGGCGTCATGGCGCTGTTCTCGATGGTGCCCGAAGGGGCTGTGCTCGATTGGGCGGCGCTTTATCTGCAAAAGGAATTGGGGTCTGATGTGTTCCGCTCTGGTCTGGCATTTGCTTTCTTTGCCGGGGCGATGGCGATCATGCGCTTTGCCGGAGATTCCGTGCGAAACCGCTTTGGCGCGGTCCGCACCTTGCGGGTGTCCGGGCTTTTGGCAGCAGCCGGGCTTTTGGGCGCGTCGGTCGCGCCGACCGATATGATCGCCGTGATCTGCTTTGCGGCCTCGGGTCTGGGCGTGGCCAATATGGTGCCGATCATGTTTTCGGCTGCCGGAAACTATCCCGGCTTGTCGTCAGGAACGGCAATTTCCGCCGTCACGATGGTCGGCTATATGGGCATCCTCGTGGCCCCGGCCTCGATCGGTTTCGTGGCCGAAGCGATTGGGTTCCGTCTGACCTATGCAGCCCTGTCTTTGCTTTTGATCATCGTGGCCCTGTTGGCAGGGCGCACGGCTGGGGCAGATGGCGTTCATGCTGTGCCGGAGGCCGAGGCGCGGCCAGCGGCTTAGGCGCGAACCTCAGCCCCCCATATAATCGCCCTTGCCCAATTCAACCCCGTTGTGACGCAGGATGTTGTAGGCGGTGGCGATATGGAAATAGAACTGCGGCAGTGAATAAAGGTTGAGATAGTTCTCGCCCGTCATGGACACATCCTTGCCGCGGATTTTCAGCGCGATCTTGCGCTGGTCCGCACCTGCATAGGCGGCCGGATCGAAGCCCGCGATATAGCCCCGGGCGGCCTTGATGCGATCCTGCAACTCGGCAAAGCTGATCTCGGTATCGGGAAAGCTCTTTGGCTCTTCTCCGGCAAGGCGGGCCGCTGCGCGGGCTGCGAAATCACAAGATAGCTGGACCTGCTTTACAAAGGGGAACATGTCCGGGAACAGCCTGAAGGTCAGCATGGCCTCTGGCTTTATCCCTTTGACCTCGCAGTGCTTTTCTGCCTTGTCCAAAAGGTGCGAGAGGTTGTTCAGAAACCGGTCGTAGACGACGATTGAGCGCGCGTGCATGGCAATTCCCCCGGGCAATTTGGCTTTGATCTGCCTTTAGTGGTCGACCTTTTCCGAATCCCCGTCAAGTCGTCTCCCCGATCGCCGGTCAGAACGGATTGGCGCAATTTACTTTGAAGAAAATTGCCCGGAGTTCCGAGGAACTCCGGGCCAAAATTCTTGCAAGAATTTTGGCGGTGGCAGAGCCACCGCCAGGATCACTTGCCCAAGCACCAGCGCATGATGGCTTTTTGAGCGTGAAGGCGGTTTTCGGCCTCATCAAAGATCACCGAATGCGGGCCATCCATCACCGCGCTCGTCGCCTCGTCATTGCGGTGGGCGGGCAAGCAATGCATGAAGAGGCTTTCGGGCTTGGCCTTGGACATGAGGTCCTCATTCACCTGATAGGCCCGAAGCTGGTTGTGGCGGCGTTCCTTGGCGCTTTCCGGATCATGCATGCTGACCCAAGTGTCGGTGACGACAAGATCGGCCCCGGCAACGGCGCGATGCGGATCGCGGTCGATCGTGATCGGGCGGCCCTTGGCGGCAGCCCAGTCGATCCAGGCGCGTTCCGGGTCCAGGGTTTCGGGGCCTGTGAAGGTCAGGTCAAAGCCGAATTGTCCGGCAGCATGGGCAAAGCTTGCAAAGACATTGTTGCCATCGCCGCACCAGACCACCTTCTTATCGGCGATCGGGCCGCGATGTTCCTCATATGTCATGATATCAGCCATGATCTGGCAAGGATGGGTGCGGTTGGTCAGGCCATTGATCACTGGAACAGTGGCATGTTCTGCCATTTCTTGAAGTGTTGCTTCTTCAAAGGTTCGGATCATGATCAGGTCGACATAGCGCGACAGGACGCGCGCCGTGTCAGCGATGGTTTCCCCGTGGCCAAGTTGCATTTCGCGACCCGACAGCACCATGGTCTCTCCGCCCATCTGGCGCACACCGACGTCAAATGAGACGCGTGTCCGGGTCGAAGGTTTTTCAAAGATCAGCGCGACCATATGGCCTTTCAGGGGCTGTTCGTCATCGGGCGTACCTTTGGGACGACCATTGCGGGCCGATTTCATTTTTTGGCCCATATCGATCATCTGCCGCAGATCGGCGGCATCGGTGGTGTGAATATCAAGGAAGTGTTTCATATCGTTTCACTTTTGGGCTTTGCGAGGCGGGGGCTCTGCCCCCGAAGCGCGGTTTGGCGGGGCCAAACCGCTGTCCCCCGGGATATTTGAAGACAGAAAAGGACGTCAGCCTTGGGTTTCGAGCGCGGTGGCCACGGCATCAAGACGGCGCAGTGCCTCGGTTATATCAGAGTCCGCGATGTTCAGGGCAGGCAGAAGGCGCAGGACATTGTCCGCCGCCGCGACCGTCAGGATATGCTGAGCGTAGCCTGCCTTGACCACATCGGTGTTCAGCGCCTTGCATTTCAGGCCCAGCATCAGACCCTGGCCGCGCACGGCCTCGAACACCGTCGGGTGGCTGGCGACAAGGCCTTCCAGCCCTTGCCGGAATTGGGCCGCTTTTGCCGAGACGGCATCAAGGAAGGCCGGGTCCGAGACGAGTTCGACGACCTTCGCGCCAATGGCGCAGCCCAGCGGGTTGCCGCCATAGGTCGAGCCATGGCTGCCAGCGGTCATGCCGCCCGCAGCGTTCTCGGTCGCGAGCACCGCGCCTAGCGGGAAGCCGCCACCGATGCCTTTGGCGACCATCATGATGTCTGGGGTGATGCCCGACCATTCATGGGCGAAGAGTTTGCCTGAACGCCCCATGCCGCATTGCACCTCGTCAAAGATCAACAGCGATCCGGTTTGGTCGCAGAGGTCACGCAGGCCTTTCAGGCACTGGTCGGGGACCGGGCGGATACCGCCTTCGCCCTGAATCGGTTCGATGATCACGGCTGCGGTTTTTTCGGTGATGGCCGCACGGATGGCGTCATGGCCTTCTGTCGCAGTCGGCCATTTCAGATGGGTGAAGCCGGGCATCAACGGGCCATAGCCCTTGACCATCTTTTCCGACCCAGCCGCTGCAATCGCCCCGGTTGACCGCCCATGAAAGGCGCCTTCAAAAGCCACGATCTCGATCCGATCCGGCTGGCCTTTTTCGTACCAGTATTTCCGCGCCATTTTGATGGCCAATTCTGCGGCCTCGGTTCCCGAATTGGTGAAAAACACCGTGTCGGCAAAGGTCCGGTCGACCAGCATCTCGGCCAGCTTTTGCTGTTCGGGAATGGTGTAGACATTGGACACATGCCACAGCTTTTGCGCCTGCTCGGTCAGGGTTTGCACCAAAGCCGGATGGGCATGGCCAAGCGCATTCACCGCGATCCCCGAACCCAGATCGAGATATCGGCTGCCATCCTCGGCCTGAAGCCAGCTGCCTTCGCCGCGCACGAAGGCGATGGGGGCACGGTTATAGGTGGGAAGAACGGCAGAGATCATGGCATTTGCCTTTCAAAACGGGCTGTCCGGTCGGGTTTGGGCGCTTCTTCGGCCAGAGGCGAAGGAAGGCTTAGCCGTAGCGGCAGGCCAAGGGGGGTGTCAATGGAAGGGATGTCCGTTTTGCCCCCGGACAGGGGTAACCCATCGCTCAGAAGCGTCGCGTACGTCGGAAAAGGGTGCGCGTATGGGTCATGGCGTCCGGATAGACCACAACTTGGCACCTTGTAAATGCGATTCTTGGCCTTGGTTCCTTGAACTTCCAGTCTCTGGCTTGTATCCGCTGCTGTCGCCGTTAAAATAGACGGATCAGCCGGAAAGCGGAGTTTGCCATGTCCTGGACGGATGAGCGCGTCGAGACGCTCAAGCGCATGTGGGCCGAAGGTCAGTCGGCCAGCCAGATTGCCAAGGAACTGGGCGGGGTGACCCGTAACGCAGTGATTGGCAAGGTCCATCGTCTGGGCCTGTCGAACCGTGTGGGCGGCAAGGAGGAAGGCGAAAGCGAAAGCCCGGCACCGGCCGCCGCTGCGCCCCGGCCAGAGCCGAAGCCAGCGCCAGAGCCAAAGCCTGAACCCGTTGCCGCTGCACGGCCCGCCGTTGAACGGCCTGCTGCCGCAGCAGCACCAGCGTCGAATGTCACGCCTTTGCCGATCCGCAAGGCGATCATCCCGGCGGGCCAGCCGCTCCCGCCCCAGCCGTCGGCCAATGAGATTTCGCCCGAGGCCTTGGCTTCGGTCCGCGAGGTTGAAAAGCGTGCCCGCAAGCTGAGCCTGATGGAGTTGACCGAGCGGACCTGCAAATGGCCGATTGGCGACCCGGCAACCGAAGATTTCTGGTTCTGCGGGCTGCCCAGCACGCCCGGCAAGCCCTATTGTGAGGCTCATGTCGGCGTGGCCTTCCAGCCGATGAGCACGCGGCGCGACCGCCGCCGCTGAGCGCGACAAAGATCGAAAAAGGGGCGCCCGTTTCGGCGCCCCTTTTTGTTTCAGAACTTGCGGCTCCAACCGATGGAAACCGAGACCTGATTCATTTTCAACTTCACGCTGCCGCCAGTTGGGCCGAGGGGGGTCATTTCCGGGCCGGTCACCGTGTTGCGCGGAACATAGACCACCGAGAAATCCAACCGGTCCCGGTCATTCAACTGCCGGGATCCGCCAAAAGTGAAATGGTCCTGCACGATACCCGGTGCGATGATGTTCAGCGTGACATCTTCCGGCCCGACGGGGTTGCTGGCATGGGCATAGCCCGCGCGCCAGATCATCTCCGGGCTGGATCGCCATTCGGCCCCCAGATGGACGACGTTCACATCGTCCCAGCCAAAGCCTGCCCCGCCCTTTGCGCCCAATGGCCCGGCCGAATTGGCATTGCCGATGGCGCCCACGTCTGAATACCAGATCTTTTGATAGTCCAGCATCACCGTCAGGTCTTGCGTCGCCTTCCACGCCAAACCGGCCGTCACCGTCGCCGGGATGTCGAAATCGCCGCCATTTTCAAACAGGCCTGCATATGTCTTGAATTTGGACATGCCGATCTTGGTTTGGCCGGAAAGGCCAAAAGTCAGCTGGTCCGACAGCTTGTATTGCAGACCGGCACGCAGGCCAAAACCATAGGACGTGTCGTGGCCCCTGTCGGTCAGGGCAGCCGGGTTCGTTGATATGCCTGCGAAAGCCCCCAACCCGCGCGCCTCGAACCGTTGCACGGCCAAGGTCGGCGCGATCCCCCAAGACAGGTTGCCGTCCTGCCGGGCATAGGTGGCCGAGAGGAAAAGCTGACTGAGATCAACCCCTGCCGGACCTCCACAATAGACAGAGCCACAGCCTGCTAGGCCAGCCGGATAGCTGGTGTTCATGCCGCCATTGCCATAGGCGGCAAAGTTCAGCACAGCGCCGCCGTCAAGCCGATGGTTCAAGGCAAAGTTCGGGATCAGAAACAGATCGCGCCCGCTTTGCACGTTTCCTGAAGGCACGAAGCCCGTCGCCGTCCCTTCATACCCACGGCGAGGCGCGAAAACCTCGACCCCCATTGAAAGTTCTGTGCCCAAGCCTGCAACCGCAGCCGGGTTCACCGTGGCAGACATCGCGTCAAAAGCATGGGCGACCCCTGCGCCGCCCTGCGCCCTTTGCACAGGGCCGAAGCCCAAAGCGAAATATCCCTCTGTCGCCAGTGCAGCATCTGGCAGTCCGCCCAGCGCAAGGCAAAGCACCGCAGCCCCGGCCCGTAGGCCGGATTGAATTGTTCTTGTCATGTATCGCTCCCTGAAGGCCTTGGGACTGCCGCGCGACAAGGCGAACCCTGCTCCCCAGGGCGACAGACTTTTCGGCACTGGCCGCCTCCCTGCGGCCAACACCAGAATACATTCTAATAGATGAATTTTATCAAGCGTTTTTTGAACGTCCGAAAAATTGAACCGATTGACGCCCTAGGGTTGGCCAAGCAGTCGCCGCAGAGCCTTGTCCGCCTCTTCCTCGATTACCTCTTGCGCCCGCCGTTTGGCGGCGTCTTCCAGGCTTTCGCCCTCGCGGCGCTCAACACCGAGTTCTTCCTGAGCCTTGCGCTCCAACTCTGCCTTTGCCCGCGCCTCGGCCGCCTTTGCCTCGGCCTTCGCCCGTTCTTCCAGGGCCTTCGCCTCTTCCTCAAACCGTTCGCGGGCCAGACTTTCCAGATCCAGCCGGAATTTCGGGTTTGCCCATGTGCCGGTGATCAACAGCGGCACCATGACCCCGCCCGTGCCATCGGTCGAGGCAAGCGCAGTCGGCCGCACCCGATAGTCCAAGGTGCGCGCGCCGACATTCACCTCACCGCCGCCAGTTGCCGTGACATAGGGTGCCTTCAGCGCAAGATCTTCATTTTGCAAAACGCCCTTCTGGATCGTGAAGGCCGCGCCGATTCTGTCAAAGATCGTCTTCTGGCCCTCGCCAACATAACTGGTGTCCAATGTCCGCAGCATCCCGGCAAGATCGAGCCCCCGCAATTCACCCTTGCCAAAGCCCAGTTTGCCCTGACCGGAAAGTGAGCGCATCAGCTCGTCCATCGAATTGCCGACCGCGAGGAATTTGAAGGTCATATCCCCGGTTCCGATCAGTCGGTCATATTTGGCCACATCGGTCAGCAGGGGTTGCATCGCAAGGCCAGACAGAACCAGATCGCCGCCGGTCGAAAGCCCACCGCGCCCATTGACGACGAATTGCCCAGTGACCGAGCCCTGATAGGCCGCAATCTGCCGCAGGTCGAACACCGCGCGCGCACGGTCGATCGTTGCAACGACCCGTGTCGTGCCCAGCTTCGCAAGCCCCAAATCAACGCTGTCGGCCGACAGGGCAATGGCCGCATCCATCGCGCCCAGACCAGAAACATCAATGCGCTCTGTCGACCAGCCCTTGGCCTTTGCCCCGCTGCCACTGGCGGCTCCTCCCTGACTGGCATCGCCGGTCAGGCCGGAAAGGTTCAAGGCTCCTGCGCCCACTTGCGCCGACAGCTTTGGCCGGTCGCCTGCCGTGGTCAGGTCCGCCTCCACATTCAGCCGGTTCCCATCCAATGTCACTGTCCCCCCGCGCAGATGCAGGCTGGCCTTCTCGGTCAGGGTGATCGCGCCGCTGGCCGCAATTGCACGCGCGCCCAACCCTTCCGGCAAGGCGGGGCGCGGTATTGCCAAAAGTCGGGACAGGGCCGCCATATCGCCCAGATCGGCCGCCATCTCTCCAGCTGCAGAAAGAGGGGAAAAGCCTGCACGGCCGTTGAAGGCAAGTTTGGCATCCCCGGCAGACAGGTCAAGATCAAGCCCCGTCAACCGGCCTTCCAGAAAAGGCGCAAATTCGGCCAAGCGCAGCTCGGTGGCAAAGGCTTGTCCATTCATCTGACCCGAAAGGTTCACATCCGCAGGCCCAAGGAAGGCGGGCACCTTTACGGTGCCGTTAAGCTGGCTCAGCGAAATGCTCTGCCCGGTCTTGTGGTCGGTGAACTGGATAGACCCGCCCTCGATCTCGGCCAAATCTAGCGTGAAGGGCGTACCCTCCCCCGCCATGCCCTGCTTTGCCGTGCCGCCGTTCTTGCCGCCAAAGACCCAGTTCTCGCGCCCATCGCGTGCCCGTTCCAAGACGATACGGGGCGATTTTGCCCGAATTCCGGTGATCCGCACATCGCCATTCCACAGCGCGGCCATGTCCAGATTGATCTCCAGCGCCTCTGCTTCCAGCATCGGCCCCGCATCAGACCAATCGGCATTGGAAATCGAGACCGCGCCAGTCTTTACCCCAAGACTGGGCCAGAAGGTCGGGCGCACCGCGCCGTCGATGGTCAATGTTCTCCCGGTGATCGTCTGAAACTTGTCCGTGGCCACGCGGGCCACCTTTTCAGCCGGGATCAGAAAGACCGCACCCACCGCCAGAAAGACCAAAAGGCAGAGGGCCAGAATGGAACGGATCAACCAACGCATCTTACACCTGCTCACTCACCTGTTTTTTTCTCAGCCTAAGTCTCCTGCCCCATCTGCTGCAATGATTTCTCAGTTTCGTGCCGATTTCGCCTCAATGTTTCGGCACCTCACCGCTTATTGGAAACAATGGAACGGGGCTTTCGTCGATTGTGCTTGCCTTGACAGAGAAACGCACAGCCGGGAAACCTGTTCCCAAAGAGGCCACCCAAAATGGGACGGCACAATCGTGATGGGTAGTTGCGTATGAAAATCGCCATGATCGGCACAGGCTATGTGGGCCTTGTAACAGGAGTTTGCCTTTCGGACTTCGGCCACGAGGTTGTCTGCGTCGACAAGAACTGCGCCAAGATCGAAACCCTGCGAAAGGGTGAGGTGCCGATTTATGAACCCGGTCTCGACAGCGTCATGCAACGCAACATGGACTCGGGCCGCCTGACCTTTACCACCGATATCGCCGCAGCCGTGGCCGGGGCGCAGGCCGTGTTCATTGCCGTAGGCACCCCGTCCCGCCGGGGCGATGGTCATGCCGACCTGTCTTATGTGATGGCCGCAGCCGAAGACGTGGCCCGCACCTTGACCGGATATGCCGTGATCGTCACGAAATCGACTGTCCCCGTGGGCACCAACCGCAAGGTAGCCGAGGTCATTCGCAACGCCCGCCCGGACGCCGAGTTCGACGTGGCCTCGAACCCCGAATTCCTGCGCGAAGGCGCGGCAATCGAAGATTTCATGCGCCCCGACCGCATCGTCGTCGGCGTGGAAACCGACCGCGCCCGCGCCGTCATGGGCGACATCTACCGCCCGCTTTTCCTGCGCGATTTTCCCATCGTCTATACCGGGCTGGAAACGGCCGAGATGATCAAATACGCAGCCAACGCCTTCCTTGCGACCAAGATCACCTTCATCAACGAAATCGCGGCCTTGTGCGAACGCGTGGGGGCGGATGTGAAATCGGTCGCCAAAGGGATGGGGCTGGATGGCCGGATCGGCAACAAGTTCCTGCATGCCGGCCCCGGCTATGGCGGCAGTTGCTTTCCCAAGGACACCTCGGCCCTTGCCCGCATCGGTCAGGAACATGGTGTCCCGCAACGCATCACCGAAACCGTGATCGAGATCAACGAGGCCGTGAAACGCCGCATGGTCGACAAGGTGCTGGACCTCTGCGACGGCAGCTTCAACGGCAAAAAGATTGCCATTCTCGGTGTCACCTTCAAACCCAATACCGATGACATGCGCAGCGCCCCCAGCCTGACCATCGTTCCGGCGATGATCGGCGGCGGTGCCAGGGTTCATGTCGTTGACCCGCAGGGCCAACGCGAAGGGGCGGCGCTGCTACCCGGCGTCGCGTGGGAGACCGACCCCTATCAGGCGGTGGCCGATGCCCATGCCGTTGTGGTTCTGACCGAATGGAACGAATTCCGCGCCTTGGATCTGGGCCGTATGGCACGGTCGATGGCCGAACCCCGCATGGCCGATCTGCGCAACATCTATGACCGCGGTGAAGCCATGGCCGCTGGCTTTCAGCAGTACGAGGCCGTGGGCCGCTAAGGCCCCTTCCCCGGCCCTCAAAGCGGCGTTATATGCGGGGCCATGTCTCAGAACCCGCCCAACCTCCGCCCCGACCTTGCCCGTGCTTCGGTTCCCGATGTCGCGCGCCCCGGCCAGCCCACCATCGGCATGGTCAGCCTTGGCTGCCCCAAAGCGCTGGTGGACAGCGAACGCATCCTGACGCGCCTGCGGGCCGAAGGCTATGCGATCAGCCCCGATTACAAGGGCGCAGATGCGGTGATCGTGAACACCTGCGGGTTTCTGGACAGCGCCAAGGCCGAAAGCCTTGATGCCATTGGCGAAGCCCTGCGCGAAAATGGCAAGGTGCTGGTCACCGGCTGCCTTGGCGCGGAACCCGACTATATCACCGGCGCGCATCCCAAGGTGCTGGCCGTCACCGGCCCGCATCAGTACGAGGCGGTGCTTGATGCCGTGCACAAGGCCGTGCCGCCGTCGCCCGATCCGTTCATCGACCTTTTGCCCGCCACCGGCGTCAGCCTGACGCCCCGCCATTACAGCTATGTGAAAATCTCCGAGGGCTGTAACCACAAATGCAAGTTCTGCATCATCCCCGATATGCGCGGCCGTCTGGTCAGCCGCCCCGCCCATGCCGTGCTGCGTGAGGCGGAAAAGCTGGTCGAGGCCGGTGTGAAGGAACTTCTGGTCATCAGCCAAGATACCTCGGCCTATGGCGTCGACCGCAAGCATGACCTGTCGCCTTGGAAGGGTGGCGAGGTGCGGGCCCATATCACCGATCTGGCGCGCGAAATGGGCAAGTTCGGTGCTTGGGTGCGGCTGCATTATGTCTATCCCTACCCCCATGTGCGCGACCTGATCCCGCTGATGGCAGAGGGCCTCGTGCTGCCCTATCTCGACATCCCGTTCCAGCACGCCCATCCCGACACGCTGAAGCGCATGGCGCGGCCTGCTGCGGCCGCCAAGACTTTGGATGAAATCGCCGCATGGCGCGCCGCCTGCCCTGACATCACCTTGCGCTCGACCTTTATTGTGGGCTACCCCGGCGAAACCGAGGAAGAATTCCAGACGCTTCTGGACTGGATGGACGAGGCGCAACTGGATCGCGTCGGCTGCTTCCAGTATGAAAACGTCGCTGGCGCCCGGTCGAACGACCTGCCCGACCATGTCCCGGCCGAGGTCAAGCAAGACCGCTGGGATCGCTTTATGGAAAAAGCTCAGGCCATTTCCGAGGCGAAACTGGCTCAAAAGGTTGGAAAAGTCCTAGACGTGATCGTGGACGAGGTGGACGAAGAAGGCGCAACCTGCCGCACCAAGGCCGATGCACCCGAGATCGACGGCAACCTGTTCATCGACGAAGGCTTTGAAGACCTGAAGCCCGGCGACATCGTGACAGTGGTTGTCGATGAAGCGGGCGAATATGATCTTTGGGGAAGGCTGGCCGACTAAGCCGCCCGCCGCCGCAACATCGCTTCACGCCAGGTGATATAGCTTACTGCCGCCACGATCACGGCTCCGCCCAGCAAGACAAACGGGTCTACCGCCTCGCCAAAGGCAATGGACCCCAACAGCGTGGCCCAGACCAGTTGCAGAAAGACGACGGGCTGTGTGACCGCGACAGGGGCCACGGCAAAGGCGCGGCTCATGCAGTAATGGCCCAGCGTCGCACAGGCGGCCACAACCGCAAGCCAGCCAACCTGACTCCATGACACCGGCACCCAAACCGCCCACGCCAAGGGCGCAAGGCCCAAGGTCACCACCAAGGACAGCACAGCCACCGCCTGCCCCGCCGGCACGATCTGCGACAGACGTTTCGCGAAGAGATACGACCCGGCGAAACAGCAAGCTGCGCCGATCTGGCTTAGATGCCCATCCGTGACCTCGCGCAGGCCGGGGCGCAAGACGATCAGCGCCCCGATCAGTGCCACCCCAATCGCCGCCATCCGCCGTGCAGCCAGCTTTTCGCCCAAGAAAAGCGCTGTCCCTACAGTCAGAAGCACGGGGTTCAGATAGCCAATCGCCGTCACCTCGGCCACCGGAATGCGGGCCATCGCATAGAACCAGAAAATCACCGCCGCCACATGCAGCACCCCGCGCCCGATATGCAGGCGCCAGACCGATGCTGGAATACCAGCGCGCAACACGCCAAACAGCGTCGGCAGCAGAAACACCACGCCCCAGCCAAAGCGGATAAAGGCCGATTGCGCCGCCGGAATATCGGTGCCCAGCGCGCGGACGATCCCGGTCACGCCTACGAAACTCAACCCCGATCCCAGCATCCACAGGATGCCATGTAACGGGTTTTGTTGGGGTGCTTCGGTCATGGCCGCACCCTGCGCCGCGCAAGAGCCAAGGACAAGAGCGGGATTGTACCCGTCACATCCCCGCAGGCGGCACCAGCACCCGCGCCGCCGCCGCCCGGACCGCCCGTGTCAGCGGACGCGTCAATTCCCCCGTCAATCGCGCAAACTGCCAGTAAAGCGGCACATCCAGCGCTGTACCCGGCACCAACTCGGCCAATCGCCCCGCTGCAAGATGGTCAGCCACCAGCGCATCCGGGTTCATGCCCCAGCCCAGCCCCAACAGACAGGCATCCACAAAAGCCTGCGACGACGCCATCCGATGCGATGGAAAGGCTGCGGGCGAGGTAAGCCCCCGCGCCTGAACCCAAGCCACCTGCAACCGATCCTTGTCGGAAAAGGTCAGCGCCGGGGCCTGCGCCACTGCCGCTTTAGTCACCCCATCTGCAAACCACCGCGCCATATACCCGGGCGAAGCTGTCGCCCGATAGCGCAAGGCCCCCAAGGCCACCGTATCGCACCCCTGCAACGGCCCCGCATGGGATGTCACCGCCGCCGCCACCTCGCCACGCCGCAGCCAGTCCTGCGACACATCCTGATCGTCGATGACCAGATCGAACAGAACGCCCGGCACCTCGGCCAAGGCGGCCAAGACCCAAGTGGCCAGACTGTCGGCATTCACCGCGATGCGCAACGTCACCGGGCCAGAGATATCCCCGCCCAGATCCTGTTCCACCCCTCGCGCCAGCAGCGCCACTTCGTCATGGTGACGGATCAACCGCATCCCCGCCTCGGTCGCGACCGACGGCGCGCCGCGCTGGATCAACAGCGTTCCCACCCGTTCCTCCAACGCCCGCAAGCGCTGTGACACTGCGGATTGCGTGACCCCAAGCTCGGCTGCGGCCAGATCAAACGATCCGCGCCGATGGACGGCCACCAAGGCCGCAAGCTGGGACGGATCGAACATCAGTTCATCTTATCCATGATCAGAAACATAAACTGGATTGATCCTCCTCCGGTCGTCTATGTCAAGCCGCAAAGGAGAGCCCAATGACCGGAGAAACCGACCTTGCCCGCCTCTTGGCCACCATGTCCCCCGAACTGCGCGGGCGGGACTGGGGCTATACGACAACCGACCATGCCCCCGCGGGGCTAACACCCTTTGCGACTGTGACCGAAGACGAAGGCATCACCCTTATTGCGCCCTACGCCGAGTTGGCGGCCCTTGGCCTGAACCCGCAAGGCCCGATGGCGCGGATCACGCTCACCGTCCATTCCGCGCTGGAAGCCGTCGGCCTGACCGCCGCCGTCTCATCGGCGCTGGCCTCAAAAGGGATCAGCGCCAACATGGTCGCGGGCTTCTACCATGACCACATCTTCCTGCCCGCCGCCGATGCCGACCGCGCTTTTGCCGTCTTGAAAGACCTGACCCATGCTTAAGGCCGCCCTCGCGGGATACCTGACCTCGCTGTCCCTGATTGCAGCCATCGGCGCACAAAACGCCTTTGTCTTGCGCCAAGGCATCCGTCGCGAACATGTGCTGCCCGTTGTGCTGGTCTGCGCCCTGTCAGATGCGCTGCTGATCACCGTGGGCGTTGCAGGCTTTGGCAGCATGGCACGGCTGGCCCCTTGGCTTGGTTCGGCCATGCTTTACGCAGGCGCAGCCTTTCTGTTCGTCTATGGCACCTTACGGTTCAAAGCCGCCCTGAAAGGTGGCGAGGCCCTGAAGCCCACCCCCGGCGCCACGACCAGCCTTGCCGCTACCCTGACCACCTGCCTTGTCCTGACCTGGGCCAACCCGCATGTCTATCTGGATACGGTCGTGCTTCTGGGGGCGATCAGCGCGCAATATGCCCCGGATCAAGCGGCCTTCGGGGCAGCCGCCGCGCTTGGCAGCCTGTCTTTCTTCACCGCCCTTGGCTTTGGCGCCAGACTTCTGGCCCCGCTGTTTGCGAACCCGAAGGCATGGGTCGTACTGGAAGTGGTGATCGGCCTGACCATGTGGACCATCGCCGCCAGCCTGATCTGGACAGCCTGATACACCGGCAAAGAAAAAGGCCCTCCGCCACGGCGAAGGGCCAAATTTTTTCCGAAAAACTTGCCGGATTTTTAAGGAAAAATCCGGGGTCACTCCAACTGGGCGGCCACGTCTTCCGGAACGTCGAAGTTATGCGTCACCGTCTGCACGTCATCGTCTTCTTCCAGAAGGTCGATCAGCTTCATCAGCTTTTGCGCGGTTTCCAGATCCACTTCGGTCCGGCTTTGTGGCTTCCAGATCAGCTTGGACTCGGTCGATTCCCCCAGCGCCTTTTCCAGGGCGTCCGACACTTCGGAAAGGTTCTCGACCTGGCAATAGATCCAGTGGCCCTCTTCATCGCTTTCAACGTCATCGGCACCAGCGTCCAAGGCCGCCATCATCACATCATCCGCAGACCCGACAGAGGCCGGATAGGTGATCTCGCCCACGCGGTCAAAGCTATGGGCCACCGATCCGGTGGTGCCAAGGTTGCCGCCCGACTTGGTGAAATAGCTGCGCACGTTTGACGCCGTGCGGTTCAGGTTGTCGGTCATCGCCTCGACGATGATCGCAATCCCGTTCGCGCCATACCCTTCGTAACGGATTTCGGTGTAATCCGCGCCGTCGCCCATCTGCGATTTCTTGATCGCGCGGTCGATCACGTCCTTGGGCATCGAAACGGCCTTCGCGGCCTTCACGGCCAGACGCAGACGCGGGTTCATGTCCGGGTCAGGCATCCCCATCTTCGCGGCGACGGTGATTTCCTTCGACAGCTTGGAAAACATCTTCGAGCGCAGCTTGTCCTGCTTGCCCTTGCGATGCTGGATGTTCGCCCATTTTGAATGGCCTGCCATGACCCCTGCTCCTGAACCCTGATCTTCGGTGACGGGTTCCCTTACACCAGCCCTAGCCCCGGCTGCAAGCCACCCCGGCCCCTGCCCTATTCCGGAACGGGCGGCGGCGAGACAAAGCTGGTGTCGATGCCGGCCGGATCGGTGATGACGACCTCGGCCAAGGGCGCCACAGCGCCTTCAGCCCCAAGCGCCGAGGTCAGCCCTGTCCAGATCTGACGCAACAGGTTCGGGTTCTCGATCACCCGCACCGCATAGCCATAGCCCGGGCCGCATTCCTCCATACGCCCGACAGGGGCCGCCACCCAATCGGCCCGGCACAGGGTCCCATCGGACAGAACCAAGGTCAGCGTGGTTGCCGAAAGCCGGGCATCCTGCGGGACGGGCTGGCCGGGCAAGGGGCCCGCACAAGCCGCGGTCAGGGCAAGGACAGGGATAAGGCGAAGGGTCTTCATGGCGCAAGCTCCGCTTACAAAGGCCAGATCAGCGGGATCAGCGCCGCCGCGACAAGTCCGGTGATGATATCCAGCGGAATCCCCACCCGGAAGTAATCCGAGAAACGATAGCCCCCCGGCCCATAGACCATCATATTGGTCTGATAGCCCACGGGCGTCGCAAAAGCGACCGAGGCCGAGAACATCACCGCCACCGCAAAGGGGCGCGGATCTAATCCCAAGGACAGCGCCAGTTGAATGGCAATGGGCGTGTAGATCACGGCCACCGCATTGTTCGACAAAAACTCGGTCAGGATCAGGCCAAGGAAATAGACCGCAAGGATCATGAAGAAGGGCGGCAAATCCGCCAGCAGAGGCCCAACACCATTGACGATCACCTGCACCGCGCCGGAATGATCCAGCCCTTGACCCACGGCCAGCATGGCGAAAATCATCCCCAGAAGACGCCCGTCGATAAACGAAAACGCCTCTTCTGCATCTATGCAATTGGTGATCAGGATCACCGCCACCGCCACCAGCCCCAAGGCCAGAATGGGGGCCATGTTCAGCGCCGACAGGCCGACAATCCCGGCCAGACCCAGAATGGCAATCGGGGCCTTTGATCGGCGGAAAGCGCGCATGGTGGGGCGGCTGATGTCAACCATATCCATATCTGCGGCCAGACGCTGAATATCCTCGATCGCGCCTTCCAGCAGCAGGGTATCGCCCACGCGCACCACCAGATCATCCAGTTGGCGCCCGATGTTCTGATTGCGACGATGCGCGGCCAGAACGTAAACGCCATAGCGGCGGCGCAGACGCATATCCCCCAGACGCCGACCTTCCATGCGGCAACCGGGGCTGATCAGCACCTCAACCGTTTCGGTGCGTGTCGAAGACAGCTTGTCGACCAGCTGCACATCCTTGCGCGCCTGAAGCCCCAACAACTCGGTCATCTCGGTGCGCAACACCACCCGGTCACCCGCTTCCAGCACAACCGGCGCCAATTCGCGGCGCAAACTCAGATCCCCCCGCAGCACGTCGATCAGGCGAACGCCATCGCGCTTGAACAGGTCGATATCCACCACCTTCTGGCCGATCAGACTGGAATCTTCGGGCACCGCGACTTCGGTGAAATACTTCATCTTCTTGCGGTCAGACAGCAGCACCCCCATCGACTGCCGTTCCGGCAGCAAACGGTTCGCGAAAAGCGCAAGGAAGGTGCCGCCCACCAAGGCCACTGCAAACCCCAAGGGCGCAATCTCAAAGATCCCGAAAGGCTCCATCCCCTTGGCCCGCACCACCCCATCAACCAACAGGTTGGTCGAGGTGCCAATCAGCGTCAGCATGCCGCCCATGATCGTCATGTAAGACAGCGGGATCAACAGCTTCGACGGCGCAAGACCAACCCGCGCCGCGATCTGGATCACCACTGGAATCATCACCGCCACCAAGGGCGTATTGTTCATGAAGGCCGAGGCCACAGCAACAAAGGTAAACAGGACCAGAACCGTCATCCTTGGCCGGTCCCCGGCGTTTCGCTCGGCCGCCCGGATGACCAAATCGACCGCGCCGGTCCTGACCAGCCCGCCCATCACCAGAAACATCATGACAATGGTCCAGGGCGCGCTATTCGACAGCACATCCACGGCATCCCCAAACGGCAAAATGCCCAAGACCAGCATCGTTGTGGCCCCCGCGATGGACACCACCTCGACCGGGTAGGTTTCCAGCACGAACAGCACAAACATCACCGCCAAAATGGTCAAGGCCACCCAGGGCTGCCACTCCGCTGCGATTTCAATTCCGAACATACCGCCTCCCAGACTGCGGCCGCCACGCAGATGCCGCCAGACCTTCAGGCAACATCCGCCCGGCCCGCTCTACGCGGGGAAACCATTGCCACACCTGCCATCATCAAGACAAGCGAAACCAAAGCTTGCGCGGGCAGTTGCTCATTTAACAGCAACATCGCCCATAGAACGCCCGCGCCGGTGACAAGATAAGAACATTGCGCTGCGAAAACCGCCCCCGCGCGCGAGGCAAGCCAGACATAACCCGCATAGCATAGCGCATGGATGGCGCTTGAAACCAGCAAAGCCGCTTCTGCCCGTCCCGGCGCGGCAAAGGGGTTGAACATCTGGGCCGTACCCAGCGCCAAAGGCAGGCACAGGATCAGCGCCACCACGCTGGCCATGAACATCGCCTGAACCGCATCCATCCCCGCCGTGCCGAACTTCGCCACGAAATTTGCCTCGGTCGCATAGAACAGCGGCCCGATCAGCGCCAAAGGGATAAAGGCCACCAATCCCGCCGACCAGACACCGGCCCCCGGTGCCGCCAGCAAGGCCACACCGCCAAGCCCAAGGAGCAGCCCCAGCAACCGCGGATAGGAAAAGCGGTCCATCCCCAAGGCCATCGCCATCGGAAATGAGAGCATCGGCACGGCCGAAATCAGGATCGACATGATCGAGGCCGGCAGATGGGTGACGCTGATGTAAAAGGTCGCATTCGGCACCAAAGTGCCAAGGATCGCTACCGCCACCGAAAACTGCAATGCGCGCGGCGTGAACAGGAACAACCGCCCCCGCAGGCCCGTGACAAAGCCCAAGACCAGAACGCAGACCACAAGCTGCCAAAAGATCAGCCCGAACGGCCCATGCCCGGTTTCGGTTGCGATTTTCCCCATCGGCTGGGTGCTGCCCCATCCGACCCCCAATAAGACCAGCATCCCCAGATACCGGCCCGATTGGCTCATGGTGTTGCTTCTTCCAAACGGCCACCCACGCGGATCATCCGCACCCGCTTGGCCTTGCCCGTCTTGTCATCGGTCTCGACAAAAACACCCGACAGCGTCACCGGCCCCGCCGCCGGTTCAAACCGTGCCTTGGGCATTCCGGTCACGAATCGCCGCAACGGCTCCAGCTTTTCCATCCCGATGACGCTGTTGTAATCGCCGCACATGCCCGCATCGGTCAGATAGGCGGTGCCTTTCGGCAAAAGCTGCGCGTCGCCCGTCGGCACATGGGTATGGGTGCCAACCACAAGGCTTGCCTGCCCGTCGCACCAATGTCCCATGCCCATCTTTTCGCTGGTCGCCTCGGCATGCACATCAACAATCGACGCCTGCACCACACCACCCAGCGAATGCGTCTTCAACACGCCCTCAATCGCGCTGAACGGGTCGTCAAAGGGCCGCTTCATGAAGACCTGCCCCAGAACCTGAGTCACCAGCACCTTGCGCCCCTGCGTCGCCGTGAACACCCGCGCCCCCTTGCCGGGCGAGACCTTCGAGAAATTCAGCGGGCGGATGATGCGCGGTTCCTGCTCGATAAAGCTCAGCATGTCCTTCTGGTCAAAGGCATGGTCGCCCAAGGTCACGCAATCGGCCCCCGCGCCAAGGATCAGCTTGGCATGTTCGCCCGAAAGCCCCGCCCCGCTGGTCGCGTTTTCGCCGTTCACCACGACGAAATCCAAGCCCCAATCCTCGCGCAGTTTCGGCAGACGTTCAGCCACCGCCGTCCGCCCCGCGCGCCCCATTACATCGCCCAAGAAAAGTATCCGCATTCCGTTCGATTAGGCCCGCGCTTGGAAAGGGGCAAGCCAAATCGACGCATTTTGGGCCTTGGAGGCGCGTGGGCGCGCTGTGACCACGGATGTCACACGGGAAAACCACGCGAACACCACGGATCGAACACACCCGTTGACGCCGCCCTTTGCCCCGCTACCCTTCGCGTCATGGTCACCCTGCCCCGCCCTCTTTCTGACTGGATCACCGCCAAGGGCTGGGACTTGCACGCCCATCAGATCGACATGCTGGCCGCCGCTCAGGCCCCCGCAACCCTACTGATTGCGCCTACCGGGGGCGGAAAAACGCTGGCCGGTTTTCTGCCAAGTCTTTGTGAAATAACTGAAAATCCGAAGGCTGGCCTGCACACACTTTATATCTCTCCGCTCAAGGCGCTGACCGCCGACATTCGTCGAAACCTGCGCAACCCGATCGAAGGCGCGGGTCTGCCGATCCGGGTCGAAGACCGGACCGGCGACACCAGCTATACCCAACGCCGCCGCCAAAGGGCCGATCCCCCCCACATCCTCCTGACCACCCCAGAAAGCCTCGCCCTTCTGCTAAGTTACGAAGATTCCTCAAGAATTTTCGCGTCTCTCCAGCGTGTGATCGTCGATGAAATCCACGCGCTTGCCGAATCCAAACGCGGCGATCAGCTCACCCTTCTTCTTGCCCGCCTGCAAAGCCTCGCCCCAAATCTTCGCCGTGTCGGGCTTTCGGCCACCGTCGAAGACCCACCTGCCTTGGCGCGGTTTCTGGCCCCAGAGACCACCATTCTCACCGCCGATCCGGGGCCAGAGCCTGACATTTCCATGCTGGAAACCACCGCTGCCCCGCCGTGGTCGGGCGGCGGCGGGCGCTATGCCATTCCGGAAATCCTGAATGAAATCAAGGCACATCGCACCACGCTGATCTTTCACAACACACGCGCCCAAGCGGAACTCTTCTTTCACGATCTCTGGCTACAGAATGAAGACGCGCTGCCCATCGGCATTCATCACGGTTCACTGGCCCGCGAACAACGCGAAAAAGTCGAGGCCGCAATGGTCGCAGGCGCGCTGCGGGCCGTAGTCTGTACGGGGTCACTCGATCTTGGCATCGACTGGGGCGATGTCGATTTGGTAGTGCAGGTCGGCGCGCCGAAGAATGTGAAACGTCTTGTTCAAAGGATCGGCCGCGCCAACCATCGCTACAATGCCCCCTCCAAGGCCGTTTTGGTTCCTGCCAACCGCTTTGAGGTGGTGGAATGCACCGCTGCTCTCGATGCCGTCCGCGCCCGCGATCTGGACGGCGAACCGCGCGGCCCCGGCCCGCGAGATGTGCTTTGCCAACATATTCTGCTGACCGCCTGCGCCGGCCCATTTGACGACCGAACCCTGTTTGCCGAGGTCAAAACCGCCGGCCCTTACCACAGCCTGTCGCGCGCAGCCTTTGACGAGACGCTAGATTTTGTAGCTACCGGAGGTTACGCCCTGCGCGCCTATGACAAATGGCAAAGGCTGAAGCAAACCAATGGCCTCTGGCATCTGCGCGACCCAAGGGCCGCCGCAGTGATCCGCCAGAACCTTGGCACCATTATCGACACGGAAACCCTGAAGGTTCGCCTCAAGGGCCGATTCGGCGGCACTCCCCTGGGCGAAGTCGAAGAAGGCTTCGCAGCCACCCTCACCCCCGGCGACACCTTTCTGATCGGCGGTGAAGTTGTCCGTTATGAAGGTCTGAATGAGTTGACCGTCGAGGTCACGCGCCAACCCGGCCGCGACCCGAAAGTGGCCGTTTTCAACGGCACGAAATTCGCAACCTCAACTCTGCTCACCCACCGCATTCTGAATATATTTCAACAAGATCTCTGGCCTAATCTTCCCACTCACACCGCCCAATGGCTTTCGCTGCAACGCGAAGTCTCTCGCCTGCCTGACAACGAAAGCCTTCTCTTGGAAAGCTTTCCCCATGACGGCAGAGAGCATTTGGTGATCTATGGATTTGCGGGCCGAAATGCCCAGCAAACCCTTGGCCTGCTCGTCACCAAGACCATGGAAGAACAGGGACTTTCCCCCTTGGGCTTTGTCGCCACAGATTACGCAACCCTGATCTGGGGCCTCGACCCCGTCCTTGATGCCGCTCCGCTCTTTGACCTTGCGCGCCTGCGTGATCGGCTTGACGGCTGGCTTGCGGGCAACGCCTTGATGAAACGGACTTTTCGACCGGTCGCCATCATTTCGGGCCTGATCGAGCGCAGCCATCAGGGCCGCCGCAAATCCGGGCGTCAGGCTACATTTTCGTCCGATATTCTGTATGACACGCTGCGGAAATACGACCCTGACCACCTGCTCCTCAAGATCACGCGTGAAGAAGCGATGCGCGGCCTTATTGATTTCTCGCGTATCGAAGAGATGCTGTCGCGCAGCCATGAAGGCATTAAGCTGAAACGCCTTTCCCGGATCACCCCGCTTGCAGCGCCTCTCTTCCTAGAACCCGGCCGCATTCCCGTCCTAGGGCAAGGCCGCGAAAAACTTGCCGCCGAAGCCGCTCAAAAGCTGATGCAAGAGGCAGGCCTCGTCTGATCCCTTTATCTTGGCTCAAATATCCCGGGGGTCAGCGGCTTTCGCCCCGAAAGCCGCGACAAGGGGGAAGCGCCCCCTTGCCTTGTCCCGCATCTCTTGGCATTGCGCCAGCATGTTCCATTCCCTGATCTTCCACGGCGAAACGCTTCACTGCCTGCCTTCTGGCGCCCTGTACTGGCCGTCAAAGCAGCTTCTTTGCGTCTCGGACCTGCATCTTGGGAAATCCGAACGCCTTGCCCGCCGTGGTGGCGCACTTCTTCCGCCCTATGAAACCCGCGCAACGCTGGAACGACTGGATGCCGATCTTGAAAGAACGGGCGCGGCTTGTGTGATTTGTCTTGGCGACAGCTTTGATGATGCAGCCTCATTGGACGGGCTGGACGAAGCCGATCGCCTTTGGCTGACCCGCATGATTGCAGGACGCGACTGGATCTGGGTGGAAGGCAATCACGACGCTGGACCGATCGACATTTCCGGCACTCATCGGGCAACTGTCGCGATCGCACCTTTGATCTTTCAACACATCGCCAACCCACTGAACAAGGCCGAGATTTCAGGCCATTACCACCCAAAGGTCCGGTTGGCGGGCCAATCGATGCGCTGTTTCCTGTGTGACAAAGACCGCCTAATCCTGCCCGCCTATGGCGCTTATACGGGCGGCTTGTGGGCGTCGGACCCGGTCCTTTGCGATATGATGGCACCCGATGCCCTGGCGCTTGCTTGTGCGTCAAGTGGGGTTCATGCCTTGCCGAAACCCCGGACGTCCACAAGATCCCGATAGGTCTTGCTGACAGGCAATCTGCTGCCATCAATCAGGGTCAGCATCATCTTTGCGGCCGCGCGTTCAACGCTGACAACAGCATCCCAAGCCACCCAATGCGATCTGTGGATTTGCGCCCCATCTACGCCCGTGGTTTCCCCAATCGCATCGGACAGACGCATCAAAAGGCTCGTGGTCCCTTTGGTGGTGCGCACATCGACATAGTGGTCGCGGACCGAGATCGAGATGAGCTTGGTGCCGTCCTGCTCGGGCAACCTGTCGAATAAACGCACCGTCGGCTGCTCAGGGAAAGCCTGTGTGGCTTCAAACCGGGCTGTCTTTGCCCCCTGTTCCGGCAGGTCCATTTCTTTGCGACGAAGCGCATGTCGATAGGCCCCGACCGCCAACGAACAAAGTCCTGTAAACACACCAATTTCTGTCCAATCGGGCACCGGAAATCCGACCTGAAAGATTGGAATCCACAGAACCGCGTGAACGATCACCGGAAAAATCAACGCCAAGATCAAAGCGACAGTCGTTGATCCATAGCGAAAGCTTTGAAGGTTCCAGACCCCGAAAACCAACGCCCGAACAGCCGTTCCGGCCAAGATTGCAAGAGCCAATATCAAGCCCCAGAACGTGGCTCGGAGTGGCAACTCCAACAGCCGATACGTCCCGAAAGGCCCCGAAAAGCTGACCACCAAAGTCAGCGCCGCCCAGATCACATATGGCACGCCCGACTGAAGGTCGGATCGCCAAGTCACAAGAAACTTCCGCATCTGTCCCCCATGGTGCGGAATTACCGATAGACTTGACGCATTAGGCAGAAAATTGGACGCAGACAACCAGAGTCCAGAAACTCTGCGGATAGTGTTGCGCTACAGTCCAATCCACCTATTCCAACGCGACAGCGTCACCAATTTTACCGCCATGAGTTGCCAGATCATGCGCCGTACGGGTCGTGAATAAGGGGCCAGGTTAGGCGGTCAAACCTTCCGGCTCGTGCAGGCCATTGGCACGGCAGCAGGCTGTCAGGGTGTTGGCCAACAGGCACGCAATCGTCATCGGACCAACACCACCCGGAACCGGCGTGATGGCCCCCGCCACTTGTGCGGCCGATTCGTAGTGCACATCGCCGACCAGCTTGGTTTTTCCATCGCGTTCAATGCGATTGATGCCCACGTCGATCACCGTTGCACCGGGCTTTACCCAGTCGCCCGGCACCATTTCGGGGCGGCCGACAGCTGCTACCAGAATATCGGCTTGGCGGCAGACCTGCGCCAGATCCTTGGTGCGGGAATGGGCAATCGTGACTGTGCAGCTGTCCCCCAGCAAAAGCTGGGCCATCGGCTTACCAACGATGTTCGAGCGGCCCACAACAACCGCATTCATGCCCGCCAGCGAGCCGTGGTGGTCGCGCAGCATCATAAGGCAGCCAAGCGGGGTACAGGGGACCATCGACTTTTGCCCAGTGCCCAACAGGCCGACGTTCGAGATATGGAAGCCGTCGACATCCTTCGCTGGGTCGATCGAATTGATCACCAGATCGCTGTTCAAATGCTTGGGCAACGGAAGTTGAACAAGAATGCCATGCACCGCCGGATCAGCGTTCAGCTTGGCAATCAGGGCCAGAAGATCCGCCTCGGAGGTATCTGCGGAAAGTTTGTGCTCAAAGCTCGCCATGCCGGATTCAACCGTTTGCGTCCCTTTGTTGCGGACGTAAACTTGGCTTGCCGGATCTTCGCCGACCAAGACAACTGCAAGACCCGGGGTCAGGCCCTGTTCTTCCTTCAGTCGGGCCACATGGGCGGCTACCTGAGCCCGCACCTTGGCGGCAAACGCCTTTCCGTCAATCACCTTCGCGGTCATGTCCTGTCCTTCCGTCAACTCGCCGCCGCAAAGGCGGCGCGGTAATGGTCCATCTGCATTTTCGTCGCCAGTACGGCGTTTTTCATCAGGATAGCAACCGTGACCGGCCCCACCCCGCCCGGAACGGGCGTGATCCATCCAGCCATTTCGGCACAGCTTTCGAACTCAGCGTCGCCGACAGTTCTGGGGCCATTTGGTCCGTCGACCCGATTGATCCCGATATCAATAAGGGCAGCACCGCGCTTTAGCATATCGCCTCGCACCAGACCCGGCTTTCCAACCGCGACGAAAACCGCGTCAGCAGCGCGCGAATGGATCGCCACTTGCCGGGTCATATGATGGCAAACCGTCACCGTTGCCCCCAATCCCATCAGCAGAAACGCAATCGGCTTGCCGACGATTTCGGAATGGCCAATCACGCAAACATCCAGGCCTTCGATTTTCAGCGGCAGGGTTTTCAGGATTTCCACCGCAGCCACGGCTGTGCACGGGCCAAGCGTCAGATCGTTATAGACAATGTTGCCGATCGAGGCCGGATGCATCCCCTCGACGTCTTTCAGTGGATGAATGGCCTTTTGCAGGGCTTTCACCGGGGTATGTGCAGGCAAAGGGCGCTGAATGATGATCCCGTTCACCCGAGGGTCAGCATTCAGGCCGACAAGAACGCCGGTCAGTTGCTCAAGGCTGATCTCGGCCGGATAATTCCGGGCCTCAAAGGCGACGCCTGCCGCCTCGGCATGGCGCTGCTGATTGCGGACATAAAGCTCTGCCGCAGCAACATCGCCTACGGAAATCGACACGAGACGCGGCGACCATCCCGCCGCCGAAAGGGTTTCGGCTTCTGCGCGGGTGTCGACCTGCATTTTTGCGGCAATCGCGCGTCCGTCGATCAGGGTGGCCGTCATCTTAATCTTCCAGGTTGATTACAACTTCGGTTTTGACCGAATTTGCGATGAAACATTCTTCATGGGCGGCATGATGCAATTCCGCTTCGCGTTTGCGTTCAGGTGCAACAGCCCAAACCACACGAGGCGACAACGTCACTTTGTTAATCCAAAGCCGCCCCTCGGTTTTCTTCATCTGCCCCACGGCCTTGTCTTCATAGCTTTCCGCCACGAACCCAGCCCTTCGGGCGAGGTCGAGAAACCAAAGCATATGGCAGGACGAGAGCGAGGCGACGAAGGCTTCCTCCGGATCCACGCCACCTGCGTCGGAATACGGCAATGGCACGACGCTGGGTGAGGACGAGGCCAGAACGACGGCACCACCGTCAAAGTGCCAGTGATGCGCCCGCGAATACTGCCCTTTTGCGAAGTCCCCTTCCGCTTTCCAGACGATCCGCGCTCCGTGCATCGACTACCCTTTCTGCGAAACCTCAGGGCGCAGGCTATCTGGACCCAATTTGCTTTCCTCACGGGCAATCGACCAGTCAATCAACCGCCGCCACAGCTTTTCCACCAGATCAGGTGACAAATCGTGGCGCGCCGCGTGGGTTCTTACATTTTGCACCACCTGCTCGACCCGATCCTCGATCCGCGCGGGCCAATCGATCCCGGCCTTGATCTCGGCTGCGCGGTCGATATAGCGCGACCTTTCCGCCAACAGACCCACCAGTTCTTCGTCGATCCGGTCGATCTCGGCCCGAATATGGGCCATGCTTTCACAATCGGCAGGCTTACGCATCGGCTTTTTCCTTTCAGTCTGCCCCCACATAAGGGGGCAGACCAAAAAGAACAACGTGGGGTTTTGTCTTAGAAGAGGCCCTCGACAAAGCCTTGATCGTTCAGGCGGATCACCTCAGCCGATGGCACTTTCGGCAAGCCAGGCATGGTCATGATTTCACCGCAGATCACGACGATAAAACCAGCACCAGCCGACAAGCGCACCTCACGGACAGGAACCGAATGGCCGGTGGGAGCACCGCGCAGGTTCGGGTCGGTCGAGAAGCTGTACTGGGTCTTGGCCATGCAGATCGGCAGATGACCATAGCCAGCGGCTTCCCATGCCTTCAGCTGGTCACGGATCGACTTGTCGGCCAGAACTTCATCTGCATGGTAGATGCGCTTGGCGATGGTTTCGATCTTCTGGAACAGGGGCATTTCGTCAGGATAGATCGGGGCAAAGTTGCTGGCGCCCGATTCGGCCAACTGGACAACCTTCTTCGCCAGATCCTCGATCCCTTCCGAACCTTTTGCCCAGTGCTTGCAAAGGATCGCTTCTGCGCCCTGCTCCGCGACATAGGCCTTCACTGCGGCAACTTCGGCATCGGTATCGCTGTAGAAATGGTTGATCGCGACGACAACCGGCACACCGAAAGATTTTACGTTGGAAATGTGGCGACCAAGGTTCGGGCAGCCCTTTTTGACGGCTTCAACGTTTTCAGCACCAAGATCGGCTTTGGCAACGCCGCCGTTCATCTTCATCGCGCGGACAGTGGCCACGATCACGGCTGCGGCAGGCTTCAGCCCGGCCTTTCGGCACTTGATGTCAAAGAATTTTTCCGCGCCAAGGTCAGCACCGAAGCCAGCTTCGGTCACAACGTAATCACCCAGTTTCAGCGCGGTGGTCGTCGCGATAACCGAGTTGCAGCCGTGGGCGATGTTGGCGAATGGGCCACCATGTACGAAAGCCGGGTTGTTTTCCAGAGTTTGCACAAGGTTCGGCTGCATCGCGTCTTTCAGCAGAACGGTCATGGCACCGTCAGCCTTGATATCGCGGCAGTAAACCGGGGTCTTGTCGCGACGATAGGCTACGACGATGTCACCCAGACGCTTTTGCAGGTCTTCAAGGTTTTTCGACAGGCAAAGGATTGCCATGACTTCCGAGGCAACCGTGATGTCGAAGCCGGTCTGACGCGGCGAACCGTTTGAAACGCCACCGAGCGACGTCACGATATCGCGCAGTGCGCGGTCGTTCATGTCCATAACACGACGCCAGACAACACGACGGTCGTCGATGCCCAGATCGTTGCCCCAGTAGATGTGGTTGTCGATCATCGCCGACAGCAGGTTATGGGCGGAGGTGATCGCGTGGAAGTCGCCGGTGAAGTGCAGGTTCATTTCTTCCATCGGCACGACTTGCGCCATACCACCACCAGCAGCACCCCCCTTCATCCCGAAGTTCGGCCCAAGCGAGGCTTCGCGGATGCAGATGACAGCCTTCTTGCCGATACGGTTCAGACCGTCACCAAGGCCCACCGTGGTCGTTGTCTTGCCTTCGCCAGCAGGCGTCGGGTTGATCGCCGTCACGAGAACAAGTTTGCCATCTGGCTTAGACTGGAGCGACTGGATGAACTCTTGGCTCACCTTGGCCTTGTCATGACCATAGGGCAGCAGATGCTCATGCGGGATGCCAAGCTTGGCACCGATTTCCATGATCGGCTTCTTTTTTGCTTCGCGGGCAATCTCGATATCGGTCTTGAAGGCCATCTGTGTCTCCCTAGGGGCTATAGCTGCCGGTGCGTCATCCGCCGGTTGCCACCGTGATAGCGAGAGACAATGCGTCGCAAAGGAGCATTTCCGACCTCATTCCTGCGATTTTCGCCGTGCGCGGTTTCCGATCGGAACGACAGGCCCTTTTTGGGGAAAACCATCCCGCTTTGGAGAACCGAACCGCCATTCGGAAGGTCATGTTTTTGGCACTATGCAGAACCAAAGGGCAGGCATATCGTGCGCGATAATTGGTTCATAAATTTCGGCGTTGCGGGAGTTCGCACATGACGTCAGATATCTATACCGCAGACCTTATTGCCACTGGAACCGCTACCGTAACCTTGACCGATGATGGCACTGGGTCCGACTGGATTACCTTTTTCGGTACCTTTGTAGAGCCCACCGAAATTCGGCTATCGTGGTTCTTTGAAAGTGGATCGACACTCAGCGCATCGGCGTTCTTTTTTGGCCCTGACATGATCGGACGACGCGTCGTGATCAATGGGCTTATCGAAAACGCCCGAGGCAGCAACGGCCAAGACATCATTTTCGGCAATGAACTTGGGAATATCCTTGTCGGGGATCAGTCACAGTCCGGCCTTGGGGGCGATGATAGGATAAGTGGACTGGCGGGCAACGACTGGATCTATGGCGGAGAAGGTCAGGATTCGCTGAGTGGCGACTTGGGCAACGACGTTCTTCATGGAAATAACGGGAACGACACGATCAATGGCGGCGCTGGCATTGATACCGTCTTTGGCGGGGCCGGTGCTGATGTTCTTGTTGGCGGAAGCGACTTCGGTGACATGCTGAACTATTCCAACTCGTCTGGGCGTATCAGCATTCAACTTACGTTTGGCGTGACGACATTCGGGCGTTTCGGGGATGCAGAGGGCGACAGCTTATTTGGATTTACCGATGTGGTTGGGTCGAATTATGACGATATTATTCAAGATACCGTCTACTTCGCCGTGTCGGATCGAGGAAACGACAATCGCTTTTACGGACTTGCCGGCAATGATGTGCTTGTCACGAATGGCGGCAATGATCTGGCATATGGTGGGGAAGGTCATGACCGGATCTTTCTGGGCTATGGTAACGACCAAGGATATGGCGGAACCGAAAACGATGTGATCGTGGGCGGTCCGGGCGATGACTGGCTCGTTGGCGGCACAGGCAACGATACGCTTCATGGCGATCTGGGCAATGACGTTCTTTTGGGCGAGACGGGGACGGATTCACTTTCTGGCGGTGACGGCAGGGATACCCTCAGAGGCGGCGCTGGGGCCGACATTCTTAATGGCGGTGGCCAAGTTGGGGATATGCTCAGCTATGTCGGTTCCCCTAGTACTGTAGTCGTCAACTTATCGACCACTGGCACGACAACAGGTGTGGGTGGGGACGCTGCAGGCGATCAGATATCCGGATTCACGGATGTTGTCGGCTCTGACTTCAACGACCTGATCCGAGATTTGGAAACCTTTGCCGCGGCGAATGGGGCAAACGACAACCGTTTCTACGGCGGAAATGGGAACGATATGTTGGCCGGAAACGGCGGAAATGACACGATTTACGGTGGCAATCACGACGATACCATCTGGCTGGGATATGGCGACGATGTTGGATACGGCGGGTCTGGCAACGATCACCTGACAGGTGGGCCCGGCTTCGATACAATCTATGGCGGTCTTGGTAATGACAGCGTCGCAACCGGGGCGGGTGCGGACTTGATCTATGGCGGGGCCGGAGCAGATGAATTCCAGATCGGCAGAAGTGGCGGGGGCACGGGCGCAGAAACCGACCGCAGCATCATTGCCGACTTTTCACATGCTGATGGCGATATTCTGAACTTGCGCTATCTCGACCCAGATACCCGAACCAGTGGGATACTCCTCACCGAACACTGGAACTTTATTCCACAGGGCCCCTTTACCGTCGGGGTTGCCGGCCAGATCCGGGTCACGCCTATAGCCGGTGGTTATCTGATCGAATTTGAAAACTCGGCGGATGGCATCGCAGATTATTCCGTTCAGGTGCAAACGACCGATGTGCTGGACACTTCTGATTTTCTGCTGCTTTAGGTGATGCCTTTTGGCGGAAGGGACCATGGTCTCTGGTCTGGAATGTGAAGTGTGATCGACTGCCCTAATCGCAGTTCACCTTCGCGTTCCACCCAGGCCGTGACACCTCGCAGTCCAACGGCCGACGACTTGAACTTCGCGCCAAATCCTGAGTGGCGCTCTTCTATGGGCCGGGCAGGCAAGGTGCAGGGCCGGTTCTCCATATCGACAACCAAGGTCGCACCACTTTCTGCCTGCAAACGGCTGGAAGGCGGCAAATGCGTGAAATCCGGAATGCCCGAGATTACCATTGTTGCCCCCAGCAATGAGGGATTCAATGCCGCGTCCAATCCCATCTTCCGCGAAATCTGATCCAACTCCTCTTGAGAAAGGATGGAAAATTGCCGCGTGTTACGGATGGTTGTGCCTCTGGGATATTGTGTAAGAACTCTGCTGCAAGAGGGTCTCGTAAGCCCTCCATGCGCCTCGCCCTCCGGTCCTGAAAACAACGCCTTGATCTCTTTAACCGGTTCAGCCTGTAAATGAGCCTTTCGATCGCGGACAATCCCAAGCCATTCGACCTTGCCGACATATTCGGTTCGGATCAAAGCGGGCATCTGTCAGACCTTCAAAGTAAAGAACAAACGGCGGATCGGAAACAGCACGCCGCCATCTGGCAAAAGAGGATAGGCCGACCCAAGTGCCGCCTCGTAACGGTGAATAAAATCGCCAGCTTCCGTTTCTGACAACTTTTCCACAAAAGGACGCATCGCCGTGCTTTCCGTGAAACGCCTTACAGGATGGCCAACAGAAGATGGCTCCAAATGTTGAACATAGTCGATTTCCCAAGTGTCGACCTGCCCCAACGGGGCCAACATCTGCCAATAGGTTGTGGCCGGCGCGACCGGAGCTTGCCATCCGGTATAGTCGAAACGGTCCGGAAACATCGACTGAGCGATGTCACGCAAAAAGCGATGTGAGGGCGCACCAAATTGCCGTGGCATCTGAACCGCCAAGACACCTCCCGGCATCAACATCTGCGCCAGTTTGGGCATCAGTGTCTCATGGCTCTCAAGCCAATGAAGCGCCGCATTCGAGTAAATTAAAGCGGGGGGCGAGGTTGGTTGCCATTGAGCAATATCCGCCTCGACCAGATTGCAATACGCGCCGGTATGCCCTGCCTCTTCCAACATCGCGGGGCTGGAATCGATCCCAGAAATCCGGTCGCCAAACCGCTGTTTCAATGAAAGACCGACCGATCCATTCCCGCACCCCAAATCGACGACGTCGCCATCTGGGATCGCAGGTATCTGGGCGAGCAGGTCCAGTGCAGGACGCAAACGCAAACCCCGAAACCTTGCATAGGCTTCGGGGTTCCAGTCGTTTCTATCCTTGGCAGGGCTCAAGCCAAGGGCTCCGGTTCCATGCCACCTTTGGGGGCTTTAGGTTTGGTTTTTGGGATCGACGCGATTGCGCTAAGCCCGCCCTTACCATCGTCGGAATCGTCATCCGGACCACCCAAAGGTTCACCCGCCATGATCTTTTTCAACTCATCGCCCGTTAGCGTTTCGTATTCCAGAAGTCCCTTGGCAAGACGCTCGAACTCTTCCTCGTTCTCGTTCAGAACCTGCATCGCACGGGCATAGCCTTCGTCGATGATGGCTTTGACCTCGTCCTCGATCATCCGTTTGGTCTCGGCCGAAACCGAAAAGCCGCCGGTATTGCCGTTATAGCCTTCATGGGCCTCGGAGTAGTCGATATTGCCCACCTTTTCCGACATACCCCAACGCATGACCATCGCCCGCGCCACCGCCGAAACATTCTGGATGTCGCCGCTAGCGCCGGACGAGACGTGATCTTCACCCCACTTCTTGATCTCAGCCGCCTTGCCCGCCATTCCCATGGCGATACGGTCCTTCATCTGGTCCTTATGCCAGCTGTGACGGTCCATTTCCGGAAGGCTCATCACCATGCCCAAGGCACCGCCGCGCGGCATGATCGTGGCCTTGTAGACGGGATCACACTTCGGCAGCTTCATACCAACAATAGCATGCCCTGCCTCGTGATAGGCGGTCATTTCCTTGTCTTCCGGCGACATGACCATGCTGCGGCGCTCTGGCCCCATCATGACTTTGTCCTTGGCATTTTCGAAATCGACCATTGTCACGAACCGCCGTCCAACACGCGCCGCCAAAAGCGCGGCTTCGTTCACAAGGTTCATCAGGTCGGCTCCCGAGAAGCCCGGCGTCCCCCGCGCGATCGTCCGCAGGTCCACATCCGGCCCCAGCGGCACCTTGCGGGCATGAACGGACAGGATCTTTTCGCGACCTTTGATGTCAGGATTCGACACAGTGATCTGCCGGTCAAAACGTCCTGGACGCAAAAGCGCCGGGTCCAGCACGTCCTTGCGGTTGGTGGCCGCGATAATGATCACGCCCTCGTTTGCCTCAAACCCGTCCATCTCGACCAGAAGCTGGTTCAAGGTCTGTTCGCGTTCGTCGTTTCCGCCGCCCATGCCTACACCACGGGCGCGCCCCACGGCATCGATTTCGTCGATGAAGACAATACAAGGTGCGTTTTTCTTGGCTTGTTCGAACATGTCGCGCACGCGGGACGCACCGACACCAACGAACATTTCTACGAAGTCAGAACCCGATATTGTGAAGAATGGTACACCAGCTTCACCCGCAATCGCGCGGGCCAGGAGTGTCTTACCTGTGCCCGGAGGACCAACCAGCAATGCACCCTTCGGAATCTTGCCGCCCAAGCGGCTGAACTTCTGCGGGTTGCGCAGGAATTCGACGATCTCTTCAAGCTCTTCCTTGGCCTCGTCGATGCCCGCGACGTCGTCGAAGGTCACGCGGCCATGCTTTTCAGTCAAAAGCTTTGCGCGGCTCTTGCCAAAACCCATGGCGCCGCCACGCCCGCCGCCCTGCATCCGGTTCATGAAGAAAATCCAGATCCCGATCAGCACGATGAAGGGAAGCCAAAGCGAAATAAGCGACAGGAAACCAGATTGCTCCTGTGCCTCCGCGCGAACTTCCACACCCTTCTCGATCAACTGACCTGTCACGTCGGTCCCTTGCGGAACGACGGCTGTATACTGGTTGCCGTCCTTGGCGCGAACGATCACCCGCTCCCCGTCAATCACAACGCTGGACACTTGGCCCGAGTCAACGCGGGTTACGAAGTCCGAATACGAAATCGTGCGCGACGACGCTGTCGTACCGCCAGTGTTAAACAGGTTGAACAACGCCAGGATCAAAAGAAACAGAACGACCCAAAAAGCGATATTTCGTGCATTCCCCACGAAGTGTCTCCTCACAACTGCACAGGACACATCGGTGCCCGCGCTCTTGCCTCTAAGATAGACAGTTCGCGCGAGGGTTCAATGCGATAACAGGAAAGAGACGAAACTCGGCGTGATTGTCGCATTGCAAGAGGCACCAAAACGCAACAAAGGCGCAGAAATCAGCCTTTCCCCCTCCCAAACACCGGGTGTCGCAAGCGCCACGCCACGCGCCAACCCTACGGAACGCCAATCAGGGATTTGGGCCAAACCGTTTGCACCAACGGCGCGAAGCTCGCCTTTGGTGGCTCCGACAACCACCCAGCGGTTGTCCCAGACCTGCCCCAAGGCGACCGCATGGCCAAGAGCACGAGGTTCTCGCGTCACCGTGCAGCGATCCCCCTTCCACTTGAACCGAACCCCACCAAGTGTTGCGTCGACACAAGAGGTGATTGCATCTGACAGGGTCGCGACCTGTGCCTCGCGGGGTGGATGCTTGTCCCCGTTCATCCATCGGACCATTCCAATCAAAAGGCGACGACCAACTTCCGGACCATCGCGGAACAGCCCTGCCCGATCAAAGACCAAGGCCCCTGCCGTCTCGACAACCACCTCTGCCGCTGTTCGCGCCGTTGCGGCGCGCACAACGCCCTGCACCATTGAAAGATTGTGCGCGACGGCGGCTAATCCCTCTACAGTGATACCCATCGGAGCCAAGGCTCTCACAACCTGACGCGCCTTTACCCTCGTAAAGCGCAGATTGTCGTTTGAGGGATCATCAATCCAGCCAATTCCTTGGCGGGAAAGATAGTCGCGCAAATCTCGTCGCGTAACGCTTAGAAAAGGTCGGCAGAAAACCGTTCCATCCTGCTCGAATTTTGGGCGCATCCCCGAGAGACCGTCCAGCCCTGATAGTCGCGAAAGTCCCATCAAAAAGGTTTCGGCTTGGTCATCGGCTGTATGGGCCAACATCACCGTCGAAATCCCGCAGTGCTTTGCCCATCCGGCCAGCAGGCCATACCGCGCCTCGCGTGCGGCCTGCATCAAATTGCCGTTGATGGCGCCGTGATCCCACAGCAGAACGGAATGCGGCACCCCCAGAGCCCTGCACATGCGCCCGACGTCTTCGGCTTCGGCGGCCGCCTCTGCGCGCAAGCCGTGATCGACTGTCGCCACCTTTAGTCCAACCCCGCCCTTCTGCGCGACGTCAGCCATCAGGTGCAACATGGCAACCGAATCGCTGCCCCCGGACACTGCCAAGCCCACGATTGGCTGCTCAAAAGCGAACCGTCGCAACCCTTCGGCTGCGACGGTTTTCAGGGGCTGATCAGGGTCAGCGCCCCCGATGCCTGTTTCGGCTGTCACTGGCAAGCAAGCCCGTTCATCGCAACACTGGCCTGTGTCGCGGCCATGCTTCCAGGAAAACGGGCGCCGACTTCGGTCAGCGTCACACAGGCTTCTGGCGTTTGACCCAACTGACCCAAGGCTTCGCCCAGCTTCAGAAGACTGTCTGCTGCAAATGTGCCATCAGGTTGCCCAGAAAACGCTTCCAGATAAGCCCGGGCGGCGTTCGCTGTATCCCCAGTCTGGGACAATGCCTCGCCCCGCAGATAGTGCGCTTCCTGGGTCAGCGGCGAGCCAGGATAGGATTGGGTAAAGGTCGCAAAGAGGTCCGCGGCGGTTCGAAAGTCACCCTGACCGAGCACCCCCTTGGCCCGGTCGAAATCCGCCTGTTCACCGACAGCAAGCTCGGCTCCCCCAGCGGCGGGAGAAGGTGTACCAACAACAACTGGCGGGGCGGCATTTGGATCAGTCGAACCAATGGCAGCTTCGCCGCCCAAGGTGGGCGTCGTACCCAAAGTGGCAATGTCACACCCCGGGGTCACTTCGCACAGACGAAATTCCAGATCGCCGATCCTGTTAGTGCCATCGGTCACTACCCGGTTCAGCCGCAGTTCGATCTGTTCCGCCTTGGAGGTCAGCCGCGAAAGTTCGGCCTCCAAAGTATCCATCCGCTCAAGCGCAGAGCCTCCGGCAAGGCCGGTTCCGGCCCCGCCAGATTGCACCAACTCGGCCTTCAGCGCGTTGAATTCTCCTGCGAGAAGAACCAGTTCGGCACGAATGTCGGCAAGTGTCTGGTCCTGCGCCGCGGCAGGGCCGGCCAACACGCCGGCCAGTCCCAGACCTAGGCTCAGAACCAGTGCACGCATCAGATTAGACCCCACCGCCGATGGAGAGAACCGTCACAGCACGGCGGTTCTTTGTATAGCAGGCCTCGTCCGAGCAAACCTCGATCGGGCGTTCCTTACCATAAGAAATCGTCCGCATGCGCCCAGCCGAAACGCCGTGCGAAATCAGGAAGTTCTGGACAGAGGCCGCACGGCGCGCGCCGAGCGACAGGTTGTATTCCCGGGTGCCCTGCTCATCGGCATGGCCTTCGATGATCACGGCATAGGACGGGTTGGTGTTCAGCCAATTTGCCTGACCGGCAAGGATGGTGCGTGCTTCTGGCGACAGTGTGTGCTGGTCCACGGCGAAGAGGACGCGATCCCCGATCGACTGATTGAAATACGCAATCGAGGTTGGATCGTTGGGATCACCCAATCCAGTGGTATCGACAAAGCCGCCCGCACCGGCACCTGCGCCATTTGCGCCAGCACCGCCTGCACCAAAGCGGTCAGGGTTGTTACAGGCAGCAAGGCCAAGGGCCGCCACCAAAAGCATTGCCTTGGGAAGGAGGGACATCCGCGATTTCCTTTTCATTCTTGGCTCGATTTAGCCGTGATCCTAGCAGCATTGATGGCCCCTGTTAACGGGGCCATCACGCGATTGTGCGACGTTTATGGCAATAGCGGCGACCAGGCCGGATCCGAGGCTGCGCCTTCAGTCGACACCTGTTTCAGATTGCGTCCGGTAATATCCACCGAATAAAGCCGCGCCTCACCACCAGCCCCTGCGGTTTCGCGGGTGAACATGATCACCCGGCCGTTCGGGCTCCAGGTCGGGCCCTCATCAAGGAAGCTGGCAGTCAGCAGGCGCTCTTCACTGCCATCTGTGCGCATCACACCAATATGGAAGCGACCGGCATTCTGTTTGGTAAATGCGATCAAGTCCCCGCGCGGCGACCAGACCGGGGTACCATAGCGCCCCTGTCCACCCGAAATCCGCCGGGCCTCACCGCCGCCGGCGCTCATGATGTAAAGCTGCTGATTGCCGGAACGGTCAGATTCAAAGACGATCTGGCTGCCATCGGGGCTAAAGCTGGGGGCGGTCTCAATAGAGGGCGCATTGGTCAACTGCGACAAAGCCCCCGACCCAATGTCCAGCATGTAAAGGTCCGAGTTGCCTCCCCGTTCAAGACTGAACACCACACGGCTGCCATCCGGCGAAAAGCGCGGCGCAAAGGTCATGGTGCCGGGCTGTTCGGCCAGCGTCTGCGTTGAAAGTGATCCCACATCCATCAGCGTGATCCGCGGGAAGCCGCTGGCATAGCTGGTGTAAAGAATACGATCACCCGTCGGTGAAAAACGCGGTGCCAGAACAATGGCCGAGCTGTCTGTCAGATACTGAACGTTCGCTCCGTCATAATCCATGACCGCCAGACGCTTGGCGCGGGCATTCTTTGGCCCGCTTTCACTGACAAAGACAACGCGGCTGTCAAAATAGCCACCTTCGCCTGTGATCCGGCTGTAAGCGGCATCAGCCACCTTGTGTGCCATCCGCCGCCAGCTTTGCGGCGTGCCAGCGAATTGCAGACCCTCGCCCAGCTGCTGGCCGCTGAACACATCGAACAAGCGGAATTTCACGACAATCCGATCACCCGACGCGCTGACAGCACCAGTGATCAGCGCCTGAGCGTTGATCGCTTTCCAGTCCTCATAGGCCACGGGTGCGTCAAAGCTGGTCACCCGTCCGATATGTGCATCAGAAGGAATTTCGCGAAAAAGCCCGGTTCCCGCCAGGTCACTCGCGACCACGCGAGCGATGTTGCGTGCGTAATCAGCTGCTGCGCCATTTTCGGCCACGAAATCCGGCACGGCAAAGGGCAGCGGCTCGATCACACCTTCTGTAATTTCGATGCGAAGCGGGCCATTTTGCGCATGCGCCGCTTGCGGTGTCATCCATCCGAAGACCAGCGTCACGGCCAGCGTCTGGATCACAAGGGAACTTAGGATACGGGGAAAGCTCATCTTTGCCTCAATCTGTCCGTGCTCTGACTGTTTGCGTTTCTTGATTTTTAGGCAGCATAGCGCATTTGCACCGAATTGCAGGGGGAAAGGGGAAGAAATTGCCCCCTTTTCGGCAGGTCTTTGCCCAAGATTGATCATCGCACTCGCATCCCATCCGGATTAAAGACCAATTCCATCTCGCGCCATTGTTCAAACTTTTCGACGGGAAGCGGGAAGCCGTTTGCACCGCACCGGATCACGGCGCGGCGTGCAGCCTCAAATGACTGACGGGCAGCGGCTTCAGACCCGCCGGTGAAGTCAACCATCCGGATCGACCCTGCATCCGGCTTGCCGCTTTGGCTGACCGAAACATAAAGGATCACCGTGACCCGCAGGGCCTCAGACGACAGGGAACCAACATTCCAGCACCTTTGGACCGCTACCCGGAAGGCGTCTTTTTCGCCCGTCGTCATCGGCGGACCAGCCAGTGCATTGCTGGAGCTGGGAGCCTCAGTCTCGGTATTGGCTTCAGCTACTGCACCTGCAATCGCGTCAGCTACATCATCAGTCGCAGGTTCCGCCGTTTCAGTGGGGGCTGCAGTGTCTTCTGGCGGCTCCGTGCTGCGAACCGGCCGGCCTTTCGGGCGCGGGCTTGTTGGCGGGGCACCACTGGCGGCCACCTCCTGATCTCGGTTCGCTTCAGTTTCCAGAACGGTTCCAGCCTCTTCCTCGGCGGTTTCAGCGCGCTCTTCTTCCTGAACTTGCGGTTGCTCAACCGGATCCGGCGAAACGGCCTCTTCCGGCACGTCTGCCACTTCAGTCTGCGGCTCGGGCGCATCAACAGGAACAGGCGCTACCCGTGGGGCCGGTTTGGGACGTGGGCTAGCGCTTGGAGAAAGAGGAGATTCCGGGATCGGATCAGGGTTCACCGGCAACGGCTCAGCGTCCGCAACACCATTATTTTCCGGCAAAGGCTCCGGCTCTGGGACCGGCTCCGGTGCAGGTTCCGGAATTGGGGCCGGTTCCGGCTCGGGAACGGGCAGCGGCTCAGGCTCGGGTGTGGGCTGTGGTTCAGGGACGACAGGTTCTGGTGGAACAATAGGCTCAGGTTCCGACTGCGGTTGTGGCTCGGCTGCCGGCTCTGGCGTTTCGACCGGATCCGGAGTCGAAGGCACTGCCGCCGTCATGGCGTCCAGTTCCGCCGAGGTAATCAACGAAACCTCGGCCACCTGAACGGGGGGCGTTTCTTGGGGTGCAAAAAGCCAATCCCCAAGGATCACCCAGAGGATCAGGGCAGCATGTCCTGTGCCCGAAACGATGGTGCCCGTTTGCATCCGCGCCAACATGTGCGTTCCGGATCAGTTACCGTTCATCGATGGGCCGTCGACATCAGTCACCAGACCGATCTCGTTGAACCCACCAGCGTTCAGAGCACCCATGACCTGCGCCACTCGCTCATAAGGAATTGCCCCATCTGCGCGCAAAAACACCTTGCGGCTGGTCCGTTCGGCGGCAATCGCCGTCAACTTCGGAATCAACTCGCCCTCAGCCACATCGGTGTTCATGATCAGCATCCGCCCATCCGCCGTCAGCGTGATGGTCAGCGGTTCTTCCTGTTCGGTGGGAAGCGCGCTTGCTGCGGTCTTTGGAAGTTCCACCGGAACACCCACCGTCAAAAGCGGTGCTGCAACCATGAAAATGATCAGCAACACAAGCATCACGTCGACGAAAGGTGTGACGTTGATTTCCGACATAGCTGCCGACTTGCCACCGCGATGACGTCGGCGCGAACCGCCGCCTTTTGATTTGATGACCCCTGCCCCCATGGCTCAGGCGTCCAACTGGCGCGAAAGGATCGTGGCGAACTCGTCGGCAAAGCTTTCGTAATTGCCAAGGATACGTTCACTATCCGCATTCAGCTTGTTGTAGAAGACAACGGCCGGAATAGCGGCAACAAGGCCGATACCGGTGGCGAGCAGAGCCTCGGCGATACCGGGGGCCACGACGGCAAGGTTGGTGTTCTGGCTGATAGCGATCTGTTCGAACGCATGTTTGATGCCCCAGACCGTCCCGAACAGACCGATGAACGGGGCCGTCGCGCCGGTCGTCGCAAGGAAGGACAGCCCGTTATTCAGCCGTTCAGCTTCGCGCGCGATGGCGACGTTCATGGCGCGGTCAATGCGCGCTTGCGCACCAGCGATCAGCGCACCGTCTTGCCGATGGCTTCTGCGCCATTCCAGCATTCCCGCCGCAAAGACCTTTTCACTCGCCCCACTTGGCTGAGGACCGATCTTTTCGAACAACTCATCCAGCGGTTCGCCAGACCAGAAAGCCCGATCAAAGACCTCTGCTTCTCGTTTGGCCAAACGATACTGGATAAATTTCTGGATGATGATTGACCATGACCAGAAGGACATTCCCATCAGAAGGATCATCACGACCTTAACGGTCAGCGTCGCGCGTGCAAAAAGGGCGAGCATGGAGAAATCAATCTCCTGCGCCATCGCAAGGGTTTCCGTTTCCATTACGCCTGCTCTTGTTATGGGGCGATTGTTCGCCTCCTGTTATCAATGATTCTATCTGGAAATAAGGGTGAATGCCAACACATCTGCGTGGTTGGGCGGGGGATTGCTGAAACATTTCCTCTAAAGCGGATTGGAAGCGTTCGAGCCTGCCCTGTTTCAGACCTGTTTTTCGTCTTGGCCAGTTTGGGCGAGTGGCCCGAAATCAAGCGTTACGCTGGCCTTGCCGTCAGCGATCGACTTTTCCACCGTTACCCCAAGAGCTTTCGCAACGGTCGCAATGATCGTCAGGCCCAATCCCGAGCCCCTGCCTCCAGACCGGCTGGCGAAACGCTCTTCCAGAAATTCCGCCCCCTCCGCGACCGGATTTTCGACGACAACCCGTGCCGAAGGTGTGATGCAAACGCGCACTGGCCCCGTCGCATTTTCGCGGCCGTTGTCGATGACGTTGCGCAAAAGGATTGCCAAAGCATCCGGATCGGCGCGCAATGGAAGTTGCTCCAGATCATTATCGTCAAGAATGACACGCGGAAGAGTGCTGTCACGGGTATCCGCCAAAATCAGGCCCATCACCTCGATCAGATCTGACGGACCTTCACCAAGTGCCACCCCTGACTCGCTTCTCGACAATTGAAGAAGGCGCTCTATCCGCTTTGTCAGACGGCCAAACTGCCCCCGAACTGCTGTTGCCGCGTCGGGATGGTCAGCTTCCAAGGTTGCCTGAAGGCTTGCAATCGGCGTCCGCAACTCGTGGGCGGCATTCGCTGTAAATTCCCGTTCTGAGGCACGCATCCGATCGACCCTGCCAATATAGGAATTCAGACTGCTGACTAACGGTCGCATCTCATTGGGCAAATCTGCTTCTGATATTGGCGCGGCCTCTTCGGCGCTGCGCGATGAAACTGCGCGGGCAAGATCCGAGACGGGTTTTACCGCACCAGCAACGCTGCGCTGCACCGCAATCAAGGTGCCGAGTGCAAGCGGCACCAACAGCCATGCCATGCCAATAGCGGCTTCGGCCACCTCTTCTTTGCGCCAGGATCGGCTGTGGCCAATTTCAATGACGGCATTCTCTGTCGTTGACCGCAAGACGCGCCAGCCATTGCTTTCCGAAAATCCGTCTTTCTTGCGGTCTACCCAAGGCGCAGGCGGCGCGGCATATCCCAGTGGAATGATCCGAACCACTCGTTCATCGCCTTCTCCGGAAACACTTATGGCGCGCGGCAAAGGCGCACTGGGCGATCCATCAAGCAAAAGCGCGGTCGCGTCGGCCAATGCACGAAGTTCTTCATCCATGACCTCGTTCAATTCGCGCTGCATCATGAGGACGGCCAGACCAATGGTCAAAAGCCAACCAACCGCGACAAGAAGAATGATGTTCCGCGACAGGGTTCTGCCAAGCGACCAGGTCTTGGCCTGTAAAGGTTCCGTCATGGCACCATATACCCCAATCCACGCCGTGTTTCGATCAGACCAGCTCCCAGTTTCTGGCGCAGACGAGAGACATAGACTTCAACCGCGTTGCCTTCTATCGCATCGTCAAAGGTGTAAAGCGCCTCTTCAAGCGCAGTCTTGTTCAACACTCTGCCCCTTGCGCCCAACAAGGCATCCAGCAATGCCCATTCACGCGAGGTCAGCCGCACGGGCGCTCCGTTTTTCCAAACCTTGGCGGCCGCACGGTCTATAGAAAGATCAGCGATGATCAGACGGCTGTCAGGTTGCCCTTGCCCACGCCGAGCATGAGCGCGAATGCGGGCGGACAATTCCCCCAGATCAAAGGGCTTGACGATGTAATCATCTGCACCGGCATCAAGCCCTGCGATACGGTCAGAAATCTGGTCCAGTGCAGTCGCTATCAGGAACGGTGTCTTGTCACCCTGCCGCCGCCGCTCCCTCAGAAAGGAAAGTCCACTGCCATCTGGCAGACCAAGGTCCAGAACGACGCAAGAATAGCTTGCGACATCCATAGCGGCCTCTGCTTCAGCGACGCTTGCTGCAAGATCAACGGCGTGGCCCGCCCCGCACAGATAGCGTTGCATAGCTTCGGCCAAATCAGGTGTGTCCTCGACAAGCAGCAATCTCATGCGCCCAGAGTATCGGCGGAAGTTTTGCTCTGCGAGGAGAAAACGGTGAACCAGCCAGATGTTGTAAGCTAAGCGCAAGGTTGGCAGCCGATCAGGGCACAAAACCGCCGACACCTTCGGCGGCTGATTTGCTCCTGAAATGACGAGACCCCATGACTTCCAGCTTACGACCCAAGGGAGACAGCCACAGCGCTCTTCCCCGGCCGACCCTTTCCCAAATCACCCTCAACGCTCTTGTCGCGACCTATATCCTCCTCGCACTTAACGCTGGATATTGGACGCGCCTATTCGATCTATTTGGGGGCCACCTTGTCAGTCTGGCCGCATTTGCAGCCGCCAGCTGGGCGCTGACCTTCCTTCTTCTTGAACTTATGGGGCCATGGCGCCTTCAACGACCTGTCGCCGCGCTGCTTATCATCATGGCAGCCGCCGCCAATTACTATGAACGCACCTTCGGTATCCTGATCGACCGTGAGATGGTGCGCAACGTGATGGAAACCACTGTCACCGAGTCAAAACACCTGATCACCTCTGCAATGATCTGGAAGATCGGACTGACCGGCGTTCTGCCAGCGGTGCTCGTCTTCTGGCCCGTCGTGCGGCGTCGCCGTGGCGTGCATCAGCTTTGGCGGTGGCCTGCCGGAGTTGCGCTTGGCTTCGCCGTCATGGTCGGCGGACTTCTGGTCGATTTCAAATCGTTTTCGGCCACCTTACGCGAACGCCACGATCTGATGGGCGCTTACCAGCCCGGTGCGACCCTGAACGCGCTGCGCCGCTACGCTTTCGACCAATGGAAGACTGCTGAGCCCGTGGCGAAACCCTATGGCACGGATGCTGTCCCCGGCCCGAACCTTGCCAAGACGACCAAACCTGTCTTGCTGGTCCTTTTTGTCGGCGAAACCGTGCGCGCCCAAAATTGGGGGCTGAATGGCTATAGCCGTAACACCACCCCGGAACTCGCAAAACGAAACGTCATCAATTTCACGGATGTTCTTTCCTGTGGCACTTCCACGGCCGTGTCTGTCCCCTGCATGTTCTCGCATTTGAACCAGGCCACCTATTCGCGTGAGAAGTTCCTGAAATCGGAAAACCTCGTCGATATTCTGGCCCGATCGGGTTTTGACGTTCAATGGTGGGATAACAACACCGGCGATCAGAAAGTCGCAAAGCGCATCGGTTTCACAAAGATCAAAGCCGATATCGCGCCCGAAGCCTGCGAAGACGAATGCACGGATGAGGCATTCCTGCCGATCATTCGTAAAACGGCCGAAACCATGACCAAGAACACCGTCTTGGTGCTGCACATGATCGGCAGTCATGGACCGGCCTATTACCTGCGATACGCCCCTGAGCGGGCCACCTTCCAGCCAGAATGCAAGACCACGCAGTTCTCGGAATGCACGCCCGAGGCGATCGTCAACACCTACGACAACTCGATTCTGGAAACGGATCACGTTCTTGGCCAGACCATTGATCTGCTCAAGGGCGCAGACCGTGTCACGCCAGCGATGATCTATCTTTCGGATCACGGTGAAAGTTTGGGGGAAAACGGGCTTTATCTCCATGCCGCGCCGATGTTCATGGCCCCAGAAGAACAGCGCAAAGTGCCGATGGTGATGTGGATTGACCCCGAGTTTGGCACCACTCTTGATGTGGACACTGTCTGTCTGACATCCGCTACCTCGAAACCGGCAAGCCAAGATAATCTCTTTCACACCGTGCTTGGGCTGCTGGATGTCACGACCAGCGTTCGCGACCCGGCATTGGACCTGACAGAGGCATGCAAAAGCACACTGGCACAGAACTAGCCCAATGGACGCATTGCCCTTTGCCCAGAAAAGGGCAATGCCCTCAATATGGTCTTCTTCGCGTCTTATTGTGAAAGCTGGCGAACACGCCCGACCTAATCAGCTATCCTCTGGCAGGGAGTCGCTGGCTGACCACTCGCCTGTCTCAAAATCACGCACCAAACGTGTCCCAACGGGCGCGTCGATGAAGGCCAGCCAACTGTCGTCAATATTGAGAACTTTACCAAGCGCAACATAGGATGCCGTGCGCGCGTCATATTCTTCTTGCGTGCCACTTGCCCGACCTCGAATGCACCAGCCGCTGTCAGGGTGCTCATCACCCTCACTGTCCATAGGCACGTCGCGGTAAATATATTCGACAGGTTCTGCGCCGCTCAGCACACAGTCATCGACAAATCAGCGGTCCCAATATGTTCGCAAGTTGCCGCCATAGGGCTCGGGCTTGGTTTCTGGGTCGCGGAACTGCACAGAAATGATGTTGTGCCGCCCAAATTCCACTCGGTCACCGGGTCGCAGGGGTGAGGACTTCTCGTCAGGGATGTTGTCCAACTCTCCCACCAGCCTGTCACCGTCGACTTTGACGACCTTCACCCACATCCGCTCACTCTCCCATTCTTCGACGGGCAAGCGGTGCACGAAGATCAGCTTGACCGCATCGCCGGGACCAATCGCGGCAAGTTCAGCTGGCGACGGAAGAAAAAAGGTATACGGAGCCTCTGCCGCACGTTTACGCCCATCCTCAAGCGTAAAGGAAGCGTCATCCGACACGCTGGTTGCCCTCAGGTTCGACGCACCCGGATCACCACATCGACACGCGTCACCTCGGCCCCTGGCGGAGCTTTTGGCACCCGGGCCAGTTCCAGCTCGTCAGCCGGGGCATCGGAAATGCGGTTTTCGCCTTCCCAAAAGAAATGCGGATGGTTGTCGGTGCGAGTGTCAAAATAGCTTTTCGCGCCATCGACAACCACCTCGTTCATCAACCCTGCTTCGCAAAAGGCGCGTAGCGTATTGTAGACGGTGGCAAGGCTGACACGATCCCCTGACTGGACCGAAAGGTCGTAAAGGCTTTCTGCGGTCACATGACGGTCTTCGCCATCGCCAACCAACAATGCCGCCAGCGACAAACGCTGCCGCGTCGGGCGCATCCCGCCCGAGGCCAGCCATTCGGCGCCGCGTTTCAGTGCAAGTTCGGTCATCCAGATCCCCTTTGACCCTTATATAAAGGGCGGCGGCACCCAATTTCAAATGAAAATCGGCAAGCTGCGGACGGTCAAGACCGTTCCGGCACCCTTGCCACCCCTTCCGGCCGGGTGCTACACGGTTGACTTAACGACAAAGCCGCAAGGCCACAGCAAGGGAAAATCCGCTGATGGGGAAATATCCAAGCAGTTTCGACAAGGAAGGGCTTCTGGCCTGTGCACGCGGGGAACTTTTCGGCCCCGGCAATGCGCAACTCCCTGCCCCGCCGATGCTGATGATGGACCGCATCACCGAGATTTCCGAGGATGGCGGCGAATTCGGCAAGGGACATGTCATCGCTGAATTCGACATCACGCCGGACCTGTGGTTCTTTGAATGTCACTTCCCCGGGAACCCAATCATGCCCGGTTGCCTTGGTCTTGATGGTCTTTGGCAACTGACAGGCTTCAACCTTGGCTGGCGAGGCTGGCTGGGTCGCGGATATGCGCTTGGCGTCGGCGAGGTCAAGCTGACCGGTATGGTTCGCCCTGACCGCAAGATGCTGACCTACCGCGTGAACTTCACCAAGGCACTGTCGACCCGCCGCCTGACCATGGGCGTCGCCAACGGCATCGTCGAAGCCGATGGCGAGGTGATTTATCAGGTCACGGACATGAAGGTCGCCCTCAGCGAGGCGTAACTTCGAATTCCAATCATCCGAAAAGCGCCCGCAACTTGGGCGCTTTTCCTTTTCAAGTCACCCGGTTTCGGCGACCTGGAACGAAGTCACTGACCTTGGCCTGCCGCACAAGACAAGTTGCCCAACCTGCTTGCCCCCTAACCGGCAGTATCCTAAACAGTTGGGCAAGCAGTTGAGGAGGCCCCCATGCGTCGTGTCGTCATCACCGGGATCGGGATCGTTTCATCCATCGGCAATGATGCCGCCGAAGTAGAAGCCAGCCTGCGTGCCGGGAAATCGGGCATCGTCTTCGCAGAAGACTACGCAGAACGCGGCTTCCGCAGCCAAGTGCACGGTGCGGTCAACATCACGCTGGAAGATCACATCGACAAGCGCGACCTGCGTTTCATGGGTGATGGCGCGGCCTATAACTTCATTGCCATGCAGCAGGCGGTGAAGGACTCGGGTCTGGAAGAAAAAGACATCTCGAACGAACGCACCGGCATCATCGTCGGCTCTGGCGGTCCTTCGACCAAGTCGTTCTTCAAGGCGCATAACATCGTCCGCGAAACCGGTTCACCCAAGCGGATCGGCCCCTTCGGCGTGACCAAGGGCATGTCCTCGACCACCTCGGCCTGCCTTGCCACGCCGTTCAAGATCAAGGGTGTGAATTATTCGATCACCTCGGCCTGCTCGACCTCGGCGCATTGCATCGGCAACGGCACCGAACTGATCCAGATGGGCAAGCAAGACATCGTCTTTGCAGGCGGCGGCGAGGAACTGGACTGGACGCTCTCCTGCCTGTTCGATGCAATGGGAGCCATGTCGTCGAAGTACAATGATGCACCTGCCACGGCATCGCGCACCTACGATGCTACCCGTGATGGGTTTGTTATCGCTGGTGGTGGCGGTGTTGTCGTGCTGGAAGAATTGAACCACGCCCTTGCCCGTGGCGCCAAGATCTATGGCGAAGTCACCGGCTACGGCGCGACCTCGGACGGCTATGACATGGTCGCTCCATCAGGCGAAGGCGGCGAGCGGTCGATGCGCGTTGCGCTTTCGACCCTGCCGAAAGATCGCAAGATCGATTATATCAACAGCCACGGCACCTCGACCCCGGTTGGCGACGTGACCGAAATGGAAGCCGTTCGCCGCGTCTTTGGCAAGGGCTCGACCCCGCCCGTCGCCTCGACCAAATCGCTGACCGGTCACAGCCTTGGTGCGACCGGTGTGCACGAGGCGATCTATTCGCTGATCATGATGAACAAGGGCTTCATCGCAGCTTCGGCCAACGTGAACACGCTGGACCCGGCTCTCGATCCGGCGGAGATCGTCACGACGATGCGTGACGGCGTCGAGATCGACTCGGTCCTGTCGAACAGCTTCGGCTTTGGCGGCACCAATGCCACGCTGGTGATGAGCAAGTATCGCGGTTAAGGCCGCAGTCAGGGGGCGGTCATGGCCGGGCTGATGACAGGCAAACGCGGGCTTGTCATGGGCGTCGCCAATGACCGTTCCATTGCTTGGGGCATCGCCAAGACGCTGGCTGCCGAAGGGGCCGAGCTGGCCTTTTCCTATCAGGGCGAAGCATTCGGCAAGCGGGTTGGGCCGCTTGCGGCCAGCCTTGGCTCTGACCTGCTTTTGGACGTCGACGTGACCGAGGAAAGCAGTCTGGATGCCTGCTTTGCCGCGCTGAAAGACCGTTGGGGCGGCATCGACTTTCTTGTTCACGCCATCGCCTTTTCCGACAAGCATGAGCTGACAGGGCGGATCACCAACACCTCGCGCGGAAATTTCGCCCGCACGATGGACATCTCTTGCTTCAGCTTCATCGACATCAGCCGACGCGCGGCGGAGATGATGCCGCATGGCGGCTGCCTGATCACGGTGACTTTTCAGGGGTCCAACCGGGTCTCGCCCAATTATAACGTGATGGGGGTGGCTAAGGCGGCGCTTGAAAGTGCCACGCGCTATCTGGCCAATGATCTTGGGTCGCAGAAGATCCGGGTCAATGCGATCTCTCCCGGCCCGATGAAAACCCTTGCCGGGTCCGCGATTGGTGGCGCTCGGGCGACGTTTCGGCACACCGAAGAAAACGCTCCCCTGCGGGCCAATGCGACGCTGGAGACGATCGGGGGGACGGCGGTCTGGCTGTGTTCGGATTACGGGGCCTCGACCACCGGCGAGGTGATCCATGTCGATGGGGGCTATCATGTTCTGGGCTTTCCCCAGCCGGAAAACATGTGATCCGCCACCTGAAAAGCCCGCCATTTTCTTTGCGCGCCCCGTTGACCCTGCCGCGGCAATCCGCTACCTGATCGTCAGACGCGGGCGTTGTGTAATGGTAAGACCCCTGCCTTCCAAGCAGGAGACGCGGGTTCGATTCCCGCCGCCCGCTCCAATCCCCCTTTTTCCGCTGCGCAGACCCCCTGCTGGGGGCCGCAAAAGCAGCCTTTTCCAGCGTCCCCGTCGGGGACGTTTTTTTGTCCATTTTATATCAACGGTTTAGCGTCGGGAATTCATGGTTTCTTAAGGAGTCCAGCTAGAGGAGGCCAAGTGGACTACGGCAGAAGTGCCTTATGTGCGCCTGCCACTACGATGCAAAAAACGAAATTTCCCGCGCTATTTTGAACCGCAGTTTCTTCTTCAACATAGAAAGATCTGATGGAGCATTAATCTTATGTATCATACGGTGGCAGGTGGGACAGAGGACCATGAAGTCGTCGGGAATTTTGTAGCGCCGTGTTTCGCCTTCAGCGAGACCGTTTAATGGCACTGCATGATGAACATCTAGCGGCATTTCTTCGAGGGGGCCGTTGTATCCATAGTCACGCTTGGGGTCGAGACCACAGCACTCACAGATTGGAGGCTTTGATTTCAGAACGTCTTTTCTCACCTTTGGCGAGCGCTCGATGCGCCGAGAAAGGATATATCGGCGAGTCTCATCAATGTCTTTACCGTTCGCCTCTTCCTGCATGATCTCGCTTGGTGTTGTGCCTCCACGGTTGACCAACGCTTCGTAGGCAAGCAACATTTGATGCAAGTCGGAATTTAACATTTCATCGGTAAGAAGGCCCGCCTTGTAGGTCTTACCGAAAGAATGACCCGCCTCATATCCCGCTGGCAGACCTGATTCAGAACCGAGATCAATTGGTTCTTCAGAAAAAAGCTTTGCGAATTCAGGGACCCGATCGGCCATGTCTCGCGCCCTTCGCTTTAAGACCTCGCGACCGCGCGACGAACCAAAATCGTCATAAATTGCTGTTGTTCCTTGGTTCATCGACAATGTGATTGTCTGCGCGTCGGGGTTTATCAGGAAGACTACATAATAGCCCTTAGTCGCTGTATCCGTGACCAAAGGGTCAAAGAAAGCAAGCCATGGTACGGAAGCCCACACGCCCTGCCCCACACTCGACTTAACTTTCAATTCGAACGGCCAAAAAGTAAGAAGCTGTTTCGCCGCTACTGCAATATCGTGCCTTACAAATTCGCCGAATCTTGAACCGGTGAATGGCTTAGTGCGCTCGAATGTGTACTCTTTGGCAAGCCGAGAAAGCTGTTCTGCCAGCACAAATATCACCCCAAAAAGTTGTTCAACTCAACCCATGGTAAACTCCATCTGCTTTTCGAGGAAGCAATAATTCGATGAGCCCCATGAGTTGATTAAGCGTTCAGCTTTTGAGCGGGAAGGTTAGGGAATTATTCGTCTTCCCCTACTCCGCCGCCTCTGCTTCCACTTCCGGATGCGTGCGGTTCCAGCGGATGGAGGACCAGAGGCTGACGCCGATCAGGGCGGCGCCGAAGAGGCCGGTGATGACCTCGGGGATGTGGATCAGGGTTTGGACATACATGATCACGCTGAGGATCAGGATGGCGTAGAAGGCCCCGTGTTCCAGATAGCGGTATTCGGCCAGCGTGCCGCGTTCGACCAGCATGATGGTCATCGACCGCACATACATGGCCCCGATGCCCAGACCAATGGCGATGACGAAGAGGTTCGACGAGAGCGCAAAGGCGCCGATCACGCCATCAAAGCTGAAGCTCGCATCCAGCACTTCGAGATAAAGGAAAGCCCCCAGCCCGCCCTTGGCAGCCCCTGCCAGCGCCTCTTGGCTTTTGTCGAGGACACCGCCCAGAACCTCAACCAATAAAAAAGTCAAAAGCCCCCAGATCGCGGCGTGGAAAAAGCTGGTCGCGGCGGCGGCGCTTTCCTGACGTTCAATCACCTCGGAAAAGATCAGCATGATGACCAGCACCACGGCAATCTCGATCCCCTTGATCGAGGAATAGGCGGAGACTTTTTCTTCGACCCAACGGACCCAATGCACGTCTTTTTCGTGGTCGAAAAAGAAGCTGAGCGCGACCATCATCAGGAAGGTGCCGCCAAAGGCTGCGATGGGAAGATGCGCCTCCATCATGATGCGGCTGTATTCCTCGGGCTGGCTGGCGGCCATGACCAAAGCCGACCAAGGCCCGACCTTTGCCGCGATCACCACGATCAAAAGCGGGAAGATGATCCGCATCCCGAAAACCGCAATCACGATGCCCCATGTCAGAAAGCGGTGCTGCCATTTCGGCGTCATGTCCTTGAGTTTGTTCGCATTCACGATGGCATTGTCAAAGGACAGGCTGATTTCCAGAACGGCCAGAACAGTGACGATAAAGAAGATTTTCAGCGCGCCTCCGACCGTATGTTCGGTCGCGAAGCCTAGCCAAAGCCCCAGCAAAAGGCCGATGGCCGTGACGATGAAGGCCCATGTGAAATAGGACAACGTCGGTTTCGACGCAGAAGACAGCGATGACATGGAAATGTGCCGCGCGGCAGTGTGGCGGTTCAGGTGCCGACATCGCAGGACAGCCGCATATCCTGCCAGAGGGGCCCGGTCACCCGTGGCGGTCTCTATGCGCCTTTACCGCAGGAAAATCAAGTCAGGCCGCAAGGGGTTCGATCAGGTCCGGCCCCTCGGCGCGGTTCGAATTCACCTTGCGATCGACACGGTGGCATTGGGTCAGGCCCTCGGCAGAGGGTTTCATCAGAAGAGCTGCGCCATGCCCGGCCTCGCCCAGCCACAGCGGCCAATCGGCGGCCTCCAGCATCAGGGCTTCGCGGTGGTGTAGGCCGCGCATATTGGGGCCGGCGTCGGTTGAGACGATGGCCACGGTGTCGATATCGCCCCAGCGTTGCCAAAGCCCGGCCAGCGCCATCGGCTGGCCATCGGTGCGGGTGAAATACCACGGCAGCTTTGTGCCATCCTCGGCCGTTTGCCATTCGTAAAACCCGCTGGCCGGGACGATGCAGCGGCGGGATCGCACGGCCTCGCGGAAGGCGGGTTTCTGGGCGACGGTGTCGGACCGGGCGTTGATGATCAGCGGCCCGTCGGTGGGGGTCTTGTACCATGCGGGCAGAAACCCCCAGCGCATGGCACGCAAGCGCCGTGAGCCGCTGTCCGAGGTTACCACCGCGACAGGGGTGGTGGGGCAGATGTTGAAGCGCGGGCTGGGCGGCAGGTCATTGCCCATGACCGCATCGAACATCGACGCCAAGGCCTCATTCGGGTGGGTGATGGTGAAACGTCCGCACATGAGGGAAAAGTGACGGCAATGGATCGCAACGGCAAGCCCCCTTTCAGGCGCTGCAGAGGGAGATTGCTGCTAGAGCAGCAGCGCGCCTTCGTGGCGCAGAAGGGCGGCTTTGGTTTCCACACCCCCCGGTGCGGAAAAGCCGCCGAACCAGCCAGAGCCGGTGACGCGATGACAAGGGATAAGGATGGGCAAGGGATTGGCCCCGCAGGCCTGCCCGACGGCTTGGGCCGGGGCTTTCAGGGATTTTGCCAGATCGCCATAGGTTCGGGTCTGGCCATAGGGGATGGCGGCCATCGCGCGCCGGACGCCTGCGTTCAACCCCTGCCCCCAGTCAAAGGGAAGATCGAATTTGTGCAGCCGACCGTCGAAATAGGCCAGCAACTGGCGCGCGGCCTCAGACAAAAGGGCCGATCCGTCGCCCGGATCGGCCCCCCATGTCAGTTGTGTCAGCAGACCGTCCACCTCGTGCAGGGTCAGCGGGCCAAAGGGCCCCTCGACCACTGCGCGAAGGCTTTCGGCGCTCATCCCAATGCGTCGTTGCAGCGGGCGCAGGTTTCGGCGTGCTTATGCGTGCCGACATCGGGCAGCACCCGCCAGCAGCGGGCGCATTTGCCACCTGTCGCTTCGGCGAAGACCACCGACACCCCGGCCACATCGGCCAGCTTGAACGCGCCTTCCGGTGCGGTCCCGGCATTCAGGGCAAGGCTGCTGGTGATGCAAAGTTCCGAGAAATCGACCGAGGCGAGCGAAGCCCGCAGTGCATCATCCTCGACATAGACCGCAGGCGCGGCTTCCAGCGACGAGCCAATGACCTTGGCCGTGCGCTGCACCTCCAACGCCCCCGTGACCGTGCGGCGGGCGGCGCGGATGCCTGCCCATTTCTTGGCAAGACCTTCGTCCAGCCATGCGGCGGGGGTTTCCGGCATGTCATGCAGGTGGATGCTTTCGCCCTCACCGGGGAAGCGGCTCAGCCAGACATCCTCAGCCGTGAAGACCATGATCGGCGCAAGCCATGTCGTCAGGCGATGGAACAGCGCATCCATCACCGTGCGGCAGGCGCGGCGGCGCAGGCTGCTGGCGGGGTCGCAATAAAGCGTGTCCTTGCGGATGTCGAAATAGAAGGCCGAGAGATCCGAGGTCGCAAAGGTGAACAGTTTCTGGAACACGCCCTGGAAATCATAGGCGGCATAGCCCTTGCGGACCTCGGCATCCAGTTCCGCCAGACGGTGGAGAACCCAGCGTTCCAGTTCCGGCATGTCCTTGGCGTCAACCGCTTCCTCGGCGGTATAGCCCGCAAGCGCCCCCAGCATGTAGCGCAGGGTGTTGCGCAGGCGGCGGTAGCTATCGGCCACGCCTTTCAGGATTTCCTTCCCGATCCGCAGGTCAACCGTGTAGTCGGACTGGGCCACCCACAGACGCAGGATATCGGCGCCGTATTCCTTGATCACCTCTTGCGGGGCCACGGTATTGCCCAGCGACTTGGACATCTTCATGCCCTTTTCGTCCAAGGTAAAGCCGTGGGTCAGCACGCCGCGATAGGGCGCACGTCCCTTGGTGCCACAGGCTTGCAGCATCGAGGAGTGGAACCAGCCACGGTGCTGGTCGGTGCCTTCCAGATAAAGATCGGCCAGCCCGTCTTCGGACCCGTCTTCCCGGTCGCGCAGCACGAAAGCATGGGTCGAACCAGAGTCGAACCACACATCCAGCACGTCAAAGACCTGTTCATATTCCGACGGATCAACAATGCCAGAGAGGACTTTTTCCTTGAATCCTTGCACATACCAAACATCGGCGCCCTCGGCCTCGAACGCGGCCTTGATCCGGGCATTCACCTCGGCATTGCGCAGAAGGAAGTCGGCATCGGTCGGCTTTGCGCCTTTTTTCACGAAGCAGGTCAGCGGCACGCCCCAAGCGCGTTGACGCGACAGCACCCAATCGGGGCGTGCCTCGATCATCGAATACAGACGGTTGCGGCCGGAAACGGGGGTGAACTGCACCAGTTGGTTGATCGAATGAAGCGCGCGCGACCGGATTGTGTCGCCATAGTTGCCCATGCCATCGTCCAGCTTGTGGTCGATCGCGGCAAACCATTGCGGCGTGTTGCGATAGATCAGCGGGGCCTTTGACCGCCACGAATGCGGATAGCTGTGCTTCATCTTGCCCTTGGCCAGCAGCGCCCCCGCATAGGCCAATTGCTTGATGTTCGAAACGTTGGCCGGGCCTTCCTTGCCCTCGGGCGTGATGATCGGCTGGCCGCCGAACAGCGGCAGATCGGCACGATAGCTGCCATCGGGTTCGACGTTATAGGTCATCGGCAGGCCAAACTTCTGGCCAAGCTGATAGTCGTCATCACCGTGGCTGGGCGCGGTGTGGACAAAGCCCGTCCCCGCATCATCGGTCACATGGTCGCCCGGCAGCATGGGCACGTCAAAATCCCACTCGCCATTGCCACCTTCCACACCGCGATAGGGGTGAGCCAAAAGAACGCCCTCAAATTCCGAGGTCGCCACATCGCGCAGCTTGGTAAAGCCTTCGACCTTAGCCGCAGCCATCACGCCTTCGGCAAGGGCATCAGCAAGAATGACGATCTCTCCAACCGTCACGGTCGCATTTTCCGCAGCGGCATCAATGCGATAGGCGCCATAGGCCACGCCGGGGTTATAGGCCACCGCGCGATTCTGCGGGATGGTCCAAGGGGTCGTCGTCCAGATCACCACGCTGGCGCCGTGCAGACCGGAAACTGGCTTGAACCGCACCCAGATCGTGTGGCTGGTCACGTCGTGATATTCGACCTCTGCCTCGGCAAGGGCAGTCTTTTCAACCGGCGACCACATCACGGGCTTGGACCCCTGATAGAGGCTGCCGTTCATCAGGAACTTCATGAATTCGTCAGCGATCACCGCCTCGGCATGGAAGTCCATCGTCAGGTAGGGGCGGTCCCAAGCTCCAGTCACACCCAGACGCTTGAATTCCTCGCGCTGGATGTCGATCCAGCCTTCGGCAAATTTGCGGCATTCCTGACGGAAGGCGACGATATCGACGTCGTCCTTGTTCAGGCCCTTGGCGCGATACTGCTCTTCGATCTTCCATTCGATCGGCAGACCGTGGCAATCCCATCCCGGCACATAGCGGGCGTCAAAGCCCATCATCTGCTGGCTGCGGACAACCATGTCCTTCAGCACCTTGTTCAGAGCGTGGCCGATATGCAGATGGCCGTTGGCATAGGGGGGGCCATCATGCAGCGTGAACGGGCGGCGGCCCGACTTTTCGCGCAGACGGTCATAGACGCCGATGCGCGCCCAGCGATCCAGCCATTCCGGTTCACGCTGCGGAAGGCCCGCGCGCATCGGGAAATCGGTTTCGGGCAGAAAGACGGTATCGCGGTAATCAGGGCCGGTGGCTTCGGTCGTATCGGCGGTCGTATCGGCGCACATGGGCGGCATTCCTTGACAAATCTCTGGGCAAGTCTCTGGGCAGGTTCGGCTGGCGCAAAGGTCATGCGCCAAAATCCCGGCGTCTCAGACAGACGCCGGGCCGGTAATTCGCCGCAAGGGAACCGGACAAGATCTCATGGCCGCCTTATAGGGTTGGGCGGCGGGGCGGTAAAGGGGGGCAGGATCAGCCCGTCGTCGCCTCCTTGCCTGCGCCCGTCCCGGCCGCACCTGCCCAGCGGTTCAACCAGGCAAGCCCCGCCAGCGACAGGCCAAGGCAGAGGAAACTCAGCACCCGCGTCAGCCCCGTCAGGCCCGAGATGTCGATCAGGAAGACCTTCGCCACCGTCAGCGCAATGACAAACATCGCCAGTCGCCGCAGCGCGGCCGAGCGCGTGGCAATCGCCTGATACAGCATCCCCGCCCCAAGGATCAGCAAGGCCAGCGTATAGGTGTAAAGCTCTCCCTGCCGCACGCCCGGAACGCCCAGGATATCGCCCTGCCAGAAGCGCCGGATATCAAGCCCCACATAGAGCAGCGCCAAGCCCGCGCCACAGGCACCCAGCCAGATCCGCATCCTTCGCCCGCCAGCCAGACCCGGCAGTTTCCAGCCGGACAGGATCAGGATCAGCCCGGGCAAGCCATAGGCCAAGGCCAGAGTGTCCAGCACCAGCGGGCCATGGACTTGATACCGCGCCGAATAGCCGCTGAACAACGGGTTGAACACCGTGGCTGAAAGCAGGGTCACGCCGCTGAAGATCATCCCCGACACAAAGGCCAAAACGTAGCGCAGCCCCCGCAGCTTGGGCACGGTTCCTGCCCGGTAAAGCTGCGCCAGCATCAGGACCAGCCAAGGCAGCGCAAGCAACGCCAGACCGTAATGGCTGTCCGTGGGCATGCCCTCGGGCAGCTTGTCCAGAATCAGCCGGAAGATCATCACATCGCCAAACACCGCCGCCAGGGCCGAGGCCGCACTTTCCAACACGGCCTTTGTCATCGGCCGCTCCAGCACGCGCAGCAGAACCAGCGCTGCAACCGCCGCCGCGATCGGGCCCGAGAAGGCCAGGATGACCTGCGAGATCGGCCCTTCTCCGACCGCCCATTCCAGACCGGGGTCGATCAGCAGGCGCCAGCTCAGCACGGCCACCGCCGCCTGAATGAACAGGCCCATTTCCGGCAAACGGAACCGCCTGTCCAGCGCCGCCGCCACCACCAGCAGCACGGCCAACGCCAGCGTCAGCGCAACCGCACTGAGGATCAGGAAAAGCGCCAGCGCGATCAGCGACAGCGCGGCCAGTGTGGCATGGGCCACGCGGCGCTTGTCTTCGCCATCCCTTGCTGCAAAGCGCAGGGCCAGCCCGACCATGCCAGCGGCAAGACCCATCACATGCAGCGCCCAAGGATAGGTTCCGATCACCCGACCCGGCTCCCACAGCAATTCCAGCGCCGCAACGGTCATCGGGGCCGCCAGCACCGCGCCGAGGCCAAGGCCGATGCCGAACAGCCCAGGCCCCACCGCCCGCCAGGCAAAGCCAAGACTGACCGCCACGCCAAAGGCAAAGATCACGCTCGCCGCCATGGGCATGCCGGTGAAGGTCTGCTCGGTTGCGTCCGCAGGCACCTGCAGCGCCAACAGGAACTCGCGATAAAGCGCCCCATGCTCCAGCCCCATCAATGTGACCGCCGCCACAAAGGCCGCTGCGGGCAGGATCGGCAGATCCACCAGCCCCTCGGAGCGCGCCGCCCAGATCAGGAAGATCAGCGCCAGAAGCGCAAGCGCCCCCAGACCCAAAAGCGCCTCGACCGCCTCCACCTGAAGCGACTGGCGCAAGAGCAACAGGCTTGAGGCCACAAGGCTCGCCGCCACCAGTTTCACCGGAAAACTCAGTTTCGGCAGTTTTGTCTGGTTCCGCCTGTCCCACAGGCACAGCGCAAGGCAGGGGCCCTCCTGCCGGGGCCAGAACGCGCGTTCGGGCCATGCCGCCGCCAGCATCGGCAGCACCACCATCAGGGCAACCCAGCCACCCCATTCGCCCCCGACTGGCAGCAGCAGCCACCCGCATGCATAGCCCAGGGCCAGCGCCAGAACCGAAACCCAGGCCCAGCGCCGCCAGGCATCCACCGCCAGCCCGACCGTGGCAACCAGCGCGAAATAGCCGTAAAGCCAAAGGCCGGGCGGCCCCTGTCCCGAAACGATGAAGGGCGAGGCAGCAGCACCGATCAGCCCCACGGCCACAAGAAGCGGCCCGTTGCGCCAGCCCAGAATGATCGCCATGCCCGAGGCGATGACCTGCCCCACCAGCGCCAGTTCCGGGCCGATCAGCCCGTACATCTGCCGCGCTGCCACAATCGCGGCAAAGACGGAAACCACCCCCGCGCCCGAAAAGACCGCTGGCAGATAGACCGCCGCCTCGGCCTCGCCCTTGGCCTGCTTGCGCCGCAGCGCCTCACCCGCCGCAATCAGCGCAAGGCCAAAGGCGATCCCCGACAGCACCCGCAGGCCGGGCGGCAGATAGCCCTTTTCGATCCCGTATTGCACCAGAAACACGCCCGCCAGCGCCAGCGACGCTGCCGAGACGACATAAACCCAGTTCCGCAGCATCCAGCGCCCAAAGATCCCGGCCTGAGTTGGCGGCACCGGAATTGGCGGGGCGGTGGGCGGGGCGGTCGGCAAATCCCATGGCGACGCGACGGAGCCCGCACCCGCAGGCGCCTCCTCCTCTGCCTCAACCGGCTCGGCCTCCACCTCGGGCGCAACCGGCTTGCCCTGCACCAACGGCCCTGCTTCCGCTTCAGAAATCTGCGCGGCCACTGGCGCAGCCTCGGCCCGTCTGGGAGCAGGAAGGGGAGCCTCGGCCCCGCGCGCAATCCTTGCCTCCAGCGCCTCGATGCGCCGCCGCATCCCGCCCAACTTCAAGAAAAGTATGACCAGCAGCACTGGTATTGCCAGTACGCCCAGACCGATCAGCAAGAGGAGCAAGTCAAACATCTGTTTCCCCCACCCCTGCGCGCGCACCCCATCATAGCGCCGCGAACGAAGATTGCGCTAGTCGGGAAATCCTTTCCCTTTCCCGCGCAACAGCTATTCTTGCCATCGGAGGTGCATCATGAAGGAACCATCCGTCAATGTGCTCGGCGGCACGCTGGAGCCCTGCTCGACCAAGCCGATGACAGGGTTCTATCGAAACGGCTGCTGCGACACAGGGCCAAGCGATCGGGGCATTCACACCGTTTGTGCGGTGATGACGGCTGAGTTTCTGGCCTTTTCCAAATACCTTGGAAACGACCTGTCGACGCCACGCCCGGAATATGCGTTTCCCGGCTTGCAGCCCGGCGATCAGTGGTGCCTGTGCGCTGCCCGTTTCCTTCAAGCGCATGAGGAAGGCGCGGCCCCGAAGATCCGGCTGAAATCGACCCATGCCAATACATTGAAGATCGTTCCCGCCGAGGTTTTGCAGCTTTACGCTATTGACGGCTAGGCACGAGGGCTGCGGCAGGACGCCCTCTTGTGAAAGGGCCAGAGGGGGGCAAAGACTGGCCCCATGATACCGCCTCGCTTCGACATCACGCCTGAACAGATCAATGCCGTTGTGGCCGAATTCTATGCCTGTGTCCGGCTGCATCCCGGTTTAGGCCCGGTCTTCGCGGCGCATGTCACCAACTGGCCGGTGCATGAGGAGAAGATCAGCCGCTTCTGGCGCAATGCGATCTTGTTTGAGCGCAGCTATGACGGCAATCCGATGGCGGTGCATATGGCGGCCGGAAATGTGCGCGCACCGATGTTCGATTCCTGGCTTGGGTTGTTCGATTCGGTCCTGCGCCGCATGTTGCCCGAGCCTACGGCCGCGGCATGGTCGGCACTGGCGCATCGCATCGGGCGCGGGCTGCGGATGGGGGTCGAAGACCGCGACGGCAAGGGCGTGCCGAAACTGGGCTGATCAGGCCGCCGCCTCGTTTTCTTCGGGTTTCACGCCCGGAAGGGCATCTTGCATCAGGTCTTCGATAAAAAGGCTTAACAATTGCGGGCGACCACTAACCCCGGCCTTGCGGTAAATCGCATTCGTCTGCGCCTTGACCGTGCCTTCGGAGGTGTTGCGAAGACCCGCGATTTCGGCCGTGGTCATGCCTTTGATCGCAAACAGCGCCACATCCTTTTCCGCCGGGGTCAGGCCCCATTCGGAAAAGCGCTCCTGCATCAGGTCCAAAAAGGCGGTCGAGGCGCGGCGCAGCTTTTCTTCGGCAACGCGGCGTTCGCGAAAGGATTTCCGCAGGGCAAGCGCCCCGAACAAAAGCCCCAAGATCAACCCGATCGAGGCGCCAATCTCCATCAACTCACGCATTTCCCAAGAAATCGGGGTCGATCGCAGGCCAAGGACGGAAGACAGAATATCTGATACGAAAAAGAAAGCGCAGATCACCTGCACGGCGAAAATCAAAACAAGGACGACCCTGCCCTTCATACGGGCCTGCCTTGGGGATCAATCATCGTCACCCCCATCGTCGTCGCCCCCGCCCGATCCGCTGCTGCCCGAGCCGCTGTTGTCGTCGTCATCGTCGTCATCGTCGTCATCCGACCCGCCGCCGTGACCACTGTTGTCGTCACCGTCATCACCGTCATCATCGTCATCACTGGACCCACCAGACCCACCAGACCCACCAGATTCGATGATTTTTCCGCCCGAAGAACTTGACGACCCGGTGGCGGTCCAGAAATCCCGCAGGATTTCACCGGTGCGCGGGTTCAGAATGATCTCTCTCTGCCCGCCGCTGCCCGAGGCCACAATCCTTACGCGCCCCAGCAAGGTGCGCTGGACGCGGATGTTGCCATAGCCCTGTTTTTTTAACTGGCTGACAATCTGATCCTGATAGCTGGCCGCCAAAGCAGGCGTGCCGACACAAAGCGTCGCCAAAGCCATCAAGGTAAAATCACGTCTGTTCATTTCAGACCCTTCAGGTCTTGTGGGGGGAAGGCCAATCCTCCCCCCCAAAGAAGCATACCGCCGGGTTCGCAACTGCCGCAAGCCCGTCGGGCCTTTGCTTTTATGATGATCAGTCGTCATCACCGTCGTCGTCATCATCGTCAGAACCGCCGCCGTGGCCGCTGTTGTCGTCATCGTCATCGTCGTCCGATCCGCCGTGACCACTGTTGTCGTCATCATCATCGTCATCATCGTCCGAACCGCCACGACCACCGTGATCATCGTCACTATCGTCGTCGTCATCGCTGTCGTCGTTATCATCATCGTCGTCATCGTCGTCATGCGACGAGCTGCTGCCCCCTGCCCCACCCGGCGTCGGGCTCGTGGTGCCATCGGGATTGCGATACACAACCCGAACGAAGTCGCGGCTCTGTTCCCTGATACTGACACCCGGCGCGGTGTTTTCACCGGCCTCAACCGCTTCGGTTTCGGTTTTCAGGGCGCGCCCGGTGGCGCTGTCATAGATCACTTCAACCTTTTGGTCGCCGCGAATGGCCTCGACCTTAATCTGCGTCGGCCCCACCCGCACTTCCACGCGGGTATAGCCCTGCCCCTGATAATCTGCTGCAACTTCCTCGGCGGTCAGCGCCAAGGCCGATTGCGCCATAAAGGCCAGCCCCGCGGCCAAAACCAGACTTCTCAATTTCATCGCCTACACTCCTGTTTCACAAACCTTGTTTCGACACTCTCACCCACAGATCCACGCAAGGATCCGCGTCATGACAGGCGGAAGGGAAAAACCATTGAACACTGCCCCCAGTACCAGCCCTTCCGCCTGACCGATCGTTTGTGGCTCTCGGCTCTCCACTGCCTGACAGAGCCACCCGTCTTCGGTGAACCCAACTGGCCAGAACTTCGGATCGCTGGAAATCGAGCAGGGGTTTAGGGCGCCCCGAATAAACTGCGGGTCTGTGGGCCTAAACTGCAGTTTATGTGCGCTGACGTTGATTTGTTGGCGTTGGCGGCCGGATCTGTCGGCGCGTTTTTCAAAGGAAAACGCCTTCCGGCCCGACTGGGACGGAAGGCGTGTGCCGCTTTTAGACGGAAAGTTTAGGCCAAGGTCAGATCTTCATGTCGAATCCAAGGTGCTTGGCCACGGTGAAGATGTCCTTATCGCCACGCCCACACATGTTCATCACGATGATATGGTCCTTTGGCAGCTTCGGCGCGATCTTCATCACATGTGCCAAAGCGTGCGACGGCTCCAGAGCCGGGATGATTCCCTCCAGCTTGCAGGACAGCTGGAACGCTTCCAGTGCCTCGACATCGGTGATCGAGACATATTGCGCGCGGCCTGTATCGTGCAGCCAGGCATGTTCTGGCCCGATGCCGGGATAGTCGAGGCCCGCAGAGATGGAGAAGCCTTCGAGGATCTGCCCATCTGCGTCCTGCAACAGATAGGTCCGGTTGCCATGCAGAACGCCGGGGCGCCCGCCAGTCAGGCTGGCGCAATGCTGCATCCGGTCATCCACTCCCTTGCCGCCGGCTTCGACCCCGATGATGCGGACCGAAGGATCGTCAAGGAACGGATAGAACAGCCCCATCGCATTCGACCCGCCGCCAATGGCTGCGATCACGGTGTCAGGCAGGCGTCCTTCGCCTTCTTGCTCGGCCAATTGCCAGCGGACTTCCTTGCCGATGATCGACTGGAAATCGCGCACCATGGCCGGATAGGGATGCGGGCCCGCGACCGTGCCGATGCAATAGAAGGTGTCGCGCACATTGGTCACCCAGTCGCGCAGCGCATCGTTCATCGCATCCTTCAGCGTGCCACGACCCGAGGTGACCGGAACGACCTCGGCCCCCAAAAGGCGCATGCGGAAGACGTTCGGGGCCTGGCGTTCCACATCATGCGCACCCATATAGACCACGCATTTCAGGCCGAACTTGGCGCAGACCGTCGCCGTGGCCACCCCATGCTGGCCAGCACCGGTTTCGGCGATGATCCGGGTCTTGCCCATGCGACGGGCCAGAATGATCTGCCCAAGCACGTTGTTGATCTTATGCGCGCCGGTATGGTTCAGCTCGTCACGCTTCATATAGATCTTAGCACCGCCCAGATGCGTCGTCAGACGCTCGGCATAGTAAAGCGGCGATGGACGGCCGACATAGTGCTTCCAAAGATCGTCCATTTCGGCCCAGAAGGTCGGGTCGGTCTTTGCGAATTCATACTGCTCTTCCAGTTCAAGGATCAGCGGCATCAGAGTTTCAGAAACGAAACGCCCGCCAAAAATCCCGAACCGACCCGCCTCATCCGGCCCGGTCATAAAGCTGTTGATTCCATCCTCGGCCATGATCCATCCCCTTCTTCGTCCTGCCCGATGTAGCGCCCTTGTCCGTCCGGGGAAAGGGGGCTGTCTGCCCCCTCGGCCCTATCGGGCCTCACCCCCGAGGATATTTTGGCCAAGATAAAGGCCAAGGACCGGGTCGCCCCTTAAACCAGCGGCTTTTTATAGCCCAAATGCGATGCGACATAGCCAAGACGATCATAGAAGGCATGGGCGCGATGGCGGGTCTTGTCGGTGGTCAGCTGGATGATCCCTGCCCCCGCCGCGCGCGCCCGGGCCTCTGCCTCGGCCATCAGGGCGGCGCCGATCCCAAGGCCGCGCAACTCGGGCGCGGTGCGCACGGCTTCGACCAAAGCGCGGGTCATGCCCTGACGCGAAAGGCCATGCAGCAGAGTCAACTGGCAGGTGGCGACGATGCGCCCCTTCAGTTCGCCGACGATGATCTGATGCATGGGTTGCGCTGCTATCGCATCAAAGGCGGCCAGATAGGGCGCCAGATCGGTCCCCTCTCTGGCCTGCCCCAAAGGATCGTCGGCCAACAGCGCCACCAGAGACGGCACGTCTTCGCGGCATGCCTTGCGGAAAATCAGGCCTTCCACACCTGTCATCGCAGGATCGGCGGCGCGCCCAGACCCGCCTCGGCGACACCGCGCCCACCGGCCCGATGCGCAGCCGTCACAAAGGCCGCAATCTTCGCGCTGTCTTTCACACCGGGTGCCGATTCGACACCCGAAGAGACATCGACCTGCCGCGCATTGGTCAGCCTGATCGCCTCGGCCACGTTATCAGGGGTCAGCCCCCCCGCCAGCATCCACGGGCGCAACCAGCGGCGCTGCGCCACGAGCCGCCAGTCAAACGAGAGCCCATTGCCCCCCGGCAAGGCTGCTCCTTTTGGCGGCTTGGCGTCGATCAAGAGCTGATCGGCCACCAAGGAAAAGTCGAACAGGGCAGCAAGGTCGCCCTCATCGGCCACGCCCACGGCCTTCATCACCGGCAGACCATAGCGCGCCCGGATCTCGGCGACGCGGTCGGGGCTTTCATGCCCATGAAGCTGGAGCATATCCAGCGGCACCGCCTCAAAGATCTCGTCCAGCGTTGCGTCATCCGCATCCACCACCAGCGCCACCTTGGCAAGCCCAAGCGGGGCTTCGAGGCAAAGCGCGCGCGCCTCGGCCACGCTGACGTTGCGCGGACTTTTCGGAAAGAACACAAAGCCTGCATAGGCAGCACCGGCCGCGGCAACGGCGGCGACATCCGCCTTTTGCCGCAGACCACAGATCTTGACGCGAATATCGGTCATGCCTGTCAGCTTGCCTTGCGCTTGTCCAACAGCGCCAGAACCTCGTCCTGATGTTCGGGCTTGGTGTCGCGCATCACGGCCAATTCACGTTCCAACCGCGCGACTTCGCGGGACTTGGTCGAAGCAACCGACCGGTGCTTGTGCTCGCGCAGCCATTCCCAGACAAAACCAATCAGGATGCCCGCAACGATGCCGCCAAAGATCACGACATAAAGCGGCAAGACGATCTGCCATTGCTGGCCGACAAAGGCCGAAATATTGGCGGGAAGCAATTCCAGCGTGACAGCGTCACGATTGGCCAAGGCAATCGTCACCAGTACGATCGCCAAGACCGCCAAAAGCAGATAGCGCAGCATGCGGATCATCACTCTTTCCTTCCTCGAACGTCTTTCGTCCGACTATCGAACGCGCGCCCGGAAGGTGCAAGGGTGAAGGCGTCTCAGCCGTTGCCGTTCAGCCGGTCCCGCAGAAGTTTGCCGGTCTTGAAGAAGGGCACCTTCTTGTCATCGACCTGCACCGATTCACCCGTGCGCGGATTGCGACCCACGCGTGCGTCGCGCGATTTCACCGAGAAGGCGCCAAAGCCGCGCAACTCCACGCGGTCGCCGTTGGCCAGAGCCTCGATGATTTCTTCAAAGACCGTGTTCACGATCCGCTCGACATGGCGTTGCGTCAGATGCGGATTTTCATCCGCAATTTTCTGGATCAGTTCCGAACGGATCATCCGAAGTGTCCCCCCCTATGGTCGCCCGGTTCGTCCGGCGCCACGTTGTTCTTGTGGAAAGACTATAGGCAAAAACAATTGCTTCGCACAAACGAAAAGGCATGAAGTTTGGGGCTCATGCGAAAGGGCCCCGCCATTTGGCGGGGCCCTTCCTGCCCAAACGGGCCTCTTTATCAGTTGCGGTCGCCCTTCAGAGCGGCGCCGAGGATGTCGCCCAGCGAAGCGCCCGAATCGGACGAGCCGTACTGTTCCACAGCTTCTTTCTCTTCTGCGATCTCGCGAGCCTTGATCGACAGACCCAGACGACGGGTCTTCGGGTCGATGTTGGTGACGCGAACGTCGACCTTGTCGCCAACCGAGAAACGCTCGGGACGCTGGTCGGCGCGGTCACGCGACAGGTCCGAACGACGGATGAACGACTTGGCGCCGTTGTATTCCACTTCGATACCGCCATCTTCGATCGCGGTCACTTCAACGGTCACAACCGAGCCACGCTTCACGCCGTCAACAGCGTCGGTGAAGGTGTCGTCGCCCAGAGCCTTGATCGAGAGCGAGATACGCTCTTTCTCGACGTCAACTTCCGAAACGGCGGCCTTGACGACATCGCCCTTGCGATAGTTCTGGATGGCGTCTTCGCCACGCTGGTCCCACGACAGGTCGGACAGGTGAACCATGCCGTCGATGTCGTTTTCCAGACCCACGAACAGACCGAATTCGGTGATGTTCTTGACTTCGCCTTCGATGGTCGAGCCAACCGGGTGGGTTTCTGCAAAGACTTCCCACGGGTTGCGCATGGTCTGCTTCAGGCCCAGCGAAACGCGACGCTTGGCGCTGTCGATTTCCAGAACCATGACGTCGACTTCCTGGCTGGTCGAAACGATCTTGCCGGGGTGGACGTTCTTCTTGGTCCAGGACATTTCCGAAACGTGCACCAGACCTTCGACACCGGCTTCCAGCTCCACGAAGGCGCCGTAATCGGTGATGTTGGTGACGCGGCCCTTGTGGACCGAACCCAGCGGATAGGCCTTTTCAACGGCATCCCATGGATCTTCCTGCAGCTGCTTCATGCCAAGGCTGATGCGGTGGGTGTCTTTGTTGATCTTGATGACCTGAACCTTGACGGTCTCGCCGATGGCGAGGATTTCCGACGGGTGGTTCACACGGCGCCATGCCATGTCGGTGACGTGCAGCAGGCCGTCAACGCCGCCCAGATCAACGAAGGCACCGTATTCGGTGATGTTCTTGACCACGCCATCCACGGTCTGACCTTCGGTCAGGTTGCCGATGACTTCGGCGCGCTGTTCGGCGCGGCTTTCTTCCAGGATCGCGCGGCGCGAAACAACGATGTTGCCACGACGACGGTCCATCTTCAGGATCTGGAACGGCTGCTTCATGCCCATCAGCGGGCCAGCGTCGCGCACGGGGCGCACGTCAACCTGCGAGCCGGGAAGGAACGCAACAGCGCCGCCCAGATCGACCGTGAAGCCACCCTTGACGCGGCCGAAGATCGCGCCGTCGACGCGCTGCTCGGAAGCGTATGCTTTTTCCAGACGGTCCCACGCTTCTTCGCGACGAGCCTTGTCACGCGAGATGACAGCTTCGCCACGGGCGTTTTCGACGCGGTCCAGATAAACCTCGACTTCGTCGCCCACGTTGATCGACGGGGCTTCGCCGGGGTTTGCGAATTCTTTCAGGTCAACGCGGCCTTCCATTTTGTAGCCGACGTCGATGATGGCTTGGCCCGCTTCGATCGCGATGACCTTGCCTTTGACAACCGAACCCTCTTCGGGGGTGTCAATTTCAAAGCTTTCCTTCAGGAGGGCTTCGAATTCTTCCATAGCATTTTTAGCGCACATGTGCAGTTTGTCCTTTACAACGGTTTTCTGGCCATGCGGTTGGCTCCGCCGGTCTTTGGTGGCCCCGAAGCGGTCAAAACCAAAAAAACGACTCGGTCCGGCGAACCGGCCAAGGGGTTTTCCTTCAGGATGGGGGGCCTATAGCCGCAAACGCCCTCGCTGACAAGCGAAAGGGCCCGCGACCAGAGTCGCAGGCCCATATTCGCCGCACCACGGTAAAGCGTGCGATCAGGCGACTTTCTTGACCAGCTCGTCCAACGGCTTGCGCACCTTCTTCATGCCAGCCAGCCAGTCGCCCTCAGCGGCGCGATAGCCCAAAGGCAGCAGCGTGACCGAGCGCAGGCCCTTTTCGCGCAGACCAAGGATTTCATCGACCTTGGCCGGGTCAAACCCTTCCATCGGCGTCGCATCCACCTCTTCAAAGGCAGCGGCGGTCACGCCGATGCCAAAGGCGATATAGGCCTGACGGGCGGCGTGCTGGTAATTCTCCTCGGCGGATTTCGGCAGATACATGCCCTTCAGCCGCTCGTAATAGGCGCGCAGATCGTCCGATTTGCCACCGCGCTGGCGCTCGACCTCTTCCACCACCGCATCAATCCGCTCGGCGGTGTAATTGTCCCACGCGGCAAAAACCAAGACATGGCTGCCATCGGTCAATTGCGCCTGATCATAGGCCGCTGCGCGCAGCTTGGCCTTAACCTCGGGGTTCGTGACAACGATCACTTCAAACGGCTGCAATCCGCTGGACGTAGGGGCCAGCTGGATCGCTTTCAGGATCGCATCCACCTTTTCCTGCGGCACGGGCTTGCCCGCATCCATTTTCTTGGTGGCATAGCGCCAGTTCAACTTGTCATGCAAAATCATCGGGTCACACCTTCTTGCGTTTCGGCAGTCCCGGCCATCCGGGGCCTGCCGCTCTTCAGAAGATTTACTTAAACCGACCAGTTCACTTCGCAAGGATCGCAAGCGCAAACCGTCTGCGCGTCAGCGCACAGAAGAGCCGCAGTTTCCGCCCAAAGTTCAGCGCGCGACGACGTCCAGTTTCTTCGCAATCACCGCAGCAGCTTCGGCGACGGCCTCGTCAATCGACATCGCGCTGGTGTCAATCAGCACGGCATCCTCTGCCGCCCGCATCGGCGCATCGGCGCGGCCGGCGTCACGGGCATCGCGTTCGATCACAGCGCGCAAGACCTCGTCATAATCCCCACCGATTTCCAGATGGCGCCGCTTGGCCCGCACTTCGGCGCTGGCCGTCACGAACAGCTTCACGTCGGCGTCGGGGCAAATCACCGTGCCAATGTCCCGCCCATCCAGCACCGCGCCCCCTTCGGCCCGTGCGAAATCACGTTGGAATGCCAGCAACGCCGCCCGCACCTCGGGAATAACCGCAACCTTGCTGGCCGCCTGCCCCGCCTCAAGCGAGCGCAGATCATCGCGGGCCAGATCTTCCGGGGACAGCGTCTTGGCCGCCTCGATCGGGTCGCCCCCCTTCACGCCAACGGCGCGATACAGCGCCCCCGTATCCAGATGCGCAAAACCGAACCGCGCTGCGACGGCTTTCGATATTGTGCCTTTGCCTGCGGCGGCGGGTCCGTCAATGGCCACTGTGAATTGCATGGGAAACTCCTTTTGCGGACCCATAAAACCTGCGGCGATGTCTGTAAAGCAAGCCCTACTGAAGGCGGTTCTGCAAACGCCGCGCAACGGCCCGCGCCAACAGCGCCGCCAAAGCGGCAAGGGTCACGCCGTCCGCGGCCCATTTCAGTTGGGTCAGGCGGCTGATATGGGCCACCATCGCGTCTGTGACGCTAGCCACATCCGTCTCCAGCATCCGTGCGATCCCGGCATTTTCCAGCAAATCCAAGACCGCCGCTGCAATCGCCACGGCGGACAGCAGCGCCGCAGGTCTGCGCGACGACAAACGGAGAAAACACAAGATCAAAGACAGCGCCAAAAGCGGCGGGAAAACCCCATCCAACCGGCCAATGACATCACGGTAAAAGACCCGGCCCTCGTCGCTCAGGGCCGAAAGATAGGCCCGCGCCTCCTCGGCCCCATATCCAAAAGGCCGCAGATCAAAGGGCAAAAGCCCCCCGGCCTCGCGGATCAGAATGGGAGAGCCCCAGAACACCATGATCCCATAGATCAGCAGCGTCAGCCCAAGGGACAGGGCAAAGAACCAGCGGGGCACGGTCAAAGGGTCAGCCTTTTCAAAATGGCCGCGATCGCTTCACAGCCACAGTTGACAGCTTTGCCCCGTTGTGCGGTTCTGGCAAGACAGACGTGGCGGAAGGCACCACAGGGTCTGGCCCCTTTGAAAAGCAGCGAAACCACGATGCGTCCTGTCCCAATCCTCGCCCTTGCCTTAACCACCGGTTTGGGTGCGTGCATTCCCGCCCAAGGTCCGACCTGTACCGATCAGGTCAGCCCACAGGACATTGAAAAAGCGCAAGCTGGCATTGAGGCCCATATCCTCACGCATGAGGGGCCACAGGCTTTGCGAGCCGCGACCACCACCTACAGGCTTACACAAGCAAAACAGTGCGATACGCTCGTGACGCTGTACTATCGCCTCAGGCAAGATATGGATGAGGCCTATGTCGGGGCCGACCGGACTTACCGCGTTGATCTGAAAAGCGGAAAGGTGGACGATCTGACTGTGGGTGACTGAACGCGGTCGGATATTGGCTGCCACTGATAAGTTAAGTCTTAGGAATTTGCAGTCAAAGATGAATGGAATGCATTCTTCCCGCAGGGTCGGACGGCTGCTCTTGACAGAAGCACCGCAGGTCGGCGAGCAAGGCTCCTCGTTTCATTGAAAAAAATTGTCTCGGAACCGTTTCGGCGAAAAGGAGCATCGATTGGTTATAGTTAAGAATGTTGATCGTTTTCGATTACGCAAGCAACTCCGTTCGGCGTTTTCAAGGTTGGAAGGAGGAGAATTCTTCCTTCGAAGAATGAACAGGCACTCCGCTAAGGGTTTTGACTTGTTCCCCGAGCTTTTCTTTTACCTGAAGTTCGGGACAAGGATTGTTAAAATCGAAATGCATGAGGAAGGTTGTGAACATCACGGCACCGAACTCTTTGTGAAAAACGTTGGCCACAACGAAGCTATGCAGCTACTGACCATTATCGTTCCCAAGGATGACTTCGAGCGCGATCGCGTTGCTAAGGAGATCATCGCGTTCTTTGACCCAGCAGTGGGATAGTGCCGTCTTACGCCTTTTAAACTGCGACTTCTCTTTGTAATCGGACCGTTTCTTCTCTCTCTCTCTCTCTCTCTGTATCGTCTTCTCGGGGCGCGTTTCCTAACAACCCATTACTCCCCGAGACTAACCCGTTGATTTCCTTTGCCCACGAAAGCGTCCCCGACGGGGACGCCCCCATCACCCCCGGCGGATGGCCGCGCCAAGGCCGTTCATCAGGCTCTCGAAAATCGGGAATGAGGTCACGATGGGCGACCCATCATCCACCGCGATTTCCTTCTTCGAGGCCATGCCGGCGATCAGGAAAGACATCGCGATCCGGTGGTCCAGATGGGTCTTGCAGTTGCCCCCCCCGGGCATCCCCCCCGGCCCCATGCCGTGAACGATCAGGGTGTCTTCATCTTCCTCGATCCTGACGCCGCAAGCCTCCAGCCCCCGCGCCATCGCATCGATCCGGTCGCTTTCCTTGACCCGCAATTCCTTGACCCCGCGCATCACGGTGCGGCCCGAGGCGAAAGAGGCGACGACCGAGAGGATCGGATATTCGTCGATCATCGACGGCGCACGATCCGGCGGCACCTCGATCCCCTTCATGTCGTCCGAGAACCGCACCCGCAGGTCCGCCACCGGCTCGCCGCCTTCTTCGCGCGGGTTCAGGAAGTCGATCTTCGCGCCCATCTCGACCAGCGTGATGTAAAGACCGTTGCGGGTCAGGTTCTGGCTGACGCCGGGAACGGTGATGTCCGAGCCTTCAACGATCAGTGCCGCACAGGTCGGGAAAGCCGCCGAAGACGGGTCACGCGGCACCGCCACGGTTTGCGGCCGCAACTCGGGCCGCCCGGTCAGGGTGATGACGTGACCTTCGCTGGTTTTCTCGACATTCAGCTTTGCCCCGAAACCCACCAGCATCCGCTCGGAATGGTCGCGGGTCGGTTCTTTTTCGATGACCACGGTTTCGCCCGGCGCATTCAGACCCGCCAGCAAAACCGCCGACTTGACCTGCGCCGAGGCGACCGGCACCGCATAGCGGACCGGCACCGGATTGGCCGCGCCCACCACCGTCATCGGCAACCGCCCGCCCTTGCGCCCATAGGCTTGCGTCCCGAACAGCGACAGAGGATCGGTCACCCGCCCCATCGGACGCTTGCGCAGCGAGGCGTCACCCGTAAAGGTGGCCGTGATCGGCGTCGTCGCCATCGTCCCCATGATCAGCCGCACACCCGTACCCGAGTTGCCGCAATCAATCACATCGGCCGGTTCAGAAAAGCCGCCGACGCCCACACCATTCACCGACCAGGCGCCGGGTCCATGTTGGGTAACTGTCGCGCCAAAGGCCCGCATCGCCTTGGCGGTATCCAGCACATCCTGACCTTCAAGAAGCCCCGTGATCCGGGTTTCCCCAACCGCCATCGCGCCAAAGATCAACGCGCGGTGCGAGATCGACTTGTCTCCCGGAACAGCAGCCTCCCCTTTGAGGGGGCCGCATTTCGCGGAAATCATCGGTTGCGCTTCGCCGTGGCCGGACATTGTCGTCTCCCATTCGTGATTGCCGCCTGATAGCGCAAGCAAGTCGACGGGTCCATATGGGGTTGAAGCCCGAATAACGGGATGCATATGTAATTTATGAATCGACGCAGCCTGATCAAAGGGACCGCCTTGCTGGCTGCCAGTGCAGTCATCGGCGGAACAGCCATGACCTCTCGCAAGAACAAGTACTATTCCGGCCCCGTCAGCGACCATTTCGATGGCACCCGCTTTTTCAATCCCGGTGGAGAAGCGCCGAGGGGTGGACTGGATCTGCTGAAATGGCAGCTTAATGGGAACAGACAAAAATGGCCCGCTTCGGTTGACCTGCCTGCCAAGGCCCGGCCCGAGGCCCGCAAGACCGATTTGACCATCACGATGGTCGGCCACGCGACAATGCTGATTCAGACTGCGGGGATGAACATTTTGACCGATCCGGTGTGGTCTGATCGCGCCAGCCCGCTGGCTTTTGCCGGGCCGAAACGGGTCATCGCGCCGGGCATTGATTTCGCGCATCTGCCAAAGATCGACCTCGTCCTGCTGAGCCATAACCATTATGACCATCTGGACCTGACAACGCTGAAATCGCTGAACGACGCTCACTCTCCGCTGATCGTCACGCCATTGGGCAATGACGCCATTCTTGCCGATGACTTGCCGTCAGCCCGTATCGAGATACGGGATTGGGATGAAGCGGTGCGTTTTGGCGACATGACGATCCATTTCGAGCCGTGTCACCACTGGTCCGCGCGCGGGATGGGGGATCGGTCGATGGCACTTTGGGCAGCGTTTGTTCTGGATGGCCCCGCAGGCAAGATCTTTCATATCGGCGACACAGGCTTTGACGGGGGAAGGCCCTATGGCCGTGTGCGGGAGAAACACGGCAAGATCGACACCGCCATCCTGCCTATTGGCGCCTATGAGCCGCGTTGGTTCATGAAGGCGCAGCACCAAAACCCCGAAGAGGCCGTCGCAGGGCTAGAGATCTTGGGGGCAGATCACGCCGTTGGCCACCATTGGGGAACATTTCAATTGACCGACGAGGCGCGCGACGACCCGCCCGCCGCCTTGGCAAAGGCGTTGAAAGCCAAGGGCGTGGCCGCAGAGCGGTTCGTGCCATTGGCCCCGGCGCAGGTCTGGTCCCCCGCAGAGGTGTAAAGACTATTTCTTTGCGCCAGCCTGAGGGGTGGCAATCTGGTCGTGATCGACAAGGTTCCACGGCAGGCCCGCATTTCGGTAGATGCGCTTTTTCAGGCGCGTGTAATCGCCAACATCATGGTCCAGACGTTGGCCCACGACGATGCAGCGAAACACCTCGGTCCCCGTGTTGCGGATCGAATGCGCCAGACCACCCTTGCGGTAGCCAAGGAAATCGCCGGGGCCGATGGCGTGTTCTTTCTCTCCGATCAAGGCCGTCGCATTGCCCGAAAGCACATAGACGCATTCGTCTTCGTGGTGGTGGACATGATGCTCGGTCGTCTCATGACCCGGTTCGACCTCGATGATGTGGAAACCAAGCCCGGTCAGGCCCGTCGCATCGCCCAAGGACTTGTTCACCCGCTGGGCATTCGGATTCAAGAAATGGGTTTTCTTCAATCCCTCCATCGCCGCGATTTCATCTGCGCGAAGGAGGTAGCGTTCTTCGGACATAGGACAGCCTCACAGGAATTAACCTGATCACTGTAGCGGAAGTCAGGCGCGACGGAAGGTCAGGTAATGCGGATGGCGTCCCTCACGCAGCGCTTTTTGCTCATAACGCGTGGAAATCCAATCTTGCCACGCCTCGCCCTCGCCCGTCTGCGAGACAAGCGTGAATCCCGCCTGCGGGACTTCCTCTAACGTCTGGCGGACATAGTCGGGGATGTCTGTGGCCACACGGAATTCAGCGCCCGGTTTCATCACCCGCGCCAGTTCCTTCAGATAGCCGGGCGTCACAAAACGCCGGCGGTGGTGGCGCGCCTTGGGCCAAGGGTCGGGGTAGTTCAGAAAGGCCTTTTCGATGCTTTGATCGGGAAGCACATCGAAAAGATCGCGGACATCACCGGGATGAATGGTCAGGTTCGTCAGATTGGCCTGTCGGATCTTGCCCAGAAGCATGGCGACGCCGTTGACGAATGGCTCACAGCCTATGAGGCCGATATCCGGGTTTCCGGCGGCCATATGCACTAGATGTTCGCCGCCCCCGAACCCGATTTCCAGCCAGACCGGACGCGGTGTTTCAAAGATCGCCGAGGGGTCGATCTTGGTCCGCGCGGGGTTTTCCTCGCGCGTCAGGTTACGCAGGCGGAGTGGCTCCAGGTCATTTGCCAGATAGTCTTTCTGGCTCGCCCGCAACGTCTTGCCATGCACGCGTCCGTAAAAATTGCGGCGCAGTTCCTGATCGGCCATTGATCGCCCTCCTGATCCGGGGGGCCATTTGTCAGCAGTCACGCCCTTGGTCAAGCCATCTATGCCATGACCGGCCCCAATCAGCCGCCGCCGGGCGAGATTGGGTTCGCGATATCCGTGATCGGTGCTGGCGGGGTTCGACCGCGGAACACGATCGCCTTCATCCGCCGTTCATGCCAATCCAGATAAGCGATCAGTTCAGGCAAAGTGGGGTTAGACCTCTCGACGTAGAATTTCGTGTCGCGCAGGGATTGCTGCATCAGTCCCTTTGGCAAGGTCGCCATCGTCGTGTCATTACGCTTGTTCGAGGGGTACCATCGCGGGCCGCCCAACCAAACGGCCGCAAACATGAGCTTTGCCTTTAACTCTGGCGTACCGCCGACAATCAGGCCGTCATAAAACAGCCGATGCGTTTCCTGCCATGTCCGCGATTTGTAGACCGGGCCATCCTCATTTCCGATCCCGCAATAGGCATCGTGCAAAGCCGCGGCATTGGTAAATTCCTGAGATCGTGGATCGCCGATGATTGAGACAAAGACTTCGGGGATTGAGGCGCCATCTGTCAGCGTGTCTTTGGGCGCAATCCATTTGCGGTTCTGACCGTCGACGAATTCGAGATTTTCGGCCAAGGGATAGAAATCATAGGCTCGGCCCGGAATAACCACCTTCGTAGTGCTTAGGCGAACGGGGGAATTCTGAAAGTAACAGGCCGCCTCGGACGGGCCCTTACATTCCTTGCCAGAGGTCGAGAGACGAAACCCGGCCAGATCTTCGCTGGTGGTTACACATCCAGCAAGAACGACACATGCGGCACAAACCAGCCGCCACTTCTGATAAACAGCGCCAAAGACAGCCATCAAGGACTCACTTCAAAAAATTATGCGCAATGAAAAAGAAAAACGCGCCCCGAAATCAAGGGGCGCGTTGTTTTGTCAGACGGCTTTCTTGAGGGCGTCGATCAAGTCGGTCTTTTCCCAACTAAAGCCACCATCCGCCTCCGGCGCTCTGCCAAAATGGCCATAAGCCGACGTGCGGGCGTAGATCGGGCGGTTCAGATTCAGATGGGTGCGAATGCCGCGCGGGGTCAGATCCATGCAGGTCGCAACGGCATGTTCGATGCGGTCATCTTCGACCTGACCTGTGCCGTGCGTATCGACATAGATCGACAGCGGCTTTGCCACGCCGATGGCGTAGGACACCTGCAAGGTGCAGCGGTCAGCAAGGCCAGCCGCGACGACGTTCTTTGCCAGATACCGTGCAGCATAGGCAGCCGAACGGTCCACCTTGGTCGGATCTTTTCCTGAGAAGGCACCGCCGCCATGCGGGGCCGCACCACCGTAGGTGTCGACGATGATCTTGCGGCCCGTCAGGCCAGCATCACCATCCGGCCCGCCGATCACAAAGGTTCCGGTCGGGTTGACCCACCATTCCGTCTTTTCGGTGATCCAGCCAGAGGGCAGGATTTCGCGGATATAGGGTTCGACGATGGCGCGAATATCGTCGGAAGTTTGGGTTTCAAACTGGTGCTGGGTGGAAAGCACGATCGAGGTGACTTCAACCGGTTTGCCGTCTTCATAGCGCAGCGACAGCTGAGATTTCGCATCGGGCCGCAGCGTCGGTTCTTTGCCGGATTTCCGCACCTCTGCCAGACGGCGCAGGATCGCGTGCGAATAGAGGATGGGAGCCGGCATCAACTCGGGGGTTTCGCGGCAGGCATAGCCGAACATGATACCCTGATCGCCTGCCCCATCCTTATCCACGCCCTGCGCGATATGGGCAGACTGCGGGTGCAGGAAGTTGGCGACCTGAAGGGTCTGCCAGTGGAACTCATCCTGCTCATAGCCGATGTCGCGGACACAATCACGGACGATTGCATCAACACGTTCCATCATGCGGCCCAGATTGGCCTTGTCAGCGAGCCCAACCTCACCGCCGACCACGACCCGGTTGGTGGTAGCAAAGGTTTCGCAGGCGACACGGGCGTTGGGCTCTTCGGTCAGGAAGGCATCAAGGATTGCATCCGAAACGCGGTCACAGACCTTGTCTGGATGGCCTTCGGAAACGGATTCCGAAGTAAAGACATAATTCTTGCGGGTCATGGAAAGTGCTCCGTTGGGGTGATCCCCGCCACGCCAGGAAGCCGTTGTGGCAGTTCTTGAGCCGGGGACGTAGACCTAAACTGGGGCAATATCAAGGCGAGCGCGGCTGGAAGCGTACGAATGACAGGCACAAAAGGCCGAAAAGCAACAGATAGGCAATCAGGTCGCCATGACGGGCATAAAGGGTTTCAGCAAGGCCCGTTGAGAGTTCCGGAACATCCAGAGCGCCGGGCTGGCCGAAGGGTAGGCTGCTGGACACCCCGCCCCGCGCGTCGATCACTGCGGTCACACCTGTATTGCCGACCCTCACCAAGGGCAGCCCCATCTCGATTGCGCGCAGCCGTGACAGTTGGAAGTGCTGGAAAGGCCCTGTGTATGGTCCGAACCATGCATCATTGGTGATTTGAAGGATCCAGTCTGGTCGCGCCACAGAGCGCGGAATGTCGGGAAACACGGCCTCGTAGCAGATCAGGGGTAAAACCCGACCAAGTTTCGGGCCAAGATCCAAGACTTCCGCCCGAGTGCCCGCTGAATAACCGTTGCCGACCTGCGCCGCAAAGGCACCGATGCCGAACCAATTATACAGCACGTCGCCCAAGGGCATGTATTCGCCAAAAGGCACAAGGTGGTGCTTGTCATAGGTCGCCGAGACTTCTCCTTTGCCTTGAACGACGCGAAGGCTGTTCCACCCCTGATCGCCGACAACCCTTTGCACCCCGATGGCAACTGGATTGCCATTGGCGGCAGCGGAAATGATCCCCGGAACTTCCGGAGAGTACTCAAAAAGATAGGGGATCGCTGTTTCCGGCCAAATCGTCAAATCCGCCGGGGTTCCTTGCCGTGTCAGATCCAGTTGCCGCTGAAAGAGCATTCGGGCCTGATCGGGATCCCATTTGAGGTACTGTTCGGCGGCGGGTTGGACAAGACGCAGGGACACATCCCGCATCGGGGTGTCAGGACCATTCCTATGCGAAAGCCCGTTTGCCAGACCAAGGCAAAGAACCGCAACCATAGCTGCCGTTCCCCAATGCCGATGCAGAATTGGCAGCGTTGCGACAAAAAGCGTTGCGACCGTCAGCCCCGTCGCGCCGATGACGGCCGCGTTCTGTTCGATCACGGATCCAAGCCACAGATGACCAATCAACGCCCAAGGGAAGCCGGTGAAAATATACCCGCGCAACAGTTCTGCCGCAGCAAGAAAGACGACGAGCCCGAGAAGCCGGTTTGGCATCAGGACCGAAAGCGCTGAAGCCCCGGCCCAAAAGAGACCAAGTCCGAAAGCCATCAGGATGAAGGCAAATGGCGCCATCCAACCGTAGACCCACGGGTCAACGAGGAAGGGATGCACGATCCAATTCAGGTAGGTGCCGAAATAGCCCGCCCCTATCAGCCAACCTGCCCACCAGGCTCCGACCGCGCCCTTTGCACGCGACATCCGCGCCAAAGCCCAGACCAGAAAGGGAAAGGCCAGATACCACGCCAGAAATGGGGCTTGGGACGTGGCGATGCCTGCCCCGGCCAAAAGATGCAGGCCGGCGTCGCGCCGGTCTGGTCGTGCGGCAAAGAACGCGCGAAGCTTCAAGATGCCTTGGCTTCAGGCTCGGCAGCGGTCACGCCCGGAAGACGCACACGAAGCCGCTTGATCCGGCGGGCATCTGCATCGACGATTTCAAACTCGGCCCCGCTTTCGTGGGGAACGATTTCCCCGCGTGCCGGCACGCGCCCGATCCGCAGAAAGACCAACCCACCGAGCGTGTCGATTTCGCTGTCCTCTTCGCCGTCGTTCAGACGAAGGCCAATGGCAGCCTCGAACTCATCGAGAGGGGCCGTGGATTGGGCAAGATAGACCCCTGGCTTTTCCTCTTTCCAAAGTGCACCTTCGGCTTCGTCATGTTCATCTTCGATTTCACCGATCACGGTTTCGATCAGGTCTTCAATCGTGACCAAACCGTCGACGCCACCGTATTCGTCAATGACCAAGGCCATGTGAACGCGTTCCCGCTGCATCTTTTGCAGCAAGACACCAATCGGCATCGAGGGCGGCGCATACAGCAGAGGGCGCAGCAGTTTTCGCAAAGAGAACCTGCCGCTAGAGCCAAATCCATGCTGAAGTGCGACGTCTTTCAAAAGGACGAGGCCCTGAGGGTGGTCCATCGTGCCTTTGTAGACCGGCAACCGAGAGAAGCCCTGCTCGCGGAAAACCTCGACAAGATCATCCCGACCGATGTCGATTGGCACTGCCACAATTTCCGCCTTGGGGATCGCAACATCATCGACGCGCAAGCGCCGCAAGACGCCAAGCCCCTGCATCGCGCCCGGCACGGCAACCACTGTTGCTTCGGGCTCGGCTGTCGCACTGGGGCTATCTGCCCCCGAGAAAGCACCAAACAATCGTCCCAGCAGGCTTTTTTGCGGAGGTTCCGCGCTGTCGTCCTGCTCATTCAGTTGCGCGCCCTGCGCCGCAGCTGATCCGTCGCTACTACTGCCCATCTGTCCTTTTCCGGCGAAGCACAGGCTTCAATGCTGTGCCCTTAGTATGGATTATCAATGCCGAGGCTTGCAAGTATGGCTACCTCATGGGCTTCCATCAATTCGGCGTCGGCGTCGTCTATATGGTCATAGCCCAGCAAATGCAGAAGACCATGAACGATCAAATGGGTCACATGGGCAGAAATCGGCTTGTCGGCCTCCTCTGCCTCACGGGCACAGGTTTCATAGGCCAAAGCCAGATCGCCCAATTCTTCAGGCATTTCAGGCGTTCCCGGTTCCACCGGATCGGGCTCTTCGCCCGGCGTTTCCGCGGCGCGTTCTTCGGATGGCCAGCTGAGCACATTCGTCGGCTGAGGCTTTCCCCGGAAATCAGCATTCAGCTCGGCGATACGGGTATCATCGCAGGCCAGCAAACACAGGGTCACACCCTGGTTCGGCAAACCAAGATGGTTCAGCGCGGCCTCAACGGCACGCAAAGCCAAGGGTTCAAGCTCTAACGCTTCCCAGCGGCTGTCTTCTATGATGCAATCGACCAAGGGCTCCATGCGCTGCGCCTATATTATGCCTTGGTCGACTGCAATTGGCTTTGATGTCCCACCTTAGCTGGACTGCGCCTCGTCGGTTTCATAGGCCTCGATAATCCGGGCCACCAACGGATGGCGGACAACATCCTTCGACGTAAAGTAGTTGAAGGAAACGCCTTTCACGCCTTTCAGAATCCGTTCCGCCTCTTGCAGACCAGACGCGACACCGCGCGGAAGGTCGATCTGGGTCCGGTCGCCGGTGATAACCATGCGACTGCCTTCACCCAACCGGGTCAGGAACATCTTCATCTGCATTGTGGTCGCGTTCTGTGCCTCATCCAGAACGACGAAGGCATTCGACAAGGTGCGACCACGCATAAAGGCCAGCGGGGCAATCTCGATCCGCTTCTCCTCCATCAGTTTTTGCACCTGCTTGGCCGGCAGAAAGTCATTCAGCGCGTCATAAAGCGGCTGCATGTAGGGGTCGACCTTTTCCTTCATATCGCCCGGAAGGAAACCAAGTCGCTCACCTGCCTCTACTGCCGGACGGCTGAGGATGATCTTTTCCACCGCCCCCGAGATGAACATCGTCACCCCAACAGCCACGGCGAGATATGTTTTGCCGGTACCTGCGGGGCCAATGCCAAATCCAAGCTCATTCTGGAAAAGGTTCGCAACATAGGCCTTTTGGGCCTCGGTTCTCGGCTCGATGGGCTTCTTGCGTGTCCGCAGCTCCATTCCGCTGGAGAACATCTCGATCTGCTCAGCTTCGACCTGAGTTGCCATGCTCATGCGCATTGCACCGTCGATATCGCCTGCGGCCAGACTGCGGCCACTTTCAAGGCGCGCATAGAGGCTCCTGATGATCGCCGCCGCCTGCTCCCTTGCGCCTTTATCCCCGATCACCGAAAGGCGATTTCCACGCCTAAGGATGTGAACCCCCATCTGATGTTCGATCTGTGCGAGATTGCGGTCATATTCACCGCAAAGGTCGATCAACAGGCGGTTGTCTGGGAATTCAAGGACTGTTTCCACAATGTCCTCGGACTTGGTCGGGGGGGTCAGCGCGCTGATGCCCAAGGAGTTCTCCTTCTATCTAGGGCCTGTATGAAGTGTGCGCCCGGTCACATCATCTGGCAAGTACGGAATTACGGGCTGCCCCAATTTCAGGCCAAAACATGCACAAGGATGTGACAACTGCACAGCTTTGCATCAAGTGCGCCTTGAACAAATAAAAAGGGCCGCAGAAACCTGCGGCCCTTTGAGAAAAAATTGGTGACCGGTCAGTTGCCGGCGCGCCGGACAACCGTGCGAATCCCCGGACCGGGAACATAGTCGCGAATGCCTTGCGTACCCGTCTGGTAATTACGAATGATCGTGCCCGGCGGATAATGGCCGTTGCACACGGGCAAGCCCGACACTGGGTCATACCGTGGTGTCGAATAACCCTCGACGCCATCATCCATGATCCAGTTCTGGCAACCATCCGGATCGTAGGCGATTGCCGCCTGACCGTTGCGCAACACGCCACTGTCACGGCCCCTGTCGACACCGGTTGCAATCACGGTATTCGGATCACCGGTATAAGGCGAAAGGCCGTCCTGAACACAGCCCGCCAAAGCGAGCACCAAGGGTACAGAGGCCATGAGCTTTGCGATACGATTTGCCATGATCCTCACCACCTGTAGCAGACGACTTCGACGCGACGGTTCTTTTGCATCCCCGCCGCAGTGCTGTTCGAGGCGATCGGCTGGCGCTCGCCAAATCCGATCTCACGCTCGACATGCGCCCCAACAGAACGCGCGACCGAGGCGACAGCCGCGGCACGGCGCTTGGAAAGGCCCATGTTGTATTCATCCGAGGCGCGGCTGTCGGTATGGCCATAGATCGCATAGCCAAAGGCACCGGCCTGCTGGAAGAAGGAACGAAGACGATCCCGACCGCTCGCCGTCAGCTTTGCGCTGTCAGTAGCAAAAAGGGTGTCCGTGTTTTCGACCAGACAAGTATTTTTCTTCAGGCAAACAGGCTTGCCGTTCGCTGGATTGCGGCGCGGCACCATATAGCCCTCAAGACCGCCATCGGCCCACCAGTGCATACAGCCGTCGTCGTCAATCCAGACGCCCCATTCAATCTTTCCGGTAACCTCAGGTGCGGTTTGCGCCATTGTTGCTGTCGCGCCCGACAATCCAACAGCTAACGCAGCCCCCCCCAGGACCATTCGCAATGCCTTGGAAACTTTCTCCACAGCGGCAGCCCCTTCTTTTTATGACTAGTACGAGCAGACTTGGATTTAGGATTGCCGTCCCGAAATCGTGAAGTAAAGCGAAATCTGAATAAATTAGGGCATTTATATGATCAGCCCCCCCGTAAAAACACCTGTGGTTGCCACATTTCACGCGCTTCGTTTCCGCGTCGGAAACAGTCTATTCAGCAACGTTGCTGTCAGAATTAGGAAATTCGGATTGCTGACAGTGAGTTGGTTACCGCGCCCGTAATCCGCACACGGACGAGTTCGCCAACAACACCGGCTGGATCGTCCACATGCACTGCATGAAGATGATCGGACTTTCCGACCATCTGCCCCGGCAAGCGCCCGGCCTTTTCATAAAGGACACCAACTTCGCGCCCAACCATCCCGTTTTGCGCCGCACGCTGCTGTTCGGTGACCAGCGCCTGCAACACTTGCAGTCGTTCGTCGGCAACACTGGCCTCGACCGCGGCCTTCTCGGCTGCGGGCGTCCCCGGACGTGCCGAATACTTGAAGCTGAATGCCGCCCCATAGGTGACACGGCGGATCAAATCCATCGTGTCTTCAAAATCCTTGTCACTCTCGCCCGGGAAACCAACGATGAAATCCGACGAAAGCAAAAGATCTGGACGCGCCTCCTTGATCCGATCAACAAGGTGGAAATAATCGTCCCGCGTATGTTTGCGGTTCATCGCCTTGAGAATCCGGTCGCTGCCAGATTGCACAGGCAAATGAAGATAGGGCATCAATTGCGGCAAGTCGCCATGCGCCGCAATCAGGTCATCTTCCATGTCGTTGGGATGGCTGGTCGTATAGCGGATGCGATCAAGACCATCAATTTCCGCCAGCGTCCGGATCAGGCGCGCAAGGGTCCAAGCCCCGCCCGAGCCCTCACCGTGATAGGCATTGACGTTCTGACCCAGCAGAGTGATTTCGCGCACACCGCGGCTGACCAGATCACGAGCCTCGCGCAGGATGCGGTCAACCGGACGGCTGACTTCTGCGCCGCGCGTGTAAGGCACCACGCAAAAGGCGCAAAACTTGTCGCATCCTTCCTGAACGGTCAGAAAGGCTGTCGGGCCGCGCTTTGCTTTGCGCTCGGGCAAATGGTCGAACTTGTCTTCCTCGGGGAAATCCGTGTCGACCTGCGGCACACCGGATTTCGCCAATTGAGGCAAGCGGTGATAGGCCTGCGGTCCGACCACCAGATCGACCAAGGGCATTCTGCGCTGAATCTCGGCCCCTTCGGCCTGTGCAACGCAGCCAGCCACGCCAATCTTCAAATCGGGCTTCTCGGCCTTCAGCGGCTTTAGCCGACCCAGATCGGAATAAAGCTTCTCACTGGCTTTTTCCCGAATGTGGCAAGTGTTCAGCAGCACCATGTCTGCCTCGTCCACCTTGTCGGTCGTCACATAACCTTCCGCCCCCATGGCTTCGGCCATGCGTTCGCTGTCATAGACGTTCATCTGGCAACCATAGGTCTTGATGAACAGCTTTTTAGGTTCGGACATTTCGCTTACCACCGGGGCCGATCTTGAAACGCTGGCGTTCTACAGGGAACCGCCCCCCAGCGCAACGCAGGGATCACTCGTCGACTGCAAGACCCGGAGCGCTGCGCGGATATTCCGGAAGACCGTCGTTGATCGAATAGAACCCGGGCCGGTGTTCGGTGAAGATATGACATTCCGCGACAAGTTGCGATGGGTCATCAATGGCACCCGCCAAGACCGAGACATAAGGCAGGTTCTTCCCATCCCAAAACAAGGCAGATCCACAGTTTGAACAGAAGCCGCGTCGTGCGAAATCAGAGGCTGCAAACCAAGTAATGTTCTGCGCCCCTTCGATGACCAAATCCGCCCTCGGAATGGCCGTCGCCGCATAGTAAAGCCCGGTTTGCCGCCGGCATTGCTCGCAGTGACAATAAACGACATCTCGCAATGGCGACTGTGTTTTGAACCGTACTTTTCCGCAAAGACATCCACCTGTGACCATTCCCAGCTCCCAATCCGATTTCGCCTAACATTTACCAGCGGCGTTCAAAGTCTTCGCGCTTCTCGACGCAAAAGAGGCAGTTACCGACCGAGACCGGGCTTGCAACATGGCGCTGCTTGAACGATTCTTGTCTTGAAAATGAAAGTATGACTCCATGCGCTACGACAGCCTGACCGACTTCCTGAGTGACGGCAAAGATGCCTTGGCCAAAGGCCCGGTCGCGGTCATCGTTGCCGAAGATGAAATCGAAATCGATACAACGCTTCGGCATCATCAACGCGCGGGGTTCCGCGAAGTCGTTCTTTTTGCGCCGGAACAGATTTCCCTACCCGAGAAGCTTGAAAACACCATCCACAGGGTCGACCACGACGTTCATGCCGAAGGGGCACTGGTCACAGCGGTCAATGCCATTATCGACGCGGCACCGGGGATCTGGCTTTTCTACTGCTATAACACCGAATACCTTTTCCATCCGTTCTGCGAAAACCGTAACATCCGCGAACTGATCGCCTTTCACACCGAAGAACGACGCGAGGCGTTGTTGACCTATGTGATTGATCTTTACGCTGGTGATCTGGACACCTATCCGAACGCCGTTTCACTGGAAGATGCCCATCTCGACAAATCGGGCTATTATGCGCTTGGGCGCCCGGATCCCGAGAACAACCACTACCCCAAAGAACGCCAGCTTGATTTCTTTGGCGGATTGCGTTGGCGGTTCGAAGAACATGTGCCGTGGGAACGCCGCAAGATTGACCGGATTTGTCTTTTCAAGACCAAACCCGGGCTGAAACTGCGTCCTGACTTCACGCTGAACGATGAAGAGATGAACACCTATGCCTGCCCTTGGCATAACAATCTGACCACAGCTCTTGCCTCTTTCAGAACAGCCAAGGCACTGCGCGCCAATCCCGGATCACGCTATGCGATCAACGATTTCAAGTGGCGCAACACGGTGCCTTTTGAATGGCACAGCCAGCAGTTGATGGATCTTGGATTGATGGAACCCGGCCAGTGGTTCTGACGACTTACAACGCGTAAGCTGAAAGCTCAGTATTCGACGCGTCGCTCTTTCCAGCCCTGCAAGCAACACGCTCGACATCGACAAAAATCACGGCTGGATTGCGGATTTGCTGATCGGCGATTGTGCTGACAAGCGTATCCAGAGTGCATTCGACATGCCGCTCTCCGGCTTTGGCGACATTCTGGGCGAGTGTCACAGGCGCTTTATCAGACACCCCTGCAGCGATCAGGCGGGACCGAAGTTGTGCGGCCAAATGAATGCCCATGTAAATCGCCAGACGCGTCCCCGGTGCAATTGATCTGGCGAAATCTTCGGGCAACTCCCCTGTCATAGCTGTGGCTGTCAGCATCAAGAGCCGGTCGAACTTCCCACGCTCAGTCAACGGGCAAAGCGTCGAAGCCGCTGCTGCCGAGGCCGCAGTCACACCCGGAATGATGTCGACCGGGATGCCATGAAGTTGCGCCGCGGCGATTTCCTCGGCCGCCCGACCAAAGATCGACGGATCGCCTGATTTCAACCGAACAACCCGCTTACCGGCGAGTGCAGCCATGACAATTGCAGCATCGATCCGATCTTGGGGCCATTTGCATCGCCCAACCTCTTTCCCGACATTGACCTGCTCGGCAGACGTCGGGATCAGAGCCAGCACCTCTGGATCAATCAGGCGGTCAAAGAAGACAATATCAGCCTCTTGCAGCCTTTTCAGTGCACGGATCGTCAGCAGATCGGCCGCACCCGGCCCAGCCCCGACAAGGCTGATGCGTCCACAAGCTTGCGTGAAATCTTGAGGGAAAGGCAAATGGGTCATTCGGCTGCCTCTTTCAACATCGGCTGGAATTGCGCGATCAATGCCGCGAGTTCTGGCTTGCACGACCCGCAGTTGGTGCCGGCCTGCAGCATTTTGCCAAGATCAGGAACCGACCGGCATCCGCCTTCGGAAATCGCTTGGGCAATCGTGTTTCGACCGACGCCAAAGCAGGCGCAAACCACCGGGCCGGGATCTGGGCGTTCGCCCGATGGTCGTCCGGACAAGGCGCCACCGTGCAGGGGCTGTCCAAGCAAGTCTTCCACAGTCCCGCGCGACAACGCGACTGGTTGCGGACCCACAAAAAGCGCCGCGCAGACAACATCATCGACGGCAAAGGCGATGCGAACCTGACCGCGGGCGGCGTCGTGATAGGCGACGGCACTGGCTTCCGATGGAACGGAAAGGCACGAGCGCGCCCACCTTTCCCAGTCTTCGGGCATTCCGTTGCCCGCAAGTTCCACGCGATAGCCGGCCTCAATCGCAGACAAGGCCCAGTAGTCCGCTTGCGGCTTGATCTCGCAGCTTGAAACCGCGAAACCATACCACCCTGCCTGAAACCTGCGCAGCGCAACAGCCGCCGCCTTGCTTTCCGGCTGGCCGGAAATCGGGTCGACAAGGCTGGGCACCAAGGCATCAATCCGGCCCGTTGGTGCCGTTTCGCCCGTCCAGTGCATCGGTGCAAAGGGCGTCCCGCGACCGACGCGATCAGAAATCAGAACCCGCAGAATGCCACGGCCATATGCATTCGAAACCTCCACCAGATCGGCGGTGCTGATGCCCAAAGATCGCGCATCTTCTGGATGCAGTTCCAGAAACGGCTCCCCCAGATGCTGGTTCAGGCGCGGGGCCCGTGCGGTCCGGGTCATCGTGTGCCACTGGTCGCGGATCCGCCCGGTGTTCAAACGGAAGGGTTGATCGCCGCCAACCTGCTGCGGTTCACGCGGGGTGACGGCGACCAGCCGCGCTTTTCCATCCGCCGTGTGGAAGCGTCCGTCAGCAAAGAAGCGTCCGCCCTTCTTCTGCTCGGAGGCAGGCCAGACAAAAGGCCGTTGCCGATCATATTCCGCCTTATCCGTTCCCGCATAATCAGAGATGTCGAAGTCGCTGCCCAAGCTTCCGGCAACGCCCGAAAGTGCCGCATATTCGGCAAAGATCTGATCCGGACCGTTCCATTCAAAACCGTGAAATCCCATCCGACGCGCGACTTCGGCCAGTTGCCACCAATCAGGGCGGGTTTTACCCGGAGCGTCCCGATAAGGCCGTTGACGGCTGATGCGGCGTTCGGAATTGGTCACAGTGCCGTCTTTTTCGCCCCATGCGGCGGCTGGCAGCAAGACGTCGGCCAAACGCGCCGTGTCTGTGGCCGCGGTGACATCGCTGACGACGGTAAACGCACAATTGGAAATCGCGCGGGCGACCCTGTCTGCCTCGGGCATCGAAACAGCCGGATTGGTGTGAATGATCCACAGCGCTTTGATCCGCCCGTCTTCCACGGCGCGGAACATGTCAACGGCTTTCAACCCCGGCTTTTCTGCCATCGTTGGGCTGTGCCAGAAGTCTTGAACAGCAGCCCGATGTGCCGCGTTTTCAAGATCCAGATGGCAGGCCAGCATATTGGCAAGCCCGCCCACCTCGCGCCCGCCCATGGCGTTGGGCTGGCCCGTCACCGAAAACGGCCCCATTCCCGGACGTCCGATCCGGCCCGTTGCAAGATGGCAGTTCAGGATCGCGTTGACCTTGTCTGTCCCACTCGTCGACTGGTTGATCCCTTGGGAATAAACGGTAACGACCTTCTCTGTTTCGGTCCAAAGTTTCAGAAACGCCGAAAGATCTGCCTCAGACAAACCCGTCTCATACGAGGCCGATGCCTCAGCCGCGGCGAGGGCGGCGTCAAGCCCAGTGGTGTGGCCAATAAACGCGGCATCAACCTTCCCTGCCCTGACGATTTCAACCAAAAGCGCATTGAACAGCGCCGCATCAGATCCGGGGCGCAAGGCCAGATGCAGGTCGGCCAGATCGCAGGTCGCCGTCCGGCGCGGATCTACCACCACCACTTTCATCGCAGGGTTTGCGGCCTTTGCCGCAGCCAGCCTTTGGAACAGGATCGGGTGGCACCATGCCAGGTTTGATCCGACAAGCACGACAAGGTCAGCTTGCTCCAGATCTTCGTATTGCCCCGGCACAGTGTCTGTGCCGAAAGCGCGACGGTGCCCTGCCACAGATGACGCCATGCAAAGCCGCGAATTGGTGTCGATGTTCGCGCTGCCGATAAAGCCCTTCATCAACTTGTTGGCGACGTAATAATCCTCGGTCAGCAACTGGCCCGAAACGTAAAAAGCCACCGCATCCGGCCCATGTTCCTTGATGGCGGCGGAAAATCTGGCCGCGACCAAATCCAGTGCCGCGTCCCAGTCTGCCTCTTTGCCAGCAATTTGCGGGGCGAGAAGGCGATTGTGCAGCCCAACCGTCTCTCCCAAGGCTGACCCTTTAGAGCAAAGCCGCCCAAAGTTAGCAGGGTGATCCGGGTCTCCTTTGACAGAGACGGACCCATTTTCTCCGGCGGTCAAAAGCACTCCGCATCCTACGCCGCAATAGGGACAAGTAGATTTGACCGTCACCATCCCTACCCCCGCGAAAGATGCGTGGCGTCGATCAGGATCCGACCCTGATCGACCTTGACCAAATAGGTGCCGACCGATCCGTCATCCGCACCCTGAGCCTCGCCAGAATTCATGTCGAACACCCAGTTGTGCAGGGGGCAGGTCACAGAATGGCCGTGCACGATGCCTTCCGACAATGGCCCGCCCTTGTGGGGGCAACGGTCATCCAAGGCAAAGACATGGTCATCCGCAGCACGAAAGACCGCGACACACCCTTTCGAGGTTTTCAGCACCCTCGCGCCCTGACGCGGAATGTCCTCCAACGCGCCGATATCCAGCCAAGCTTCTGAAAGCATGTTCATTCTGCCGCCTCCCGGCTCAGGTCCATCAGGGGCGCGAAATCGGCCCGGACTTTCGGTTCTTCGGCCCATGGGTCTTTCTGGTAGACCGTCTGAGACAGCATGAAGCGGTCATACAGCGCGCGGCGGTTGGCCGTATCCTTGACCACCTGCGCCTTGCACCAATCAAGGCCAACCTTGGCCACCCATTTGTAGATGCGGTGCAGATAGCGGCTGTTTTCGCGGTAAAGCTGCACAAAGGCCGCAATCACTTCCAATGCCTCTTCTTCGGTCGGGACGGTGCAAAGAAGTTCGGTCTCCTTCACATCCATACCCGCCGCGCCCGCAACGCTGATTTGATAGCCGGAGTCGACGCAGACCACGCCCACGTCCTTGCAGGTGGCTTCGGCGCAGTTGCGCGGGCAGCCTGAAACGGCGAGTTTCACCTTTGCCGGTGTCCACGACCCCCAAAGCAGTTTTTCCAGCTTGATGCCAAGGCCGGTCGAGTCTTGCGTGCCAAAGCGACAGAACTCGCTGCCGACGCAGGTTTTCACTGTCCGCAAGCCTTTGGAATAGGCATGGCCCGAGACCATTCCGGCATCGTTCAGATCGGCCCAAATTGCGGGCAGATCCTCTTTCTTGACGCCGAGAAGGTCGATCCGCTGACCGCCCGTCACCTTGACCATCGGCACAGCATATTTGTCTGCTGCGTCCGCAATCGCGCGCAATTCGTCGGGCGTCGTTACCCCACCCCACATCCGCGGAACGACTGAATAGGTGCCGTCTTTCTGGATGTTGGCGTGATTGCGTTCGTTCACGAAACGGCTTTGACGGTCGTCCGAATATTCGGTTGGCCAATCTGACAGAAGGTAATAGTTCAGCGCCGGGCGACATGAGGCGCAGCCGCCGACCGTTTTCCACCCCAATTCCTGCATGACCGCAGGAATGGATTTCAGACCAACAGACTTGATCATTCGACGCACATCTTCATGCGTGTGATCGGTGCATTTGCACATTGGCGGATTGGCATTGGCACTGAAGCTGTCGCCCAGTGTCAGGGCCATCACCTGTTCAACCAACCCGGTGCAAGTGCCGCAGGACGAGCTTGCCTTGGTCTGGGCGCGAACGAGGTCGAGCGTATTGGCGCCACCCTCGATCGCCTGAACGATCTTTCCCTTGCATACGCCGTTGCAGCCACAAATTTCCGCCTCAGGCGGCAAGGCTGCAACGGCTGCCAAAGGGTCCGCTTTGGACCCTCCCGCGAAACCGGGGCCAAAGATCAGGGTTTCACGCTGATCGGTGATATCCGCCCCTTCTTTGATCAGGCTAAAGAACCACGCGCCATCGGCTGTATCGCCATACATCACGGCACCGATCAGCTTCTCACCCTCGATGATCAGACGCTTGTAGATGCCGCGGCCTGGATCGCGGAAAACGATATCCTCGCGTCCCGGACCTTCGGCAAAATCGCCGGCGCTGAACAGGTCAACGCCCGTCACCTTCAGCTTGGTCGCGGTCTGAACCGGCTGGAACGCGGCGTCTTCGGCAAGCAAAGCCTTTGCCAGAACCTTGGCCTGATCGTACAGCGGCGCAACAAGGCCGAAAAGCTGCTTGTTATGCTCAACACATTCGCCCAATGCATAGATCGACGGGTCAGAGGTCTGCATCTGGTCATTGACCACGACACCCCGACCGATCTCCAGATGCGCGTCAGTTGCGATCCGGGTTTCCGGGCGGATGCCGACAGCCATACAGACCAGATCAGCGGGATAGACCGTTCCGTCTTCCAGCAGCACGGCTTCGACCTTGCCTTCGCCCAGAATGGCCTTGGTCGCGCCCTTGCAATGGACCTTGATGCCGCGACGTTCCAGATCCTTTTGCAAAAGATATCCGGCCGCAGGATCAAGCTGCCGCTCCATCAGGTGGCCCATCAGGTGAATGACGGTCACTTCGGCCCCGCGCGCGGCCATGCCAGCGGCCGCTTCCAGACCCAAGAGACCACCGCCAATGACCACGGCTTTTGCGCCGGGCTTCGACGCCGCAATCATGGCATTGGTGTCTTCAAGATCGCGGTAGGTCACAACGCCCGGCAGATCCTTGCCCGGCACCGGTATGATGAAGGGCGCCGAGCCCGTAGCGATGACCAACTTGTCATAGGGCGTCTCACCGCCATTCGAGATAACCACTTTACGGTCGCGGTCGATCTTGGTGATTTGCTCGCCAAAGCGGCAGGTGACGCCTTGCGCGTCGTACCAATCCCCATCGTGGGTCACGATCTCTTCATAGGTCTTTTCGCCCGAAAGGACCGGCGAAAGCATCAGGCGGTTGTAGTTCCCGCGTGGCTCGCCGTTGAAAAGCGTAACATCAAACGCTTCTGGCGCCGCCTCGAACAGGTGTTCCAGCAAACGGCCAGAGGCCATGCCAGCACCAATGACAACAAGTTTCTGGGCCATCACGCTGCATCCTTCTTGTGCGCGCCGTGTTCGTATTCCTCAAGGAAATCGAGCACCTGCTGGCGATAGTGGTAATAATCAGGGTGATCGAGCAGCGCCTTGCGGGTGCGCGGGCGCGGCAAGTTGACTTCGGTGATCTTGCCGATGGTGGCACGGGGGCCGTTGGTCATCATCACGACGCGGTCGGCCAGCAAGATCGCCTCATCCACATCATGGGTGACGCAGATCGCTGTGACCTTGGTCCGGCTCCAGACCTCCATCAGGACTTCCTGCAATTCCCAACGGGTCAAGCTGTCGAGCATCCCGAAGGGTTCATCCAGCAGCAGCAACTTCGGCGAAAGCGCAAAGGCCCGGGCAATACCAACGCGCTGCCGCATTCCGTTCGACATTTCGGAGGCAGGCTTATCCATCGCATCGGCCAGACCCACGCGCTCAAGGTAATATTCCACCACCTCTTGCCGCTCGGCCCGTGTCGATTTCGGATAGACCTTGTCCACGCCAATCGAGACGTTTTCCTTGGCTGTCAGCCAGGGGAACAGGTTTGGCGACTGGAACACCACGGCACGCTCTGGATCCGCCCCTTCAACGTGATAGCCATCAAGCTTGATCGCACCTTTGGAGATGGAATTCAGGCCTGCCGTCATGGTCAGCACAGTGGATTTGCCACAGCCGGAATGTCCGATCAGGCTGATGAACTCACCCTTCTTCAGGGTCAGGTTGAAGTCTTCGACCACCGTCAGGGGCCCTTTCGGGGTCGAGTAGATCTTGTGGAGTTGCGAGAATTGCAGATAGCGGTCGTCAATCTGGCTGACGGCGGCCTCGGCATAGGCCTTTGGCATCGCATGGCGCGGCGTGACCTGCGGCAGACGGCGCGTCTCGGCCACCTTCGAGGCCATGCCGACATCCATCAGATAAGCCGTAATCGCTGCACGCAACTCTTTATAGACGGCGTCTTCCCCCATCTTGTTGCGGTCGCGCGGACGGGCAAGGTCCACCTTGAAGACCTCGCCCAAGGTGCCATCAGGGTTCAGGCAGGCGATACGGTCGGCCAGAACCAAGGCTTCATCCACATCATTGGTGATCAGCACGGCCGTGCGGCGATCAGCTTCCCAAATCGCTTCAATCTCAGAGGCGACATTGCCGCGGGTCAGCGCGTCCAGCGCCGAAAGCGGTTCATCCATCAACAGCACTTCCGGGGCCATCGCCAGGGCGCGCGCAACGGCCACCCGCTGGCGCATCCCGCCCGAAAGCTCGGCTGGGCGGCGGTCGACGGCATGCGAAAGGCCCACCATCCCGATGTACTTCGCCACCAGTTCGGCGCGTTCAGCTTTGGATTTCGCGCTGTGAACGGCATCCACCGCAAGCGCGATATTCCCCTGAACTGTCAGCCAAGGCATCAGCGCATAGGACTGAAAGACCAATCCGCGCTCTGGTCCCGGTCCGGTCACTGGCTGCCCCTTGAACAACACTTGGCCCTGATCCGGCAGTTGCAGGCCCGCCATCAAGTTCATCAGCGTGGTCTTGCCGGAACCGGAAAAGCCAAGGATCGCAAGGAACTCGCCATCTTCTACGGCAAGATCAAGATGGCGGATAACCGGATGGTCACCGTAGCCTTTTGAGACGTTCTTGAATTCAAGGATTGCCATGCCGATCACCGATTGTTCGAGAAGGTGAAGGCGGATTGCAGAGCAAACATCACGCGGTCGAGCAGGAAGCCGATAATGCCAATGGTCAGAACGGCAACCATGATGCGGGCAAGGCTTTCAGACGACCCATTCTGGAATTCATCCCAAACGAATTTGCCAAGGCCCGGGTTCTGCGCCAGCATTTCGGCCGCAATCAGAACCATCCAGCCCACGCCCAGCGACAGACGCAGCCCGGTAAAGATCAGCGGCAGAGCCGAGGGCAGCACGAGGCGGGTGATTTTCTTCCAGGCACTCAGTTTCAGCACGCGGCTGACGCTCACCAGGTCCTTGTCGATGGAAGCCACGCCCAGCGCAGTGTTGATCAGCGTGGGCCAAAGCGAGCAAAGCGTGACAGTCACAGCCGAGATCAGGAAGCTTTTCGACATGGCGCCTTCGCCGCCCACATAGACGGCAGAGATCACCATTGTGACGATTGGCAACCAAGCCAGCGGAGAAACCGGCTTAAACACCTGCACCAGCGGGTTGATCGCGGCATTTGCGGTCGGAGAAAGGCCAGACACGATGCCAAGCGGAACTGCGACCGCCGTTGCGATCAAGAACCCGAAAAAGACGGTCTTAATGCTGGTCCAGATTTGCTGATAATAGGTCGGCTTGCCGGTGTAAGCCCGCTCTTTGACTTGATCGGCTTTGCCCTCTGCCACCAGCGCCGCATTTTTTTCGGCCTGACGGGCATAGAATTCTTCTTCTTTGACAGCTTCGGCCTTCGCATCTTCGTGCAAGTTGATGGCTTGAACCATGACCTCGCTCGGACCGGGGATCGCACCCAAAGAGGTTTGAACCAACGGCGCAAGTTGCGCCCACGCGGTGATGAAAATCGCGATTGAAAGAACCGGAACGCCAAGAAGGCGCCAGATGTCTTTCAAATGGGCTTTCGGCGGATCGCCGGCGGCAATCTTCAGGATCGGCGTAACGAACGGCAGGCCAAGCGCTTTCAGCCAGCCATCCATCTTGGTGATCCGGGCAAAGCGGCGAGCTTTTGCAGCCTCATCCGCGCGGCTTTTCTGGGTCGAGATCGTTGCAGGGTCGATGGCGGTCATGGAAGCAGTCCTTTTCCGAGCCGGGTTTACCCGCGCCCAAGGCTGGACGCGGGACGGGACAGGGTCAGATCAATTTGCGATGGCGGTTTCGACGGTCTGGCCGGTCTTGAGGCCGATGGTCAGGCTGTCGATATAGGCGTTCGGGGTGAGGCCGTCGTAGGTGACACCGTCGAGGAAGGCATTCGTCGGTTCACGATAGCCATCAGCGTCGAAGTCGAACATGTCGGCAGAGGCCTTGCCTTCGGCGATCAGTTCCTCGGCGGCCAGTTTGTAGATGTCCGGGCGATAGACGGATTTAGCGGTCTCGTCGTACCAAGCATCCGCCTTGTCCTCGGCAATCTGGCCCCAGCGGCGCATCTGGGTCAGGTACCAGACGGCGTCCGAATAATAGGGATAGGTTGCATTGTAGCGGAAGAAGACGTTGAAATCCGGCGCGGGACGCTTGTCGCCCGGTTCGAATTCAAACGTGCCGGTCATAGAGTTGGCAATAACCGCAGCGTCCGCACCGACATATTCCGAGCGCGCCAGAATTTCCACGGCCTCGGGCCGGTTGGCATTGTCATTCTCGTCCAGCCAGATCGCCGCGCGGATCAGCGCCTTGGTCAACGCGATCATGGTTTGCGGGTTTTCTTCGGCAAAGGCCTTGGTCACGCCAAAGACCTTCTCGGGGTTCTTGTTCCACAAATCGTGGTCGGTGATGACCGGAACACCAATGCCCTTGGCGACTGCGGCCTGGTTCCACGGCTCGCCAACGGCATAACCAAGGATGGTGCCAGCCTCCATCGTCGCAGGCATCTGAGGCGGTGGGGTGACGGAAATCAGCACGTCGCCGCCAATCTGACCGGAAACGTCAGCAGGCGAGTAGAAGCCCGGATGAACCCCGCCCGCTGCCAACCAGTAGCGCAGTTCATAGTTGTGGGTCGAAACCGGGAATACCATCCCCAGATTGAAGGGCTCTCCCCGGTCGGCATAGCTTTCGATGACCGGCTTCAAAGCCGAGGCCGAAATCGGATGGATCGGCTTGCCCTCGGCATCTGCCGGAACATTCGGCTTCATCTCGGCCCAAACTGCGTTTGAGACGGTGATCGCGTTTCCGTTCAGGTCCATCGAGAACGGTGTGACCACCTCGCCCGCCGTACCATAACCGATCGTCGCAGCAATCGGTTGGCCGGCCAGCATATGCGCGCCTTGCAATTCGCCTGCAATCACGCGGTCCAGCAGAACCTTCCAGTTCGACTGTGCTTCAAGGGTAACAAACAGACCTTCATCCTCGAAAAAGCCCTTCTCCTTGGCGATTGCCAAAGGGGCCATATCGGTCAACTTGATGAAGCCGAGCGTCAACTCGTCCACTTCCGGGTCGGCGGCAAAGGCCGGCAGGGCCACCAAGGAAGAGGTCAGGCTAAGGGCAGTCAGAAGCTTGCGGGTGTTCATTCTGGAGTCCTCGTAGGATCTGGAAATGCGAAAAAAGGCCGTCGACACCGCTGCACCGATCTGGTGCATCAGGGTCAGGCGGCCTTGCCTGTCGTCCCGTACTTTCGGGAGAAAACGGAACGCCCTTGTTCCGTGGTAAGTTCATGCTGTGCGATGCGTCCGCTTTCCGTCAAGGGTTCATGGCACAGGTGTGGCAAGTTTTCTGCATCCGCATTCTGCATCGCAGCAATTTGCCTCTTTTTTCACCCCTCCGCGAAGATTGGGTCGAAAATCTCACCGTCGAAAAAGCGATTTCTGGCCAGAATCAGGCTGCCGCTGGTGGCAGGGAGAGACTCCTCCCCCTCCAGCACGCCTTCCGCTTTTTCCGAATTGCGGGGCAGCGCCGCCCCCAATGGACCGATGTTTTCACGGTAAAGATCGCTGCGAAAGACATCCCGGGCACGCGCAATGGCCCAGGCGTGGTTCAAGCCGAATCTGGTGCTAAGCCTGTCGCCAATCCACGCGGCCTGACTGCGCCAAGGAAAGTTTGCAGCGCCATGATGAAAGGTTTGGAACTGCGAAACCTGCACCTCTGGTCCAAGAGCCGTGATCAAGAGCGTTTGTGACAGGCTGCGTTCGACCAGTTCCGCAGAGACATCCAGATAGTCGGGGCGCGACAGCACTTCGGCCAAGGTCAGGCGGTTCGCGGGATCCTCGATCCAGCGCGCGGCACGCCAGATTGCGCGCATCATGCGCCCAGCAGTTGCCCGACGCTCGTCTGCCCAGCCGTGCCGAACGGCCAAGACTTTTTCGGGGGCCTGTGACCAAATCGAAGCGCCCGGCAAAACAAGCCTTGCACCGGCCTGCTCGACCGCATGACTGCCCCAAGGTTCTCCGACACAAAAACCGTCGATCTCCCCGGCAAGCATGGTTTCGGCCATCCGTGACGGCGGAACGGTTCGGATTTCGACACGCGCACCTCTGGCGGCACGTTCAATCCAATAACTCAGCAACTCTGCTTGCATTGAAAACGGAAAAGGCACGCCGATCCGCAGCACATCTGGCAAGCCGGCCAAAGCTTCCCCTGCGGCAACAGGGTCGCCAAAAGGCACGGGCGGAATTGACGGCGAAAGACCGAACACCTGCCCGTTCAGCGACAGGACCATCAAGGCATCCAACGGCTGCGACCCGCTCCCCAGACCCAGAGCGCGCGCTATAGGCATGACAGAAAGCATATGAGCCGCATCCACGGTGGCGAAATCCAGCAGATCCCGCAACATCGACCAGCTAGAGGCTTTCACAAGGTCGAACTGAACACCTTCCTCTTCGGCGAAACCAAATTCCCTTGCAGCGATCAATGGTGCCGCATCGACAAGCGGGATGTATCCAAGGCGCAAAACCTTCGTCATTTCAGCACCTCCGCTGTCATCACGATGGCCTGCGCGACTTCGCTCAGCCTCTTGCCCTGATCCATCGCGGTCTTGCGCAACAGGGCATAGGCCTGATCCTCACTGATCCCCTTGGCCCGCATCACAAACCCCTTTGCGCGGTCAACGATCTTGCGCTCTTCAAGGGCGGCTTTCGTGGCGGCCAACTCGCTCCGCATCCGGCTGACCATGTGGAACCGGGCGATGGCCGCATCAAGAACGGGGCGGATGCGCTCTGCCCGCAGCCCGTCCACGACATAGGCGCTGACACCCGCTTCGATCGCGGCCCGCGTCAGGCCGCTATCCGATTTGTCCACGAACATCGCGACGGCGCGTTCGGTCGGGCGCGAGGCGGTGGCCAGTTCTTCCAGCATGTCACGAGACGGGTTTGACACATCAATCAGCACCAGATGGGGCTGAAGCTCGGCCACGCGGCGGGCCAGTCCGGCACCATCGCCGATGACATGAACCCGATGATCGCCAGAGGCCCGGATCGCGTCGACAATCTCCATGGCGCGCTGGCGGTCCGGCTCAACGACAATGATAGTCAGCGCGTTTTCCATGACACCTCCGCAGCCCTCGCGCCACAATGGCGCGGCGCCCCCCGATGCGGCAGTGCAGCACAGCGATTTCACGCCCGGAACGGAAGGTATTGCCCAATTCGCAGGCGGCATTCCACAATCCGCCTGCGAATTGGGCAAAGCTGAAACCCTATATCTTCGCCCGCGCAAAGCCAAAAGCAGAGGCTAGGATAAGGGCAAAATCCGCCTGAATCCTAAAAAGCATTAAACACGCAACTCTAACCCATTGATATTTATTCTCTAAAAAAACATCCCCGACGGGGACGCTCCAAAACAGCGTATGCAGCACCGGTTTTTTGCCCCCCCCAACCAACCGGAGCGCGGCATGCAAAAGCTCACCCTTCGCGTCCCTCCCGAAGATGTTCCAGTTTTCCTTCTGAAACTGCGGATCAGCTAGGCATTGATTGACGCCGAAGCAGTCGTTCTTTCCAATCCCTAAGTCACAAAACTGAATGGAGGCCCGACGGAAGGTCCCGGCACCACGTAACGCGACCCGCCAAAGAAGCTTGATCGGAACGACTTGCAGCGGCAGCATGGACGGCAGAATTTCTACCTAGGAATATTGGCTGATGATTTTCCCATTCACGCGCGCCGCTGCTTTCACAATTTCTGCCGGACTCTGCGCCTTCCCCGCAGTTGCGGAGAACGAGACTTGCCCGATGCCAAAGCAGGGCCTCTGGTCGGTTGCCGCAGGAGGCGGCCCCGGCCCGGGGAGCTTCAGCATCGTGGTCGAGGGCTGCGGAGAAACCCTGATCGCCACCGGTCTGGGCGACCCGCGCACCGGACAAGTAAAGACGATCTCGCGCGTAGCCGAGGGCAGCTACAGTTACGTCTCGCAGGTGAAGGGCATTCCGCTTGCGCTGGATATCGAAACCCCGGACGACAGCACGATGCTGTTTTCCTGGACTGTCATGAATATGGCCCGGCCGGTTTATTCCGCCAACTATGCGGGGCTGACTGAAGGCCCCGTGCGACCGGCAATCTGCGAATGCGATATCTTCGTGCGCCAGTTGCGCGAGGCGGTTGCCTCGAACGACTATCTTATCGGGCTTTATTCCAACCCGCTTTTGTCCAGCGCCCCGGAGGAGTTGCCGTCTGGCAAGAAATGGACATCGGACTACATGGAGGCGGTAGTAGACCGTGGACCTGAAGGAGAGGCCGGGCTGCGTGCGGCGCGAAGCGAAGTCGCCAAGGAAGGGTTGAGCGGCCGGGCTGAAGAGCTGGCACAGAACGGAGGCGCTGGCCCAACGGACGGGCCTTTGGTCGCGCAGGCCTCGACCGATTGCTTTACCTGCCAGATCACCCCGGCTGATCTGGGCAATCTCTGCGCGGGCGATGTGCTAGAGCAAGCCGCGATGGCGCACGAGACGGTCCACGCCGATGCCTGCAAGGCGCAGAATGCACAGTTTAAAGCCTGGGATCCGTTTTCCGGCACGCCAGAGCCGCAGAAATACTGCGCTGCCAGCAACGTGGCGCCGAACCTCGCCGCCGAGGAAGTGCGCGCCTATCGCGCAGGTAACGCCTTCATTCGCAAATGGTTCACGGCGAATTGTGGCGGCAAGCTCTAGGCGCAAAGACAGGGTTCGTCTTCGACTTCCAGCGCCTTACCGCTGATCATTCCGGTTCGAGTGTTCGGACACCTGCGCGCGACTGACGTGGGTTCGGTGCGCGTTCAGCTGGTTGCGAAAGCGCCAACAGATGCCTTGCCTCTCACCCCGCCCCCCAGTGTTGTCGTCATTGCGTTTTCGAATGCCGTCACCACTTTGTTGGGCGTATCTGCGGACCTATGTTCGAAGAGTAGCGCGTCGTGCATCGGAAGGACGACGGTAACGTCGTCCAATTCGCCAACCTCTAGCAGCGCCCTCTTGAAGATGAGGGATGCCGTCCCTTGAACGACTTGGCTCACAGCAGATCTCTGTTCTTTAGCGGTCAGCGGACCGCCGCGCTCGCGTCGATAATGGTTGCCGAGCAAGGTCGCCACACGTCCATTGGCTTGGAAATCGGCCCAGACAGACCTCTTCCAGGCCTCGTACTGCGCGAATAGTCCGAATGCAGTCTTGGCGCGAGGCCGATCTACGCCAAGCGAAACCGCTGCGTCGATCAGGGCCTTCTTGCTCATCCCATAGGCGTAGGACAGAAAGAGCTGCTTGGCAGCCTTCCTGTTCCCTGAGAGCCCAAGATGCGTGGTAGCGAAAAGGTCATACATATCACCTGCGGCGTAGAGCTTCATCAGCTCACAATCCTTTGAGAGCGCCGCCATGATCCCGACCTCATACTGATCGAAGTCCACGTAGCTCAACTCAGCGCCATCGCGCGCGGCAATGATGCCGCGATATTTCTTTGAAATGTTCTGCAGACTGGGGCTGCGTAAATGGATGCGCGAGGTGCGGGAACCAAACACATCCAATATCGGCCGCATGATGGTGGTCGACAGAGTTAGCGAACCCAGCACCCGCCGTGCGGTGTCCGCCGACTGCAGGGCTATGGTGTCGCTCCCAAAGTCCCGTTGGTGCGGCACATACTCGAGAAGATATTCGATCGAGACATCGTCCAGTTCGAACCCATCCGAGCGCAGCTTTTCCTCCAGCGCCGATCTATTCGGAGTTTCCAACGGCATATCGTGCTTCGCAGAGTAATCCTTGAGGCACATGAAGTAGTCGTGTTCCGCCTCGGTGCGCATCTCCGACAATCGCTGCCTGTCGACAATGATACCAACGGCCATCGCGTGTTGAAGAAGCCGGTAGACCGGCACTTCGACGGTGAAGAAGCGATCCGCTTCACCTGCAACCTCCGCGCGTTCAAGTAACGCAAGATACATTTGCGCAAGCGCCGCCGCCGTTTTGGACGCAACTTCTGACTCGAACGGTATGCCCTTATTGAACATCCGCCTGTAAGCGGAGCATACCTCCTGCTCGGCACCATACTGTTCAAGAACAGCGGTTACGTCGCGCTTTTCGCGTGCCAGACGGTCTTCGGGGTTTCCACTGGTGGATATTCGGAATTCGTCGAGGTCAACGACCTTATTTGGCAGAGTTCCCGTCTTATCGAACAGCGCATCACGTATCATCCAAAAATCATGGCAGACTACAGTGCCGGAGAATCTGACGACGTCCTGCGCTTCAGTTTCGAGCAGCCGTCCGTCGTCAAACCAGTAGAAGCAGTCTGCGCCCCGGCCAGCAAAGTCCTTCATGAAGAGGAGCAGTTTCCAAGACTGGTCAATCATACTCACTGACCTCGTCGACAAGGTTCAGCAGATCGGGCGCCTCCCGTTTTGCAAAGGGAAGGCCTTCCTCGCTGGTGTAGCGCTCGGCTCTTGGCCCTGTGCCTTTGAGGCAGATCGGCACATGGCCGTGTAGAGGCTTTAGATCATCTTCGTGAAGCACCGAGGAAGCGATCAAGAGGTAGCGGGCGTTCTGATAAGGAAGTTCGCGGAACTTTTCGATGCACCCGCGGATAAGTGCCGGCTCATTGACACACCGCAGCCAGATTAAAATGGCCGCAGCCTCGCCGGACCTCATGTCCTCGCGGAGCTTCCTAGCGGCCAGGTCAACCAACCTATCCGATCGGTGTCTCCTCGATCCGAGCAGCATCCAAATATTGTAGTTCTGCCAATCGTGGATGGCTCGGTCCTCCGCCAACAGAAACTCTTCTAGCGCTGGCAGGCATTGGCCATCTCGGTCAAGCGTTGAAATAAGCCGGCAGTATTGATCTGTGGATACAGCATGTTCCGAAAGCGAGCGGGAAAGTGTATCGAGCAGTGTAGCTGAAAGTGCGTCGCCGACGTCGAAGAGACCAGACTCCACAACCTGGGCCACGCGGTTCACCGCGAAGCGGAACTGTCGCGTCTGAGTGTCCCCAGCTTCGATGCAACTGGTCAGGATACCGAAGATGTATTCGACAGAGCGCGTCACAATTCTGCGGCTCCGAGATTGCCACATCTGATTAATGGCGGTGGTCGCGCTGTCTTGTGAAGGGAAGTAGGCGACCAGGTTCTCTCGTGAAACGTCAGGCGGTAATATCTCGGTCTTACTCGCGTTTATGTTCAAGCCGACCTTCCGCAATTCCCTGATAATGTCCTGAAGTGCGCGGCGCGCGTGGGTCTCCGTGTCAGCCAAAACGCGGATGTCGTCCACGTATCTGTAATAATCGTAACCCTTCTTGGCCATTTCGCGATCAACGGAAGAGAGCAGGATGTTGGAAAGGAAAGAAGATGCGTCCCGGTTCTGTGGTAGACCATGGTCGCGGCTGAACGTCCATTGTTCGAGCAGCCTGTCCAACGTAGCGATAGCATTGCGAATATGGAGCTTTTCAGGGCCCGTCGCCACAATCTCTGGAATAGCCCTCTGCAAGGCTGCGATGATCTGCGCTCGAGAGATGTTCTCGAAAAAGTTGCTGAGATCGGTCACCAGCAGGTGCTGGTTCGACCGGGCGAACGTCAGAGTTACGCCCTCAAATGTGAACCATCGGTCGATCTTGTTCTTGAACAAGTATTTGGAGTTCTGCGACGCAGGGTCGTAGCGGTAGCTGAGCACTCGGTGGCTGAGCAGACTGTCATAGTAGGGGATAAGGAATGTGCAGATCGCCTGATAGACGAAACGATCAAAGAAGTCGGTTTCCAGACCGTAGCGTTCTCCATAGCCCTTCTTGGGGATGTTACGCACAACGCTGCGGGTGCCGAAGTACACTCCGTTCCATTCCTGCAGCAGAGACAGGACGATGCGTTTGGCTTCGTCCGGATTCTTGAATAGGTCGTCATATTGCAGGCAGTCGAAGTACCAGTCGTCCCTCATGTCCTGTCGCAGATGCTTGAGCACGAGGTCAAATTGGATAGGAAAGCCGAGAGCTTGCCCCTTCTCCCAAAATGCAGCACTTAGGGTATATTCGGGGTCATAACCTTGTTTACTGTAATCTGACACGAACTGTAGTTCTCTTTCGGAGGCAAATTCTCATCGCCTTTAGGAGGCATGTTGCTACTCTACCGTGCCCACGCCGTAGAGCCAGCCGAATTTGCGTAGACCGCACATTTCAATGCCAACCACGCTTTCGCCTATAGGGCCCCCACTGGTTTCGTCCACCTGACGGCTTCAAGTCCGATAAATGCCTAAATCGGTCGTTGGTACACCCCGCAGCGAAGGTCAGCTCCCCGCCCTTCGCGTAGGTGCCGACGCGATCAGCTCGTCGCTGCCGTTCATCGGCATAAAGACTATTCTACATAGGCTAGTGCCACTACTTGCATGCCTACTTCAGTTCGATCTGAACACAAACTCGGGCAATATTGTCTCCCAATCATCGCGCTTGATGTATGTCTGGAAACGTTCGTCACTGTCCGATTTGCGCCAACGAACCACGGCTCCGACCTTTCCTTCCACTAATCGGGTCCCTGCTGGGGGCGACCAGTTTGCCGCCATTCGGCCGATTTGGCAGCCATTTCCGTCAAGGATAATCCATTTTTCATCCTTACGCTCGAGATGAACTGGGTCATTAACCCGGATACGCGCAATGGCGGTGCGTGTAGGACTTGTTTCGGAAAGACGACCGGCGAACGACAGGTCAACGGAGGTCAAATCCGGCAGTTGGTACTGATCGGGCGTGGGCAGGTCGCTGTCGTTGGGCTGTTCGACCTTGCGCAAGAGTTCGCTTTCGCTGTCTGCCAAAACGAAGGGATGTTCTCCGCTGGTTACCACGGCGAGGCTTCTGCGCGCGCGTGTCATGGCAACATAGAACAACCGACGCGGGGCTTCACCGTCTTCGCCTCGCGAAATCGCTTTCCACCCACCGTTCAAGATAACAACGTGGTCGAATTCTAACCCCTTAGAACGGTGTGCCGTCAAGAGTAGCAGGCTTCGCTGTGCACTTCGGATATCCTGTGCCCATTCTGCCAGCCACTCGATTGCATCGGGAACTGGAATTGTCTTTTTTCCAAGTTCGCGCGCGAGGTCGGCAATTCCTTCGGCGATCAGATCGACCCAACGGTTTGAAGGCTGGCGGTTCAATACCAAGAGGATATCTTGGATATTGAGCATCGCAGATGGGTCTTCGCGGAGCCCCGCAACCAGCTGCTGCATTTCCCTTAGACGCCAGATGCTTGGCAGTTTCTCGTTCGCCATTTCGACTGGCAAACCCAGCTTTTCGGCATAAGCACGGACTGGTTCCAGACGTTTCCAATCACGAGAAATGATCGCCGTCCGCGCCCAGCTGAAGTTCGGATCAAGGCGCGATAGCCGGACCAACTCATCAACGGCGGCCATTGCTTGGAGAATGTCGTCATCCGCCACATCAAGGAACTGAACGCGCCCTTTTCCAACCGGATCATGAATCGCCATGATGCCGCCACCTGGATCCAAGCCGCGAACTTTGTCCACGGTTATGGCATGGCCTTCCTTCATCCTGCCCCGGGCAGGCTCAATCACCTGATTGGCCGCATCAATGATGTAGCGCGTTGAACGATAGTTCTCGGTTAGAAACTTTGGTTTGGCCCTGTAATCTTCCTCAAACTTGCGAATGAAGGAAATGGAGGCACCGGCGAAGGCGTAAATGTTCTGATCATCGTCACCCACAGCAAAGAGGCTCAGGCGTTGATCCGGATCTTCAAGGGATCTCCCCGCAACGGCCGAAATGAGCGCGTATTCCTCTGGTCCGATATCCTGATATTCGTCCACCAGAATCCAGCGATACCCTTGGATGAGGATCTCTCTTTGGGCTTCGGCTTCGGATTTGCTTAATCCTTCTCCGTTCAACTGACGAACGGCTTCCATGACGATGCCATCAAAGTCGCGCTTTTCCTTTGCGTCACCGTCAAACCTTGCACCAACCAGTCTCATTGCCAGTGAGTGGCAGGTCGAGACGGTCACCCAAGACGCGTGGTCGCCGACCAGATGGCGCAACCTTGCGCGGATTTCGGCCGCGGCGTGACGGTTGTACGTAAGCACTAGGATCCCCTTTGGATCCTCTCGCTTGACGCGCAGAAGGTAAGCGATCCTATGCACCAGAACGCGGGTCTTTCCTGAACCCGGGCCTGCAAGAACAAGGACGTTTGTCTCTTCCCGGTCATCGGCGACGATGTCTTGCTGAACCGGATTGCCCAGATCCTCTACAATTTGCTTCCACGCCTTGCCGGTTGTCTGGCGGCGGATCTCCACACCTCGACCGGGCATCCACTTCCGCAGGAAGCGCTCTTGCTCCATTGCGAAATAGTCTTCCGACATCCGCACTGCATCTTGGATTTTTTCCAACCCTCTTTCCGCGTATTCAGCCATAACGTGGGTCTGAAGTGTTTGTTCGCGGTAATGCTCTTCTAGAGGAAGGAAGTCCTTTTTTGTGAAATTCCCTTTCCCGGCCTTCAGATAAATGGTCATTGCGGACCGAAAGACAGTCAGGCCTTTACCGAGCGTCAGGACTTGTTGTTCGTGAAGCCAAAGGAGCGCGCGCTCCATCAGCTTCGTTAGATCTTTCACCCCCGAGCTCTTGATCAGGGCGTCTCCAGACAAGCTCTCGAATAGTTTTCCGAGCGTGGTCTCAACTTGAACATCTTTGCCGCGGGACCCCGCGGGGGCCGCCTTGATCAAGTAGTCCAAAAGCCTCTCTGCCGCAGACCAACGAAGGTTCGCCGTTTGCTCGACCACCCGCCAAGAACGCTGAAAGGTGACCTCGATGGTTTTATTGGAAAGCTTTCGCAGGCGAATGTTGCCGCGCCCACCGTCGCTATCGCGTCCATCGCGCTCGATGCTCCGCAAAATTCGGTCGATGATATGAGGGCTGGCCCCTTCTTTGCCATCGTCGCGCAAAACCTGGCTGGCTGCGGCGAGATCGAGAATAACTGGGTTGCCGGAATCTGCGTCCGGCGCCATCTCTCGCATTTTTGCAAGTAACGCCTTTTCCAGCTCCATCGCGTTCGCCAACCGCTGGCGAGACTGGTTTTCAACCCCGATGTGAACTGCCACGGTGATGGAGATGTCATTTCTAGCAATCCCCAGACTTTCCAGATCCGCCATCGCCTTTGCGAGCGCCCGATGGGATAGGCCACTTACTCCGGTAAGCTCGTCAGTTGATATCCCCTTGTCGGCAGGGGAGTTCATAACGTGTTCTACAATCGCCAGAAGTTCTGTCCGCCGCGCTTGAGTGATGTCGGCCTTTTGAAGGCGATCCCGCGCTTCCGCGACTGACCGAACCAACAAGGATGAGGCAAATACTTGAACGCGGTTCTCTTCCCGCGAAATCAAGGTTGCTTCCTCTAGCCAAGAAACGGCAGTCTTTACGCGGGTATCGTCTGTTGCACTGTCACGAACGAATTCGCGGTCCTTTTCTTGCTGGACGATTTCGCCAGCCGTGGCCACAACCGTACCGCTGTTTCGTGTGTGTTCGTCTAGCCGGCGCAGGGCTTTGTAGATTGCGCTGATTTCGTGCTGTTGGAGACGCGATCTTGCGGAAAGGGTGAACTGCCGTTCGACGTCATCAGAGTGATACAGCAAGACGCAATCAGCAGGGGCGCGATCCCGGCCAGCGCGTCCAGCTTCTTGCAGATAGTTTTCCAAAGATCCGGGAATGTCGGCATGAACAACAACCCGAATATCGGGCTTATCAATGCCCATCCCAAAGGCGTTTGTTGCGGCGATGATGCGAAGTGTGCCAACGCGAAAACTTTCCTGAACCATGTGTTTTTCTTCGGCGGTCAGGCCAGCATGAAAATGCTCAGCCGCCAACCCTTGCGCTTTCAGAAAGGCTGCAACCCGCTCTGTTTCGCTTCTCGTTGCGCAGTAAACAACCGCCCCTGACTGATCGTCGTTAGGTAATCGTTCTGAGATGACCGCCAAAAGGTCACCCAGCTTGGTTTCCCTTCGGGTGGGCACGACCGAGAAAGTTAGGTTAGTTCGCGTCGCCCCACCATCAAACAAGCTTAGACCTACGCCCAGCCTTTCCCGGAAGTGTTCTGTAATATCCCGAACAACCTCTGGCTTTGCAGTCGCTGTCAGGCAAAGTACCGGCGCTGGTCCGTTCTGTCCGGAATATTCACGGATAAACCGCCCGATATAGCGATAGTCTGGCCTGAAATCGTGGCCCCATTTCGAGACGCAATGCGCTTCATCCAAGACCCACAGACCGACTTCCCTCTGCGCCAGGACTGAGCGGACAGACACACTTCGCAATTGCTCAGGCGAGATCAGCAGAATAGCGGCACTGCCCAGTCGAACACGATCAAGGGCATCTTGCCGCTCGGGCATCGACAGCATCCCGTTGATCGTAACGGCTGACGATATTCCTGTGCGCTCCATCCCTTGCACCTGATCCGCCATCAACGCCACCAAGGGCGAAATCACGACGGTCAAAGCACCAGTCTTTTCGTAAAGACTTAAGGCAGGCACTTGATAGCAAACGGACTTCCCAGTACCGGTCGGCAAGATCCCTAAGACATTCCCATGCCGCATTGCCTCTGCAACGATCACCTGTTGAAGTGGCCGACCTTCGTTATCAGTAGGATTGGGTCGGAAACCGTTGAACCCAAACCACCTCTTCAAAGCCCCAACGGGATCGTTCTTTTCGGCACACCATTGGCAAGATGCATTGCCGCAGTTTGTATCCCTTAACATTCGAACGATTAGGCCCGACTGCGGGAAAGCGGCCCGCACCCAAGGCGGCATGACAGACTCTCCGCCAGCGACCGAAATCCATGCCAAAGCATAGGCCAAAGGCCAGCCAGCCTGGACATCGGATAACAAATCCAACACCGGCTGTATCTGGGCCTCACATGACTGACCGGCCAACAGCTCCCTTATCGCTTCTATAGCAAGGTGCCGATCTGGTTTGGATGCACTGCGCACTTCGCTAAAGACAGCATCAAAACCTCCTGACCGATCTGACAGTGTCGTCAGAAAATGGTAGGCGAGAAGAGATGTCGGTGATTTCTGCTCAATATCTTTTAGGGCGTTGATCTGGTTTTCCAGCACCTCAAACACAAGCTTTGCATCCAAAACCGGGTCATTGATGTGGCCAGCTTGCAAACGTCCATCATGGTAGTGTTTGACAAGATGATGATACGGGTTCCGTGGGAAGGCCAATGGGTTCAGCCAAAGCGTATCAATGGGGGCTTCCATTTTGGCTGATAAGCGAGGTCGTGCTGCCACTAGATATTCAATGTCGTGACGCAGAACGTTGTGGCCGATGACATGCGGGAATTTCGACAGAGCCTTCTCAAGCTGGTCTAGACGGTCTTGAATTCTGCCTTTTGTCGAAATGACGGGTTGCTCATCTTCGTATCGCACTGCCGCCAAATCGAAGATTTCAGACGTCTTTGGGTTCACTTCAAGATCGATTGAAAGGCAGCGCTCCAGGAGCGGTCTTTTGTCCTCGGTCTTTGATCTTAGAAAATTTAGAAAAGCCATAAAGACCGAAGTGTTAGAAAAGCTCGTACTCAACCATATGGCGTACGTGACGAGGCTACAACAAGGCTAAAATGATGGCCGTGAAAATAGTTAGAAGCCGGACGTTTTCATGGGTTGCGCGGAATTTGCTGGCAAATTCGCGTTAACTCGCTTGGCACTTCTTTTCCCGCCTGCTGCCATAGCGCAGCAAGCAATTCAGCATCGGCGGTGATCCGGGCTTCCCGCTCTGCGACCTGTGCGGCAATGCTCTGCTGTGCGTGCCAAACCTCTTTCAGCTTTGCACGCTTTGCCTTGAGCTGATCATGGTCATCCTGAAGCTTGGCCTGTGCAGTGGCAATCTCAAACTGCTTTGCCTTCAATGCCTCATGGACCCGTTTCAGCTGAGCCTTCTGCTCCAATCGCCAGCGCGTTGGCGGGATATGTTGCACCGGCTTAGGCAGAGGCAGGTTCGCAGCCTTGGCTTTCCGCCGGTTCTCGGCATGCTTTTCACCCCGGATCAGCCCCAGTTTCGCAAAGTGATCACCAGCAAGATTTTGGGCGTGTTCATAGCTGGCAAAAAGGGGATTGCTCGAGGGCTGCAAAAGCCGATGGCATCCGCTGGATTTCGAGTGCTTCTCCGTCCATGGGGCGACCACGAAATGGATGTGCAGAGCTTCCTCATCCATATCCATTCTTGCGTGCACGCAGGTCTCCCCGAAGTGGTCTCTCAGGAACGCTACAGCGAGATCCCGGAAGGCCGATACCTTTGCAGGATCCCAAGCCTCGATCCCGCTGCCGCCAAACCATTTGGAACTGGCCGTCAGGATACCTTCCCGCAGTGGCCCTTCTTTCGATTTGGCCCAAGGATCGACCGGTCCACGCCTCTTCAGGGCGGCGGCTTCGGTTGGTCTCTGGCGGGCCTTTCTGGCGGCAATGACCTCTTTTAGATTGATTGCAGAAACGGCTTGGATTTCTGCGTTCAGGTCTTCAATCCAAGTCTGCGAGCCGATCAGGATCTGGTTAAAACCTGACTTCTCGACGTCGATGTGTGAGAGGTCGCCACCTTTCCGATCCCCATGCATCTTGAAGCGTTTGAGCTGATGCGGGTATAGTCCTCTGAATCTCAAAACTACTGGATAACTATTTTCTTTCAATGACATAATGAACTCCTGTCTCTATGAATAAGATTGTAGAAATCTTGCAAGACACAAGCTTTTGTCGCCATGAAAGTACTTACTAATCACCCTGCGGTTTGGGGGTGCAGGGCGAAAAGAGCACCATTTGTACCACAGTCAGAAAGATCTTCAGCGGATCCGGGCTCCGGCAGTCGGACAATGCCGGTAACTGAAGTGGGCCTCAAAGTTGGAGCCCAACATGACCCGCAAATTGACCGATCTCGGCCCTGTTGAAGTGGCCATAATCGACCACCTTTATGACCTTACGGATCCGCTCGACTTCAACGAATACCTGCAAGCGCAGCACAACGCAGAAGTCGACGCCGCGTTCTGGCAGATGATCAACACAGGCGAACCGATTGCCTCCGCATCCGAGGTCCGGTGGGAGCTCTTGCGTCGGACGCTGGACCGCTGCCATCCCGATCCGGAAACGATCCTGAACCCCAGCCTTAGGCACCGCGCTTTTGCTGGTCTGAAAGGACTTGTGGTCTATGCCAGTGAAGTCCATGCCAATCGACCGGGGCTTCTGGCACACCTCCTGTCAGAAACGGATACGGGGAAAGTGGCCCCTGAACAGGCGGCGGATTTTCTGCTTAAGATACTCGTCCACGAAACCCTCTTCGACAGGGAAACCGAAGCGCCATCAAACCCTTACCGCCACAAGGCCGAATGGCAACCAGAGGGAAAACCGCGCTATCGGGAACTGCCCAAGGCGGAGATCTGGGCCTTCGTGCAAGAGGCGCTCTGGGGCGGAATTGTCGGCATCACCGAGCAGATGCCCGATGCGCTGATCCGGGGGCGGTTTGCGGTTGCGTGGGGCGTCGAAAAGCAAAAGAGCCTGAACAGCGGATAATCAAGCGATGCAAGCGGTTGACCAGATCCCTGAAGGTGAGGAGATCGGCACGGTCACCGCCGACGGTGCCTATGACACGCGCCGATGCCACACCGCCATCATCCACCGACAAGCCACCGCGATCATCCCGATCCGCAAGAACGGCCGACCTTGGAAAGAAGACTGCCCGGCCGCAGTCGCCAGAAACGAAACCCTGCGCGCCACCCGACACTACGGCAGGGCGTTCTGGAAGCGCTGGACCGGATACCATGCACGAAGCCGGATCGAGGCCAAGATGCGGTGCCTGAAAGCCTTCGGCGAGCGCATCGCCGCAAGGCACCCCGACAGCCAGACCGCCGAAATCCAGATCCGCGTCGCCCTCATCAACCGATTCAACGCACTCGGCACCGCCGAGATCGTCCGCTTGGCCTAATGCAGACGGGGACAGGGGCTGTCATGCCTCAGGTAGGACTTCTGCAACAACGCCTGTCTTAGCCATAACACTACGGTCGCGGCGAGGGCGACGACGGAGGGGAAGAATGTTGGCGGCAACCTTTAGGTGCAACTACGGCCTCCGCCGCCGACTGCCAGCACCTAGCCCGTGATCACTCGGGTTAGTGATACCAGTTAAATAATCTGATCGATCCGCTCTGCCAAAGCCCGCTTCGTCTCGAAGGTTGTCTTGACGTATCTCTGGGTCGTTACAATGGACTCGTGGAGCATCTGATCTTTCAGTTGATGAATGGGGACGCCGCCATTGACCATCATCGTCCCGAAGGTATGACGCAGACTGTAGATTTCGAGCTTTTCGGTCCCCTCGACTTCGAACCGATGGGCATGTGCCCGAAACAGGACTTGGGTCCCTTTTTCGGACAGTGGCAAATGCCGATACCCGGTTCTGTCATCGAGAGATCCGAAGACATAAGGGCTGTATGGAGCTGCCTCAGCGGCTGCCGCCATGATCTCTAGTGCCGTTGGAGAGGCGATCAATGTCGAGGCTTTTTCAGTGAGTTTCGCAATGGTTTTGTGCTTGCGAAACGTCATTTGACCTGTTTCCAGATCGACGAAGTTGCCTTGATGGTCGTCTGCCTTCAGAAGGCTCCGCAACATGATTGGACGCAAACCTGTATATAGGAGGCACAGCAAGAAACGCGCATGGTTATGCTGTTGCGGAGGGAAGTTTTCCAGATTTCCGTAGAATGTCTTGAACTGCTCCACTCCCCGTTTCGACAGGACCGTATTTCGAAACTTCGGTGTGTGGGGGCGAAGGTCATCCAAGTTTTTCTTCATGATGTTCTGAGGGATGCGTTCGTCGTGATATTCGCTTTCAAGAACAGAGTAGAGTGCAGCCCTAAACTTGTTGAACTCTGCCGGGTGATCGGACAATGCTGCTTTGATCGTTCCGACATCTGATGGCTTAAGGTCGACTGTCAAAATGCCTTCCCCCAGGCAGTCGGTGATATGTTTGAACAAGCGTCGCAGGTTCTGCTTTGTTCGCGGGGTGATCTTCGTCTTGCGTTCAACGTAATTCATCCAAGCCGTCTTCAAGAAACTGGGGTCGCCTGGATCTGCAACCTCATTCAAAAGGAAATGCTCTTTGGCAGCTTTGCGAACGGCCTCGGCGTGCTCCTTCTCCCAGACCTTCCGTTGATCGATTCCGACCTTCCCGGCAGAAATCATCTTCCGGGCTCGTTCCTTGGCTTCTTCTAGATCGAATTCTTCGACCCTGCCGATGGAGCAGAAAACTTGCTTTGGCTTGGCCGGACGACTGCCCTTCAATAGGTCCTCAGGCGGGTAAATCCGGAACTTCACCCAGTAGGATTTGACGCCATTCTTGGCAACGCGAACGCTCATCGGCAAACCGTCGACAGGTTCGTGATATTCCTTGTCCTGACGTTCAAGATTTCGGATCTTGAGGTCTGTAAGCTCTCTTCTGCGGGCCATGTCAAATCAACGGGTTACCACCATGCTACCAAAATGCTACCATAATTTTAACCAGTTTGAAATCGGTGTCCGGTATGAAGACACGAATATTCTTGACAAAACTCTGAAAATTATTGGTTTTCTGGGGCAATGGTAGCATGAGTTGAGGAGATGGTAATGCACGAATTCACCCTTCGCGTCTATTACGAAGACACCGATCTTGCGGGGATCGTCTACTACGCAAATTACCTGAAATTCATCGAGCGCGGACGCAGCGAATGGGTACGGGAGCGCGGGGTGGATCAGGCGCAACTGCGCGCGGACAAAGGCATTGTGTTTGCCGTCAGAAGAGTCGAAGCGGATTATCTGAAACCCGCGCATTTTGACGACGTGCTGACGGTTTCGACCAGCCTTGCCAAACTGGGCGGAGCGAGAATTGAATTGGATCAATCCGTCTTGCGAGGCGGTGATGTGCTTTTCACTGCCCGTGTGACCTTGGTCTGCCTTGGACCACACGGGGCAACCCGCATTCCTGAAGAAGTGTCCGTTAGCCTCGCCTGAAGGGACAGAGGGGAGCATGTACGACCTATGGGCACCGTTGCTCGCCGGGAATTTATCGGGGGCGGTGTTTACAGAAGCCTCTTCATCCCATAGCTGCTAGCAACAGGTTTCGGGGTCTTCGCCTCCATGTCAATTACCACATCGCCCATCGTTGTCATGCTGCGGCGCGTCTTTCCCGTCCTTCTTGGCTTGGGCTTGTTCGGTCTTGGCCTTTTTGCCTTGCACCATCTTCTGAAGCCTGTCGACCCGGCAGCTGTGCTTGCCCATGTCCGGTCTGTGCCGACACCTGTTCTGTTGGCCGCAATACTGGCAACAGCGATCGCTTATGCAGCGCTTGTCGGGTACGACGTTCTTGCCCTTCGTTTCATCGGACGAAAGCTTCCCCTGCGAGTGGTCAGCTTGGGTGGGTTTCTTGCCTACGCGTTTGGGAATACCATCGGCGTAAGTGTGATTTCCGGCGGGGCTGTCCGATATCGCATTTACTCGGCCTTTGGGCTTAACGCATTTGAGGTTGCGACCGTCTCTGGCTACATCGCCGTTGCCTTGGGAACGGGCCTGACCCTAGCCGGCCTTGGCGCGTTGGCGCTGCACCCTCAGGTCGTTTCCGGCATACTTCCCTTCCCCCCCAACCTGATCCAGTTTGGCTCTGCGGCCATCTTCTTCGGCATGATCGCCTTGATCGTTTACGTTTCATGGTCGAACCACTCCCTGCGCATCTGGAAACTTGAACTGCGCCTGCCTTCGCCACGCAACCTTGCGGGTCAAGCCATGGTTACTATCGTTGATGTCGTCGGCGCAGCCTTTACACTTTGGGTTCTGATGCCTGCGGGCACACCGCCCTTCGATGTCTTCGTTGCGATCTATGCCATAGCAATGATGGTGGGAATTCTCAGCCATGTTCCTGGTGGCGTCGGCGTGTTCGAGGCCGTCGTCATCGGAACACTGCCGGGTCATATCCCGGTCAGCGAAGTGGCTGCGGCACTTCTGATGTTCCGCATGATCTATTACCTGCTGCCGTTCATTCTCGGTTTCGCTCTTGTATCGCTTAACGAACTACGTCTGGCCGAAGGCGCGATCAGTCGGCTGACGGGGCGCATTCCTGCCCCCATGCGCCCGGCGCTAGAGGCCATCCATGACATGGTTCCATCCCTTACCGCGCTGGTCTCGTTCGGGTTCGGCGTCTATCTCGTCATGGTCTCGTTGATCCCATCCGTTCAAGGCGAAGCGGTAGAAGAGATAAGACTGATTGCTGCCTTGATGCGAGAAGGTGGCACCCTGCTTTTGGCGATACTTGGGGTCACCCTTCTGATCTTGTCGCACGGGCTTGGTCGGCGCATCAAATCGGCCTTTTGGCTGATGATGCTTGCCCTTGGCGCAGGCGTTGTCGCTTCACTTCTGAATGATTTCGATCTGGACAATGCGGCCCTACTTGCTGCTGGCGCTTTGCTGCTTTTGCCTTTCCGACGCAGTTTCTATCGTCAGGCCGATCTGACTGACAGCCTCTTCAGCCCGAATTGGTTTGTCCTTGTATTTGCTGTCTTAATCGGGGCCGGGGTGTTCTTCTTTTTCATTCACCGCACGCCTCAGGGCACGGGGGATCTTTGGTCAATCCTTGCCGAAGGAGCCGACACGCCCCGCGCACTTCGTTCCGGACTTCTGGCCTCAGCCCTGCTTTTCCTGTTCGCGATCGCCATGGCCATCCGGCACAAACCTGCAACCCCGGCCACGCTGGACGACCCAGCCGTAAAGACAAAGATCGAGGATATCATTGACCAGAGCGGTGTTCCGTCAGCTTTTCTGGCCCTGACGGGGGACAAGCGGTTTCTTATGTCGGAACAAGGTGGCGCATTCCTAATGTTCCGCGAGCAGGGCAAGACTTGGATCGCTCTGGGTGATCCAATCGGGGAGCCAGAGGAAGCGTCGGGCTTGTGCTGGACTTTTGCCGACCTCGCCCGTCAGTCGGGGGCGCTTCCGGTCTTTTTTGACCTGCGCGAAGATAACCTTGGGCTTTATGGCGAAATGGGCTTTTCACTGCATCGCATCGGCGAAGAAGCCAGCGTCAACTTACATGGACTTCACCTTTGGGATCCCGCATTTGCTTCCCTTCGTGAAGAAGCGGCCTCTTGGCAGGCCAATGGCGCAGTCGTTGATGTTTCGGCCCCGCCGCATTCGGAAAAGCTGCTGGCGGAAACAAAAGGAATCTCGGATTCCTGGCTTGAAGCCATGCTTGGCCGAGAGAAGAATTTCAACGTCGGGCGTTTCGACCCAACCTATCTGACCAATTTCCCGCTTGCGACCGTGCGCATCAAAGGCGAACTCGTCGCCTTCGCGACCGTCTTTGCGCCCGGTTTGGGACATCATGTTTCGCTGGACCTGCTTCGCTTCTCACCCGAGGTTGGGCCAGATATTCTTGGCTTCCTGCATTTAGCCCTTATCGAACGATACCGTGACCTCGGCGCGCAAACCTTCAGCCTTGGCATCGCGCCACCGGAAGATCTTTCTTCCCGGTCGGTCGAGCGACTTTGGAGCCGATTTGGAAGCTTCCTCTACCGCAAAAGCGCAGCTTTCCCCGACTTCGAAGCTTTGCGAGATTTCAAGCAGGGCTTCCAGCCAAACTGGAACCCACGCTACATCGCCGTTCCTCCTGGGCTTTCGCCAACACGGGCAATGACCAATGTCGCGATCCTGATTGCTGGCAGCAGTGCTATTCTATTTGGCCGAAAGTCAAAATGAAAAGGCCGCTCCGGCCTTATCGCCTGCAACTGCGCTGTAATCGTTTGGCCATAGTTCAGTCCGTTATTTAATCCTGTATCGACTGAAGAAAGGACGCCATTTCACCGTCGTCCATCGGTACATCGTGCTCGGACTGCGGATAATTACCAACATCCACATCGGCCTTGAACTCTTTGAACGCGGCTATGCGCTCATCTTGCAGCCGAGCGTATTCCGCTGCGAAGTTGCGATAGGTTTTGGCGTGACGCGGTTTGTGGCCATCGGTGGATCCCAGAACGTCTTCGGCAAAAAGGTATTGCGCATCCGCTCCTGGCCCTGCCCCCATCCCCAGCATCAGCATGCTGGTATTCGCACTCAGGAAAGCACCCAATTTGGCCGGGACCACTTCCAGTTCCGCGCCGAAGCACCCAATCGCTTCCAACCGCTTGATCTGGTCCCAAAGCTGCCGGGCCTCTGTTGCGGTCTTTCCAACGGCGCGCCACCCTGTCCACGTGATGTAACCCGGTACAAGACCCACATGGGCAACAATGGGCACCTTGTTTTCACAAAGCACTTTCTGGATGTTCAAACTGGCCGCGCAGTAATAGCAATCGCCGCCCAACTGACCAAAGTAATAGGCCGCCCGAAGATAGTCTTCTGCCGTGGCCAAGGCGCGGCCTTGGAAATTGCCATGCATGGCATAGGGCAGACCAACCTGCACAAAACAGCTTCCCGCCGCCTCGCGCATTTCCGCGTCGAAGTATTTACCTTCGATGGACAACATCTGAACGCCCGCAGCACCGGCCGCTGCGGCCTCGTCGGGTGTCGTCACATATAGCATCGAGATCTTCTCGCCACGCGCCTTCATCTTGCGCATGTCGTGAACGGTTGGGCGGTTATTCTTGTGAACCATGGGATTATACCGTGAACGCGCTGCGGAATGCGTCCAGGGCCGCGTCCTCAGACCCCTTCGCAAAGGCTTCAAGACCGACCGGGCCATCATAGCCCATGGCCGCCAATGACCGGGCCACCCCGGCATAGTTGATCTCTCCCGTGCCCGGTTCGCAGCGGCCGGGGTTGTCGGCAACCTGCACCTCGCCGATCCATGGCAGGCAGGCCTCGCACCAGCGGATCAGATCGCCCTCCCCGATCTGGGTGTGGTAAAGATCAAGGTTGATCCGCAGCTGTGGACGGTTGATCGACGAGACCAAGGCCAGCACATCGGTCGTCGAGCCAAAGGGGCAGCCCGGATGGTCAATCGGGTTCAGGTTTTCCAGCGTAAAGACCACGCCCTCTGCCTCGGCCAGATCGCAGATCCGGTTCAGCGTATCACGGGCCCGCACGACCATTCCCGGCGCAAAGGCCCCGATCTTCGGGATTGGCACGCCCATATCGCCAAGCCCTGTGCCGTGCAGGTTCAGCCGCTGCACCCCCAGCCGCTTGCCAACGGCAACTGTTTCTCTGGCCGAGGCCAGCAGCATCGCCGCGCCCTCTGTATCGGTCAGGCGGCCCTCGAGATAGCCATTCATGATGGTAAAGGTCGCGCCAGTCTTTTCCAGCTTTGCCAAATCCCACGCCGGCCATTCCCCAGGCCGACGCCAAACCCCATCTCTTTTAACCGGCTGGCCCGCCAGTCGATCGGTTTGTCGCGCCAAAGCATTTCCGCGCAGGCAGCCAGTTGAAAAGCCATGTCAGATCTCGATAAAGACGGTGCCGCCTTCCACCTTTACGGGGAAGGTCCACAGGTTGATGCAGGCCGGGGCGCGCATCGCCTCGCCATTCTTGTAGTCGAACTGGGCATTGTGCTTGGGGCATTCGATGACCCCGTCCATCACCAGACCGTCGCAAAGATGGATATGCTCATGCGAGCAAATCCCATCCATGGCAAAGAACTCCTCCTCGGGGCTGCGAATGATCACAAAGGTCTGTGGCCCGTGGTCAAAGCGGATCACATCTTCGGTCTCGATATCGACGGTCGCACAGGCGCGGATCCAAGTTGGCATTGGTCATTCCTCGTCGTCAAATCAGGTCTTCATTCGATGCGGCAGGCGGTCCCGCTGTCAGGTCGAGGCCTTGGCGTTCATCTTCGCCTTCTTCTTCTGGAACCGGGCATTCATCTGGGCGTCGCCCTCCTTGGTGCCGTCGTGCCAACTGCCGAACCACCGATCCAGCGGAAGGAGCCCGTCGCCGCCGTAGTTCACCTCGAAATACTTGTGGTGCAGGTAATGGGCATAGGCGTGGCTATCCAACGGCGTGGTCTCGGTGATCTCCAGCTTGTCGAAACCGATATGGCCGTTCAGTGCGCCGTATCCGGCAAGGTTCACTTGGAACAAGGCCACGATCGGGTTCGATGGAAGAACCAGATGCCACAATGTGACAGCATGATACAAAAACCCTTCCACGGGATGCATCGACAAAGATGACCACGGGCTTGCATTGACCGAGTTGTGATGCACCGAATGAACCCATTTATACAGCGGACCCCAATGGATCAGCCGATGGACACAAAAGAAGTGAAACTCGTGGATGACCGGTACCATCAGGACCAGAGTGGCCAGATAAACCGGGTGGTCGGCCCAAGCCAGCCACGGCACGGCGCCATTGGCATAGGCATACAGAAAGATCACCTCGACCACGGTCCAAAGCGGGATGGAAAACAGGAAGGACCGCAGGAAATTGTCGATGTTCTGGCTTTTGAACCAGAACACGTCCGATGGCTGTTCAGAGGGAAACTTGGCGTTGTACTTGAACCGCGTGCCCTGCTTGCGCTTGACGTAATAAAGCAGTTCGATCGAGCCATACATGATAAAAATGCCAAGTGCATTAACCACATAAAGCCAAAGCGCCCATCCCCATGACAGCGTCTTCATCACCTCGACATCGGGGATGATCCATGCCCAATAGGCCAGCGTCACCGCCATGTGAAAGGCGTTCCACGGGAACAGATAGCCCGGAATCCATCCAAGGATCTTCTTCAGGCTGACCGGCTTTTCCCAGAACGGCGCATATTCAAGCCGGGCCGCTGGCGCCCAATCTCCGCGCTTGTTCCTTGTGCCGAATTTCAGGTCATCCATTTCGATCTTTTCCTTCGCAAGGCATGGGAACCATCCAGACTGCGCTCGTACTCGCAATGACCAAAGCGCCATGGCGGCTTTCAAATCAAGCTCCCGGAACGCGCGGAAAAGTCTTTGTCTCAATTGTATCAATTCACCGCCAAGCATGATACAAAATGAAACACGCACATCAGGAAATGTAATGGCGCGCCCGACGATCAAAGACTTGGCCAAAGCAGCCGATGTTTCTGTAGCCACGGTCAACCGCGTCTTGGCCGGGGCGGAAAATGTGCGCCTTGCAACGCGCCAGCATGTGCAGAACGTTGCTGCGCGCATCGGTTTCTACGGCCTCGGCGCGATCCAGTCGCGGGTAGCGGCAAGCCGGCCAAAGCTGCGCCTTGGCGCGCTCCTCTTGCAGCCACACAGACCCTTCTACAAGAACTTGGCCCAAACCCTTCGCGAGGCAGCCGCTGCAAGGGCGGATGTGGACATTGACCTGCGGATCGACTTTATCGAAGACCTCTCTCCGCAGAACACCGCAGACCACGCAAAAGACCTTGCGCGCCATTGTCAGGCGGTTGGGATCGTTTCTGCCGTACATCCCATTGTGACCGAAGCCATTAACGAAATCGAACGATCAGGCGTGAAGGTGTTTTCACTGGTCGCCCCCATGTCCTCAACGGGCCAAATCCCATATATCGGCCTCGACAATTGGAAACTCGGGCGCACCGCGGCTTGGGGCTTTGCCCATCTCTGCCGGACTCCGGGCAAAATCGGAATTCTTGTCGGCAACCCCCGCTATCGTAATCAGGAAATGACAGAAGCCGGATTTCGCTCTTACCTCCGCGAATTCGCGCCGGACCTTTCGCTGCTAGAGCCGCAATCCACCTTCGAATCTGCCGCAGTCGCGCAGGAAATCACCGAACATCTCTTGGTCAAACATCACGACCTTGCCGGGCTTTACGTCAACGGCGGTGGGGTCAGCGGTGCTATTGAGGCCGTCAGGGCGCAAGGAAAGTCAGGAAAGCTGACGATGATCGGGCATGACCTGACAGATACGACGCGCTCTGCCCTGCTGGACGATACTCTGACGATTCTCATGTCGCACTCTCTGGACCGCTTTGGACTGGAGGCAATTGACGCTATGGTCTCGGCATTGCAAGGATCACACCGAAACCTGAACCGCATCATCCCCTTTGAAGTGCTGACCCGCGAAAATCTTTGAAGGCCCTCATCCCCCTCATGCCAGCCCTGTCTCAAAAGCAGCCTCCAGACGGGCCATGAAAGAAAAAACCATGCGCCAACCGCTTGCCAGTGACGACCTTTCCCCAGACAGTTTCTGGCTGGACGACCCAACACATCGGGCGTGGCTGGCAATGGATACGCGGCGCCAGTTCGATTTCTTTCGCACCAGCCTTGCAGCAGATGGCGGTTTCCATGTGTTGGGCTATGACGGAGTTCCTTTGGAAAGCCGCGTTCAGGAACTTCACACGACCACACGGCTTGTGCATTCCTACGCACTTGGGCGCGCTGCAGGCGAGGTGAACTGCGAGGCGATGATCGATCAAGGTATGGCCTATCTTTGGTCGCACCATCGCGACAACGCCCATGGTGGTTATCTTTGGGCGCTGGACGGCTCGCAAATTCACGATGAACGCAAGCTCGCATATGGTCATGTTTTCGTCTTGCTGGCTGGGTCTTCCGCACGCATGGCGGGCCATCCCGAGGCTGACCGTCTGATCGACGACGTATCCGAGATCTTGGACAAGCATTACTGGGAAGACGATCACGGCCTCTTTGCCGATGAGTGGAACCGGGATTGGACTCCCTTCTCGACCTATCGCGGAATGAACGCCAATATGCACGGGGTCGAAGCGCTTCTAGCGGCTTTTGAAGCGACGGGCCGCGATCGATATCTGAACCGCGCGGGCCGGATTCTTAATTTCTTCCTGCGTCGCATGGCCCCCGCCCACGGCTTCCGCTTGCCCGAACATTACACCAAGGACTGGCAGGTTGACCCCGGCTATTCCGGAAACCCGATGTTCCGACCCGCTGGCACGACCCCGGGGCACAGTTTTGAACTTGGTCGCCTGATGCTTCAGCATTGGGATCTGTCCGGCCGCCCCGTCAATGACGCACCTGCAATCGCGCGACGGGTCATCGAAACCGCCCTGACCGATGCTTGGGATCAACAACGCGGTGGTCTGGTTTATACGCTGGATTTTTCTGGCAAACACGCCATCCCCTCGCGCTACTGGTGGCCCGTGACCGAAGCGATCGGTGCCTTGGCCAGCCTGATCAAGCTGGAGCGCAAGTCCAAGGATGAGCTTTGGTATCGAAAGCTGTGGGACTTCGCAGACCAGTATTTTGTCGACCACCGGCACGGCGGCTGGTTCCCTGAAATCGATGACGAAGGTGAGCCTGCCCGCACCCAATTCATGGGCAAGCCCGACATCTATCATTCAGTTCAGGCCACGCTTTTCCCGCTGACGCCGGGCCTCTCGCGCGCTATGGACGAGCTTGGTTCCAGCTTCGCAAAATCTGGCACCTAGGTCACGGCCTGTCCCATAAGTCGCGCGCGGCAACGGTCCATCTCCGCCGCGCTTGGGGCCTGCCCCGTATAGATCTCAACGTAATGCGGAACCCTCAGCAAGCGGGTTTCTGTGTCCTCGCGTGTCTGCATTGAGATGTAGCCAATCTGCGTCAGGTAAATGGTCCGCGCCCGGACATCGGCATCTTCCTGGGTATGTCCCCAGCGGACCAACATCGCCGTCAGCGAAGACAGGCGCGCCTGATCGGCCTCCTGCACACGTCGCAAAAGCTCGGCATCCTGCAGCGCCCAGCCACGCGTAGCGAATTCAAGACGCGAGTCAAAAGCCTGATCTGACAAAAAGCAGCCGATGACGTTCAGCATCGCCTCGGTTTTGCTTGCAGCATAGGCGTCACAAGCCGCGATCAAAGGCATCGTGGTCCGCTCGGCCCACATCTCCGCCAATGCAGACAGCAGGGCAGAACGATCCTTGAAAAACCAGTAGAAGCTGGTGCGCGACAACCGCAGGCGCGCCGCAAGGGGCTGTATTTTCACCGCCTCGACGCCCTGCTCTATCAGGGCTTCATAGGCCGCGCCAAGCCAAAGCTCCCGCGATCCTCGCCACCCGCTGTCCTGTTCGTCGGTCTTTTCCATTGCCTCAACCTACGGTCAGAAAGTAGGCAATACAAGAAAATGTTCACCTATGATCTTAAACTTGACAGTTATGAACATTTTGAGGAATCTTCTCCCCATGCACCCTCGAACGCGCAAGGTCTCGCCATGTCCGCCTCCTCAAACGATCCGCTCCTTCAGCCTTATCAGCTAAAGCATCTGACCCTGAAAAACCGGATCATGACGACCAGCCATGAACCCGCCTATCCCGAAAACGGGATGCCGACGGATCGCTACCGCGCCTACCACGTCGAGCGAGCGAAGGCCGGGGTTGGCTTAACCATGACTGCGGGCTCGGCAACTGTCTCCAAAGACAGCCCACCTCTCTTTAACAATATCCTCGCCTACAAGGATGAGGTCGTGGGGTGGATGAAGCGCCTGACCGACGAATGCCACGACCACGGTTGCGCTGTGATGATCCAATTGACCCACCTTGGCCGCCGCACAACATGGGCCAAAGGGAACTGGCTTCCCTCCGTATCCTCAGGGCCAGAACGCGAACCGTCGCACCGCGCCTTTCCCAAGGTGGTAGAAGAATGGGACATTGCCCGCATTATTCAAAACTACGCAGATGCAGCCGAACGCATGGCGGCAGCCGGCCTCGATGGGATCGAATTGGAATGTTACGGCCATCTTATGGATCAATTCGTCTCTCCTTTGACGAATACGCTGGAAGGTGGGCGCTATAGCGGAGCTACATTGGAAACGCGCACGAATTTCGCAATGGACGTGATTGGCGCGATCCGCGAACAAGTGCCGAAAGACTTTCTAATTGGCGTTCGCTATGCGGCCGATGAGGTTGAAGAGGGCGGCACCACGGCAGATGAAGGCATCGCTTTTGGCAAACGCATGCGTGACAGCGGCATGGTCGATTTCCTGAACGTGATCCGGGGCCGCATCCACACCGATGTCGCGATGACCGATGTGATCCCTGTCGGTGGCATGAAATCCGCGCCCCATCTGGATTTCGCCGGCCGCGTCAAGGCCGAGGTCGGACTGCCCACTTTCCATGCAGCTCGTATTCCCGATGTCGCGACCGCCCGTCATGCCATCGCCACCGGGCAACTTGACCTTGTGGGCATGACGCGCGCGCACATGGCCGACCCGCATCTGGTTCAGAAAATCCGCGAAGGACGCGAACACGATATTCGCCCCTGTGTCGGAGCCACCTATTGCCTTGACCGGATCTATGGCGCGGGCGAGGCACTGTGCATCCACAACCCAGCCACTGGGCGCGAACTAACGATGCCGCACAGCATAACGGCGGCGCCAAGCAAAAAACGGGTCGTCGTGGTGGGCGCAGGCCCCGGTGGACTTGAGGCCGCCCGCGTTGCCGCTGAGCGTGGACACGAAGTCATCGTGTTTGAAGCCGCTGGGCAAGCTGGTGGGCAAGTGCGGCTTACCGCGCAAACTAAGCGGCGGTCCGAGATGATTGGCATCATTGATTGGCGCATGTCGCAATGCGCCGCGCGCGACGTCGAATTCCGCTTCAACACATGGGCCGAAGCCGCGGATGTGACGGCACTTGAACCGGATGTCGTCATAATCGCGACCGGAGGCCTGCCCCAGAAAGACATTTTGAAAGAGGGTAACGACCTGACCGTTTCGGCTTGGGACATCCTTTCCGGCGATGTGAAGCCGGGCAAGGATGTGCTGATCTACGACGAAACCGGCGACCATGCGGCGCTTCAGGCAGCAGATGTCTTGGCCGCAGCAGGCGCAAAGGTCGAAATCGCCACCCGAGACCGCACCTTCTCGGGCGATGTCATGGCGATGAATCTTGTCCCCTATATGCGGACCTTACAGGAAAAAGATGTTACTTTTACCGTCACTTGGCTGCTTAAACAGGCGTCGCGCTCGGGAAACCGGATCAAGGCCACAATGGGAACCGACTATTCGTCCTTTACGCGTGACAAGGATTACGACCAGATCGTCGTGAACGCTGGCACCCTGCCAAACGCCCAAATCTACTTCGATCTGAAGCCGCTCTCGGTCAATCTTGGCGAGGTAGACCAAGACGCCCTTATCGAAGGACGCCCGCAAGAGATCCGCACGAACCCGGAAGGCCGTTTCCAACTCTTCCGCATTGGGGATGCAGTCTCGTCGCGCAACATCCATGCCGCGATCTACGATGGCCTGCGCTACATAAAAGACCTCTGATCTCGGTGAACCAAATGCTGGGTCGGCGCGTTGCCCTTACAGATTGGGCAACCGCTGCCTATGTACTGGCGACTGAACCGACAGGAGGCTTTGATGAAATCACATTTGCTGGCACTTGCCATTTCCCTTGCCCCCATGGGCGCCGTGGCGGAAGAAGTGGGCCGCGTGGGGGTCGATTGGGTCGGCAATGATATCATCATCGACGCCTTCCCCGATCCAAAGGTCCAAGGGGTGACCTGCCATGTCGCCTACTTTGACCGTTCAGTGATTGACCGCCTGTCAAACGGCAACTGGTTTGAAGACCCCAGCTATTCCGCTGTCGATTGCACACAAACTGGGCCGATTTCGGTGGGTGACATTGATCGAGGGGACGATGGCGAAACCGTCTTTTCTGAACGTCAGTCGCTGGTCCTGAAATCGCTGAAGGTTACCCGGATCTATGACGCCAAGAACGATGCCTTGATCTATCTGGCCCATGCTAGCGAACTGACCCAAGGCTCTGGCAAGATGTCGATTTCGGTGATCCCGCTGCCATAGCACCGCTCACGGCCCAATTGGCCAGGAAAGGGGTCGGGAAACTCCCGACCCCAAAACTCGGTACTTTCACTACGTCAGCGACGGTAGCTGATCCCTACACTAAAGTATAGTTTTAATGCGGACTGCACACGGGCGTTTCTATTGCGTCGGCCTGATCCGCGCAAAAAGCCGCAAAGCGTGGGACGGATCATGCGCTACCATGGGCATCACCGGGTCGTATCCGGCCCTGATCAAATCGCCAATCTCTGGCCGCAAAACCACGCCATCCCCGGCCCTTGCCAAGGGTGAGGCATCCTGAAAGGCACGATCACTCCACAACAGGATCGACTGTACCGCCTGGCTCAGCGCCAATGTTTCTGCCGGAACATCTGACAAATGTGCGTCCATCCGCAGAAAGACGAAACAGGCCTTGATCGCCCCATTTTCGTCAAAGCGGAAAATCCGATACTGGTTCGCATCTGCGGCCTCTAGTCGGTCCACCAAAGGCAGTAAATCCGGCACCAAACGGTCCAAATTGGGCAGATGACGCAACTCGTCCCATTCGCGGAAAAAGAACACCATCAGGTTCGCACCCAATTCGGGGTCTGTTTCGGCCATCTTGTGCTGGGCCAAGGTGACGACTGCCTCAAGCGCTCCCTTCACCACCGAAAGAGTCGCATCGTCCACGCCGAAAACCACGGGAACAATTGGTCTGCCCCAGCGGGCAAACAGATAAGATCCGTCCTTGCGGGTGAACAGGTCTTCGATCGCGTGCGCGTCCATGGCAACCTCTCTTGCATGCCTGCGCCCCGATTAGCGCGACCCGTTCGGTCAGACAACCCAGGCCCATGCATCACCTTTGGCATCTGGACTCGCGCCCCCCAAGACCCGATATTCCCCCCATGTCTCTCCCGCCCGGCTTCCTTGATGAACTCCGCACCCGCGTGACGCTCTCTCAGATCGTCGGGCGCAAGGTCACTTGGGACATGCGCAAATCGAACATGGCCAAAGGTGACTGGTGGGCCCCATGCCCGTTCCATCAGGAAAAATCCGCGTCTTTCCACGTCGACGACCGTAAGGGTTTCTACTATTGCTTCGGCTGCCACGCCAAAGGCGATGTACTGACCTTTGTGAAAGAGGCGGAAAACCTGCCGTTTATAGAAGCAGTCGAATCGCTGGCGCGTGAAGCAGGCATGACCATGCCCGCGCGAGACCCTCAGGCCGCCGAAAAGGCTGACCGCCGCACCCAACTGTCCGAAGTGATGGAAGAGGCGGTGAAATGGTTCCGTCTGCAATTGAAAACCTCAGCCGCAGCTGACGCCCGCGCTTATCTCGCCAAACGTGGCCTGTCCGAGGCCGCGCAGGACCGCTGGGAAATTGGCTTTGCCCCTGATGGCTGGCACGGTCTGCAACTGGCGATGAAACAAAAGGGCATCGCTGATGATCTCCTGATCGACACCGGCCTTTGCGTCAGGTCAGAGAAGGGCGGCAAGTCAAACGACCCCTATGACCGGTTCCGCAATCGCATCATGTTTCCCATCCGCGATGGCCGTGGTCGTGCCATTTCTTTTGGCGGCCGGGCGATGGACCCGAAGGACAATGCCAAATATCTGAACGGCCCCGAAACCCCGCTTTTCGACAAGGGCCGCAACCTCTTTAATCAGGCCCCCGCACGCGAAGCTGCGGGGAAGGGCATGCCCCTGATCGTCGCCGAAGGCTATATGGATGTCATCGCCCTTTCCGAGGCAGGCTTTCGCGCCGCCGTGGCGCCGCTTGGCACCGCCGTCACCGAAGACCAGTTGCGCCTCTTGTGGCGCATTTCACATGAACCCATCATCGCTCTGGACGGCGATGCCGCCGGCATCCGCGCCGCCCTGCGGGTCATCGACCTTGCCCTGCCGCTACTAGAGGCCGGAAAGGGCCTGCGCTTCGCAGTGCTACCTCCCGGCCTCGACCCCGATGACCTGATCAAACAACAGGGCGCGCCCGCCATGCAAAAAGTGCTGGACGAGGCGCAGCCGATGGTCCGCCTGCTGTGGGACCGTGAAATCGAAGGGCGAGATTTTTCCTCGCCTGAGACACAAGCTGCGCTTGAGGCGCGCCTTGTTGCATTAACGGAAAAGATTTCAAATCCTATACTTAAGAAGCGGTATAGCGACCTCCTTTTCAAAATGCGTGAAGAGCTTTTCCGCTCAGCGAATTGGAAAACGTCAACCGCACATAGGAAGCGCGGCAAAGAAAAGGTAAATGTCTCCGGTCCAGTCCGGTCGACCAAGAACAGCCTGCTCGCGGCTGCCCCTGAGGTAATTCAAGACGCTCTTCGAGAAGCTGTGATTCTCTCAGGCTGCATCTATCACCCGCACCTGATCCCCCGCTTTGAGTCGTCACTCGAGCGGTTGGAATTCCGCGGCGAGGGTCATGACCTGCTTCGCAATCTCATCCTCTATCACCAAGCTGCGCCCGACCTGCTGGCCGTCCTGATGGCCGAGGCCCCATTGCCAACCGAGGCCGTGATCTACCACCCGCATGTGCGCATCACTACGTCACTAAAGCCCGAGGCCGACCCTGAACTGGCCGAAGCTTGCCTTGCCGAAGCCTTCGCCCGGCTTCAGGCCGACCGTGCGCACCACCTTGAAATTCTTGAAGCGACTGACGATCTAGAAGGCGTGGCCGATGAGGGCCTTACATGGCGACTCTCAAAAGCAGCCGAGGCTCGTCATTCGGCGGCGCGTGGTCCGCAAGACAGCAAAGGTGATTCTGTGCTGGCCCCCAATGGGGTCGAACTGGACCGTGATGAATTGGAGCGCGCTCGCAGATTGCATGATTCGATCGACTTCACCCGCGGAGGACGCAAGCATTGACCCGAGATAATCCGGCATTCTGACCTCAGTTGCCAAGAAAATGGCCTCAAAGCCTTTAACCTGCTGTGATTCGCGTTATTGATTCGAAAACAGCGACTCGATTCGCGCGCACGCCCCGAGATCACGCCCGTCAAGGAGCAGACATGGCCCTGAAAGACACCGACGACGCCAAGCCCGAAGCCGAAGCAGAAGACGTTTCCTTCGACATGAGCCAGGCCGCGGTCAAAAAGATGATCGCTGACGCCAAAGAGCGTGGCTACATCACCTACGAACAGCTCAATCAGGTCATGCCGCCGGAACAGGTTTCGGGCGAGCAGATCGAAGACGTCATGGCGATGCTGTCCGAAATGGGCATCAACGTCATCGAAGACGACGAAGCCGAAGAGGGCGAAACACCCGCTGGCGGCGAATTGGTCGAAACCTCGACCTCGCGCGAAGTGGCTGTTGTTGGCGCGGCAACCGAAACGCTTGACCGCACCGATGACCCGGTTCGTATGTATCTGCGCGAAATGGGCTCAGTCGAGCTTCTGTCCCGCGAAGGCGAAATTGCCATCGCAAAGCGGATCGAGGCTGGCCGAAACACAATGATCCTCGGGCTGTGCGAAAGCCCACTGACCTTTCAGGCCATCACCATCTGGCGCGACGAACTTCTGAACGAAGACATTCTGCTGCGCGACGTCATCGACCTCGAAGCCACCTTCGGCCGGAACCTCGATGGCGACGACGAAATGGATGGCCCGGAACTGGACGGCGTCTCGGTCGAAAGTGGCGAGAGTGCGCCGCGCCGCCAAAGCAGCGCCGAACCGGAACTGGATGCCGATGGCAACCCGATCATGCGTCAGGACGACGACGACGAGGACGACGACGCCTCGAACATGTCGCTTGCCGCTATGGAAGCCGCACTGAAACCCAAGGTTCTTGAAACGCTGGAAGTGATCGCCCGCGACTACGTCAAACTGTCGGAAATGCAGGACGCGCGGATGAACGCCGCGCTCTCCAAGCGTCAGGTCTTCTCGGTCGAAGACGAAGCCGCCTATCAAAAGCTGCGTTCGGAAATCGTGACCTTGGTGAACGAACTTCACCTGCACAACAACCGGATCGAGGCCCTGATCGACCAGCTTTACGGCATCAACCGCCGCATCATGTCGATCAACTCGGGCATGGTGAAACTGGCAGACAATGCCCGCATCAATCGTCAGGAATTCATCGCCGAATATCAGGGCTATGAGCTTGACCCGACCTGGCTGGACCGCATGGCCGACAAATCGGGCCGCGGCTGGCAGATGCTGATGGAGAAATACCGCGACAAGGTGGAAGAGCTCCGCAACGACATGGCGCAAGTCGGCCAGTATATCGGCGTCGACATCTCTGAATTCCGCCGCATCGTGAATCAGGTGCAAAAGGGCGAAAAAGAAGCCCGTCAGGCCAAGAAGGAAATGGTCGAGGCCAACCTGCGTCTCGTGATTTCCATCGCCAAGAAATACACCAACCGCGGGTTGCAGTTCCTTGACCTCATTCAGGAAGGCAACATCGGCCTCATGAAGGCGGTCGACAAGTTCGAATACCGCCGTGGTTACAAGTTCTCGACCTATGCGACATGGTGGATCCGTCAGGCCATCACCCGCTCGATCGCCGATCAGGCCCGCACCATCCGTATTCCGGTGCACATGATCGAAACGATCAACAAGCTGGTCCGCACCGGACGCCAGATGCTGCACGAAATCGGCCGCGAGCCGACACCGGAAGAACTGGCCGAAAAGCTGCAAATGCCGCTGGAAAAGGTTCGCAAGGTGATGAAGATCGCAAAGGAACCGATTTCTCTGGAAACCCCGATTGGCGACGAAGAAGACAGCCAGCTTGGCGATTTCATCGAAGACAAGAACGCGATCCTGCCGCTGGACAGCGCAATTCAGGAAAACCTGAAGGAAACCACGACCCGCGTGTTGGCCTCCCTCACCCCCCGCGAAGAACGCGTGCTCCGCATGCGCTTTGGCATCGGCATGAACACCGACCACACGCTGGAAGAGGTCGGCCAGCAGTTCAGCGTCACCCGCGAACGTATCCGCCAGATCGAGGCGAAGGCGCTGCGGAAGCTGAAACACCCCAGCCGCAGCCGCAAACTCCGCAGCTTCCTTGACCAGTAAAGAAAAGCGCCCCAAGGGGCGCTTTTTGTTTTGGATTGCTTATGCGTAAACTAAGATACGTCGTCTACAAAATCACCTTTCCAAACGGCAAGATCTATGTCGGCAAAGATATCGGCGAACCTGGACATTCCCTGCGCTATTTTGGGTCGTGGCATAACGAAACGGTCGAAGCGGATTTTGAGCTCTATGAGCTCCGCGACTTTACACTCCGCAAGGAAATCCTCTTTGAAAGCGACGACAAAACGCTCGTCTCTTTGAAAGAAAGCGAATTTATTCGCGGCCTGAGCTCAAATGATCCCACCATAGGCTACAATCGCACACACCGGACGCGTGGGCGAAAATAATTCAGTAGCGCAGGCCGCGCTTCAGCCCGAGCCTCTCTCGACCTTTCGCGGCAAGAACAGTTACATCCCCTGATCCAGCGGTTCTTCGACTGGCCCGCCACCTTCTTTCCAGTCCTTCAGCCCGCCGAGATTGAAAACGGTCTGAAACCCCATGTCCTTCAGCAACTTCCCAGCCAGAGCCGCCCGGCCGCCCGACGCGCAATGCAAAATCACCGGACGGTCCCGGCGCAGTTCGGGGTCATGGTAAGGCGACTCCGGATCGGCCCGGAACTCCAGCATCCCGCGCGGGATGTGGTGTGAACCTTCGGCGCGGCCCGTCTTGTCCAACTCAGGCGCATCGCGGATGTCCAGCAAAAGCGCGCCCTTCTCGGCCATCATTGTCCGGGCGCTGCCTGTATCAATACGCGGAACCTCGGCATGTGCACCTGCAAGCATCTCTTTGACCGTCAGAACCATCATAGCGCTCCTTTTCGACAGAGAATAAGGCCAAAGCATGCGTCCAAACTGGGGGCGTGGGCAAGCCGTATCTCAGCCCATCCAACTTTCCCTTGCCCTCTCCCGCCTGCCCCCTCCTTGAAGCCGTTCAGATCCTGCGCCCAAAGCCTTCTTTCTTGCAAATAGGCCGCTGCACCCCAATACTGCACCGCAGATCTGTAATGGTTGTCTTGCAAGTCAGACCTTTGAAATCGCATTCTCGCCACCCCAACACGGTCATCCTCTTTGGCGCGATCTGTGGCATAGCGCTGTTCCTGTTCGGTTACGCCGTCTATAACCAGACCAATCATCGCGCCTATGCCGCTCTTGGCCCGCTTGGCTTTGCCGTGATTGGCGGCGCGATGCTTCATGTGCGGTGGCGCGTCAAACGGGACTGGGTGCCGGTCTCCGGAAAGATCCTCGCAAAAGAAGGCTTTGACCCAACGAAAGTGACCCTCTCCTTTTCGCTGGGGCAGACCCAACATGTCGGCACCCTTGAAGAGGACACGAACCGCCGTGTGGGCGACTGCCTCAGCGCCTATGTAAACCCGGAAGACCCCGAAACCCTTTTTCCCGCCAGTTTCGTGCTGCCCGTCCTTGGTACGGGGTTCCTGATCCTTGGAACCCTTGGCGCAGTTCTGACATGGACCGGCGCGGCACGGATCATCCTCGACTAGCGGCCCGGCTGCGATTGACACCCCCGCCCTTTGCTTCATGCTAGAGGAAATCTCAGCCTCACGGAGACTGACCCATGTCCCTCTTATCCAAACTCTTCGGCTCCCGCCCAAAGCCCGCCGCGCAGGAACACAAGCCCGAGGAATATAACGGCTTTACCATCATCCCAACGCCGATCCGCGAAGGCTCGCGCTTTCGCCTTTCGGCCCGCATCGAAAAGGGCGATCAGATGCACAGCCTGATCCGCGCCGATATGCTGGATGACGAAATCACCGCCATCTCCGCCTCGATTGCCAAAGCAAAGCGGATGATCGACGAACAGGGTGACAGGCTGTTCGGCACGCCATCCTGAAGCTTCCTAAAATCATTGTCCTAGCCGGCCTGATCGTTGAGACTTTCGACCAGAGTTTTTCATCAACTGCTGCATCTTTGGGAAATGGTTAACGCACCCTGATTGACAAACAGGCACGTCCTGATGTTCGCTCTACTCATGAGCTTTCGGATTATACCCGTCGGATCCTGTCGTATCTGGAACCCGCTTTCAGCGGCACAGCCCACTTACGGCTACAAAATTGACCGTACACGCTATCTTGGTTTCACCCATACCAGTGCTGGCGCCTTGCAGCAGGTCCGTTTCACCTTCGGTGAAATTGACATTCCGCAACACATGATGCGTTTCATGATCCACACCGATCCTCAGGTCATCCCGCGGGATGGTCCGATGGAAACCATCCCGGATCTTGCGATCATCGAAATCAGCTCGGCGAAACAATTCGAACTCGACGGTTTCGAGATTCAGATCAACTGCATGCAACGCGAATTCGAAAGTTTCTTCGCCGACCAAAAGCGGAAGAACAACTTTATCCGCGTAATCCGCACCCGCGATCAAAACGAGATCGACCGGTTCCTTCGTGAAACTTGGTCCCAGACGGACGAGCAAACAGAAGACGTCCAGATCTTGCGCCGCATTCGGCTTCACATGACCACAGAGGAAGATCTGCGCCGCGACGTGCGCGCGCTAATGTCAAGGTTCCCGGAGTCACTCTTCGTCACACATGTCGATGCCCTCGGCCGCAACGGAGATCGCGTCCCGCTGCGCGACCAATTGATCAGTCTGCTCTCCCGTATTGTTCAGGAGGAGGGCGGGCTAGTCTACAACCCGACGCCGCGCATGCTTGAAATGGGCCAACCGCTTGCCATGCCACAGGACGAGAACCACTTTTCGCAGGACTTCGGGGCCATTCTGGTCAAGGATTGGCATGATCTCATCATCGGCTCTCTGATGGAACACAAGGCCGCTTCCTGAGTCCGCAGCGCCACACCCCGCACACCAGATGCAGGGGCATGAATTCCCCTCTAGGCGAAATCGACATCTTGCCCCTATAGTCTGTGGATAAATACCCGGGGGAACACCGGGATTTGAGGCAGGCACGAAAACGACAAGCAAGGAGGGAGCCATGCGCTGCCCATTCTGCGGTAACATAGATACACAAGTGAAGGACTCCCGTCCGGCCGAAGACCATGTCGCCATCCGGCGCCGTCGTTTCTGCCCGGCATGCGGAGGCCGGTTTACCACCTACGAGAGGGTCCAGTTGCGTGACCTTGTCGTCGTCAAGACTAGCGGGAAACGCGAGGATTTTGACCGCGACAAGCTGGAACGGTCCATTCGCATCGCCATGCAAAAGCGTCCGATTGACCCGGAACGGATCGACCAGATGATCTCGGGCATTGTGCGCCGGCTGGAATCCTTGGGCGAAACTGACATCCCATCACGCACCATTGGTGAGATCGTCATGGAAAGTCTGGCCCGGATCGACACCGTGGCCTATGTCCGGTTCGCCAGCGTTTACAAGAACTTCCAAGCCGCAGACGACTTTGACAAGTTCGTCAGCGAACTTAGGCCCAGTGACAAGGTAGACGAGTGAGCGTCTCTGACGCCGATCTCAATCACATGTCCCATGCCCTCGCGCTTGCAGCGCGGGGGCTTGGTCGTACTTGGCCGAACCCGGCTGTCGGTTGTGTTCTGGTCAGGAACGACCGGATCATCGGTCGCGGCTGGACCCAACCGGGCGGCCGCCCCCATGCCGAGCGCCACGCGCTGGATCAGGCCGGGGATGCCCAAGGTGCAACGGCCTATGTCACTTTGGAACCCTGCGCCCATCACGGCAAGACACCCCCCTGCGCCGAGGCATTGATCGCGTCCGGTATCAGTCGTGTGGTCACCGCCCTTACTGACCCGGACCCCCGTGTTGCTGGAAAAGGCCATGCCATACTTCGGGCTGCAGGCCTTGAAGTCACTGAAAACATTCTGGAAAAATCAGCCCGGCAGTTGAATGCCGGGTTCCTGAAACGTGTCACCCAAGGGCTGCCGCTGGTTACCTTAAAACTCGCGACGACGTTGGATGGCCGCATCGCGACCGCCACGGGCGAAAGCCGTTGGATTACGGGTCCCGAGGCACGCCGCCATGTCCATATGCTACGCCTGACCCATGATGCCGTCATGGTCGGGACAGGTACGGCGCTGGCAGACGACCCCGACCTGACGGCCCGCAATCTGGGTGCAGACCATCAACCTGTTCGCATCTTGCTGGACCGCAACCTGCGACATGATCCGGACAGCCGCTTAGGGCGCACAGCGCGCGAAACGCAGGTTTGGATTCTGCATGGCCCGGACGCACCTCAAGACCGCCAAGCAGACTGGACGGCAATCGGCGCACGCCTGCTGCCCTGTCCCGTCAACGACATCGGGCTGGATCTGACAGTCGCCCTTAAAATCCTTGCTGCCGAGGGACTTACACGCATCCTGTCCGAAGGTGGCGGAACCATTGCTGCAGCTCTGCTTAAGGCTGATATGGTCGACGAACTGATCCATTTCACAACTGGAAAACTGATCGGCGCCGAAGGCACCCCCGCCCTTGGACCAATGGCCTTGCCCGCCTTGGCCGCAGCCCCGCAATTTGCTTTGGCCGAAACCCGCATCGTCGGAGCGGATATCCTGACGCGTTGGGTCAGGCCCTAATAGCCAGATCTGCACATCTCTTCGGGATTCAGATTGGGCTAACGCGGCGTTCGGCAGAACAAGGGAAAGTCAAACTGCCAAACCAAACCGCACCACGACCTACCCTTCAAACATATCCGGCTGCGAGGCGCTTTTCGGGGCCTCTAGTCCCAAGTGTCGCCAAGCCTTTCCGCCCAACATCCGGCCACGCGGTGTACGTTGGATCAAACCTTGCTGAAGCAGATACGGTTCGATCACCTCTTCAATCGCGTCGCGCGGTTCAGACAATGCCGCTGCAATTGTCTCAACCCCCACCGGGCCACCCCCATAGTTTTCGGCAAGCAACGTCAGATAGCGCCTGTCCGCGCCATCAAGGCCCAAATTATCCACGCCAAGCCGCGTCAAAGCCCGGTCAGCCAAGGCACGGCTGATCCGCCCGCCTTCTTCCACCATCGCAAAATCGACGACCCTCCGCAGCAATCGCCCGGCAATTCGGGGCGTTCCGCGCGCACGCCGCGCGATTTCCCGGCATCCGTCAGGCTCTGCCGTCACCCCCAAAAGGCGCGCCCCACGGGTCACGATCTCAATGAGTTCATTTTCCGTATAGAATTGCAGCCGTGTCGGAATGCCAAAGCGATCACGCAGTGGCGTGGTCAATAGACCCAAACGCGTGGTCGCCCCAACCAATGTAAAGGGCTGCAAATCGATCCGCACCGTGCGCGCTGCGGGCCCTTCTCCAATCACCAGATCCAGCGCGAAATCCTCCATCGCCGGATACAGAACCTCTTCTACGACCGGACTCAAACGATGAATTTCGTCGATAAAAAGCACATCCCGCGGTTCCAGATTGGTGAGGATCGCTGCCAAATCGCCGGGCTTGGCCAGCACCGGGCCACTGGTCATACGAAAGCCGACCCCCAGTTCCCGCGCCATGATCTGCGCCAAGGTGGTCTTCCCTAAACCGGGCGGGCCGTGAAACAACGTGTGATCCATCGCTTCGCCCCGCATCCGCGCGGCTTCGATAAAAACGCGCAAATTGGCGCGTGCTTCGTGCTGACCAATGAATTCTTCAAGCCCCTGAGGCCGCAAAGCACGGTCAGAATCCTCGGGCAGGCGGTCAGGGCGAAGGGCAGGATCGGGGTTCATCATGCGTGAACATTCCCCGAACGCGCGGCATTTGGCAAGCGCAGATCAGGCCCAAGGACCGGCATTGCGCCGCCCTGCCCGCGGAACTGACGATTGTTGTATAGGCCTGCGAGATGGTGTGACAACCATCGCCTCAAGCGCCGCAATTCGGTTTGCCGTATTGGGATGCGTGGAAAACAGCGCATCATGTGCATGGGCGTGCAGCGGGTTGATGATGAAAAGATGCGCCATCGCTGGATTGCGCTCAGCAGCGTTCATATCAATGCCCTTTGCAAAGGCTTCGATCTTCATCAACGCGCTGGCCAGCCACATTGGATTCCCACAAATCTCGGCCCCCACTCGGTCGGCCTCATATTCCCTGCTGCGCGATATTGCCATCTGCACCAAAGCTGCGGCCATGGGTGCAAGGATCATCAGGGCCAATGTCCCCAAAACACCACCGGGACGGTCACGATCTCCACCAAAGAACAGCGCAAAGTTCGCCAACATCGAAATCGCACCGGCAAAGGTAGCCGTTACTGTCATAATCAGAGTGTCGCGGTTGCGGATATGAGCCAGTTCATGCGCCATGACCGCAGCCACCTCTTCGCGCGACAGACGACGCAACAGACCGGTCGTTGCAGCCACGGCCGCATTCTCGGGATTGCGTCCCGTTGCAAATGCATTGGGTTGGTCGGTTTCAATCACATAGACTTTGGGGCGCGGCATCCCGGCACCATCCGCCAATTCATGCACCATATGGACCAGGTCAGGCGCGCTTCGTGCGTCCACCTCGCGCGCGCCAGACATGTACAATACTGCCTTATCAGCGTTCCAATACCCCATCAGGTTCATTGCTGCGGCAACCACCAAGGCGATCACCGCGCCCGTGCTGCCACCCAGCAGCGCCCCCAACCCCATGAACAAAGCCGTCAATGCGGCCATCAGCAGTGCTGTTTTTGCGTAACCAGCCATGAAAAAACTCCTTCCGCCTGCATATGGGCGCAGAAAGCCGGTCTACCAAGACCTGCCTTTATCTTGGAAAAAATATCTCCGGGGGCAGCGCCCCTTACTTTGGTGCCAGCAGCTTCAAAGCTTTGCGGATCATTGTGGCAGTGTCAGCGTCGGGATCTTCACCTGCGATCGTTGCAACTGCTTGCGCCGCGTCTCCCTGCCCGTAACCCAGATTGATCAGCGCTGAAAGCGCATCAGCGGTAAAGGCCGCCCTCTGGACTGCGGCCGAGGCAGGCTTGGCGTCAGCTTTCTTGGTCGATGGCGCTAGTGCGGGTAGGTCTTCAAGCACCGAGTCATCGGCCTCGGCCCGACTGGACAGGCGTACCCCGGCGGCCATCACGGATGGCGCTTTCGATTTCAGCTCAAGGATCACGCGCTGCGCAAGTTTCGGCCCTACGCCCGGAGCGGCCTGAACAGCCTTGGCATCGCCCAGGGTGATGGCCCGCGCGACGCCCTCGGCCCCCAATGTGCCCAATATGGCCATTGCGGCTTTGGCCCCAACGCCCTGCACCGTCATCAAGAGCTTGTGCCATTCTTTCTCCAACATGGTCGGAAAACCAAACAACTGCAAAAGGTCTTCGCGCACCATCAGATCTGTATAAAGCGACACGGCCTCACCCACTCCCGGAAGCCCCGAGAGCGTTCGGTCGCTGACATAGACGATATAGCCCACTCCACGTACATCAATCAGCACATGGTCAGACCCACGCCAATCCAGCCGACCCGAGATTTTTCCGATCATCCCGCTGCCCTTTTCAATGCGGCCTCTAACCGACCAGAGGATTGCATGTGATGGGCATGGCAAATGGCTACCGCCAAGGCGTCTGCCGCATCAGCCCCTGCAATCTTGACCCCTGGCAGATGCAATCGAACCATATGGTCCACCTGCACTTTGGCAGCATGACCAACGCCGACAACGGTTTTTTTCACCGCATTTGGTGCATATTCCCCGACCTCCAGACCGAACTGGGCTGGAACCAACAGGGCGACGCCCCGCGCTTGCCCCAATTTCAACGTGGCTACAGCATCCTTGTTCACAAAGGTATGTTCAACAGCCGCAGTTTCGGGCGCATAGCTCCGCAAGACTTCGGTCAACTGCGCATGCAGGCTACACAGCCTCCGGGCCAGATCATCACCTTCCGAATGCAGTATGCCATTTGCGACGTGGCTGATCCGTACACCCGCCACATCAATCACACCCCAGCCAAGGTTTCTAAGACCTGGGTCGATTCCCAATACTCGCATGCCTGCCCCACGTTCTTCTTGTTGCGGAAAAATTAGCACGAAACAGGAACATTCGCCAAGTAGGAAAGGATGGGCAGCTGGCGCTTGCGCTCTTGTCACCAATTCGTTATGCAGATGCAGCAAAAGCGACACGTCGAATTTAGAAGCCGACTTTTCGCCGAAGGGTTTCGATGCGCCCTTAAAAACTTGGCAAAATTATGACGCTGCCCCATGCGGTTTCTGCATGGCTGCCTTGCTGTCAGGGCCACTTGCTTTGCACATGCAGCAAGATTACTTGGCGTCTCGAAGGCACGATCGCCTTCAAAATAGCCAGTTTAAAAAGGATCACCGCCATGGCCGCCTATGAGACGTCCCGCCCGGCGCCGTTCGGCGCCATCTCGATTTTCCGCGCCGTACAAGGCTTCAGCTCCGTCTTCGAGATGGTTGCTGGCTGGAACGACGCACGCGTTACCCGCAAAGCACTGTCCAAGCTGACCGACCGCGAGCTTGATGACATCGGACTTTGCCGTGGCGACATCGAGATGATCGGCCGCTAATTCCGCCGATCCGGACTAAGAATTAAGGCCGCCGGGCAAAGCCCATGGCGGCCTTCGTGTTTTTCAGACCGTCTCAGTCTCAGGCAGAGTCCGTTACCCGCAGCAGTTTGCCCAGATTGTTGGCAAGTGCCGTTGTCACCGGATCTGCTGACATAAGCACACCACCAAGCCGGTCAATACCCGCACCCGCCTGCAATTTGGCGACACGATCATGATAGGCTTCGCTTCCCAACTGTTGCAGGAAAACAGCCTTCACCACAGTCGCGGTGACCAGCAATGCAAACGCGGGACGCATTAGAGGCATACGCAGACGGAACCTGCGAGATTTGCGCGTATAAAAGGATCGCCCAAGCGTACCTTTCGCTTCGAAGCCAAATCCCTTTTCACGTGCCTTCTCGATTTTCGCGATGCGGCTATAAAATTCGTCAATACTTGGGTCGGACATGAGCCATAACTCCACGAACGACCCCCACCTATACTAAAGATAGACTCGGATTACGGCAAAATTGGGGCAAATCAGGCAAAAGGACGTAACGCGGTCTCAGTTTCGCCGCATCACCAGTGTTGACCATTCGCCAATATCTTCACGACCAGCCAGTTCATGCCCCGCCTCAACATAGGCCGCAGTCACGGCATCGGCCTGAATCACCAGTAATCCGGACAGAATCGCCAGACCGCCTGGTGCCAGATGAGCAGCGACGTCCGGCGCCAACTCGATCAGAGGCCCCTTCAGAATATTGGCGAAAACAAGATCGAAGGGTGCCGCTTCGCCAAGACTCGGATGGCCAAAGCCGGGGGCTTCAAGACATTCCAGCCGGCCATCCATCTTGTTGATCGCCACATTGGCCCGCGCGACATCAACAGCCACTTCGTCGATATCGCTCGCGATGACCAAAGCGTCGGGCAGAACGGCAGCCGCAGCCATCGCCAAAACCGCCGTTCCACAGCCAATGTCAGCAACCTTCGCAGGCCGGAAACCCTCGCCATAAAGACGGTCAAAGGCCCTCAGGCATCCCAATGTTGTGCCGTGGTGCCCCGTCCCAAAGGCAACGGTCGCTTCGATCTGCAAGGCAACCTTGTCAGCGGGCACTTTGTCAGCATCGTGACTGCCGTAGACAAAGAAGCGGCCCGCTTCGACAGGGGCCAACTCGCGCCGAACATGGGCGACCCAATCAATTTCCGGAACTTCCGAGACGACAAAGGACTTTGCCCCAAAAGCAACAGCCAAAAGTTCAAGGACCGCCGTATTCGGTTGCTCAAGGAAATAGGCTCCTACTTCCCACAAACCTGACCCGTCCTCGATCTCGAAAACGCCAACGCCCTCGGGCGCGGGATCCATCTTCTCCAAAGCTTCGCCCAGTGCCTCGGCTTCGTCCTCGCCGGGAAGGGTGGTCAGAGCAGAAAAGGTTGGCATTGGTGCGGTCTCCGCAGGAAAGGGTTGCGAAGGGGGTTAGCCCCCACGCGCTTGGGCGTCAACCCACGCCTCATCAGGCCCGCCGAAGCAAAACCCGCAAAGCCATGCGCCCCAGTCGGGCCGGCCCAAGATCGGCATAGTCCATCTTGCCAGCCAACAGGTCCAGATACCGCTGGCGCAGCGCAGAGGATGAGGCCAGCAAGGCGTGAAACCGCGGCTGCAGCCAAGGCACATAGACAAGCCGGGCCAGAAAACGCGCTCGGGAAAGTTCACGCAGCATATGGCGCGCGCTGGCCTGATAGATCGACAAGGCCAAAGCGGGGTTGTTTCTGGAAATCGCCGCAAAAGCCGCCTCAGCCGCCAACTGACCTGAATGAACGGCCCAGCCGATGCCTTCCCCGGTGATCGGGTCAACAAGCCCGGCGGCATCCCCCGCCAACAGGATATTGCCGCGTCCCGGTATCTTGCGCACATCTCCCATCGGAAGATGATGGCCCTTGATCTTCACTTGGGATGGATCAACACCGCGCGCGCGCAACCATGCTTCAAAACTTTGGCGCATATTCGGATTTCGTTTGGCAGAACCGCCCAACCCAAGGGTCCGACCACCTGCTTTCGGAAAATCCCAACCGTAACCCCAAGGCACCGCAGACAAGTCCAGCTCCAATTGCCCCGAAGTTTCCCCTGAAACCTCAACCTCTAAGGCAAAAGCAACCTGATCGGGGTCATGGGAACGCCCGAAAAGGCTGCGCGCCACAGCAGAGTTGATGCCATCCGCGCCAATCATCACTGACCCGCGAAGGGTTTCACCTGATACAAGCGTCACTTGGCAGGCATCAAGGTCGATGAAAGAGACACGCCGTCCGCAGAAATCTGCAGCCCCCGCTAAAATCGCAAACTCTCGCAATGCAGCATCGAAATCGCGCCGCATTGTCATGTAAATCGTGGGCAATCCACTTTCCGTCCCAAGTGGCTGGCCCGACGCTGTCATTTGAACTTCGTCACAGCGATGAAACAGCGTTTCGGGCAACGCGCCGAAAGCCTGTGTCAAATGCCCCATCGCGCGGCCCGTCACTCCGCCACCGCAAAGTTTGTTGCGCGGAAACGGCGCCTTGTCGACCAAGGCAACGCGCAATCCGTGCCTCGCCGCAACGCATGCTGCTGTCGCGCCGGCGGGGCCGGCACCGATGACAATCAGGTCATATGTATGAAGTTCAGACAAATCAGACCGAAACGCCCGTTCCGATGGGGCAAGTCACGCCAGTGCCACCCAGACCACAATAACCCTCTGGGTTTTTGGCCAGATATTGCTGATGGTAGTCCTCGGCATAGTAAAAGACAGGCGCAGGCAGAATTTCTGTGGTGATCGGCCCCTTGCCTGCCTTGGCCAAGGCTTCCGCATAGGCGGCCTTGCTGGCAAAGGCTGCGGCCTCCTGCTCGGCCGTAAAGAAATAGATCCCAGACCGATAGGTCGATCCGATGTCGCCGCCTTGCCGGTTGCCTTGGGTCGGGTCGTGGTTTTCCCAAAAAAGCTTCAGCAGCGCGTCATAGCTGACCACAGCCGGATCATAGATGACGCGAACGACTTCGTTATGACCGGTCTTCTGGGTGCAGGTCTCCTTGTAGGTCGGGTTCGGCGTAAAGCCCCCGGCATACCCCACCATAGTCAGCCAGACACCGTCCTGCTGCCAGAACTTGCGCTCCACCCCCCAAAAGCACCCCATGCCAAACAGGGCGACTTCCATTCCTGCCGGCACAGGTGATTTCAGATCAACTCCGGAAAGAAAATGTGGTTCAGTCACAGGCATGGGTTCGTCGCGGCCCGGAAGGGCATCTTTCGCGGCTACCATTTGCATCTTGGCCCGGTCGATCACCAACATTTCAAACTCCATTGATCTCGTCGATAAATATAGGCGGAGCCAAGGTTTTCCGCCAGTCAACCAATCGGTTGTGGCCGTGCGCCGCCCAAGATCGTCTCGTATCCCGGCGCGGGCTCACGCGGCACAAGGCAGGCCAATCCCAGCGACACCGAAGCCATTCCAGCCGCCAGCAAAAAGACTGAACCCGGCGAGGCTACCCAAAGATACCCCAACGCCGCAGGCAAAAAGACTGCCGCGATATGGTTGATGGTAAAGGCAACTGCCGCAGTCGGTGCGATATCGGCGGGGTCTGCGATCTTCTGGAAATAGGTCTTCAGCGTGATGTTCATCGAGAAGAACAGATGGTCCAGCACATAGAGGATCGACGCCACCACAACGCCCCAGCCAAAAGCATAGATCCCGCCATAGGCCAGAAACACGCAAAGAAGGCCCGCATACTGCGCGATCATCATGTTGCGGTCGCCGAACTTGCCAATCCAGCCACCAATAAACGGACCTGCCGCCATATTCGCAATGTAGTTGATGATGAACAGGGCCGTCACCTCATGCACGTCCATGCCAAAGCGTTCCACCATCATGAAGGCCGCAAAGACGATAAAGATCTGGCGTCGTGCGCCCGCCATGAATTGCATCGCATAGTACAGCCAGTAACGACGGCGCAGGACCATGGATTTCCGTTGAGCGACGGGGGCTTCAAACTGCGGGTACAGGAAAAAAGCCGCAATCGCGATCAGTGCGGTCAACCCGCCCGAGATCAGATAGACGCTGTTATAGCTTAGACCCAGACTGTCCCACAAAGCGACAAGCGCCAGATAGGCCACCAGGCTTGCGCCGGAGCCGATGGCAACGAGCCACCCCAAAACCTTTGGCGCCCGCTCCTTGCTCAGCCATTGCAATTGCAGAGACTGGTTCACCGTCTCGTAATAGTGGAACCCGATCGACGAAAGCAGCGTCAGGAACAGGATACCGCCAAGGCTTGGGAATTGCGCGGTCAAGGCGCTGGCAATGCCCAGCAAGATCAAGCTGGACAGGGCCAACACCTGTTCGCGCACGAACAGCAGGACAAAGATCACACCGATGGCCAGAAACCCCGGTATTTCCCGCACAGAATGCAGCCAGCCGATTTCAACTCCGGTGAACCCTGCCACTTCAATGACGAAATTGTTCAGAAGCGCCGACCATGTCGAAAAGGCCAGTGGCATGGCAGCTGCCATAAGCACCAGCAATCCTTCGGGGCGTCGCCAACGAGGCAGCGTGGCGGCTTCGTCCAATGTCATCTTGCGCGTGATCATGCGTCGGAAATAGCGCCCGCTAGCGCGCGTGACGAGAGAGAACTTGTCACCCGCACAATTGCGCACGCTCCCATAGTCAATCAGTGCGCCAGAAGTCCCTCATCCAGAACATCCCGACCCTTCCTAAGCGACAATTTGTCGACCAGCGTTTCCGACGCGGCATTCATGCCCACGACATCGACCATTCGACCCGCCTTACGGAATTTGGCCACCGCCATGTCCAAAGCCTGCACAGAAGAGATATCCCAGATATGCGCACTACTGACGTCAATCACGACCCGTTTGACTTCTTCCTTAAAATCGAAAGACCGCATGAAGGCTTCTGTCGAGCCGTAGAAAAGCTGTCCCTGAACCAAATAGGTCCGCACGCCCCCGGAAAGGTCGCTGGTGACCCGGAACAATTGTGCGATCTTGGCGGCAAAGAAGAGTCCAGAGAGCAGCACCCCGACCAAAACACCAATCGCAAGGTTATGGCTCCAGACCACCGTCACCACAGTTGCCACCATCACAACCGAACTGCTGGTCGGATGGGTGCGCAGGGTCTTGAATGACCCCCAATTGAAGGTGCCAACCGAGACCATGACCATGATGGCTACCAACGCGGGCATGGGAATTTGGCTGACCCATTCGCCCAAGCCAACGCAAAAGACCAGCAACATCGCGCCCGCAACAAAGGTAGACAGACGGCCGCGCCCACCAGACCCGACATTGATCACGCTTTGGCCAATCATCGCACAGCCGGCCATCCCGCCAATAAAGGCGGTCGCGGTATTCGCAATACCCTGCCCCACGCATTCCTGATTGCGGTTGCTGGTCGTGTCGGTCATCTCATCGACGATATTCTGCGTCATCAGGCTTTCCAGCAAGCCAACAACAGCCACAGCCAAGGAATACGGGAAGATGATCTTCAACGTCTCGAAGGTCAGCGGAACATCAGGGATCAGGAAGATCGGCAGCGTATCGGGCAAGGCGCCCATATCGCCAACCGTCCGCACGTCCCAACCGAAATACAAGGTCAGGGCGGTCATAACCACAATCGCCACCAAAGGCGACGGAACAGCACGGGTCAGGCGCGGGAAAAGATAGATGATCGCCAGACCACCCGCCACCATTGCATAGGTCAGCGGGCCGACAACACGAGGATCAAGCTCTGGCAATTGCGCCATAAAGATCAGGATTGCCAAGGCGTTGACAAACCCGGTCATCACCGACTTTGACACAAAGCGCATGACGAAACCCAGCTTCATCAACCCCATGCCGATCTGCAGAAGCCCGGCCAGAACGGTCGCGGCAAGCAGGTATTCCAACCCGTAATCCCGGACCAAGGTCACCATCAGAACTGCCGTCGCAGCGGTTGCGGCCGAAATCATTCCGGGGCGCCCGCCGACAAAAGCCGTGATCACAGCAATCGAGAAACTGGCATACAGCCCGACCTTGGGATCCACCCCAGCGATCAGGGAAAAGGCAATGGCCTCGGGGATAAGGGCAAGGGCCACGACAAGGCCCGACAGAACATCGGCTCGGATATTTCCGAACCATTCCATGCGGTAACGGTCAAACGACATCAAAATTTCTCCGGCCCAAGAGCCGAATGCTCTTGGCAGATAAGGGCAAGTCTGGTGCGTTGTCCGGCGGATCGGCGGCCGGAAGAGCCACCGGGGAATTGCACCCCGGTCCATGCGATTACAGGCTGGTTACGGCAAATCGAGAAAAAATGGAAGTCAGATTGACCATTTTTCTGCGCGCGCAAAGTCACGAAGACCAGATGCTACAGCTGCTCGCCCAAAATCAGAACGGTTGCTTTTGATGACCCTTTTCAGATCCGCACCCCGCCCGACGCCCCCGCAACCATGAGACAAGGCCATGCGCGCTTTTGGGAATCCAGTGGTCCGAAAGCTCTTCTGGTCTGAGGGGGCGGTTTAGAAGAACGGCTGAATAAAGATGGATCATGATCTTGGTTCCCTTGAGGCGCCATTTCGACTGGCCTGCTCCTCTTGGTCGCCTTGAGTTCGAAAATTTCGACAATTGCAGAAAAGATTTGCCGACCCGTCGAAATCCGCTTTCCCCGTTCGGCCAGTTAGCATCACCCTGATTGCCGGGAAGCTGCCATGAAATACATGTTCCTGATCTATCTCGACGAAGCCAAATTCGCGGTCGTGTCACAGGCCCAACGTGATGCCTTCGTCAACGGGATGATGGATTACGATGAAGAGTTGAAGGCGGGCGGCCATCTGATCATGGCTGAACCCCTGAAACTGCCGTCCGAGGCGATCACGCTGCGGGCTTGGGACGGCGAACTGACACTGACCGATGGTCCCTTCATGGAAACCAAAGAACATCTCAGTGGTTTCATCCTGATCGAGGCGTGCGACATGAACGAAGCGATCCGTCTGGGCGCGCGCATGCCTTTGGTGACAGTCGGCTCTATCGAGCTTCGTCCCCTTGACGTTCTGGAACGGATCGCGTGAGTAGCGACATCGCGACCGTCTGGCAGCAGGAACGCCGCAAGGTTCTGGCTACCTTGATCCGGCTTCTTGGCGACTTTGATCGTGCAGAAGAAGCGCTTCACGACGCCTTTCTCGCGGCCGCCGCACGCTGGCCAAGCGAAGGATTGCCCCGCAACCGAACCGCTTGGCTAGTCTCTGCCGGTCGCTTCCGGGCCATTGATCGCCTGCGCCGCGAAGCAAGGCAAAAGACCATTCTTGATGCCCCCGCACTGGCCGGCGATCAATGGCTTGGTTCGTCCGTCGAAGCCGAGGCTGACCCAACTGATCTGGATGACGCGGGAATCGAAGACGACACGCTCCGCCTTCTCTTCACCTGCTGTCACCCGGACCTTGGTCACGAGGCTCAGGTGGCACTGGGGCTCAGAACGATCTGCGGTTTGACAACCGAAGAAATTGCGCGTGCCTACCTTCTTCGCACCCCAACGCTTGCGCAACGCATCGTCAGGGCCAAAGCCCATATCCGGGACGCGGGCCTGCGATACGAAATCCCATCCGCCGCAGACCTGCCATCCAGACTGCCCCCGGTCTTGCGGATGCTTTATCTCGTCTTCAACGAAGCCAATCTTTCGACGTCGCATCCGCAGGCGCTCCGGCACGACCTTTCTGCCGAGGCACTGCGCCTGTGCCGCCTTTTGGTCCATCGCTTCCCCGACCCGGAAGTGATGGGGCTGTTGGGTTTGATGCTCTGCCATGATGCCAGACGGTCTGCCCGCGCCCTGAATGGCGATCTGATCCCGCTCGAGGCGCAAGACCGCAGCCTTTGGGATCGCGACCAGATCGCCGAGGGCGTGGGCTGGATCAACCACGCTTTTGCGGCCCGTCAGATTGGCCCCTATGCCGTGCAAGGGGCCATCGCGGCGGTCCATGCAACCGCCCCGACATTCGAGGACACAAATTGGGCTGAAATTCTGGGGCTTTACGAAGTGCTATACCGGCTCACCCCTTCGCCGGTGGCGCAATTGAACCGCGCCGTGGCCTTGGGAAAAGTCAAAGGTCCAGACAGCGGCCTGCCACTTGTCGAAAGCCTGTTGGCCGAGAAAGACCTGCAATCCTATTACCTTGCCCATCTGGCCAAGGCCGAGATGCTGCGTGAACTTAACCGCCCTGAAGAGGCTCGGGCAGCCTATACCCGCGCCCTTGATCTTTGCTCACAAGACGCAGAACGCCGCCATCTGATCCGGAGAATGGAAAGCCTTCCGGAATAAAGAGCCCGTCGTTACACACACCAACTCAGATCAAAGGAAGCTTTGCGGATCAATATCTATCGCAAGGCGCAGATTGGTGGGCAGTTTGAATTGCGCGACCCATTCGGCAAGGGCGGCTTGCAGCGGCGCCCCCTTTTCGGCCTTCACCAGCAGGCGTACCCGGTGCCTCCCGCGAACCCGGCTGATCGGGGCCGGGGCCGGGCCATAGACCTGTGCCCCGATACGCCGCAACGGGCCATCCAGGCGCGCCAGTTCAGCACCAAAATCAAACACCTGCGCTACATCCGGGCTGGACAGAACGATCCCGGCCATACGGCCATAGGGGGGAACCCCGGCCGCCTTTCGCTCGGCAGCCTCCGCAGCCCAAAACGCCTCTTCATCCCCACCCAGAATGGCGCGGATCACTGGGTGCTCCGGCTGGTGGGTCTGAAGCAAGGCCACCCCCTTCTTCCCCTCGGCCCGCCCGGCCCGCCCCGCAACCTGACGCATCAATTGGAACGTCCGCTCTGCGGCCCTCAGATCTGATCCCTGCAACCCAAGGTCGGCATCAATGACGCCAACAAGCGTCAGCAACGGGAAGTTATGCCCCTTCGCCACGATCTGGGTGCCGATGATGATATCGGCCTCGCCTTCGGCAATGGCCGCAATCTGGTCTTTCAGCGCCCGCGCCGAACCGAAAAGATCCGACGACAAGACGGCCACCCGCGCCTCGGGAAAGCGGGCTGTCACTTCTTCCGCCAGCCGTTCCACTCCGGGACCAACCGCAGCCATGCGGCCCTCAACTCCGCAAGACGGGCACGCAACGGGAACGGGCTTTGTCGCCCCGCATTGGTGGCAAACAAGCCGCTTGAGGAACCGATGCTCGACCATCCGCGCATCGCAATCATCGCAACCCACTTGATTTCCGCAGGCGCGGCAGAGTGTGACCGGGGCGTAACCGCGACGGTTCAGAAACAGCAGCGCCTGCTCACCCTTGACCACCCGTGCCCGAACTTCGGCAGCCAGCTCTTCCGAAATCCACTGGTTGGATTGCAGTTGCTCCGCCCGCATGTCGATGGCGTGCAGATCCGGCATCTCGGCCGCGCCAAAACGTGCGCCCAGATCAAGGCGCGCATATTTACCCGCCTCGACATTGGCCCAAGTTTCCAAGCTTGGCGTCGCACTGGCAAGAACAACCGCAGAGCCGCAGATCGCGCCCCGCAGGACCGCCATGTCCCGCGCATTGTAAAGCACGCCCTCTTCCTGCTTGTAGGACGTATCGTGCTCTTCATCGACGACGATCAGTCCAAGGTTCTGAAACGGCAGGAAAAGCGCAGACCTTGCCCCCACGACAAAGGACGCTCCACCCTCGGCCACCATGCGCCAGACCCTACGGCGTTCGGTCATCGTCACGCCCGAATGCCATTCGGCGGGCTTTGCCCCGAAACGATCCTGAACGCGTGCCAAGAAATCGGCGGTCAGGGCAATTTCGGGCAACAGGACAAGCGCTTGCTGTCCACCGCGAATGCACTCGGCAACCGCCTCCAGATAAACCTCGGTCTTTCCGGACCCGGTTACGCCTTTCAGCAAGGTGCACGAATAGCCGCCCTGCGCCACAGCCGCGACCAAAGCGTCTCCCGCTGCAATCTGATCGCCTTGCAAAGGGCGCAGACCGGATGGATCCAGCACGGGATAGGGCGTGTCTTTCGGGGCGTCCTCCTCGGAAATCACCCCAAGTTTGACCAGACCTTTGACAACCGATGTCCCGCAGGCCGCTGCCTCGGCCAATTCGCCCAGTGTCACAGCAGCCCCGCCAAAAGCCCGCAACGCCTCGACGACCCGGAATCGCGCCTCGGTCAATTGGTTCGGAGCCGCACCTGTCAGCCGATAGACCCGCCGCGTGGCTGCACCATCCATCAGCCCCGGCGCCCGCGTGGCCAGTCGCAGCATCGCGGGCATGGGGGTCAGGGTATAATCTGCGGCCCGCGCCAAAAAGCTGCGCAACTCAGCCCGCATCGGCGGGGCATCCAGCACCCGCGTCACGGCCCGCAGTTTCGCTCGGTCAAACGCGCCTTCGCCCCCCCCCCAAACGACGCCAAGCACTTTTCGCGGCCCCAAGGGCACCTCAACGAAGTCACCATCGCCGCAGCCACCTTCGGGCGCACGATAGTCCAAGACGCCCAGACCTGACCGCCCAAGCGGTTCAGTGGTCAAAACACCAACAGATTCTCCCTCAGAATAGACCCGATCTGCCAATGTTAGCGCTCACACCACTCTTTCGTTTTCCTGCAATCTGGGGTAAACCCCCCCCGAACCCCCTGCAACCCCTTCCCTGATCAAAGGACGATGCGATGAAATTCTTTGTCGATACCGCGGATGTCGCCGCCATTTCCGAACTCAATGATTTGGGCATGGTTGATGGCGTCACCACCAACCCCTCGATCATTCTGAAATCCGGTCGTGACATTTTGGAAGTGACCAAGGAAATCTGCTCGATCGTCTCGGGCCCGGTTTCCGCCGAAGTCGTGGCGATGAAATCCGACGAAATGATCGCCGAGGGCCGCAAGCTGGCCGCCATCGCCCCCAATATCGCGGTCAAGGTTCCGCTGACTTGGGACGGCCTCAAGACTTGTAAAGTGCTGTCGTCCGAAGGCTTCATGGTCAACGTGACGCTCTGCTTCAGCGTCAATCAGGCTCTTCTGGCCGCCAAGGCAGGCGCAACCTTCATCTCGCCCTTCATTGGTCGTCTGGATGACATCAACCTCGATGGTCTTGACCTGATCGCCGACATCCGCACGCTTTACGACAACTATGACTTCAACACGCAAATCCTTGCGGCTTCTGTGCGCACCGTAAACCATGCCAAGGACTGCGCTCTGATCGGCGCGGACGTGATGACCGCCCCTCCGGGCGTGATCAAGCAGATGGCCAACCATATCCTGACCGACAAGGGTCTGGAACAGTTCATGGCCGACTGGGCCAAAACCGGCCAGAAGATCCTGTAAGGTCTTTCGTGGCCGCGCGGGCAAAGCACGACCACAAGGCAGTCTGGCACAAGCTGACCGCCCATTTTGCACCCCTGATCGAGGATGCGGGCTATGCCCCGCATCCTCGATTTCCTTTCAGCTATGACAAATACAATGCGGCCTATCAGGCAGATTTCATCGCTCCCGCGGCAGCAGATGGGATCAGGATGGCTTCCCTTGCCTATGGCCCGAACGAAAAGTGTTGGTACCTGACCGGCCTTTTCACGCCCTGCGATACTGCTTCCACGATTCTTGATTGGATCACCGAAAAGGGTTGGCCGGATGCCTATTTCGACCTGCCCTCTCGCCAGACCGATCTGAAATTCTCGTCTGGTTGGCAGCTTTGGCGCAGCTGCACGCGAAGGGTCAAATGCGAGTCAGCAACCGGCAAGCCAAAGAAACTCGATTGGCCGCTGACGCGCGCGGCCTTGGCTCTGCCCGATTTCTTCGCAGAACTGAACCGGCCCTACGATCCCGGTCGTGACCAACTGTTTGGCGGCAAATCCTAAGGCGCGCCAGTAGTCCAAGGCAGGATCAGGACAGCGACAACCAAAGCCGGGCCAGGGCCAGTTCAGGCGTTTCGGCCCCGCCATTCTCAACCCCAACCTGCCAGATCGCGGCCCCGGCGGCATAGGCTGCGGGTTCCAACCCGCCGGCCTCGCATTGGCTGACAGCCCTTATATGGCACCCTCTGCCAACGGCTTTGTGCAACACGGCTTCCAACTCTGGGTTGGCCATCATCGTGCCAGCCCCGAACACCCGCAAGACCGCACCATCCAGTTCCGAAAGCATCGCCGCTACTGCGCGCGCCGAAAGACCTGGGGTCAAGGTCACCACCGCCAGACGCTTCTGCTCATCGAAACGACGTGACCGAACGGCAAAGGGCGTTTGCGGATGCGACCGGAACGCATCCGCGGCGTGGCTGTCGTGTTTCACCAAGCCTGCCGCAGGCATGACTTTACCCGCAAAGGCCAACCAAACCCCGGCTTTCCCTGCAACGGCCGATACCGCAAGATCAAGGTTGGCTTCAGCATCGCCCCCCTGTTCCAGCGGAACCATTGACCCACAAAGAACAACCGGAAACCGCACATCTGTCAGGGCCGAAGACAAGGCAGCCCCAGTATATGCCATCGTATCGGTACCATGAACAATAATGACCCCGCTCCCCGACCAGTCCTCGATCAGATCCAGCATCCGATTCCAGTCTGCCGGGCCAACATTCGCACTGTCGACGAGAGGATCAAATCGCAGGATCTCGGCTTTGGTTGCGGACGGAAGACGCGCCTCCAAAGCCCGTTCCAACACGCCTTCACCCGGCGTAAGGCCGTCCGGCCCCGGCACCATCCCGATGGTCCCACCTGTATAGATAATCAGTAAATTCGACATGGCGGCCTCCGATTGGATCGCGGCATATCAGATACAGATGCCGAGCCAAAACTTTTTCCTGTGACCCAACAGGAAGGAAAGACTTTCATGGTCTTGTCATTTTCCGATATAGTGTCGGGCAAATCGGATAAAAAACCGGGCAGTGTTTACATGATCGAACAGGATATGCGCGACCGCATCCTTGCGGAACCCGAGCGCCTATTGGAAGACCGCGACGTTATGGCCGCCCTGATCGGCGCGAATGAGCGGGCGATGGGGTCAAATATCGTCGACCTGCGCGGCATCGCAATGGAACGTCTGGGCAGCAGGCTTGATCGTCTGGAAGACACGCATAGAACCGTGATCGCGGCCGCCTATGAAAACCTCGCAGGCACCAATCAGGTGCACCGGGCGATCCTTCAGATGCTGGACCCGCTTTCCTTTGAAGATTTCCTGAAAACCCTTGCCACCGAAGTTGCGGCAACCCTACGCGTTGATTGCATCCGTTTGGTGCTGGAATCCGTTCAGAACGCCGAAGACCCGGCCCTGCGCAAACTGGGCGATGTGCTGTTCGTGGCCGAACCGGGGTTTGTCGGCGAATACTTGACCAATGGCCGCAACATCCCCCTGCGCCCTGTGACCCTGCGCCAAACAATCCCGGCGTCTGATCTGCTTTACGGCGATCGCGCGGGCTGGATCCGGTCGGAAGCCCTGATGAAGCTCGACTTCGGCAAGGGCCGCCTTCCAGGCATGCTGGTCATGGGCGCCGAAGACCCGCATCAATTCAAGCCGACCCACGGCACAGATCTGTTGGTTTTCTTCGCGGGCATCTTCGAGCGGACCATGCGCCGCTGGCTGTCGTAAGCCCGTGACGGCCTTCTCTCCTCAGCTGCGTGACGCGCTGCAAACCTGGGGCGAGCAACTGTCTGGTGTGCATGGCCGGGCCGCAAACACGGTCAAGGCTTACACCACCGACGTCGCAGGCTTTCTGTCCTTTCTTGCCCAGCATCGCGGAGGCACCGAAGGACTTGCTTCAATAACGACACTCTCGCAAACCGACTTGCGGGCATGGATGGCGCATGAACGCGCCCGCGGCGTGTCCGCCCGCAGTCTGGCCCGCGGCCTGTCTGCGGTGAAGAACTTCACGGCTTGGGCGGCAGATCGGTCAGGGGCGGACGCCACCACGGTCCTTTCGGCCAGAGCGCCGAAATACAAACGAAAACTGCCGCGCCCACTTTCCGAAGATGCTGCGCAACAGATGATCGACACCGTGGCCGATTATGCGTCCGAGGATTGGATCGCCGCCCGGGATCAGGCGGTCGTGACGCTTCTTTACGGTTGCGGCCTGCGTATTTCCGAAGCCCTTGGGCTGACAGGTGCCGCGCAGAACCTTCCCGAAGTCCTGCGCATAACCGGCAAGGGCGGGAAGACCCGGATGGTGCCGGTCGTACCGGTCGCAAAGCAGGCCGTTGCGGAATATGCGCACCTTTGCCCCTATGATCTGACCGATGACGCACCACTGTTTCGCGGGCTGCGCGGCGGTCCGCTCAATGCGCGGCTGATCGCCCTTGTGATGGAAAAAGCGCGCATCTCGCTGGGCCTGCCATCAACCGCCACGCCCCACGCCATGCGTCACAGCTTCGCGACCCACCTTCTGTCCGCCGGTGGCGACCTCCGCTCGATCCAGGAACTCTTGGGCCACGCCTCCCTGTCAACGACCCAAGCCTACACGGCGGTCGATGCCGCAAGACTGATGGAAGTCTACGAAAAATCCCACCCACGCGCCTGATCGCGGCGCTCAAAGGTTGCGCCGATCCAGACTTTCGGCCATCAAACGCAAATGCAGCTTCGTCACAAAGCCCTATCCGTCCATTTGCTGACCGCCACCGGCGCGGTTCTTTCGATGTTTGCCATGCTGGCCGCCGTGGAAGAGAAATGGAGCCTGATGTTCCTTTGGCTCGTCCTCGCGCTTATCGTCGATGGCATCGACGGCCCCTTGGCCCGGAAATACGAGGTCGACAAGAACTGGCCCACCTATGACGGCGTGCTTCTTGACCTGATCATCGACTTCTTAACCTATGTTTTCATTCCGGCCTTCGCCCTTTTCAAATCGGGCCTGCTGCCGGGATGGACGGGGTGGACCGCAATCGTCGCGATCACCTATGGCAGTGTGATCTACTTTGCCGACACAAGAATGAAGACCAAGGACAAAAGCTTTGCAGGCTTTCCCGCCTGCTGGAACATGCTGGTCCTCGTGCTTTTTGCCGTCGCCCCACCAAAGGGCCTGATCCTTGCGATCGTCATTGCTCTGACTGTGGCGATGTTCACCAATCTCAAATTCATTCACCCAACCCGAACCAAACGATGGCGCAATATCTCGCTGCCGGTCTCGCTCCTCTGGGTGGTTTTCGCCGGCTGGGCGGCTTGGGTCGATTTTCAAAGCCCGGCGTTTATCGACTGGGGATTGATCCTCACTTCGATCTACCTGATCTTTGCTGGCATCGCGCAGCAGTTGATCCCGGAACGACCGGGCCGCGCCTAAGCATGCGCCTAAAGCCGTGTCAGCAAGACGCCCGCGACAATGACAGTTGCGGCCAAGGCTTTCGTACGGTCCATTTTCTCTCCGAAAACTAACCAGCCAATCAGGATGGCAAACAGAATGGATGTCTCGCGCAGCGCCGCAACCAAGGCGATGGGGGCCAAGGTCATGGCCCAGACCGCAATGGCATAGGCCCCAAAAGACGCCCCTGCCGCAATCGCCCCAATGCCCCATGCCCGCAATGGCACGCGCAAAAGAACGGTTCCCCGCAACGCAAGGGCCGCAGGCGTATAGAACAGTGCCGACAGCATCATCAGCCACGCCACATAGGCCACGGCATCGCCCAAGACACGCGCGCCCAAGCCGTCAGCCATCGAATAGCCTGCCGTGGCGCAGGCCGAGCCAAAGGCATAGGGCAGCATGCGCCGCGACTCTCCGCTGGCGAAAACGCCCCGCGCCATAATCGCAATCCCAAGGCCCAGAACGATGACACCCAGATAGTCGTTCGGTCCCATCTGATCCGCCAGAAAGATCGCCCCCACCACGGTCACGATCATCGGCGCGGCACCACGGGCGATCGGGTAAACCCGGCTCAGGTCGCCATGCTCATAGGCATAGGCAAGGAAAAGCTGATAGGTCATGTGAATAAGGCCAGAGCCTATCAGCCACGGCCATGCCTCGGCCATGGGAAAGGGCTTGGTCGCCGCCACACAGGCTCCCACCGCCGCATGGCCCAAGGTCAGCAACAGCATCGACGATTGCCGGCTGGTGCCGGTCTTGATCAGCGCATTCCAGAAGGCATGCAAGAAGGCCGCGCCAAGCACAGCCAGAAAGACCTCTAGGCTCACGCCCGCCCCCCTAAAACCTTTCCGACAGGCTTACACAGTCCAATTCGGGCGAGCAAGTCCGCAAAGACAAAGGGCGCAAGTTTCCCTGCGCCCTCTGCCCTGTTTCAGATAATGGCCGCGTTACTGGCCCAGCTTCTTTATCCGGCCTTCAACGCCGACATTGACGGTTCCCATCTTCTCGACATAGGCCATCACATCATTGGCAACCAGATTGCCCGAGCCGTTGTTGGTGACGATACGTCCCCCGCCCAGCGCCGCATAGCCATCGCCGCCGCCAAGGATGTAGTCATTGACCGCCACGGTATAAAGCTTGTCGGCCTCCAGCGCGGCACCGCCCACCATGACTTCGGACACACGCTTGCCCGGCTCAGCCGACGGGTCCAGCGTGAAGGTCACGCCCGAAACCTGCGGAAAACGACCCGCGCCTTTTTCAACCTGACTGACCCCGTTTTCCAGCGCCGCAAGAACCTGGGTTCCCGGCAATTCGGTCACGACGGTCGTATTGCCAAAGGGCAGTTCGGTCAGGATGTCCCGACGCGTCAACTTGGCACCGGCATCATAGGTGCGGTCAGCACGAATGCCGCCGCCATTCATGATCGCGATATCCGCGCCGGTCTGGGCCCGCATCGCATCGGCGATCAGGTTGCCCATCGTGGTCTCTTCCCCGCGCACCATGTTCCGGCGGCTGTCCAGCGCGCCCTCTGTGGTCCCGATCTCGACATTCAGTTTGGCATCAAGCTCTGCCGTGTACTTGTCGGTCAGCGCTTGGCTTTCCGGGTCCGGGGTCACGTTGGCTGTGTCGATGAACCGGAAGGACGGGGTCCATTTCACGGTGCGCTTGCCGTCTTTTTCCTCAACGGTCACGGCCAAATCGACAGGGTTCAAAAGCTGGCCGTCCACGCTGGTTTCCACATAGGCGGTCACACCGTCATAGGCCGTGGCATAGGAATGGTCGTCACCTGACAGGATCACGTCAAAGGCGTGGCTTGCCATCAGCTTGCGGTCGTTTTCCATATTGGTCTGAACCACGCCCACAACCAGATCGGCCCCGTCTTCGCGGGCTTTCTTGGCCGCAGCGATACCGCCCTCGACCGTCGGCAAGAACTTCAGATCGCCCGTCGAAGAAACCTCGGGCGAGGTATCCTGCGCCACAGGCACCAGCGCCACCTTAAGGCCGGCCACTTCCTTGACCATGACGCCGCCAAGGCCCTCAATCGGGCTTCCATCCGCATTGGTGATGTTGATTGCAGCCCACGGATAGTTCGAGGCCTTCATCTTCTCCATGAAGTTTTCCGGCCCAAAATCGAATTCGTGGTTGCCGGGAACGGCGATGTCAAACGGCACCAGATTGGTGAAGTCGATTGTGTTCTGTCCCTTGTCGAACCCCGATTGCAGCGAGGGCGACAGCATATCGCCGTTAAAGACATAAAGCGTATTCGGATTCGCCGCGCGCTCGGCCTTGGCCACAGCGTTCAGTCGTGCAAATCCACCGCGGCCCTTGCTTTCCGCATAGTTGTAGACGTCGCCCACACCCAGCAATGTCAGCTTGATTTCTTCGGCAATTGCGGGGGCACCGGCCAATACGGCCAAAAGGGCGGCCGTGCCCATCAAACGGTGATTCATTGAAAAGACTCCCATGTTGTTATGGCGCCAGCCTGACTCCGGCCCTAGCCCATTGTCAAACTTCACCTTGCGGAAGCCCTTCGCATCACTTCGAAACACTTCCATGACACCGCAGCAGCGACGAAGGATTGACCAAAGGCCCCAGCTTGTGCATGGAAGGCGCATGTTGATTTACAAGATCCTCCGCCGCCCCGAATGGGATGCGTTCAAAGCCGCCGGTGAAACCGCTGGCGCTCCAGTCGATCTTGCCGACGGGTATATCCACTTCTCGACAGCCCCTCAGGTGGCCGAAACCGCCGCCAAGTGGTTTTCCGAGGAAAGCGATCTCGTGCTCGTGGCCTTTGACAGCACAAAGCTGGGCCCCGCCCTGAAATGGGAACCATCGCGTGGCGGGGCGCTGTTCCCCCATCTCTATCGGACCCTGCGCCTTTCCGAAGTGGTCTGGGACAAGTCCCTGCCGCTGGGCGCTTCGGGCCATATCTTCCCCGAGGGCGTATTTTGAATCTGATCGAACGGGCGGGCCTTCTGGCACTGCACCAGATGGACCCCGAGGCCGCACATGGCCTTTCGCTCCGCGCCTTGAACTCCGGGCTGGTTCCCCTGCCGGGGGTGATCAGCACGGCACGGCTTCAGACGACTGTCGCAGGCCTGACCCTTGCCAATCCGATTGGCCTTGCTGCGGGCTATGACAAGAATGCCACCGCCCTTGCGCCCCTCTCGCGGGCAGGATTTGGTTTTCTGGAGGTCGGGGCCGCAACGCCATTGCCGCAACCCGGCAACCCCAAACCGCGCCTTTTCCGCCTGACCGAAGATCGCGCCGCGATCAACCGCTTTGGTTTCAACAATGACGGAATGCAGGCGATTGCCGCGCGTCTGGCCCAGCGCCCGCGCAGCCTACCAATTGGCCTGAACCTTGGTGCGAACAAGACCTCGCCCGACCGCTCGGCCGATTTCGCCCATGTGCTTGCCACCTGCGGCCCGCATGTCGATTTCGCGACCGTGAACGTGTCCAGCCCGAACACCGAAAAGCTGCGCGATCTTCAGGGCGCGGCGGCCTTGACCGCCCTCTTGGCGCGGGTGATGGAAACACGCGAAGGCCTGCCCAGCCGCATTCCCGTCTTCCTCAAGATTGCCCCCGATCTCTCGCCCGAGGAACTCGCGGAAATCGCCGAAGTTGCCGTGGCCAGCGGTCTGGATGCGATTATCGCCACCAACACCACGCTTTCCCGCGATGGTTTGAAAAGTGCATCCCGTAACGAAATGGGCGGCCTTTCCGGCGCGCCATTGTTCGAAAAGTCCACCCGCGTCTTGGCACAACTGTCAAAGCTGACCGAAGGCCGGCTTCCCCTTATCGGTGTCGGCGGAATTTCCACGCCCGAACAGGCCTATCAGAAAATCCGCGCCGGGGCCTCTGCCATCCAGTTCTACACCGCCATGGTCTACGAAGGCATCGGTCTTGCCGGACGTCTGGCGCGGGGCCTTGATGCGCTTTTGGAACGCGACGGATTTGCCTCGGTGGCCGATGCCGTCGGCACCGGCCGGGCCGAGTGGCTGTAATCACTCTAGCGGCGGGCCGGTAAAGGTCAGGTTATGCCGTGACGCGGATTCCACGACCGCAGGCATATCGGCCGGGATCGCGAACTGACCCTGCGCCATATCGGCAAAGAAACCTTCGAACCCGCCCGGAGTCAGTATGATCAGGTGACGGCATGGAACGTCGCTGATCACTCTGAACGTATGCTCTTTCCCTCTGGGGATGAAGGCAACCTCGCCGGGCCCCCGGATGAACTCTTCGCCTTCCATCCAGAACAAGCACCGACCCGTCAAAATCATCAACACCTCATCTTCCGCGTGGTGGATATGCCGGGGCGGGCCGCTGTTCACTGGCGACAGGCTGTCAACAATCGACATTGCTCCGCCCGTTTCTGCGGTTGAGAGGATCGTTTTGTAAAACGTGCCGTTCCAGCGCATCGCCTCAACGTCATTCGCAAAGTCTTTCATCTTTCCCTCCTTGGCACTTTTGATTTTCCTTGACCCAGATGATGCGGAAGCAAAGGCTATCGGTCAAAACGCATTCCTTGATAAAGGTTATCGGCCAGATGAATTTCGCGACCTTTGATCTCAACCTTCTGCGCGTCCTTGACGCCTTGCTCAGCGAAGGCAGCACGGTTCGCGCCGCAGAAAAGTTGAACCTTTCGCAATCCGCGGTCTCTGGCTCCTTGGCCCGCCTTCGGGACGCGCTGGGCGACCAGCTTTTTGTGCGCCACGGAAATCGGCTGGTGCCGACAGATTTTGCCCAGCAGATCGCCCTGCCTCTGCACGCTGAACTGGATCGCATTCAGGCGCTTCTGGCACCCGCCCCTGTCTTTGATCCGGCCCTGGCCTCGGGCGTGTTCAGGATTTCCGCCACCGACTTTTTCGCCGAACTCCTGATGCCGCGCCTTGCTCAGGCTTTGCTGAACGAAGCCCCCGGCATCGTCGCCCAATTGGTCGATGTGACCCCTTCAAACTATCTCGACAGCCTTGAAGCGGAAGGGGCAGACCTTCTTTTGGTGCCCGACCGGCCCGCGCCCGCGTGGGCGGCAAAGAAAACGCTCTTTGCCTCCCCCTTCGTCATCATCGCACGCAGGGAAAACCCCCACCTCACAGGCTTTACGGATGGCACGACCATGCCAATCGACCTGTTCTGCGAACTGGGCCATGTGCTGATGTCACCCGAAGGCAATCTGCGCGCCATGGGCGATTCCGCTTTGGAACGCATCGGGCGGAACAGACGTATCATGCTGACGGTGCCCGTCTTTTCCGGCGTCCTGCGTGCCGTCAGCGAATCCGATCTGATCGCTCTCGTTCCCCTGCAACTCGCCGAGCGTCTGGCAAAACAATATGGCCTAATCCATTTTCAGCCGCCGATGCAGATGCCCGCTCCCCAAATCTGCGCCTATTGGCACGCCCGCCAAACGAAAAGCCCGCAACACGAATTCTTGCGAAAGCTCATCTTCTCGATCCTGTCCGACTTGGCTGCGCCGCCCGCCCCCCCAATTGCGCCATAACGCTGGCCAAGCCAAAAAGCTCCCGCTTGAATTTGATCAAATTACAAGCGATAAGCAGTCAACCGATGAGGCTTCCCATGACCGACTCTCAGATTGCAGGCATAAACGCAGACCGGCTTCGCAAATTCGCGGCCAAAGAGGCCAAACGCTACAGCGAGTCACGCCCCCTTGCCGCGAAAGCCTTGGCAAAGGGCGCGGGAGCCTTTCTGAATGGCGTACCCATGCATTGGATGCGCGACTGGCCGATGCCCTATCTGCCCTTGGTCGCACGCGCCAAAGGGTCAAAGATCAAGGACATCGACGGCAACGAACTGGATGATTTCTGCCTTGGCGACACTGGCAGCATGTTCGGCCATTCGCCCGCCCCCGTCGCACAGGCCATCCGCAAACAGGCCCGTCGCGGTCTGACCTACATGCTGCCAACCGAGGCCGCCCTTCAGGCGGGCGCGCTGCTTTGCGAACGGTTCGGCAATTTCAAATGGCAGATCGCAACCACCGCAACAGACGCCAACCGCTTTGCCCTGCGCGTCGCGCGGGCGGTGACAGGCAAGCCAAAGGTTCTGGTCTTCAACGGCTGCTACCACGGCACTTTGGATGACACGATGGTTGAACTGGTGCAGGGAAAACCCGCCAATCGACCGGGGTTGATCGGTCAGGTCCAAGATCTGACCCGCGCCGCCACAGTGGCCGAATTCAACGATCTTGCAGGCGTCGAAGCCCTTCTCAAAAAGGGGGACGTCGCGGCCATCCTGACCGAACCCGTGATGACCAATTCCTGCATGGTGCTGCCGCAGGCCGGTTTCCATGACGGTCTGCGCCAGTTGACCCGGAAATACGGCGCCCTGCTCATCATCGACGAAACCCACACGATCTCCTCTGGCCTTGGCGGCTATACCCGCGTGCATTCGCTTTCGCCCGATATGTTTGTCGTCGGCAAATGCGTGGCTGGCGGCATGCCGACCGCGGTCTGGGGGATGACGGACGAGGTCGCCGCGCGCTTCAACGCCTATGACGCAAAGCGGCCATCGGGCCATTCCGGCATGGGAACCACGCTTTCGGCCAACCCGATGCAATTCGCCTGCCTGACCGCGACCTTGGCCGAGGTCATGACGCCCGAAAATTACGCGCATATGGAAAAGGGCGCGGAACGGCTTTCGGCAGGGCTTGCCAAGGCCATCGAAAAGCATGGCGCGCCTTGGCATGTCGTGCGTGTCGGTGCGCGCGTCGAATTCATCTGCGCCCCCGGCCCCCTCAAAAGCGGCACCGAAGCCGCTGATGCCCACCAGCCCGAGGTCGAAGCCGCGCTTCATACTGCGCTTTTGAACCGTGGCAGCCTTATTGCGCCCTTCCACAACATGATGCTGATCAGCCCGGTCACCAAATCCCGCCAGATTGACCGCCTGATCGCCTCCTTCGACGAAATTCTGGGTGATCTATTCGCCCCCGCCAACAAGAACTGAGACAGCCATGACCTTGACCAGCCCTTCGGGGTCTTCCGTCACTGAAGCCGAAAACTTCCTCGCTGCAAACCCCGATGTCGAAGCCTTCGACATCATCCTGCATGACGCCAATGGCATCGGACGTGGCAAGATCATTCGCCGGCACGAACTGTTGTCCTTCTACAAGAATGGCCGCCACCTGCCAATTTCCATCCTTGGCCTCGATATCTGCGGCGAAGACGTGCACGAAACCGGCCTGATCTGGGATCAGGGCGACGGCGATCTGCGGGCATGGCCCATCCCGGGCACGCTCAAGCGGTTGCACAACACCAATCCGCCGCGCGGCGAAGTCTTCATGTCGATGTATGAACTCGACGGCGCCAAGATGACCTCCGATCCCCGCCACGCCTTGCAGCGGCAGGTGGACGGCTTGGCTGCGGAAGGGCTTTACCCCGCAGGCGCCTTCGAACTGGAATTCTTCCTGCTGGCCAATGACCGCGATGGCAATGGGCGCGTGCAGCCCGCCCGCGACGTGCTGGACGGACGCAAATCAGCCAAGACCGAGGTCTATTCCGTCGACCACCTGCACGGAATGCTGCCCTTGTTTTCCGACATCTACAAAGGGGCGGAACTTGCGGGCATCACCGCCGAGACGATGATCTCGGAATATGCGCCGGGCCAGTATGAACTGACGCTCCACTACCGAACCGATGTGATGCAGGCCGCAGACGACCTGATGCGGCTCAAGCGTATTGTCCGCGCACAGGCCCGCGCCCATGGCGTCACAGCCTGCTTCATGGCCAAGCCGAATGAAGATTACGCAGGCTCGGGCATGCATTTCCACGTCTCGATGATGGACAAGTCCGGCACGAACGTCTTTGTCGAAGCAACCGAAGGCCAGTGGAACGAAACGATCCTGCACGCCCTTGGCGGACTTCGCGCCACGATGGGGGAATCGATGCTGGTCTTTGCACCCCACGCGAATTCATGGCGCCGCTTCGCCAGCCAAAGCTACGCCCCCGTCAGCCCGACATGGGGCGTCAACAACCGCTCGGTTGCCCTGCGTATCCCCGCAGGCGATATCCGCGCCCGGCGGATCGAACACCGTCCCGCGGGCGTCGATGCCAACCCCTATCTGGTCGCAGCCACGGTCCTTGCCGGCATCCGCCACGGGCTGAAACATAAAATCGACCCCGGCCCGGAAACCACAGGAAACGGCTATGCGGGCGGCGAAGATGCCCCGGTCATCCCGGATGACTGGCGTTCGGCAATCTCGGCCGCCAAGCAGTCAGACTTCCTGAAAGACGCCCTTGGCGAAGACATGCACCGCACCTTCACGGCCATCAAAGCCGCCGAATACGCCCGCGTCATGCGCACGGTGTCCGAGGTCGATTACGACCTGTATCTGCACACAGTGTAAAACCGGCCTTCCGTCGCGCGGGTGGCCTATTGCTCGCGCGATGGAACGTCCAAACCGGCATCGCGGGCAATCATCGCAGCATGCGTGCGGTTCTTTGCGCCCAATTTGCGGCTCAGGGTTTTGACATGCAGCTTGATGGTCACTTCCTGCACGTCCAGATCACGCCCGATTTCCTTGTTGGACTTGCCTTCGCAAATCCCCCTCAAGACATCCATTTCCCGCCGCGTCAGCTCTTCCAGAATTGCGGCCAGTGTTGGCGCCTCATCCAGCATTGCAAGGGGGGCAAACCTCTCGCCTTCGGCCATCAGTTTGACTGCCGCGATCAACGCCTGAACCCCCAAGGTTTTCGGCACGAATCCAATCGCACCACGCGCTAGGGCTTCTTCGGCAAGGTCTCGGCGTGTCGTGCCGGAAATCAGCGCTATAGGGGTTGAAGGGGCATGCTCCCGGGTACGATCCAGACCTTCCAGCCCATTCATTCCCGGCATCCGATAGTCCAACAGAACAAGGTCGAACTTGCCATCTCCCAGCCGCGCGATGACCTCGTCTAAATCCGCAGCGGGAACGACTGTCACACCGCCTTCAGCGGAGACCATCGCCGAAATGCTCTCGCGAAAGAGATCATGATCATCTGCAAGCAACATGCGCACGGGATTCAAGTACCTTTCCTTGCCAATCACAAGACTAAGCAAGATAATTCAAAGGGGCCATAGGCTATAGGCGGTATCAATGACGATTCCGGATGGGTCGACCAGCAGATTTTTGTTCGATCCATCGCCAAAAGGATCAAATCGGCGCATAAGCAGACGATTCACTTGGCGCTTCGTCGCCGTCGCCGTCGCGGTCGTGGGTCTTCTTGCGCTCATCGGTTTTCTATCTGCGGACGTAAAAACAGTCTTAAACAAACTGAAAATCGCAGAAGCGGACAAAGGTCAGTGGGCCATAAATCAATCTGAGGTCGAGGTTCTTCAGCTACGCTTGGCCGTCGAACATGCGCTTGGCCACCCCAATGACAGACGCGCCCTTGCCGAAGTTCGGCGCTGGTTTGATGTGGCCTACTCTCGCTTCCAAGTCCTGAACACGAGCCAAGTTTACGCCTCCGTCATTGATCTGCCCCCGAATCAAGAGCGGATCGACCGAATTCAAGATCTCTTGAACCAAAGCATTCCCGATATCGACGCCAACGATAGTGCCCTCGCCGAAGCCTTGCCCCGTCTGGAAGTGATGGCCAGCGATGTCCATGCAGCAGCCCGCGATCTGGTGCTGACCGCGCATAAAAACCTTTCGCAAACAACCGACCAGAACAGCGGTCAGATGGAAAGGACGCTGATAAGCATCGCCGTGGCGTCAACAACCCTGATGATCGTCCTGATCATCCTGTCCGTGATGCTGGCCCATCTTTATCGGCTGACCAGCAAGCAGGCCGAAATCAACCAGATCACCGGCACCCGCCTCCAGATGACCATCGCGAACTCTCCTGATGCGATCATCGTGACCAACAGGGGCGGCTGGGCTGTCGAATTCAATCCGGCGGCAGAGGCCATGTTTGGCCTGCACCGTGAGAATGTCATCAACAGCCAGATAATCCCCCTGATCTTTGCAAGCGACGACGTCGCTGCCTACCAACAACAGATTTCGGCCGCCTTGGCAAAATCCGTCAGCAGCGGGCCCCAGCGATTTGAACTGGTGGCCAAACGCCGCGACGGATCATCCTTTCCAATCGAAGTCTCGCTCGCCAGCCGAAATCTGGTCAAAGGCGCTCTGATCGTGGCCTTCATCCGCGACATCACGAACCGCAAATCAAATGAAGCCGCGCTGAACGAGGCCTTGGTCAAGGCGCGGGCGGGCGAAAAGGCAAAGGCAGATTTCCTTGCCGTGATGAGCCACGAGATGCGGACCCCATTGAATGGCCTTCTTGGCTCGGCCGATCTTCTTCGCAGCACAACACTCAGCAACGAACAGACAAAACTCCTCTCCGTCATTGAAACCTCGGGCAACCTTCTGCTTGGCCATGTCAACTCGGTGCTCGACATTGCCCGCGCCGAGGCGGGCGAAATTCGCCTGATCGACGAGCCCTTCGATCTGGATCGCCTGATTGCCGATTGCATCGACAACCAGCACGGGCTGGCGCAAAAAAACGGAACAACCCTTCGCCATATCCCTTTGACCGGAGATTTCGGTCTGGTCCGGGGCGACGCATTGCGCTTGCAGCAAATTCTGCTGAACCTGATCGGGAACGCCGTCAAGTTCACCCACAACGGCTCCATCACACTGGAAACAGAACGGATCGCGCCAAAGGCCGCACATGGGCGCCCCGGAATTGTCGAGTTCCGGGTGATCGACACAGGCATCGGGATTGCCGAGCCAGATCTTGACCGGATCTTCGAGGACTTCGAAACCCTCGACTCCAGTTACGGGCGCAAGGCTGGTGGCACCGGCCTTGGCCTCGGCATTGCACGGCGTCTGACCAAGGTCATGGCAGGAACGATCGGCGTCGAAAGCGAGTTGGGCGAGGGCAGCGTTTTCTGGATCCGCGTGCCGCTGCGCCCCGCGCAAGTGAAACTTGCGGCCGTCCCGTCCCCAGAAAAAGACAGCCCGGCGGTCGATGCCCCCAAAGCCTCAGGTCTTGATATCCTCATCATTGAAGACAATGATATCAACCGCTTCTTGTTGCGCCGCTTCCTCGAAGAGGCCGGCCACAAGGTGACGGAAACGATTGATGGCGTCGAAGGTCTGCATGCCGCCGAAACCAATTATTACGATGTGATCTTGACCGACATCTCCATGCCGCGCATGGATGGGGTAGAAACGACGCGTCGCATTCGCGCAGGAAGCGGCCCATCGGCGCGGTCACGGATCATCGCGTTGACGGCTCACGCACTTCCCGCCGAGTTGTCTCGCTTTGCAGAAGTGGGCATGAATGCCTGCCTGACCAAACCTATAAGCCGTGAGGTGCTCATGTCGCATGTTAATGGGACCGCGAACCCAGATAGTGAACCAGCCGCGCCCGGCAGCCAGCCTCTGCTGGATCCGGCACCGCTTCAGGAACTGGTCGATGAACTGGGCGCTGACCTGATGCACAGCTTGGCATCGCGCTTGATTGCAGAAGCCGATACCACAGTGGCGGCCTTGGTCGCCTTTGAAACTGCCACGGCAGAAATGGCCCGTCAGGCCCACCAATTGGCGGGCGGCTGCGCAACCTTTGGCACCAAGCGCCTTCGCGAAGTCCTGGCCACCATCGAAAACAACATAAAGCGCGATGATGGTGACGGCGCACTTGCCGCCGCTGCAAGCCTCCCCGATCTTTGGTCCAAAACGCGCTCCGCGCTTCAGGCCGAACTCACGCGGCTGGCCTCCTAGGGCGCATTGATCTTTCCCTGAACGTGGCAAAACCGAACTGCGCGCCGCACGACCGATGATCGCCGGTGCGCGCACGTCGATCCATGCCAACCTTACAAGGGCCGAGCGGCGTCTTTCTTCAAGGCAGCCGCCACCAATCCCGGAACGCGCGGATCAAGGCCAAGCGGCATCAGCACCCGGCCTTTGAACCCGGCCTCTTCCAGCGCCTCGGGCAGATCATCGACGACATGTCCGCCACGCGCCGCAAAGAACGGCAGGCAGATTGCCTCCGGCCCAAAGCCTGTCGCCGCAGAAATCTGCGGTGTCTGGTCGATGAAGGCCGCCTCTGACCGGGCCAAGCCCAGCGCCGCGCCTATCTTCGCCGCCACGTCACAGGCAACCGCCGCAGGGGCCGGGCTGCGAAACGACCCATGCGCGGCCAACAGCAGCTCACCGCCTTCAGCCCCCCCCGCCTCGCGCACAATCGTCACGGCCAGGTCCTGAATCTCCTCCAGCGTGCCAAAGGCCTCGTGCACGCGCCAATCCGCCCCGCCCGCCTCGGCCAGCTTGCGCGGCAGGTTCACCTTGGTGAACCATCCCCCCGCCATGAACATCGGAAAGACCACGCCGCCCGGTCCCATCTCGGCCAAGGCACGCGCCAAGGCACCTTCTTCCGCAAGCGTAACAGAGGCAACTTGCCAGTCGGGCAAATGCGACGCCACGCCTTCGGCAAATGCCGCCATTTCCGCTGCTGCGGGCAAAGGGTCTGACGGCTGCCCATGCGAGACAATCAGGGCTTTTCGTTTTGGGTCTGGTCCTAGGGTCATGGCCGCCAACCTAGCGCAAAGGGCAAGGCCAGCAAGCCCCTCGCCGCGCAATCCGTTCTGCGGCTTACCCCATCTTTCTCAGGCAGCCTTTCAGGCGGGCATCTTGCTTGCGATATATTGCGCAAACTCAAAATTCGGCCGCTCCAGATGGCTCAGCGCACCGGGCTCTGACAATTCTGCGCAAAGGCCCCGATAAACCCGCTCGACACAGCCCTTGTCTTCGGCATTCACGTCATCCAACAGCGCCTTCAGCGCCGCGAAATGCGAAGCCGCCTCCGGGTCCGCCGCCCAATCCGCAGCCAGCCCGCCACCGAACAGCACCTTCACCTTGCCCGGACCATCCGGCGTCAGGCTCAGATACCAGAAATAGCCCGGCGTCAGCGTGATCAGCAGCGCAGGGTAGATCGACAAAAGCCATGTGATCCGCCGCTGATCACCTTCCAAGGTGGTGTTCGACGGGTGCGCCAAGGTCAGCGGCAGGCTGTCGTTCTTCATGATGTAGTGATAGTTGAACGAGGCAAAGCCCTCGGGGCAGGTCATCTTCATCAGATCAACCGTGCCGCCAATCGTGCCCTCGTGGCAGACCGGCAGATGATAGCTCTCCATGAAATTCTCGGCCAGAACCTTCCAGTTCGTGTCCCAGTGAAACTCCTCGCGGAAAGCCTCGACATAGGATCCCATATCCAGATAGCCGACCAGCTTTTCCACATCGGCCAAGGCCTCACGCGGCGACGGGGCATCAGGGTTCAGCGTGACCATGATCCAGCCCAGCCAGTTTTCCACCCGCACCTTGGGCAGCTTCACGTCTTCCTTGCAGAACCCTTCATTCAGGCTCATCGCAGGCGCCCCGCGCAAGCTGCCATCCAGATTATACGTCCAGGCGTGATACGGGCAGACGATCGACCGCACATTGCCCCGGCCTTCAAGCAAAGTGCTCATCCGGTGGCGGCAGACATTCGACAGCCCCCGCAACGCCCCTTCCCGGTCGCGCAAAATGATGATCGGCTCGCCCCCGATTTCCATCGTCAGATAGTCGCCGGGGTTTGGCAGCGCCTCGGCCCGCCCTGCGCACAGCCATTCGCGCGCAAAGATATGCGTCTCTTCCAGCGCCGCGAATTCGGGCGAGGTATAAACCGATTTCGGCATCGCCCGCGCGCGCTCGAACGGGACCGAGACATTGGCACGCAGTTCCGCAAGGGGGGTCAGGCTGGGGTCATGGCGAGTCATGGCAAACCTCGGTTCAGACAGTCTGGGGAGTCGCAAGATTGTAAGCACACAAACAACGTTGCGTCACTTGAAATTCATCAGTCCAGTTTGCGCCAAAGGCACAGGGCGGGCACTTCAGTCCTCCAGATCATAGGGCCAGGTCGCCTGCGAGAAAACACCCCCATCGACCCAGATCGTCTGCCCGGTGATGAAACTTGCCGCCGGGCTGCAAAGGAACACAACCGGCCCCGCAATATCCTCGGGCACCCCCACCCGGCGCAGCGGCGTCACCTTCGACCAAGTGCCCGCATAATCGCCCGCCTCCGCCGCCGTGCGCTCGGTCGCAATCGCGCCCGGTGCCACGCAGTTCACCCGAATGCCCTTCGGCCCCAATTCCACCGCCGACACCTTGGTAAACTGCTCGATCCCACCTTTCGAGGCCGTGTAATCCACCAGCCGCGGAAAGGCCAATTTGTTGCAGCCCGACCCAAGGTTGACGATGCTGCCCCCCTTGCCCGCCGCAATCATCGCCCGCGCCGCGGCTTGGGTGTTCAGAAAACAGCCCTTCAGATTGGTCCGCATCACTGCGTCCCACTGGTCGCCCCGCAAATCCAACAGCCGCGCCCAGGTCTGAATGCCCGCATTGTTGGCCAGAACATCCGGCGCCCCGCCCCATCCGACCGCCTCTGCCCAAAAACCCGCTACCGCCGCCTCGTCGCCCACATCGGAGTCCCACCCCCGCGCCCGCCGCCCGATGGCCTCAACATCCGCCACCAGATCCGCCGCCGCGGCCTCAGCCCCCAAATGGGTAAAGGCCACATCATATCCAGCCCGCGCCAAGCCTCTGACGATATCGCGCCCAATGGCCGAAACCCCCGCCGTCACCACTGCAAACATCGCAGCCTCCCTTTCCTCGCCGCGTCAAGGCGCAGGCGGATGATCCAGCAATTGCAACACCAAATCCGAGGGGCGGCACAGACGCGCGCCTTTCAGCGTGGTGACAAAGGGCCGGTTCACCAGTTCCGGATGCTGCACCATCGCGGCCAGTATCGCAGCCTCATCCGCCTCTTTCAGGCCCTTTTCCACGGCAGCCGCCTCTTTCTCACGCAAGGCGTCCCGCGCCATGACACCCGCCGTCGCGAACAGGCCCTGAAGCTGCGGCAAGGTCCAGCCTGTCTTCAAATACTCGACAATCTCAGGCTCGGCCCCGGTTTCCCGGATCAGGGCCAGCACTTCTCGCGATTTGCTGCAACGGGGGTTGTGATAGATCACGATCGTCATACTCCCTCTCTCCTTCCTGTCAGAACCCCTGCGCCCCCAACAGCCCATTTTCTGTCTGAAAATATCCTCTGGGGGTCCGGGGGGCGAAGCGCCCCCGGCGCCTGAACTTAGGGAATGATTTCAAACCGGTCGACATCCACCATCCCCATATCGGTGATTTTCAGATGCGGGATCACCGGCAGTGCCAGAAACGCCAGTTGCAAGAACGGCTCTTCCAGCACCACACCCAGCGACTTTGCCGCCGCCCGCAACGCCACCAGATCGTCCCGCACGCGCTCAAACGGCTCAAGGCTCATCAACCCCGCCACCGGCAGCGCCAGTTCGGCCAGAACCTTGCCGCCCTCCACCACCACAAAGCCGCCCTCGATCTCGCCCAGCCGGTTTGCCGCCAGCGCCATATCGTCCGCATCGGCCCCCACCACCGCGATATTGTGATGGTCATGACAAACGGTCGAGGCAATCGCCCCCCGTTTCAGACCAAAGCCCTTCACAAAGCCGGTCGCACAGTTGCCATTCTTGCCATGCCGCTCCACCACCGCGATCTTCACCAGATCCCGCGCCAGATCAGGCCGCTTGTCGCCATCGACGGGCGGAATATCAAAGGTCAGATGCTCGGTGATGATCTTGCCCGGCAATATCCCGATCACCGGCGTCTCCACCCGGTTTCCGCCAGTGCGGAAATCCTCCGCCCTCACCTTTGGTGTCTTGACCGAATGCCGCCCGACCGGCTCCACCCATGCCCGCGCCGCAAAGGCCGCCGCATCGGCCACCACGCCCCCTGCCAGCACCAGCGCGGCATGGCAGCTTTCCAGCCCGTCAATCACCGCAATATCGGCCCGCTTGCCCGGCGCGATCAGCCCCCGGTCCTTCAGCCCAAAGGCCTCGGCCGCACTTAAGGACGCCGCCCGATAGACCGCCAAGGGCGGGCAGCCCAAAGCGATCAGCGTGCGGATCATGTAATCCAGATGTCCATGTTCCGCGATATCCAGCGGATTGCGGTCATCCGTGCACAGGCACAGATAGGGCGCGTGGCGTTCGGTCAGCAGCGGCGCCAAGGCATGCATATCCTTGGAAACCGACCCTTCACGGATCAGAATCCGCATCCCCTTGCGCAGCTTTTCCAACCCCTCTTCGGCACTGGTCGCCTCATGCTCGGTCCGTATGCCCGCCGCGATATAGCCGTTCAGATCCTTGCCACGCAGCAAGGGCGCATGGCCGTCGATATGCCGTCCCTGCCACGCCTCCAGCTTGGCCATCACCCCCGCATCCCGCATCAAGACGCCGGGGAAATTCATGAACTCGGCCAAACCGATGCCATGCGCGTGGTCACGCAACGGGATCAAATCTTCCGCCTCCAACCGCGCCCCCGCCGTTTCCATATGGGTCGAGGGCACGCAGGACGAAATCTGCACCCGCACATCCATCAGCGTGTGTTCGGCGGCCTCAAGGAAATAGGCAATCCCCGGCACGCCACAGACATTGGCAATCTCGTGCGGGTCGCAGATCGCCGTCGTCACCCCGCGCGGCGTCACACAGCGATCGAATTCAAACGGCGTGACCAGACTGCTTTCAATGTGCAGATGCGTGTCGATAAATCCCGGCACCAGCACCTTACCCGCCACGTCAATCTCGCGCCGACCCTGATATTGGCCAAAGACCCCAACAATCGTATCGCCGCAAATCGCCACATCGGTTTCGACCAACTCCCCGGTGATCAGGTCAAACACCCGCCCGCCTTTCAGCACCAGATCGGCCAAGGCCTGTCCGCGCCCTTGGGAAATGCGGTCGGCCAACGGGGCCTTCGGGGGAATATGAACCATGTCGCGACTCCTTTCCCCTAGCAAATCAGAGCCACCTTCCGGCGAAAAGGGGGGATGCACCCGAACGCCTCCCGACAGCCTCCACATTGTGCCCCTCACAAAACGCAGCTTGCACCCTGCGTCCAAGGGTGATGGATTGAAAAGGACAGGAGTTCTTCCCCATGCCCGTCCTTCGCGGCCCGCTTCTTGGCATCGCCTATAAACTCGTCTCGGTTCTGATCTTCATCGTGATGAGTGCGTTGATCAAATCCACCGCCGACCATGTTCCGGCAGGCGAAGCCGTGTTCTTTCGGTCCTTCTTTGCCATTCCGGTCATCGTCGCATGGCTGGCGATGCGTCGCGAACTTTCTACCGGACTGCGGACGAAAAACCCGATGGGCCATGTCTGGCGTGGCTTCGCAGGCACCTGCGCGATGGGGCTTGGCTTTGCCGGCCTTGGCTATCTTCCCTTGCCCGAGGTCACGGCCATCGGATACGCGGCCCCGCTTTTGACCGTCATCTTTGCCGCCATGTTTCTGGGCGAGGACGTCCGCCTGTTCCGCATCTCTTGCGTCATCCTTGGCATGACCGGGGTGATGATCGTGCTTTGGCCGCGCCTGACCTTTCTTGAAGGCAGCGCCAGCCACCGCGAGGCTTTTGGCGCCATGCTGGTTCTGGGTGGGGCGGTCTTTGCCGCTCTGGCGCAGGTCTTCGTGCGCAAGATGGTGGCCATCGAAAAGACCTCGGCCATCGTCTTCTGGTTTTCCTGTACTGCGTCGATCTTGTCGCTGTTCACCATTCCCTTCGGCTGGGTCATCCCCACCGCATCCGAGGCGGCTCTGCTGGTTCTGGCCGGGCTCTTGGGCGGGCTGGGCCAGATCTTCCTGACCTCCAGTTACCGTGAGGCCGATGCCTCGCTCGTCGCGCCCTTCGACTATGCCTCGATGATCTTCGCCCTCGCCATCGGCTATTTCGTCTTCTCCGAAGTGCCGACAATGGCCATGCTGGCTGGGGCTGCCATCGTGATCACCGCAGGTGTCCTGATCATCTGGCGCGAGCGTCGGTTGGGTCTTGAACGCGCCCGCCAACGCAAGGCGATGACGCCCCAAGGCTGACCGTCTGTCTGTACGGGGGGTGTACAGGGGGTGTACGCAAGGTGCCGCCCCCGATTTTGGCCAGTCAGGGCCGGATCACCACATCAGCGGGACGCGAGTTTTCAATCGTCCGACGGATGTTTGGCATGTCATTGCTGTCAATCCACGCCCGCGTCTCGGCAGGCGATTTTCCATAATAGGCCCAGCGATCCACCAACCGCCGATCCAGCTCTTCAAGGCTCACATCAATCCAGATTGTCAGATCGAACATCGGTGCCAATTCGGCCCAACGACCTTCGTTCAAAAGCAGGTAATTGCCCTCGACAATCAGATACCGATCACTGGGCTGAATGATGTCCGCAGCCGCCCGCGACAGCTCCATCGAGCGGTCAAAAACCGGGATGGCAATTTCGTCCTCGTCCCGCAACCTCTTGATAAGATGAATGAACCCGGCAACGTCAAAGGTCTCTGGGGCACCTTTGCGCGACCGCATTCCACGGGCATTCAGTACGATGTCGTCAAGGTGAAAACCATCCATCGGCACCACCCGGGCCCCTGCGCCCAAGGCGTGAACCAAAGCGTCCGACAGGGTCGATTTTCCGGCGCCGGGCGGTCCGGCAAGGGCGATCAGAAACCGCCCCTGCCCGTCTCCGGCCCTTGCGCGTATCTCCTTGGCAAGGGCTTCGGGTGTCATGCTTGCTCTTCCACGCCTTCCGGCACCTTGGCGCCCGTCATGAACGCCACAGCATCCGACATCGAATAGTCTTTCGGGTTGATGACGCACAGCCGCCGACCAAGCCGATGGATGTGAATTCTGTCAGCAACTTCAAAGACATGCGGCATGTTGTGGCTGATCAGGATGATCGGAATGCCACGCGAACGCACATCGCTGATCAGTTCCAAAACGCGCCGGGATTCCTTCACCCCAAGCGCCGCCGTCGGTTCGTCAAGGATCACCACCTTCGAACCGAAAGCCGCCGCACGGGCCACGGCAACACCCTGCCGCTGACCGCCCGAAAGCGTCTCAACCGCCTGATTGATGTCCTGAATGGTCATCAGCCCAAGCTCGGAGAGTTTTTCGCGGGCAAAGGCATTCATGCGCGCCCGATCCGTCATCCGGAAAACAGACCCCATGATGCCAGGCTTGCGCCATTCGCGGCCAAGGAACATGTTTTCCGAAATCGACAGGGCCGGTGACATGGCAAGTGTCTGATAAACCGTCTCGATTCCAGCTTCACGCGCCTCTTCCGGGCCGCGGAAGTGGACAGGCTTTCCTTCCAGTTCGATGGTCCCGTGATCGGGGGTCACCGCACCGGAAAGCGCCTTGATCAGGGTCGATTTGCCTGCGCCGTTGTCGCCAATAACCGCAAGGATCTCGCCGGGATTCAGGTCGAAATCGCAGCCATTCATCGCCACCACGGTACCGTAGCGCTTCATCAGGCCGCGCGCCTTGATGATGGGGGTCACTTCCGTCACTTCGAAGCCCTCCTCAGATATTGGTCAAGTGCAACAGCGACAATCACCAGACAGCCCGCCGCGAAGGTTTGCCAGTAGTCGTCCACCCGCGCCGCAACCGAAAGACCGGTTGTGAAAAGCTGAACGATGATGGCCCCAAGGATCGCGCCCACCACGGAACCACGTCCCCCAAAGAGAGAGGTTCCGCCAATCACCACAGCGGTGATCGAAGCAAGGTTGATATCGCCAAAGGCAATGGGAGAAACCGAACCGATACGGCCAATCGACACCCATGCCGCGAAACCGCAGATTGCGCCCGCCGCAGCATAGACCGAGATCAGAACCTTATCGACTTTGATCCCCGACAGCATCGCAGCATCAGGATCATCGCCAATCGCGTGGACATGGCGACCCCATGCCGTGCGGTTCAGCGCATACCAGACTACAGCGGCAAGAAGCAAAAGTGCGATCATGCCAAAGGTAACCGTGGCACTGCCGATCTTGAAGCCCTGACCAAAGAACAAGAGGCTGGGCGCTTGGGCGGTAATGTCCACGTTCCGAACCGATTCAGACCCGGAATAGGCCAGTTTCAGCGACCGGAAGATCGACAGGGTGCCAAGCGTCACGATGAACGGTGGCAGCTTGATCTTTGTGACAAGGAAACCATTGAAAAGCCCCATCAAAGTACCGATCCCGATGCCCGCCAGAATGGCCAGAGGAACCGGAAGACCACCCGCTTCGGGGTTGTCGGTGTTGACGGCAAGGTTGGCCATCACCAGCGCCGAAAAGACAAGGATTTCACCCACGGAAAGCTCGATCCCAGCAGTCAGGATCACCAAAGTCTGCGCCAGTGCGACAAGACCCACAATTGTCATCTGCTGAAGGATGGTCGACAGAACTACTCCACGGAAGAAGCTTCCATGGTCCAAGGCAAAGGCCACAAACCCAAAACACAGGTAAGACAGCAGCAGGACTGCAGCTGGAATAAGGGTTGGATGGCGCCGCAATACCCCTTTGATGGTGGCAAGCGCCGTGCGGTCGTCTGCTTCGAACTGCGCGACGGCCTTATCGGCTTGGTCAAGCTTGGCTTCGAAGTCAGAGATCACTTTGGTTGGTGCGTCTGGACTACTCATCGTTCTGAATTTTCTCCCGCTCTCACACTGGGCAGAGGGCCGCAGGTATGAAGAAGGGCGAGGCTAACCCCGCCCTTCATTAAATCAAGACAGAGGGTCTGCCTTAATCAGCCCCAGCAGAGCTCGGTGCCCTTGGTCGAGTCGATCGACGGAACGCCTTCCACCGGCTTGTCCGTCACCAGGTTCACACCGGTGTTGAAGAACGACAGGCCTTCGGAAGCAGCGGGCTTCGAGCCGTCCTTAGCGAAAGCGGCGATTGCTTCGATACCTTTCGACGCCATCAGCAGCGGATACTGCTGCGAGGTCGCGCCGATCACGCCAGACTTGACCGAGGCAACGCCCGGGCAGCCGCCGTCAACCGAAACGATGATCGCCTGGTTTTCTTTGCCAGCAGCCTTCAGAGCCTGATAGGCGCCTTCAGCAGCAGGTTCGTTGATGGTGTAGACCACGTTGATGTCCGGGTCTTTGGCCAGCAGGGTTTCCATGGCCTTCTGGCCACCTTCCGGGTTCGCGCCCGAAGATTCGTGGCCGATCACGCGCGGGTCGGTTTCCGAACCCATCACGGTCAGATCCGGAACTTCGATGCCAAAGCCAACGAGGAAGCCAGTGTCGCGGGCAACGTCGACCGAGATGTTGTCTTTGTTGATGTCCAGCATGGCGATCTTGGCGGTAGCAGCGCCATCACCCAGCGTCGCAGCAGCCCACTTGCCGATCAGCAGACCAGCTTCGAAGTTGTCAGTCGCAAAGGTCATGTCCTGAGCGTCGGCGTCAGCCAGCGGGGTGTCCAGAGCGATCACGAGGACGCCAGCGTCGCGGGCAGCCTTCAGAGCCGGGCCAACCGAGTCGTTCGAGGCGGTGATCAGGATACCCTTGGCGCCAGCGGTGACGCAGTTCTCGATGGCGGTGATCTGCGGAGCGGCGTCTCCGTCGACTTCACCAGCGTAAGCTTGGAAATCCAGACCAGCGGCCGCAGCAGCGGCTTCGGCGCCTTCTTTCATTTTCACGAAGAACGGGTTTGTGTTATTCTTGGTGATCAGGCAGGCCAGATCGGCGGCCGATGCCGAAGTTGCCATCAATGCAAAAGCAGCCGAGCCCAGAAGGGCCTTCATCGTGATGTTCATGGTATTCCTCCCAAGGAAGGCGACCGGATAATCCAACCGCCCTAATGTTTGCGCAGCCGTTCCACCTGCTGCGATGTCCTTACAAAACCTGATTCGACCCCCTACGTCAACATAAATAAATCACAGTGATTTATTATTGACAGAGTCATGATTCGTCCCCCATCTTGGTCAGTCAGGGAGAAGGTTTGGCGCCGAATGCCAGACCCAGAAATACGGAAAAACAAAGATGCTGATCGGGATCCCCGCTTTATTGGGGCCAGAGCTTTTGTTCACGCTGCGCTCGATGGGCCATGGCGATGAAATTGCCTTGGTCGACGCGAATTACCCCGCGCAGGAGCATGCCCGCAGGCTTGTTCGCGCGGACGGGCATGGGATTCTGGCACTGCTTGAGGCGATCTTGCCCCTTTTTCCGCTGGATACGGACACACCTGCCGCAATCTACCGCGCCAGCCTGATGAACGACCCCAGCCAGATGGGAACCATTCATCACGAGATCGAAGCCCTCTGCGGCAGCCTGAAACCTGGCTTTGTCGTCCAGCCGCTTGCTGGCGCTGATCTTTATCCAAAGATCAAAAATGCTCATACGATTGTTGCGACCAGCGAGATGGCCCTTTATGCCAACGTGATCTTGCGCAAGGGCGTGGTCACAAAAGGTTCCAGCTAGAAACATGGATACGACGCCCAACACCCCCACTCCGGCGTCTACAGACCGACCATCTTCGGATGATCCGGTTCTTCGTGGCACCAACCAGTCGGGGATGCGTGCGCAGAACGAAAGGCTTGTCTTGACCCTCGTTCGCCAGCATGGGGCGCTTGCGAAATCTGATATTGCGCGGATCACGGGCCTCTCTGCCCAGACCGTCTCGGTCATCATGCGGGCCTTGGAAAATGACGGCCTCCTGATGCGCGGCGAACCGCAACGGGGCCGCATCGGACAACCCTCGATACCCATGTCGCTTAATCCCGACGGGGCATTCTTCTTGGGGCTCAAGATAGGTCGCCGGTCTGCTGACCTTATCCTAGTTGATTTCGTTGGGAAAATCCGCGCGTCCGAGCGACGGATCTATCGCTATCCGACACCTTCGACCGTTGTCGATTTCGTACAGGATGCGATGCCCCGCATGATCGGGCACATCTCGCCCGAGGCGCGTGACCGTATCGGCGGTTTGGGCGTGGCAATGCCGTTCCAACTTTGGAACTGGGTGCAGTTCATCGGCGCACCACAAGAAGAAATGGATGAATGGCGGCATCGTGACATTCAGGCGGAACTTGCCGCGCTGACCGGCATTCCGGTCTACGTCCAGAACGACGCCACCGCAGCCTGCGGGGCCGAACTGGTCTTTGGCACGGGTGACCGGCCAAAGGATTTTCTCTATTTCTACTTCGGCTATTTCATCGGCGGCGGGCTTGTCCTAAACGGTCAGCTTCACACTGGCCGCACCGGCAACGCGGCTGGTGTCGGGCCGATGCCGGTTCCCAGTTCCGATCACAAGATGCGCCGCCTTCTGTCTGCGGCCTCTGCCGCAACGCTTGCCACTGCGCTGGAAGAAAAAGGTCAGAATTCCGATTTACTGTGGGAACGGCACGACCGCTGGGACATCGACCCCAAAACTTTGGAAGACTGGATAGACAATGCCGCCACGGGCCTAGCCTGGGCGATCCTTTCCGCCTCGACACTTCTCGAACTTGAAGCGGTTCTGATCGACGGCTGGATCCCACCCGAAGTGCGGGCAGCGATCACCGCGAAAACCGAAGCCGCCCTGAACAAACTCGATCTCGCCGGCATTGATCCCCCAGCCATCCGCCAAGGCACGGTCGGGGCCGATGCCCGCGCAATGGGGGCAGCAGCCATTCCGCTGTCCCAGCGGTATCTGATCGACCAGAACGCCGCAGGCCGCGAGATTTAACCCCCCTATCGTGCAATGTTTGCGTGAATTGCGACATTCCGGCACACTGGTCGCATTGACACCCCCCAATCCTCTTGAAAATTTTGCCGTTACGGCACAGTTGGGGGGTCAAACCCGCCGCGACGCATACGACGCAACAGAACGCCACCGCCACGACGAGGGATCAACCACTTCATGTCCTTAGCCCTGATTGCTGCGCTACCTTTCATCGGAGCGCTCCTGCCCGGCCTCATGATCCGTGCGGGAAAGAACGCCTGTGCCTTCGTCACGGGATCGGTCACCGCCCTCGCCCTTTTGATGTTGGGCTTAAACGCGCCCCGCGTCCTGAACGGCGAAGTGATCCAGACGCGGATCGACTGGATTCCCTCGCTTGGGCTGAATGCCAACTTCTTCCTTGATGGTTTGGGTCTGCTTTTTGCGGGCCTTATTCTTGGCATTGGCCTGCTGATCATCATCTACGCGCGGTTCTACCTGTCGAAATCCGACCCGATGGGCCAGTTCTACAGCTATCTGATGCTGTTTCAGGGTGCGATGGTGGGCATTGTCCTTTCTGATAACATCCTGATGCTCTTGGTGTTCTGGGAACTGACCTCGCTGTCGTCCTTCCTGCTGATCGGTTACTGGAAACACCTGCCCGAAGGCCGTCAGGGCGCACGGATGGCGCTGACCGTTACCGGTGCGGGTGGTCTTGCCATGATCGCGGGCATGCTGATCCTTGGAAATATCGTCGGCAGCTACGACCTCTCGGTCATTCTTGAAAATCGCGAGGCGATTCAGTCCAGCGACTGGTATCTGCCTGCACTCATCCTGATCCTTCTGGGGGCCTTCACCAAATCGGCGCAGTTCCCATTCCACTTCTGGCTGCCCCACGCAATGGCCGCACCTACCCCGGTTTCGGCCTATCTGCACTCGGCCACCATGGTGAAGGCGGGTCTCTTTCTGATGGCCCGGATGTGGCCAGTTCTGGCCGGTACGCCAGAATGGTTCTACATCGTCGCAACCACCGGCCTGATTACTATGGTCATGGCCGCCAAGATCGCGCTTTTCAAAGACGATCTTAAGGCGCTCTTGGCCTTTTCCACCGTCAGCCACCTCGGGCTGATCACCATGCTTCTGGGCTTTGGCACGGCCGAGGCCGCAACCGTCGCCATCTTCCACATCATCAACCACGCCACGTTCAAGGCCGCGCTCTTCATGTCGGCGGGGATCGTCGACCACGAGGCGCATACCCGAGATCTGAAGCGTCTTGGCGGTCTGCGGACCCTGATGCCAATCACCTTCACCTTCGCCACGGTCGCTGCCCTGTCGATGGCGGGCATACCGCCGCTAAACGGCTTCCTGTCCAAAGAGATGATGCTGGAAGAAACCGTCCACACGGTCTGGGCGGGCAATCACTGGATCATGCCGGTTCTGGCCACCATCGGAGCCATGTTCTCGGTCGCCTATTCCTTCCGCTTCATCTCGCACACCTTCCTTGGCCCGGTCCGCGACGACTATCCGCACAAACCGCATGACCCCAGCTTTGGCATGTGGGCCGCGCCGGCCTTCTTGGCCATTCTGGTTGTCATCATCGGCTTCATGCCCATGACCTCGGCCGCATGGCTGGTAAATGCCGCCGCAAGCGCCACAACAGGCGAACCGGTCGAGGCCTATATCAAGCATTGGCACGGTCTGGAGTCTCCGGCGCTTTGGATGTCTGTGGCCGCTGTTGCCGCCGGTCTTGTCCTTCTGGGCGCGCATAAGCGGCTGATGGCCCTCTGGAACGCCACCCCCCGCCCCGAGGCGAAAGCGATCTTCGATGGCGTGATCGAGCCCTTTGCGACATTGGCCCGTGGCGTCACGAACCGCATGCATGACGGCTCGCTGACCCGCTATATCGCCATCGGCACTGTCGCCATTGCAGCTGCCGCCTATTACGGCTTCCGCACAGGCACCCACCTTCCCGGCACGCGCGAAATGATGGACATCCATCCCGTGCCCGCCCTTGGCTGGCTCTCCTTGGTGCTGGCCACCGTGGCCATCGTGATTTTCCACCGCAACCGCCTGCTGACGCTGGTTCTGGTGGGCATCATCGGCCTGATGATCTCGGTCGGCTTTGCCTATTTCTCGGCCCCGGACCTTGCCCTGACCCAAATCTCGGTCGAGGTCGCCACCGTGATCCTGATGCTGGTCGCGCTGAACTTCCTGCCCAAGGAAACCCCGGTCGAAAGCAGCGTGACCCGCCGTTCGGTGGATCTTGGCGTCGCGGCCATTGCGGGCCTTGGCATCGCGGCGCTGTCTTATGCGCTGATGACCCGTGACTTCGCCTTTGCCACGATTGCCGATTACCACATCGCCAATTCGAAACCCGAGGGCGGTGGTACCAATATCGTCAACGTCATCCTCGTAGACTTCCGCGGCTACGATACCTTTGGCGAAATCACCGTTCTGGGCATCGCCGCGATCCTGATCTACGCCCTGACCGAGGCATTGTTGCGCGCAGGCCCAGCGAATGACCGCCTGCTGGCCTGGACCCCGGATCTGCGCCGCGCCGGTGACCGCCACCCGATGATGCTGGTCGTGGCCACCCGCCTGATCCTGCCGATTGCGCTGATGGTGGGCGTGTTCATCTTCCTGCGCGGCCACAACATGCCCGGCGGCGGCTTTATCGCAGGGCTGATCGTCTCCATCGCCCTTGTCATGCAATACATGGCCTCCGGCTTTAACTGGACGCAAATCCGCCAGCGTGTCGATTACCACGCGCTGATTGCCGTCGGCGTGCTCATCGCCGCCGCAACCGGCGTTGGCGCATGGTTCAACGGCATGCCCTTCATGACTTCGGATTACGGCTATGTGCATCCGCCCATCGTCGAAGAATTCGAACTGGCCACCGCCGCGATCTTTGACCTTGGCGTGTTCCTGACCGTTCTGGGCGCGGTGATGCTGTCCTTGGCCTCGCTTTCGCGCCTTGCCCTGCGGGCCGGTGAGACGATCAACGTCCAACCCTTCGACATCGACCCCTCGGCGGGCCGCACCCTTGATGACCTTGACGCCAAGGAGGCGCGCTGATGGAACTCCTCGTCGCAACCGCCCTTGGGCTTCTGACTGCTGCCGGCGTCTATCTGATGCTGCGCATGCGGACCTTTCCGGTCATCGTTGGCCTGACCCTGCTGTCCTATGCCGTGAACGTCTTCATCTTCGCGGCCGGACGACTGGTCACCAACATGCCGCCGATCATCGACAAATACGCAGCGGGCTATACTGACCCGCTGCCCCAAGCGCTCGTCCTGACGGCCATCGTGATCTCGTTCGGCATGACCGCCGTTCTGGTGATGATGGCCCTTGGGGCCTTTCTGGAATCCGGCCACGACAAGGTGGATATGAACGACACCGACCACAGCCAAGGGGGCGCAAAATGATGAGCCACTGGATCATCGCGCCCATCGTTCTGCCCGCAATCATGGGGGCGGCCATCACGCTCTTGATGCGGAACGACCTGCTGTTGCAGCGCGTCTTCTCGTTGGGCTCCACCATTGCCCTGACCCTGATCGGCGCAGCCTTGGTCTGGTCTGCCACCCTGAATGCGCCCGAGGTTTATCTCTTGGGCAACTGGCCGGCACCTTTCGGCATCGTTCTGATGCTTGACCGGCTCTCGGCCCTGATGGTGCTGCTGACCGGCCTTTTGGCCGTTGCTGTCCAGCTTTATGCCATCGGCTCGAAATGGGATGCACGGGGGCGGCACTTCCACGCCCTGTTCCAGTTTCAGTTGATGGGCATTTCTGGCGCCTTCCTCACCGGCGACGCCTTCAACCTCTTCGTCTTCTTCGAGGTTCTGCTGATCGCCTCCTATGGCCTGATGATCCACGGTGGCGGAAAAGATCGTCTGCGGGCGGGCGTGCAATATGTGGCCTTCAACCTTGTCGGCTCATCGCTCTTTTTGTTCGCGCTTGCCACGATCTATTCGGTCACCGGCACGCTGAACATCGCGGATCTGGCAGTCAAAGTGCAGATGCTGCCCGAAGGCGACGCCGCTCTGTTCCGCGTCGCCGCGGTCATGCTGATGCTGGTCTTTGCCGTCAAGGGCGCGCTGGTTCCGCTGCAATTCTGGTTGCCCGCAACCTATGCCAACGCCCCCGGCCCGGTGGCTGCGCTGTTCGCCGTCATGACCAAGATCGGCGCCTACGCCGCGATCCGTTTTGGCGTCATGGTGATCCCGCCGACAACGCCCGCTACAGGCACCCTGATTGCCGATATGATGGTGCCCGCCGCCATTCTCACGTTGATCATTGGCGCGATTGGCGTTCTGGGCGCGTCGACCCTCGGTCGTCTCGCCGCCTTCTCGGCAATCGCCTCGATGGGCACGGCCTTCATCGCCATCTCGGCCTTCACGCCCGCCACCACGGCCGCCGCGCTTTACTACATGGTGCATTCGACGCTGGCAGGCGCAGCGCTGTTCTTGATCGTCGATCTGATCATCGACCGTCGTGCCCATGAAAAACTGACCGAGTCCTTGCCGCCGATCCACAATTCGGGTCTGATCGCCGGCATGTTCATGGCTGCGGCCATCGCCAGTGCCGGGATGCCGCCGCTGTCGGGCTTTGTCGGCAAGCTGTTGGTCATGGACGCCCTGCGCGACCAAGCCGCACTGATCTGGTCGGTGATCCTTCTTTCCTCGCTGGTGGTGATCCTTGGCTTTGCCCGTGCGGGTTCGGTTGTCTTCTGGAAGGCCCATGCCTCCGCGCCGCAAGAATCCCCCAGCCACGAACCACAGGGGCTCGCCTTTACGGCAGCCTTCGGCCTTCTGGCTGGCCTTGTGTTGCTTACCGTCTTCTCGGGGCCCGTTCTGGCTTGGATGGAAGACACGGCGGCCCTGTTGCACGATCCATCGGCCTATATCGCCGCCAACCAACTGCCCGAGGTGAAGTGACATGCTGACACGCCTCTTCCCCCACCCGCTTTTGTCCGTTCTTCTCTTCGTCACCTGGATGCTTCTGGTGAATGAATTCAAGATCGGCAGCTTGGTCATGGCGCTGATCCTTGCCATCATCATTCCCAAACTCACCAGCGCCTATTGGGAAGACCGCCCAAAGGTCAAAGACGTCCCTGCCTTTGCCGCCTATTGCCTGCTGGTTCTGTGGGACATTCTCGTTGCCAACGTTCAGGTGGCCATGATCATCCTGTTCAAGCGCAATAAGGACATCAAATCCGCTTGGGTGCCGATCCCGATTGATCTGAAAACGCCCGAGGCAATCACCATGCTGGCCGGAACCATCACCATGACCCCCGGTACCGTGACCGCAGATATGTCGTCCTGTGGTCGGGTCTTGCTGATCCATTCTCTGCACGCGCCCGACCCGGACGCCGTGCGCGACGACATCAAAGCGCGCTACGAAGCCCGTCTGAAGAGGATCTTCGAATGATGCTGGATTATGCTCTGACCTTCGCCTTCCTCTGCTTTGGCCTTGGGCTGGCCATGAACGTCTACCGCGTCTTCAAGGCCCCCGGCGTGCCGGACCGTATTCTCGCCCTTGATACGATGGTGGTGAACGTTATCGCGCTCATCGTGCTTTACGGTTTGCGGACCAAATCGGGCATCAACTTCGAGGCGGCGCTGCTCTTTGCGATGACCGGCTTTGTCTCGACCGTGGCCTATTGCAAGTTCATCTTGCGCGGCGACATCATCGAGTGAGGCATCATGGAACAAATTGCTGAAATCCTCATCTCGATCCTCTTGGTCGTCGGCGGCATTTTCGCCGTCATCGGCAGCTTCGGCCTTCTGAAATTGCGCGACACGATGCAACGGCTCCACGCGCCAACCAAGGCCACGACCGTTGGCGTCGGCTCGGCCCTGATCGCCTCGATGACCTATTTCCTGATCTTCGAAGGCAAGATCAGCTGGCACGAACTGCTGATCACCCTCTTCCTGCTGCTGACCGCCCCGATCACCGCCAATTTCATTGCCAAAGCACACATGCACCGGATGATGAAGGCCGAGGATCTGCCGAAAACCGGCGTCGGCACCGACTGGGCAACCTTCGATCCGGAACTGACCATGGTGCAGCCATTGACCGATTACCGCCCCGGCCCAGTGTCCGATCAGGGCGCGGCCAAAGCGGATACCTGACCAAACGGTCAAAAATCCGCAGCGTCACTCTTGCCGCTAGCCCCCCCGGCGTGCCACATTGCGCGGGAACATGATCGGGGGGCACTCGGGTGCATACGCTGACCTCAGAAACGACGACGACCACCAGCCAGAATCTTCCGCAGATCGCGCATCCCCGCAATCCCGGAATGCCGCTTGATCTTGATTGGGTTGCGGCCGTTCAGGCCAACACCTCGGCCATCGAACGGCGCTGTGCCACCCTTGGCGGCAGACGGTCGGTGAAAAAGGACTATCAGGCCGCTTGGCTTCTCAAAGCCATCAGCCTGATCGACCTCACCACCCTTTCCGGCGACGACACCACGGGCCGCGTCCAGCGCCTTTGCGCCAAGGCCCGCCAACCCGTCCGCCCCGATATGCTCGCGGCCTTGGGGATGGAGGGGCTGACGGTCGGCGCGGTCTGCGTCTATCACGACATGGTCGAAACCGCCGTCCGCGCGCTGGAAGGCACCCATATCCCCGTCGCCGCCGTCTCAACCGGCTTCCCGGCGGGCCTGTCGCCCTATCACCTCCGCCTTCAGGAAATCCGCGAAAGCGTGGCCGCAGGCGCCCGCGAAATCGACATTGTGATTTCCCGCCGCCATGTGCTGACGCAAAACTGGCAGGCGCTTTATGACGAAATGCGCGAAATGCGAGAGGCCTGCGGCGAAGCCCATGTCAAAGCCATCCTCGCAACGGGCGAACTCGGCACCCTGCGCAACGTCGCCCGCGCCAGCCTGATCTGCATGATGGCCGGCGCCGATTTCATCAAGACCTCGACCGGCAAAGAGGGGGTCAACGCCACCCTTCCCGTCAGCCTGACGATGATCCGCGCCATCCGCGACTATCAGGACCGCACCGGATACAAGGTCGGCTACAAACCGGCGGGCGGCATTTCCAAGGCCAAGGATGCGCTCCTCTACCTTGCCCTGATGAAGGACGAACTCGGCCACCCGTGGCTGCAATCCGACCTCTTCCGCTTTGGCGCCTCCAGCCTACTTGGCGATATCGAACGCCAACTCGAACACCACCTGACCGGCCACTACTCGGCCGCCAACCGCCACGCGATGGGGTAAGGCCATGACGATCAAGGAAATCTTCGACACCATGTCCTATGGCCCCGCCCCCGAAGGCAATGCCGAGGCTTTGGCTTGGCTCGCCAAACACAAAAACGCCTTCGGCCATTTCATCAACGGCCAATTCACCGCGCCCGAGGCCCCGTTTGACACCAAGAACCCCGCCACCGGCAAGGTTCTGGCAACCGTCAGCCAAGGCAGCGATGCCAGCGTCAACGCCGCCGCCCGCGCCGCCCGTGCAGCGCAAGGGAAATGGGCCAAACTGCCCGGTTCCGCCCGCGCCAAATACCTCTACGCCCTCGCCCGTCTGGTCCAGAAACACGCGCGCCTGTTTGCTGTCCTTGAGACCATGGACAACGGCAAGCCCATCCGTGAAAGCCGCGACATCGACATTCCGCTGGTCGCCCGCCACTTCTACTACCACGCGGGCCTTGCCCAACTGATTGACAGCGAACTGCCCGGCCACCAACCCCTCGGCGTCTGCGGCGCGGTGATCCCGTGGAACTTCCCGCTGCTCATGCTGGCATGGAAAGTCGCCCCCGCCCTTGCGGCTGGTAACACCGTCGTCCTGAAACCCGCCGAATACACACCCCTCACCGCGCTGCTTTTCGCCGAAATCACGCGTGAGGCAGGCCTGCCAAAGGGCGTCATCAACATCGTCACCGGCGATGGCGAAACCGGCGCGGCCATCGTTTCCCACCCCGACATCAACAAGATCGCCTTTACCGGATCGACCTCGGTCGGCAAGAAAATCCGCCAAGCGACCGCAGGCACCGGCAAGGCGCTGACGCTCGAACTGGGCGGCAAGTCGCCCTATATCGTCTTTGACGATGCCGACCTCGACTCGGCCATCGAAGGTCTTGTCGATGCGATCTGGTTCAATCAGGGCCAGGTTTGCTGCGCCGGCTCGCGCCTTTTGGTGCAAGAAGGCGTCGCCGACCACTTCCACGAAAAACTGAAACGCCGGATGGATGGCCTTCGCATCGGCGATCCGCTGGACAAATGCATCGACGTCGGCGCCATCGCCGATGAGGTGCAACTGAACACCATCCGCGCCCTTGTCGACGGGTCAGACGGTGAAAAATACGTCGCCAACACCCCCGTCCCGCAGGGTTGCTTCTACCCGCCCACCCTTATCACCGGCCTCGGCACCGCCAGCCGCCTGATGCAGGAAGAAATCTTTGGCCCGGTGCTGGTCTCGATGACCTTCCGCACCCCGGCCGAGGCGGTAGAGCTTGCCAACAACACCCGCTACGGCCTTGCTGCCAGTGTCTGGACCGAGAACCTGAACCTCGCCCTCGACATCGCGCCAAAGATCAAGGCGGGCGTGGTCTGGGTCAATGCCACCAACCTCTTTGACGCCGCCGCCGGTTTCGGCGGGGTCCGCGAAAGCGGTTTCGGGCGTGAGGGCGGCTGGGAAGGTCTGATGGCCTATCTGAAACCCAAAGGCAAAACCGCAGCACTGAAACCCGTCCCGGCCGTGGCCGCCCCCGACAGCCCCGAAATTTCGGGTCTGGACCGCACCGCCAAGCTGTTTGTCGGCGGCAAGCAGGCCCGCCCCGATGGCGGCTATACCCAGTCGATCTACAGCCCGCGCGGGCGGCTTCTGGGTCAGGTCGGCATCGCCAACCGCAAAGACATTCGCAACGCCGTAGAGGCCGCCCATGCGGCCAAGGGCTGGGGCAAGGCCACAGGCCACAACCGCGCCCAGATCCTTTACTACATCGCCGAAAACCTGTCGGCACGCGCCGAGGAATTCGCGTCCCGCATCAAGGACATGACCGGAAAGTCCGGCACAGCCGAGGTCGAGGCCGCAATCAACCGCCTGTTCACCTACGCGGCTTGGGCCGACAAATACGACGGTCAGGCGAAATCGGTCCCCCTGCGCGGCATTGCACTGGCGATGAACGAACCCACAGGCGTCATCGGCGCGCTCTGCCCGGATGAGGCGCCGCTTCTGGGCCTTGTCTCGGTCATGGCCCCGGCGATTGCCATGGGCAACACCTGTGTTCTGGTCGCCTCGCAGCCCTTCCCGTTGTCCGCGACCGATTTCTATCAGGTGCTTGAAACCTCGGACTTGCCCTCGGGTGTCGTCAACATCCTGACCGGACCGCATGCCGAACTGGCAAAGCCCCTTGCCGGCCATCTGGATGTAGACGCGGTCTGGTCCTTCTCCTCATCCCCGGTGTCAAAGGTGATCGAGGCCGAGGCCGCAGGCAACGTCAAGCGCACATGGGTCAACAACGGGCAGGCCCGCGACTGGTTTGCGCCCGAGGCGGAGGGGCGCGAATTCCTGCGCCACACGACCGAGGTGAAAACCGTCTGGGTGCCCTACGGCGAATAAGATTTCGGGCAATAACAACCCGGGCCATTTCCCACGATTTGGCCCGGATGTCCTAATAAACGGTTAAAACGAAACCGTAAGTCATTGATTTAAAGTAAAATAAAAAACGTCCCCGACGGGGACGCTTGCCGGATGTCTCTAGGCCCGCCCCGCCGTAGGCGAAAGGCTCAGCGGATCAATCCCAAGGCTTTTCAGCGCAGCCAGCCATTTCCCGCCATCATCGGCTGAAAAGACCAGTTCCGGCGGCGCATCGCAGATCAGCCAATCATTCCGCAGGATCTCGGCCTCCAACTGCCCCGGCCCCCAACCGGAATAGCCCAAGGCCAGCAGGGCCGTCTCCGGCCCCTCGCCCCGCGCCAAGGCCTCCAGAATATCCAGCGTTGCGGTCATCTTGAACCCGCCCGAAACCCGCATCGTCCCGCTTCCCGTGGGAAAGCTGCCCGCATGCAGCACAAAGCCGCGCCCGCGCTCGACTGGTCCGCCGAAATGCACCCGAATATCCCGTCCTTCGGGGGCGCGGGAAATATCCAGGTGATCCAGCAGAGAACCGAAATCAATGTCACGGGTAGGCTTGTTGACGATCAGCCCCATAGCCCCATCGTCCGAATGCGCGCAGACAAGGATCACGCTGTGATCAAAGCGGGGATCACTCATCCCCGGCATCGCGACCAGCAACTTGCCTTCCAGATCCATGCAAAGCCCCTATGACCTGCCCCTAGCATGGCCCTGATGCGGCTTGGCCTCAAGCCCCATATCCTTACAGAGTCTTCCCGTCTTTGTGACTTTTCATTCCCCCCGGCATTTCTATGCTTTGCGACATGAAGCGCACTCTCCTCCTCTCCGCCACCCTATCCCTGATCTCGCTGGCCCCGGTGCTCGCTCAGGGTCTTAGCCAATCCGATATTGTCGACGGTCAATTGCGGCCGGGATGGCAAACGGAAAAGGGCAACCATATCACCGCACTTCATCTGCGGCTGGCCCCCGAGTGGAAAACCTATTGGCGCGCGCCCGGTGATGCTGGCATTCCTCCCAGCTTTGACTGGTCGGGGTCCGAGAACTTGAGCTCCGTCCGTTTTCACTGGCCAACACCAGAGGTATTTCACACCAACGGGATGCAGACCGTCGGCTATCATGACGAGTTGATGCTGCCGATCGAGGTTACGGCCGTCGACGCCTCACGTCCTGTCCAGCTTCGCGCCGCGATCGAGCTTGGGGTCTGCAAAGATATCTGCGTGCCAGCCAGCCTTCATGTTGAAGCCGAACTGCGGCCGCCCGGAAAGCCCGACAAGGCCATCGCCGCAGCCTTGCGCACACAGCCGCAGGCAGCACGTCAGGCCGGGCTGAACGGTCTAAGCTGCGCGGTCGAACCCATCGACGACGGCCTGCGGCTGACGGCACGCATGGACCTGAAACCGCTTGGCGGGCAGGAAGTGGTGGTGGTCGAACCGGGCCTGCCCGGCGTCTGGGTCTCCGAGGCAGAGGTTTCGCGCAACGGAAAGACACTGATCGCTCAGGTCGAGATGGTCCCCCCTTCGGGGGCTCCCTTTGCGCTGGTGCGGGACAACATCCTGATCACGATCATCGGGCCTGACCGCAAGGCGGTTGAGGTGCGCGGCTGCCCAGCCGGCTAAGGCGTTCCACGCTGGTCAAGCGTCACGTCGCAATCTGCCTCAAGCCGCTCGAAAACGCGAAACACCCTTGGCCAATGCAAAGCTGACCAAGGCAATAAACGCCGATCCACCCACAAAGACGGCCAAGGCTATTGGCAGCCGCTCTCCCCCCGAGAACAGCACCGGCACGGGTGAGCGGTCGCCGAAAAGCGCCGGAACCACAGCCAATACAAACAGAACCGCGATCGCAGCCCCGGCACTGGCAAGCACCCCTTTCGCACCGCGTCGCAATCCGCGTCTGAAAGACCGCAACATGCGGCCTACATCCGATTGCGCAGCCATCAGGGCGGGCACCACCAAAAGCACCAGCAGCATTCCAAAGGCCAGACCATAGACCAGAGTCACCACAGTCGGCTTCAGGAATGCGGCCTGCGAGCTGGTTTCATACAGCAAGGGTGCAAGCCCCAAAACCGTCGTCGCGGTGGTCAGCAGCACCGGACGAAAGCGGTCTGCCACCCCGTCCACGATGGCCGGAAACAACCCGCGTTTTTCGGCATATTCATCAATGGTCGAGACCAGCACGATCGAGTCGTTGATGATGATCCCCGACATTCCGATCAGCCCGACGATCGAGAACATCGACATCGGCACATCCCACACATAGTGGCCCCAGATCGCCCCGATCAGGCCAAAGGGAATGACCGACATCACGACAATCGGCCGCGACCAGCTTGCAAAAATCCACGCAAGGCAAATGTAAATCCCAGTCAGGCACAGGATCATGCCCACCATCGCATCGCCCAGAAAATCGCGTTCCTGCTGGACCAGCCCGCCTTGGCGCGTTTCCACGCCGAAATCCTGCTCAAGCGCGGGTAGCACCACATCCCGGATCTCGGCCTGTATCTCTGCCGCCCGAGCCGGATTGTCTTCGGCCAGATCGCCGGACACGGTAACGATCCGCAGGCCGTTTTCGCGCCGAATTGTAGAAAACCCGGCCTCCCTCTCGACCGTCACGATATCGGCAAGCGGCACATAAGAGGCGGTTCCGGTTCGGATCAATGTCCGGTCCAGAAAATCTGCGGTCAGTTCTTCACTTGGCAGTTCCACACGAAGACTGGCGCTGCGGGGGCCGTCAGGATAGGTCGCGGCCTCGATGCCGCCCAACCGCTCACGCAGCACACGGCCCAAAGCATCAATCGACAGACCCATCGACTCACCCAAGGGTGTCAGGTTCAGAACCAGTTCATCCTTGTCATAGGCAAGCGAGTCTTCCAGCGCAGAAGCCTCGGGGAAAGCCGCAAGACGCGTCTTCAAAGCCTCTGCCGCAGCTTTCAGGTCTTTGGCCGTCGCACCATACAGGTCAATCGACAGCGCATCGCCCCCCGGACCGAAACGCCCGCCCCGGAACGACATTTCTTCCATCAACGGGTGTGTCCGGACTTCCTCCTGCAAGGCCTGAACAAAGGTGGCCGAGGAATAGGGACGCTCATCCGGGTTGATCAATTCGATGCTGATCGACCCCAGAAGATCGGCATCCTTGGTGTCGGCACTGGCAAGCCCGCGCCCCCCCGAACCGCCGACCTCCGCCATCGCAAAGGTGATCGGGTTCGTTCCATGTTCGGCTTCCAGCTTTGCGGCAACCGCATCCGTGGCCCGCTGCAATTCGCGCATCATGGTCAGGCTGTCTTCGCGTGACGCGCCGGGAAGCATCGAGAAATTGCCGGTCACGCTGGATTGTTCTGGCGCCACGAAGAACCGGAACGGCACATCGCCCCGGATATAGAGCCCGGCCTGAAAGGCCAGCATGGCGACGGCTGCTGCCAAAACCGGGTAACGCGCCACGATCACAAGGCGCATCACCGGCTTGATCACCCGATCTTGGAACCACTCCATCCCTCGGTTCACTTGGCGCGAGGGCCAGTCATACCACTTTTCTTCCCGCGCCTTGGCGATGGCATGGGCCATGTGGTTCGGCAGGATCAGAAAGCATTCCACAAGCGACGCCATCAGAACAGCAATGACGGTAAAGGGAATATCGGCGATCAAATCGCCAAAGCGCCCGCCAATCGCCACCAGACCGAAAAAGGCGATTACCGTGGTCAGGGTCGAGGCGATGACGGGTTGCGCCATACGGCTTGCCCCCATTTCGGCGGCTGTCAACGGGTCTTCCCCCAACGTGCGGCCACGAAAATCCGCGTGTTCGCCAACCACGATGGCATCATCGACCACGATCCCCAGCATGATGATCAGCGCGAAAAGCGAGATCATGTTGATCGTTAGTCCGCTGGCATACATCGCCGCCACAGCAGCCAACATCGAAACCGGGATACCGGCCGCCACCCAAAGCGCCGTCCGCGCATTCAGGAACAAAAACAGCAAAAGGACGACCAAGCCCAATCCGGTCAGGCCATTGTCCAACAGCAGATAAAGCCGGTCTGTAATCTGTTCGGCCCGCGACCGCACCAGATCAACGCTGACACCCGGCGGCAGGGAAAGCTGCATCTCGTCGGCGACATCCTGCACGGCGGCCTGCATCCGAATGGCATCGCCCTCGGCGCTGCGTTCAATCCGCACCGTCATCGCCGGGTTCTGCCCGACATAAGACGCCCGCCCCCGATCTGCGCCTTCGACGCGGATGGTGGCGACATCGCCCACCGTCAGCTTGGTGCCATCCGGCTGGCTTCGCAGCACCACTTCGGCAATGGCCGAGGCCGAGCGGTTCTCGCTGCCGGTCCGCACCCGGGCAGAGCCATCCCCAACCTCGCCCGCGGGTGTGCTTTGCACGGCCCGCGCGACCGCATCGGCAATCTCCCGCATTGTCACATCATAGCGGATCAGCGCCACGGAAGGCACTTCGATCACCGTCAGCGGGTCCGCCAAACCTCGGATCGTCGCCCGCGTGATCCCGGCCTGAAACAGGCGCGCCACGAATTCATCGGCAAACCGCCCAAGCTGGTCGATGCCCACAGGACCGGTGATCACCACATCGGTGACCGAGTCCCGCCATTGGCTGCGCCGAACAACCGGTTCTTCTGCATCGGCTGGCAGGTTGTTCACTGAATCCACGGCGGCCTGCACATCTTCGGCGGCCTGCATCAGATCGGCGCCCGGCTCAAATTCCAGATCAATCCGCGCGCTGCCTTCGGTCGCAACCGAGGTCACGTCGCTAACACCATCGACCGCCAGCAAAGCGGGTTCCAAAACCTGAACGATGGCGCGGTCGACATCTTCGGCCCCGGCCCCGTCCCAGGCGACTGTTACCCCGACCTCGGCCACCACGACATCAGGGAAATATTGCGCGCGGATACGGCTGGCCGCGACAACCCCGGCAAGGATCATGATGACCAGCAGGATGTTGGCAATCGTCCGGTGGCGGGTAAAGTAACTGATGATGCCCCCGGCTGACGGCATCCTGCGAAGTGCCGCCATCGCCCTAGCCCCCCATCCGCTGTTCCAGCCGTTCGATCACCTGAACCGGAACCTTTTCCTGCGCCAGTTGCTCCAGCACGCGGGCCTTCGCATCCTCGGGCATCCGTATATTGCCTTCGACAAAGGCAATCAGCTTGGCCCGTCGATCAGGGTCAAGCTCGACGGATTCCGGGGCCTCGGGGATAGCTGCGCCCGCTTCTGCGCGAATAGGCTTGACCTTGATCCCCGCGCCAAGAAGCGGAGAGCGTTCCGCCACCACTTCGCGGCCCGTCAGATCACCTGCCGCAATCAGCACGTCATCGCCCTGCCTGCGCAAGACCTGCGCGGCGATTTCCTCCAGCCGATCTTCCGGACCAAGCGCCAGAACCTCGCCATCTCCGTCCACGGCCGTCGCCGGAAGCCGTGCCACGCGATCCAAGGCGGGTTCCTGAATGGTCACCGTCACAAAATCACCCGGCCGCAAACCCTTTGCCCCAGCCAGCGACGCATAAACCACCCGACCAGAGGCCCCGCTTTCAACGGCGGCACCAACGCGCTCGACCATACCCTGCGCCGTGATCTCGGCCCCCATGACATCCAGCGATGCCTGAACCGAGGCGCGAACCAAGCTGCCATTCGCATCGACCAATCGCGCGTATTGCGCGGTGGAAATCCGGAACGAAACCTCCAGGGCATCGGGGTCAATGATCTGACCAAGGCTTTCATTCGCGCTGACCAATCGGCCGGTCACAGCCGAAACGCCACTCAACCTTCCGCCGAAAGATGCGGTGATCTCGGTTTCGGCCAAGGCGCGATCCGCCTCGGCAAGGGCAATTCGAGCGCGGTTCAGGCTAGAGGCAACCTGATCCACACGCGCCTCCGCCGTGGCAAGGGATGACCGCCGCGACAACACCGCCTGTTCTGCCGACGACTGGGCCAAGGCCGCCGTTTCCACGGCAGCCGCAGAGCCAACACCCCGCCCCTGCAAATCCTCTTGCCGGGTCAAAGCCTGCTGGCGCAACATCAATTGCGCCTCGGTGGCAGCCAGATCGTCCTTTGCCAAATCTAACGCCCGCGCAGCATCACGCACGTCCGCCTCGGCCTCTGCCACACCTGCTAAAGCCAAATCCCGCGCCGCCGTTGCATCTGCGGGGTCTAGCCGCATCAAGACCTGGCCTTCGGCCACAGTGGCACCATCCTGAAATCCCGGTGCGATTTCGATGATCCGCCCCCCCTGCGGGCTGCGAAGTTCAAGCGTTCGGCTTGACCGGATCTCACCAAAGGCCACCATTTCGGGAACCACCGTTTCAGCTACAACCGGCAGCACATTGGCCGAAAACACCCGTTCGCGCGCAGGTGCCGATGGCCCCCCGCCGGCCATCCGGTCTGCGATTGCCCCGGCAATGAAACTGCCGGCAAGGGTCAGCAGCCCGACCGTCACCGCGATCAGGAAAAGGCCGGTCAGGGAACGCGCCAGAAACCGCATGTTTACTCCGTCGATAGGACCTGTCAGCAAGATAGCTCAGCCATCTCGGCAGACCAGCCAAAAGCCTATGAGGTATTTAACGCGGAACCAGACAGGTTCCGTCGCTATTTCCGACGCTTATGTTCTTCCAGACGCGGAAAAATTTCGACGAAGTTGCAGGGCCGATGGCGATAGTCCAATTGCCATTTCAGAATTTCGTCCCAAGCATCGCGGCAGGCACCGGGACTTCCGGGCAGAGCAAAAAGGTACGTTCCGCCCGCCACACCGCCACAGGCGCGGCTTTGCACAGCACTGGTGCCGATCTTTTGCATCGAGACAATGGTGAAAACCGTGCCAAAGGCTTCGATTTCCTTTTCGTAAACGTCACGATGAGCCTCAACCGTCACATCGCGCCCCGTCAGCCCGGTGCCGCCTGTTGACAGGATGACGTCGATCTCCGGGTTCGCGATCCAGTCGCGCAACTGGGCCGAAATCTTCTCGCGATCATCTGTCACGATGCTGCGCGCCGACAGATGGTGCCCCGCCCCTTGCAACCGTTCAACCAGAGTGTCGCCAGACTTGTCCTGCTCCAAAGACCGTGTGTCGCTGACCGTCAGAACGGCGATCCGGACAGGAATAAAGTCTTTGGTTTCGTCGATCCGGCTCATTTAACCCTTCTCCATCATCGCAAGGCGCAGGGCCAAAAGCCCAAAGATCCCGGCAGAAACGCGGCCAAGCCAACGCGAAAAGGCCGGAGAGGTCGCCAGCCCTTGCCCCAGCTTTCCAGCAAAGACACCTACCGCGCCGTTGACCAATAAACCGCCCAAGGAAAACACGAAACCCAAGGTCATGAACTGCGGCAACACCGCACGGGAGGGATCCACGAATTGCGGCAGGAAGGCAAGGATGAACAGGATCACCTTTGGGTTCAACAGGTTCACCACAAAAGCCTCGCGGAACGCCCGCTGCGGCGTCAGCGCCCCACGCCCCCCGGCAGTCAACCAGCCCGAGGCCCGCAGCCCCTTGACCGCCAGCCACAAAAGATAGCCGACGCCCAACCAACGGATCAGGTCGAAGGCCACAGGATGCGCAGCCAGAAGCGCACCTAAGCCCAAACCCGCCGCCAGCGTATGCACCATTCCGCCCAAAGCGATCCCGAAATTCGCGGCCATAGCGGCGGCCGGACCGGATCGCAGACCTTGCCCCAGACAGAACATCATATCGGCCCCCGGCGTCAGGTTCAGCGCCAAACCGGCAGGGATAAACGCCAAGAGCACCCAAAGATCGACTGGCAGGATATCCATCCTTACCCTCGCAACCGCGCCTGCAAGGTCAGCAAATCGGCCCAGGCCTCACGCTTTGCCAACGGATTGCGCAACAGATAGGCCGGATGCGTCATCGGCAACAATGGCCGCCCATGCGCCTCGGCCCAGCGCCCCCGCGCCCGCATGATGCCGCGATGACCGGTCAGGGCCATCAAGGGCGTGTTCCCCATGACCACGATCACTTCGGGATCAACCAGTGAGATATGGCGTTCGACAAAGGGCCGCATCATCGCGATTTCGCTGTCTTCGGGGTCGCGATTGCCCGGCGGACGCCACGGCATGACATTGGTAATGTAAAGCGCACTTTCGGCATCGGGACTGCTGCGCGACAGGCCAATGGCCGCAAACATCTGATCCAGCAACTGCCCCGCCCGACCGACAAAGGGGCGCCCTTCCAGATCCTCATCCCGCCCCGGCGCTTCGCCAAGCACCAGAACCCGGGCCTTTGGATTTCCATCGGCAAAGACCGTGTTCCGCGCGCCCTTTTTCAGGTCGCAATGATCAAAGTGCTCCAGACAGTCTCGCAATGCCTCCAGCGATTTCGCCAAAGCCGCCGCATGACGCGCCTCGGCGACTGGATCAATCTTGGGCGTTTCGGCGATTTGAACAGGCGGAGGGGCTTTGGCCCGCTCGGTCGGCGCTGTCACGGGGGCCGCTGCTGGCCGAACGAGTTCTGGCAGACCATAGCGGTCCAGCGCGACATCGCCCACAGGTTCATCGACGCCACAGTCATACTGCCACGCCAAAGCCGCTAGCGCGGCTTCCCAATCCCCTTCGATCTGTTCTGCGAGTCGCATGGCCAGAGCCTAGACCAGCCTCTTGGCAAAGGGAACGGGGCCGGGCGCCAGCGCTCGGCGAGGCCCAAGAATTTTCGAAAATTCTTGGCCGATTTCCGCGCCGGAAATCGGCCCACTCGCCGCACCCGCAGCCCTGCAATGACCGTTGCCCCAGACGCCCCGCTTTGGCATAAGCGCCGGCAAGCCCCTGCGCGCCACACCGCGCCCCAGCGATGGAGAGCCCATGACCTTCCGCGCCCGCCACCTTCTCGGCATTGAACAGCTCTCGCCGCAGGAAATCCTGACTGTCCTTGATTTGGCCGACAAATATGTCGATCTGAACCGCCGCACCGTCAAACGCACCGATGTGCTGGCCGGCCTGACCCAGATCAACATGTTCTTCGAGAACTCTACCCGCACTCAGTCAAGCTTTGAACTTGCCGGCAAACGCCTTGGCGCCGATGTCATGAACATGTCGATGCAGACCTCGTCGGTGAAAAAGGGCGAAACCCTGATCGACACCGCGATGACCCTGAACGCCATGCATCCCGACCTTCTGGTGGTGCGCCACGGCTCGTCCGGCGCGGTCAACCTGCTGGCCTCCAAGGTCAATTGCGCCGTCCTGAACGCGGGCGACGGCCGCCACGAACACCCCACTCAGGCGCTTCTGGACGCCCTGACCATTCGCCGCGCCAAAGGCCGCATCCAGCGCCTGAACATCGCCATCTGCGGCGACATCGCCCATAGCCGCGTGGCCCGATCCAACCTGATCCTTCTGGGCAAGATGGAAAACCGCATCCGCCTGATCGCCCCGCCAACACTTATGCCCTCGGGCGTGCAGGAATTTGGCTGCGAGCTTTTTGACGACATGAAAAAGGGCCTCGAAGACGTCGACGTGGTCATGATGCTGCGGCTTCAGAAAGAGCGCATGGATGGCGGCTTCATCCCGTCCGAGCGCGAATATTACCACCGCTACGGCCTTGATGCCGAAAAGCTTTCCCATGCCAAGCCCGATGCCATCGTGATGCATCCCGGCCCCATGAACCGGGGCGTGGAAATCGACGGTGAACTGGCCGATGACATCAACCGCTCGGTCATTCAGGATCAGGTGGAAATGGGCGTGGCCGTCCGCATGGCCTGCATGGACCTCTTGTCGCGAAACCTGCGCGCTGACCGGGGCATGAAGGCAGCGGGTGCAGTCGTATGACGTCAGAACTGGCCTACATCAACGTCGTTCAGCCATATCTGAACCCCGGCGAGAAGGTGCTGTGGCTTGCACCCGAGCGCCAGCCGCGTGCGGCAACCCCTGCAGCCCTTGCAATCGGCCTTATGATCGTCGCCGCGGTCATATGGTATTTCTGGCTGTCCGACCCGCCTTTCCTTGACCGGTGCAGCTTTGGCGGCAGCCGAACCTGTGGCTTTCTTTACTATGCGGCCCCGCCGGCGGTGGCGATCATGTGGATCTCGCAATTCGTGCAAATGATGCAGCATGTCCTGATGAGCAAGGGCCGCGCCTTTCGTCTGAATGTTCTGACCGACAGCCGCTTTGTGCGCCTTGCCACTTGGCCGTGGGTTTCGGTGCGCGGCACCGATCTAAAGGGCAATTCCGCAATCAAGAAATACCCCAGTAGATTGTTTTTCTCACGGCGGGATTTCTACTTTCTGCATCCCGAAGAACTCGACAAGGTGCTGGCTCTCATCTCCAAGGCGCAGAAGGGAGACGCGATATGACCCCCGATCCGAACCGCAAACCGACCAAGGAAGAGATGCGCCAAGGCGGCATGGTGGCCGTCATCGTGCTCCTGTTCCTCTTTGCCTTCACCGCCTTCTTCATCTGGGGGGCGTGATCCATGGCGCGGATCGAACCGGACAGCCTGTTGCAACGCCACCTTTCGCCCGAGGACGGCGAAACGGTGGTGGCAGAGTTCCGCGCCGACCGCATGACCTATTGGAAAGGCCATCTGATCATGGCCGTGCTCCTTGGCACGCTGGCTGGGCTGGTTCTGGTCTGGCAAGGCAATCCCTATCCCGTCATGGGGCCGATCGGGGCCGCCATCGCCATCGCCGCCCGTGGGGCCTTCCTTGCCTCCGAGGCGCTGTCGGACGCCTGGAAACTGACTGACCGCCGCCTTCTTGGCCCCGGCGCAAGATCCATCCCCCTGTCCCAGATCGCCCTTGCCCGCCCCTTCCTTGGCGCGGTGCAAATCGTGACGAAATCCGGGGACAAACACCTGATCAAATACCTTGGCGACGCAGGGGCCACGGCACAGCGCCTCCGCGCGGCCAGCGGGGCACAGGCATGACAACCGAGACCGCCACACTCCTCTCTGTGCCCGCCTTCGAGGCCGGGGCCGTCCGCGTCTTTGCCTTGGACGCGGCAGAGCCCAAGCTGGCCGCGATCCTTCCGCCGCATCCGATTGACGCGGGCCACCTCGCCCCCCTGCTGGGGCTTGAAACCCTGCTCGACGAGGATGCCGAGCGGATCGCGATTGCCGATCTCGGCGACTACACCCTGTCGGAGTTTCTGCGCATCGGCCATGACATCCGCAGCGCCGACCTTGCTCCCCATGCACAAACACTGGATGCGCTCAAAGGTCATGTCCTGCTGATCCATTCCACAGCTTTTGCGGGTGCGCCCGTTCGGCTTTCTCCGGCCCAAGGTTTGCGCCCCATCGCTCTTTTGCATCGCAACGATGCCCCGCCCCCCCCCCTGTCCCTGCCGGAAAATGAACGGCCCGAGCTTCTGACGCATCCGCAGCAAGAGGCAACCAAGTCCCGACGCAGCCCGTGGGCCGTGCTGATCTTTTCCGTGGTCATCCTGATCGTCCTGATCGAAAGGCTGTTGCGATGACCACAACACCACAAGGATGGGAAGGCATTCTGGACAAGGGCGAAAAGATCCTGTGGCAAGGCAGGCCAGATGCAGGCTTCCATCTGCATTTTTCCCATCTGTTCTTTGCCCTCTTTGGCGCGGCCTTTGCCGGATTTGCCCTGTTCTGGATGCTGCTTGCCTATGAGGCAGGCGACTATTTCTGGACCTTCGGCCTGATCCATTTTTCCATTGGCCTTGTCATCATGCTGGCTGGCCCGATTGGCGGTCCCTTCCTCCGCCGTCACACTTGGTACACGCTGACAAACCGCCGGGGATTTATCGCAACAGACGTTCCGCTGATGGGGCGCAAGCTGAAATCCTATCCGATCCGCCCCGATACTCCGGTCATTTTTGAAGAGGGCGATCTGGCCACCATCTTCTTTGCCACAGATCGCCACTATACCAAGAACGGCGCGTCGACCCGCCCAGTCGGGTTTCACCGTATTGCCGACGGACGCCACGTCCTGTCCCTCATTCGCCAAATCCAGAACCCGCGCGCCGCATCCGGCGCCGAGCCACAGGAAACCCCATGACCACGACCTTTCTTGACAACATCCGCCTGATCGACCCCGAAGGCGACCGCGTCACCGAAACCACTGTGGTTCTGGATGGCGGGATCATCGCCGCAATCGGCGCGGCCTCTGCCCCCAAGGGCGCAAAGGTCATCAACGGCCAAGGCGCCTGCCTTGCCCCCGGAATGGTCGATCTGGGTGTCAAGATCGGTGAACCCGGCGAACGCCACACCGAAAGCTTCCGCTCTGCCGGGCTTGCTGCCGCCGCAGGTGGGGTCACCACCATCATCGCCCGTCCCGACACGCACCCCGCCATCGACACGCCCGAAGTGTTGGAATTCGTCACCCGCCGCGCGGCAGAGGCAAGCCCCGTCCGCATCCGCCACATGGCGGCGCTGACCAAAGGGCGCGAGGGGCGCGAAATGACCGAGATCGGCTTCCTGCTTGATGCCGGGGCCATCGCCTTTACCGACGCGGCCCGCGTGATCCCTGACACCAAGGTTCTGGCCCGCGCCCTGACCTATGCGAAATCCTTGGGCGCTTTGGTCATCGGCCACCCACAAGAACCGGGGCTTTCCAAAGGCGCTTCTGCCACCTCGGGCAAGTTCTCCTCCCTTCGCGGCATCCCCGCCGTGCATCCGATGGCCGAACGCATCGGGCTGGACCGCGACATGGGCCTGATCGAGATGACCGGCGCCCGCTATCACGCCGACCAGATCACCACTGCCCGCAGCCTGCCCGCCCTCGAACGCGCCAAGGCCAACGGGCTGGACGTGACCGCCGGTGTGTCGATCCACCACCTCACCCTGAACGAACTCGACGTCGGCGACTACCGCACCTTCTTCAAGCTGACCCCGCCGCTGCGGTCGGAAGACGACCGCCTCGCGATGATCGAGGCTGTCGCCACCGGCGTCATCGACGTCATCGGCAGCTTTCACACCCCGGCAGACGAAGAGTCCAAACGCCTGCCCTTCGAAGATGCCGCTTCCGGCGCTGTCGGGCTGGAAACACTTCTGCCCGCCGCCCTGCGCCTTTTCCATGCCGACCAGCTGACCCTGCCGCAACTCTTCCGCGCCCTCAGCCTCAACCCCGCCCGCCGGCTTGGCCTGAAACAGGGCGGCACGACCGAAGGCGCGCCAGCCGACCTCGTCCTTTTCAACCCCGACACCCCCTTCGTGCTCGACCGCTTCACGCTCAAGTCGAAATCAAAGAACACTCCCTTTGACGGGGCGCGGATGGAGGGTAAGGTTCTGGCAACCTTTGTCGGTGGCAAACAGGTCTACGCAGCAGAATAACAAGGGACAAACCGATGCCCGATTTCACCTCCGCGCCGCTTCTCCTCCTTCTGACCGCGGCGCTATCCTACCTGCTCGGCTCCATCCCCTTCGGCATCGTCATCACCCGCGCCCTCGGCCTTGGCGACTTGCGAAAGATCGGCTCGGGCAATATCGGGGCCACCAATGTGCTGCGCACCGGCAACAAGCCCGCGGCCCTCGCCACCCTGATCCTTGATGCGGGCAAAGGCGGCATCGCGGTTCTGGTCGCCCGCGCAATGGTCGGCCCGGATGCGGCACAGGTCGCGGGCCTCTTCTCCTTCCTCGGCCACCTTTACCCGGTCTGGCTTGGCTTCAAGGGCGGCAAAGGCGTCGCCACCTTCCTTGGCACGCTCTTGGCCCTTGCCTGGCCCGCTGGCCTTGCCGCCTGTGCCACATGGCTTCTCACCGCCCTGATCAGCCGCATCTCCTCGCTTTCTGCCCTCGTCGCCGCCGCCCTCTCTCCGGTCTGGCTCACACTCCTTGGCTATGAAGAGATGAGCTTTCTCGCCATCGCCCTCGCCGCCCTGATCTTTGTGCGACATCAGGCCAATATCGCCCGCATCAAGGCCGGCACAGAACCGAAGATCGGCAAGAAATAACCCGCCCGACAGCCGCGTCCGGCGGGCCGAAAGGCGCATTAAGCCGCCCAGTCATGTTCCGCTGATCAGGCCGACCTCAGCAAATGGGCCCTCTCTGAACCTCTGGCGCGCGGCTTCGCGCCGCCGCCACAGCCCTGTGACCCGAGGCTTTCCGCGCTTTGCCCACCCCGCGCCCAAGGTCACAGCCACCACCCCGCCCTTTATCTTGGTCGAAATATCCTCGGGGGGATGGGATTTCGCCCTTTGCGAAAGTCCGAAGGGGGGCAGACAGCCCCCGAATTGGTGCGGAACATTATATTGATTTTCAATACATAATGCGCAGATCACGCCGCTCTGTATTCCAAGTCGCATACCAGATCTTTCACCCCGGCCTTGAGCCTCACTGTTATTGATCTCGTGACTTCAGTAGCAACCTTCCTCCAGCCTTTGGGGGAATTCGTGGGTCATCTGGCTTGAGCTTGAACGTTTGTAGGGCGCCGCTGCTTGGGCAACCGACGATCCGCCGCCGCAGTCGGATCCTATAAAGGAATTGACTGCGGCGGCGGTCTATACCGCCCGTCCGCCTGTCGTCGTTTTCCGCAGTGAACCGCGTTGCTCCGCCGCAGTGGATTTGACTGCGGATTTCACATCAGTGTCCCCTGATATCGGCGTCGGTAACCGGCTCGCCAACGCAGATGATCTTCCTCGTGCGCCCGTTTCGCGTGTCCGGAACTTCCTTCACGATCAGCGCGCCTGCTTGGATCCAGGCCGTCAACATCCGACGGATCTTTGCTCGGTCGTGGTTCTGTGCTGGGGTGCGCTCCGGTTTGGTCTTGGTCCTTGCAGCATCGAGACCGAGCGTATCGGCGACGACAAACCCGACCCAACCGCTTGCATGCTCACTCTCGGAAGGCGGTGTATCGCATGCGGCAATGGCCCGCTGCACCCTTTGCAGATCACCTGGCGTGATGCCGTCCCAGACGTCTGGTGGCTGCCATGCGGTGCACACCCCCACAACATCGCCTTGTTCCCAGACGTCGCGACCATTGTTCAGGGGGATGCCAATCATCCTGCGCCATTCGGCACGCTCTGGCGGGGCAAGTTTTGCCTTGCCCATGACGACACGGAAGTAAGCTGAGGCTTCCTCGATGCCGAACCGCGCCGCTTCGTCTGGCTTCATCCGGATCAGTTGCCGTGCAGATCGAACGCCATCTATGACTGCCCCGGCGCCACGCGCGGCGAGGATACCCATGTCCTCGCCATGTATCGCCCCGGCTTTGCTGACATGATGGACAAGCTCCACAGCGCATCCCGTGGCATCGGCGATCTTGCGCCATGTGGCGACAACCGCATTCATGGCAGTCGTGTCATTTTCTGGCACCTGGTGCGATGTCACAAAAGGATCAACGATCAGGACGTCGACATTGGCCTGCCGAATAGCCGCCTCCAATTGCTTCGCTACTGGAGCTGCGATCCTGATCGATCCGCCCGATTGCTTGACCAGGGTGATCGGCACATCTCTTCCACTATCCACCAGAAGTCTGCCGCCGATCTCACCCGGGCCTATTCGATAATGGATGCAAGCGGCGGCAATGCGGCGCTCGAGTTCCTCCTTCGGATCCTCGCCATTCCAGACCCAAACACGCAAAGGGGAAGGTGGCGCGCATCCCAAGAGCGGCAGGCCAGTCACCATAGCCAGAGCTTCGACCAGCACCATGGACGATTTGCCGACGCCGCCGGGTGCAACAGTCATGGAAAGAAACCCCCTGATGAGATGTCGGCCAAACAGCCATTCGCGCGGCGGGATATCTTCGGGACGACGCCAGACAAGTTCAGACGCTCGGATTGTTGTTCCAGCAGGACCCGAGACCTCGTTCTCATAGGCCTCGACAGGCGGAAAGGGGCGTAGTGGATCAAGTGGCTCAGATGGCATTCATCTTCCCTCGTGGCGGGACCTTTCCGCATCGGAATGCGGCAAGGAAGAGTTGGTCTTTCCCAGGTCATTGACAGTCATGGGAACCTTGGAATTTTTCTGCGGGTTGCCGATGGGCTTAGCCGTGACGCTTTGACAACAGCCGCTCGATCAGTCTGTCGATATCGGACTCCGCAAAGCCGATGCTCCGCTGGCCCAGCGGGATCGGCTTGGGAAACTCCGGGTCATCCCGCATGGCGCGGTACCAGGATGACCGGGAAAACCCGGTACGCTTCAGCACTTCAGGCGGGCGAATGATGCGATCTTTTAGCATGCGAAACTCCATGGTCTGGTCGTCAGTGGGTCTTGATCGGTCTTGAATGCAGGTCTGGGCGCAGCCATCCGTGACGGCTGCGGTGAGCGGCGAGTTGTTGTCGGATGTGTCGGAGACGCGGCTCAGGCCTCGGTGGAGGCTGGCTCTCGTAGAGGCTGCCTTTCCCCCTCAGCTCGCTCGAGGAGCGGTGGAAGACTCAAAACGAGGAAGGCTCCGAAGGATCGAAGCGATACGGTTAGCCCTGTACGAAAAGTGCATCGAGCGGCTGCCAGCCAGCTGGGACAGCACCTTGATGCGACGCGAGCTACGCTCCGCTGGCAAAAAGGCAACCGGTCAGCCGAACGGTGGTGTCTTCCTACGGTCGGCCGAGGCCCATGAACAGCTTGTTAAGCCGCCCGCTGTTTAGGCTTGCGGTTTTGTTAAGCGCCCCGGACCCTGTGAGCCTCGCGTCCCCGCATGGTAAAACCACTTGGGAAGAACCTATGGGGGTGGGGGCCACATGGAAAAGCCCGCAACCAATTTGGCGCGGGCTTCATCATCTGGGCACGGTTATAGATGATACTGAGAATCATACGTTCCGGGGTCATAACTGTCAATCCACATCTTGTGCCTGCCGATTCACGTGCAACGAATTGTTGTTCGAGCACTTTGGGCGAAGGCCTCTCATGAGCCTCTCCAAGGCGCCGCGTCAGAGGTGTCGCCGCCTTGAAACGGGTCGCGTCTCGTTCAAACACAAAGTTGCTTCGGAAGGCAGCGCGCGATCTCCCGGATCGGCGAGCTCTGCCATAACTTCACCATCCGGATCACGTTCTAGACGTCCGCCCAGCGGTTCGATTTGTCGGTCATCGGTCCTCCCTCAGAGACCGACCCGCCGCAGTCGCAACGCGTTGGAGATGACCGAAACCGACGACAGGCTCATGGCAGCTGCAGCGATCATCGGCGAGAGCAGAAGGCCGGTGACAGGGTAGAGCAGTCCTGCCGCAATTGGCACGCCAAGGGCATTGTAAGCGAAGGCGAAGAACAAGTTCTGCTTGATGTTGCGCAGGGTGGCGCGAGCGAGTTTACGCGCCCGGACGATGCCCATCAGGTCGCCGCCCAGCAGAGTTATGCCGGCGCTTTCCATCGCCACATCTGCGCCCGTTCCCATGGCGATGCCGACGTCCGCGGCGGCCAGCGCGGGCGCGTCGTTCACCCCATCGCCCGCCATCGCGATTTTGTGGCCCTCTCGGCGCAACTGGTCGATCAGGTCCTTCTTTGCTTCGGGCAGCACGCCTGCGCGCACTTCGTCGATCCCGAGCTTGCCTGCCACTGCCTGCGCCGTGCGCTCGTTGTCGCCGGTCGCCATGATGACCCGCAGCCCCTGGGCATGAAGTTCGCGGATCGCCTGTGCGGTCGAGTCCTTGATCGGGTCGGCAACCGCCACGATTCCGGCTACCGCGCCATCGAGAGCGACGAACATCGCCGTCTTGCCCTCGGCGCGCAGGGTGTCGGCGTGGGCTTCGGCGGCGCCCGTGTCCAGACCCATCTCCCGCATCATTGCCGCGTTGCCGAGCGCCACCGCACGCCCGCCGACCTTGCCGCGGACGCCCTTGCCGGTGACGGCAGCGAAATCGGCGGCGTCCCGGCGCGTGGCGCCCTGCGCCTCGGCCCCCTCGACGATCGCTTCGGCCAGAGGGTGCTCCGAGCCGCGCTCCAGCGCTGCGGCCAGCGACAGCAGGTCGGTTTCGGCGATGTCGTCAAGCGCCACAACGTCTGTAAGCTTCGGCTTGCCCATGGTCAGCGTGCCTGTCTTGTCGACGATGAGCGTATCGACAGACGCCATACGCTCCAGCGCCTCGGCGTCCTTGATCAGCACGCCCGCCTGTGCGCCGCGCCCCGCTGCCGTAGTGATGGAGATCGGCGTCGCAAGGCCAAGCGCGCAGGGGCAGGCGATGATCAGGACGGACACCGCCGAAGCGATCGCGAACACCAGCGCGGGTTCTGGGCCGACGGCCAGCCAGACGATGAAAGCGACGACGGCGATGACCACGACCGTCGGCACGAATACCGCCGACACCCGGTCGGCCAGCCCCTGGATCGGCGCGCGGGACCGCCGCGCGTTCGACACCATCGATACGATCTGCGCCAGCACGGTATCGGACCCGACCTTGGCCGCCTCGATCACCAGAGAGCCGTTCTTGTTGATCGTGGCCCCGGTCACACTGTCGCCCGGGCCCTTCTCCACTGGCATGGACTCTCCGGTCAGCATGCTTTCATCGAGGGACGATCGGCCTTCGATCACTGTGCCGTCGACCGGGACAGCATCGCCCGGGCGTACGCGAAGCCGATCGCCCTCCATGATGTTGTCGAGCGGCGCGTCGTATTCCGTGCCGTCCGGCAGGACGCGCCGTGCGGTCTTGGGTGCGAGATCGAGGAGCGCGCGGATCGCGTCACCGGTGCGTTCGCGCGCCCGCAACTCGAGAACCTGACCCACGAAGACCAGCGCCACAATCACGACCGCCGCCTCGAAATAGGTGCCGACGCCATGGCCCATTCGATACTGTTCGGGAAAGACACCCGGCAGGAAGGTGGCGACGATCGAGTAGACGTAGGCCGCCGCCACGCCGAGGCTGATCAGCGTCCACATGTTCGGGCTGCGGTTCAGGATCGAATCCCAGCCGCGCCGGAAGAAGGGCAAGGCAGCCCAGATGATGACCGGCGTGGCCAGCAGGAACTCGAGATAGCTGGCCGTCTGATGCCCGATCCAGTCGCGCACCGGCAGGGCGACCAGTTCGCCCATGGTCAGGATGATGAGCGGCACTGCGGCGGCAGCCGAGATCCACATCCGCCGCGTGAAGTCAGTCAGCTCCTCGCTGGGCTCGTCCGAGGGGACCATCGGCTCCAGCGCCATGCCGCAGATCGGGCAGGACCCAGGCGCGTCGCGCACGATCTCGGGATGCATCGGGCAGGTGTACTGGACCTTGGCCAGAGCGGCTTTTTTCCGCCCGGCAGCGCGGCCCGAGGCGTAGAACCACGGATCCTCTTTGAACTTCGTCTGGCACTTCTCTGAGCAGAAGTGGAACGTCTCGTCCTTGAATTCGGCGCGACGTCCATCGGGATTGACTGCAACCGTCATCCCGCAGACCGGGTCCGTTGCGGTATGCGCCCCCGCCGGAATGACGGGCGCTGCGTGATGGTGATCTTGCTCCATGGTCTGCCAGCCTTTCGGTATTTCGTTTCGGCTTGCAACCTCCAGCGGTTGGAAGGTCAATCCCTTTTCAATTTTGGTCGGGAACGCACTCTTCAGGCCTTCTCCGTATCGCCACCCAGAGCATCGGTAGGCCCGTCACGAGGCCGAGACCAAACACTGCCCAGGTCCCGCGCCCAAAGTCTCCGCTGACCGCCTCGCCGCCGAAATGGGCGAGCAGGAAGCTAGCCGGAATGATGCCGGCCAGCGTCGCGAGGGCGAACCGCCAGGCGTGCAGGCGACTGAACCCCGCAGCGTAGCTGATCATGTCGAAAGACATGAACGGCATCAGGCGGCTGGCGAAGACCGTCGCGGTCAACGCGGTCTGCGAGCCGAGCAGCCCGGCATCGACGCGGTCACCAAAGACCCGTCGCAGGGCATCATGTCCCAGAACTCTCGCGAGGCCGAACGCGATCAGTGCCCCGAGTTCGGCGCCAATCACGACCTGCACCGTTCCCCAGACATGCCCGTAGGCCGCACCGGCGACCAGGGCGATGGGCGCGCTCGGGATCGGGCTCGCCACGACCGCGAGTGTCATCAGCGTGACGATCAGGACCGGCCCCCAGAGACCCGCCCGCGCGACCAGCGTCTCTAGCCGCTCTCCTCCCATCAGGCCGCGCAGATCGGCGAATACCGCAGGTGCGAACTGCCAGACACCGAGCAGCCCGATCCCGAGAATCGCAAGCGCCGCAAGAATGGTGGTGCGCAAAGTCATCTCAGATTGCCGCGATGGACTTGGCCAGAAGGTCGCGCACATCGCCCGCAACGGCCGTCAGGTCGGCATTCTCGATCGCTTGCATCGAGGCCACCGGGTCGATGGCGCTGACCTCGACGCCATCCTCAATCTCGCGCAGGATGACGTTGCACGGCAGCATCGCGCCTACCCGTGGCTCGATCCCGATGGCGTGATACGCCATCTTCGGATTGCAGGCTCCGAGGATGCGATAGGCCGCCATGTCGACATCGAGCTTCTTTTTCATCGTCGCCTTGACGTCGATCTCGGTCAGGACGCCGAAACCCTGATCCGCCAGCGCCTTGCGCGCACGAGAGTCAATGTCGTCGATACTTGCGCCAGAGATCACGCGATTGATCGTGTACATTACGAAGTCCTTTTTTCTCATTCCCGAAGATATTTGATCAGCGCCTCTATGGCCAAAAGCACCAACACAAGGATCAAAAGGCCAAACGGCCAGCCTACCCCCACCCCGAAACCCATTCCGTAGCCGATGTCGTTCCAATTCGTGTTCCCTTGCTTAAGGGCAGTTGCTGCACGTTGCTCTGCGTTGTCGGCTATTGCAGCAACATTGGGTAGCAAGGCATATCAGAACTGATTTGCGTCGACATCGACGATGGACAGTCATTGTACATGAACGAGGTCGCGCAGCGCACCGGCTTTGTGTTTTCGTTACCTTCTCCGCAAGGTGAGCCAAATCAGCAGCGAGATGCCGAGTGTCGCCGAGAGCGCCGATCCGACGAGAATACCCAGCTTTGCTGCATTTAGGACGGAACTTTCGAATGCGAGTCCGGCGATGAACAGCGACATCGTGAAACCGATTCCCGCCAGAAACGAGCCAGCCACAACGAACGGCCAAGACAAACCCGGCGCGAGGAGCGCCAGGCCGGATCGGACAGCAATCCAGCTGAACCCGAAGACACCGATCGGTTTTCCCAACACCAGGCCGACAATAATCGCAAGGGAGACCGGTTGTGCAAAATCCGCACCCTGAATCGTGATGCCGGCATTTGCCAGCGCGAAGATCGGCATGATTGCAAAGCCGACCCAAGGGTGCAGCATCATCTCGAGACGCTCGACTGGTGAGAGCGACTCGGTGACCGCTGTGCCGGCTTGACGCAGGTCGCGGTGGCTTGCGGCATCTCCTTGTCGACGATCGCCGGGCGAAACAGCTAGTACTCGCCCGAGGATCGCCCGCAGGCGGGCATCGCTCACCCATATGCGCGTTGGCGTCATCAGGCCCAGAATGACACCTGCAATGGTCGCGTGGACGCCGGAGGCGTCGAAGCAAAGCCAGACCGCCACTCCCATAAGGAAATACACCGGCACACTTCTGATCCCGACCCGCGAGGCGCCTGCGACGATACCTATCCCCAGACAGCCCAATGCGAGAGTCGACCACTTCAACGCCTCACCGTAACCGAAGGCGACCACGAGGATCGCACCGACATCGTCAAAGATGGCCAGAGACAGCAGGAACAATCGCAAGGTGGGCGGGATCCGGCTTCCGAAGAGCGCCAAACACCCGATCACGAAGGCCGTATCGGTTGCCATAACAGTTCCCCAGCCGTGCATACCGGGCTGGCCGGACATCAGCATAAGATACAGAGAGACCGGCACGATCATGCCACCCAAGGCGCCCATGAACGGCAGGGTGGCCTGTCGAGGGTTTCGTAATTCGCCAAGCACCAACTCGCGCTTCAGTTCCAGAGAAAGCACGAAGAAGAAAAGAGTCATCAGACCGTTGTTGATCCAGTGCCGCAGAGTATGGGTGAAATCCAACGAGCCGAATGTGAGGCCGATGGGGGTCTCCCAGAAACGAAGAAAGCCTTCTTGCCACGGCGAGTTGGCCAGCCCCAAAGCCAGCAGAACAGCCAGGAGCAGGAACCCACCAGCTGCCGCTTCGATCTTCAAGAAGCGTGCGAATGGTTTCGTTATGCTGTCGGCGGCCTCATGGGGCAGGCCTTGATGAGTATCGATCACGGGAGAAGCATACCTTTTCGGGTCGTGATCAGGATGCCGATAGCAGATGGCAGGCGGAAGACGATGTGATTTACCGCTCCGAACACGCCGGCGAACACAATCAGAAGCGTGCCGATCTGCAGGGCGTTCATCGGGGCCTACGTTTTGCTGCCCGACGGTTTCCTGGCAGGTTCGGTCGTGCCATCTGGCTCGGCTCCACCCCAGCGAGGGATGGTTAGCTTGTTGTCGGGCCGGCGCCCGGGAAGCCGTCTGTCACCGGCTGTATCGGACGCATCAGCACCTAGACCCAAACCCGTTCCGGCATGTGTGTCGTAAGATAAGCCACTCAAATCAAAACCGGGTCGGTCGATCTTTTGAGCGCCGTCGTCGGGTGCTTGCGGTTCTTCTTTTACGGCCTTCCCGAGCTTGTGTTTGCCGGTTTCGTCAAAGACCTCCGGGGACCGGGACTTAGGTTTTTCGTGATGTTTCATGGTTTTCCTCCTTATGTGGGTAACGGGGCCTGCTCTCCGAACTTGGTGCGTGCACCATCTTGGCCTGAACCAGGCGCGCCATCTGCAGAGTCACCCCCTGCGAACCGAATTTCCCCCAGCAATGATCCTTCGGATCGATGCTGCCGCAGCCTTGTGCCTTTCGACATCGGCCGCGGATCCAACGGCGTTCTCGTGGGTGGTAGCGGCATCCGTCAGAACACCCACGATCTCTTTCTCGGGCAATATCCCGGCGTCGTTAAGTGCGAGGAGCAGGGCCTCGCAAACTGAGAGGGCTGCCATGCCTGAATAGGTATGATCGTCCGTCATGAGGTCTTGACCTTTCCGGCATGTACGACGCCGAAAGGCGCCCGCTGCTTGCAGAGCAGACTGGCAAGGAATCTGCTATACTGCGCTGATCCACATCAGTCGTCGCTGCGACTACTTTAGCTAAGGGTTCGTCAGCCGCAGTGAGGGAACAAATGATCGAAAACACTCCGATTGTCCGAAAGCTGGGCGCATTCGTCGCCCTGTCGGACCCTGAATTGTCGGTGCTTGCGTCTTTGCACAAGCGCCGCCGCACCTTTGTGGCCGGGCGGGATCTTGTTCATCAGGGGCAATCGGATCAGGCCGCTTATATCCTCGCCTCTGGCTGGGCCTGTTCCTACAAGCTTCTTGAGGATGGTCAGCGCCAGATCGTGGATTTCCAGATCCCCGGCGACTTCTTGGGGCTGCGCAGCGTCCTGTTGTATGTCTCGGATCACAGCATCGAGCCGGTGACGGACATCGAGGTGACAGAAATTCATGTCGCCGACCTTCTAGACGCATTTGCGCGCACGCCCCGGCTGGCCACCGCGTTTCTATGGGTTGCCTCCCGGGACGAGGCCATGGTGGTTGAGCATCTGGTGGATGTTGGGCGTCGGAACGCCGCTGAGCGCACGGCGCATTTCCTTCTGGAGCTGGGGTCGAGGCTGGCGTTGGTCGGCATGGGAAGCAGGGAAGGATACGGCTGCCCGCTTACCCAGTATCATTTGGCGGATGCGCTGGGGCTTAGCGCGGTTCACGTGAACCGAGTCCTGCGGCAGCTACGCGAGAGCGGATTGGTGACTTTTCGTGACGCTCACGTGGAATTTCATGATTATGGCCGGTTGGCGGATTTCGCCAACTTCGATCCGGAATACCTGGATCACGCGGGGCCTGTGCTTGCCTGAAGCCGGAGGAGACGCAGCTCGGAGATCAGATGCGGCCAAGCAGCATAAGGATGACCACGATGATGAGGATCGTGCCTAGGACACCTGTCCCGGCATGTCCGAAGCCATAGCCGTAACCCCCGAAGCGCCCGCTGAACCCGCCGAGCAGAAAAATGACAAGAATTATGACCAGAATTGTACCAAGCGACATATTGCTTTCTCCTTTGTCGGCGCGTGCCCGATAGGGGGTGCGCTTCGGTGGTGACCGTGTCCTTACGGGGCGCTTCAGTTGCCCTTGATGCTGACACCGTCTTCGTTGATCTCGATATCGATGCCGCTTTCGCGTTCCTGATAGTACAGATAGCCTGCCCCGATGAGGCAGGCGGCGAGCACTCCGATCAGCATGAGAAGCGAGTTCCGGCTCATTTACATGCCTCCTGCCGCCATTCGGCACCTGAAGAGAAGGCGGAGGCATGCCAGAGCACGGCCTTGCTACCAACCCAGATACCCTGAAGAAATGGCACGCGCAAAGGACAGGGTTCTTTAGGCGTCACGGATCGTATCCTTGATGCCGCCGACCGCGTTCTGGACCTTGCCCTCGACCTTGTCGGCTCGCCCCTCCGCTTCGAGTTTCTCGTCGCCAATCGCTTTGCCAACTGCAACTTTGGCCTTACCTTTGAGCAGCTTTGCGGAACCGACTATGCGATCCTTGTCCATTGCATTCCCCTTTCCAACGCTTGTGGCCGCAACAACGCATGATGACCAAGAGTATCCTGCAACTACTACCTCGATCTTGTGCTGATTAAGGTCAGCGCGTCGGCGTAATCACGATTTCGACCCGGCGGTTCTGGGCCCTGCCTGTAGCAGTGGCGTTCGTCGCGATTGGTTCGTAGAAGCTTCGTCCGGAGTAAGTTATCCGCGACGAGGAGACGCCGTCCCTGATCAGGATGCGCGCAACGGCTAGCGCCCGATCCTCGCTCAACTGTTGATTGTAGGCGGCAGAGCCTACATTGTCGGTATGACCCACGACACGGACCGTCGAGTTCGGGTGCGCGTTCAGCGAGCGCGCGACTTCACGCAGGGCTGGAAGGAAGGCGGAAGCCACCGTAGCGGATCCGGTCGTGAAGGTCACGCCTTCGGGCAGGATGACGCGCAACTGGCTGCCGGTATTGGTGATGACTGCGCCGCTGCCCGCCAGTTGTTGCTTCAACTCGCGTTCCTGTTGCGCAATATTCGCCCCGATGGCACCGCCCACCGCAGCACCTATTGCTCCGCCGATGATGGTGGAGCGCGTGTCATCTCCAATGGCGTTTCCAATGGCCGCTCCTGTCACACCACCGATGATTGCACCCGTTGCCGGCTGGTTGGCCGTTCCATCGTTGTAGGTGCAGCCGGTCAGAGCGATGACGGTTGCGGCTGAGGGAATTCCGGCAATCTTGATCATGGAACTTGTCCTTATTAAGGGAGCCTTTCCAGAAGATGACGTGGTGCCATGTTCCGAACCCGGCAATTGAGTCTTTTTCGCTTGTCGTTCCAAGAGCCGCACTAACCCTGATTAGCCCCTGGAAAAGAAAGCTGTCGCGTCGCCAGACCCAATTGACGCGGTTACGCTGTGATCCCAGGCCATGGCGGCGGAGAATTAATGGTCCGCGACCAGGATTGCCCCTGAGAGTCTCCAAATAGCCAAATAAAAGTCGGGTGGCACGGCCAGAATGACCGGCCACCCGAAACGTCAAATCGGCACCGCATTAAATGGCTTCGAAGAATTGAATGGGAAACCCTGAATTGGTTCCCCGTCTGCATCGGCCCGGCTTGTAAGGCCGGGCAGACACGTCGTTACATCACGCGAGAGCGTGAGTCGCAGCGTCGAGGGACTTGTGTGTTTCGGCGTCGTTGTTGGCCGTATGGGCCTTCTCGGCCGCCTGGTAATGCTTCAGCGCCGCATCTTTCTTGGGGCCCGCGGGCGCGTTGTCCCACGCGGCCTTCACGGTTTTCATCTTGTCGGCAACATTGGCCGATTTGTTGGTTTCGGGTGTCATTGGATTGTCCTTTCCTGGACGGTCCGGAAACGAGAAACACGCAGGACATGGGGACGAGGGAACAGCTTGCCCCACGTGTTTCAGGCTCACTCGGACTGGTAGATGCCCACCGATGTTCGGCGGACGATCAGACTATTGCACCGCCGTCATCGAGCCATACTGATGTAGGTTGGTCTGGAGCCGCAATTCCCAGTAGTTCCGGTTGGTCGTACACAAAACGGCGGAGTTTGGCCGAGGTCTGCTTGACGATTTTCCGCGCCGCTCCACCCAGTGTTTCGCGTTTGGCAGCCGATGACTTGGAAATAGGCCCAGAAATGGCGGATAGAGGAAAAGTTAAATCAATATTAGTATCGCCAAGTGCTGTTTGAGCTCCGCCGAATTGATCCAGAAGCCCCGGCATTGCTGTGTTCTCGCTGTGGACCGGGGCATTGAACTCAGTAATGCCGCCTCGCTTCACGAATTCCGCCAGCACTCTGACCTGCCCCAATCGAGTGATCCGGTTTCAATCTTGGTACATGACGGGCCTCGGCGCTAGGGCGGGCGTGGTCGGCGAAGCGGCTCCGGATGGCGAAGCCGGCCATGAGACGACATCGGGAGCCGGCGGTCGATAAATCAGCGAGGAGTGCGGGCGCTTGGTGTTATAGTGCCGACGCCAGCTCTCAATCACGATTTTCGCCTCGGCCAGACTGTAGAAGATCTCGCCATTGAGAAGCTCGTCCCTGAGCTTTGCGTTGAAGCTCTCGCAGTATCCGGTCCCCCAAGGCGACCCTAGCTCGATGTACGCGGTCCTGGCTCCGACGGCGGCGATCCACTCTCTCACCGCCTTCGCCACGAACTCCGGGCCATAACCTGTCGGCAGCGCTTCTTCCCGACGTAGGACGTTGTCGGACCTGATGTGACCCGTGACGCCGCGCAGGATAAACTGGTCCGACATAATGTCGATGACATCCGCCGATCGATATGGATCACCAGGCACTCCCGTGTGAACTCGTCGATCAGGTTGAGCATCCGGAACTTCCTCCCATCATGGGTCCGGCTCTCGACGAAGTCGTAGGACAAGACATGGTTGGGCTGCTCTGGCCGCAGACGGATGCACGATCCGCCGTTGAGCCAGAGACGGCTTCTCTTCGGTTGCCTTTGGGGAACCTTTAGCCCCGCCCACCGCCAGAGGCGTTCGACACGCTTCACGTTCACGGACCAGCCAGCATCGCGCAAAGGGGCGGTGATCCAGCGATAGACATACCGGCCATACTCCGAGGCAAGCGCGAGGATGTCGACGGTGAGCGCATCCTCGTCGGGACGCCCGCCCGGCACCTTCCGCTGGGTCGATCTATGCTAGCCGAGCACACGACAGGCAAACCGTTCCGAGACGCGGAACGTCTGCCGGACGTGGTCCACACAGGCACGACGGCGGGCGGGGTTCAGAAGTTTCGCTGGCGCAGACCTTCGGTTCCCGAGGCGGCCTCCTTGAGGATCAGCTTCTCCAGCATGAGATCCGACACAGCCTTCCGGAGCTGATCGTTCTTCGGGTCGAATCGCGAAGGACCGCTGATAGCAAAGCAAAGTGCAGCACTTGCTGCATGAGCTTCGCACGGGATTGCGCTCCGACCGCTTTGGGTTCGTAGCGGACCTTCCCAAGTTCACCCTTCGCGCACATCCCCGGTTGGCGTCTGCTGATGCGCCAGCCGTAGCCATTTGCCGTCGTCGTTCAGGTAGGTCGAGGTGCAGAGCGCCTCATAGATCGGCTCGTCGCCCCGTTCGGCAGAGACACGATAGGCCAACACGGCAATGTTGTTCTGTTGTGAGAGGTAACGCTCGCTCATCACGACCGAACGCCACCGTTGGGCGACGTCTTTTTCTCTCCAGAGCGCATCGCCCTGAAGAATGCCTGCAGGGTACGGCAAGACGAAGACAGCGCCTTTTGCCGTGGCGTGACGCGCACTGTCAGCGCCTTGTGTCCAGAAGCGTTCTTCCAGATCCCAGAGGGTGTCATCTGCAGTCATTCAAGGCTCCTTTCAAGATTGGCGGTTGTGCTGTGTGATGGCTGTTTCGCGCAGGGGCACATCTCACTGGCCTTGTGCGAGCATGGCGACCCAGCCAACGAACAGGGCTGCCGCGATGATCCAGTAGAATGGGGATCCCTGCGGCGGCAGCGCAAGCTTGGCCGAAGTGCCGTCCTGGGGCGAGCTTGCCGTCGTCGCCCGCCTCGGCAGCAGGGCAAGAAGACCCGAGACAACCCTGCTCCGATCCGGAACAGGGGTCGGTACGTCATGAAAACGTGTCATCAGCGCCTCCAACCTTTGCCTTGCCGCCGCTACGGGCAGCCTGGAAAGCTCCGAGGCTTCGCTCCATGGGTCGACGCCGAGCCGGGCGAGCATCGACAGAACGGTGACGCTGCTTCCGCGTCGATCTTCACCAAAGGGCGCGTACAGAAACGGCTCAAATTGCGGGTCTTGTCCAAGTTGCGTCGGGGCGTAGGCCATTGCTGGATCCTTGCTTGCGCCGTTTGCATGGGCCGGATTGGCCGATGTCATGGCGCCGGTCGAACCAAAACGGGCGGGTGCCACACCTTTGGTAACGACCAACATGACGGAAAACGCGCCGCGTTGTGCTGACGCAGATCAATGTGGGTCCATTAGTTCAGGCGCAGACCTACGTTGCGAAAGTTGTAGGTGTCACCGCGCCTTTGGTGGCGGGAGTCGCTCACGGCAAAGTGAACCCATTGGCGGCGCGCCTCAAGGTGTCGCTGACTCAGATTAGTGCGCCGGACCTCCGTCTGCGGCAGGCATGATCCTGTCGCAAGTCCAGACGACGCAACAATTGGGGAGGTGCCAAATGATAGGCTATGTCGCCAATATCGAAGACCTGACGGAAAAGAACACCGATTTCCGGCGCGTGCTCTATTCAGGATCGAAGCTGCAGCTGGTCCTGATGTCCATCAATCCGGGTGAAGAAATCGGCGGCGAAATCCACGCCGATACCGACCAGTTCTTTCGCATCGAAGACGGCAAGGGCATGGTCGTGATCGAGGGCGTGACCCACAAGGTCAAAGCCGGCGATGGCATCGTCGTGCCGGCGGGGGCGCATCACAACGTGATCTGCACAGGGCATGACGTGCTCAAGCTCTACACGATCTACGGCCCTCCGCATCACCGCGACAAGCTGGTTCAGAAAACAAAGACCGAGGCGGATGCCGCAGAAGAAGCTTTCTCGGGCGAGACCAGCGAGCAGGCGCCCGAGGTCGTTCGGGTCTAGGCCAATCCGGCCGGCCACCTTGCGCTTTGCCAGCCCCGCGGCAAGCGCCGTGGATTGGCATCCGAACCACTCGAAACCAATGGAGGACAACATGGGAAACGACAGCAAGACAGCCAAGGGCGCATCCGCTGCCAGTGAATACGATGCGATCAGCGAGCAACTGGCCGCCCTACGGGAAGACATGTCCCGGCTGGCAGAGACCGTCAGCGCCATCGCGGAACGTCGTGGCAGAAGCATGGCCGCGGACATCGCGGAAGGCCTTAGCGAAGCGAGGCATTATGCCGTGGCGAGGGGTCGCTCTGCCGAGGAACAGCTGGAGGAGTCCGTCGCGGCACACCCTTTGATGACGATCGGCCTCGCGGCGATGGCGGGGTTTCTGGTGGGCGCCCTGTCGCGACGTTGATGGGTATTCTCGATGAAATGGTACACAGCATTGGCCGAGACGTCCGGATGGACGTTCGGAAACTGCTGTTGCCGGTCCTGCTGGCCCTGGCCGGTGGACTGATCGGTGCCACTGGCGTCGGGTTCCTGACGGCTTGGGCCTATCTCACGCTCGGCGCGGCCATCGGGCATGGATCCGCGGCACTCGTGATTGGCCTCGGATACCTTGTGCTATCAGCGGGCCTCGTGCTCCTCGCGCAAAGGCAGTTGTCGAAACATGACCCGGATGACCCGTCGATGAAGCAACCCGGGGCACAGGGAAAGGAGGCAACCGATGCCGCCTCCGAAATCGCCTTCACCGCAGCGTTCGTCCTGGCCCGATACTTGGGCAAGGAAAAGCGGGACTGACAGTGCATGTGCGGTCATCCAACCGGGGGCGAGAGCTCCGGCGCTCTGCCAGCGGCCTATACCCCGAACGGCAATCCCATCACCCGGCTCTCATACAGGGCGCGACTTGACGGACCACCGGCTCCGGCCTGACCCCCGCCGGGGTGGCTCGGTGCAAGGAAATGTCCCGCATTGATATGGATCAGCGAAGAACCTCTCTCAACCATTGTATTATTCAAGGATTGAGCTCGCTTGCGCGCCATTCCGTCGCGATGCTCAGGAGCGGCCGATAAGGAGTCTCGATGCTCAACGATCCCTACGAAGCCCTCGGCATCAAGAAGACCGCAACGGCCGATGACATCAAGAAGGCGTATCGCAAGTTGGTGCGCACCAGCCACCCGGATCTTCACCCTGATGACCCCGACGCCGAAGCGCGGTTCAAGGCCATCTCCGGCGCCTACGACATCCTCAAAGAACCCGAGACCCGGGCGCGCTACGATGCCGGCGAGATCGACGGCCTCGGCGCAGACCGTGCTCAGCGCGAGTATTACCGCGATTTCGCAGATGCGGCGGACAATACCTACCAGCAAAGGCGCGGGTTCGGACCGAATGCGGATCCGGCGGATATCTTCGCGGAAATCCTGCGCAATCGCGCGCGGCAGCCCGGCAATGATTTTGGCGGCGGCGGGTTTTCGGCGGCCGGCACGGACCTGCGCTATTCGCTCGAGGTTCCCTTCTTGGATGCGGCGCGGGGCGCCGAGACGCGGATCACCTTGCCGGATGGCCAGAGCCTTGCGGTCAGGATCCCCCAGGGCACCGAAGACGGCCAGACGCTGCGGCTGCGCGGCAAGGGGGCGCCGGGCATGGGTGGCGGGCCTGCCGGGGATGCGCTGATCACCGTCTTCGTCCAACCTCATCCGGTGTTCCGGCGCGATGGCGACGATATCCTGCTGACGCTGCCGATCACCATCGATGAGGCCATTCTCGGCGGCAAGGCGCTGGTTCCGACAATCGACGGTCGCGTCAGCCTGACAGTTCCGCCGGGCGCAAATTCCGGCCAGGTGCTCAGACTGCGTGGACGTGGCATTGCGCATCCGCGGGGCAAGACGAAAGGCGACCAGAAGGTCGAGCTTCGGATCGTCGCTCCGCCGCAGACCGATGACGGCCTGCGCGATTTCCTCGCCGAATGGCGCAAGACACACGCCTATGATCCGCGGGTCGACCTGATGAAGGGGGCCGGGACATGACAGACCTGTTTACCGAGGCGGACGTCGTCGCCACCGTAACGCGGCTGACGCGCGCCCAGCTTTACCAATTCGTGCAGAGCGACCTCGTACGGCCGCAGCGTGACGCAAGCGGCTATGTCTTTCGACGCGTTGACATCGCGCGCCTGGAACTGCTTTGCGACCTCTCGCAGGATCTCGAACTCGACGAGGCGGGGCTCGGCGTCGTGATTTCGCTCATCGACCAGTTGCACGCCGCGCGCCAGGAACTGGCAACCCTTGGTCGCGCGATAGATGCTCTGCCAAAAGACCTGCAAGCCAGGCTCAGGGACGAGCTGGGGCGGCTGTGAATGGTCTCTTTCGGCATCCAGATCCACGGCCTGGTCGTTTGCCTCGGAAACCCGGCAACGGAATCGCGGGCTGGAGGAGATCCCGCTCGACGCGATTGCGACCGCCTCCTGATCCGGCGGGCGACGTGGTGTACGTGGACGGCAATGTGGCGTCCGATGCGAGCTGTTGCCGTGCTGGTCGTCGTCACGCCCTGTCCGCAGGTTCTGGCCGTGCCCGTCGCCCTGCCGGCCCGCCTCTCGCGCGCGGCGCGTCGCGCTGAAGGAGCCGGCGGCTCCGCCACCACAGCCTGTCCTCTCAGTATAGGCCAACATTGGACAAGGAACCAGGCCATGAGCCGCCTCACGCATTCCGAAATTCACATGGTGCATCGCATCGGCTGGCTGCGGGCGGCCGTTCTCGGGGCCAACGACGGTCTCGTCTCGACCGCGAGCCTGATTGTGGGCGTGGCGGCGGCCGGATCGGGAAAACCCGAAGTGTTGATCGCGGGGCTTGCCGGGCTCGTGGCCGGTGCGATGTCCGTGGCGGCGGGCGAATACGTCTCGGTCAGTTCTCAGACCGACGCAGAGCGAGCGGACATCGCGCTAGACCCGAGAACTCGAGGAAACGCCGGAGACCGAACTCGATGAACTGACCCGGATCTATGTCGACCGCGGGCTCGACAGCGACCTGGCCGCGCAGGTGGCCCAACAGTTGACAGAACGCGACGCGCTCGGATCGCATGCCCGTGACGAACTCGGCATATCGGAAACCGTGACAGCGCCCGATCCAGGCGGCGCTGGTATCGGCGCTTACCTTCGCCATGGGCGCCGCACTTCCGCTGATCGTTACGCTGATTGTGCCGGAAGCGCAGATCGGTCTTCTGGTGGCGGCCTCGTCGATCGTTGGCCTCGCGATCCTCGGTGGATTGGGCGCGTCTGCTGGCGGAGCCGGCATGGTTCGCGGAGCCTTAAGGGTCACGTTCTGGGGGGCGCTGGCCATGGCCGCGACAGCCGCCATCGGGGCGGTGTTCGGGGTTGCCGTGGGGTAGCCGCTTTGGTCTCCGGATAGAGATGGGGTGGCCGTCGCCACTGGTTTCTTGTCACGAAAGCTCGAGCCCTGCACCGGCAAGTTAGGCATGGAATGATCGAGCGTCACCAACCCACACGCTCGATTACGGCATAATGACGCCTGCCGCTGGTGCGCAGCCCTTCACTAGCGATACAGAAGCCGCGTGATGCGGCGGACAGCAACACGTCGGTTCACCCTTTCAGCCTCCTGGGTAGGAACCTGCAGAAAGCTCTCGCCATAGCCTTGAACGACCATGTTTTCGGTGGGAACCCCGAAATACTCGCTGAAGGCCAACGCCACCGACTCCGCCCGCCGATCCGACAGAAGCAGGTTGTAGCCTGCGCTTCCCACCGCATCGGTATGGCCTTCGACAAGGAATAACTCGGTCGGATCCTTTGCGATCAACTCGCGCATCAACAGACCCATCTCCCGCAGTTGTTCTGCCTGCGACGGCTGAAGCGCGGCAGAGTTCGTCGCAAAAGTGATGGCCTGCAGGTTGATCATAGGCGCCAGTGCGCGCACTTCGGCATATTCCCGCACCTGGCGCAGGCTGAAACTGCGACCGATGTAGCGCCTCTCGGCGGCAAGTAGTGCCAGGCGCAGGCTTTCAGCGTCGGATGCCTCCCGATAGTCGTAAGCGTCCTGGGCAGGACTGGGCAACTCCTGGACGTTCACGGGCTCGAAGGTGCGGGTGTCGTCGATCATCAGATATTCGCGCCCGTCCGGGTCGATGCGCACGCGGCGCAGCGCGCGTCCCGTGGAATCGCGGATGGTGACGATTCGGGTGCCATCGGCACGCGTCACCATGGTGCGGGTCGAACCATCGTTGAAACGTTCCGTGCGCACTTCCGATCCGGGCTGGCGAAGCAGCGCATCGTCATCTTTCAGAACCCGGAAGGACCCGTCGTCCTACGTCACGATCACCCGATCGCCGGTGTTCGTCTCTACCCGTTGACCGTTGGACAGGATCGCCCCGACAGCAACAGCGCCCAAGAAGATCAGGCCCGCCTTTTCAAGATCGGTCAGACCGGTGTCGGGCTGCGCCATCGCCGCATCGCTCGAGGCGGTGGCGCCTGTCTCTTCGCCCGCGGTTTCCTCAGCCGGGTTGATTTGGTCGAATTCCTCGTTGCTGGAGCGGTGCGTGCTTTCCGTGACGGTCTCCGTGATCACCTCGACCTGCGCCTCGGTCCCAGCGTCGGACCCGGCCGCAATCGCCGCAATGGCGTCGGACGTCAGCGCATCGACGCACCGGATAGTTGCGTGCGCAGCGATGACCTGGGCCGGGCAGTCGTCCGTGCTCGCGGCAGGAGCGGGTCGTTCAGACGCTGCGTCGGTAGTGTCTTCTACCGTTTGTTGGTCGCCAGCAAGGGTGTCTGCTTCTGTTGCGGCCTTGGCGTCCGCCATATCCTTTGCCTCGGCCTCGGACCGGGCTTGCTCATCCCCGACAGCCGCGGCTTTAGAATTCACCTCGGCCTGCGCATGTGCGGCAGCTTCGGCCCTCGCTTGCGCCTCGTCATCCGCGGTTTGTGCAGCGGCAGCCGTGGCGGCCTCGGCTTCGGTATCAAACCGCGCTTGCTCGGCGGCGGCGGCCTCGGCTGATTCCGCGGCCTGTGCAGCCGCTTGTGCCTGAGCAGCCAGCATTTCGGCGGTTTCAGTCGCCACCCTGGCCTGGTCTGCGGCGACATCCGCCTGGCGGGCAAGCCTCGCTGCCTCTGCCTTGGCCTCACCTTTTTCATAGCCCTTGGCCTCATCCACCAGTTTTCCCGCAGCCTCGGCTTCGATCACCGCCTGTCCGGCTTTGTCGGTCGCTGCTCGGGCTTCGACATCGGCCTTTGCCCGAAGGTCGCGGATCAGGGCTTCGCAAGCGCGCGGATCTGCAACCATTGCCTCGGCGCAAATCTCTTCGAACGAACGGGCCTCTATACGGTCGCGACGCTCCTTCCGATCCGACATCGCTCCGTTTTCGTTATCTTTGGCGCCCGTAAGGGCCTGCGCCGAAGCCGGCAGCGGTTGCATCAGCGACAACATCGCGAGAATTGCCGTAGTTGTGTTGCGCGATTTGGAAGTCATCATCTCGACTCTCCTAGAATGTTGCGACTGTCTGAAAACCCTATGGTCATCGTGGCGGGCCTTGTCCTGCATCTGGTCCGGATGCGGCGCGTCCGTGCATCCAGGCACCACGCGAAGACCGGAAACGAAACCTCACCCGATTATCCCAATATCCTGGAACGCCTCCTTCAAGGCTGATCTGGGTTTGTTTCTGGGCCATTTTGTTGGTCGCGGTTCATCACGCCACCAAGACAGATGCAGCAACAGCCTGGGGGAAAGCGACGTCAGAAGGAATCACGTCGAACGACCTATCGGTGCGCCCTTTGTCAACATGTCCTGATGACACTTGGACAGCCGAGGCCGGTTTTTCGGTTCCGGGCGAGACATGCCCATCGAATGTCCGTGACCCTAACCTGTGTCAGCGCGCGATGTGCACCTGACTGGTAGGTGGAAAGCAAGAACTGGATCGCGACGAGGCGATGGCCTGCTTGCCAGCACTCGAACACACGACATCCAGCGTCGCACCTTGGAGCGTGAAGGATTACAAGCCATGACATCCGTCAAACATCTTGCCAGGAAGGTAGCAGAGACGACCGACCTCGAACGGCGTGTGCTTGCCCATGAACGGATCTTGCAGGCACTGATCGCCTACATGGCCCGTACCGAGCCGCGTTTCGTCGACCACCTGCGGGAACGGTTCGTAGAACCGATGAGATTGACCCAGCATGAACACGACTACCGCGAAACGGACGACTACGCGGAAGAGTTCATACGTGCCGTGATGCTCCTGGGAGAAGCGCGCGCGCCCTTCGTAAAGGAGCCCGATATAACCGGCAATCAACCCGTGCCACTGAATAGCACAGGGGAACAGGGGGCTTCCAAGAACCGGCCACCGCAGTGCGGTGAGGTTCGGGTGCGCGAAAGAAATGGCATTTGGGAGGTGCAGGTCGATGGCGAGTTCCACGGCGACTACCACAAGAAGGAACATGCCCTTGCAGCTGCGGCCTTGCACAAGTTGTCCCTGCAATGATTGGTAGCAACCACCCGACAGTCCCGCCGGAGTTTGCGATCCGGGTGGCCGAGAACGAAGGCATGCCGACGAGACCGAATTCCAGAGGCGCCCCGCCATCGGTGGTGCGCACCCGACGGCTTACCGGAACGCTCACGCTTGGGCCATCGAGGTCTCACGCGACAAACGGTGGAATTTCGTCCTCCAAGGAGCAAGCGGCGATGAGGCTTCCTCTGGCGCGGCTGATCGCGAGGACGGCAGTCATTGCCAGTGTGATCGCATTTTTCGCTTTCCCGTTATTTGCGCAGGATAGCGCTGGCCCGACCCCTCTGAGCGCTCATCCTTGCAAGGTGACCATGACATGACGCGGCCCGGCCCTGTATCCGGCATGCGCGTCAGCATCGGGTGCCGGCTGCGATACAGCTTCCCGCAACCGACGCCGCTGATTGCGATGCTGAACGTACACTACTCGCGCTTTGGCGATCTGGAGCGCGCCGACTATCTCGTGACGTCGCCGAGCGTTCCGATTGAAAGCTACCGGGACGGCTTCGGCAACTGGTGCACGCGTCTGGTGGCTCCGGCGGGCGACTTCTGCCTGTCGACGGATGGCATCTTCCGCGACACGGGCCAGCCTGATCCCTCCATGCCCGGCGCGCGGCAGCACGCGGTTCAGGATCTGCCGTTCGAGACTCTCGCGTTTCTACAGGGGAGCCGGTATTGCGATACAGACCTTCTCTCGGAAGAGGCTTGGCTTCGCTTTGAGGCCACCGAACCTGGATGGTCGCGCGTCCAAGCGATCTGCGATTTCGTGCACAGGCATGTCCGCTTCGACTACATGCAAGCGAAAGCAACGCGTACCGCTTCGCAGACCATGGCCGAGGGACAGGGCGTTTGCCGTGATTTTGCTCACCTCGCTATTGCATTGTGCCGCTGCATGAACATCCCGGCGCGCTACTGCACCGGATATCTGAGCGACATCGGGGAGCCTCTTCCTCATCCGCCTGGGGACTTCGCCGCTTGGATGGAGGTCTTTCTCGCGGGTGAATGGCATATGTTCGATCCGCGGAACAACAAGCCGCGATTTGCGAGAATCCTGATCGCTCGGGGCCGCGATGCCGCCGATGTCCCTCTGACCCAGACTTTTGGTCAGAGCACTTTGACGGAATTCAAGGTCTGGACGGATGAATTGGCCTGACTGGCCTTGGTTTCCTTTTCGATGCTCCATCGTAAATGAGGTCGCCAATCCCTATATAGATAATACCTTTGTCAGTTGTCCCGGTCCGAGATGTACGAGGAGTTGGCGCCGGCCAATCGAAGGATCGATGACATATCCTTCGAGGACCTGACCGCTTGGGCTGAGGCCGCAATTAGGCCGAAGCCTGCGGAGACCCCGAAGGCCTCCGCCAAGGAGACCGAGCCCAAGGCCGCGCGAATGGAAGCCCCCGCGAAGTCGAAGATATTTTGAGACAAGCATAGTATGCGCGCCATTCTCAAACGAGGCGCGGACCACGCATAACAAACAGAGAGAGGACCACGCCGATGGAAGACCTGACTAGGAAGGCTGTTGTAGTCTTTTCCCGGCCGTTCACCGTTGCGGGCTTTGGCGAGACTCTCCCGGCAGGAGAGTACGAGATCGAAACGGAGCTGGCTTCGCCGCCGGACCAACAGGATCCCGCGGCATGGAAGGCTTCGGTTCTAGTGAAGCTTCATCCCAGGGCATCGCATCCCGGACTTGCGAGGACTCTGACCGTTTCCCTTGCCGACCTGGACCAAGCACGCGCCAGAGACAAACTCACGGGCAGGGCGTTGTCCGACGTCTTCCTTGAGGAAATGCTGGCCGATCCGATGATACGCCTCGTGATGAAGGCCGACGGCGTCTCTGAGGCGCATCTGAGACATATCTACTATGGGCACGGATCGCCCAATTCCGGTTCGAATGCGCCGTCATCGAAGTCGAGCGCCCAAAGGGTGCGGGACGAAGAGCCGATCCGGGCCGCCGAAAACGAAGGCATGCCTACGCGGCCGGACTCGTCGCCGCCCTTGCGCACCCGCCTGGCAGCGAGACAAACGTGATGGCTAAAAAGGCCATCGCCAAAGCTGCTGTGCCGGAAATCGAGATCGCGAAGGCCTTGGGCGATGTAGCGCAAGAACGCCGATGCTTGCGATGCGAAACCTCGTTCTGGAGCGAAGGCTTCGGAGAACGGATTTGCCGACGCTGCAAGGGGTTGAATGCCTGGCGGAACGCCGCGCCAATCAGCCCGGGCGCATCTCGCCGCGGCTGATCCCCACAACCGCGCGACGTCTTTCTCAAATCTAACTGGAACATCATTTTGGCCTGTTTCGACATAGTTCACACCACGACCTACAGATACCGTCAAAAGGTCCCTCTTGGGCCCCATCGGTTGATGCTACGTCCCCGAGAAACCAGGGAACTACGACTTCTCGCGCATGCCCTGTCCACTTCTCCAATGGCGACGGTAACATGGGCTCATGACGTGGCCGACAATGCGATCGCCACTGCCTTCTTCGACGGCCTTACAGATCATCTGGTGATCGAGAGCCGCTCCACCGTGGATCTCACCGCGCCAGCCTGGCCGGTCTTTGCCATCGCCGCCTCGGCTGCCCGGTACCCCTTTGCTTACGCTGCCGACGATTGGACGGATCTGGGTGCATTGACGGTACCGCAATACAGCGACCCAGACGGCCGCCTTGCCCGATGGGTCGAGGGATTCATCATGGCACGCCCGACCGACACGCTGTCTTTGCTGAAGGACATTAGCAATGGGGTTTCCACGCAAATTCTCTACCAGAGCCGCGATGACGAAGGCACCCAGTCGCCGATCGAGACCCTTGACCGGCGATGGGGCTCGTGCCGTGATTTCGCGGTCCTGCTCGCCGAAGCCGTGCGCACGCTTGGACTCGGTTCTCGCATAGTGTCCGGCTATCTATCCGACGCGGAGGAAAGCCTCCTCGGGTCTGCAGGTTATGGGTCTACCCATGCCTGGGTCGAGATATTTATTCCCGGCGCCGGATGGATATCTTTCGATCCCACGAACCGGAGTTTCGGGTCCCGTAACCTGATACCGGTCGCCGTGGCCAGGAACATCGCGCAGGTCACGCCGGTTGCAGGCACCTTTGTTGGAACAAACGTCGATTTGCTCTCGATGGAAGTATCCGTAAGGGTCGTAAGGGTCGAAAGTGCCGCGAACGTCGCGCTCGCCTGACGGCGTCAAATTGGGAATGGATTGCGCCGCCTGATCCAAACTGATCTATATCAGTGTTTTACGGGCCAGAGAAGGTTGGACGTCAGGTCCGCCCCTCTAGCGTTCGCCGATCTACACTACAAGCGGCAACTGGGCCGACCTGGTGCCCCGAAGCGGGAATTGATCAGACTTAATCGGGCGTCCGCTCTGGGCTGAGAGCGGTTGTTACTACGCTTGCAAAAGGGCAACGACTCACGGTGACAGCAGACATTCAGCCGGGAATCCAAACGACCATCTGGTCGATCAACCTGCCGAGACACGGGAAGAAGACCCCGTGCTTCGGTCGTGGTCAATTCATATTTCGCCTAAGCCACGTTGCGACCATGGATGCGATTTCGTCTGAATTGTCATCCATCATCGGCATATGTGAGTTGCCATATATTCCCTGTTTTGGCAGATCGAGGGTCTCGACTTGGCCACCCAAATCGCGAAGGGAATCCGAGTGGGCGATGGCATCGGACTTGTAGGGCTTCCACGCCTTGTGACTGTCACAATTATCCCCCCAGACGTAAAAGTGCGGGACGCGTGCTGATCTGGCGAGCCCTTCCTTGTCAAGGTTCGGCGCCCCCGCAGGTTCCAGCAGCACAACAGCAGCGATGCGCTCAGGCATGCGGGCGGCCAAGGACTGGGCGAACCAGCCCCCTTGCGAGTGCGCGATGACAATGACGCGATCAAACCGCGCGACAAGCTGCATATAGGCGGCGATGGTCGTCTCGGCATTGGTTGTCCAGCGCGGCACGAACTGCGCGCAGAGTTGGTCAAATCGCCTGATCGGGAACCGCTGGCCGGAAAACGGGCGGCGGTCGGCGAAATCCTCGGCTTCACCCATACGGAAAAGATACCAGGCATCCTCAGCCGTCCGGAACAGGGGCGCGCTGTCGTAGATCTGCGGATAGGGCGACCATGAGGCACGTCCTCGCTCGACAGCGTCCGACACGACGACATCGTGTCCTTGCCTCAGGAAGAACTGAGACCAACCGGGGCGGTCGTCGGGGGTGGTTTCCCATGTGACGCCGGTCATCGCGCCGCCGTGCCAGAACAGGATCGGCACATCGCTGCGTGGCTGTTCCAGCATGAAATGCTGGGCGTAAAGTTGGCCGCTGACATAATGCCCGTTCATATCAACGGTGCGCGGTGCCGCGTCAGGGGAAACCCGGACTTCTTGCCGAGGCTGGCCTACGAGTTCAACCGTGGCACCGCCGACATGGAAGGACCGGATGTCGCGCAGAGAAATCGCACTATCGCTCATGACAGGGCCTCCGAACTGTCACAGGACGCTATTTGCGAGGGTTCCACGGCGATCAGGCGGACCCGCACCGTGCTTTTCGTGCTATCTCTCAAGATGTCGTGCAGGCGACGCGCTGTCGCGTTTCGGATCTCTGAAGTGCGCGCTTCCGAGCCGCGATGATGTACAAGACACAAGGTGTCACACCCCGCAGGCGTGTTCAGTGCGACAGTGATCATGACCTGCACAAGGCGCGGATCGGTCGAGAGTCCTTCAACAAGGGCCGCCTTCAGATTGGTGGTTGTTGTGTCGACATCAACCGCCATGTTCCCGACTACGTTTGGAGCGACGATGATCTGAGCTATGGGCATGGATCTCTCCTATCTTGCGCCGAAGACGAGGTCTGGCAGCCAAGTAGAAACTGACGGAACCAGAGTGATGAAGACCAACAGCACCAACATCAGTCCAATGTAGGGCGTCACGCCCCGGATCACCTTGTCGATGCCTGTGTCTGCAACGGATTTCAGAACGAACAGGTTCAACCCGACCGGAGGCGTCAGCAGAGCGATTTCCATGTTCACGACAAGGATCACCCCGAAGTGAATCGGATCGATGTCCAGCTTAAGAAGGACAGGCACGATCAGCGGCACAAAGATCAGGATGACTGAGATAACCTCAAGGAACATACCAAGGATGAACATGATGATATTGGCCGCAATCAGGAACTCGAGCGCGGTCAAGTCCATCCGCTCGATGAAATCGACCAAGGCCCGGGTGACGCCCGCACCGGTCAGCCAATGAGCAAACGTCAGAGCCGCCAGAACGATAAAGATGATGACGCCTGTTTGCCGCACGCCATCGGCAAGGATCGGCAACACATCCCGCAGCCGGATTTCGCGGTAGAAGGTTAATGATACGATCATGGCGACAACTGCCGAAAGACCCGCAGCCTCGGAGATCGTGACAAGGCCAGAGTAGATACCACCAAGAATGATTGTTGGGACAAGCAAAGCCGGAAGGGCGTTCAAGTTGGCAGTAATGAACTCTTGCCGGTCCATTGGTTCTTCTACCGGCAGGTCATAGCGAACTGCGTAATAGCGGACGTAGGCCATCAGAAGCGCAGCCTGAATGAGCCCGGGGATCACACCGGCCAAGAAAAGCCGTGGCACGGACTCGTCCACGATAATGCCGTAGATCAGCATCGCCAATGAGGGTGGAATAAGGATACCCAACGTGCCACCTGCCCCGATTGTGCCTGTAGCAAAGGTGATCGGGTAACCGCGTTGTTTCATGGCCGGGATCAACACCGCCCCAATGGCCAGCGCAGTGGCGACTGATGAGCCGGAGATGGCCGCAAAGACGGCAGTCGCAAGAATGCAGACAATGCCAAGCGCACCACGCGTCCGACCAACCCAAGCTGATGCCATAGCGATCAATGCCCGGGCTACACCGCCGCGCTGCATAAACGTTGCCGCGATCACAAAGAGGGGCACCGCAACAAGTGTGTAGGAATTCAGGTGGTTTGCGTATTGCTGTCCGAGCGAAACAAGCGGGTTACCCTCGACCAACCAGACCATGACAGCAAGACCGGACAGGACAAGGTAAATCGGCACGCCGACGAGCAAGAGGATGAAGAAGAGGATCAGGACAATCGTCAGGAGCATGCGTTCAACCCTCCCGACCGGAGGCGATCATGACGATCTGCCAAAGGTAGGTTGCCGCAGAAAGGCCAAAGCCCACGGGAATTGCGGAATAATAGATCCACATCGGAAAGCGGATGGAACTGTCCGACCGTTCGCCGAGCATGATCGCGAAGTCGACCATCAGCCAGCCGGCCCAAGCAATGCAGCCCGCGACGACCAACCCGAAGAGGCAGGTAAAAAGCCGAAGTGCCACCTGAACGCGTTCCGACAGACACTCGGCCAGCATTTCCACACTGACGTGCATCTTGTCCCGGATCAATCGACTGGCGCTCAGCATGACAGCCCAGCCGATCAGATACACGGTCACCTCGGCGCCCCAGTCGGGCAATTTTGTCGGCGCGACATAGCGCAGGACGGACTCGCTGACCGTCAGGAGAGCGGCCGCGAGGGCAAGGAGACCGGTTGCCCCGGTCTCCATCCCAACAAGAAAAGGTTTCATCCGCAGGTCCGCCTGATCATTCGCCTGTCACGGCAGCAATCTTGTCGATGAAGGCCGGGTCGATGCCCAACTCCTCGACCAGCGCGGGTTGTACGGCCATCAGCGTTTGGCGCATTGCACGCAAGGCTTCCGCGTCGGGCTCGGATGTTACAATCCCGTTCTGTGCATTCAAATCCCGAGCCTGTTGTTGACGCTCGTCCGCAAAGTCGCGTTGCGCGTCGACCATCTCGTCCCATGTGTCGATCAAAATTGCCCGAAGGTCCTCGGGCAGCCTGTCCAGCGCGCGCGTGCTGATCAGGGGAACATATTGGACGATCGCTTGACGGTCCTCCATCGCGTATTTGACGCCAGCATCCCAAAGCTTTGCTGACGCGACCGATTCTTGCGTGGACCAAAGCGACGAGATCGTCCCGGTCTGCAAGGCTTGTGGCACGTCCGGCCAAGCGATCTGCACGGGGACAGCCCCCATCTTCTCATACCGCTGCACGGTCGCAGGACCACCGGGCACCCGCACCTTAAGCCCGGCAAGATCGGATGGGGTCTTCAGTTCGACGTCTGTCGAAAAGACCGTGCCAAACCCAAGATCGATCGGACGCCCCAGCACAGTCACGCCAAGCGTTTCCTCGATCTTTTTGTGCAAAGCGTCACCAACCTCACCGTCCACCACGGCGTAGATCTGGTCACGACCAAGACCATAGAACATCGGCAGTTGCTCGAAATCCGACTCAGGGACGAAACGCGAAATCAACTGATACTGAGGGATCGCCATATCGATCGCGCCCTGAGCTACTGCTGCAGCCGCTTCGCTATCCTTGTATTTCGCGGCAGCCTCGAAAATCTCAAGTTCAAGCTTGCCGCCGGATTTTTCCTCGATCGCTTGCGCGAAGTCCTTGAGCCAGACGTTGCGCACATGCTGAGGGCTGGTGTCGAGTGTGACCGTGATGGTGAAATCAGCGGCGAATGCCGCACCGGCGATAAGGGCGCTTGTGGCAGTGGTCGCGATGAGTGCCAGACGTTTCATGTATTCCTCCCAGAAAACTGCCAATCGGTAATAGCGCAGTCTGGCAGAATATTCTCATATGGATTACATCTACCGACATATGAAAAGATGTATGGATCATGGCTCAACTCGCTCATCAATTTGACCTTGCCCGCCTCCGCGCCTTTATGATTGTGGCCGAAGAAGGGTCGATCACTGCTGCGGCGACAAAACTTGGCGTGGCACAGCCGGCGCTTTCAGCATCGATCCGTCGCCTTGAAGACGATCTGGGTCAGCCTTTGTTCGAACGCTTACCCCGCGGTGTGGTGCTGACTCAGACGGGCCGGCATCTGCTGCCCAAGGTCTATGAGGTGTTTGGGATTCTCGGCAAACTTCAGACGGAACTTCAGGAGATCGGGTTTGAACCATCTGGCGACGTGTCGATTGGTCTGCCGCCTTCTGTCTCGGTCGTGATGACTCAACCATTGTTGCATAGTCTGTCCACGATTTTTCCCAAAGTTTCTCTGCGAATTGTCGAGGCAATGTCTGGCTATCTATACGACTGGGTCGGCGCCGGAGAACTTGACATAGCGGTCACGTTCAACACCCGCGATACCGATACCGTGATGTCGCGGCAGCTTATGCAAGAAGAGATGATGCTTATCGGCGCAGCCAAGAAAATGGTGGATATGCCGAACCCGTTTCCGGTCAGAAAAATTCCCGAACTGCCACTGATCGTCACCTCGGCCCGCCACACCTTGCGGTCTGATCTGGAACGACAAATCGAGGCAATTGGGCTGAAAATGAATATCTTGTATGAGATTGACGCAGGTCATCAGTTAGTAAAGCTGGTGAGCGCTGGAGCAGGTTTCGGCGTGTTTGCGCAAAGCGCATTTGCTGGTGAGTTGATCACTGGTCAGGTGGCCGCCATTCCTCTTGAGCCACGGTATCTGCGTACGGTGGGGCTTAGCCATCATCGCCGTATGCTTGGTGATCCGGCACTGACAAGAGTGTTGGAGGAGGTTGAGAAATTGGCATTGGACCTACACGCTTCTGGTGCTTGGCCAACCTGAATGAGGAAATGTCGGCACTTGATCGGGCGCTTGGGTCTGCCGAATTACTGCAATTAGCCCCGTAGTAAGCTTTTAAGATGGCACATTGTCCTTCTAGCGGCAGTGATCATGCGCGACCGGAACGGCGGTTCCCCTCGGAATCTCACGCCTGAAGGCTGTATGAAGTTGATCCAAGGCTCAATAGATGACCGATCCGGCAGAACTGCATCGCAGGAATAGCCGATTTATCGATTGACAGCTGTGCACCGACCGGCGCGTGGCACACCGGTCGGCGGAGTTGTTAGATATCTATCCCTTCAGACAAGGACAGCGCATCGTCTAGGTCGACCCCCAGATAGCGAACGGTGCTGTCCATCTTGGTGTGCCCGAACAAAAGTTGAACGGCGCGCAAGTTGCCTGTCTTTTTTTTGTAAATCCCGGCAACCTTCGTGCGCCGCATCGAATGGGTGCCATAGGCGCTCGCTTCAAGCCCGATCGAGAGAACCCAGTCGCGCACGATGCGTGCATACTGACGTGTCGACAAGTGCGGGCTAGCATGGACACGGCTGGGCCAAAGATATTCGGCACCGATCATTTCTGGATCTTTGACCCAACGCTCCACCGACAGTCGCGTGGTCTCGGTAATCTCGAAAGGGACAGGCTTGCGTGTGAGCTGCTACCGCGGTTTGGACCACCCGGCTGGAGATCTTCCGGGGGTGATGGCTCAGGGTGGCGGTGCCGCACCTGGTCCGTTCATCAGCGTTATCGGCGGGTTGTTCCCGATCGCGCTGTGGGGACGGACTTCGTTGTAGTCCCTACGCCATTGCTCCATCTTTGATCGGGCGTCGTCAAGGTTCATGAACCAATGGGCATTCAGGCACTCTGCCCGGAACTTGCCATTGAAGCTTTCAATGAAGGCATTGTCCGTCGGCTTGCCTGGCCGAGAGAAGTCGAGAACCACGCCCTTCTGGTAGGCCCAGAGGTCGAGATCCCGGGAGATGAACTCTGAGCCCTGATCGACACGGATCGCCTTTGGGTAACCGATTTCCTTGCAGACCCGCTCGAGGGTGCGGACTACGTCTTCGCCGCGATAGCTGAACCGGGGATCTGTCGCCGGCGAGAAACGCGAGTATGTGTCCACGATGGTCAGGACGCGGATCTTGCGGCCGGTGACCAGCTGGTCATGCACGAAGTCCATGGCCCAGGTCTCGTTGGTCATGGTCGCTTCGCTCCGATCCGCGCGCAGCTTGGCTTTGACTCGACGCTTCGGCGTCTTGTTCCGCAACTGCAAACCCATCTCCTTGTAAAGGCGGTAGATCCTCTTGGCATTCACTTCCCAGCCCTCTCGCCGTAGCAGCGCGTGGATACGCCTGTTGCCGTAGCGCACGCGAGTCTCGGCAATCTCCTTGATGCGGTTCTTGAGCTCGGCCTGATCGTCGCCATGCGGTCGATAGTGATAGCTGGACCGCTGGGCTTGCAGGACGCTGCAGGCCCGGCGGATGCTGACGTTCCAGATGGTCCGGAGATCGTCGACAACCGCCCGGCGGCGAGCAGGCCTCAAAGCTAATGGGATGGTTCACCCCCGTCGCCCCAGGCAACAATCGTTGGACTTCAACTTGGGAGGTATCAAGATGCACATCGACCCTAAAACCTGCGCTGTCTTCGGCGTCGACATTGGCAAGACGCTTTTTCACGTTGTGGGCCTCGACGCCTCGGGCGCTCCTGTCCAGAACATCAAGCTACGGCGCGACACAATTCTTCAGTTCTTCGCGCAGGCAGACTCGACCCTCGTCGGCATGGAAGCCTGTCCGGGTTCGCAGTGGCTTGCCAGGAAGCTTCGGGAGCTCGACCATGATGTCCGCATCATCCCGGCTCAGTTCGTAAAGCCCTACGTGAAGTCGCACAAGAACGACATTATCGATGCCGAGGCGATCGCGGAATCTGCGACCAGACCGACGATGCGGTTCGTCGGGATCAAGGAGGCGCATCAGGTCGATTTGCAGATGCTGCATCGTGTTCGCAGTCGGCTGGTGAAAGGACGAACCAATCTCATATGCCAGATGCGGTCGTATTGCTTGGAACACGGCGTCGCGCTTCGCCAAGGTGCCGGGGTATTCAAGCTCGATATCGTCCGCGCGATCGATAATCTCGAGAACGATTTGACTGATCGAGCACAGGTTGTCTTGCGTGAGCTGCAAGAGGACCTTCTCCGCCTTGAAGAACGGATCCTCAGCGTCTCGGCCGAGATTAAGAACATCGCAGACAGGGACGAAACTGCGCGTCGGCTTATGACCATTCCTGGTGTCGGCCCACTTGGGGCGACGGCAATCCTTGCATCCATTGGTGAACCCACGCGCTTCAAGAAAGCACGAGATGTTGCTGCCTGGCTGGGACTTGTGCCGAGGCAACATTCTACTGGGGGCAAACAGACGCTGCTCGGCATAGCGAAGCGCGGGAGCAGCTATGTCCGAACGCTTCTAATCCACGGCGCCCGGTCAGTCTTGATGCATCTCGATCGCGCCAAGGACCGGCTTGGCCTGTGGGTGGACGGGCTCCGAACCAGGATGCACGTGAACAAGGTGACTGTCGCACTGGCCGCTAAATTGGCGAGGGTGATCTGGGTGGTGCTCAGCAAACCTGGGGCCACATACGAACGGCGTGCTCCCGAAGGGATCTGCGTCTAAACCTATCCGGAAATCCCGGATCAGAATGCGAGGCTCGAAATGATGACGAAAAGGATGATCGACGCGCTATAAACTTGTTCCGAAAGCGGGCTCCGTGCCCGAACAAGCTAATTGGGAACGGCGCGTGCGGATCTCATCATGGCCTGGCTGGAAAACCAGCCCACTCGCGAGAGGCCGGATACATTTATGCAATCCTGAACGTCATCAGGAAAAACCTTGCACAGGCGGGGCGAACCATACATTTCGGCGAATGACGTCCTGCAGCATTGCCTTGTCGAGTGAGAGGTCGGCGACCAGACGCTTCAGCTTCGAGTTCTCCGCCTCGAGCAGCTTCAGCCGCTTCATCTCCGACGGCATCAGCCCGCCATACTTCTTGCGCCAGTTGTAGAACGTCGCTGCCGCAATCCCAGCCTTGCGGCACACCTCGACTACCGACGTGCCGTCCTCAACCTGCTTCAGCACAAACGCGATCTGTGCCTCCGTGAACTTTGACATCTTCATGGAATCCTCCTCGTCCCGCACACGGGATCATAAGTGGAAAATTCCAGCTCAGATCGGTCCAGTTCTCCGGCAGCAGGTCACCTCTTGGGGGTCTAGTGGCACCCCTACGGAGAGAAACGCGGAGCGGTTCTACACCGATGGTCAGGGGGACGTTACATAGCTCGCCCACTTCTCCAGAACATCTCGCCTTTCCTCCAGAAGATCTGATCGCTGGTAGGCCGCATCGAGGGCTCTTGGCTGATGCGCCAACACGAAATCTGCAACCATCTTCCGAACGCCAGATTCCGCCATCCAACTCCCCAAACAGGCACGCAAGCCATGTACAGTCAGGCTCGGATCAAACCTCTTGATCGCGTTGAACAACAAGTTTTCATGCGGCGGCGGTTCACCCAGGACATATCGGAGACGCCCCGTCTCCGGTCGAATACCATCGATCACAGCCAGAGCAGGAGTCGATAGAGGCTGCCGATGCTCTTTACGGGTCTTCATTCCAAGCGCTGGCGTCGTCCAGATACCCCGCTTCAGATCAAGGTGCGCCCATTCCATCATCCGGATCTCGCCGCTGCGCTTGCCTGTCAACAAGGCCAGTGAAAGTCCAGCTCTGGCAGGGGCGCTCAGATCAGGATTTGCCGTAATCCAGCGCCAAAGTTCCACTGCGCGCTCAGGCTCCAATGCGGCATGATGGCGGATGATGCGGACCTTTGATGGCATTGATCTGACGGGTGGGCATGGGTTGAAGTCGCACCAGCCCCGGTCAACGGCATAATCGAGGATACGTTCGATGTTGCTGCGCAAGCGCTTTCCCACGGTCTGCGTCACAAGCCAGACGTCACGGAGCGCATCGACGATCTCTGATCGTTGGAGGGCGTTGACCTGCCGCTCGCCCAATGCGGGGAAGGCATGATCGCGAACTTGCTGAAATACCTGTCGCCGGTAGTCGTGATTGGAGATCCCGCCGCTGGCGTGTTCCTCGAACCATTTGGTGGCGGCCTCCCGGAATGTTGGTGTTGCGTTCCGAGATGACACGCGGTCACCGGTAACAATCTGAGACAACGCGATGGGGTCCAATGTGACGGCCAAAGCGTTCCTGATTGTCTGAACGCCATGGCCTGCCTTGACGAGACCTTTGATCGCCGATGCTGCCGCGCGCGCCGCCTCTGCCTTGACCTCGGGCCATGGGCCGATCGTGAAGTTCACCCTCTTGCCTCCAACGACGATCCGGGCGACCCAAGTGATGCGTCCCGTTGAACGGGCGAAGGCGTAAAGATTTGGCGTCCCATCGGGTGCCCAGACCTCTTTCTGGCGGGCGGAGAGGGCTTCCAGATACTTGTATCTGAGACACCGTGAAACGACATATCCCATAAAAACAAAGGAATATGGCACGCCATGAACATCTTGGGAAAAGAATAAGGGGGGCAGACAGCCCCCCTCGCCTGCAACACTCATCGACAACGCCAGTCAATTCTGATATTTCTGTCATTACAGAAATAATAGGCGATTCTCCGATGCACCTCACCCCCGCCATGCAGAACTTCATCCTCCACTGGGGGGAAATGGGGGCCAAATGGGGGGTCAACCGCTCGGTCGCCCAGATCCACGCCCTTCTGCACATCTCGCCAACGCCACTCGACGCTGAAGAAATCTCCGAAACCCTCGGTCTCGCGCGTTCCAATGTCTCAACGGGGCTGAAAGAGTTGCAGGGCTGGAAACTGGTCAAGGCCTCGCGCGCCCTTGGTGAACGCCGCGATGTCTTCACCTCGGTGCAGGACATGTTCGACCTTGTGACCGTCGTCGTCGAAGGCCGCCGCGAGCGTGAATTCGCCCCAACGGTGGAAGCGCTGCGCACCGTCGCGGCCGAGGCCGAGGCCGATGCCACTCCTGATCCGGTCAAGGCTCGGATGAAGGAAACACTCGAAACCATGCAGATGTTCGACGATTGGTACCGCGACATCTCGAAACTCCCCCGCGGCGTGCAACTGACCCTGATGAAACTGGGCGGCAAGATCGCCCGGTTCCTGCCCAAGGGCTAACCGCCCAAAAATTTTTGACTCAAAATTTCAGGAATTACAGAAATGACCGTATCAACCGTAAGGTACCACCTGCTCGACCCCGTGGCCTTTTCACTCGCCCTTGTGCTTGCCCCCCTGCTGGTGGCCGTGGTGTTCTTCTGGGTCATCCTTATCCCGGTCTTTGCCGTGCCCTTCGGGATGCCAGTCTATCTGATCTTTGGCACGCCCATGCTCTTGATCCTAGTCACCCGCATCCCGGTCACGCCTTGGCATTTCGGTCTCTGCGGCTTTGCCTTGGAACTCGCTCTGGTCCTGTTTCACGCCGCCACCGAACATCTGATCGACTACGACTACGACCTCGGCGTCCTCCTGCTCTGGGGTCTGCCGATTGCCCCCCTTTGGACGGCCACCTTCGCCCGCCTCTACCGCTATTTCTACAACTCAATCTACCGTGCTTTGTGAAAGGACACGCCATGACCTTCCTTTACTTCCTTCTCACCCTCCCCGTTCTCTCTGGCCTCACCTTCGCCATCCGCGCCATCGCCGCCAAGGCAGGGGAATGCCCCAGCAACACGGCGGCGGCTCGACTGGTGGGCGCGTCCGTTGCACTCGGGTATCTGACTTTGGGCGGCGGTGCCGTGGTCGTTCTGGCGGGCCTCTTTGCCGCCTTGGGACCGCAGGCCCCCAACCTCTTCTTCTGCGCGGGGCTTGCGATCATCCTTCTCGGCCTTGGCTTCACCCATGCCCTGACCCTGCTGCGCGCAAGCCTCACGCCGAGAACATCGGAGACGGCCAGCACACCGCTTGAACCCGTGCTCGCCTGACATCAAAAAAGCCGCCCCAAACCGGGGCGGCTTTCTTCCATTTCCAACTTTTGCTCAGGCCAAGCCCCGCTTCACGCTGTGCCCACGGATAAACAACGGGAAAACCACGCTAAGCACACGCTTTGCACACGGCCCGAATTACAAGCTCGCGGCCTCATAGATCGGCGCGAAGGACTGGTGCCAGTCGCCTTGATACAGCTTCAGCCAATGGTCGGCCTGAACCTCTCCGGTCGCAATCGACTGCATCAGGGGGCCAAGGAAAACCTCTTCCCCAAGTCCCCGCCCAGCCAATCCGGCATGGGAAAGCGCCACCGCAGCGCGGGCCAGATCCAGCAGTTTCACACCGTTCGCCTCGCCCTTCAGCGCCGAAACCGAGGCCGCAACCCGCAGCCCTTCGCGGGTCTCCGCGTCAAAGCTCTTGACCAGATCCCACGCCGCATCAAGCGCTGTCTGGTCATACATCAAGCCCACCCAGAAAGCCGGCAAGGCATTGAGATGGCTTTCATTTCCGCAATCCGCGCCGCGCATTTCAATGTATTTCTTGACCCGCGCCTCGGGGAAAACCGTGGTCAGATGGTCGGCCCAATCGCTCAGCGTCGGCTTTTCACCGGGCAGCGCGGGCAACTCGCCTTTCAGGAAATCGCGGAAGCTCTGGCCCAAGGCGTTGTGATAGACCCCATCGCGATAGACGAAGTACATCGGCACGTCCAAAACCCAATCTACATAACGCTGAAAGCCGAAACCTTCTTCAAAAACAAAGGGAAGCATCCCCGTCCGGCTGGCATCCAGATCCCGCCAGATGCGCGACCGCCAGCTACGATGCCCATTCACCTTGCCATCAAAGAAGGGGGAGGACGCAAAAAGCGCGGTCGCCACAGGCTGCAACGCCAAAGCCACCCGCATCTTCTTCACCATATCGGCTTCCGACGCGAAATCGAGGTTCACCTGCACTGTCGATGTCCGATACATCATCTGGGTGCCATGCGTGCCAACACGGCCCATATAGTCGGTCATCAACCGATACCGCCCCTTGGGCATGCGCGGCATGTCGTCATGCGACCATTCCGGCGGGGCACCGATCCCCATGAATTTCACGCCCATCGGCCCCGCCACGGCGGCGACTTCTTCCAGATGGTTGCGCAGCTCGGCAGCCCCCTGATGGAGGGTTTCCAACGGCGCACCCGAAAGCTCGAACTGCCCACCGGGTTCAAGACTGATATTCGCGCCGTTGCGGTTCAGCCCGATAACATTGCCCGCCTCAGTCATCGGGGTCCAACCAAAGCTTTCAGCAAGCCCTTGGAAAATAGCGGAAATCGAACGATCCCCAGCATAGGGCAAGGGCTGCTTCGTATCGGTCAGCCAGCCAAATTTTTCGTGCTCGGTACCAATCCGCCACTGGGCTTTCGGTTTGCAGCCCGATTCCAGATAGCCTGCAAGCTGATCAAAGCTTTCAATCAAACCACCACCGGATTGAGGAATAGACATTTTGGGAAGGCTCCGGTCTTGGTCGTCACAGGATGATTTAGCCGTAAAGACCTGTCGTGACTGCGGGGCCAAGTCAAGAGACTGCGATGCATTTCGCGCCTGTCATCACAAAAGGTGATAACCGCTTAGCGCGGAGAAAGTCCCTTGCCCTTGCGCGCCCAGACCAGACGGTTCTCTGAAATCTCGGCGCCGACAAGCCCCGAACCCGCCATTGACTTCACATCAATCGCCGCCACCAGATCCCCCGTTGACAACCCGGGCAAGGCCGAAAACGCGTCGAACAGGGCTTCAGCACCACTGGCATCCAAGGGCACCAGCAAGGCCTGACCGTCACTTTGTTTCAGGCGCCATAGCCTGCGGCCCCGCATCCTGACCAAACGAACTTCTATCAGGTCCGCAAGGCTTACAAATCCACCAACCGTTGGACCCATATAGCAAATTTGCGCCTCATCCACGGTGACGACCCCGGGCGCATCCCCATCGGCAGCAAAGCGAATCCGACGCCATCCCAACGTTGCCAGCGCCAGCCCCCCTGCCCCGAAAAGCCCGCCAAGTGGCACCAGAAGATAGCCGCCTTGAGACGCGACCCACAGGCCGAAAAGGCAGACAAGCACCCCGGCAATCACTTCGCGTCCCTGCCACAAGGCCTGCCTTGCCCCGTCGCGGATCACCGCCAATCTCCGAAATTTTGTTGCCAAAGAACAATGGCTGCTATGGCGGCAGTCTCGGCTCGCAAGATGCGAGGCCCAAGGCGCATCGGCCGGATAAAGGACAAGGCCCTGAGCTTTGCCTTTTCCTCATCCGAAAAACCGCCTTCCGGCCCGATCAAGATTGCAGACCGCGTATGGGCAGCAAGTTCGGGCATTATCCCCGCGGCTTCACGCGAAAGCGTTTCATCGGCCCAGAACAATACCCGATTTTCGTTCCAGCCAGAAAGCAAGCGGTCTAGGGTTTGGATGTCGGCGATCTCTGGCACAAAGGTCGCGCCACATTGCTCTGCCGCTTCCACTGCATGCGCCACCTGCTTATCCTGACGCCAACGCTCGGAATTGGTGAATCGCGTCTGCACCGGTATCACCCGACGCACCCCCAGTTCCACGGCTTTCTCCACAATGAAATTCGTGCGGTCTTTCTTTACCGGGCTAAAGACCAGCCACAGATCAGGGGGCAGAAGCTGCGGACGGGCCTGCGATACACAACGCAGAAGTCCGCGCTTTTTTCCGGCGTCTTCGACTGAAGCAATCCACTCGCCGTCTTGGCCGTTGAACAGCAACACATTGGCGCCAACAGGCAAACGCATCACGGCAAAGAGATAATTTGCTTGCTCGGGGCCGACAGCCACCGCTTGCCCCATCCCCAAGGGCTGATCTACAAAAAGCCTGACCTTCGCATCCATAGGCGCAAAACTATGACCCAAATGTCCGAATTGCCAGAGGCCGCAAGCGGAACAGTCTCTGACGCCGTAAAAGGGAACTGGGTCGACCACCTCGCCCCAGAGCGAACTCGCCCCTATTTGCGCCTTTCGCGCGCAGACCGACCCATTGGAACCTGGCTACTTTACATCCCTTGCCTTTGGGGGGTTGCCCTTGCTGCGGCTGCGGGCAACGGCTTTCGCCTGTGGGATCTTTGGCTGGTCACCTCATGCGGCATCGGGGCGTTTCTGATGCGGGGCGCGGGTTGCACATGGAATGACATCACCGATCGCGAGTTTGATGCCGCCGTGGCTCGAACCAAATCCCGCCCAATCCCTTCGGGGCAGGTCACTGTGCGTCAGGCTTTGGTCTGGATGGCCGTGCAGGCCTTGTTGGCCGCTTTGATCCTGTTCACTTACAATATGACCTCTATTTTGCTGGGCGTTCTGTCGCTTGCCCTTGTCGCCATCTACCCGTTTGCCAAACGGTTTACTTGGTGGCCGCAGGTCTTTTTGGGTCTTGCCTTCAACTGGGGCGCCTTGTTGGGATGGGCCGCCCATGCCGGAGAAATATCGGCTTCCACCTTTGCGCTCTACCTCTCTGGCATTGCTTGGACGCTTTATTACGACACGATCTATGCGCATCAGGACAAGGAAGATGATGCGCTGATCGGCGTCAAATCCACCGCCCGGCTTTTTGCCGAAAACTCACGCTGGTGGCTCCGGTTGTTCCTTGCTTTGACAGTCATTCTTCTGGCCGTTGCGGTCATTCTGGCTTTGGTTCCACAAAGAAACCCGTTGCAGATGGTTGTGGGTCTTGCTGCGGCTTGGGGTATTGGTCTGCACATGGCCAGACAGATGGCAAGACTTGATCTCGACAGCCCCGAATCCTGCATGATGACGTTCCGCGCCAACCGCGATGCAGGTCTGATTGCTGCGCTGTTTCTTGCCATAGCCGCGGTCCTGTGATTGATCCTTGCGCTTCCAGCACTTAAGGAAGGCCCATCCTTAAGAATCCCGCGGGTCACACTCGCGGCCAAGACGGACGGCTGGCCTTGCCCAAGCGCATGATCGCGAAACTCAATTCCGGCTATGGCCGCGACATGACCAAAGTCATTCTGGGCCTCGGCGTGTTCGTCGTTGGCGCCATGATTGCCGCCCTTGCCGCCTGGGCGTCCGCTATCGCGATCGAGGCCCGGACGACCGAAGCGGTTCGGTCGAAGATGGTCGAAGCGAATTACCTTTGGGTCAATGTTTCGGCCGATGGCCTGCAACTTCACCTGTCGGGGACAGCGCCGAATGAAGCCGCACGCTTTCGCGCTGTGAACCTGGCGGGGGGCGTTATTGATTCAAGCCGCGTTCGTGACCTGCTGGATGTGGCCCCCGTCAAGGCGATCGAGGCCCCGAAATTTTCGGTCGAAATTCTGCGGAATGATGATGGCATCCAGTTGATTGGGTTGCTTCCAAACAGCAGCGACCCAAAGGCCTTTGTCGCCGAGGCCGAAGCCTTGGACCAGACGACGCCCGTTGCAAACATGCTTGAAACCGCAAACTACCCGCCCTCGGAAGGCTGGGAAGCTGCGTTTGATTTCGGCGTTCGCGCGATGAAACTTTTACCGCGTTCCAAGATTTCGATTGCCGCTGGCCAAGTCGAGGTCAAGGCAATTGCCGATAGTCTTGACCAACAGCGGAGACTGGAAAGCGACTTGGCCCGCGAACGGCCCGAGGGAATTTCGACAAAGATCGAGATTTCCGCACCTCGCCCGGTTTTGACACCCTTTACCCTGCGTTTCGTTGTCGACGCGGATGGCGCTAGATTTGATGCCTGTTCTGCCGACACCGAACGCGCGCGCGACAAGATTCTCGCAGCAGGCGTGGCGGCAGGCGTTGTCGGCAAGGCCAGCTGCACCATCGGTTTGGGCGTGCCATCGCCGTCTTGGGCAGATGCCGCTGTTATGGCCATTTCCAGTGTCGCGAAACTTGGTGCGGCGACGGTTACCTTCTCGGATGCTGACGTTTCACTGGATGCTTCGAATACGGTGTCGCAGGCAGATTTCGACCGTGTCGTTGGAGAGCTTCAATCAAAACTTCCCGAGGTCTTCTCTCTGACCGCGAACCTCGAACGCAAGTCAGATACGGCCGCCGGGCCTGTTGAGTTCACGGCAAAACTGTCTGCCAATGGCGTTGTCGAGTTGCGGGGCCGTCTGACAGATGATCGCCTGCGCGATGCCGTAGACAGCTTTGCCCAAGCCCGCTTTGGCGTTGGAAAAGTGCAGACCCTGACGCGTCTTGACGAAGATCTTCCTGATGGCTGGCCCATCCGTGTGCTTGCCGGTCTGGAAGCGCTGGAGCAAGTGGTTGAAGGCGATCTGCTGGTCAGGATGGATCTGGTGGAATTGAAGGGCGTCACTGGCTCTCAAAGTGCCCGCGACCGCATTTCGCAGATTCTGTCCGACAAGCTGGGCCAAGGCGAGACGTTCCGCATCTCGGTCCGCTATGACGAAGATTTGGATCCGCTTGCCGCCCTGCCGACCCCGGAAGAATGTGCCGAAGATGTGCAAGCCGTCCTGAAAAAGCGCAAGATCACCTTCCCGCCCGGATCGGCTGAGATTGATGGCACAGCCGCCACTATCATGGATGCCTTGGCGGAAGTCCTTTCCGATTGCCCTGCGATCCGCATGGAGATTGCTGGACATACCGACAGCCAAGGCTCGGAAGGCGGAAACCAAGCTCTGTCACAAGCACGGGCCGAAGCAGTTTTGCTTGCCCTTCAGGGACGTGGTGTCGATGTCTCAGGGCTTAGCGCTAGAGGGTATGGTGAAGCGGTTCCAATTGAAGACAATGGAACCGAAGCAGGGCGCGAAGCCAATCGGCGAATTGATTTCACCTTGCTGGAGCAACCTCAGCCCGCACCGACAGATACGCAACCGGCCGGGAACGAAACTTCCGCCGATGGAAATGGCGCTGGTGATCCTAATCCCGAAACCACGGCGAACGCTTCTGACAGCAACGCCACCGACATTCCAGAGACCAATGCCCCTGCCGGTGACGACAACAATTCCGGCGATGCGGTGGTTGCCGGGTCGGCTGCGGAAACCGACAATGACGCGGCACAAGAACTTTCGGAAGACGATAGCCCATCGGTCGCGCCCACCGAAAAGACACGCCGCCCCCTTGCGCGACCATCGCGTGACGGTTAGGCCGAAGATGACCGTTCCGTTATTTGACGCCATCAAGGCCAGTTCATGAACCGTACCGAATTCATCATCGTCACCGCGATCATCCTGATGGCTGCTTTTGCTATGGGCTGGTTCGCGCATTGGCTGATCCACCGATTTGCTCGGGTCTCCGGCGAGGAAATGGGCGAACTTGATCACCTGTCCAGCATGCTTCACGAAGCAGAAGAGGCGCGTGATCAGGCAATCATTTACCTGGAACAGCGCGAAGCAGAACTGATGAACCAGATCACCCAGACAGAAGCCGAGTTGCGCGCTGCGATGGAAGGTCTTCGGGACGCGCGTGCCGAGGCGGAAGAGATGCGCGCCTATATCGAACGCATGCACGCCAACTCTTGACCGATATGGCTTTTCGTTTCAGCCACTTGCCGTAGGCTCGTGGGCCCGCTTATCCTTTGGGCGGATTTGATACGGAGAGATTCATGTATTTTCGCGTTCCCGCCATTCTGTTCGCTCTGTCGCTGCCGCTTGCAGCGGTAGCTGATGAATTCACTGTGCATCTAGAAGAAGCTGAAGCCGCATATCTTGCCGGTGACCTCAAGGGTGCCGCGGCAAAGATCGGCGCTGCAAATTCCTATCTTGGCAAAGTAAAGGCGGATCTGCTGAACGCCCTGATGCCCGCTGCACCAGACGGGTGGACCCAAACGATCAATACCGAATATGCGGCAACACTTGCTATGGCAGGCGGCGGTACCGGTGCCGAGGCGCGCTATGACGGCCCCGATGGCCAATCCGTTACCGTCGGGGTGGTAATGGAGTCCCCTTTGACGGCAATGATGATGAGCATGTTTGGAAACGCTCAAATGCTGGCGATGATGGGCAAGACCGTCGAAGTCGGTGGGGTCACACTGCTTGATCAGGAAAACAGTCTGGTCACCGTGCTGGATCAACGGATCATGGTCACTTTCAATGGCTCAAGCACAGCCCAGCTTTTGCCCTTTGCCGAAGCTGTTGATTTTGAGGCTCTGGCAAGTTTCGACAGCCCGAAATGACCTAAACTCCCGTCATGATCGCATCCATCAGCGGACTGTTGGAATCCGTCAGACCGTCGATGACGTCAAAATGGTGCCTGCCCGGATCGACAGTCCAAGGGCAGGACCACTCTTCCGACAGAACGCGCGCCTGCCAAAGAAACGCAGGGCGTTCATTACCCCCGACCCAAACATGGGCTGAAACTTCCTTCGTTTTGAAGAGATAAGCAGGGCTTTCCGCCAGTGCTTCTTTTTCATCCAGCCTCAGATCTTTGTTCATTTCGGTCGCCATCAGCGGGCGCAAATCGGCCAGGGGAGAAATCGGGACCACACGCGCAACACCGGCCGGACCGTCTTCACAGCCCATCCGCGCAGACAGATGTCCCCCCGCAGAGTGCCCTGTGACGATGATCTTACCCGGCACCAAAGCTGATGACGCCAGTACTGCAGCTCTCAACTCGTTTACCATTTCCCCTATGCGTGCCGTTGGGGCCAAGGTGTAGGACGGCATGGCACAGGCCCATCCTCTCGCCAAAGCGCCAGCGGCCAGATGCGACCAGTCACTTCGATCAAAGGCAAGCCAATATCCCCCGTGAACGAAGACCATCAGTCCCTCGGGTGGCGTTTCCGGAAGGAAGAGGTCAAACTTGTTTCGTTCACTCGGCCCATAGGTCAGACCCAGACGTGCGCGATCCTTCAATTCATGCCGGAAGGCCGACGCAGCAGCCTGCCAGCGTGGAATGAACGCGTCCGCCCCCGGAATGAAGGCCCGGTTGGCATAATCCCGATCTGCCTGACTGCGAAACTCCATCCAGAACTCCAAAATTTGATCAAAATCTGGCTTTATCCTGCCCCTTGAACTGGACAGCGCCTTCCCGCCATGATTTGCATGTGTCCATCCGAAATGGGAGGCCCCAATGCTCGATTCCGTCACCAATCTCGCGTCTCTTCTGAAAGACCCTTCGCTGCTGTGCACCAAAGCCTATGTGGCTGGGGAATGGGTTGACGCTGATGATGGCACGACCTTCGCTGTCACCAACCCGGCCCGTGGCGATGACATCTGCCATGTCCCGAACCTTGGCCGAGCCGAAACCGCCCGCGCCATCGATGCTGCAAATGCGGCGATGAAAGATTGGGCCACCCGCACCGGCAAGGAACGCGCGGCTGTCCTTCGCAAGTGGTATGACCTGATGATGGAAAATCAGGACGATCTGGGCAAGATCCTGACCGCCGAGATGGGCAAGCCGCTGGCTGAAGCCAAGGGCGAAGTCGCCTACGGCGCCAGCTTCATCGAATGGTTTGGCGAAGAGGCAAAGCGCATTTATGGCGAAACCATTCCCGGCCACCAGCGCGACAAGCGCATCACGGTGCTGAAACAGCCGATTGGTGTTGTTGGTTCAATCACGCCTTGGAACTTCCCCAATGCGATGATTGCTCGCAAAGTCGGCCCTGCGCTCGCCGCGGGCTGTGGCTTTGTTGCGCGCCCTGCTGCGGAAACCCCCCTTTCCGCCCTTGCAATGGCTTTGCTGGCCGAACGAGCCGGCCTGCCCAAGGGGATTTTCTCGGTCATCACGTCGAAGAAATCATCGGATATCGGCAAAGAATTCTGCGAAAACCATCTGGTGCGGAAACTTACCTTCACCGGCTCGACCGAAGTTGGCCGTATTCTGCTGCGTCAGGCCGCCGATCAGGTGATGAAATGCTCAATGGAGCTTGGCGGCAACGCCCCCTTCATCGTCTTTGATGACGCCGACCTTGATGCCGCAGTTGCCGGCGCCATGATCTCCAAGTTCCGCAACAACGGTCAGACCTGTGTTTGCGCGAACCGCATTTATGTTCAGGCGGGTGTCTACGATGCCTTTGCCGCGAAATTGAAAGAAGCGGTGGCGAAATCTCGCGTCGGAGACGGCCTAAAGGACGATGTGCAGTTCGGCCCACTGATCAATGAGGCTGCCCTCGATAAGGTCGAGGAGCATTTGAACGATGCCAAGGCTAAAGGCGCAAAGGTTGAAATCGGTGGGGCACGTCATGAACTTGGTGGCAATTTCTACCAACCCACCGTCCTGACCGGCGTGACCGACCAGATGATGGTGACCAACGAAGAAACCTTTGGCCCGCTGGCGCCACTCTTCAAGTTCGAGACCGAGGAAGAAGTGATCGCCAAGGCCAATGCCACGATCTTTGGTCTTGCGTCCTATTTCTATGCCCGAGACATCGGCCGCATCACACGCGTGCAAGAACAACTCGAATATGGCATGGTTGGTGTCAACACCGGCCTGATCTCTACCGAAGTCGCCCCCTTCGGCGGCGTCAAGCAGTCGGGCCTCGGCCGCGAAGGCAGCCGTCATGGGATGGAGGACTATCTGGAGATGAAATACATCTGCCTGTCGATCTGACTTTGGCAGCACTTTCAAGGAAGCGCCCGGTCCTAGCCGGGCGCTTTTGCTTTTCACGAATAGGCCCCCCCGGAATTTGTTACAGCCAAAACTGCTCGATCCCTCCGTCGGGCCTGTGCGCCACGGCACAGACGCGCCTACTGGCAAGTTTCGACCAAGCCCCCTACCTTCTGCTGGTATCAGGGCCCAAGCCGCCACTCTTTTGTAAAAGGACAAGTAATGACCGAGAATTATACTCCACCGAAGGTCTGGACATGGGACAAAGAGAATGGCGGCCAGTGGGCAGGCACGAACCGTCCGATTGCCGGCGCCACACATGAGAAAGAACTCCCGGTTGGGAAGCATCCTCTCCAGCTTTACTCACTGGCGACCCCGAATGGCGTCAAGATTGGTGTCATGCTGGAAGAACTGCTCGCCCTTGGACATACGGGTGCGGAATATGATGCTTGGCTGATCGACATTGGCAAGGGCGACCAGTTTGGCTCTGGCTTTGTTGAGGTCAATCCGAACTCCAAGATCCCCGCATTGATGGATCACTCGGTCTCGCCGCCGCAACGCGTTTTCGAATCTGGCAGTATCCTTGTTTACCTCGCCGAAAAGTTCGGGGCGCTCATACCAAAGCATCCCGCTGGACGCACAGAGTGCATGTCTTGGCTTTTCTGGCAAATGGGCAGCGCCCCTTATCTGGGCGGTGGCTTCGGCCATTTCTATGCATATGCCCCCTATAAGATGGAATACCCCATCAACCGCTTCGCGATGGAAACGAAACGCCAGCTTGATGTGCTGGACCGCCATCTTGCTGAGAACGACTGGATGGCCGGCGGCGAGTATTCAATCGCCGACATCGCGATCTGGTCTTGGTACGGAAACCTTGTGCTTGGCCGTGCCTATAACGCCGCCGAATTCTTGGACGTAACCAGCTACAAGCATGTCCTTCGCTGGGCGCAGACCATTGACGCTCGCCCCGCCGTCATACGCGGCCGGAAGGTCAACCGTAGTTGGGGAGAAGACTGGGAAAAGCTGCCCGAACGCCACGACGCCAAGGATTTTGACGCGCTTCCTGCCAAGCCCTGATCGGTCAGGATTTCATCTGTTCAAAAGTGTTCCCGGGCAAAGGTCTTTCGGCCAAACCGAAATTCGGCCCGGGGGCAGACAGCTCCGGCTATCCTTAGCCTTCAAAATGCTTTGAAGGTCATTGTCGTCAGGGTCCGACTGATGCCAGGAATATCAAACAAGCGCGACGAAAGATAATGACCGACATCTTCTTCGTCCGGAATGTAAACCTTTGCAATCAGGTCATATTCTCCGCTTGTCGAATACATCTCGGATACGATCTCCCGATCCCAAATCGCATCGGCAACCTCGTAAGTCTTGCCGGGGGTGCAGCGGAACTGAACGAATACGCAGCGCATCGGGGCCTCCTCAATTTCCGCGACCCTAACCTTTTGCAGCCAGCTGGAAAAGTCGTATCTGCACCATGGAAGCAAGCCGACTACGGCGTCAGTCGGTTTCCGTCTTCAAGACCATCGGGACGTTCACGGGTCGAAGATCGGCCACACCTAGGGTCGACTTTGGAAGCGCGAGGCGGCTGCGGACAACCCAGAAAAGACGCTTTTCTGCCCGCGTGATTGCAACATAGGCCAGCCGCTTCCACAGCGGGACGCCTGCCTCGCTTCGCCCGGCCTGCGCTGCCGCCCAAAGGTCTGGCGCAAAAACCTGAACGTTTTCCCACTGCGACCCTTGTGCTTTGTGGATCGTAACCGCAGCACCGTGCAAGAAGGCCGCACCCATCCGCGCCGCACTGGGGATGAACGGTTCTTCTTCGTCTGGCCGTTCGATCTTGATGATACTGGCAGCACTGACTTGCGGATCATCGGCCCCGACAACGTGCAATTTGGCAAAACCGTCCCGATTGCCCGGGCCCATATAAATCACCTGAGCGCCTTTGATGAGGCCACGCGCCTCCAGATCAATGCGCTTCTTGCGATGTTTCAACGGCAGCTCAATCCCATCGCAGATCAGCGGTTCGCCAGGCAGCAACGCATCCGATGCGGCACCATGCGCTGCCCGGAAAGCCGTAATCATCTTGATCCGCGTGACATTCCGCCAAACCAGTGCTGGCGAACGGGCCATCATGTCGGCATCCAGCCGTTCCGCCCAGACCACCCGATCATCGCGTCGGGCAGCCGCTTCGACCATTCGCTCAAACGCCTCAAACCCCAGATCCGGATCAGCCAAAGCATGAGCAAGATCTAGGATCGGATTATCCTCTGCCTGCCGATGAATGCGGTTGAGCATCAGCTTGCGGTTCTCGGCCAGCTTGTCGAAAACCATGCTGCCGGATTGCCCCACCGGCGCCAGCTGGGCAGGATCACCGAAAAGGATCAAGGTTGGAAAAATCTCGCGAAGGTCTTCGAACTGCCGTTCGTCGAGCATGCTGCTCTCGTCGATGAAGCCCACATCCAATGGATCTTCGCGGCGCTTCCATCCCTTGATGAAATCCGAGCCACGTAAACCAGCGGCCGCTAATGCTCCGGGAATAGAGGCCACCTGCTGAAAAAAGGCAAAGGCGCGGTCCAAAGCCCCCTCGGCCAGCCCTTCGATTTCCGGGCGTGTCCCGTTGCCGGTCAACCATTCGGCAATGCGCTCGTATTGAGGATCGTAAACAGGGGTATAAAGAATTCGGTGGATGGTCGTCGCAGGAACGCCCCGCATCCGCAAAACACTTGCAGCCTTGTTGGTGGGGGCAAGAACTGCCAAAGTCCTGCGGTCTTTCTTCTTTTTCCCTTCATAATCGCCCGAGATCAGATCGACGCCCGCATCTACCAAAGCCCTTGTCATCTGCGCCAGCAAAAGCGTCTTGCCAGATCCAGCCTTCCCCATGACGGCAAGCACGGCCGACTTGCCGTCACTTATCGGACTTAAAACACCATCGTCTATATCGATGCCCGCTGAACGCAACAATTCGGCCACCGCATCATGTGCGTGGGCCTGATCAGGGGAGAGTTGGAAAGAAGGCATAACGGAAGTCATCCCGCGCAACATAGGCGCTGCGCGGCCGGGCTGCCAGAGCGAATAGCTCAGTTTGGTCGGCCACGCGGAGTGCCTCCAGCGCCGCCCCTCAAGGAATCGGTTTCTTCGTCTTCCAAACCGACTTCCAGACGAGCGACACGCAATGCTTCCTCGGCTTTGGTTGCCGTTGCTAGCAAACCGTTCTGCAATGCATAGGCACGGAGATCTTCCAGTACTTCAAATATCCAATCATGACGCATAAGACTTCGTTCCTACATGTACCCCAAGCCTACACTCGTGTTTAAGATGAGGATACTGGTTGATCCAGCAACGATCCGTTGCCAATCATCCGCTAATCCTCAGCACGCGCCCAAATAAAATGCCGTCGGCAGAGACCCGCCGACGGCTTTCGATTTTCCCAGTCGTCATTAACCCAAGCACACAGGGGCAGGCTTAAGGAGATTAGCCCCTCTTGCTCGCCTCAAGAGTGTCTTCAAAAGTCCGCAGACCTGTATGCGGAGCCTGAACCAGAACGGCCATGTTGCCGGGCTTATGCTGGTTTTTCCACATCTTGGTATGAGCCTTCGGAATATCTGCCCAAGGGAAGACTTCGGACATGCAGGGATCAAGACGCCGCTCGCACATCAGTCGGTTGGCACTTGCGGCCTGCTTCAAGTTGGCGAAATGGCTGCCCTGAAGGCGCTTTTGGTGCATCCACATATACCGCACGTCAAAGGTGCAGTTAAAGCCGCTGGTGCCGGCACAGATCACAACCATGCCGCCTTTTTTCACCACCAACGACGACACCGGGAAGGTTGCCTCACCGGGATGCTCGAACACCATATCGACGTTCACACCCTTGCCCGTGATATCCCAAATCGCCTTTCCGAACTTGCGGGCCTCTTTCAGCCATTCGTTATATTCCGGCGTGTTGACCTTGGGCAGTTGGCCCCAGCATTTGAAATCGTTGCGATTGATGACGCCTTTGGCTCCCATCGACATCACAAAATCACGCTTGGTTTCGTCCGAGATCACACCGATAGCGTTCGCGCCGGCAGTATTGGCCAACTGGATCGCATAAGATCCCAAGCCTCCCGAAGCCCCCCAAACAAGCACGTTCTGTCCCGGCTTCAGCTCATGTGGATGATGCCCAAACAACATCCGATAAGCCGTGGCGAGTGTCAAAGTGTAGCAGGCGCTTTCTTCCCAAGTCAGGTGCTTGGGACGCGGCATCAGTTGCTGTGCCTGCACACGGGTAAACTGGGCGAAAGAACCGTCATGGGTCTCATAGCCCCAGATCCGCTGGCTCGGAGAGAACATCGGATCGCCGCCGTTGCACTCCTCATCATCGCCGTCGTCCTGATTGCAGTGGATCACCACCTCGTCGCCAACTTTCCAGCGCTTCACCTTGTCACCGACCGCCCAAACGATGCCAGACGCGTCAGAGCCCGCGATGTGGTAGGGTTGCTTATGGCCATCGAACGGGCTGATCGGCACGCCCAAACCGGCCCAAACGCCGTTGTAATTCACGCCCGCAGCCATCACCAACACCAGCACTTCATGGCTGTCGATGGACCAAGTGTCGACCACTTCCTGCTGCATCGCGACTTCTGGCTCGCCATGACGCTCACGACGAATGGCCCACGCATACATCTGCTTCGGCACATGGCCCAAGGGCGGCATTTCGCCCAGTTCATAAAGGTCTTTCTTGGGCGCGTCATAGGCAACGATAGCGCTCTGCGTGTCCAAAGCCATTTGGGCCTCCATTCGGATCAAAATCGCGCCGCACCGCAGAATCGGACGGCTCACAACCATACGGATATGGCTCGCCGCGCAACATTGCAATAGGATTAAAGTCTATTTTTGTAATTTTATGTCCGCGGCATCGCAGAAAGTTCACGCTATGGCGCAGAATTCGGCATCGAATAGCCAAGCCTTTGCCGGATCGATGCCGCGTAGAAGGTCAAGAGATCCCTCATCTCGGCTCTCGGTCGGCCCTCCGAATCCAAAACACCGCGTAGCTGAAGCATCGCTCGTCCTTCATTTTCAGCCTGAGAAAGGCCGCCGGGCGGAAGCTTCAGAACCGCGCCTTTGTCCTTCAGTTGCCCCACGAGTTCCGCAATCGTGCAATCCAACACCAAGGATGCCGCCACCAAGGGTACGGGCAGAACTGGCACAGCCGCCTCGACATCTGCCATCAGCTTAGTGGAAAACCCCTCCAGATCACCGCCAGACAGGCGCCAGTCCCGCATCGAAAGAGGCGCGCCGAACCCCGCACCAGCAGTTCCGTACAAATATTTCCGGCCTCCTGCACGCCGTGCAGCGATGCGCAGGGCATCCCACACAATCTTCCACAACCGGGGGCGAAACCGACGTTCTCCTGTCTTTGCTGCGCGCAACAGAAGCGCATCTTCCAAGACTCTGTCGTAAGCTAGCCCCACTGGCACAAAGACAACGTCGCGCCCATCCGGGCTCCATCCAGACCAGATATATGACAACAGGCCAAGTTTGGCTTTGCCCACCCGGCCATCAAGGCTCAGGCCGCCTTCAGGAAAGACAGCCTGTACAGCGCCCTCGCTTGTCGCCATTTGGACATAGCGAGCTAGAACCCTGCGATAGAGGGGGGTGCGGCTGTTTCGACGGATGAAATACGCGCCCGACGCCCGTATCAAAGCGCTAAGTGGCCAAACGCGCGCCCATTCTCCCACCGCATAAGAAATCGCAACCCGGCCCGATACCAGCCAAGTTACCAGCACATAGTCCATGTTACTGCGGTGATTCATCACCAGGACAACGCTCGCGCTGCGGTCGACGGCTGCGAGTTCAGTAGCCACCTTTCCAACCCGAACGCGAAAGAACACTGCCGAGAGCCATCGCGCCGCCTTAATCGCAAACCCAAAGTAAATCAGCGCCGAGAAGCCTGGGACGATCTCGCGCGCGTAGCGTCTTGCTTCTTCCAGCGCCACTTCGCCCGTCACGCCCGTTTCCGCCGCGTGATCCGCGACGGCCTCAAGAACCTTCGGGTCGTACAAAAGCCGCACCACCCAGTCGTGCCGGCTCATCAGCTTGAAAGGCTCGATCTTTCGGTCCAATCGCGCATTCACACGCGCGACCAACCTTTCCACCCGCCCGCGCAAGAGCCAACGGAATCCAGGCCCGATGATACGTTCCAATGCAGCGATCGCAGCGAGTAGTCCCGCGATCAAAAGCAGCCAGACCGGAATTTCCACTGTGTTGAACATTTCGTCAGCCTAGCCGATCCCCTCACCAAGACAACGGTCTTCCAGAATTGCTTTCGCCATCCCGCAACTGTTCAAAGTATCTTCGGCGGAAGACATTTCACTGGGAAGATCCCTTGTTCAGCAGACAGCGCCAGCCTTTTCGCCGCACCGCAAAAAATGCCGCAACGCGGCGAATTGACATCGCCAGATTCTTTCCCTTATTTATTCCAGGACGAAACAAAATTGCGCGCAGCCGACTCGGGAGCTTCCAGATGGCCCAAGACAAACCCTGGCTTTTCCGCACATATGCGGGGCATTCGACAGCGGCGGCCTCCAATGCACTTTATCGCACGAACCTGTCCAAAGGGCAGACCGGCCTTTCCGTTGCTTTCGATCTGCCGACGCAAACCGGCTATGACAGCGACGACTCCCGCGCCAAGGGTGAGGTCGGAAAGGTTGGTGTTCCAGTCGCGCATTTGGGCGACATGCGGGCGCTGTTCGACCAGATCCCGCTTGAGCAGATGAACACTTCGATGACGATCAACGCCACAGCCCCGTGGCTACTCGCTCTCTATATTGCAGTCGCAGAGGAACAGGGCGCAGACATTTCGAAGCTCAATGGCACCGTTCAGAACGATCTGATCAAGGAATACCTTTCTCGCGGAACCTATATCTGCCCGCCAAAACCCAGCCTGCGGATGATCACCGATGTCGCGGCCTATACCCGCGAACATCTGCCCAAGTGGAACCCGATGAACGTCTGCTCGTACCATCTCCAAGAGGCAGGGGCGACACCGGAACAAGAACTCGCCTTTGCGCTTGCGACAGGTGTCGCCGTTCTCGACGATCTAAAGAGCAAGGTTCCCGCAGAACACTTCCCCGAAATGGTCGGTCGTATCTCTTTCTTCGTGAATGCCGGAATCCGTTTCGTCACCGAGATGTGCAAGATGCGCGCATTTGTCGACTTGTGGGACGAAATCTGCGAAACTCGCTTTGGGGTCACCGAGGCGAAGTACCGCCGCTTCCGCTATGGTGTGCAGGTTAACAGCCTTGGCCTGACCGAGCAGCAGCCCGAAAACAACGTCTATCGCATCCTGATCGAGATGCTGGCCGTGACACTTTCGAAAAAGGCCCGTGCCCGCGCAGTGCAACTTCCCGCATGGAACGAGGCACTGGGTCTGCCCCGCCCATGGGATCAGCAGTGGTCATTGCGTATGCAGCAGATTCTCGCTTATGAGACCGATCTTCTGGAATATGATGATCTCTTTGACGGCAACCCGGCGATCGACCGCAAGGTCGAAGCGCTGAAACAAGGGGCGCGCGAAGAACTGGCAACCATCGACGCCATGGGGGGCGCTGTGGCGGCCATCGAATACATGAAGAACCGGCTGGTTGAGGCGAATTCAGAACGCCTCGCCAGGATCGAGACGAAGGAAACCACCGTCGTTGGCGTGAATCGCTTTACGACCACGGAGCCCTCTCCTCTGACCACCGGCGATGGCGCGATCATGACCTGCGATCCGGCTGCCGAGGCCGACCAGATCACCCGCCTGATCGCGTGGCGCGCCAGCCGCGACGCTGTCGCCGTCAAAGCCGCGCTCGACCAACTGACCGCCGCCTGTGCTAGCGGTGAGAACGTCATGCCTGCTTCGATCGCCTGCGCCCGCGCGGGCGCTACCACGGGCGAATGGGCCGCCGTGATCCGCAGAGCCTTTGGCGAATACCGCGCGCCCACGGGCGTCTCGCGCAACCCCTCAAATCGGACCGAGGGACTTGAACCGATCCGTGACGCCGTGGCGACTGTTTCGGCCAAACTGGGGCGCCAGTTGAAATTCCTTGTCGGCAAACCCGGCCTCGACGGCCATTCCAACGGCGCCGAACAGATTGCCGCCCGTGCACGCGACTGCGGCATGGACATTCATTATGAAGGCATCCGCCTGACCCCTGAGGAAATCGTCGCCGCCGCCGCAGATCAGGAAGCACATGTCGTTGGCCTCTCAATCTTGTCTGGGAGCCATATCCCTTTGATCGAGGAAACAATGCAGCGGATGCGCGATGCTGGCCTGTCGGACATTCCCGTGGTCGTCGGCGGCATCATCCCGGATGAGGATGCAGCGAAGCTTCGTACGATGGGCGTGGCCGCCGTCTACACACCCAAAGATTTCGAACTGAATCGGATTATGTTGGACATTGTAACGCTGGTCGATTCCGCACCTCTCGCAGCCGAGTAGTTGCTTAGGATCAAAGTGAGAGATGATTCTTTACGGTAAGCTCCTGCTACCCAATTGGAGGGCGGGATGTTGCAAAGTGTTAGAAACTTCATTGAGCGGTGGCGCGACGCAAAGGCCGTTGAGGCCATGTCCGAGCGGGAATTGGCGGAACTGGGTATGCGCCGTGATCAAGTACTCAATTTCCTGCGAATGCCCCCGGATACGCCTGACCGGGTCGTGGCAATGGCACGCGTCTTTGGCCTCACGGCGGGGGAAGTGAAAGCTGATCACGCCGAATGGCTTGATTTGCTTGAGACCTGTAGCCAATGCGGTGACCGGGGTGCCTGTGCTTTGACTCTTTCCAAGGGTGATCTGGCAGGCCCGAGGGACGCAGAGTATTGCCCAAATAAGTCTGCCTTTGAGTCCCACTGGCTTAAAGCTTGACGCTTGGGATTTCCCGCCAAAGCGGCCTCGTTTTCGCTTGTCGCTGACAGGCACCTTTGCCATGTTTGATCGTTGGTTGGGTTTACCGCTCATTTGTAATCAGACTGAGCGCCAGGCATAGAGCGGGGATCAAATGACTTTCCATATAGGGGCACAGCCGGGCCAGATTGCAGATACAGTCCTTCTGCCGGGCGATCCGTATCGTGCCCGCTGGGCCGCGGAACGATTTCTGGAAGACCCCGTTCTGGTCAGCGAAACGCGGGGGATGCTTGGCTATACAGGAACGTGGGAAGGTCACCGAGTGACCATCCATGGAACCGGCATGGGCCAGCCTTCCATTTCCATCTATGTGAACGAACTGATCCGGGATTACGACGCTCAAACTTTGATTAGGGTTGGGTCTTGTGGGGCATTGCAAGAGGATGTCGCCGTCCGCGACATTGTACTCGCACAAGCCGCGTCGACCATATCTGGCCCTTCCAGCACCATTTTCCGTGAGATCAACTTCGCGCCAGTTGCAGACTTCATTCTGTTGGCCAAGGCATTTGCAGCAGCCAATGGAAAGGCACATGTCGGCGGAATTCTGACTTCGGACACCTTCTACGACGAACGGGAAGACCTGTCTCAGCAGTTGCAGCGGCATGGATGTCTCGCAATAGAAATGGAAACAGCCGAGCTTTATACCCTCGCCGCAAGGTATCAGCGTCGTGCGCTTTCTGTCTTAACGGTTTCCGATCATATTCTGACGGGGGAAGCCTTACCCTCTGACCAAAGGGAAAGCAGCTTTGCCGAAATGATCGAGATTGCCCTTCACGCGGCCTTTGACTGAAGCCACCTCTCGACCCATCTTGCTGCACTTGTTATTGAATTGTGCCTGTCAGACCAAAGACAAAGGCCGCTTTCAAGCGTAAGCCTATCGGCAAACGGGGCGACCAAACGGCCAGATTGTAGATATTTTTCCACCATCGCCCGACGGCCCATTAGCACACCTGCGCCATTGATAGCCTCCTCTACAGCTAGCGCGTAAAGTGAAAATACAGGCCCACGCGGGACAATTCCTTTACCCGGCGCAGCCATCGACAGCCACGCGGACCAGTCATTGATCCATGACGCATCCGACAGGCAGTTCACTTTCTCAAGGCTCTCCACATCGTTTAGCCGCTCGGCCACTTCCGCGGTACAAACTGGAAAAATCTCATCTCTTCCGAAAGGCTGAGTGACCTCGTCCAAGTAAAAAAGACAAAGATCAAACGGCGCGCGCTTTAGGTTTGGCGGGGCTTCCATCGCCGTGATGGAGATGGAAATGTCAGGCGCAAGTGCCCGTATCTCGGGAAGTCTTGGCGAAAGCCAAAGCTGCGCGATCGCAGGCAAAGTGGCAATGTGAACTGTTTTTGGAGCGGCTTCATCTCTCAGCCGCTTTGATGCCGACGCCAAAGCATCAAATGCAGCAGAAATTTCAGGCAGCATCCTTTTGGCCAATGGTGTCAATGCAACGCCTCTGGCACCTCGTTGGAACAGCTTTGCGCCCAATATCTCTTCCAACCCCTTGATATGGGCCGTCACGGCCCCCGGCGTCACACCAAGTTCGACGCCTGCTGCGGAAAAGCCTCCCAACCGCGCAGCCGCTTCAAAAGCTCGCAGCGCGGATAGCGGTAGATCTTTTGGGCGAGGAGGGGCTACAGGCAAAACAGACTCACTTTTTCTAAGCCTAGAATTTCAAAAAACTGATTTGCGGGCAATGGCCGTCGTCAGCACTCTCAAGGCAAAGGAGATCTCCATGACGCATTCCGCCTCCCGCCCTTGGGTTCCCACTGAATCCTACATCCAATCACTTGCAGCTAAAGTTGCTGCACCATCCACGGAAGTGAATGCACACATCGAGAAACTGATCCGCAAGAATCTCGAGATCCACGACAGTCGGTGCTTCAACCTAAACCCGGCGACAAATGTGATGAACCCCCGAGCTGAGGCCGCCTTGGCCCGTGGGTTGGGGAGCCGTCCAAGCCTTGGCTACCCCGGAGACAAATATGAAATGGGCCTTGAAGCCATCGAAGAAATCGAGGTGATCGCCGCAGAATTGGCTTGCGAGATTTTCGGCGCAAAATACGCCGAAATTCGTGTGGGTTCGGGGGCACTTGCAAATCTTTATGGCTTCATGGCCCTGGCAAAGCCCGGAGACGCCATCATCACCCCTCCAGCATCTGTCGGTGGGCACGTCACGCATCATTCATCAGGCTGTGCTGGCCTTTACGGATTGAATACCTATCCTGCACCGGTCAATCGTGACGGATACACAATTGACCTCTCTGGCCTTCGCACGCTTGCCCAAGACGTTCGCCCAAAAATCATCACCATAGGCGGATCTCTGAACCTCTATCCGCATCCCGTTGCCGACATCCGCGCGATTGCCGACGAGGTCGGCGCAAAAGTCCTGTTTGATGCAGCACATCAATGCGGCATCATTGCGGGCGGTGCATGGGCGAACCCACTGGACCAAGGCGCCCATTTAATGACGATGAGCACCTACAAATCGCTGGGCGGCCCTGCTGGCGGACTGATTGTGACAAATGATGCGGATATTGCCCGTTCGCTTGATCAGATCGCTTTTCCGGGCATGACCGCAAATTTCGACGCCGCGAAATCGGCAGCCTTGGCCATAACTCTTCTCGATTGGCGGGACCATGGTAAAGACTATGCCCGTGCGATGATCTCCTTGTCTCAAACACTTGCCGATGAACTTGCAAAGCTGGGATTGCCAGTCTTTGAAGGTGACCAAGGCCCGACCCATTCCCATCAGTTCGCGCTAAAGGCCGCAGCCTTTGGTGGAGGTCAAGCTGCCTCCAAGACACTGCGCAAAGCTGGGTTCCTCGCTTGTGGCATAGGCCTTCCAATTGATGACATTCCGGGCGACCTGAACGGTCTGCGGATCGGCACTCCGGAACTTGTGAGACGTGGTGTAACTTCAGCGGATGCGCCAGCTATCGCCGCACTCATCGCAGAAGGATTGCGTTCGAACGCGCCAGAGTCGGTTGCAGGCAAAACGAAAGAGCTTCGTCAGAAATTCACCGGACTTCATTATGTAAACCCGTGACTTGACCCCACTGCCTTCATGGGCTTCGTTACTATAAAACGAAGCAGGGAAATCCATGAAAAAACGTTCACTCGGGGCAAATGGCCCGTTGGTCTCTGCGATTGGTCTTGGTTGTCTCTCGTTCGGCGGATTATTCGGAGAAACGCGGCTGGAGGACAGCTTGGCCTGTCTGGATGAAGCATGGGATTGTGGGATCGACTTTCTGGATGTCGCCAATATCTATGGAAACGGCCGATCTGAAGAAGCCATCGGTGCATGGCTTCGCACGCGGCCCCACCGTCCCCATATAGCGACGAAAGCAAGTATTATTTCCGGACCTAAGCGCGGCGTAGACAATTCCCGTGAGCATCTTCGTCAGGAACTCGAAGGATCATTACGGCGCATGGGTGTTGAGCGGGTAGATTTGTTCTACATGCATCGTCGGGAGTTTTCTCGGCCGATCGAGGACGTCGCGGAAACAATGGCTGAGTTGATCCGTGAGGGCAAAATCGGCGGATATGGCTTGTCAGAGATCGCTCCGCACACTCTTCGGCGCGCCCATGCCGTTCATCCGGTGTCGGCGGTTCAGAACGAATACAGCCTTTGGACCCGCACGCCAGAGCTTGGCCTTATTCAAACCTGCGCGGAACTGGGTGTAGCTTTTGTTCCCTTCTCGCCTTTGGCGCGCGGGGCCTTCGGCGACCCGATGCTCGACCCTGACCTGCATGATCTTGGGCCATTTCGCAGCCAGATTCCGCGCTTTGCGCCTGAAAACTGGCCAGCGAACCGCGAACGTATTGTTGCCTACCGCTCTTTGGCTCTTGAAATGGGGCATCATCCAGCGGCCCTTGCCATCGCTTGGTGCCTGCACAAAGGTGATCACCTAATCCCGATCCCGGGCACACGCACTGCAGATCACCTCAGGGCTTGGGCCGGCGCAAGTGAGATAAGGCTTTCACCATCGGATTTGGCCGCCATCGAAAAGGTGCTTCCGGTCGGTTGGGCACATGGAGACCGCTACAGCGACGACATGGCGGCCTCCGTCGAGCGTTATTGTTAGACCAAAGACTGTTCGACCAAACCTTCGAGTCTGCCAGCCCCCTAGTCTTTATCGGCCATGCGTTCGATCATAGCCGTTATTGGCAGGAGGCGTCCAACCCTCCGGCATAGCTTGGGGCTGATAGACTTGAACGAGCAAAGGGTGGCAACTGGCACTGTCCGAAGAGTGTTCTGCGGAACAGTCCCCTCCTGGGCAGGCAGACAAAGCGCCCAAGAGGTCAATCTCGGCAAAAAACTCCAGATAGTCGCCTGGACGAACCGGGCTGGCCTTCATGAAATATTGCCCGGTATCACGGGTAAACCCCGTGCACATGAAGACATTCAAAACATCATGCACGTGCAATTCAGCGTCATGGAGAGGCAGCCCCGTGTGATCAGCCAAGGCGCGGGTCAGGTTCGAATGGCAGCAATGATGGTACTGCCCGCCATGGCTCAGCAGATTGTGCGTGTAGGGGTCGCACCGTGTGCCGATGACATCGTGCACCGAGCCGCCAAAATCGTCGAAACCATACCAATCCAGTGTATCTTCTGTGATGGTCGCGATAGGTCGCAAATGTGGAATGTTTGACCACATTTGATCTCCGGTACTCAGATGCGTTCCATGCAGGGCCCGCGTCTTTCCGGAAAAAAACCGCTCGCCCAGATCGGCCGCATTCCACAGGTTCAAGTCTCCAACCTGCGGACCTTCCACACTCGAAATACGGAAAAAACATCCTGCAGGTACTTCAAAGCATTTCGCATCACGCGCCGGAACCAGCACTTCGCTGACTAAAGCCCACCCTTCCCGAGCCTTGAGGTACGGGGCAAGATCGGGAGATGGCAGCGAGTCCACAGGGTAACAAATTACCGGAACGATTGCCTTACGCCGGACGGCATCAATCGGGGCGGAATGGGTGGGTTTTTTGAGTTTCATAGGTCACCTCTTGCGCCCACCATTCCCAAGTCATGAAGCTTGGTCAATCCTTCCGAAGGCAGTCCCTTGGTTCCTTTGCACCCGGAGAGATTGCGCCACAGGCTGCGCAGCGCCACTGACCAGCGGATCTTTCCAAGCGCCATGAGCAGAGGCGAGTCAGCGTTGATGTGCGCCCCTGCCAGTACATGTAGGCAAAGACGCACACCAAAATCAGAATGACCAAGAGCGGCATATCAGCCCCCTACGCGCTCTCTTCCATGCGGCGCAGAATAGTCCAGTTCTGGCCCAACTGGTACGATGCGATGCGGGTTGATCGTCGCATGACTGTAATAGTAATGCCGCGTGAAATGGTCGACATGGACGGTCTCCGCCACACCTTTCCACTGGTACAGTTCGCGCGTATAGGCCCACAAGTTTGGATAATCCGTAATACGACGGCGATTGCACTTAAAATGCCCATGATAGACGGGATCGAAACGGATCAGCGTCGTAAACAAACGCCAGTCAGCCTCTGTCACGCGGTCCCCAATCAAATAGCGTTTTTCCGCAAGTCGCTTTTCCAGCCAGTCGAGACTATCGAAAAGGGCTGCCACAGCGCGGTCGTACGCAGCCTGACTCGTCGCAAATCCAGCGCGGTAAACGCCATTGTTCACGGTCTTGTAGACACGCGCATTGACGGCTTCGATCTCGTCGCGCAAGTTGTGCGGCCAGTAGTCATCTGAGTTCCCGGTGATCTCATCAAAGGCCGAGTTGAACATGCGGATAATTTCACTCGACTCGTTCGAGACGATCTTGCCCGTAGCCTTGTCCCATAGAACCGGCACTGTCACCCGACCTGAGACATTCGAAACGGCCCGCGTGTAGATATCGCGCATAAAAGGCAAGCCGAACTGAAGGTCACCCGTCGCCCCCGGAAAATCGGTGGCAAAGGTCCATCCTTCCGACAGCATATCCGGATGCACGACCGAGATATCAATGTGGATTTCCAATCCCTTCAAAGCACGAAAGATCAGCGTTCGGTGCGCCCAAGGGCAAGCGAAAGAAACATAGAGGTGATAGCGTCCACTTTCAGCTTTAAACCCACTTTCGCCGGACGGACCAGCGGCGCCGTCCACCGTCACCCAGTTGCGGAAAGCCGCATCCGTACGCACGAATTCGCCGCCCGTTGCTTCGGTGTCATACCATTCGTCGCGCCATTCGCCTTTGACCAAAAGTCCCATGCTTTTTCCTTTCGCTGCATCAAAGGTAACAGCAAAACGCCCCGAGACCAGAGGTCTCGGGGCGCGCAAAGGTCGTGCGGTAGCGCACAGTGTGTATCAGACGACGCGATTGACCATCATGCGCTTGATCTCTGCAATTGCCTTTGCCGGGTTCAGGCCCTTGGGGCAGGTCTTGGCGCAGTTCATGATTGTGTGGCAGCGGTACAGCTTGAACGGATCTTCCAGCGCGTCCAAGCGTTCACCCGTCGCCTCGTCACGGCTGTCAATGATCCAACGATAGGCGTGCAGCAGGGCTGCAGGGCCAAGATACTTATCGCCGTTCCACCAGTAGCTTGGGCAGGAAGTCGAGCAACTTGCGCACATCACGCATTCGTACAGCCCGTCAAGTTTCTTGCGATCCTCGATCGATTGCTTCCATTCCTTGGCGGGACGGTTGGTCTTGGTTTCAAGCCAAGGCATAATGCTGGCGTGCTGAGCATAGAAATGGGTCAAGTCGGGGATCAGATCCTTGATCACCGGCATATGCGGCAGCGGGTAGATCTTCACATCGCCCTTGATCTCATCCAAGCCAAAGATACAGGCAAGCGTGTTGCGGCCGTCAATGTTCATGGCGCAGGAACCGCAGATGCCTTCACGGCAAGACCGGCGGAAGGTCAAAGTCGGGTCAATCTCGTTCTTGATCTTGATCAGAGCATCCAGAACCATCGGACCGCAGTTGTCCATGTCGATAAAATAGGTGTCGACCTGCGGGTTTTTGCCGTCGTCGGGATTCCAGCGGTAGATCTGGAACTTGCGCACGTTCTTCGCACCTTCTGGCTTGGGCCAGGTCTTACCGGTGCGAACCGTCGAATTCTTGGGAAGCGTGAACTGGACCATGTCTTATCCCTTCCATTCCGGGAACGAGTAGAGCGGGCGGGTCGGAGCCTGCCCTGATTTCTGTTGGACGCAGAAGTCGTAAACCGCCGAGGGGTCACGACCCATAATATAGTCAGAGGTAACGGTAACCTCGAAATTCCCGCGCGCTTTGCCTGACGAATCCATTCCGACACCAATTGCACCACGGGGTTGCTGAGCAAGCCGCGCACGTTCAAGGCACTGGCGCTCGGCTTGTTCCACGGGGATTGGGCCACAGGCGACAAGGACGAGAGGGGCAAGACGAAGAAACCGTTTCATCATCCCCTCCACGACACGCCTTTGGCGGCGAGGCATGATTGGGTTTCAGGGCGCAACGCAATTGCCCGAATATTGGACTCGGTCAAAGAACCAGCCACGACGGCCACGTCTCTGGCAAGCGCTTTGACTTCGGCAGCCGAAGCGTTTCTAACGATGCAATCCGTGGCCCGTTGTGCCAAAGGTGTAGCCATTTCCTGCTGCATGACCGGCAGCACAACCGTTGATGCCGCACGACGACCAACTGTGTCGGCCATGCCTTGCGGATCGCAAGCTGCCAGTGTCAAAAGGGCAATCGGAAGATACGTACGCATATCTTCTCTCCTCTGCGGGGTTTTCCGCAGAGAATGCCGCTTGGACCCGCGCCGAACAGCCCCCGCACGCACCTGTGAAGGTGCGACGGCGGAATCCAGCGCATGAACCAAGGTCTGTTGCATCAGAACTTACGCTCAGCAGGTGCGATCTTCTTCAGGCTGATGCCACCTTCCGTCTCTTTGGTCAGCGGATCGACATGCACTGCGCGGTAGTCAAGCGTGACCTTGTCGCCATCGACCCAAGAAAGGGTATGCTTGCGCCAATTGGCATCATCGCGCTGAGCGTAATCCTCATGGGCATGAGCCCCGCGGCTTTCTTTACGCGCGTTTGCACCGTAGATTGTAGCCAAGGCGTTCGGCATCAGGTTCGTCAGTTCCAGCGTCTCCATCAGGTCGCTGTTCCAAACAAGGCTGCGGTCTGTGACCTTAAGATCGCCCATTTTGCCAGCGATGACAGTCATTTTCTTTTCGCCTTCAGCAAGCGTCTTTTCAGTGCGGAACACCGCGGCATCAGCCTGCATGGTTTTCTGCATTTCCAGACGCAGATCAGCGGTCGAAATGGTTCCATTCGCATGACGAAGACCGTCGAAGCGAGACAATGCCTTGTCGACTTCAACCTTGTTGAGGCTAGGGACAGCCTCGTCTTTCTTCACGACCTGACCAGCACGAATGGCTGCGGCCCGACCAAACACGACGAGGTCGATCAGCGAATTCGAACCCAGTCGATTTGCACCGTGAACAGATGCACAGCCCGCCTCGCCCACAGCCATCAGCCCCGGGAAGACAGCATCGGGGTTTTCGGCCGTTGGGTTCAGAACTTCACCCCAATAGTTGGTCGGAATGCCGCCCATATTATAGTGAACGGTTGGCAAAACCGGGATCGGATCTTTGTGCAGATCCACACCCGCGAAGATGCGTGCAGATTCCGTGATCCCCGGCAGACGGGCTTCAAGCGTTTCGCGCGGCAGGTGGTTAAGGTGCAGGTGGATGTGATCCCCCTGAGCGCCGACGCCACGGCCTTCGCGGATTTCCATTGTCATGCAGCGACTGACGTAATCACGCGGAGCAAGGTCTTTGTAATGGGGCGCATAACGCTCCATGAACCGTTCGCCATTCGAGTTCGTGAGATAGCCACCTTCGCCGCGCGCACCTTCAGTGATAAGGCATCCTGAACCGTAGATTCCCGTCGGGTGGAATTGCACGAATTCCATGTCTTGTAGAGGAAGGCCCGCACGGGCCACCATACCGCCGCCATCGCCGGTGCAGGTGTGTGCCGAGGTGGCACTGAAATAGGCGCGACCATAGCCACCTGTTGCCAAAACGGTCATCTTTGCGTTGAAGACGTGGATCGTGCCGTCGTCCAGTTTCCAGGCAACGACCCCGGTGCAGGCGCCATCGGTGATGATCAGGTCAATCGCGAAGTATTCAATGAAGAACTCCGCATTGTTCTTCAGCGACTGGCCATAGAGAGTGTGAAGGATGGCGTGTCCGGTACGGTCGGCCGCGGCGCAGGTGCGCTGCACCGGAGGGCCCTCACCGAATTCTGTCGTGTGCCCCCCAAATGGACGCTGGTAGATCTTGCCTTCTTCCGTGCGGCTGAAAGGCACGCCGTAATGCTCAAGTTCATAGACGGCTTTGGGTGCTTCACGAGCTAAGTATTCCATCGCGTCCGTGTCGCCAAGCCAGTCAGACCCCTTAACGGTGTCGTACATATGCCACTGCCAGCTGTCCGGCCCCATGTTGCCCAGTGAGGCTGCGATCCCGCCCTGTGCAGCAACAGTATGTGAGCGCGTTGGAAAAACTTTGGTCACGCAGGCAGTACGCAAGCCCTGCTCGGCCATGCCCAATGTTGCGCGAAGGCCAGCGCCACCAGCACCAACAACGACCACATCATAGTCGTGAACTTCATATGGATAGGCGTTCATCTTGAAATCCTTTTTCGCGCTGGATCACAGGGCCATGCGAGCGAGGGCAAAAAGCCCGGTCGCGCCGATGATCCAACCAAGTGAGGTAACACCAACGATTGCGGCTTTCTTAGCCGAGCCACGCAGATAGTCCTCGATCATGATGGTTGCGCCGCCGATAAAGTGGCGCATGCCGACCACCAAAAGAAGGGCGGTCAGGATGGCGGGGAATGGATGGCCAAATGTGGCAACCACCTGCTCTTGAGATTGGCCGAGCGCTTTGCCAAAAATGTAAAGCCAAACCGGAATAAGGAAGGCCAAAGCAACGGCGGAGACGGTCATAGACCAGTGATGCTCGGTCCCGGTACCGGATGCCCCTTTGCCCTCTGCACGCTTGCGATCAGTCAAATAACGCATGGTGCCCTCACTGAACCAGAATGATTGTGATCACGGTCAGGACGACCGAACCGATGATGCAAGCCATGCCAAGCTTTTCAGCTGTCGGAATGTCCAAGCCCTTCCCTGCATCATAGTAAAGATGCCGCAAGCCAGCGAGATAGTGATACCACACAGCCCAAAGAGACCCGGTGAAGACTAGATCCCCAAACCAGCTTGTCGCCATAGCATTTGCCGTGGCGAAATATTCTGGAGACGTTGCTGCCGCCAACAACCACCAAACAGCCAGCAGTGTGCCGACGATCAACCCATTGCCCGTGATGCGCGTCAGGATCGACGTCAGCATCGGCACATGCCAACGATAAATCTGCAAGTGTGGGGACAGGGGGCGTTCAACCCTCTTAACTTCTGCCATATCGCTTCCCTTCGTCGCTGGCGTGTGTTCGCCCGCAGCATTGGGGCGAGAGCGCGCTTCGATCATTGTCTTCTGAATAACGTTTTTTTGGAACCTGTCACGCATGCCATCGGTAAAGCGGCGCGGTTTTTGCGCTAACAGTCCGGATTTTTCCGATATGTGATCACAATTTTTCGTGGCGTGATCACATAATTGCGCCACCAACGGAGATCACAGGCAATTTGCCAACTGAGGAATACGAACTTGCCCACTGAGTCTCTGATAATCGGCACGGACAGGCACCATCATTTCACGGCCGGTTTCCTTATCACCCACGCATTTTCAGAAGTGTTGCTGCATGTCCGGCCAAAGGCGTATGTCACTCGTGAAATGCAGTCGGGATAAAAAAAGAGCCGCCTCAAAGGCGGCTCTTTTCCTTGTATTGAACCTTTGTCAGTAAGCCAGATCAACCGAAAGGACTGCGACGCCCTTCGTAATGTTGGTGTCATTCCATGACGCAGAAACCGAAAGGTTGTCGTTGATTGAATAGCTCGTTCCGGCTGTCCAATATTCATGTCCCCCATTCGAGATCGACCCGAAAGCGAGGTTGAGGCCCAAAGTATCCGTCGGTGCATAGTCGACCGAGATTTTTGCATTCATCACATCTGCACTCGGATCGTAGGTCATACGGAGGCCGAAGGTAGACTGTTCTGTTGGGCTAGACGACAGATCCATCACGATTTCGCCACAGCAATTGCTATATGGGCCGGTATAGAAATAACGCGCATAGCCCAAATCATAGGAAATTGGGCCAGCTTCGCCGCGGTATCCAAAGGTGAGGTCGACTTCAGCAGATGCGCCCAGACCTGCGCGCGATACGTTTGATGCCCAAAGGCCAACATAGGCACCACCATATCCCACTTCGACCCACGGCTGAATAGCCGAGCCACTCGACTGCTCAATTCCGCTGGCGACATAGCGGCTAGTAAAAGTGGCCCCGTAAGACAGGGTGACTTCGGCAGCAGCAGTGCTGGCGAGAGAGATCAAAGTAAGCGAAGAGAGAACGATCGCGCGCATTTATGGGCCCCATGCAAGTTTTGATCATATTGCACTGACCTAGGGCACAATCCTATCCAAACGTGCAGAATAATCACAAATCAAGCCGCCTCGTTGCTTTTGCAGCACAGTGATCTTTCGTCACATCGGCATCAGGGCCCAGTAGTCCAGATCAAGCAAAACCTCTGGCAGGTATTTGCCGTCATCCGCTTTCAGAGCGCCAACTGCGCCGCGTGTGGCGACGAGCCGGAGCCGAATAGCCCCAACACCGGGGCGCGAGGTTTCAGCCTTTTCCAAAACCTCAGACCACGCCCTTACCGTATCACCGGCAAAGCACGGGTTTGCGTGGGCACCAGCGTTCAGCGCAACCATCATTTGCGCGTTTGCCAGACCGTTGAACGAGAGCGACCGCGCCAGGCTGATGATATGTCCCCCATAGATCAAGCGTTTACCATCTTCGCGAACGGTAGCGTCGAAATGGACCTTGGCCGTATTCTGCCAAAGGCGGGTGGCCAGCATGTGTTCGGCCTCTTCAACAGTCACTCCGTCGACATGATCTATGATTTCGCCCACTTCATAGTCAGCCCATCGGTGCGGCTCACCAGCAAGTGCAAAGTCGTATTGGCTGAAGTTCAACCGCTTGGGGATAACCAACGCCTCTGGAACGACCGCGGGGGCAAGTTGCGGTACAACGGCAGAGGGTGTGGGTGCAGCGAGATTCCCTTTACGCACCATCACCCAACGCACATATTCAAGAACAGGTTCTTCGTCTTGATTAAATCCTTTGGTCCGCACATAGACGACGCCGGATTTTCCGTTCGAGTTTTCTTTCAAACCAATCACCGTGCTTTCGGCACGTAAGGTATCGCCTGCGGCCACGGGTTGCAGCCAACGCCCCTCAGCATAGCCCAAATTGGCAACGGCATTCAGGCTGATGTCCGGCACGGTTTTGCCGAATACTGTGTGGAAGGCAATCAGGTCGTCCATTGGCGCTTCGGCAAAGCCGCAGGAACGTGCGAATTTATCAGAAGAGTACAGGACGTGACGCGCGGGATAGAGCGCGTGATAGAGCGCTCGCTCCCCCCCCGAAAGGGTTCGAGGCACGGCATGCACGATGGTCTCGCCCAAGCGATAATCTTCGAAAAAGAGGCCCGGGTTCGTTTTCATTGTGCTCTCTCCTCTGAAGCCGCGCTCACGGCCCGTTATTGTTCGCCCAGTTTGGTTTCCGGCGTGTATGTGCCAGGGACTTCCTTCGTGACGGCCTGACCACAACGCATGACACCCCGCGCCGCATCGAATGCGTAAGTTGGATCCCCATGAAGCGCCCAGCCCTTGTTCAATGCCGCAGTAACTTTGTGACAAAAGGCCGAAGTGTCGTCATCCGAGAGAAATCTATAAAGTTTCATGGCCTTATCCCCACGGCTGCACGCCAAGCCAGTTGTGTACGACCATCGCAAGACCAGTCACAACAATGGTCCCGACAATGGCCATTATTTCCCTGGACCCGGCCACTGGCGCTGGACGCGTCCATTCTGGCTGCGCCCGGTTGATGAGTATGACAGACACCACGGCCCAAGCCAAAAGACCCCCGAACAAAACGATCGAAGCAAGATCACCATTCACCAACAAATGAGCGATCGCCCAAGTCTTGACCCCGGTCAGCTGCGGGTGCCGGACTTTTCGCGTAATGGCAGTCTTCATCCCAGACGCCGCGAAGAAATAAAACGCCAAAATCATCAGGGCGTTGTTGAGATGGGTCATGAAAGTCGGCGGATACCAAACGTCAATCACCTCAGCACTGTGATACCCAAGAACCATCAGCGCAACAGATGCGAGAAGGACGATCGAGATTATCCCCCTGCCTTTTTCACCGATACGGGCGCGCAACTCAGGCGCAAAGCGCTTTAAGAGATGTGCGCCCCACCAAAGGACCAACCCAAGAATTAAGAGCGTCATCACAAGAACCTCCGGCTGTTTGCCGGCACCATGACCTTATTCAGCCATTGCTGCAATTGCTTCCGCTTTGGCGAGAATTGCCTTTGCTGTCACGACATGCAAGTTCTCGACGATCTTGCCATCGACCACGGCGACTGCCTGACCTTGCGCAATTGCTTCGTCGAATGCAGCAATCTGGCGTCGCGCAAGATCAACCTCTGCTTCGTTCGGCGCAAAGGCGTTATTCGCGATTTCCAGTTGCAATGGATGGATAAGGGTCTTGCCATCAAAACCCATATCGCGGCCCTGTTCGCATTCTGCGCGAAGGCCATCTTCATCTTTGAAGGCGTTAAAAACCCCATCTACTATGACACGGCCAAAGGCCCGTGCAGCCAAGAGGCACAACCCAAGACCGGACTGAAGCGCCAATCGGTCAGTCCGGAACCGACTTCCCAGTTCTTTAGCAAGGTCATTCGTACCCATGACCATGCCTTCCAGTTGTGCGTGGCAAGCGATTTCGGCCGCATTCAACATTCCAAGTGAGGTCTCCATCATCGCCCACAATGGCTTATTGGGGGCAACGGCCGCCACAGCATCCAGGTCCGCTGCGCGGCTGACTTTTGGGATCAGAATGGCATCGACGCCGGGATGATTGGCAAATGCCAAGGCGTCTTCCTTACCCCATTCTGTGTCAAACCCGTTGATCCGCACGATTCTGGTTCGCTTGCCAAAGTCGCCCTCTAGCGCCTTCGACAAGATTTCTCGTGCGTTGCCCTTCTCATCGGGCGCAACAGCATCTTCAAGGTCAAAGATGATTGCATCTGCCCCCAACGTCATGGCCTTTTCCAACGCCCGTTCTTTCGAACCAGGAATGTAAAGAACCGACCGATAGGGGCGCGCCGCCAGTGTCATGATTCGACCTCTTCGCAATATTATTGCGCCAAGAGGAACCATTGCGCCACAAAGGGCAAGCGTAAATTTGCCGCAATGCAGCATATCCTCGGGCCGCCTCGTTAACTGATTTTACCCAATTGCGAGCGCAGGCTTACCAGGAACGACGACGAGAGTCCGCTGAACGCATCCAATTACGGGGAGGTTTTTGCGCAGGGGCTTGGCCCGGAAAGGAAGCATTTTGAAAAGAGTTTACCTTGCACTCTCTGTGGCCATTTCGATGGCGCCCCCCTACAGCCGTCTCCGCATCCGCACAATGCGGAAAGCGTGAGGCAGTTCTCTCAACGCTCGCGACGAAATTCGGAGAAACCCGACGTGGCGTCGGATTGGCAGCCAATCATGGAGTCATCGAAGTTTTCGCCTCCGTCGAAACTGGAAGCTGGACGATCACGATCACCATGGCAGATGGCATGACTTGCCTTGTTGCATCGGGCGAAAACTACGAAGACGTCACTGAAAAGTTGCCCAAAAAAGGCGACCCCGCCTAACCCAACAGACCATCCCAGATCAGTTTCAATGAAACGGCAAGTAGCGCCCAAGTCACGACCCGAAAGAAGATTTTCTCAGGCAGCCATTTTACCAGTTTGACACCAAGAAAAACGGCAATTGCAGCAGGCGGCATGAGGAAAACCGCGATCTTCAAATTCCCCGGATTAAGCTGATTCAGGAAATAATACGGGACCAGCTTCACCGCATTGATGATCGCAAAAGCGATGGTCGATGTTCCCGCAAACACCATCTTCGACATACGCAAAGGTAAAGTATAGACTTGGTAGGGTGGCCCGCCAGTATGGCTTACAAAGCTGGTGAAGCCCGCAATGCTGCCCCAAAAAAGACCCGGTGCAACAGCTGCAAGACGCGGCGGGCCATCTACCGGTTTCTTTATCAAAGCGTTCACCGCAAAGACAGAACCGATGAGTCCCACGAGGACGGTTACCGCCCATTCCGGCACCAAATGAGCTGTTGCCCAGCCAACTGCCACCCCGAAAATCATGCCCGGCACGATGATCATCAGCACTCGCCGATCAAAGGCGTGTCGATATGCATAGAGTCCGAACATGTCTGACAGAACATAAACAGGCAAAAGCAATCCAGCAGCAGCGATCGGAGAAATTGCGAGAGACAACACGGGCACACCCAGCATTCCAACGACCGGCAACCCGCCTTTTCCCATGCCAACGAAAATACTGGCAATCACAGCCAGACCCCAGAACCAGATGCCTTCCACGACGCCCTCCTACCCATTCCATCTCGGGTTAGCGCAAACAACGCGGCTCTGCTAGCTCATGCTGAATTTGCCGCACACAATTGTATACAATGAGGCGAACGGAGTGCTTGCCAGATGCTTTCTAAGGGGCTACCCCTGCCTCCGATTCATCACCAGAACGGGAGACCGGACTCATGGCACGACCCAAGATTGCCCTTATCGGTGCAGGCCAGATCGGCGGCACGCTCGCCCACCTCGCCGCAACCAAGGAACTCGGCGACATCGTCGTCTTCGACATCGCTGAAGGCACCCCTCAGGGCAAGGCGCTGGACTTGGCTCAGTGCGGCCCGGTCGAAGGCTTTGACGCCGTTCTCAAAGGAACCAATTCCTACGAGGACATTGCTGGTGCCGATGTCTGCATCGTGACCGCTGGCGTTCCGCGCAAGCCGGGCATGAGCCGCGACGACCTGCTGGGCATCAACCTCAAAGTCATGAAGTCAGTCGGCGAAGGTATCAAAGCGCACGCTCCGAACGCGTTCGTGATCTGCATCACCAACCCCCTGGACGCAATGGTCTGGGCTCTGCAACAATTCTCGGGCCTGCCGGCTGAGAAAGTCGTTGGCATGGCAGGCGTTCTGGACGCTGCACGCTTCCGCCACTTCCTGTCCGTCGAATTCAACGTCTCGATGCGCGACGTCACTGCTTTTGTTCTGGGTGGCCACGGCGACACCATGGTCCCGCTGACCCGTTACTCGACTGTCGCTGGCATTCCTCTGCCGGATCTGGTTGAAATGGGCTGGACCACCCAAGAGAAACTGGACGGCATCGTCCAGCGCACCCGCGATGGCGGTGCCGAGATCGTTGGCCTGCTGAAAACCGGTTCGGCATATTATGCTCCGGCAACCTCGGCCATCGAAATGGCAGAAGCCTATCTGAAAGACCAAAAGCGCTTGCTGCCCTGTGCGGCCTATGTGACAGGCGCCTATGGCCTTGACGGCATGTATGTCGGCGTTCCGACGATCATCGGGGCTGGCGGTATCGAAAAGGTTGTCGACATCAAGCTGAACGATGCAGAGCAGGCGATGATGAACAAGTCGATCGACGCCGTCAAAGGCCTCGTCGAAGCCTGCAAGGGCATTGATCCCTCGCTGGCCTGATCCTTTTTCGTTTTGAAAAGAAGGGGCGCGTATCGAAAGATGCGCGCCCTTTTTTTTGCATTTGATGCCTTAGAACGGAAAAGCCCGCCGGGATATCCGACGGGCCAACTCTCAAAGGCCTACAGGCAATCAGGCGTCGAGCTTTTCAACTGCCTTGGCCTGAATATCACCAGAACGACCAATTTCGATACGGCGGGGTTTCAGGGCTTCGGGCGTTTCGCGAACCAGATCGACATGCAACATGCCGTGTTCGTGTGTCGCACCCGTCACGCGAACATGGTCAGCTAGGGCGAAGCGGCGTTCAAAAGCCCGTGTGGCGATTCCGCGATGAAGGTAGGTCTTTTCCCCCTCTTCCGGCGCCTTGCGAGCAGCTACGAATAGCGCGCCATCTTTCACCTCGACCGAAAGTTCATCGGGCGTGAAACCAGCGACGGCAATCGAGATGCGGTAAGCATCATCAGCCGTTTTTTCGATGTTGTAAGGAGGATAGGTCGGTTGCGCCACATCTGCGCTCAGCGCGCGATCCATAAGATCTGCGATACGGTCAAAACCGACAGTCGCACGATAAAGCGGGGCAAGGTCGAAACTACGCATGGGTCATCCTTTCGAAAAGCGATGCTATGGTGTGGCCCCCCGGATGCCGGGCTGGCCGTTTTTCCGGACCCTATTGGCATCCGGATACACAACAGTTGGGAAGCCTTACTGCGCTATTCAAGGGGGAAGGTCAGCTTCCGGGAGCCTTGATGAAACGGGCACCAGATGCGCCTCCGCCGGAGCCGACCGTAATCCGGCGAACCGAAGCGGTTGGTTGTCCAGACGCCCCTTGCACACCTCGACCGGCGCGCAGCTGCGCTTTCAAATCCAATATGAGCGAAGGCAATTCCATCCCCAGAGCCACGTTCTTTGTGCCATCCGTTCCACCGGACGAAATGATCGAAACGATCTGGGCTCTCCCACGCGACCGATCAAACACCGGCGCGCCGGACGATCCAAAGGTCACATCGCAATCAATGGCGATAAGTCCGGACCTCCGTCCCAACACCGAACAAGCGCGTTGCCAGGAAAGCGCCTCGGAACGTCCGCGCGCGTAGGACACTACACTAACCTCGTCGCCATCTCCCGGTGACGATACGGCAAAAGGCGGCACAAGCGACGTGGAGATCGGTGACAACAATTGCAGCAGGGCAACATCATGCATCACTTGGTCCATGGAAGAGCGCCCATTTGCGGACGGGGAATAGTCAGCATGAGCCACAACAAGCTGCACCGGGCTTTCGGCGACGGAAATTCCATCTGCAAATCCCGCACGAAAGATGATCTTTTCCGGCGCCACCGACTGCCCGGCCCTGTCATAGAGGCAATGTGCGGCCGTCAGGACAAGGTCTGCCGCGATGAGCGTGCCCGTGCAAAAACCATTCGCCCCAAGATCCACGCGGCCAACGGCCTTCCAGCTTGTGATCTGATCGGCGCGCGTCAGTCGTTCAAGACCCGAGTTCTGGGCCTGCGCAGCACCGCCAAGGAGAAGTGACAAGAGAAGAAGGATATTTAAAATTTTCAACGCCTTGCTCCCAAGTCTGGCCTAAGGCTTGATGAATTTTCCACCAGAGCCACCGGACAGGACACGCACATTCTTCGGAGAAAGCTTGGACCCACCCTCGGCCATTTTTTTCAAGAGTAGATCAAGTGGGCCGGTCAGCGGCATCCCCAAGGCAACTTTCCGACCCGCAAGTTCGGCTTTGGCGGAGACAACAGACACAATTTGCAGTCGACCATCTCTCATCGAGAATACGGGGGCACCAGAAGAACCGAAATCGACATCGCAGGAAAAGATCACAATGCCATTGCGGTTTTCCAGAACGTGACAAAGCTGCTGAAGTGATGGCACCTCGGAACGATCCTGCGCGTAGGAAACCACCTCAACTTGATCCCCTTGTTTGGGTTGGTCGTTGGTCTCGAAGGGAAGGATCGACGGCAACCTAATTGGCTGATCCAGCCTCAGAACCGCGATATCATACGGCACACGGTCGATGTTTTCATGTCCACCGTACACATACTCTGGATGAGCGACGGCTTTGGTTACACTGCGATAGGCTGCAGCACGGCCATTTCGCCAACCAGCCAAGAATTCAATCGTTGTCGGATCAATACTCGCGCCGGTTTCCTTGTCAAAAAGGCAATGCGCGGCTGTCAGAACCAAATCATCTGCAATCAGTGAACCCGTGCAAAAGCCGCGATCACCGAGATTCAATCGGCCAACTGCCTCCCAACCACGGCTGTCATTACCTGTCTGAAGGGATTTTAGACCGGCATCCTGTGCGAAAGCCGGAAAAACCAGCCCAAACAAAACACCAATCGCCGCGACAAGCCGCATGAAACCTCCCCTTCACTTCCAGACCGACATGGCAAAGGAGTTGGGCAGATTTATGGCTGTCCGAACACCTATGCCAAATCTTGCAAAGCGCGCGGCTTTGGGCCGCCGGTCGCCCAGTCCAAGAGTTCGACCGTATGCACGATCGGAACTTCGGTGCCAGAGCCGATTTGCATCATGCAGCCAATATTCCCGGCAGCGATGATATCGGGCTTCCGCGCCTCCAGCGTCTTGACCTTGCGCTCTTTCAGTTGCTGGCTGATCTCTGGCTGCAACAGGTTATAGGTACCCGCCGATCCGCAGCACAAATGCGGGTCGGCAGGTTCCACAACCTTGAAACCAACCCGTTTCAGCAGGTCCTTTGGGTATGTTTTGATCTGCTGGCCATGCTGAAGCGAACAGGCGGCATGATAGGCCACGGTCTGCTCTTTCGCATTCCCTTCGGGCAAGCTCAGCTTCACCAACAGTTCCGAAATATCCATCGCCATCCCGGCAATGGTCGCGGCATCAGCAGCCAAGGGATCATCGCGGAACATATGGCCGTAATCTTTTACGGTGGTACCACAGCCGCTGGTGTTAATGACAATCGCGTCCAGCCCTAGGTTGTTCTTTTCCGCCATCCAGGCCCGGATATTCGCGGCCGCAGAGGCATGGCTTTGGTCAGCTTTCCCCATATGGTGCGTCAGCGCACCGCAGCACCCTGCCCCCTGAGCCACGACCACTTCGCAGCCAAGGCGGCGAAGGATTCGGATGGTCGCGTCATTGATGTCCGTATTCAGCGCCTTCTGGGCGCAGCCGGTCATCAAAGCCACCCGCATCTTACGCTCCCCCACAGCGGCAAAACTTTGCGGGTCATCATTGCGACTGACGGCGGGAATGCGTTTCGGTGCCATTTGCAGCATCGCCTTCAGCCGCGCATCCGGCATCAGGAAGGCAAAGGGCCGCCCGATCTTTGCCGCCAGCAGCGCCAAGCGGAAGCGCGTTGGGTAAGGAATTATCTGCGCTAAGACAGAACGAAGCATTCGATCCATCAGAGGGCGCTTGTAGGTGGCCTCGATATACTCGCGCGCATGGTCAACCAAATGCATGTAATGCACCCCCGAAGGGCAAGTCGACATGCAGGCCAGACAAGACAGGCAGCGATCAATATGCTTGACCGTCTTTTCGTCCGCGGGCCGATTGTTTTCAAGCATGTCCTTGATCAGATAGATCCGTCCCCGAGGGCTATCCAGCTCATCGCCAAGAACCTGATAGGTCGGGCATGTCGCCGTGCAAAATCCGCAATGTACACAGGTCCGAAGTACTTCGTTCGCACGTTTGATTCCGGGGTCTTTCAGTTGCTCTGCGGTGAAGTTCGTCTGCATCTCAGGCCCCCATCAGACCAGCGTTAAAAAGTCCGCGCGGATCAAACTTGGCACGAAGCCCCCGCGTCAGTGCCGCTACAGCCGGCGGCTCGGGATGAAACGCACCTTCTCCCCTGCCCCTAATCCGCGTCGCATGGCCTTCGAAACTTCCCATGCGGTTTCGCAAATCCGTGCCCGGTTCTGCCAGGACGAAAATGAGCCCGCCCCCCCAATCGAAATAGACCTGCTCCGCGTTGAGACGCTCGGCCATAGTAGGTGCGTCCGAAGGTCTTATCGCGATGCGCCAGATATCACCGGACTTTCCATGAAACGGCCCAATGTCACGGATTGAGGACCAAAGGCCGCCCCCTTCCCGGATTTCAACATTGCCGTGTGAAGCCAGATGTTTGCGCAGCTGTTCGGACCGATAGGAGACCGACGCCCTAAAGCCCTCAATCCTCAGGAATGTCCCTTCTCCTGGGATATGGGCTGCCCCGTTGACCTCGAAAGGTGAACCAAGCGCGGACGACATGGCAGCCACGGCAGCAGAATTGTCCAAGCCCGTCAGAACCAGCGTTGCATGCGCTTCAGGCACGGGAAGAACTTTGAAGCTCACTTCGGTTAGAACCCCAAGCGTTCCCCACGAGCCGGCCATCAGTTTGACAAGATCATAGCCCGTCACGTTTTTCATGACGCGGCCACCGTTCTTGATGACCTCGCCCTGCCCTGTCACCATGCGAATGCCAATCAAGCTGTCTCGACAAGCGCCTGCCTGAACACGGCGCGGGCCGCTGGCATTCGCAGCAACCACACCGCCAATCGTGCTTTCCCCGATACGACCAAAGAGCTTGCGGTAATCGGGAACTTCGAATGGCAATCTCTGCCCTTCCTTGGCCAAGGCGGCTTCAACCTCGTCTAAAGGCGTACCTGCACGCGCAACCAATGTCAGGGCGCCGGGCTCGTACAGTTCAATCCCTTTCAGCGCCACTGTCGAAAGAACTTCCCCCTCGATCTCGCCAATACTGCGGGTCCCCCCCCCAACAATTACAAAGGGGCGTTCAGCGTCCCGGATAAGTCCGGCAAGTTCCGCCTCGGATTGCGGTTTCATGAAGAGTCCCTTTCCTGAAAATTCCTTTGCGCGAACGGGGTTGCCTTTCCCCGCTCTAGCGCTTCAGGCAGCGCGGCGGCTTGCAGTAACGTGAAGCGGGAAAACCTTGGCAGGGTTCAAAAGCCATTTTGGATCAAAGACATCCTTGACCCGAAGCTGGGCTTCCATATCGGCTGGGTCGAACTGAACCGTCATCAAGTCGCGCTTTTCGATGCCAACGCCATGTTCTCCGGTCAGGCATCCCCCAACCTCGACGCAAAGCTTCAGAATCTCCGCCCCGAAGGCCTCACATTTCTCCAGATCCCCGGGTTTGTTTGCATTGAAAAGGATCAGCGGGTGCATATTGCCATCCCCAGCGTGGAAGACATTGGCGACATCCAGCCCAAAGTCTTTGCTCATCTCGCCAATACGTTTCAACACATAGGGCAGGGACGAAACGGGAATTGTTCCATCGAGACACATGTAATCATTGATCTGCCCCATCGCGCCAAAGGCCGATTTCCGCCCCAGCCAGATGCGCTTTGCCTGCTCTTCATCCGCAGCCTCACGCAGTTCTACCGGATTGTGCCGGGCAGCGATGTCCTTGATCAGTGAAAGTTGCTCATCAATTTCCGCCGGGCTACCTTCGACCTCGACAATCAGCAAAGCCTCACACATCGGATAGCCCGCCTTTGCGAAAGCTTCGGTCGCCTCAATACAGGGGCGATCCATGAATTCGATTGCCACCGGCAGAATACCGGCCTTGATGATGTCGGCGACACATTCTCCGGCCACCTCGTTGCGATCAAATCCCATTAGAACGGGACGCGCACCTTCTGGCTTTGGCAGGATCCGCAACCAGGCTTCGGTCACCACGCCAAGCTGCCCTTCAGAGCCACAAATGATCCCTAACAGGTCCAGCCCGCTGGCATCCATGAAGGGGCCACCAATCTTTACGATGGTCCCATCCATCTGAACCAGCGTCACGCCAAGCAGGTTGTTCGTCGTGACACCGTATTTCAAACAATGCGCGCCGCCAGAGTTCATGGCGATGTTTCCGGCAATCGCGCAGGCCAGCTGGCTGGACGGGTCAGGGGCATAGAAAAAGCCGTCCGCCTCAACCGCGCCGGTGACCGACAAATTTGTCCGGCCAGACTGAACGTGAATATACCGGTTCTCGTAATCCGTTTCGATCACCGCACTCATGCGGCTGACGCCAAGGATCACGGCATCTGCGGTCGGCAACGCACCGCCGGCAAGTGACGTGCCTGATCCGCGTGGCACGACAGGAACGCCTTCCTCATGGCAAATCCGCAGCACGGCCGAAACTTCCTCGGTCGTCCGCGGCAGGACCGCTGCCAAAGGCGGGCAACGATAGGCCGTCAGTGCGTCACATTCATAGGCACGGGTCTCTGCTTCGTCGGAAATCACAGCATCCGCCGGCAATACTTCCGACAATCGCGCAACAATCCTTGCTTTCGCTGAAAGGATCATGCTGTTCGGCTTTGGCATTTCCATGGCATACCTCGTGCAATTTGAGCGACAATACGCGAAGAATTGGTAAAAATAAATAACCAATTTGTGCGTAGCGTAGCAAAGAGTCGAGAGATATTGTCGCGGGCATGATGTACCCATTCCCGCTCCAATCTCTGTCTGTCCCCGATCTACTGGCCTGCATCGCTGTTCTGGCAATGTGGTGGGGCACGGGCTTCGCTGTCGAACATCCGCCGGCATCGCGCATATCTGTTTCACGCCTGGTGGGCGACTATCGGCGCGACTGGATGAAACAGTTCGTCACCCGTAGTCCAAGAATTTTCGATGCCAACGTCATCGACTCGTTGCGGCAAGGTACAGCATTCTTTGCCTCAGCCTGCATGCTGGCCATCGGCGGCGGCGTGGCCCTGATCGGAAATGCGGCGCAACTGCAGGGCCTTGCTCAGGATTTGACACTTGAAGCGAACAGCCTCGTGATCGAGCTGAAAATCATCTTTGTGCTCGCATTTCTCGCGAACGCGCTGCTTAAATTTGTCTGGGCTCACCGCCTGTTTGGATATTGCTCAATCTTGATGGCAGCAGTGCCAAATGATCCCGCTGACCCGCTTGCCTATCACCGTGCCGAACAGGCGGCCGAAATCAACATAACCGCCGCGAAAAGTTTCAATCGCGGGCTAAGGTCCATCTATTTCGCGCTCGCGGCCTTGGCGTGGCTTCTCGGCCCTATAGCTGTGACCGTAGCAGGCCTCGCGGCGACCATCGTTCTGTTACGGCGCGAATTTGCCTCTCAATCAAGGGAAGTCATGCTGCGCCGGCAGCCTTGATCTTGCCGGCCACAGCATGTGCAACCGCCTCCCCTGACAAACGCGCCCCGGCCGCCGTCTGCATCAGCGATCCTGCCAAAGCCTCACCCGCGAACCAGATCCGGTCTCCGACTGGCTGGGAAAGCGTTATTCGGGCCTCAGCCTTGCCCGGTCGCGCCGCAGCGTAAGCGCCACGGACATGCCGTTCCCCTCCCCAATTTGTCATCGTCCCATGCCCCACATGCCGCCGAACGTCAGAACCAAAAAGATCAACCAAACGGTCAGTCGCAAAATCGACAGCCGCCGCGGCCCCGGCCGCCTCCATTTCCCAAGCGAAATCACCTCCGACAAAGCCCACCATAAGATCAAGGTCGAAGGGGAAGGCCAGAAAGAACAGATCGTGCTTCGCATGGCGTTCAATCAAGAGATCGTCGAACGCCTGCAAGCCCAGCCTCGTCCCGGAAACAGCAAGCGGTATCTTGGTCAACAGCCCCATCGGCAAATCAAAGATCGCCTCTTGATGGGCGACGGGCAGAGCGGGCGCGAAGGCAATATCCTCGAATTGCAGAACGCCGGTTGATACTGTCACGATGCAGGCCCCCGCCTCTACCACACCAAAGTTTCCCTCAATACGAACGCCGGGGCCATCCCAGACTATTCTGCGAACCGCAGCACCGGTCTTGACCGGCACGTCCGCGCCCCATCGGTGAATCAAGGCTCCAAAGCCCTCGCGCGTGAAATAGTTCGGATCCAGATCGGCAGCCGTACGAAAGTCAGCGATCGAAATCTCATCGTCATCTGCCCCAAAATCCATTGGGCCCGCGAAAGTAGAATTTGCCCGCAAACAATGGCAATTGTGAATAAGGGCCGACAGACGATCATCAGGCCCGGAATGCGCCTCGATACAGGCAGAAAGCGCCGCCTCGGCCTCTCGCATTCTGTCCATTTCGGCGGGATCTGCCTTCCGTGTCCCGAACCAAAGATGATCCAAGGCCATATCGTGGTGATAAAGGGTCCATCCTGCGGCCTTCGCCTCAGGAAAAAATGGATTGCGATCCGCAGCATGAAGCCAGGCACAGCCAATATCAAACGGCACCCCGAAATCGGCGTCTGTCGTCAGCGCCCGTCCGCCAATCCGGTCCATCGCTTCAAGAACGACAAAGCTGATCCCCAAGCCACGAAGTGCCTTTGCCGCGGCCAATCCAGCCGCACCGGCACCGACGATGACAACATCGACCTCGGACATGACCACCCCACAATCGCCTAAATAAAATTAAGGAGAGAGGGTGCCAGAACGGGATGAGTCGCGAAAGTCTTTAGGCGCGTCGGGCGCTTCTGCGTCCCTCGACCAGCCAAGCCAAGACCGAAAGGAAGGCACTCAAAACCAACCAGACCCAGCCGGGCAACAAAGCGGCAATCCGGACATCTTGGGTAACATAGGCCTCACGCGGCGTTATTCCAATCCATCCGCGCCCAAATGCCTGCCGACCCTCGCGCACGGCACGAATGTCTGGGCTGCCCTCTTCGAAACGAAGAATGCCACCATTCGTCTGAGCAATGAGATCGGCGAGCGGTTCACCGCTGGCGATGGTCTGTTCGAATTCCCGCGGCGCCGATGGGCCAAGTGCCACAACCCTCGAAAGTTCCCCTTGTTCCAGCCGGTAAAGGCCCAAGTCGGGCGCCTCCCAGACCGTTTCGAACCGGCCGGGCGACTTTTCTTCCATCGGCGATGTTGTGACGGTGCCATCCGGGGCAGTGATCCGAACATCTCCGGGATCGACGTCGGCAATCGAGCGCCGGATGATCGTCATGACCTGCCCATTGGCCGTCGCGGTCAGCGTCTCCTCTTCCAACTCGGGTTCTTTCAACATCCAATGCGCCAAGCGGCGCAGCAATTCCAACTGCGGCCCGCCCCCTTCATACCCCCTGCCCCAAAGCCAAGCATGGTCCGACGACAAAACGGCAACGCGGCCTTCCTCAACGCGGTTCAAGATCAGCAGCGGGCGGTTGTCCGGGCCTTCCATCACGATCTGGCCTTCACGCGGAGTCACATCCACCATTCGGAACCAACGCCCCCACCCGCCTTCCGGGGCCAAGGCATCTAAACCCTCGGTCACTGGATGACGCCGACCAAGTTCGGTCAGCTCTGGTTTAAAACCCTGCTCAATGACACGCGCCGTTGGATCAGCGGGCAGAATTTCGGCCAGCGGCGATCGCCAGATCGAGTCGACCGCCCCATATTCCGGACCGGCAGCGACCAAGACCGTTCCACCGCCCCGAACGTAGTTCACGATGTTTTCCATGTAGGACATCGGAAGAATGCCACGCATCCGATAACGGTCGAACACAATCAGATCAAATTCGTCGATCTTTTCCACGAACAATTCGCGAGTCGGAAACGCGATCAGAGACAGTTCGGAAACCGGAATGCCATCTTGCTTTTCGGGTGGCCGAAGGATCGTGAAATGTACAAGGTCTACTGACGCGTCTGATTTCAGCAGATTTCGCCAAACCCGCTCTCCGGCATGAGGCTCTCCAGAAACCAGAAGCACGCGCAACCGGTCGCGGACGCCGTTGATCTGAACGACCGCTGCGTTGTTGCGGTCGGTCAGCTCGCCTTCAACCGGAGAGAGGCTGAACTGCAAAACGTTCATCCCACCGTGTGGCAGAGTTACAGGAAGTTCCAGATCTTCACCAACCGGCACCGTGTAGGTTTGCGGCGCATCGGAGTCGACTGCGATGGTCAGTTCGGCCATGCCCGCTACAGCCGTAGGAACGCGCCCTTCATCTTCGATCCGCAAGGTTAGCCTGAACTCTTCGCCCAATATGGCAAAGGCGGGGGCGTTCCTGACAATCAAACGTCGGTCCCAATCGGCCTCTCGCCCCGTCAGCAAAACATGCAGCGGAGCTGGTAGATTTGGTGCAATTTCCAAATCATGCACGCGGCCGTCTGTGATCAGGATCGCGCCCGCAAGCCTTGCCCGCGGCTCTTCGGCAACCGCCTCGGCCAAAGCCGTCAGTGCCAAGCTGCCCGCGTTTTCGGCACCATCACCGAACCGAACGACCCGCAATTCGGTATTTTCCAGCCCAGCCACCTCGGCCTCGACCGCAGCAAGGGCCTGAGCGGCTTGAGAGGTCCGGTCGCCCAACTTTTGGCTGGCACTTTCATCAACCACCGCAATGACAATATCGGTCTGTGGCTGGCGATCTTCTTCCTGCAACGACGGGTTGGCCAATGCGGCAAAAATTACGGCCATCGCCAAGCCGCGCAGCCACCAGCCCACCAGACCGCGCCAAACAGCAATCGACAGAGAAACAACGCCGAGACCAACCGCAATCCAGAACACGGCCCAAGGGATCAGAGGGTCAAAGATCAACGACTGCGTCATTGGCCCAACCTGTCCAGCAAAGCAGGCACATGAACCTGATCGGATTTATAGTTTCCAGTCAGCACATGCATGATCAGGTTTACCCCAAAACGATAGGCCATCTCGCGCTGCTGATCGCCCGCAAAGCCGCGCCCGACGGGTAGAAGCGCAATTCCGTTGTCGTCAACGGCCCAAGCCGCAGCCCAGTCATTTCCGCCAATGACCACGGGTGTCACGCCGTCGTTCAGGTTGCGAAACGGCATCCCTTCAACTTGCTCGGCATCAGGTGGGGCGGCTTCAACCCATACGGGGCTTCGCACAGAACGCCCCGGGAAGGATTGAAGAAGATAGAAAGTCCGCGTCAGGACGTGGTCGGTCGGAACCTGTTCCAGGGGAGGGATGTCCAGTCCGGCCGCAAGCCGTTGCAGATGCTGTGCCTCTGCCGAGGTGGCGGCGCCAGAAGGGTCGCCATCCCGCGTGTCAAAAAGGATCATGCCGCCGGTCCGCAAATAGTCGTTCAGTTTGGCATAGGCGGCAGCCGACGGAAGGGGCTGCGCGGTCGAAACAGGCCAATAAAGGAAAGGGAAAAACGCCAGTTCATCGGTTTCAATATCAACCGAAATCGGGTCATCAGGCTCGATCGAGGTTCTTGCCCAAAGGATGTTCCCAAGACCGATCAGGCCCTGTCGGGTCACCTCATCGACGCGGGCATCACCCGTCACCACATGCGCCAGAACCAGCCCAGTGGTGGCCTCCAGCGCTAGGGCGTCCTTGCTTTCCTGTGCGGCAGATTTCTGGGGGGCGGCAACAAAGACTGTCATAAGCACAAGGCCAGTGGCTGCCCCCCGTGCAAGGCCGGGCAGGCGCCCCGAAACCAGAAGTGCCGCAAGAATATCAACCATCAGCAGGATCAATCCGCCAGACAGGAAGGCCCCCTTAAGGGATTGCTCTGATGATTTTTCCAGACCCTCAATCGTCGTCCCGTTCGGCCAAGTGGCCGGGGCAAGAACGGTTTCCGCACCGACCACATTCAATGCGACCCGCCGTTCATCCCCCGCGTAAAGCCCGGGCTGTAGTTCGGGGCCCGGGCCAGAAACAAGGCCGCTTCCCAAGATATCACCCGAAACGCCCGGCTTTTCACCTGCATCCGCTTGCTGGCCATAGGCGTCCAGAACGATCTCGGGAACCCAAACCTGCCCAGCCAGATCTGCGGCATCCGCAGCCACTGGCCGCGTGGAAACAGCAAGCCGTTCAAGCATCTGCATGAAAAGGCCCGAAAGCGGCAGGTTCGACCATTCCGCATTTGCAGTGACATGCACCAGCACGACCTGCCCCTGCCCCACGGCCTTTCGCGTGACCAAAGGCGTCCCATCGGCAAGAGCGGCAATCGTGCGCTCTGCAAGATTAGGGTCAGGTTGCGCCAACACCTGCGCGGTCACTTCGACATCTTCTGGAACCCGAAGCCCATGAAAGGGGCTGTCTTCGGCAAAGGGGGCAAGTGTTTTTGGTTCCCCCCAGCTCATCGCGCCACCGACCGTTCGGCCACCTTCGCGCAGGCGCACGGGCATCAGCGGGTCTTCCTCAAAACGACTGACATCACTTGCTGCCAGTTGAGGTCCAGCAAAACGCAGAAGCATCCCGCCTTCATCCAGCCAATCCAGAATGGCATCGGTCTCTGTCTGACTAAGCTTCGCGACATCGGCCAGAATAACGACATCCGGTGAAGCCAAAAGAAGGTCGGTCAGGCTGCCTTCCATCAAGTCGGCCACCGGCGCCAAGGCCTGCCGCAGGTAGTGCGTGGGGGACAAAAGTTGCAAACCTTCCCGATCATCCCGCCCGCCAAAAAGCGCAACCTTCCGGCGTTTAAGACTGTCATCCGTCAGGCTGACCGCTGCGGCCGACCTGATGCCTGCCAGTTCAAATCGGGTGATCCGGTTACGCAACTCGGGTGGTAGGGAAAGCGCCACTTCCGCATCGGTACTACTAGCAGCAAAGTCAAAGATCGCCCGGGCAAGTTCACGTTCAATCCCGGCAGGGTCAGGCCCGCGCGCAACAACCTCGAGAGCCAAAGGCTCTGCGGCAGAAAGGCGACTGGCCGACAACTGAATGGCACCATCAGCGAAACCAGCAGGGCGCAAAGCAAATACTGGACGCGGGCTTTCAAAGACAGTCACTACCCCGTTGGCGGAAAGGGCCGACATAAGGACCGCACGGTCGGCATGATCAACACCGTCAGACAGCCAATAGGTATCAAATCCACCCTCGGGCAAGGAATTGGCCCAAGCGGCCAAGTCCGTTGGTGCCCATGCCTGCGGGGCGACGCCCGCCAATCGCACAAGCAGGGCATCCGCTGTCTGAAAGGCGATTTCGCCCGGCGCATCCGTCCATCGCACCAAAGCGACGGTCCGCCCGTCGCGACCGGCCTCTTCCACCAATTCGGCCACGCGGTCCATCCGCCTTGGCCAATCCCTGGCATCGGCCCATGTCGCGTCTAGGGCAATCAGCAGTGGCCCTGTTCCCGCAACACGCTCTCGCGGGTTCAAGACTGGACCAGCAAAGGCGATGATTGCCGCAGCAATGGCCAGCATCCGGATCAAAAGCAGCCACCAAGGGGTCTTGTCCGTTTCGCTGTCCTTGTCCTGCAAACCCAAAAGCAGAGCCACGCCCGGAAAGCGCCGACGCACAGGCGCAGGCGGCACGGCCCGAAGCAACAGCCAAAGGATCGGCAGCGCCAAAAGCCCGAGCAAGAGCAGGGGCGTCGCAAAACCGATTGGGCCAAGCATGAACATGCGCTATTGCCCCCGTTCCAAGGCCCGATAGGCCCAAAGCAGCGCAGATTGGGCCGGTTGGCCAGTATGGTGTGTCCCCACATGCCAGCCGACCGCGCGCCCAAGTTCCGACAGCCTTTCCTTACGTTCTGCCAGCCGCGTCAGATAGCGGTCGCGCAAATCGCCGGCCTGCTGTGTTTCATGCCGAACACCGCCACCCATCGATTCAAAGATGGTTCGCCCGTGGAACGGAAAATCTTCTTCTGCCGGGTCAAGGATTTGCAGGATTGCCCCTCGAACACCACGATCGGCTGCCGCAATCAACGCGGCCTCCACATGGGCCAAGTCACCCAGAAAATCCGAAAGGAAAAGCGCCCGCCCATGATTGACCATTCCGTCAGCCGTTGGTGCGCCGTATTCCTCGGAAGTTTGATCCCCCGCAAGCAGCGTAGCAAGCCTTAAAATCTGCCCCCGCCCGGGACGTGGCGCGGCGGAACCGCCTACCAAACCGACCCGCTCGCCCCCCCGCAGCAGAAGGACCGAAATCGCCAAAGCCAATAACTGCGCCCGCTCGGCCTTTGGTGGGCGCGATGTATCACCCGAGAATGCCATCGACTTTGACGGATCGACCCACAACGAAACCGATTGTGCAGCCTGCCATTCCCTCTCTCGGACAAAGGTTTGATCGGAACGGGCAGAGCGTCGCCAATCAATCATCCTTGCCGTGTCGCCCGGGGCCGCAGCGCGATATTGCCAGAATTCGTCACCTTGGCCTGCCCGTCTTCTCCCATGTTCCCCCAGCATCACTGTCGCAGCAAGAAGCTCTGCCTCGGCCAAAAGCGCGGGCAAAGACTGGCCAAGCGTTTCCGCCCGGCTTTGTAGTGTCGGGCTCACGCAGCGACCTCTAGGCCAAGGGTGCGAGTCGTGACCCGGTCAATGATGCCGCCCAGTGTTTCCCCGCGCGCCCGAGCGGCAAAGGACAAAGACATCCGGTGGGTCAGAACGGCCCGCGAAAGGGCGGCAACATCGGCCACCGAAGGCGCCAACCGCCCATCCAGCAAGGCGCGCGCGCGCACGGTCAACATCAAGGCCTGCGCCGCTCGCGGCCCTGGCCCCCATGACAGGCTGCCCTCCAGATCACGCCCTTCTGCTTCGCCCGGACGGCAGGCGCGAACCAGATCGAGGATCGCTTCCACAACTTTGTCACCGACCGGCATGCGGCGCAGAACAGACTGGGCGCTTAGCAAGTCTTCGGCGGTAAACACTTGAGAAGATTGAGCATCTTCTGCGCCCGTTGTTGCGATCAGGATATCACGCTCGGTTGCGCGGTCGGGGTACTCGACATCGACCTGAACCAGAAACCGGTCCAATTGCGCTTCGGGCAGAGGATAGGTGCCTTCCTGCTCAATCGGGTTCTGGGTCGCCAGAACGTGAAACGGCTTGCCCAAGGGGCGTTGCTGACCGGCGATGGTGACTTCTTTTTCCTGCATGGCTTGCAACAGAGCCGATTGCGTTCGCGGGCTGGCGCGGTTGATTTCATCGGCCATAAGAAGCTGGCAGAAAATCGGCCCTTCGATAAAGCGAAATGCTCGGCTGCCATCCTTGGCGCTTTCCAACACCTCAGACCCCAAAATGTCGGCAGGCATCAGATCCGGGGTGAACTGGATACGGCTTTCCTTTAGCCCCATGACCGTCGAAAGCGTATCGACAAGGCGCGTCTTTCCCAGCCCCGGAAGGCCTACGAGAAGCGCATGGCCGCCGCAAAGCATTGAGGACAGAACAAGTTCAACCACCCGTTCCTGACCGATGAAACGCTTGTTGATCGAGGCCTTGGCGTCGGCTAACTGCGCCCCCAACCGTTCAATATCGGCCACAAGGTCGTGTGTTTGCGGGTCATTGGCCATGACAAGGCTCCTCACCGGTGTATATGGTGGCATTAGAACCAAACTATTGCCCCCGGCACAAATGGCAAAAACAGAACGCGGACAAATGATCGTGAAACCTTCGGCAGACGGGCTGTCGCAATCGCTTTCTGCCCTGCCAAAGCAGAAAGGGCCGCCTCCGGTCCATTTGTGGAACCCGCCCTATTGCGGCGAGATGGACATGCGTATCGCGCGGGATGGAACATGGTTCCACGAAGGCACGCCGATTGGTCGGGCTGGATTGGTCAAACTGTTCTCTTCGATTCTGAAAAAGGAAGGCGACAAGTATTTTCTGGTGACGCCGGTCGAAAAGGTGGGCATCGTCGTCGAAGATGCGCCGATGGTGGCCGTGGATTTCGATGTTGAGAACAAGGGCGCAGATCAGGTGCTGACCTTTCACACCAAGACCGAAGATGTTACGGTTGCGGGACCAGAACACCCCATCCGTGTGGTGCGGGACGCGGAAAGCGGAGAGCCCTCGCCCTACATTCTGATCCGCGCCAATCTGGAAGCCTTGATTGATCGGAAGTCGTTCTATCGGCTGATTGACCTTGGCAGCCATGAAGAAAGGCCCGACGGAAGCTGGTTCGGGGTGCGTTCCAGCGGTGTGTTCTTTCCTATCATCCCTTCGGCTGATCTGACCTGATGCCCCGTTTCGCCGCGAATCTGACGCTTCTTTTTACCGAAGTGCCCGCATTGCAGCGGGCCGAATTGGCGGCTCAGGCCGGGTTTGATGGCGTGGAAATCCTGTTTCCCTATGACCATCCGGTGGCAGAGTGGGAAAAGTCGGTGGCCGGTCTTCCGGTTGCGCTGATCAACACGCCTCCGGGCAACTGGGGGGCGGGAGAGCGGGGGTTTGCGGCTGTTCCGGGGCAGGAAGATCGCTTTCGCGACGGATTTCTGCGCGCGGCAGAGGTAGCCAACCGATTGAACGCAAAAAGAATTCACGTCATGGCCGGAGTTGCACGCGGACCCGAGGCCGAGCAAATTTTCCGGGAAAATCTGGCTTGGGCTTGCGCCAGTGCGCCGGGGCAGATGCTGACGGTCGAGCCGATCAACCCCGATGACATGCCGGGATATTTCCTGAATGACTTTGATCAGGCGGCCCGGATCATCCAAGATCTAAGCCTTCCGCAGGTTGGCCTACAATATGATGTGTGGCACGCGGCCCGAATTCATGGAAACGCCACAGCGGTTTGGGCAGCGCATCGCGATCAGATCTCGCATGTGCAGATAGCCGGATTTCCGGGCCGGCATGAGCCCGGTGGGGGCGGATTTGATCTGACGGCGCTGTGCCGGGAGATTGATGAGATGGAGCGCGAGGTCTGGATCGCCGCCGAATATCGGCCTGCACGGGCAACGGTTCACGGGCTGATGTGGCTGCAGGCGTTGAAGGGCCGCTCACGGCCCATCGGCGCCTGAAATCACCCGAATTCTGCGTGTGCTTTCCGTGGGATACCCGTGGTTTTTCCGTGTTTCATCCGTGGTCACAGCCTTGCCCACGCCCCCCTGCCCTTTGGTGGCTGAAGCCTTGCCCCGCTCGGCATTTTCCGTATTATACTGCCGCAGCACAGCAAAGGATTCCGCCATGTCGATCGAAGCCCCCGAAACTCAGGTTGTGACCAGCTGGAAGGTTGCCTGCGACGGTGGCGAAGGGGCGCTTGGCCATCCGCGCGTCTGGCTGACCATTCCCCACGATACCGGCTGGGTCGAATGCGGCTATTGCGACAAACGCTATGTGATCGACCGCGACCACGCGCATGACGACCACTGACAGGACACGCACTGCCCTGCTTGGGCGCTGATGGCTTGCGTCACATCCTACTGACTGACCCTTGCTTAGACAGCAAGCGCCGTGGCGACCTTCAAAACACACAAAAAGCCGTTTTGCTGGCGGGCAAACACGCATAGACTTTGCTTCATCGTGGAGCAAGGCCCGGTGCGAGTTGCCGTTTTGAATTCCGTTCGATGTCAGGGCCCCCAGCGCCGGCGACCTGAGGGAGGACAGGATGGACGACGATACCGAGATTCGCGCGCTGATCGGGGCGCATTTTGACGCCATGAAATGGGGAGACGGATCGGCGCCGGACTGGGACCGCTTTCGTGCGGATTTTCTGGAAGGCGCGATCCTCCTCGGTGCAGCACGGCCTGTGGCGGTACGGTCGGTGGACGGCTTCATCGATCGGATGGAGACAGTGGCGCGGAAAAACCTGCAATCCTTTGAAGAACACACGCAGGGGATGCGGATCCTGCGCTTTGGCAATATTGCCGTGGTCCTTGCCCTGTCTGAAATGCTGGAGAATGGCGTGGAGATGAACCACGACGTAAGCGGCTATCTACTGGTGAAATCCGATGGGCGGTGGTCGATTGCCGGACATGCCTGGGATCAGGTTAGCGAGGACAAACCCATGCCCGAAGCTCTGCGATGACAAGGCTTTGCCTTTGGCGGACCGGGCGGTGACACCGCCCGGCCTATGAGGGGTTCAGGCAATTTCAACGGCGAAGCGTGGGCCGGGCTGGGGCAGTTCGGCCAGACCCATAGCGCGGTAGGCGACAATTGCGGCATCATTTTCAGGATGCGTCCCGATGGTCAGGCCCTGGCGGCCTTCTTCAAGCGCCAGTTTCTTTGCGCCTTCAATCAGCGCCCGTCCGATGCCTTGATGCCGAAGCGGTTCCTGCACGAAAAGGTGGTCAATGATGTAGGCCTGCGTGCCGGTGACCATGTTCGGGCGGAGTAGCAAGAGGGCGTAGCCAACCGGGTGGCGTTGCGGGCTATCATCCAGCGTGGCCACGATCAGTCGCGCCCCCGGCCCCTGCATGGCAATGCGCTGCAAGACATCGGGGGTGATGGTCGCCTCATCGCCGTGATGGGCAGCAAGGGCGATGAGCATGCGGTGCACCTCGGGCAGATGCTCGGGCGCGGCAAGGCGGATGGTGACGTGTTTTCGGGTCATGGTCTGGTTCCTTTTTCCGCGGCCCGCGCGGGGAACCTTTTGCCTTGGCCTGCCCGTCGCGGGCGGCCTGTTGGGGTTTGGTTTCTGGCTGTGAAACGCTGCCCGGCCGCCTATATGGCGTCGGTCCAATAAAACGAAGAGATGTTCATCAGGTGCAACATGGGCGGCACGATGCGCCGCGTTTGGGCCTTCGTCAAGGGCCGTTACGATTTTGGCCGCGCCATGAGAAAGCCTGTGATCCCACCGACCACAGCGCCCAAGGGTGCCCAGAAGAAAAACACGCCCATCATATAGGCGCCTTCGGATTGGCTGATGGCTGCAATGGAAGACAGCGTCACCCCTGCGACCGCAACCGCGACATAGCCCAGGATCAGGCCAATACCGGAATAGACAACACGCCCCATATCATTCTCCGCACTCAAAACCGGGAGGTTCGGGAAGGCCCTAACCCAAGGCTATTGTGCCTGCCGATGCGCCCCGAGCCAAGAGCAAGGGTAGAAGCGCCCTCAAGAACGTGGCAAGACTTGGCCGAACGAACAGGATGCAAAAGACAGCGGGAGAGCGAGATATGGCTGAAGGATTTGGCAAGGGCTGCCATCTGCATCTGATTGACGGCTCGGCCTATATCTTCCGCGCCTATCATGCGCTGCCGCCGCTTACGCGGAAATCCGATGGCTTGCCCGTGGGGGCCGTAGCCGGGTTCTGCAACATTCTGTGGAACGAATTGACGCGGAATGGCGGCAAGGAAGCCCCGACCCATCTGGCCGTGGTGTTCGACTACTCGTCGAAAACCTTCCGCAACGAGATTTACGACAAATACAAAGCAAACCGCCCCGAACCGCCCGAGGATCTGCGCCCGCAATTCCCGCTGACCCGCGATGCGACACGGGCCTTTAACGTGGCTTGTCTGGAAATTCCGGGCTTTGAGGCCGATGACATCATCGCCACGCTGTCGCGTCAGGCGGTTGAGGCGGGGGGCGAATGCACCATCATTTCGTCCGACAAAGACCTGATGCAGCTGGTCGGCAATGGCGTGAAAATGCGCGACCCGATGAAAGACAAGCTGATCGGCATTGATGAGGTGTTCGAGAAATTCGGTGTGGGGCCGGACCGGGTGGTCGATGTGCAGTCGCTGGCCGGGGATTCGGTTGACAACGTGCCGGGCGCACCGGGGATCGGGCTGAAGACGGCGGCACTCTTGATCAACGAATACGGCGATCTGGAAACGCTGCTGGAACGTGCCGGAGAGATCAAACAGCCGAAGCGCCGCGAGGCTCTGATCGAGAATGCCGAGTTGATCCGAATCTCCAAGCGTCTGGTCAGTCTGGACGGCGCGGTGCCTTTGGATTTCGGTCTGGACAGTCTGGAAGTGAAAGATCCGGAGCCGGAAAAGCTGTTGGCGTTCCTGCAAGAAATGGAGTTCCGCACACTGACCCGGCGGGTGGCGGAAAAGCTGAAGGTCGAAGCCCCGGCCGTGCCGGAAGGTGCGGGCTTTGGCGGCGGCGATGCTGCGCATGACGAACCCGAAACCGTCCTTGAAAAGGTGCCCTTCGATCATGCCGCCTATGAATGCGTGCGCGATCTGGCGTCGCTTCAGGTCTGGATCGATCGCATCCGCGATATTGGCCATGTGGCGGTGGATACGGAAACCACGTCGCTGGATGAAATGCGGGCCGAGTTGGTGGGGATTTCGCTTTCGGTCGAGGCTGGGAAGGCGTGTTACATTCCGGTCGGCCATCGCCAAGGTGGCGGCGATCTGTTCGGGTCAAACGATCTGGCCGAAGGGCAATTGGGGCTTGAGGCAGCTTTGACGGCGCTGAAACCCGTGCTGGAAGACCCCGCGGTTCTGAAGATCGGACAGAACATCAAATATGACTGGAAGATTTTCGCCCGCCACGGGGTACGCATCACGCCCTTTGATGACACGATGCTGATGTCTTACGCCATGCACGCGGGCCTGCACAATCATGGCATGGACGGGCTGAGCGAAACCTATCTGGGCCATGTGCCGATCCCGATCAAATCTTTGCTGGGGTCGGGCAAAAGCCAGATCACCTTTGACCGCGTGGCGATTGACGATGCGGTGAAATATGCCGCCGAAGATGCCGATATCACCCTGCGCCTGTGGCAGGCGTTCAAGCCGCAACTTCACAGGGCCAAGGTCACCACGGTCTATGAAACTCTGGAACGTCCGCTTGTCACGGTTCTGGCCGAAATGGAGATGGCCGGCGTTCAGGTTGACCGCGACACGCTTTCGCGCATGTCCAATGCTTTCGCACAGAAAATGGCGGGGCTGGAGGATGAGATCGGCCAGGTCGCGGGCGAGCCGTTCAATGTGGGCAGCCCCAAGCAATTGGGCGAGATCCTTTTTGACCGCATGGGCGTGCCGGGCGGCGAAAAGGGAAAGACCGGGGCCTATGGCACAGGAGCCGATGTGCTGGAAGATGTGACGACGCTGGAAGACACCCACCCCGAGGGCGCGAAACTGGCCGCGCTGGTCTTGGATTGGCGGCAATTGTCGAAACTGAAATCGACCTATACCGACGCGCTGCAAACCCATATCAATCCCGAAACCGGGCGGGTCCATACCTCCTACTCCATCGCCGGGGCCAATACCGGGCGTCTGGCCTCGACCGATCCGAACCTGCAAAACATCCCCGTCCGATCCGAAGAGGGCCGCCGCATCCGCGAGGCGTTTGTCGCGCCCAAGGGGCGGGTGATCGTCAGCCTTGATTACAGCCAGATCGAATTGCGCATTCTGGCCCATATCGCCGATCTGCCCAGCCTGCAGCAGGCCTTCAAGGACGGGATCGACATTCACGCGATGACGGCCTCCGAGATGTTCAACGTACCCTTGGACCAGATGACGTCCGATATCCGGCGGCAAGCCAAGGCCATCAACTTTGGCGTAATCTACGGGATTTCCGGCTTTGGCCTCGCCCGCAACCTGCGCATCCCGCGGGCCGAGGCACAGGGCTTTATCGACCGCTATTTCGAACGCTTTCCGGGCATCAAGGAATACATGTCGGAAACGGTCAAGTTCGCGCAGGCAAGCGGGCATGTGCAAACCCTGTTTGGTCGCAAAATTCATACGCCTGACATCAACGCCAAGGGTCCGGGGGCAGGCTTTGCCAAACGGGCCGCGATCAATGCACCGATCCAAGGCACCGCCGCCGATGTGATCCGCCGCGCCATGATCCGCATGCCCAAAGCGATCAACGGGATGGATGCCAAGATGCTGTTGCAGGTCCATGACGAACTCTTGTTCGAGGTCGCCGAGGATCAGGCCGAGGCGCTGATCAAAACCGCCCGCGATGTGATGGAAGGCGCCGCAGACCCTGTGGTGCGGCTCAAGGTGCCGCTGGTCGTCGATGCCGGCAAAGGCGCGAACTGGGCCGAAGCACACTGACCGCCCCGAAAACGCCCCTGCCCCTTTACCTTGGCCCAAATATCCCCGCCGGAGGCCCGCCTCGCCGGTTGGCCGCAGGCCAGAGGCGAGAGAAAAGGCTTGCCCGCCCCGACAAGGTGCGGGCGCAATTCAACAGGCGTCGGTCAGGCGCGATCCACCCGGCATTGAAAGCAATTGTTGCGGGCGCTGCGGATGTGCAGATAGGCCACGCGCGGATCGTCGAACAGGGCCTCGGATCTTTGAGGGATTGCGGCGGTTGGTGTCACGGCCCCGGTGCCATAGACGATCCGGTCATCTTCCCCATAGCCGCGCAAGATATAGTCTGGTGAGGCCAGCATTGCGGGCAGCTCTGTGCCGCCGCCCGCCGCGCAAGCCTTGGCGCAGAGAAAGATCGGCCCAAGCTCGGCATAGGGCTGGGGGGCCGGAAAGGGCCGATGGGCCAGAACCAACATCGCCTCGCCTTCAGCGATCATCTTCAGACAATGGCGGCAGGGATTGCCGCCGCCGTCGCTGACCGCGGCTTCCGGGGGCATACCATTCGCGTCCAGTCCGCCCGCCTGATAGTGGCGTGCGGTTTCGGTGGGAATTGGGGAAAAACGGATCATGGAGAAACTCCTTTTCTGGATTGCCCCATGTGCCGGTTTTGACCGCGACCGTGCGACCCGGAATTTGCGCTTTCGGTCAGATCGCTCGGTCAGTCCGTGCGCGCGACCATGCGACCCATCACCCGCCCGCCAAGGATGTGCAGGTGGTAATGCGGCACTTCCTGTACGCCATGCGCGCCAGAATTGGTGATGGCGCGGAAGCCCTCTCCCGGTTTTACGCCCGTGATTTCACAGACTTTGGCCGCGGTGCGGTGGAAGTCGAGAATCTCTTCGGCACTGGCATTGGCCGCAAAGTCGGCGAAATCAACATATGCGCCCTTGGGGATCACCAGCACATGCACCGGGGCCGAGGGGGCAATGTCATGAAAGGCCAGCGTATGAGCGCTGTCCACAACGGTCTTGTTCGGAATCTCGCCACGCAGAATGCGGGCAAAAACATTCATCGGATCGTAAGCCAAGTGCCAGTCCTCAATCGACAAAGAGATATTCGGTCGCCGCGATATCGTGCGCCTTGTCCACGGGAATACCAAGGAATTCAGCCAAAGGCATGGTGTTTTCGTCCACCGTGGCCGATTGTCTGATGCGGTGGAACCCCGAGAAGCCCGCATCGCGGATCCGGTCGGATTCGAATTTCACATCATAACGGATCGTGGGCAAAAGCCGGTCGATGGTTTCCTGCGGGGTCCGGTCGCCGGCCAGTCCCACGCGGCGGGCGTGGCCGATCAGATAATCGTCGGTGAAATCGCATTCGATTTCCAACAGCCGGACTGCTGCCTTGTCGTTGTAGAAGTCCTGCATCAGGTCAACATTTGCCGGGTCGATGCAAAAGATCAGCCGGTCTGTTTCCCAATAGTCAAACAGCATCCGCACCAGCGCGCGGCGGTGGCGGGTCCGTTTTTCTAGCGTTGTCTGGATGCCGCCCAGATCTGGCAGGTTCGTCGTGTCTTCGTTGAAGAGATAGTCGATCGCCGGCATGTTGGTGACCTGCCGCACCCGTTCGACCAAGCGTTTGGCGACGTGCCATTTCTTGCAGGTGACCATCATCAACTGGCGTTCGCGGCCAATGGTGCTTTCGCGTTCCCAGAACCTTGGCGCAAAGCGGCGACCGATCCGGCCGCGACCACTGAGGAATTTGAACAGGCTGCGGCCTTCGTTGGAAATCTGAAACCGCGCGCCCTTGCTGGTGTAAAGCTTGCCCAAGCGATCTTTCAGCTCTTTCGCATCTTGGCTGATCTTGCGGGCAAAAAGGTAGTCCTGGCTGAGAAGCAGGTCGTAATGGTCATTGTAGAAGGTGACCGGCATCCCGTAATCGGTGAACATGAGGAAGGTCAGGGTGCGCGAGCGGATTTCATGCTCTGGCACCAGATGGCGGACAAGGGTCTGGAAGAAGGTTTCGTCCGGAATCCAGGTTGTCTTGAAAAAGCGCATCACGTCTTTGCGGCGGGCACAGAATTCCAGCAGGAATTCGACCGTCCGGCGGCGCAGGCACCACCATTGCGAGCCGATCTGCATCTGGATGTCGGCGGGGATCTTGCGTTTCAGGCCAAGGCGGTCTTGCAAGGCCATTGACCGATAGAACCATGCCTTGTTGGTGCGTTCGTTGAAGATGTGGCGATAGACCAGACGTTCTTCCTTGATCCCGGTCTTGATCCAGTCAGAGTTGAAGAAGTCGACGCTTTCGATGTAGTCGACATCGTCCCGGTCCAGAAAACTATGCGCGTATTCTGCCGATTTGATCGGCATGCAATCGCCCGACAGCATGTAGAAATGGGTGGCGCGGGGAAACGCCTCGGCCGCGGCTTCGACCGCCATCAGCGACGCGCCGACAAGGCTCCACTCCCCCCAGCCACATTTCAGGCGGCGCTTGGTGAAGACGACGCCGGGGTTGTTTTCCAGCGCTTTGTGGATCCGCTCAAAGTCTTTCAGGGGCGAACGGCCATCGTAATGGATCGCCACGTAGTCACCGGCCGCCGTCAGACGTTCGGACTGGGCGATCACGCCCTCCGGGTCTTTGTGGGTCAGCAGGATGTAGGCGATTTTTGCCATGTTGGCGACGGTTTCCGAGGCAGACGAGTCACTGTTTCTTTAATTAGCGTCATCACACGTTGAAACGACAGAGTTTATTTGCGATTTTAGCCATAGAGTTTGGAACGGGCAGAAAAAGTCCGAATGAGGTTTGGAGCGGCAGAATGGGTTTCCCCGGCACTTGGATGACGGAAAGCGAAAGCATGGTCTATCGGGTTGTCCCGAAATGTGCCTGCTCGTCCATTGGCCAGATCATGTTCTATTCGGACCACGGGAAATTCTTTGACGGCGATATTCACGACTCGAAAAAGGGCCTGCACAAATGGGCGCAGGAAGAAAGCCAGCCCTTGATCGAACAGAATGTGAAGCACCACAAAAGCTATGCCTTCACCTGTGTTCGCAACCCCTATACTCGCATTCTGTCTAGCTTTTTCGACAAGATTGCCGGCATTCAGCGCAACGGAAAGCGCTATCGCGGCAATCTGGTGCCGCAACTTGCGCAGAAATACGGGGTAGATGTCGGCAGCCCGGAAAATGACTTTGATTTTGACCAGATCAAAAGCTTTCGCCGCTTTCTGCTTTTCGCGCGGGACACCATTCGCTGGAAAAAGCCGATGGAGCCGGACATTCATTGGTCGGCCATGTCGGGCCATATCTCGACCTATATCTGTAACGGTGGGCGTTACGACCACATCTTCTTTACCGAGAAATTCGATGAAGGCATGCAGACGGTGCTGGATCACACCAAGCAAAAGCACAAAATTGATCTGAAAAAGATCCCGCGCTTTAACGAAAGCGAGGGGCATGGCCCAAAGCGTCTCCATCCGGTCGAAGATTATTTCGACGACCTGTCGCGCCATCTGGTCTGGGAAATCTACAAGCGCGATTTCCAGCTGTTCAAATACGATTTCGACAATCCGGGCAACAAGATGCCGATTGCCGAGATTGATCTGGACGAAGTGCATGCCAAGCTTGGGGACTGACGCGCCGCAAGCTGAAACGCGCGGTGTACTTTATGTGGCCAAGGGTGCGGATTACGCCGATCTGGCGGTGCAAAGTGCCTTATCCCTAAGGCAGGTGGATCCGACATTGCCGATCGAAATCATGACCGATGCCAGCGTGCGGACGGGGGTTTTCGATTGGGTCAGCCCGCTGCCCAAAGGACGGACGCGGGACAAGATCGCCGGGATGCTTGCGACACGATTTGACCGGACGCTGTTTCTGGATTGCGATACGCTGGTTGTTGGGCCATTGGCGGAAGGGTTTGACCTGCTTGACCGCTTTGAGCTTTGCATCAGCCATGAGGTTCGCAGGTCAAGCCGATTGATCACCACAGGCTGGAAGGAAACGCCGCCCGATATTTTTGGGCAGCACAATTCCGGGGTCATCTATTACCGCAAATCCGCGAAGATGATGGCCATCTTGCAGGCTTGGGCTGAGGCCTATGTTGCTGCTGCGCAAGGACGGGATCAGGTTACCTTGCGTGATCTGCTTTGGGCATCGGACCTGCGGTTCTGGGTCTTGCCGCCGGAATTCAACCTGCGCCGCGTGACAATCGCCGATATCTGGGAACCGCTGGATGCCGTGCCCCGGGTCATCCACTCGCATCATCTGTTGCGCCATCTGCGTCATGGCCTGCCCAGAGTGACGAGTTTTGCCGAAATTCTGGAACTGGAACGCGCGGCGCATAAAGAGGAATGGGCCGCGCGGGAAGAACCATCAGATATTCTTGCCGGACTGTCAGCCGCCCGCGAAACCGAGGAATAGGTTCTCTCTTCGGTCAAGACGGATGAACGGCTAGGTCTGCGGGTCAGATCAGGCCGTTCTTGTGGAACAGGTCTTTCAGGTCAGCTTCGGGGCGGGCGCCAAAGTGGCTGATGACCTCGGCCGCGGCAACGCAGCCCATCCGGCCCGAGGTTTCAAGGCTTTGGCCCGTGGCCATTCCATAGATGAAGCCTGCGGCGAAAAGATCGCCTGCGCCTGTCGCATCGACCGGGACAACCCGCTTGACCGGGACCACGGCCTGTTCATCCCCGCGCACCACGATCACGTCATGGCCAGAGCGGGTGCAGACAACCAGACCCGCATCCTGCGCGGCTTGTTCCAAAGCTGAAGACAGGTCGGTCTGATAGAGCGAGGCCCATTCATGTTCGTTGCCGATGACGTAATCCAGTTCCTTGACCAGACGCCGGAAGTCGTCACGGTGGCGGTCGACGCAGAACGGATCTGAAAGCGCGATACCAGCTTTGCCGCCGTTCTGACGGCAGAGACGTGCGGCGCGTTCAAAAGCCTGTTTGCCCTTGTCCTTGTCGTAAAGATACCCCTCAAGGAACAAGATCTCGGCCTGCCCTGCCACGTCATCTGCGACGTCTTCGGGGCCAAGTTCGGACGAAATGCCAAGGTAGGTGTTCATCGACCGCTCACCATCGGGCGAGACAAAGATCATCGAGCGCGAGGTCGGAAGCTCGCCCCCCGGAACCGGAGGGTTCGGGAAATCGGTGCCGCTTTCATTGAGGGCACGTTCAAAGAAGCGGCCAAGCGCATCATCATGAACGCGGCCGATAAAGGCCGTACGAAGGCCAAGGTTCCCGAGGCCCGCAATGGTATTGCCGACAGAGCCACCCGGGGCCTGCGTGCGTTCCTTCATGGCAGCATAAAGCAACTCGCCGCGCTTGCGCTCGACCAGCTGCATGATGCCCTTTTCGATCCCCATCAGTTCCAGAAAACTGTCATCGACGGGCGAAAGCACATCAACGATGGCATTGCCGATACCGACGGCCTGATACTTTTTCATGGGGTCTTGTCCTCGAACTGGCACCATTCCGAAATCGGGCAGATGCTGCATTTGGGTTTGCGCGCGACGCAGATATACCGGCCATGCAGGATAAGCCAGTGGTGCGCGTGCTGCTGGAATTCGGCGGGAACGTGGTCTTCGATGGCGCGTTCGACCTGATCAACGTCCTTTCCGGGCGCAATGCCGGTGCGGTTGCCTACGCGGAAGATATGGGTGTCGACGGCCTGCGCGGGCTGGCGGAACCACATGTTCAGAACGACATTGGCAGTCTTGCGCCCGACCCCCGGCAAGGATTGCAGGGCAGCGCGGCTGGAGGGAACCTCTCCGCCATAGTTGTCTTGCAGGATTTGGCTGAGCTTGATGACGTTCTTGGCCTTGTTGCGGTAAAGGCCGATGGTCTTGATCTTTTCGATCAGGCCTTCCTCGCCCAAAGCCAGCATCTTGGCAGGCGTGTCGGCCACGGGCCAAAGTCCGCGGGTGGCCTTGTTCACGCCCACATCCGTGGCTTGGGCCGACAGTGCGACCGCGACCAACAGCGTGAAGGCGTTGGTATGTTCCAATTCCCCCTTCGGCTCCGGCTCCGCCTGTTGGAACCGGGTGAAGATCGCCTTCATAGCGTGATAATCAAGCTGCTTTGCCATGCGTTCATGGACCACAAAGCCGCGGAACGGACAAGCGTTTTGGCGCAGGATTCGGGTCGCAGAAGGCGGGGCGTGCCCCTATTGTCAGGGCAAGGAGACTTCAGATGACCGATCTTTCGCCGGAATACCATTACAACGTGATTGCCCGTGCGCTGCGGCATATTGATGACGGCGGGCCGGGAATGACGCTGGACGCGCTTTCCAGCCAGATGGGCATGAGCCCCGCGCATTTTCAGCGCGTGTTCAGCCAGTGGGTTGGGGTCAGCCCAAAGCGTTATCAGCAATACCTGTCCTTGGATCACGCCAAGCGGCTTTTGGAAACGCGGTTGTCGCTGATGGAAACGGCGGGCGAGGTCGGGCTTTCCGGAACCAGCCGGTTACATGATCTGTTCCTGACATGGGAGGCAATGACGCCGGGCGATTATGCGCGTCAGGGGGAAGGTCTGACGATCTATTGGGGTTGGTTCGAAAGCCCGTTTGGCCCGGCGATCGTTATGGGCACCGAAAAAGGCATCTGCGGCATGGGCTTTGCCGCCGAGATGGGGGAAGAAGAGGCCTTTGCCGACCTGTTACGACGCTGGCCAAAGGCCAACTTCGTCGAAGACCCGATGATGCTGCGACCTTGGGTGCTGGCCGCGTTTGGCGCGAAAGAGGACGCAGCGAAAGCGCCCCTTTACCTGATCGGTGCTCCGTTCCAGATCAAGGTTTGGGAGGCGCTTTTGAAAATCCCCTCGGGGCATGTCACCACCTATGGCGACATCGCCGAGGGGATCGGGCACCCAAAGGCGGTACGGGCGGTTGGCACAGCCGTGGGGCGCAACCCGATTTCTTGGCTGATCCCCTGTCATCGTGCCTTGCGCAAGGGGGGCGGCCTTGGCGGCTATCATTGGGGGCTGCCGGTCAAGCGGGCTTTGCTGGCTTGGGAATCCGCGCGGTCAGACGCACATGACACCGGAATGTGATCGGCGAAACATTGCTGAAAAAGGCGTGGGAACTGTTTGGCTCTCTCTTGCGTTGGTATAACAGAGTGACCCCGGCAAGGACTGGGGATGAAATGCAAGAGGCGGCAGACATGATTTTCAAGACCCCCCTTCTGGTCGCAACCGCGTCGTTGATGGCGCTGACGGCCTGTGTGGACCCGAATGCCTATCCCGACGATCCGAATGCGCGTGCCAAGAACGGCGCGATCATTGGCGGTTTGGCCGGCGCTCTGGCCGGGGCCAATGCCAAGGGTGATGACAAGCTGGCGAAGGCCGTTGTTGGCGGCGCCATCGGCGCGGCAATCGGTGGTGCTATTGGCGCATCGCTTGACCAGCAGGCGGCGGAACTGCGCGGGTCGATCAGCAACCCGAACGTCACGGTGACGAACCACGGCAGCTATCTGACCGTGAACATGCCGCAGGATCTGCTGTTTGCCGTCGACAGCGCTTCGGTCCGCCCGGACCTTCGCGCCGATCTTGGCAGCGTGGCACAAAGCCTGATCCGCTATCCAAACAGCCGGATCGAAGTTGTCGGCCATACCGACAATACCGGCAGCGCCGCCTATAACTATGATCTGTCGCAACGCCGCGCCAATGCGGTCGCTGGCGTCCTGAATCAGAATGGCGTGCCCTATGGCCGGATCACCACGATTGGACGTGGATTCGACCAGCCGATCGCTTCGAACGCGACCCCGCAGGGCCGTGCGCAGAACCGCCGCGTGGAAATCATCATCCGCCCGACGCAGTAAGCGGTCGTCCGTTTCGCGAAAGGGCTGGCTATACGCCAGCCCTTTTTCGTTTCTGCGTGTTTCTCCTTGTCGTGGCGCTGCTGTGGTCATAGATTTTGACCAATCCAAGCGAGTGCTCGAAGATGCCCTTCATGAAAATCCAAACAGAAAAGCTGTCTCAATCCGTGGTTCGTCAGATTGAGCAGTTGATCCTGCGTGGCATTTTGCGTCCGGGAGAACGGCTTCCGTCAGAGCGTGAATTGTCAGACCGACTGGGTGTTTCGCGCCCCTCTTTGCGCGATGCCGTTGCGGATTTGCAGGAGCGTGGGCTTTTGGTCAGCAAGGCCGGTGCTGGCATTTATGTGGCCGAAGTTCTGGGCTCGGCCTTTTCAGAGGCGCTGATCCAGCTTTTCGCGACGCATGACGAGGCGGTGTTCGACTACATCGCGTTCCGAAGGGATATGGAGGGACTGGCTGCCGAACGGGCAGCGCGTCTTGGGTCGGACACGGATTTGAAGGTGGTCGATGTTATTTTCCAGAAGATGGAGGCCGCGCATCTAAAGCGCGACCCGACCGACGAAGCCAGCCTAGATGCAGAGTTTCATTTGGCCATCATCGAGGCCAGTCACAACGTCATCATGCTGCATATGATGCGGTCTATGTATGATCTTCTGAAGCAGGGCGTGTTCTACAATCGTCAGATGATGTTCAAGAACCGCACGACGCGGGACACGCTGCTGGATCAGCATCGCGCGATCAACAAGGGGCTGCAAGACCGTGATCCTGCTGCTGCCCGCGCGGCGGTCGAGGCACATCTGAGCTATGTCGAGCAGTCTTTGTCGGAACAGGTGAAGGCGGAACGGAACGAGGCCATCGCCCGCCAAAGGTTTGAACACGAACAACGGCGTTGACCTGAAAAGCAAAAACCGGCCCATGGGCCGGTTCTTTTTGTTTCGTCTGATCAGGTCAGATCAGTGCAGCTTGGCATCAACCTGCGCGATGGCGGCGTCGATCGAGGCCGCGGCCCCTTCGGCTGTCATCTGCTTGGCCAGCACTTCGCCAGCGGCGGCAACGGCAATCGAAATCGCCTTTTCACGCACTTCGCGAACGGCGCTGCCTTCGGCGGCGGCGATCTGCTCTTCGGCGGCGGCCAAACGGCGCGCGATCGAGTTCTTCAGATCAACCTTTGCCTGGGCGGCGGCGGCTTCTGCTTCCGACTTTGCGGCAGCGACGATCTGGTCGGCCTGCTCCTTGACCTCTTTCTGCTTGCGCTCATACGAGGCCAGCAGGGATTTGGCCTCTTCGCGCAGGGCGCGGGCCTCTTCCAGTTCGGTCTTGATCTGCTCGGCGCGCTTGTCCAGCAGGCCGGCGATCATGCCGGGAACCTTGAAGTACACAAGGATACCGACGAACACGAGGAACGAGATCATCACCACGAAGTCGGTGTTCTTCAGGCTGAAGAACGGACCCGAGGCAGCCAGAGCCGGCGTTGCGGTCAGGGCAAGAAGAACGGATGCAAATTTCATCATCGTCTTACCCTTTCAGCCTTGCGGTCACTGCCGTGGTCACCGAACGCGCATCGGCCTTGCCACCCAAAGCGGTGACCAGTTCCTTGGCGGTTTCCTTGGCGACCTCGGTCACGGCTTCCAGTGCGCCAGAGCGGATTTCCGCGATGCGGGCTTCCGATTCAGCAGCCTTTGCCGAAATCTCGGTATCGGCCTTGGCCGTGGCGGCATCCAGTTCTTTCTGGATTTCGGCACGGGCGTCAGCCACGATCTTGTTCGCCTCTGCCTTCGCAGTGGCCAGTGCGTCGTGATAGGCCTTCTCAGCCTCGACGGCCTTTTGCTTCAGCTCTTCCGCAGCGGCCAGATCATTGGTGATCGTGCCACGACGTTCGGCCAAAACCGCGCCAATGCGCGGAAGGGCGATGCGCGACAGGACGAGGAAGATCACGACCAGCGTGACGACCAGCCAGAAAACCTGGTTTGGCATCCAGTCCACGCAGAGCTGCGGCATGCCGATGGCGCTGCCATGCTCATTGACGCAGGTGCCCACTTGGGCCGCGCCATGTGCCGCGTCTGTAGCGGTTGTTTCAGTAGACATCTTGTCCTCCGTCGGACCCTTTGAACTTCGCCCCTAGAGACTCGGAAGGGGCGCCAAGGTATGGCGCGCCCCCCTTTCGTAAGGATTCGAAGTCTGGATTAGACGGCGAACATCAGCAGCAGGGCGACGAGGAACGCGAAGATCCCCAGAGCTTCTGCGAAGGCGAGACCGATGAAGAGGGTCGCGGTCTGGCCACCAGCGGCCGACGGGTTGCGCAGGGCGCCGGCGAGGAAGTTCCCAGCAACGTTACCAACACCGATAGCAGCGGCGCCCGAACCGATGGCGGCCAGACCGGCGCCGATGAACTTGCCCATTGCTGCTGCAGCTGCGATTTCCATTTTTGTGCTCCTTACGATGGAATGCGAGATTTGGTTGAAAGACGTACGTCTTAGTGGCCCGGATGCAGAGCATCCTTGAGGTAGACGCAGGTCAGGATGGTGAACACGTAGGCCTGAATGAAGGCCACGAGAACTTCGAGACCGTAGATCGCCGTGATGGCGGCCACGGAGACCGGGCTGATCGCTGCAATCGCTGCGAAGCCGGCGAAAACCTTGATAACGGCGTGACCGGCCATGATGTTGCCAGCAAGACGGATCGAGTGGCTGACCGGACGCACGAAGTACGAGATGACTTCGATGATCGCGATGATCGGGCGCAGGATCAGCGGCGCATCCGACATCCAGAACAGGCCGAGGAAGTGCATCCCGTGCTTGAAGAAGCCGATTGCGGTGACCACGATGAACACGCCAAAGCCAAGAACGGCCGTCACGGCGATGTGCGAGGTGGTGGTGAACGACTTCGGCAAGAGGCCGAGGAAGTTTCCGAACAGGATGAAGAGGAACAGCGTCATGATGTAGGGGAAGTACTTCACCCCGTCATGGCCGGTAACGTCTTCGATCATCTTGTAGACGAAGCCATACATGACCTCGGCAACCGACTGCACACGGGTCGGCACGATGGCGCGACCACGGGTGCCGATCACGAACAAAGCGACGATGCCCAGAACAGCAAGAGCCATCCACAGGGTCACGTTCGTCGGGGTGTACCAGTGCACCACACCATCATTGGTGAAGAGCGGCTTTACGATGAACTGATCCAGCGGGTGAAAAACCAGTGCCGAACCTTCTTCGGTATTCGCTTCCGTTGCCACGTTCAGTCTTCCTTTGCTTCGGCAGCCTCTTGGGCCAACCGGCGATCTTGCACTTCCTTGGCCGAGCGCAGCATGGTTTTCACCCCTGCGGCAAAGCCGAACCCTATGAACAGCACCAGAAAGAACGGCATGGTCCCCAACAGAGTATCCAGCCCGTATCCGATGCCAAAGCCGATCCCAAGACCAGCCACAAGCTCGATGACCATCCGCCAGGCCAACTGCGCCTGAGAATAGTCTTTCTTCATGTGGTGGACGTCTTCCTTAGAGGTCTTGGCCTTTGCGATCCGGGCCTCAAGGTCCTTGAGACGGTCCTTGTCAGAGGTCAGATCAGGGTCAGACACAGGTCGGATATCCCATGAAGAATGTTGAGCCGGGTGCTAATGCCTTGGCGGCCCTGAGTCAATAAGCCGTGATGGATCAGTTAATGCATGAATTTCAGCATGTTACGGCGAAATGGCGCTGTGTCGCAGGGGCTAAAGGTGCAAAAATCGCGGAATTCCCATATTCAACCATCTGGTTGATCTTATGCAGGCCTGCGTCTTTGGTCTGAAACGCTCAACCGGGCAGTTGACCTTTTCGGGCCAATCTGGCCTAGGATTGGGCCCATGTCCGACCCGCTTTCCATCACTTTCGCAGCCCTTGCCGACCCGACTCGCCGGGCGATCCTTGCGATGCTTCTGGAAGACGATATGGCGGTGACCGATGTGGCCGCGCCCTTTGAAATGAGTCTCGCCGCGATTTCAAAACATCTGAACGTTCTGGCCGAAGCCGGGCTGATCAGCCGCGAAAAGCGCGGCCGGGTGATCTGGTGCAAACTGGAGCCGGATGCGATGAAGCAGGCAAGTGTCTGGATGCAGGGCTTCGGTCAGTTCGATCCTGTGGATCTGGATGACTTCGAGCGGTTTTTGAGCAGCGAGTTGCGCGAAGACAGCGCCGAGGCGTGACCTCGCCGGGGGCGCTGCCCCCGCCGCTTTGCCGACGGCAAAGCGACTCCCCCGGGATATTTCGGCCAAAATAAAGGCATCAGCCTTGTGTAAAGGTGTCTCCGAAGGTTTTCCGCAGTTCTGCCTTTTGCACCTTTCCCATGGTGTTGCGCGGTAGGGCATCAACGACAACATACGATTTTGGATGTTTGTACTTGGCGAGATTTTCGGCCACGGCGGCTTTCACGGCGGTCAGGTCGATCTCGCAACCTTTTTGGCGGGCGAGAACAGCAAATACGCCTTCGCCGAAATCGGGATGGGGAAGACCCACGACCGCGCTTTCCAGAATACCGGGGAACGTGTCCAGCACCTCTTCAACTTCTTTTGGATAAACATTGAAGCCGCCGGTGATGATCAGATCCTTGGCGCGGCCAACGATGGTGACATAGCCATCGGCGTCGCGGGTCGCGAGATCGCCCGTGATGAACCAGCCGTCATCCCGCAGTTCTTCGCGGGTTTTTTCCGGCATCTGCCAATAGCCCTGAAACACGTTCGGGCCACGCACCTCGATCACGCCAACCTCATTTTGGCCGACCTCGCGACCTTCAGCCATGATACGAAGTTCAACCCCCGGAAGCGGGCGTCCGACCGTACCGGCACGCCGCTCGCCGTCATAGGGGTTCGAAGTGTTCATATTGGTTTCGGTCATGCCATAACGTTCAAGGATGCGCAGACCAGTGCGTTCCTCGAAAGCGATGTGGGTTTCGGCCAAGAGCGGTGCCGAACCAGAGATGAACAAACGGAAATGGCCGACAAGATCACGCGTCAGGCGCGGATCGTCCAATAGGCGGGTGTAAAAGGTCGGCACGCCCATCATCGTCGTGGCCTTCGGAAGGGCTGCAATCACCTGCTCCAAATCGAACCCGGGCAGAAAGATCATCTGGCCGCCGGTCAGAAGGCTGACATTCGAGGCCACAAAAAGCCCGTGCGTGTGAAAAATCGGCAGTGCGTGCAAAAGCACGTCCTGATCAGTAAAGCGCCAAAGATCCGCCAGAACCTGCGCGTTCGACAGAAGGTTCTCATGGCTGAGCATGGCGCCCTTTGACCGCCCTGTGGTTCCCGAGGTGTAAAGGATCGCGGCAAGATCGCGGCCTGTGCGCGCAACGGGCGTAAACTGGCCAGATTGATCCTTGGCCTTGTCCATCAACCCGCCAGCCCCGTCTGCCCCCATCGTCACAAGCTGGGCGCGGTTCTGTTCAGCAATGGGCTTCAGGGCTTCGGCCTTGGCGGGGTCGGCAACAAAGACGCGGGGCGTCGCATTACCCAAGAAATAGTCAACCTCCGTCGGCGTGTAAGCCGTGTTCAGCGGCAAAAACACTGCACCCACAGCCACCGTCGCTCCGTATAGCGCCAAGGCCTCGGGTGATTTCGCAACCTGCACGGCGACCCGATCGCCCGGTTCCACACCCAAGGTCACAAGCGCCCCGGCCAAGCGCGACGTCAGGTCAAAAAAGTCGGCCGCGGAAATCCGTCGGCCATCGGCCAGATGGATCAGGTCGCGCGACTGTCCGGCCAAGGGCCCGAACAGGGTATCAAACAGCAGGTTGCTCATGGTTTTTGTCTCCCTGCCCCCTATCTGCCAGCCCGCGCAATTAAGCTCAAGTCCGGCAACAATCCGTTTCCACCCTGCCACCGGGGCGTCCACAGCTTGCCCAGATTTCGCCCCATGGGCGAGTGATCTTGTCTCTCAGGGGCAGTTGAACAAAGGTTTTAGCGCGCGGGAGGCCGAGATGGCTTTGATTTTCACCCTGTTTAGCAAGTTCGGGCTGTTCGCCCCCAAGGCTGAAACGTCCGAGGCCTTTGACCTGCGCCTGACGCGCCTGCAAAGCCGCGAGTCCCGGCACCAACCCAAAGGGTCGATCTTCGTCAGAAGTCAGGTGTGACGCCGGGAAGGTTCAATTCCCGCATCAAGTCACGCACTTCCTGACGCGCTGCGATGTTGGAAAGATTCAACTGGTCAACGCCGGTATCTTTGAGGTCGAGAAGGGTGATGCCGCGGGGGAACAACTCGCGGAAAATGACCCGCTCGGAAAAACCGGGGGCCACGCGAAAACCGATGCGGCGCGACAGTTCTTCCAAAGCCGCGCCAACCTTGCGCTTGTTGTGCATCTGCTGGGCGCCCATGCGGTTTCGCAACACGATCCAGTCAATCGGTTTCAGTCCGGCTTGGGCGCGCAACTGCCGGGCATTCCAGACCATCTCCGCATAGATTGACGGGCCCTTGACCTTGTTCGTCTCGGGGTCGATCCGCGCCAAAAGGTCGAAATCCACAAAGCTGTCATTCAACGGAGTGATGAGCGTATCAGCAAGGCTATGGGCCACCTGTGACAGGCGCGTATGGCTGCCGGGGCAGTCGATCAGGATGAAGTCAGAAATCGGGTCCAGCGCCGCAACGGCCGCCGACAGGCGCGCGTCGTAGGGGTTTTCCCCCGGTTGCAACGTGGCCGGGTCAATCTCTGGCAGATCGCGGTAATCAGGCGTTGGCAGGTCCAGACCGGCGCGGGCCATATAGGCGCGGCGGTTTTCGACATAGCGGCCAAAGGTCTTTTGCCGCAGGTCCAGATCCAGCGCACCGACACGGAAGCCAAGCCGACACAGAGCCGTGGCCACATGCATGCAGGTGGTCGATTTGCCGGAGCCACCCTTTTCGTTCCCGGTGACGATGATATGCGCCATGGACTTTCCACGCCTTTATGTCTTGCCGCTGGCAGGTCTTGCCAGCGCGGTCTTTCGCCCCTCTATTGGCAAGTGTGGGGCGAAAGGGAAAGCCCTTTTGGTGATTTGGTCAAGGAATTCCCTAGATGAGACGGCGGCTTTTCTATCCTAAGATCAGACTGACCGATCTTGCCCTGATCGCATTTCTGGCAGTGCTTACAGCGCTTCCAACGCTGCATGTCGCTGCCTATGCAAAGACCAAGGCGGCTGCCGAGTTGAAGTCTGCCTATGTTTTGAACTGGGGCGCAGATGTCTGGGCGTTGCAAGCAGCGATCCGTTCAGGAGAGCGCTTCAATCCGGAATTTTTGCGGCTGTTCAGCTATGGCTTTGTGCACATGGGCCCGTCGCACCTTGTGAACAATTTGGTGCTCTTTGTGCCTCTGTGGTGGATCACGGCTCGGCGGGTGGGAGGTGTCTGGACGGTTGCGGATTACCTTTCCGGTCTTGTCATGTCCTGCCTTCTTCATCTGATCAGCACGCCCCCGGCCCAACAACCATCGGGGCATCTGGCGGGATGCATTTTTTGTTCGGGCTTTGGGTGGTATGGGCGTTTCAGGACCGCGTAGGCGGCGCGTTCCGGCGGGTATGGCCGTCGCTGCTGATCCCTTCCTTCGTTGTCGCGGTTAACCTGTTCCTTATCAGCCAGTTTGGGCCCCGGTTTGCCTAGGATCTGCACTTTTGGGGCTTTGTGGCAGGGCTGGCCTTGGCCGCTTTTATCCCAAGACGCCTTGCCCCGGTTCCTCAAGAGGTCGGGGCCTCGTTCGGGCAGCGGACCTGAGGCCAGACGCAGCGGACGACGGGCCAATCGGTGCGGCCCCAGCAATAACCTGTGAAATCTTCATTCGGGCGCATGATCCAGAACACCCGATCTCCTGCCTCGGTGCGAAGGTGTTCGCCTTCAAGACGCATCACCACCTCGGCATCGGTGACCTGGATCAGGTCATAGACCGCGATATCAGAGAGCAAACCGCCGCTTTGCACCCATTCCTCTTTCCATTTCAGAAAGCCATGTGGCGGGCTTTGCATAAAGCTCAGCCGATGTGGGTTTGTTGCGCAGGAGAGTTCTTCATCTTCCGCCGCGCCATAGACGCCTTCCAGGCGCGAGAAGATGTCGCCCTCGGCCAAGGCCGGGGCTGCGGTAAGAAGGGCAAGGATGAGAACGCAACGCATGGGGGAAGACTGTCATGCAGCGCCCCTGTTCCGCAAATGAAAAAGGGCGCGCTTGTGGCACGCCCTTTTCCGAAAACTGTCGCGGATCTCAGAAACCGAGGCCAGCGTATTTGTTCTTGAACTTCGACACGCGGCCGCCGGTGTCCAGCAGCTTGGCCGACTGGCCGGTCCAGGCGGGGTGTGCCAGCGGATCGATGTCCAGTGCCAGCGTTTCGCCTTCTTTGCCGTAGGTCGAACGGGTCCGGTAGGTGGAGCCGTCGGTCATCTTCACTTCGATGAAGTGATAGTCGGGGTGAATGCCCTCTTTCATCGTCTTGGCTCCTCTTATTCAGACTTTTCTTTGTAGTTGGTGACTTCGGCGATACGAGCCGACTTACCGCGACGCGAGCGCAGGTAGTACAGCTTGGCGCGACGGACGCGGCCGCGACGGACCACTTCGATCGAGTCGATGTTGGTCGAGTAGAGCGGGAACACACGTTCCACGCCTTCGCCGAAGGAAATCTTGCGGACGGTGAACGAAGCGGCGATGGTCGCGCCACCACGGCGGCTGATGCAGACGCCTTCGTAGTTCTGGACGCGCGAACGCGAGCCTTCGGTCACTTTGTAGCCGACACGGATGGTGTCGCCGGCTTTGAAGTCCGGGATGGTCTTGCCAAGCGCAGCGATCTGCTCGGCTTCGAGTTGGGCGATGAGGTTCATGCGCCAGTCTCCATTTTGCCTGCGGTTTTCCGCAGAGGTGATGCCGCCAGAGAGCTCTTGGTCTTCATCGGGTCCGCCACGGGGCGCCCGCCAGAGATCAGGCCTGCTTTCCTTTTGATGCCGCCCCGTCCGCCCCGTGATGGCCGGGGAAGGAACCCGGCGCGGGCATAGGGAATCGGGTCCGATGGGCATTCCTGCCCCGGACCGGGCGCGTATAGGGGGAGCATCAGGCGGGGTCAAGAGGCATGATCAGGGCCGCAAAAACAGCGTCCCCGTCGGGGACATTTTTAAACGGACGCAAAATCAATGAGTTAGTCGCGGGGATTAGGGAAATTTTAGGAATTGGGGAAGAATGCGGCGCGAAAAGGGGCTTTGGGCGGTTGGCCTGAGGCACAGTTTCAAACCGGAAGAAGGAGTTGAACATACGGTTTCAGCAAAGTGGACCGCGCCCGACACGCGGGGGTGGGAGCGATATATCGCGCCCGGCCCCCGGGGGGGGCGGGGGGGCGCGGTCTGATTTGCTTTGGCAAATCCGACAGTAAGGAGAGGGAAGCTCCCGGTTCGGCCCCAGCATAAGCCGTGGATAAAAGAGTCGGGGCAAGCCCCGACCTACGCTGTTGTCTGGGGAGTCGGGCTGAAGCCCAGCCCACGGATTACCTTGCGCCCCAAGTGTCGGAGAGGCGGTAGCCTTGGGGCCAGGGGTCGTCAGGGTCGAGCATGTGTTGATGCGTGCCGGTGATCCAGGCGCGGCCGCTGATTTCAGGGCGGATGGCGGGGATATCGCCCACGGTGGTCGTGCCAAGGATGCGGCCATTGAAGGTAGAGCCGATGAGCGAGACCGTGGTCAGGTTATCGGCGAGCCCCATTTGCCCGCGTGCGTGCAAAACAGCCATACGGGCGCAAAGCGCGGTGCCGGTGGGCGAGCGGTCAACCTTGCCGGGCTGAATGGCGACGGCGGCCCCTGCTCTGAGCCCTTGGGCGTCGCGGGTGATGGGGCCTGCAAAGAGGCAGAATGAAAAGTGCCGCCAATCGGGGTTGGTCGGGTGGTGAAAACCAATGGCCTCTGTCGCGGCCTTGGTGATCCGTGCGCCCAGTTTGGCGATATCGTGCGCCTCGTCCGCCGTCAGGGAAAAGCCCATGGCGGCGGCATCGACCATCACGAAACTGTCGCCACCAAAGGCGGTATCGACCGTCAGGGTGCAAATCCCTTCAACCTCAAGCTTTGCATCCAGTTTCTGGGCGAAGCTGGGCAGGTTTTGCACGAAGATGCGTTGTGCCTTGCCATCACGGCAGTCAGCGCGCACGGGGACAAGGCCGCCGGGGGCCTCTAGGATGAACTCGGTGATTGGTTCGGTCATCGGAAGGATGCCGCTGTCAAGCAGGACGGTCGAGACGCAGATGGAATTCGAGCCGGACATGGGCGGGGTGTCTTCGGGCTCCATGATGATAAAGGCGGCGCTTGCCCGCGGGTCTTTGGGTGGGACCAGAAGGTTGACATGGCGAAAGACGCCGCCGCGCGGTTCGTTCAGCACGAAGTTCCGCAAGGCCCCATCGCGGGCGATAAAGCGGCTTTGTTCCCAGATGGTATCGCCCGGAGGTGGGGCGACGCCGCCCACGATGACATCGCCCACCTCGCCTTCGGCATGGGCGGAGATGACGTGAATGGTCTTGGTGCTGCGCATGGCGCCCCCTGTGGCTGTTGCCGGAATGGTGCGCGGATGCAACCGGTTGCTGCAAGGGCAAGATTGGCCTTGCATGCGATTAAGTTGGGGGCAACTACTGGGCGTGACGCAAGAAAGCAGATGCGATGACCCAAAACCCGGACGGCAACCCCCTGTTAGGGGTGGCGATCGTGACAAGCGCGGTCTTTCTTTTTGCCTGCACCGATACGGTCACCAAATTCCTGTCCCCGCATTATCCGGCCTCGTTCATTCAGGCGGTGCGCTATGTGGTGAATGTGGTCTTGCTGCTGATCTTTGTCTTTCCCCGGCATGGGCGGGCGCTGTGGCGAACGAACCGGACAAAGCTAGTCTGGCTGCGGGGGGTGGTTCTGGGATTTGCCTCGCTGACGATGGGTTTGGCGCTGAAGCTGATGCCGGTGGGTGAGGCGGTGTCGATCGTCTATCTGTCGCCCTTTGCCGTGATGCTGCTTTCGGGGCCGCTTTTGGGCGAAAAGGTCAAGCCTGCGGCCTGGTTTGGGGCGGTATTCGCCTTTTCCGGTGTGCTTTTGGTGATGCGGCCGGGGGGCGGGCTGGAGCCTTTGGGCGTGGTTTTCGCCTTGGTCAATGCCTGTCTTTCCACCGCCTATCACCTGCTGACGCGGGTGCTGACGCGGACCGAGTCGACGATTTCGCTGATGTTCCATGTGGCGGTGATCGGGTCGGTGATCCTGTGTGTGATCGCGGCACCGTCGATGCCTTCCGAGATGCCGCCGCCCTTGCATCTGGTGCTGTTCGTGCTGATCGGGGCCTTTGCGACGGGGGGGCATTTTCTATTTACAGCCGCCTATCGCGTGGCCTCGCCCGCGGTGCTGGCCCCGGTGCATTATGTGCAGATCATGTGGTCGGCAGTGCTGGGATGGGTGGTTTTCGGCCATATGCCAGAGCCGTTAAGCCTGCTCGGGATGGCGATGGTTCTGGGGGCCGGGGTGGCGGTGGCCTTGGCGCTGGGGCGGCCGCGCAGGCCGGTGCGGCAAAGCTGAAGCGTTATTTCCGCGGCTTTTGTGCGGCCTGATGGGCGGCCCAAAGGTCGGGGCGGCGGGCGGCGGTCAGGTCTTCGGCCTGTTGGCGGCGCCATTTGGCGATTTCGGCATGATTGCCCGACAAGAGCACGGGCGGGATTTCATGGCCTTCCCAGACCGGGGGTTTGGTGAATTGCGGATGTTCCAGAAGCCCGTGGGAATGGCTTTCCTCGGCGATGCTTTCGGCATTTCCCAAAACGCCCGGCAACAGGCGGACCGTGGCATCCAGCATGGCCTGCGCCGCTATTTCGCCGCCCGTCAGGACGAAATCGCCAAGGCTGACCTCTTCGATTTGCCAATGGTCCAGCACACGCTGATCGACACCTTCGAACCGACCGCACAGCATGGTCAGACCATCGCAGGCGGCGAAGCGGCGGGCCATGGCTTGGTCAAAGCGTTTGCCACGGGGGGAGAGATAGACCAGAGGCCATTTTTCGCGCGGTTGGGTGACGCCTGCCATCGCCTCGCGCAGGGCGGCATCGACGACATCGGCGCGCAGGACCATGCCCGCGCCGCCCCCTGCGGGCGTGTCATCGACATTGCGGTGTTTGCCGATGCCAAAGGGGCGAAGGTCGATGGTATCCAGCCGCCATTTGCCGGTGTCCAGTGCCTTGCCGGTCAGGGACTGACCAAGCGTGCCGGGGAAAGCCTCGGGGAACAGGGTCACGATCCGGGCAGCCCAAGCCCCGCGCACGGGCGGAGGCCCAGCCATCAGATCCCGCGGTTGCAGCGTGGGACGGATGGACAGGCGGCCATGCGACTTGGGTTTGGGATTGGGCGTATCAGACATGCGCGGCTTTTATCGGGGCCAGCGGGGCGGCGCAAAGGGAATCGGTGCCCTATCCGCGCAGGCTGCGTTCCTCGGCGCTGCGGATCTGGTTTGCCAAGGCCGCGAGGGCGCTTTGCAGCGCGGCAGGCTGGCTTGCGTCGATGGTCATTTCCACGTCGCGCGATTCCGGGAAGGCCGCGGTCATGGCGGGCGTCTTGCGCAGAAGATCGAGCCCGCGCGTGGCAAAGGTCATCAGCAGCTCAGGGCGCAGACCGGCCAGTGAAAAGGCGGTTGCCGGGCCGCCACGAACCTCTTCGTTCGGGTGGCGCGCCGGATCGGTGGCCCAGAGGATCAGACCATGACGCAGACCAAGGCGTTCGGGTTCGGTATATTCCAGCGCGTCTTCGATCAGAGACAGGCGAATGGTGCCTTCGCGGCCGCGGAGGGCGGAATCGAGTGCCTCGGCCGTCAACAGGGGATCGGCATCATCGGGCAGATCAAGCAAGGTATCCACCATGACATCGCCGGGGCCAACGGTCAGGGGGCGAAAGGCCGGATCATTGATCTGGCGAAGGGCATCATCCAAGAGCTGATCCACGGCTTCGCCCTTGACCGGGTCCCAGACCAGACGGGCAAGAGGCGTGGCAAGAAAGGACAGACCCACAGGAATGTAGGGCGGGATGTTCGGCACAAAGCCCGCAACCGCGCCGATACCACGACCCGCCGCAAAGAGGGCAATCACGATCAGGGCGTTGACCGCAACCTGAGCGAAGGCAGAAACGAGCGTTTCGCCCGACCAGGATGAGAATTGACGCGGCCAGTCTTTCGGGCGCATCACCACAAGCCAGAGCGCGAAAAGCGCGATGAACACGGGAACCGCGTTCCAACCCATTCCTGTCAGACCGGCCAACAACGGTCCGAAATAAAGGAGAGCGGAAGCCGCCATCACCAATCGAAGCTTAGTCTGCATATGAACTGCCTGCACTACATACGATCCACGGAGAGTGGGTTTGGTCTTTTTAAACCTGAGGGTGCAGAACTTTTACCGATCAGTCCAGTCTTTTGAGGCCGAAATCCTCTCCATCAGGAAAGGTCACTCCAATCCCTCTGGCAAATCGGCAACAACTCGCCCAGAGGCGAGGTCAACAGTGGGAATGACGGCAAGGGTAAAGGGCAATAGCAGCGGTTGCTTGCGGCCTTGACCTTCGACTTCCAGAATATCGCCCGCACCGTGGTTGTGAATGGCGCGAATGACACCAAGCAGGGCACCGCCCGTATCAAAGACCGAAAGGCCGATCAGATCGGTGTGGTAGAATTCGTCATCGGGCAATTTGGGCAGGCGCGCACGTTCGGCAAAAAGCGAAGTTCCGCGCAAGGCATCGGCCTGTTCTTTGGTGGTTACGCCGGAAAGACGGGCGCCAAGCCCCCCCGCAACCGGGCGGGTCAGTTTTACCGTAAAGCTGCGGCTGCCATCTTCGGTGTAAAGCGGACCGTAATCGGCAATCGCTTCGGGGTCGGCGCAGAAGGATTTGAGACGGACTTCGCCCTGAACGCCGAAAGCGCCCGCAATCGAGCCGACACAGATCCGGTCAGAGGCGGTCATGGTGCTGGTCCCTTTTCGCAACCCGCGACAGTGTAGCGCCCACCGGAATCAAGGCAGCGGTCGGGTGCAATGGCCCGTTCGAACTGCATTCCTGCCCAGAAGGCGGTGGCACAAAGGCCGATCGTCACCCCCCGGCGCAAAAGCCCAAAACCGGGAAGCATGGCGGCCCCCGTGGGGACCGCCAGCAATTTGAAGATCCAGAGGATTATTCTTCTGCCGGAGCAGCGGCCTTGGCGGCCTTCTTGGCAGCGCGTTCTGCCATTTGCTTGCCCGGGACGCCCGACTTGGCGTTGTTGCGGGCTTTCTTGGCCAGAACGCCAGCGGCTTCGAGGAAGCGTGCAACGCGGTCGGTCGGCTGAGCGCCGGTGGCCAGCAGGGCCTTGATGCGCTCGACGTCCATCTTCACGCGGTTCTCGTCGTCCTTGGCGAGCATCGGGTTATAGGTGCCGAGCTTTTCGAGGAAGCGGCCGTCGCGCGGCATACGCGAGTCGGACAGAACGATCGAGTAGTGCGGACGCTTTTTCGAACCACCACGGGCGAGACGGATTTTCGTTGCCATTTGAGTAACTCCTTTTAGATGGCGTGTACCGGCGGAAGGGCCGGTTATTTCTGCAGTTTTTCGTGATGCCTGATGACTTCGGAGATGATGAAGGTCAGGAATTTCTTGGCGAATTCGGGGTCTAGGTCGGCTTCTTTCGACAGCCATTCCAGACGTTCGATCTGGCGCGCTTCGCGGCTTGGGTCGCTGGGTGGCAGGTCATGTTCGGCTTTCAGCTTGCCCACGGCCTGCGTGTGCTTGAAGCGTTCGGCCAAAGTGTAGACGAGGATCGCATCCAGACGGTCGATCGACTCGCGGTGGTGTTTCAGGATTTCAGCGGCCAGAGAAGCGGCGTTGGTCATCTTGGCCTCACTTCTTCTTCATCAGGCCAGAGAGGCCCGAAGGCAGCGACATGCCGCGCGGCATTCCCGGGAAACCCCCGCCAAGGCCGGGCATACCCCCCATGCCTTCCCGCATACCCTTGGCTGCGGCTTCCAGTTCTTCGGGCGACATCTTGGTTGGATCGGGCATACCGCCCTTGCCCAGCATCTGCTTGACCATCTGCTTCATGCCGCCGCCTTTGCCCATCTTCTTCATGACATCGGCCATCTGCTTGTGCTGTTTCAGCAGGCGGTTCAATTCGGACACTTCCAGCCCGGCCCCGGCGGCGATGCGCTTTTTGCGGCTGGCTTGCAGCATGTCGGGGTTGGCGCGTTCCTTTTTGGTCATGGAGTTGATCAGCGCGATCTGGCGGCGTAGCATCTTGTCGTCAAAGCCAGCCTCTTCGGCGGCCTTGGCCATCTTGCCCATGCCCGGCAGCATGCCCATCAGGCCCTGCATACCGCCCATCTTCATCATCTGTTCCAGCTGCATCTTCAGGTCGTTCATGTTGAACAGACCCTTGGAGAAGCGGCGCGCCATGCGTTCGGCCTGTTCGGCCTCGAAGGTTTCCTGCGCCTTTTCGACAAGGGCGACGATGTCACCCATGCCAAGGATGCGGCCTGCGACACGCTCGGCCTCGAACGTTTCCAGCGCGTCCATCTTTTCGCCAAGGCCGACGAAACGGATGGGTTTGCCCGTCACGGCGCGCATCGACAGGGCGGCACCGCCACGGCCATCGCCGTCCATACGGGTCAGCACGACGCCAGAGATGCCGACCTTGCCATCGAATTCGGTGGCGACGTTGACAGCATCCTGACCGGTCAGGCCATCGACGACCAGAAGCGTTTCGCGCGGTTGGGCGATGTCACGGACGGATTGCACTTCGTCCATCAGCACTTCGTCGATGTGCAAGCGGCCCGCGGTATCAAGGAACAGAACGTCATAGCCGCCAAGGCTGGCTTGGGTCTTGGCGCGCTTGGCGATTTGCGGGGCAGTTTCGCCCTTGACGATCGGCAGGGTGTCGACGCCGATCTGGCCGCCGAGGATGGCAAGCTGTTCCATCGCCGCAGGGCGGTTGGTATCAAGCGAGGCCATCAGCACGCGCTTGCCGTTCTTGTCTTTCAGACGCTTGGCAAGTTTGGCGGTGGTGGTGGTTTTCCCCGAGCCTTGCAGACCGACCATCAGGATGGCGGCGGGCGGGTTGTCTATCTTCAGCGCATCGGCAGGGCCGTCTCCGGCAAGAAATTTCACCAACTCGTCATGGACGAACTTGACGACCATCTGGCCGGGGGTGACCGACTTGGTGACGGCGACGCCGGTTGCCTTTTCCTGCACGCGCTTGATGAAGTCGCGGGCGACAGGCAGCGAAACGTCAGCCTCAAGCAGGGCCACGCGCACTTCGCGCAGGGCGGCGGTCACGTCAGCCTCGGTCAGTGCGCCCTGCTTGGTCAGGCGGTCGAAGACTCCGCCAAGGCGTTCTGAGAGGCTTTCAAACATGCGCGTCACTCCTGACTTTGACCCCGGTCATATGGGGCCGACTTATGGCGGGACCAAGGGCAAAGCGGAAGAGCACCTGCGGGCGCAACGCGCTGGCAGATGGCGATCCCGGGTCAATACCCAAGGGACCGGAAGCTTTGGCCTCCGGGGAATTGGGGCGGGGGATAGGGGTTCTGGGCGGCAGAGTCAAGCGGCAGGGGCAAAACGGCCTTTATTCATTGCCCGTTCGAGCCGATAAGCGCCAATTCGACGGTCATCGCGAGACCCTGACCGGCCTCAAAGGGGCTGGGTAATGCGCTATTGACCTTCGCAGCCCCCGAAATAGGCTTCACTTCATTTTCAGCCAAGGCAATGAGTTCATGTTTTTTCAATACCCCGTTTCTGGCGACACACATCTTTGGGTCATGGAGCAGTTCGAATGGGCCGCCGATATGGGGTTGCTGAGGGCCGACACGCCGCTGGTCACCTTGGACCGCAGCTTCTTTACCGCGCCATCCGGGGATGCCCAGAAAACCGCAGCAGCCTTGCTTGCCGATTTCAAGCGCATCCTGAGAATTCCCGAGGCGCAGATTGATCTACTGCCCTTGGACCGCCTGAAAGCGGAATACCGGTATGATCCGACAAGCGCTGTGCAGGTGGCAGGGACATGGCAGGGCGACGCAGGCACTGCGCTGATCCGCTATGATCCCGAAGACATGCGGGCGCTCCCCGTTTCGTTTTTGGCCACGATGGGTCACGAGGTCATGCACCATGTGTTGCGCGGGCTTCCGGAACTGCCACCCGGAGGAGAGGAGGCGGAAGAACTTTCGACCGATCTGATGTGTATTTGCATGGGATTGGGGCTGTTGCAGATGGCAGGGGCCGAACAGTCGGGTTGGCAGGGCTATCTGCGGCAGACAACACGCGCCCATGCGCTGGCCGCCTTTCTTTTGGCGCGCGGGATGGACCTCAAAGCCGTCACGGCCTTATTGCCCCCGCGTAGCGCAGGGCTGGTCAACAAGGCGTTGCGGCATTTGCAGAAAGACCGGGAAAGTTTGCGCCGGTTGCAGGAATTAGCGCCAAAACGCGCCGAGGGATAAAGGACTGCCCTGCCAGAAACGGAAAGCCCGCCAGACGCATTGTCTGACGGGCTTTGTGGGAGCAGTTCAAAGACAGGATCAGTTGTCATCGCTGCCGTACTGGGCTTCGTAAAGCGCAGTCAGCTGTGCCAGCGAATAGTCACCGGCGTTGACACCCAGAAGGGCAGCCAATTGCAGGGCACCGGCGTTCGAGGTGGTATCGCCTGCCTGTTCGCGGATGGTGCCCGAGAGGATGAAGTCGATGGTTTCGGCATCATTCGCCTGAACGGCACGCTCCAGACGGATCAGTTCGTTCAGCGTGTAACGGCCCGGCTCGACGCCAAGGCTGGCTGCCATCTGAGCGGCACCGGGGGTAACGCCACCCATGTCCGAGCGGGTCACGTTCGACGACCGCTGCGACAGGATGAAGTCGATGGTTTCGCGGTCATTGTCTTGCTGTGCCTGAACCAGACGGATCAGTTGGGCCTGGGTGAAGCCTTCTGCCGATACACCAGCCGAGGCGGCAAGCTGAGCGATGCCCGGATTAACCGACTGGGCAAGGGCTGCACCACCCGACAGGGCGGCGGCAATTGCGAGGGCGGAGAGGGTGAAACGACGCATGATGTTTCCTTTCGTCTTGCGTATTCGATGTGCCCTGAACGGGCGAGGTTTGACTTTCTGTCGGTCGGTCTTTTCGGTTCGCCGATCGGCATGCACTGAACATGGGCCTAATTTTTTCCTTTGAAATTCAGAAATTTAGCGGTAGTTCTGTGCATGGTTGCACAGCACGATTCAGTGAGCATCTGTGATTAGACAGGGGAAAAACACCATGCCGCTACCGAATTGGGACGAAATCAGAACCGCATTTCAGGTAGCCCGGCTTGGCACGGTTTCGGGGGCAGCCGAGGTTCTGGGGGTGCATCACGCGACGGTGATACGGCACATTGATGCGCTGGAAAAATCGCTGGGAACCAAGCTGTTTCAGCGCCACGCACGGGGCTACACGCCGACAGAATCTGGACGCGATCTTTTGTCTGTCGCGCAAACAACCGAAGAACAGTTCGCGCAATTGGCCAGCCGGATCAAAGGACAGGGGGAGGCGGTCACCGGTGAATTGGTGGTGACGTCGATTGCCGGGGCCGCGAGTCTTCTTGTGCCGATCCTGTCCAGCTTTCAGGAGACCTATCCCGGTGTAAGTGTTCGCTTCCTGACCGATATGCGTGTGTTCCGGCTGGATTATGGCGAGGCGCATGTTGCCATTCGGGCCGGGGCGGCGCCGGAAGAGCCCGATAACGTGGTGCAACCCCTGTCGCCCATTCGCACCGGGCTTTATGCCTCGAAATCCTATGTCGAGCGTCATGGCCTGCCAAAGGATGAAAGCGAGTTCGACAAGCACAGCTTCATCTGCGTCGACAATGAAGCGACGCGGGCGCCCTTTTACCGCTGGCTGATGGCGCAGGTTCCGCCCGAGCGCATCACGTTTCGCAGCACGGAACCGGCGGCTTTGGATGAAGCTGTTCGTTTGGGCGCGGGGATTGGGTTCATGTCTGCTTTCAAGGCGGAAGGAGACCCGAATCTGGTCGAGATCCTTGCGCCACGTCCGGAATGGGAAGCGCAATTGTGGCTGGTGACCCATGTGGATCTTCACCGCACGCGCAAGGTGCAGGCCTTCCTTCAGCATCTGAAAGACGCAGCCAAGGGCTGGAAGGTCTGAGATGGCGCTAAGCGAGGGCCAAAAGGGCCATATCGCCATGCTGAGTTTTTCGGCCTTGGTGGCAGGCTCTTTCAGTCTGGGTGCGATGGCCGCACCTTTCGTCGACGCCTCGGCCCTGACAGCCGTTCGGTTTGTGATCGCGTCGGTTCTGGTGGGCGCTGTTGCCTTTGCAACGGGCGGGGTCAAACGCCGGAACTGGGCCGCGCCGTGGCGCTATGGCGTCTTGGGCTCTTTGATGGCCATTTACTTCGTTCTGATGTTCGAAGGGTTGAAAACCGCGCCTGCGGTATCAACGGCGGCGGTCTTTACGCTGACGCCAGTCATGGCGGCGGGGTTTGGCTGGCTTTTGATGCGTCAGGGGATGACAGGGCGCATGGCGCTGGCGCTGACTTTGGGGGCCGTTGGGGCGCTGTGGGTCATCTTTCGCGCCGATCTCGCGGCCTTGATGCGGTTCGAGGTGGGGCGTGGTGAAGCCATCTATTTCTGGGGCTGCGCGGCGCATGCGCTTTATACGCCGATGGTCCGGCGTCTTAATCGGGGCGAGTCCGCCTTGGCCTTTACCTTTGGCACCATGCTTGCGGGCAGCGTTCTGGTCACGCTTTGGGCGGCCCCCGCCATAGGTGCTACCGATTGGGCCGCTTTGCCGGGGATTGTCTGGATCACGCTGGCCTATATTGCCGTGATCGCAAGCGCGGTGACCTTTGTCTTGGTGCAATATGCCAGCCTGCGCCTGCCGTCGTCCAAGGTCATGGCCTATACCTATCTGACGCCAAGCTGGGTGATTCTTTGGGAATTGACCTTGGGCCGCACCGCGCCACCTTCGGCCGTTTTGGCGGGAGTTGCGCTGACTGTCGTGGCCTTGTGGCTTTTACTGGATGAAAAGCGGGAAGTGTTAACCAGTTCGAAACCATGACCTCATAGCTTCCATCTTACGCCAAATTGCTGCCGCAATTGGCTTTCAGCCTGCAGGAAGATCAGGAGTGGAAGACATGGCTGCAATATTTATCGTCACGGGTGGTGTGCTGGGGTTCTTTTCGGCGATTGCCGCCCTGTTGGTTGTTCAGACTGGTCTTCTTGTCGCCGTCGCCGTTTGGTTTGGCATTGGCTTTTCCTTCACCGGATTGGGGCTGCTGACCGCATTGCTGCCACGCCGCATGTCGGACAGCACCGACCGGGTCCGCCAGTCGCAATCCGCCTGACCTCGACCGTGCCACCGATCCGGGTGATACAGCCCTAAGGGCGCATTTTCTCTTGATTTTCGCGGTATTTCGCCCCATATCAGCGCTGCGACGTTATCTAATTCGACCACTGTCTCCGACTTCGGCACAGCAATCGACTATCAGCTGACTGCGCCGAACCGTCGCACTTCCGCGGGCGGGACTATCAAAGGAGACTTCACGATGGCCAAGGGCACCGTGAAATGGTTCAATGAAACCAAAGGCTACGGCTTTATTGCCCCGGAAGGCGGCAAGAAGGACGTTTTCGTTCACATCACCGCACTGCAGCGCGCTGGTCTGACCAGCCTGAAGGATGGCCAGCCGGTCACTTTCGACATCGAAGCAGGCCGCGATGGCCGTGAGTCGGCGACCAATCTGGCTCTCGCCTGAGCCGATTTTCGCTAGAAATGGAAACGGGCACCTGCCATCGCGGGTGCCCGTTTTCATTTCACGGCAATTGGTTGAAGCGGACAGACGAGCGCTGGCGCCAACCTAACTCATTACATGGGGAAACTTGCTTTGCAGCGTCGTTTCCATTGCGACCCGCATCGCCACAGAGGAAACGGGGGCACGCAGGCAAACTGGTTCCGAGCGGCGTTGTGGAAAAACTTGTTCTTTGCACTCGCTTGAGATCAGGATGACCGGGGCGCGGCGATCATCTTGGCACAGTCGGCCCAGCGCACGCTGGACTGCCTCAAGCCCACCATAGCCATCACAATCCACGACAATAACATCCGCAAGTCTTGGATCATCTGTAAGATCCGAGAGGACATCAAACAACTGATCGCGCACGTCGACCTGTGCCTTTAGGCCCATCAGACGACGTCCAGTGGTTCCCAAAGCCCCCTCGGCAGTCACGAGAACAGCCTCGAATAGGCTTTTGACCTCTGAGATACTCTGATCTGAAAGCCGGAGGAGTTGCATGATGTGCCCTTTTATTTGCTCAACTACTCAAACGGCAGATCGTTCGCAGTTTTTATATACACTAAAAGGTAGTGACGCGGCGCCTTCGCCCTTGCCGCAACCGTGTTGGCGCGCCAATCATTGGCCAGTGAACGGTCAGGGCAGAATACAGGATGACAATTCCGGATTACCAAAGCCTTATTGACGCCGAGACTTGGGCTTTCATTCGGCAAACCGATGCGGAATACCCCCCGGATGCCATTTCATTGACCATCCAGCAGCAGCGCGACATCTACGACAGAATGTGCCGGAGGTTTCATGCGGGATACCCTGAAGGTGTCACTGCGGTCGATGAGACGATTTCTGGCGTCCCCTGCCGTCGTTACCCCGGCACAGGGCCGGTTGTGCTCTATTTCCACGGAGGCGGCTTTGTTGTCGGCGGTTTGCACAGCCATGACGATGTCTGTGCCGAGATCAGGGCCGCAACAGGGATGACTGTGATCTCGGTGGATTACCGGCTTTGCCCCGAACATATCCATCCTGCCGCCTATGACGATTGCCTTGCCGTGGCACAAAGTGTGGATGGGCCGATCATTCTTGCTGGCGATAGTGCAGGCGGTAATTTGGCGGCTTCGGTATCTGGCAGGATGCGAGACAGCGGCAAGATTTTGGGGCAGGTCTTGATCTATCCGGGCCTTGGCGGTGATCGCAACGCAGGCAGCTATGTGACACATGCAAACGCGCCGATGCTGACCACCGCCGATGTGAAATACTATTGGGCCATCCGCCACGGGGGGAAGGAACCAAGTGGCGCAGACCCCACATCCAATGCCTTGGATGACACAGATTTTTCGCGCCTGCCGCCAACCCTGGCGATTGCCGCAGAATGCGATCCCCTGGCCGATGATCCGCATGTCTATGCGGCAAAGATCCGATCTGCCGGTGGGCTTGCCCATGCCGTGACCGAACCGGGACTGGTGCACGGCTATTTGCGCGCGCGCCACACGGTGGGTCGCGCCCGCGAAAGTTTTGACCGCATCACCGCCACGATCTCGGCCTTTGCCGCGGGTCAGTGGCCCTTTGGAGAAGAGCCATGAAAGACCACGCCAATATCGCCCATTGGGCCGAGCGCACCGATATGGCTGCGGCCTTTCGCTGGACCGCACGTCTGAACATGCATGAAGCGGTGGCAAACCATTTCAGCCTTGCCGTGAACCCCGAGGGCACGCGGTTTCTGATCAACCCAAAGGGGCGGCATTTTTCCCGCATCACTGCCAGTTCCTTGGTTGAAATAGACGCCAACGATCCTTCAACGATGGATCGGCCAGATGCGCCGGACCCAACGGCTTGGGGGTTGCATGGAAGCCTTCACCGTGCCTGCCCCCATGCCCGCTGCGCGATGCATGTCCATTCGATTCACGCCACCGTTCTGGCCAGCCTTGCGGATTCGCGTTTGCCCGCCATCGACCAGAACACGGCCATGTTCCACAACCGCGTGGTCGTCGATGACCATTATGGCGGCATGGCGTTTGAAGAAGAGGCCGCGCGCTGCGTGCAGCTTTTGTCGAACCCGAAAATCCATACCATGGTGATGGGCAACCACGGCGTCCTGATCATTGGCCGAACGGTCGCGGAGACCTTTAATCGGCTTTATTATTTCGAGCGTGCAGCCGAGACCTATATTCGCGCCCTACAGACAGGCAAGGAGTTGCGCTATCTGCCAGATGCGATTGCGGAAAAGACGGCCGGAGAGTGGGAAGCCTATCCCGATTTCGCGGAAGATTTTCTGCGCGAGATCAAGGCTTTGCTTGATAGTGACGGAGATAGCTACGCTGACTGACGCGTCAGTGCTTTTCGCGCTGGAAACCTAGACCGTTCTGGCCGTTGCCCGAAGAGAGAGGGCCTGATCCATTTCTGTTTCGGCGTGTAGCCGCGCTGCTGCGACAAGCAATTGCCGCAGCAGGCTTTGCCCGGCCTCGGCATCTTGCGACAGCGTCAATCTTGTCCGATCAAAAAGGATGCGCACTTGCAGGGCGGCATAGGGGTCGCTCACGCCTTGGAACGCCTCTGCCGCGCGCGTGAGCCAGTGCAGCGCTTCCTCCTCCCGCGCCTCTTTCTCATGGGTTAGGGCGACCACCCGACAAGCCGCTGCCCCCCAGCACGGGTCTGCCAGTTGCCCGGCCATGGCAAGCGCTGGCTGAACAGAGGACCGCACCCATGACGGATCGGCACCGCAGGCAAGTTGCGCCTCGGCCAGCACTGTTTCCGGCCAAGGCCGGAAGGACAGCCATTCCAGTTGAGCGCAGGTGTCTATGCATTGTTCGGCCCAGTCTATGGCCTGATCTGCTCTTCCGGACCGTAGTTTACCCCATGCCCCTAGGCCCAGAGCCCAGCCGTGACGGCGTAAATCACTTGCGTCTCTGGCTGCGGCCAAAGAGATTGCATAGGCCTGATCAGCCTCGTCAAAACGGCCCCAATCGGCCAGATTGAACCCCGCAAAAGCATGTGCGGTTGCCAATCGCGCCGGATCGTCATCGGCAAGCGCCAAAGCCCGCTTTGCCAATCGCTGGGCATCCGGCCGCCTGCCTGCCAAAGCATCGGCATAGCTCAACTCGGTCACAGCGCGGCAGGCAACGGCGCGTTCCTGGCTTTTCAGCGCAAGCTCTTCGGCAAGGCTCAGATGGACGATGCCTTCATCATCCTGCCCTCTGACGGAATGGATCAACGCCGCCCCGAGTTCGGCCAGTGCCTGTGCCTGCAGCGACAGGTCGTCTAGGGTTTGGGCCTGATGAGCGGCACGGCGCAGGCAATCCAGGCCCGCATCAATTGCGCCAACATTCAACGCGGCGGTTCCAGCCTGTAGCAGTGTTTTGACCACCATCTCTGGTCCCGGCCCAGAGGGCGGATCGGACAGCCTTCCGCGAGCGGCGCTGTGAAGCGCGGGAACCGAGGCCAAGCCCAGTTCGCGCTGGAATTCTTCTTCAACACGGAAGGCGTGCTGGCGCGCCGCATCCACATGGCCCGCCATGACAAGGGCGCGGATCAAGAGCACATGCGCGCCTTCGTCAAAAGGTTGGCGCTGCACCGCGTACCGAGCCAAGAGAAGCGCCTTTTCCGCACCCTGATTGGCCAAGGTGTCCAATGCGTCGCGGCGCAACCGTGCATCCAGTTGCGCGGCAAGCCGGGCGCGCTCGACCAGCAACCATGTCTCAAATTCCGCTCCAGAGGCCGCGGGCGCGCTGTCTTCAAGCAAATCTCCGGCGGTCAGCGGGTCAAAGGCCGGGTCATCTAGGCAAAGCGCATCGACGACGATGCCAGCCGGAAGATTGGCGACCACGGGATCACCAGTCAGGGTTTCTGCCCCAAGGGCACGGCGCAAACTGGCAAGGCACCATCGCAGCGACCCAAGGGGATCTACCGTTTCAGGAAAGAGTTCAGCCGCAATCTGACGTCGGGAGAGCGGGCGCGGGGAAAGCAGAACACGCGCCAGCACGGCCCAGGACTGCAAGCCCCGGACAGGGAGAATGTTGCCGTCATCATCAGTGACGGCCGGATTGCCCATCAGCCTTATCTTCATGCGCCCCTACCCCGTCTTGGGACGACTGGACCCAGACCGTGTGCGCGACCGTGTGCGCCGCCCACGCGCATATTTCCCGTCTCCCAACTCTGGCGCACACGGGCGTTTGCGAAAAGTGATTCTCGCCGACGGAAAACCGCAACAAACAGGAGGATCCCATGCCACGCTATCTGATCGAACGGACTGTCCCCGGTGCAAATACCCTGACCGCCGAAGAATTGCGCGATATTGCGACCAAATCGAACGCCATCGTTGCCGGGTTGGGTGAGCCCTACACCTGGGAACACACCTATGTCGCAGGCGACAAGCTGTTCTGCGTGCATGAGGCATCTGGGCCGGACGTCATTCGGCTCCACGCCGAACGTGGTGGCTTCCCGGTGGACAGCATCACCGAGATTTCCTCGATGATAGGGCCCAAGACAGGCGCTGCGGCCTGAAACGCCCCAGTGCCAGCCGGGCCGCGCCGGGACTTAGGCCGAAAGGAACGGCGCGGCCTTCATCGTTTCTGGCACAGGCACACCAAGCCGGGTCAGGATGGACGGGGCAAGCGACAACTGATCAAGCACGACGTCTTTGCCGGGCATGTCGCTGTCGCCGAAATAGTAGAAGGCGAAGTCTTGCTGCAATTCGCCCGTGCCGCCGTGATGGCCGCGCTCATCCTGTCCGTGATCGGCGGTCACGATCACCTCGTAGCCCTGATCGCGCCAGCGCTGGACAAAGGGGGCCAGCATCGCATCCATCTTGTAGCAGGCGTCATCCATCTCTTCGCAATCGTGGTAGAACCGGTGCCCCATGCTATCGAGCGTGCAAGTATGCAGGATGCCGTAGTCGATCCCCTTCACCTCGGCCAGACGGGTGAGCGTGGCAAAGAGATCGACATCCGAGGGCGTCATCTGGTTGATGTTGCCGTAGCCTGTCATGGTGTGAAAGCGCCCGTGGTGGATCGGGCCGGCCTCTTCATCATATTCGATGTCGCGCACGACATCGAAGGGCGCGCGCTGAAAGAATTCGGACCAGAAGCTGTGGGTCACAGCCCCGGTGCGTTTGCCGACCTTGGCACATTCGGAAAAGATGTCGGGCAGGTCCAGTTTGTATACGGCCTCATTGCCCCAGACCCGATGCACCTGAGGTGGCACGCCGGTATGGATCGAGGCGTAGCAAGAGGCCGAGGTCGAGGGCAGAACCGCCCGCATCCGCCATACCCGCGCGTCACCTCGCTGGACCCAGCCCTCGAGATTGCCGAACAGGCGCCGCCAGTTGCGATAGGGCACGCCGTCGATGATGATCAGCAGCAGTTTGCGGTTCATGTCACGCTCCTGCCCCGCCCAGTCACGGGCCGCACGCGGCGGATGCCTCCGGCGGGGATATTTAAGGACAGAAAATGATCAGTTCCCGGCGCTCTCCATCTTGCGATAGGAGAGGACCTGTTCCAGCCAGCCCAGCTCCATCTCGGGAACCGAGGACAGGAGCAGGTCGGTGTAGTCGTCGAAGGGGGGCGCGAGGACATCGGATTTCTGTCCGTAACGCACGACCTGACCACGGTACATGACCGCGATCTTGTCGGCGATGGCTTTGACCGTCGCAAGGTCATGGGTGATGAAGAGATAGGCCACACCTTCTGCCGCCTGAAGGCTGAGAAGCAGCTTCAGGATGCCGTCTGCAACCAGCGGGTCGAGGGCCGAGGTTACCTCATCGCAGATGATGAGCTTTGGCTTGGCGGCAAGGGCGCGCGCAATGCAGACACGCTGTTTTTGGCCGCCGGAGAGTTCCGCAGGGTAGCGGTCGGCAAAGCCTTTGCCCATCTCGATCTGGTCAAGAAGTTCCTGAATCCGCTTGTTCTTGGCATCGCCCCGGAGGCCGTAGTAGAATTCGAGCGGGCGTCCGATGATCGTGCCAACCGTCTGGCGCGGGTTCATCGCCGTGTCAGCCATCTGGTAGATCATCTGGATTTCCCGCAGATCATCGCGCGTGCGGGCGCGTTGTTCGCGGGAAAGATCGCGCCCGGCGAAGGTGATCTTGCCCTGCGACGGGGGCAAGAGACCGGTGATGGCGCGTGCGAGGGTGGACTTACCTGAACCGCTTTCGCCGACGATGGCAAGGGTTTGGCCCGGCGCGACGGCCACATTCACATTCTTCAGCACGTCGAAATTCGTGCCACGATAGCGAGCCGTGACGTTTTGCACGGCGAGGATCGGCAGGGCCTCGGGTTTTTCGGTGTGATCAATGGAGCGGACCGAGACCAAGGCCTGCGTGTAGGGTTCGGTGGGGGCTTTGATGATCTGGCCCGTGCTGCCATATTCCACCATCTTGCCATGCCGCAGCACGAGAATGTCGTCGGCCACCTGCGCCACAACGGCAAGGTCGTGGGTGATGTAAAGGGCGGCCACGCCGGTATCGTGGATCGCCTCTTTGATCGCGGCCAGAACGTCAATCTGGGTGGTCACATCCAGCGCCGTGGTCGGTTCGTCAAAGATCACCAGATCGGGCTTGGGGCAGAGCGCCATGGCCGTCATCGCCCGTTGGAGCTGCCCGCCCGAGACCTGATGCGGATAGCGTTTGCCAAAGGTTTCGGGGTTTGGCAGGCCCAGCTTGCCAAACAGCATGACGGCGCGCGCCTCCGCCTCGGCCCGGCCCATCACCCCATGCGACAGGCAGGTCTCGATCACCTGATCCATCAGGGTGATCGCCGGGTTAAAGGCCGCCGCAGCGGATTGGGCGACATAGGTCACTTCGCGCCCCCGCAGCTTGCGAAGCTGGCTGGCATTGGCAAGACGAATGTCGCGCCCGTTCAGGTTGATCGTCCCGCCGGTGAGGCGCACTCCGCCCCGGCCAAAAGCCATCGAGGACAGGCCGATGGTCGATTTGCCTGCGCCAGACTCTCCGATCAAACCCAGCACCTTGCCCTTTTGCAGGGTGAGGTTGACGCCGTCCACCAAGACCACGTCCTTTGGCGGCTCGCCCGGTGGGTAGGCGGTGGCTTCGATCCGAAGGCCAGTAATCGTCAGCAAGGGTGCTGTCATCCCCGGCCCCCTTTCAGGCTGGTGGTGCGGCTTAGCACCCAGTCGGCAACGAGGTTTACAGAGATCGCCAGCGCCGCGATGGCAAAGGCCGGGATCAGTGCTGCCGGGATGCCATAGACCAGACCGGCCGAGTTTTCCTTCACGATGCCGCCCCAGTCCGCCATTGGCGGTTGCACCCCAAGGCCAAGGAAGGACAGCGTGGAAATGAACAGCACCGCGAAGATGAAGCGCAGGCCCAGTTCAGCCACCAGCGGCGACAAGGCGTTTGGCAGGATTTCCCTGAAGATGATCCAGCCCCAGCCCTCGCCCCGCAGGCGTGCAGCCTCGACATAGTCCATCACCACGATGTCAGCGGCGACCGCGCGTGAGAGGCGGAACACCCGCGTTGCGTCCAGAAGGCCGATGACGAGGATCAGCACCGGGATCGTCACCGGGGTCACCGACAAGATCACCAGCGCAAGGATCAGCGAGGGGATCGACATGGCAAGATCGACAAAGCGCGACAGCACCTGATCGGGCCAGCCGCCCAGAACGGCTGCGGTAAAGCCAAGGATGGACCCCGTGGTAAAGGACAGGATCGTGGCCGCGGTCGCGACATAGATGGTCGTGCGACCGCCATAGATCATGCGGGTCAGCATATCGCGGCCGATCGCATCAGTGCCGAACCAATGGTCCGACGAGACCGGGTCCCAAACACCGCCGACCACTTCGGCCATGCCATAAGGGGCGATGAAATCGGCCAGAAGCGCGCCTAGGAAGAAGGCGCCGGTCAGGATCAGGCCGATGATGGCAGAGATTGGCATCCTCATTTCGGGTGCCTCAATCTTGGGTTGGCAAGAATGGAAATCACATCGGCCAGAATGTTCAGGCCAATATAGACGGCAGCAAAGATCAGACCCACGGCCTGCACCACCGGCAGGTCACGCTTGGTCACATGGTCAACCAGATACTGGCCCATGCCCGGATAGACGAACACCACCTCGACCACGACGACACCCACCACCAGATAGGCAAGGTTCAACATCACCACGTTGACAACAGGCGCAATGGCATTCGGGAAGGCATGCTTCCAGATCACCGTCATCGGGCCGAGACCCTTCAATTCAGCCGTTTCGATATAGGCCGATTGCATGACGTTCAGGATCGCCGCGCGGGTCATCCGCATCATATGGGCCAAGACCACCAGCACCAAGACGATCACCGGCAGGATAACGGCGTTCAGCCGTTCAAGCACACCCATGCCTGGGAAAACCATCGCGACAGAAGGGAAAAGCTGCCATTTCACAGCCAGGAAGTAGAGCACGATATAGCCCACCACGAATTCCGGCAGCGAAATCGTCGAGAGGGTCACGCCAGAAATCAGCTTGTCGGGCCAACGGCCATTGTAACGCGCCGCGATCAAACCCAAGAGGATGGCCAGCGGCACCGAGATCACGGCGGCCCAGAAGGCAAGGAACAAGGTATTGCCCAAGCGCTGACCAATGTCCTTGGCAATGTCGGATTTATTCGTCAGCGACGTGCCCAGATCGCCCGTCATGATTCCGCCCAGCCAGTGGAAATAGCGGGTCAGCGCGGGCTGGTCCAAGCCCATCTCGGCGCGCAGGTTTTCCAGCGCGCGCGGCGTCGCGGATTGGCCAAGAATGGCTTGGGCAGTATCGCCCGGCAGCATCTCGACGCCGAGGAAGATCACGGCCGAGACGGCGAGAAGGAGGAGGAGGCCCAGCGCAAGGCGCTGGACCACCAAGGTTATGATCGGATGCACGCGGCCGTTCCCTTAGGCGACCCAGCAGCGCGACAGCGCTTTGCCGTTCATCAACTCGCCATTCGGATCGGGCTCCCAACCGCCAACCTCGTCGCGGACACCGTCCACAAAATCGTTGAACATCGGCAGGATAAGGCCGCCTTCGTCGCGCAGGATATGCGCCATTTCCGAATACATGCCCTTGCGCTTGGCACTGTCGAGTTCGGCGCGTGCAGCGATCAAGAGTTCATCGAACTTGGCGTTCTTGAACTTGGTGTCGTTCCATTCCGCGGTCGACAGGTAAGCGGTCGAATACATCTGGTCCTGCACCGGACGGCCACCCCAGTACGAGGCGCAGAACGGCTCGACGTTCCAGACGTTCGACCAATAGCCGTCATCAGGCTCGCGCTTGATTTCCAGCGGAATGCCAGCAGCCTGAGCCGATTGCTGGAACAGCTGCGCGGCCTCGACAGCACCCGGGAAGGCACCCTGAGCCGTGCGCAGGATGATGGGCGAACCATCATGGCCGGATTTCTTGTAGTACTCGGCCGCCGCTGCAGCATCGTATTCTCGCTGCGGGATGGTGTCATCGAACAGTGGATAGGCCGAGTTGATCGGGAAATCGTTGCCCGGCGAGCCAAGGCCGCCAAGGATCTTTTCGACCATCTCACCCCGGTTGATCGCCAGCTTCAGCGCCATACGCAGGTCGACATTGTCAAACGGAGCCTTGTCGACATGCATGATGAAGACATAGTGGCCACGGCCCGCAACGTGCTTGACCTGAACTCCCGGCACGCGACCGATCAGTTCGGCGATCTTCGGGTCAACACGGTTCATCATGTGAACCTGACCCGATTGCAGCGCGGCCGCGCGGGCTGTGCCATCGTTGATGACGATGATTTCCACCTGATCGGCATGGCCGACATCGGCATCCCAGTAATTCGCAAACTTCTCAAAGCCGTGGCGCACGCCCGGCTCGTTTACCACGACCTTGTATGGGCCCGCGCCCACACCCTCGGCCGGGTTGTCCACGCCACCATTCGGCTGGATGATCAGGTGGTAATCGGCCATCAGGAAGGGGAAGTCGGCGCTGCCCGAGGCCAGCTTCATTGTTACCATATCGCCTTCCGCAGACATCTCGGTGATGCCTTGCACGATGCCCAGCGCGCCCGACTGCGACTTCTCGTCGGTATGGCGGCGCATGGTTGCCACCACATCATCGGCGGTGACGGTCTTGCCGTTGTGATATTCAACACCCTGACGGATCTTGAACTTCCACTCGGTCGCATCGGAATTCGCGCTGATCTCTTCGGCCAGTCGGTACTGGATCTCGCCCGAGGCGCCAACATCGACCAGCATCTCGCCCCAAGTCATGTTGATGGCAAACGGCACTTCTGACGCGGCCAGAGCCGGGTCCAGTGAGTTGGTCGATTCACCGCCCTGCATACCGGCGCGCAGCAGCCCGCCTTTCTTGGCCTGTGCCTGCGCGGCCTTGCCATAAAGTGCCGAAGCGAGACCCGCAGAAAGGCCCAAAGCCGTGGTACGGCCCACAAATTCACGACGGTTCATACGCCCCGCGCGCGCGGCAGCAATAAAGCGATCCAGTTGTTCTGACATATGTTGTCTCCCTGTTTGGTTCTTTTCGTTTTTTTGTTGATTGGTGAATCAGTAACCCGCATGCGCCCAAACGCAAACACTTTTGCGAGCGGTTGCGAAGATTCATACAAAGCGGCGCGGCACATCCTCTCGAAAACTGCGCGAAAAAATTTCTTCTTCGCCTTCCCAAGCAGTTAACCGCGCCTCATGGATCAGATGACTGGCCGTGGCCGTCATTCTGGCCCAGGCCTCGGTTCGTACCGACCAATCGCCGCGCCAGAGGCGTTGTTCCCACCGATGCTCAGCGATTGCCGACAACGGATCGTCCGGACGGATCTGCCAGCGCTCTGACATGGCCTCCCCCGTGCAAAGACCATGGGTCATGTTTTCATGCTCGCCAAGGTCGTCCTCGACCACCAGGGCCTGCGTGCCCGCGATCAGATCCTGCTCGACAAAACGACGCGTCTTTCCCTTGCGAAGCACCCGATGGTGCCAGGGCTTTGCTATCTCCGGCCCAGGCGGTTCCCAACTCTCGGTCGCGCCCTGCCGCACGGGCAGAGTCAATCGCCCAGCCGTGATCGTCAGCACAGCCGTCTCGGGAGAGGGCCAGACAAAGGGCCAATAGGTAGTCGACAAGGCAAGCCGCAAATGATGGCCTGCCGCCAATTGATAAGCCATCTGATCCAGCAGGAAAGCGACCTCGACCTCTTCGCCCGGCACCATGGGCCGCGGGTCTGCCCGATCTTCCCGATGGCACAGGTTCAACATCCCATGAGCGATCCGCACCGATGATCCATCCGGCCCCACATCGCAAAGCCGCGCCACAACAAAGGCCAGGGGCTTGTCCGATGACAGCCGCAACAGCAGTTTTGCCGCCCCCAGCAGTTCCAGCGGGGTCTCCAACACCTCGCCCTCAAAACAAAGCGACACGGAATCTTCGCCCGCCTGATCCCCCGGCATTTCGCCGTTCAACCCCATCGGGAAAAACTCTCCGGCCTGCATCCCCAAATGCTGCGGAGTGGCAACGACAGCCGAAAATTCGTCCCCATTTTCTGTCTTCAAATATCCTCGGGGGGAAGCGCTTTGCGCAGGCAAAGCGCGTTGGGGGGCAGACAGCCCCCCCTCTGCCGCCAAATGCAGCGCAACCTCCGAAACCTGTGGGCTTGGCCAGATCGGCTCGGCAACCCAATGCCCCTCTCGCTCTTTTGCGCAGGCATCAGGCGGTGCCGAATGCAGCATGAAAGCCCGATAGGCCGGGTCTGACTCGGCCCCATTCTCGATGCCTTTCAGCCAGCGGTCCCACCAGCGGAGAGCGACCTGCAGAAAACCGATTGCCGGCCCCGGCACGGCAGTATGCGGATATTGATGGACCCAAGGCCCGACAATTCCCTTGGCACCCACATTGCGGACCAAGGCATCGACCGTGTTCATATAGCCGTCAGCCCAGCCGCCAAACGACAGGACGGGCACCTGCATCCGCGAAAAATCTTCGCAAATCGACCCGTGTTTCCAGTAATCGTCCCGCGCCTGATGTCCGGCCCAGCGCGGCGCAAGCCAAGGTTGGGCCTCCAGCCGCTTCAGCCAATCTTCGCGCCAGTCTGGGCGCAAGGCCGGGTCGGCTGGGCGGCTGGAATAGCTTAGCATCACCGCGCCCCAGCCGAAGTTCTCGCCCAAAAGGCAACCGCCCTTGTAGTGAATGTCATCGGCAAAGCGGTCTGTCGTCGAATAGACCGAAATCACCGCCTTCAGGGCGGGAGGCTGAAGGAAAGCGGTTTGGAGGCAATTGAAGCCGCCCCAGCTTTTCCCCATCATCCCGACCGTACCCGAACACCAGTCCTGCGCCGCAAGCCAAGCGATCACATCACAGGCATCCTGCAGTTCCTGAGCAGTGTATTCATCGCTCATCAGGCCTTCACTGTCGCCATTGCCGCGCATGTCGACGCGCACGCAGGCATAGCCGTGACCAGCAACATAAGGGTGCATCAACTCGTCCCGGGGCAAGGTGCCATCCCGTTTGCGATACGGAATGTATTCCAGCACTGCTGGAACCGGGGACTGAGGCGCGTTGTCGGGCATCCAAACCCGCGCCGAAAGTTTTGTCCCGTCTGGAAGGGGGATCCGGAGGTCTTCGATCTCCATCAACCGGTAAGGAAAATCATCGCGAGTCGCCGGGTGGTGTACGGTCATTTCAATCTCCGATCCCCACCATTTGCACACGAGGTTCGCCCCCCGATCAAGCCGCTAAAGCGACCTAAGTCAGCAATTTGCGACAAGAATTTTGTCTTGAGACACGAGGTGAACAGCGCGGGTTGACAGGCGGCCCCGACCCGGATTTGGATCGCGGGCAACATCCTCTCGCCGTGGAAATCGGCGCGTCGCCAGCAACCGAAATGATTGACGTTCCAAGGCCAGGTGTTCCTTGCAACGCCGCCCCGGCCCAAAGCGGAGAAACGCATGACCGACCAGCCGAATATTCTCATCCTCATGGTCGATCAGTTGAACGGGACGTTCTTTCCCGACGGCCCTGCCTCCTTTCTCCATGCGCCGAATTTGCGGCGTTTGGCTGAACATTCGCTGCGGTTCCAGAATTGCTACACCGGCTCGCCCCTTTGTGCGCCTGCCCGCGCCTCGTTCATGTCAGGGCAATTGCCGCGCCGGACGCGGGTCTATGACAATGCGGCCGAATTCGCCTCGGACATTCCGACCTATGCCCACCACCTGCGCCGCGCCGGGTATCTGACAGCACTGTCGGGCAAGATGCATTTCGTCGGCCCCGACCAGATGCACGGTTTTGAGGAACGCCTGACTACCGACATCTACCCTGCCGATTTCGGTTGGACCCCCGATTACCGCAAACCGGGAGAGCGGATCGACTGGTGGTATCACAACCTCGGATCGGTCACGGGCGCAGGCGTGGCCGAGATCACCAACCAGTTGGAATATGACGATGACGTGGCCTTTCAGGCCGTGCAAAAACTTTATGATCTCTCACGCGGCGGCGACGCCCGCCCGTGGTGCCTGACGGTCAGCTTTACACACCCGCATGACCCCTATGTCGCCCGCCGCAAATACTGGGATCTTTACGAAGGCATTCCGGAACTCGACCCACCTAAGGCGATCGACTACGATGACCAAGACCCCCACTCCAAACGTCTGATGGATGCCTGCGACTGGCGAAATTTCGACATCACAGACGACCATATCCGCCGTGCGCGCCAAGGCTATTTCGCCAATATCTCCTATATCGACGACAAGATCGGCGAGATTTTCTCGGTGCTCGAGGCAACGCGCCAAGAGGCGATCGTGATCTTCGTCTCGGATCACGGCGATATGCTCGGCGAGCGCGGCCTTTGGTTCAAGATGAACTTCTTCGAAGGCTCGGCGCGTGTGCCCCTGATGATCTCGGCCCCCGGCATCGACCCCGGCCTGATCACGGACCCGGTCTCGACGATTGACGTTACCCCGACCCTTGCGGCGCTTGCCGGTGTTGATCTGGGGGAGGTCGCGCCTTGGACCGATGGCGAAAACCTCTTGCCTTTGGCGCAGGGTGGAAAGCGGTCGATGGTCGCGATGGAATATGCCGCCGAAGGCACGATCACGCCGATGGTCGGTCTGCGCGAAGGCGCATGGAAATACATTCGCTGCCCGGCCGACCCCGACATGCTTTTTGATCTCGCGCATGATCCGGAAGAGCGTGAAAATCTGGTCGAAGAACCCAAGGCCGCAGAAATCCTCGCCTATTTCCGCAAGGCTGCCGATGCCCGCTGGGACTTGGCCGCCTTTGACGCCGAAGTGCGGCAAAGCCAAGCCCGCCGCTGGGTGGTCTACGAGGCGCTGCGCAACGGGGCCTATTTCCCGTGGGATTACCAGCCGCTTCGGGCCGCGTCCGAACGCTATATGCGCAATCACATGGACCTGAACGTGCTGGAAGAAGCAAAGAGATTCCCGCGCGGCGAGTGACGTGGCAACGCCGTCGCCCGGGGCTCGATGCCCCCGGCGACGGCACCTCTATTTGGCGTCGGCCAGCACCAGTTCCGCGCCTTTCCACCCCATCAGGATCGACGGCGCATTGGTGTTTCCGGCAATCAGGTTCGGAAAACTGGACGCATCGATCACGCGCAGCCCCTCTACGCCCCGCACCCGGCACCGGCTGTCCAGAACGCTGGTGGCGGGGTCCACCCCCATCCGCACGGTGCAGGACGGATGATAGACCGTGCCCGATCGCTTGCGGAAATCGTCGATCAGCGCCTCATCGCTCGTGACCTCTGGCCCCGGCCGCAACTCTTCCTTGATCAGCCGCGCCATCGCCGGTTGCGCCGCCAGATGGCGCAGGAATTTCACGGCCGCCAACATCTCGGTCACGTCATGCTCGGTCGAAAAGGCATTGGCCGTAATCACCGGATGGGCCATCGGATCGGGCGTGTTGATTCGGATATGCCCCCGCGAGGTCGGGCGGCAGTTCGAAAGGCCCAAGGACAGGCCCGACCAGGGGTCAGGGTTCAGGATCGGGCGCTCACCGTCCCGGGGGATAAGCGTTGAAAAGGCTTGCATGTAAAGCTGCATATTAGGCCGGGGCAGATCGGGCGAGGTGCGGAAAAACCCGCCGCCATGATTGATCGACTTGGCCAAGGGACCAGAGCCGCCAAGGAAATATTTCATCCCGGCCAGCGCTTTGCCCCACCACGGGCGCAGCTCGTCATTATAGGTCGGCACCTTCATCGACCATGTATAGTTGATGCCCTGATGATCGTTCAGGTGATCGCCGACATTCGGGTTGTCGACCAGAACATCCAACCCCAAGGATTGCAGCAAGGCCCCCGGCCCGATGCCCGAAAGCTGCAAGAGTTGCGGCGAATTGATCGCCCCCCCGGACAGGATCACCTCGGCTTTTGCCCGCAGGGTTTTCACCTGCCCGCCTTGACGATACTCCACACCCACCGCCCGGCCATTCTCGACCAGAACCCGGGTCACATGGGCATGGGTGATCACCTTCAGATTGGCTCGCCCCATCGCAGGCCGCAAAAAGGCCCGCGCGGTGGAATTCCGGCGCGCGCCCTTGATCGTCATCTGATAGATGCCCGCGCCTTCCTGTTCGGCCCCATTGAAATCGGGGTTATGAGCCAGCCCCGCCTCTTCGCAGGCGGCGATGTAATCCTTCACCAAAGGATGCAAACCGCGTCGGTTGGCCGAGATGAACAAAGGCCCGCCCTTCCCCCGATAGGCATCCGCGCCCGCCTCGTTATCCTCGATGGCGCGATAGGCGGCGCGGCACTCCTCCCAGCCCCAGCCCGGCGCCTCGCGGCCCCAGTCTTCGTAATCCTCCCGATGCCCCCTGATCCAGACCATCGCATTGATCGACGAAGACCCACCCAAAATCTTGCCACGCGGCCAATGGTCCCGCGCGCCATCAAGGCCCGGGTCCGGCTCGGTCTTGTACAGCCAGTTCAGCGAGGGGTCATAGAAAAGCTTGCCATAGCCCAGCGGCAAATGAACATAAAACCGCCGGTCACTGCCGCCCGCTTCCAGCAAGACAACGCGATGCTTTCCGCTCTCGCTCAACCGGTTGGCCAGCACACATCCCGCGCTGCCAGCCCCCACGATGATGAAATCTGGTTCCAAGCCAGCCACCCTTTCGCCTTTTGGGTTTTCTTACCCTTCTTCCCGTACCATGCCACAGCCCAAAGCGACCCCGAAAGGTCGCTTTCCAGCCGTGACTGCACGGAATTGGCCAGCCAAGTCGCCCTATCTCCGCGAACCTGGGGGTCGGCGGACCTGTTCACTCCCCGGATACGATCCGAAGCCCAAGCAATCCGACTGACAGATCTATAGAAAGTCGGTTCTCTTCAAAAAACCGAAGGCCGATTACATGGTGGGGAAGTCCCTTCTCAAAGGCGACCTCTGGCACATACCTTGTCTTGAATGCCCATTCCGCCAGCGTCGCAACCTTCACCGCTTTCCCGTTTTTCAGCGGCTTGGCCTCGACCCCACCGACATAAATCATCGAATTGCCGGTATCAAAAAGCGTCGGCAGGCAATTCGGTTTCTCCTCCCCGATCACAATACAGGCCGAGACCGTCGGAAAATTGAACCGTTCTTCTGCGGCCTTGATAAGGGTGAACTTCCACCCCTCGCGGTCCTTCGGATCAACCCCGATGGCCAGCGCCGGAACCGAAGGGCAATTGTGATCTTCGGTCGCACATACGGCCCAATCCGAACCCAGATCGCCGATGCTGTAGCCTTTATGCAGTCCCTCAGGAACCGCAACCGCGTTCAAGGGCGAAGTGATTTCGCCCTTCACATCTACCCGACCGATGGGAGAGATGCCCAGCATCCCTTTCGGCCAAAGCTTCCCGCCAACCACTTGACCATCGGACCGCCTGACCACCTTTGTACGGATCATGAAACTGATCGGCTGCTCGGTGCTGACCGACGCCGTCTCATCCCCCAGCCAGACCTTGGCGCGGGCAAGATGGCCATAGTGGATCGAGCCGCCGTAATGCGCTTCGACCTTTTGCGTCGTCACCACGATCCCGTTGATACTGGTCTCTTGATCAATCTTGATACCATCCAGCGAGCACATCTCCTTGGGCAGCACGAATTCGCAATCGATCGACATCCCCGAGGAACCGGTGTCCAGCAACAAAGGTTGCCCGATCTCCTTGTCGCCCAACTTCATCAAGGGCACATGGACCAGCCGGATGTTCTTAGGCTTTCCGGGGTATTCCTGCTTGATCACCGGCAGCAAGACCGGTTTTGCTGTTTCGGCCCCGACCGCCGAAACCGAGAGTCCCGCCCAAAAGGCGATCGCAGCAAGGCTGCCACGCAGAATTGCCGCGGTGGTCCTAGAAATGGAAAAGCGCATCAACACCTCATTTCGAAATGCAATTTGGTTTAAATGCCCAAGCGAGCAGGCCATTCGCAGATCAACACGAGGTTGAGCCTCCTGTCACCTCTTTTCAGCGCCCCTTCCAGACCGGATCACGCTTTTCGGCAAAGGCGCGGGCGCCCTCCAACTGATCCTCACTGGAATAAAGCCGATCGACGGTCGCAAATTGACGCTTGGTGATGCGGTTCAACCCGTCCTGGAACTTCAGCGCCTCGGCTTCGCGCACCACTTCCTTGATCGCGGCATAGACCAAGGGCGGTCCGCTTTCGAGAAGGCGAGCTAAGTCCCACGCCTTGGAGAGCAGATCCTCGGGCGCGGTGATTTCCTTCAACAGACCCCAGCGCAACGCCTCTTCCGCATCAAACCAGCGGCCCGTCAACAAGAGGTCCATGGCAACGTGATAGGGGATGCGCTTGGGCAGTTTCAGGCTGGCCGCATCGGCCACAGTGCCAGACCGGATTTCCGGAAGGGCAAAGGTGGCGGTACTACTGGCAAGGATCAAATCGCAGGAAAGGGCAAGTTCCAGCCCCCCGCCACAGCAGATTCCATTGACTGCGCAGATCACCGGTTTGTTGAGATTTGGCAATTCCTGAAGACCGCCAAAACCGCCCACGCCGTAATCGCCATCGACAGCATCGCCGCCTGCTGCCGCCTTCAAGTCCCAGCCGGGGCAAAAGAACTTGTCCCCTTCGGCCCGCAAAATCGCCACGCGCAGGCTGTCATCGTCACGGAAATCGCGAAAGACAAGCCCCATGACACGGCTGGTGATCAGGTCGATGGCATTGGCTTTGGGCCGGTCCAGCGTCACCTCAAGGATCGCGCCTTCGCGCCGGGTCCGAATGGGCCCCTCTGTCCGCATCTCCATCATTCGCTTGCCTCCCAGATCACCGCATCGGCTGCAACGGCACCAGCCGCTCCCACCATCAACGGGTTGATTTCAATTTCTTCCAAAGCGCTGTTCTTCGCCATCAAGTTCTGCATCGCCATCACCGCTTGCACCACGGCCGCCACATCGGCCCGCGCCCTTCCCCGATAGCCATCCAGCAGCGGCCACAGACGCAACTGCCGCAGGCCAGCCATCACCTCTTCCGTCGTAACCGGCAGGCACAGCGTCACCGTATCGGCCAGCAACTCGGCCTCGACCCCGCCAAAACCCAGCGTCAGCGTGGTCCCATAAACCGGATCGCGCCGCAGCCCGACCAACAGTTCGGCGATGGTGCCCGTCACCATTTCTTCGGCCAGATAGCCGGTCGCGCCGGGCATGTCCTCCTGCCCCTCGACCGAGGTCAAGCCCAGCCGCACCGCGCCCATTTCCGATTTATGGGCAAAGCCAAGCCCCTTGAGGGCCAATCGTCCCGTCAACCCCGCCGCCAGCGGGGCCAGATCGGCAAGGGTCGGTGCGCAAACGCCACGCGGCACGGCCACACCCGCCGCCGCCAACCGCCCTTTTGCCGTCGCCTCGTCCAGCATCCGCAAGGGACGCTCAGGCAAGGCTGCCCAAGGCCGCCAGCCGGGCCGCGCGGCAGGCGTCTGCGCCGCCCTGATCGCGGGCAGGGCCGAGGCCAAGCCCATCAACGGGCAAATCCCCCGCTCGATCATCGCAATCGCCCGGTCCTCATCGAAATTCTCGGGCAAAGATCCGACCGGAAAGGCGGGCTTGCCCGTGGCCGCCTGCGCAGCCTCAATCGCATCCAAGGCGGGCTGAAAACTCGACGGATCACATCGATCCGGGCGTGGTGGGTCGATGATATATATGCCCGCGTCATAGGCCTCTAGCATCGTGGTAAAGACGTCGGTGGTGCGCGGCCCGTCTCCCCAGATAAAGGTGTGATAATCCAGCGGATTTGCAATCGCGACAATAGGGCCAAGGATCTCGGACAGCCGCGCCCGCGTGGCCTCTGGCACTGGTGGAAAGTCGATCCCGGAGGGCGCTGCCATATCGGCCACCAGACCCGCCTCCCCCCCGGAACAAGAGAGCGAGCACAGACGCTCCCCGATCTGAGGCCCGTGAAGGTGAAAGATCTTCAATGTCTCGATCAAGGCATCCAGCGTCGCCACCTCGGCCACACCGGCGCTGCGCAAAAAGGCACTCGATGCCGCCCCGCCCCCGGCGAGCGACGCCGTGTGCGAAGCCGCCGCCACGCGGCTCAACTCGGTCTTACCCGATTTGATGCAGACCACGCCCTTTCCCGCCGCCCGTGCTGCTTCAGCCAAGGCGGCGAAGGCCGGGGCATCGTCAATCCCCTCGACATACATGCCGATGGCCGTCACCCGATCATCGGCCAAAAGCGCGCCCGCCAATGCGGCAAGCCCAACCTGAGCGGCATTGCCAAGACAAGCGACATAGGCTACCGGCAGCCCCCGCGCCTGCATGGTCAGGTTGATCACGATGTTTGACGACTGGCTCAGCAGCGCCACGCCCCGCTCAACCCGTCGCCCGCCATGCTGGTCTGGCCACAGCAGTGCTCCGTCAAGGTAGTTGATCACACCATAGCAATTGGGGCCAAGGATCGGCATATCGCCCGCAGCCTTGACAAGTTCCGCCTGAAGCCCGGCCTCGCCCGCCTCTTCCCAGCCGCTGGCAAAACAAATCGCCCCGCCCGCGCCCATCGCGGCCAGTTCGCGCACAACCTCCACCGTCGCAAAACGGTTGACCCCTATGAAGGTCGCGTCTGGCGCTACGGGCAGATCGGCCAAACTGGAAAAGGCCCGCACCCCGGCAATCTCGGACCGCTTTGGATGAACCGGCCAAATCGGCCCGTCAAACCCCATCTTCCGGCATTGCTCGATCACGTTCTCGGCCCATCCGGCGCCCAAAACGGCAATGGATTTCGGCCGCAGCAGACGCTCCAGATCACGCATCGGTGGCTCCTTTCCGGTCCAGATGCCCAAGCTCCCGCTCCGGCCAGCAATGATCGCGCAACCGCGTCTTCACCTCCCGCGCGTCAGGAAAACCACCATCCGCCTTTCGGTCCCAAAGGACTTTCCCGTCCACCTCGATCCGGTAGATGCCGCCATATCCCGGGACCAGCGTCACCGAAGCCAGATCTTCGCCAAAACTCGACAAAAGCTCCTGTGCCATCCAACCCGCCCGCAAAAGCCAGTTGCACTGCGTACAAAACGTAATGCTGACAGAGGGTTTCGCTGCGGTCATGCGATGCCTCCCGCCGCCCCACCAGAACAGGGGGCTTTCTGCCCCCTGCGGGCCTCGCTTTGCGACGCCCTTACCCCCGAGGATATTTTCAGACAGAAAATGAGAGAGGTCACAGGAATCATAACACCCCGCCCCCAAGCGAAGACGGGGTGCCATTTCCTGTCACGGTCATCGGCGTCCCCGCCTGTACCGTAACCGCAATTTGCCGAAAACAGGTTGCCGAAACCTTAAGATCCTGAGTCTGGCGCCGCGATTTGTTTCTCGTCATTTTCTGTCTCTAAATATCCCGGGGGTAAGGCGCTTTGCCTGCAAAGCGACAGGGGGCAGCGCCCCCTCTCTTTATCCGCCAACGGCGCGGAGAAGTTCGCGGCTGATGATGTGGCGCTGAATTTCCGAGGTCCCCTCCCAGATCCGCTCGACGCGGGCATCGCGCCAGATCCGTTCCAGCGGCAGCTCATCCATAAGGCCCATGCCGCCATGAATCTGGATGGCCTCATCCGCGATCATCGCCAGTGCCTCGGTCGCCTTCAGCTTGGCCATCGACATATCGGCCTCGGTCACTGTGCCCTGATCAAATTTCCAGGCCGCCTCGCGGGTCAAGAGTTCCGCGGCCTTCAACTCCATCGCCATATCGGCCAGTTTGAAGCTGACGCCTTGGAACTTGCCGATTGCCTGCCCGAACTGGCTGCGGTCGGCGGCATATTGGATGGCATGGGCGAGGGCGCGATCTGCCCGGCCAAGACAGGTGCTGGCGACTTGCAGGCGGGTCGCGCCCAGCCAGGTATTGGCCACGTCAAACCCCTTATGCACCTCGCCCAGGATGTTCTCTGCCGGCACGCGGCAATCGTCGAATTCCAGAACCGCATTGGTATAGCCACGATGGCTGACATTGCGATAGCCGTCGCGGACGGTGAACCCCTTGGTGCCCTTATCGACGAAAAACGCGGTGATCTTTTTCTTCACTCCCTTCGGCGTCTGCTCTTCGCCCGTCGCCATGAAGGCAATCGTAAACCCGGCAACATCGGCATGGCTGATGAAATGCTTCGTCCCGTTCAGCACCCAGTCTGCGCCCTCTTGCCGGGCGCTGGCCTTCATCCCGCGCAGGTCCGAGCCGGCCCCCGGTTCCGTCATGGCAAGGCAATCCCATGTCTCGCCGCGAATACAGGGCATCAGATAGCGTTCGCGCTGCTCGGGCGTACCGGCCAGAAGAATGTTTGATGGCCGCGCAACACAGGTCCAGTGCAGCGCGTAATTGGCCCGGCCCAGTTCTTTTTCATAAAGCAGCCAAGACAGGGTATCCAGACCCGCACCGCCCACTTCGGCAGGCATATTGGCCGCGTAAAGCCCTGCGGCCATCGCTTTTTGCTGGATCTCGCGGATCAGCTCCATCGGCAGGTGGCCGGTTCTTTCGACCATGGCCTCGTGCGGGTACAACTCGGCCTCGACAAAGGCGCGGGTCGTCTCGACGATCATCTGTTGTTCTTCGGTCAAACCAAACTGCATGGGGGCCTCAGGGGTCGACGTTATAGGTCATGCCATCCACCGCCAGCGCCTGACCCGAGATCATGCGCGCTGCGTCAGAGGCGAGGAAAAGGGCCATGTCGGCCACGTCTTCGGGGTCGGACAGGCGTTTTAGGGCCGTGCCGCTGGCATAGCCTTGGCGAATGGCGTCTTCGGTCATGCCTTTGGCTGCGGCTTCGGCGGCGATCACGCGGTCGATCCGGGGGCCGTTGACCGAGCCGGGGCAGATGGCATTGGCGCGGATGCCATAGGGGCCAAGTTCCATGGCGACGGTTTTCATCAGGCCGATCACGCCCCATTTCGCTGCCACATAGGGCGCGCGGAATGGGGTGCCGTAGAGGCCCGAAGTCGAGGACGTGAAGATCATCACGCCCCTGCCTGCCGGTTTCATCAGCCGCGCGGCATGTTTGGCCGCAATCATCGCGCCGTCGAGATTGACCCCAAGACATTGATGCCATTCGTCCAACGGCATGTCTTCAATGACCGCGGTCGGCCCCTTGATCCCGGCATTGGCGCATAGCACGTCCAGCCCGCCCCAATCCTGCGCAAGCTCGGCAAAAAGAGCCGCCATCGCAGGCTCATCCGAGGCATCACAGACCGTGCCGCGCAGACCAGCGGGAAGGGCCGCTATTTGTGCTTCATCGATATCCGTGACCCAGACCCGATCACCCAAGGCCGCAAAGGCGCGGGCCATCACCAGACCGATCCCGTTTGCCCCTGCCGTGATCAGAACCCTGCGGCTCATTTTCGCTGCCCGACATGGCGACCCACTGCCTCTGGCTTCGGCAACGCTGCATGGGCCCGGGCAATTGGCATCAGCCGATCCTGAATGGCCGCAGGCGCGGCGCAAGCCCGACCCGCTTTCATATCGACATGCAAGAGCATCTGCTCCAGCGTCGCCACCGGGGTGTCGCCTTTCAGGATGCGGATGAAGATGTGCAGCCGCTTTTCATCGGCATGGATCACCTGCACCGTGCCGGTCAGCGCCTCGCCCAGCTTGGCCTCATCCAGATGCATGATATGGGTCTCGGCGGTGTAATAGCTGAACCCCGTTCCGACATAGGCAATATCGGCCCCGATATGGCGCAGGAAAGCGTCACAGGTCTCCGAGGCCGCAAAGAGATAGCGGCTTTCGGTCATGTGGCCGTTGTAGTCAATCCAACCCGGCAGCACGGTCATCCGGGCCATTTCCATCGGCGCGGCCATATCCGGCGTGGGGTCTGGCATGGCCGCACGACGGCGCGCGTCATGGTCCAAAAGAACCTTGCCCGCGCCCCAGTTGCGCTCTTTCAACACGCGCAGGAAACCAATCAGGTTGCGGTCGCGGATGCGTTCCAATTCGCGGATCGTGTGATGGCCCGATTGCGCGTCAGACTGGCCAGCGATCAGGTCCACCAATTCCTCGGTGAATTCCGGCACATCGGTCAGCTTGGTCCATGGCCATTGCAGGCACGGCCCGAACTGCGCCATGAAATGCTTCATCCCGGCCTCGCCGCCCGCAACGCGGTAGGTTTCGAACAGGCCCATCTGGCCCCAGCGCAGGCCAAAGCCCATGCGGATCGCCTCGTCGATTTCCTCGGTCGTGGCGATGCCGTCCTTCACCAGCCACAGCGCCTCGCGCCACACCGCCTCAAGGAAGCGGTCGGCGATATGGGCGTCAATTTCCTTGCGCACATGCAGCGGGAACATCCCGATCTCGCGCAAAATCTCTTTCGCCTCTTCGATCACCTTCATGTCGGACCGGTCCGAGGGCACCACCTCGGCCAACGGCAACAGGTAGACCGGGTTGAACGGATGGGCCACAAAGATCACGCCGGGGTTCGCCGCGCCCTGCTGCAATTCGCTGGGTTTGAAGCCCGAGGTCGAAGAGCCAACCGGCGTGCCCAAAGGTGCTGCCTGCTGAATTTGCGCCATAACCCGGTGCTTCAGGTCCAGCCGCTCACCCACGCTTTCCTGAATGTAATGCGCGCCCTCGACCGCCTCGCTGACCGAACCGACAAAGCTCAGCTTGCCCTCGGCTGGCATCGGCCCATCCGACAGGGCAGGCAGCGAGGCGCGGGCATTGGCCAGAACCTCGCCCACCTTGCGCGGGGCCTCTGGGTCCGGGTCGTAAACCGCCACGTCCCAGCCATTCAGCAGGAACCGCGCAGCCCATCCGCCGCCAATCACCCCACCGCCGATAATCCCCGCCTTCCGCGCCATCCTAGCCCCCGAAGTAGATGAAAAGAAAAACCGCTGCGGCAAAGACCAAAGCCGCCGCCGTCAACCGATAGTCATAGCCGCCAGATTGAAGGCCAACCGCTGCCCCCGCCTTGCCGCGTGCCGCGGCCGCCACACCAGAGGTCTCGCCAACCTTCATGCCCTTTGGGCCGCAACAGCGGCATCCTTCAACACGACCCGTTCACCCGCCCGGATCACCGCCGGATCATAGGCCTTGCGCGCAAAGACCTCTTCGACCAGCGGCGCGAAATGCGAAATCGGCAGGCTCTCATAGGCCGGATCGAAGCTCGACTGATCCCAGCTTGCACAGAATTCATCGCAATCGTCGTAATAGGCATGGCCCTTGAACTTGTCGCGGGCATGGGGGTTTCCGCCGGTATGCATCGCATAATAGAGCCGTTGGAAATCGCCGTGCTTTTCGACGACCCACGTCACCTGCTCACGCACGAAAGGTTTAAGGATCGTTGCCGCATATTCATCGTGGTTATAGGGCGCGTAGATATCGCCAATGTCATGCAGCAACGCCGCCACCACCCAATCCACATCCGCCCCATCGCGCCACGCGCGCGTTGCCGCCTGCACCGAATGGCCCAGCCGGGTGATCTGATAGCCCGACAGGCTTTCATCCAACTGCACCAAGGCCTCCAGCAACCGCTTGGCCGTGCCCGACGCGTATTCGCGCTCTAACCCGTCCAGCAGATGATAGTCCTCGGCATCGCCGTCCTTCATCGCGGTGAACTTGACCTTTTCCATCATTCCCTCCCGCTTCTTGGGGCACGCCCCCTGTTAAACCCTGCGACTTTCCCACATCGGCCTTTAGACCGACCAACCGTTTGTCCGGCCCAGCCACCGCTTAATCGGCACAAAGACTGACAACTTCGCCCTTCTCGTTCAGGAACGAATAACAGCCAAACACCGCATCCTTGGCCGAGCAGGTCCGGGTCTCCGCCATGCAAACCCCGCTGCAATCGCTGGCGCGGGAACAGGATTTCCCGGCATCCGCCGTTGGCATCACACAGGCCTGCCCGTGCATGCCAGAGACCGATCCCCCTTTGGCCACGCAGTCCAGCCGCGAAACCGGCTGGCCGTCCTTGGTCACGGGCATGACGCAAGAGGCAAGCAAAAGAAAGACGGCCAGCCCGCGGATCATTTCGGCAGCGGTGCCCGCTTTTCCAGTTTCAGCCGTGCGCGAACCTCGGCCGGGGTGATCACCCGTGCGCCCATGTTTTCGATGATGGTTGCGGCGCGTTCGACCAGTTGCGCATTGGTGGCCAGCACGCCCTTGTCCAGCCACAGGTTGTCTTCCAGACCCACCCGCACATTGCCCCCGCCCAGAACGGCAGCGGCGACGAAGGGCATCTGATGGCGGCCCAGCGCAAAGGCCGACCAGTGCCAATGCGACGGGACATTGTTGACCATCGCCATGAAGGTGTTCAGGTCATCCGGCGCGCCCCACGGCACGCCCATGCAGAGCTGCACCAGAACCGGGTCAGGGATGATCCCCTCGGCGGCAAGTTGCTTGGCAAACCACAGATGGCCGGTGTCAAACGCCTCAATCTCGATCCGCGTACCCGAGGCAACCATGCGCGAGGCCATATCGCGCAGCAGACCGGGCGTGTTGACCATCACATAATCGGCCTCGTTAAAGTTCATCGTGCCGCAATCCAGCGTGCAGATTTCCGGACGGCACTCCACCACATGGGCCACACGCTCTGCGGCACCCGCCATGTCAGACTTGGCGCTCATCCGGTTCATCGCCTCGGTGCCATCGAACAGCATGTCACCACCCATCCCGGCAGTCAGGTTCAACACCACGTCTTCGCCCGCATCGCGGATGCGCTCGGTCACTTCACGGTAGAGCGCAAGGTCTCGGCTGGGCTTGCCCGTCTCTGGGTCGCGCACATGGCAATGCACCACCGCCGCGCCCGCCTTGGCCGCGTCAATCGCGCTGTCGGCAATCTGTTTCGGGCTGCGCGGCACATGCGGGCTGCGGTCTTGCGTCCCGCCCGAGCCGGTTACGGCACAGGTGATGAAAACCTCGCGATTCATGGTCAGCGGCATGGTGGCTCCTCCGGAAATTTTCCTCACAATAACCGCCTTGCTGCGCCTCGCATTACATTTTACGAAATTGCCATGACGGAAAACGCGATCTTTTCACCGGCCACCCGACCGCTCTCCATCGCGGTGCTCGTGCTGCCCCATGCCTCGATCCTCGAGGTGGCTTCGGTGCTGGACCCGTTGCGCGCCGCCAACCGCCATCTGGGGCACGAGGCGTTTTCATGGCGCGTCGTGACCCGCGATGGTGCCCCCGCGCCTTTGACCTGCGGCATCTCCCTTCCCGCCACTGGCCCGCTCTCCAGCGCCGAAGGGGCCGAGGTGCTGATCGTCATCGCAGGCTACCGTCTGGCCGAGGTGGCGACCCGCCCGCTGATCCGCGAGCTGCGCCAGATCGCGCCGCGCTTTGCCCTCGTCGGCGGCGTCGATGCCGCGCCTTGGGTCATGGCGCGGGCGGGGCTTCTGTCCGGATACCGAGCCACAGTGCATTGGGAAGACCTCGAAGACCTTGCCGCCGCCCATCCGGAAATCGACGTCTGCCCCGACCGCTATGTGATCGACCGCAACCGCATGACGGCGGGCGGCGCGGCCCCGGCCCAAGACCTGATGCTGCACCTGATCCGCACCCGCCACGGCGCGCCCTTGGCCCGCCAAGTCGCGCAAAGCTTCATCGCCACCGCCCGCCCCGGATCAGATCCGCAAATCGCCCCACGATCCCGCGATCCGCTTTTGGACCCGCGCGTGGCCCGTGCCGTCGCCCGGATGGAAGCCAGCATCGACACCCCCGAACCCATCGCCACCCTCGCCAGCAGCGTGGGCCTGTCGCCCCGCCGGCTGGAATCGCTCTTCCGCGAAAACCTTGGCACCACTCCGGGGGCCTATGCGCTCTCGCTCCGGCTGGCCACCGCACAGCGCATGCTGACCGACACCAAACACCCCTTGGCCGAGATTGCCCTGCGCACCGGCTTTTCCAGCCCCGGCACCCTTAGCCGCGCCTTCCGCGCCCATTACGGCCATGCCCCGGGCCAGCAACGCAAAGGCCCGCGCCCCCCGCAACCCGATCAGACCGGCCGATAGGTCAGCCCTGCAAAATCAAAGTCATCAACGGCGCGACGCCCGCGCCATCACCGGGGCCAGCACCACCACCACCAAAAGCATAACGGCGGCAAAGACAAAGGCATATCGCAGACCAAAGCCACCCGCGATGAACCCAAGCATGGGCGGGCCAAAGAAATAACCGAAATAGCCCCAGAATGTTGCCCGCGCCACCGACCGCGCCCGGGCTTCCGGCGCACTCAGCCGCCCTACCAGCGAAAAGGCCGTGGGCGCGATCACCGATGATCCGATCCCCATCACGATAAACCCGGCATAGGCCTGCATCGGGCTGGCCGCAACCGCCGCGCCCAAGGCCCCCAAAGCCGAAATCACCGCCCCCCCCACCAACAGCCGGAACGGGTTCACTCGGGCAACAATTCCCTGCCCGGCCAAACGGGCAAAGGCCATCGTCAGCGCCAAGGCTGCAGGCCCCATCGCGCCTTCTTCCGGGCTTCCCCCCAGCGTCTTTTCAATATGCAACGCCGACCAGTTTTCGGCGGCATTCTCGGTCAGAAAGGCAATCAGAACGATCCCGCCCCCGATCAGCGGCAACCAACCCAATTTCGACGACGACCCATCCTTGGGCCGCCCAAGACCTACAATCCGGCCATCGGCCTCAAAGGTCAGCAGCACCACAGCCGCCGCCATCAACGCCATCGACCCCATGACCCAATCCGGCCCCCAGCCCATGCCACGCAGAACTCCGGTCCCCAAAGCCCCCCCGGCATAGCCGAAACTATAGGCCGCATGGCACAGGTTCATCAGATGCAATCCGCGCTCGTTTTCCAACTGGGACACCCGCGCATTCATCAAGACATCGGTCATTCCCGTCGCAGCGCCACAGGCCGCCATGGCAAAAGGGAAAATCCAGACCGACGCCGCCTGTCCAGGCAGAGCAAAGGCCAGCGCCATGGCCAGCGCCGCCACAGGCAAGGCCACCCGCCCCATCCGCGCCCCAAAGGCAGGGGCCAGCAGCATGGATGTGACCGCCGCCAAAGGCGTCAGCAAGATCAACTGGCCCAGACGGGCCTCCCCCACGCCCAACATGGTTTTCAGGTCAGGGAACACGGCAGCATAGGTGCCCCACAGCACGCCCATCGCTGCAAAAGCCGCCAAGGGCGCCCGCGACGTTTGAATCACCTGATGAAATTGCATAGAGACCCCGGCGGCGGCATCCGGCCGCCCGCCCCACAGCTAGCCCGCCCAAGACTGTGGGGCAAGACCGTGCTTTTGCCCTTTCCAAGCAGGCGATTCCCCGCTATAGGCCCCCGGTCGCACCGCGCACCCTTGGAGGGCGGTGGACTCAAACCTATGGAGACCTAAAATGGCTGGTGAGATCCCTGATCTGATCGCCGAGGTACGGACGGGGACAGGCAAGGGGGCCGCTCGTCAAGCTCGTCGTGAGCAACTCGTACCCGGTATTGTTTACGGTGGTGGTGCTGAACCGCTTCCGATCAACATCAAATACAACTACCTCCTGACGCGCCTGAAGAAGGGTCGTTTCCTTTCGACGCTGTTCAACCTGAAGGTTGAAGGTCAGGAAGACGTCCGCGTAATCTGCCGCGGCGTTCAGCGCGATGTGGTCAAGGATCTTCCGACCCACGTCGACTTCATGCGCCTGCGTCGCACCTCGCGCATCAACCTGTTCATCCATGTGAACTTCGACAACGCCGACAAGGCCCCGGGCATCAAGCGCGGCGGCACCCTGACGATCGTGCGTCCCGAAGTCGAACTGGAAGTCACCGCTGGTGACATTCCGGATCACATCACTGTGGACCTGACCGGCAAGCAAATCGGCGATGTGATCCACATCAACGACATCGAACTGCCGGCTGGCGCAAAGCCGACCATCAACCGTAACTTCGTGATCGCCAACATCGCGGCGCCTTCGGGCCTGCGTTCGGCTGACAACGAAGAGGCTGCTGAGGAATAATCCTCTGCCGTTTCGGACAGAAAGGCGCGACCGGGCAACCGGCCGCGCCTTTTTCAATCCGGCTTGGCGTTTTCGGATGTGGTCACGGATGCACTACGGAAACACCACGCAAAAACCACGCTTTGCACACGGGGCCTTCCCCCCCGTTCAGCCGGGCAATCCGCCCAGCGCGGCGACGCGTTCCAGATGCGCCAGATAGCGCGGATCATCCTCTGCCCGCCTGTCAGATTTGGCCGCGATCCGCCCCAGATAATCGGCACAACACTGGTGATGCAGCGCCGCAAGGCCCGGAATGGCCACTGCTTCGGCATAAAGGCGGTCAAACTCCGCCTCATAGCGAAATGCGCTCAAGTCTTTGATTTCATTTTTATTATAGCGTTCAAAAAAGGCGTCAGTGTAACGATCCTTGCCCGCAACCGGCGAAAGTGAGCCCTTTTTCAGCCCATAGCTTTCCTCGGATCGCACCATGTAATGGTTCATCTGCGCCGCTGAATGATCCTGTCGCTCCGGGTGCACCCGCCGCAAATACTCGCTGTCAGGGTGCCAGTCATGCAGGGTCTTGCCGCTCGCATCCACCCATCGCATTCCCGGCTGACCCCAACGCTTGGAATGCTTTGGAATCAACCTCTTAGGCCCATGCTCCCCCAACTTTCGGAACCAATCCGCATGGCTGTGAATGGATTTTACCCAAGTCGAAGTGGGGTCTTCGCTTGGCGCCGAAAGCGTGAATTGCCGATGCACCAAACCATCTTCATAGGTTTCGTTTCCCGAGGTGCCAAAGACCTTCCAATTGATCGACATTCCAAGGAAATCAGCGTCTTGCGGGATCAGATCGGTGATCTTTCCCTGCCCTTTGTGAATGACCAGAAACTCATCCACATCGCAGACCAGAACCCAATCCGCCTCTCGAACCTGAGGCAGGTCTTTTGCGGCCAGCAGTTTCTTTGACGTGATCTGGACCCCGTCTTCCACCTCATGCCGCAGATGCGTGATCCAACCTTTTTCCTGCAATAAATCAAGCATTTGCATCGAATGGTCGGTGCAGTCATTGGTCACGACCACGATGTCGTCAAAGCCCAACATGCGATACCAGGTGATCCATTCCACCAGAAACGCACCTTCATTGCGAACGGAACAGACAACGCAAAACCGCATGGAACCCCCAATTTCTCCCTGATGCTTGACGGTTGGCTTGCGGTTCGTCAAGGAAGGTCAACGGCAGGAGAACGCGATGAAACTCTTTGTGGGCTTGGGAAATCCGGGACCGAAATATGCAGGCAACCGCCACAACATCGGCTTCATGGCGCTGGATCGCATAGCCGCGGATCACGGCTTTGGCCCGTGGCGCAAAGCCTTTAAGGCCGAGGTCAGCGAAGGCCGCTTGGGCAGCGAAAAAATGTTACTTCTCAAACCCATGACCTTCATGAACCTGTCGGGTGAGGCGGTTCGCGCAGCGCTGGATTTCTACAAGTTGACCCCCGCCGATCTGGTGGTTTTCCATGATGAGTTGGACCTTGCCCCCGGCAAATGCCGTGTGAAACAGGGCGGCGGGCATGCGGGCCACAATGGCTTGCGGTCCATCCACGCCCATATCGGCGAGGCCTACGGCCGTGTTCGTCTGGGCATCGGCCACCCCGGTCACAAAGATGCGGTCGCGGCCTATGTGCTGCACGATTTCGCCAAGGCCGATCAGGATTGGCTGGACGACCTGCTGCGCGGCATTTCAGACGGCGCAACGTCCCTTGCCGCGGGTGATAGCGCGAAATTCATGAATGCGGTTGCCCTCCGCACCGCACCGCCGCGGTCGTCGGGATCAACGGAAAAGAAGGAAGCCGTTGAAAAGCCTGCAAAACCTGCCGAACCTCAGGCCGAGGACACCCGCAGCCCGATGCAAAAGCTTTTGGACAAGTTCAAATAAGCTTGCGTAGCCCGGCACTGGACCTTTCCTTTGGCGATGCCTAGCTTCCTTGCCAAAGGAGATTTCCCATGAACGCGCTCTTGTCCAATTGGACCACCCCCTTTGGCCTGCCCCCGTTTGCCGAAATCAAGGACAGCGATTTCGCGCCAGCCTTCGATGCGGCACTCGCCGAAGCGCGGGCCAATATCGCGGCCATTGCCGGGTCGCCTGAACCGCCGACCTATGCCAATACTATCGCGGCAATGGAAGTTGCCGAAGCCCTGCTCGACCGGGTTTCGGGGGTTTTCTACAACCTTGCGGGCGCGGATTCGAATGACGCGCGTGAGGCGCTGATGCGTGATCTGGCCCCGAAGATGAGCGCCTTTGCCAGTGAGGTGACTAACAACAAGGCCTTGTTTTCGCGCATTGAAACCCTGTGGCAAGGGCGAGACTCGCTGGATCTGGATGTCGAACAAATGCGCGTCCTGACGCTGTATCGCCGCATGTTTGTCCGCTCGGGCGCGCTGTTGGAAGGCCAAGAGGCAGATCGTCTAACCGAGGTGAAATCTCGCCTTGCCGTCCTTGGCACCCAGTTTGGCCAGAACCTTCTGGCGGATGAGCGTGACTGGTTCATGGACCTGTCCGAAACCGATCTGGAAGGTTTGCCGGATTTCGTCATCGGCTCTGCCCGCGCCGCCGGAAAAGAACGCGACCGCCCCGGCCCGGTGGTCACCCTGAACCGCTCGCTGATTGTCCCCTTCCTGCAATTCTCGCCTCGCCGCGACCTGCGCCAAAAAGCCTATGAGGCATGGGTTGCCCGCGGCGCCAACGGCAATGACCACGACAACCGCGCCATCGCGGCCGAGATACTTGCGCTGCGGGAAGAACGGGCCAAGCTATTGGGTTATAACAGCTTTGCCGATTTCAAGCTGGAACCGGAAATGGCCAAAACCCCACAGGCTGTGCGCGATCTCCTTATGGCCGTCTGGGCCCCGGCAAAGGCCAAGGCCCTGGAAGATGCGGCCATTCTGGAAGGAATGCTGAAAGCGGACGGTCTGACCGCCCCGCTCGAACCCTGGGACTGGCGCTATTATTCCGAAAAGCGGCGCAAGGCAGAACATGACCTCGATGAGGCTGGGCTGAAGCCCTATCTCGCCTTGGATGCCATGCTGGGGGCGATGTTCGATTGTGCCTCACGCCTTTTCGGGCTGGAATTCGCCGAAATCGACGGCCCCTTCTATCACCCCGATGTGCGTGGCTGGAACGTCACCCGCGCTGGCCAGCATATTGCCGTTTTCCTTGGCGACTATCATGCCCGCTCGTCCAAACGGTCGGGCGCGTGGTGTTCAGCTATGCGGTCACAGCGCAAATTGGGCGGCGATGTGCGACCCATCGTTGTGAACGTCTGCAACTTTGCCAAAGGTGAGCCCACCCTTCTTTCTTATGACGACGCGCGAACCCTGTTCCACGAATTCGGCCATGCATTGCACCAGATGCTGTCAGATGTGACGCATGGCTTCATCTCGGGCACCTCTGTCGCCCGTGATTTCGTGGAATTGCCAAGCCAGCTTTACGAACACTGGCTGGAAGTTCCGCAAGTTCTGGAAGCCCATGCAAAGCACTGGCAGACGGGTGAACCAATGCCCACCGACATGCTGGAACGGCTGTTGGCTGCTGGCACCTATGATCAGGGGTTTGCCACCGTGGAATTCGTCGCAAGTGCCATGGTCGATCTGGAGTTTCATGTGGGCAAAGCCCCCGCTGACCCGATGCAAAAGCAGGCCGAAGTGCTGGAAGCGCTTGGCATGCCGCGCGCCATTCGCATGCGCCACGCCACGCCGCATTTCGCCCATGTCTTCTCGGGCGACGGCTATTCCTCGGGCTATTATTCCTACATGTGGTCGGAAGTCATGGATGCCGATGCCTTTGCGGCCTTTGAAGAAACCGGCAACCCCTTTGACCCCGAAACCGCATCGCGCTTGGAAAAGTACATCCTGTCTGCAGGCGGATCGGAAGAAGCAGAAGAGCTTTACCTGAAATTCCGGGGCAAGATGCCGGGGGTCGAGGCGCTGCTCAAAGGGCGCGGACTTTTGGACACGGCCTAGGCAAAACAAAACGGGCCCAAGCGGGCCCGTTTTCATCTGGCAGTGCCGTTACGACCAATCGCCCGAGAAGTTTTTCGGGATCAATAGGTTGTGGCGACCAAGGTCTTTCACATCGCGCTCACCACACAGGGCCATGGTGGTATCAAGTTCCTTGCGGATGACCTCCAGCGCCTTTGTGACGCCAGCCTCGCCCATAGCGCCCAGACCGTAAATGTAGCTGCGACCGATCATGGTGCCCTTGGCCCCCATCGCAAGCGCCTTCAGCACGTCTTGACCCGACCGAATGCCGGAATCCATCCAGACTTCAACCTTGTCACCAACTGCGTCAACGATACGCGGCAACATCCGGATGGACGACAACGCACCGTCCAACTGACGTCCGCCGTGGTTCGAAACGATAATGGCGTCGGCGCCAAACTCGGCGGCCTTGCGGGCATCATCCTCGTCCAGAATGCCCTTCAGAATGAACTTGCCTCCCCACTGGTCGCGGATACGGGCAATCTTGGCCCAATCAAGCTGTGGGTCAAATTGATCCGAAATCCAGCTCATCAGGCTGGAGGTATCCCCCACCCCTTTGACATGCCCGACGATATTGCCAAATTGACGGCGCTTGGTTCCCAGCATCTCAAGGCCCCAACCCCACTTCGTAGCCAGATCTAAAAGAACCGGCAGGGTCAGCTTTGGCGGCGCAGAAAGCCCATTCTTCAGATCCTTGTGCCGCTGGCCAAGAATTTGCAGATCAAGCGTCAGAACCAATGCGCTGCACTTCGCATCTTTTGCACGCTGGATGATCCGATCCACGAAATCTTCGTCCTGCATCACATAAAGCTGAAACCAGAATGGCGCCGGGGAATTCGCGGCCACATCCTCGATCGAACAGATGGACATGGTGGAAAGGGTAAAGGGGACGCCAAATTTCGCTGCGGCACGGGCGGCCTTGATCTCACCATCGGCGGCCTGCATCCCGGTCAGGCCCACCGGGGCCAAAGCGACGGGCATCGACACAGGAAACCCCGCCATCGTGCTGGCAGTCGAGCGGCCCGACATATCGACCGCCACCTTTTGGCGCAGACGCAGATCCGCGAAATCCGAGGTGTTTTCACGGAAGGTCTGCTCGGTATAGCTGCCCGATTCCGCGTAATCGTAGAACATCTTCGGCGTGCGCCGACGATGCAGACGCTTCAGATCGTCGATACAGGTGATTACTGGCATGGGTCCCTCGCGATTTCCGCTATTTTGGTAAGTGTTTGTTACCAATTTCGCGCATTAATGGCAATTCAAACCCGCAGTTTGCGCGGACATGTCACATCTGTTGGCACGACTATGGCTTGCGTCAAGCGGATGGTGTAGGAGCAAGGTCCGAAAACGAAAGGAAGTTCGATGGCAGCCAAGGTCTTTATCGACGGTGAAGTGGGCACGACCGGATTGCAGATCCGGGATCGTCTGATCAAGCGCGACGACATTCGCCTGATCCAGATCGCGCCTGACCGCCGCAAAGACCCCGAGGCCCGCCGCGAAGCCTATTCCGAGGCCGATGTCGCCATTCTTTGCCTGCCGGATGAGGCTGCAAAGGAATCGGCTGCGCTTGCCGCTGATTTGCCGGTGCGGATCATCGACGCGTCAACCGCGCATCGGGTCAACCCCGATTGGGCCTTTGGTTTCCCAGAGCTTTCCGCTAACCAGCGGGCACGGATCGTGGCCGCGAAACTGGTGTCGAACCCCGGCTGCTGGTCCACCTGCGCGATTGGTCTTCTTGCTCCCTTGGTCAAGGCCGGCCTGATCGCCAAGGATGCGGGCCTGACGATCAACGGTGTTTCCGGCTATTCTGGTGGCGGCAAAGCGCTGATCGCCGAGTTCGAGGCCGGGACGGCTGGCAGCCAGTTCGTTTATGGCCTGGATCACAAACACAAGCATCTGCCGGAAATCGTGACCCATGTCGGTCTGACGCGGAAACCGATCTTCATCCCTTCGGTCGGCAAATACGAACAGGGCATGATCGTCCAGATCCCGCTGCACCTGAGCGCAGGCCAAACCGCCGCTCAGTTCCAAGACGCACTGGCCGCCCATTATGCGGACGCACAATTCGTCCGCGTCGTTGATCCATCGGTGCCCGGCGCCCGCGCCAATCCCGAACGGCTGAATGGCACGAATTACATGGACCTGTCGGTTCATGCCTCTGCCGATGGTGAGAGACTGGTTCTGATGGCCTGCCTTGATAACCTTGGCAAAGGTGCGTCGGGCGCAGCGGTGCAGAACCTGAACCTGATGTTGGGCATGGATGAGGGTGCAGGTCTCTGACCACCCCTTGCCAGAAACGACAAAGGCCCGCCAAAACAGCGGGCCTTTTTCATTGATCAAGACCTATTTCAGGCGCGATGCGCGCCCTCGGCCAAGCCGCGCACAAAGGCCAGAATATCTGCGACGGACCGCTTTTGCTCGATCATCTTCACGATTGCCGATCCCACCACGCAGCCATCGGCCACACCTGCAATCGCCTTTGCGGTTTCCGGCGTCCGGATGCCAAAGCCCACGATCACCGGCAGATCGGTCGAGGCCTTGATGCGCGAAACTTCCGGCGCAACATCGGCGGCTTGCGCGGCAGCGGCCCCGGTGATCCCGGTGATCGAGACGTAATAGACGAAGCCAGAGGTGTTTTGCAGAACCTTGGGCAGGCGCTTGTCATCGGTCGTGGGCGTGGCCAGTCGAATGAAATTCAGCCCCGCCTCTTTGGCCGGCAGACACAGCTCACTGTCTTCCTCGGGCGGCAGGTCAACGACGATCAAACCGTCAATCCCCGCTTCTTTCGCGTCAGCCAGAAAGCGATCAACGCCGCGCGAATAGATCGGGTTGTAATAGCCCATCATCACGATCGGCGTGGTCTTATCTTCCTTGCGGAAGTCGCGCACCATCTGCAGCGTGCCTTCCAGCGTTTGCCCGGCTTCCAGCGCACGTTGACCGGCCAACTGGATGGTCGGGCCATCGGCCATAGGGTCGGTAAAGGGCATCCCCAACTCGATCACGTCGACACCCGCCCCAGGCAGACCCTTCATCACTTCCAGCGACGTGGCCTTATCCGGGTCTCCCGCCATGATATAGGCGACAAAGCCCTTTTTCCCCTCGGCCTTCAGGCGTGCAAAGGTGTCATCGATTCTGGTCATGGCTGGCCCGTCCCTTTTGTCTCGCACAGCGGTTTGCACGGGTAAGGGCGGAAAATCAATGGCCCACACAACATGGGCCGTCTACCTTCACGGTCGAAAGGCGCGATGCGTGCAGCAAAGAGGCCTGTCTCTGTCCATCACGCATCGCCGGTTCTTTTGGGTCAAGGCTACTTCTGAATCGACTCCAGAAAGAGCGCCAAGGACAGAATGCGGCCATGCACCTCAATGACCGATCCATAATCCTCACCTTGGGTCGCAGAGCTTTGGGTGTAAATCGCGCCAAAGACGGGCATTACACCGCCATGCCCCCGAACCCCCGTTCTGCCATCTATGATGTGGATGACTGACAGCATCGGAAACTTGCCGTCATTATGCGCCGAAAGTTGGGTCAGATCAGGTGTCTCGACGCTGAGGATTTTCGAGATCTCTCCCCCTCCATCACCATTGGCCCCGTGACAGCCTGCACAAGACTGCTCAAACAACATGCGCCCTGCCTCAACATTCTGGGCCTGCGCGGGAAGGCAAAAAAACAGCAGAGGCAACACTGAGAACCGAGCAAACATATTCATTCCAGTCACTCCTTTAGCTGTAGTTTCTGTCCAGCAAGGCAGTCGTTGCCTACCTTGCATTCACCAGCCTGCATGTGTTCTTCTGTGGCGTCGTTGACTTGAATCAACTGATCAGGCTGGCCACGGGCGCTTCAAACTTGCGCTTCGAAGACCGATGTGCCTATGAGGGGGCAAATTCAGACTGGAGGAAGCCATGGGCTTCAAGATGGGTATTGTCGGCTTGCCGAACGTGGGCAAATCGACCCTTTTCAACGCGCTGACGCGCACGGCGGCTGCACAGGCCGCAAACTTCCCTTTCTGCACCATTGAACCCAATGTGGGCGAAGTGGCCGTGCCGGACGCCCGTCTGGACAAGCTGGCCGCCATTGCCGGATCAAAGCAGATTATCCCGACGCGGATGACCTTTGTTGATATCGCGGGCCTTGTGCGCGGCGCGTCCAAAGGCGAAGGCCTTGGCAACCAGTTCCTTGCCAATATCCGCGAATGCGACGCCATTGCCCATGTGCTGCGTTGTTTTGAAGATGGCGACATCACCCATGTCGAAGGCCGGATCGACCCCGTGGCCGATGCCGAAACCATCGAAACCGAATTGATGCTGGCGGACCTTGAATCCATCGAACGCCGCCGCGCCAACCTTGCCCGCAAGCTGAAGGGCAATGACAAAGAGGCCGCGGAACAAGACCGTCTGCTGGCTGTCGCGCAAAAGGTGCTGGAAGAGGGCCGGCCCGCCCGCACCGTGCAGGTCTCGGCAGATGACCAGAAAGCGTGGCGGATGCTGCAACTTCTGACCTCAAAGCCCGTCCTTTACGTCTGCAACGTCGAAGAGGCCTGCGCCGCCAATGGCAACAGCCAATCGGCCCGCGTGGCCGAAATGGCCGCCAAGCAGGGCGCGGGTTCGGTTGTGATCAGCGCCAAGATCGAAGAAGAAATAAGCCAGTTGGCCGAAGACGAAGCCGAGATGTTCCTTGGCGAAATGGGTCTGGAAGAAGCCGGTCTCGACCGTCTGATCCGCGCAGGTTACGAACTGCTGGGCTTGCAAACCTATTTCACCGTCGGCCCGAAAGAGGCCCGCGCCTGGACCATCACCAAAGGCACGCTCGCCCCGCAGGCCGCAGGCGTGATCCATGGCGATTTCGAAAAGGGCTTCATCCGGGCCGAAACCGTTGCCTATGAAGATTACATCGCTGGCAAGGGCGAGGCCGGGGCCAAGGAAGCAGGCAAGTTCCGCGTCGAAGGCAAGACCTATGAAGTCAAAGACGGCGACGTTCTGCACTTCCTCTTCAATGGCTAAGTGCCAACCCAACAGCGAATGACAAAGGGCGGCTCAAGGCCGCCCTTTTCTTTTCTGACCTCTTTGGCTCAGGCCGCGCGGCGCAGCAAGGGTCGCGCCCAATCCAGCAGCACGGCAGTATCGGCGGCCAATGGAACGGCCTGATCGCCACAGAATTCCTTGAACGCCCCGACATTCAGCCCATTGGTGCCAACGATCACCGGAATGTCGCGTGAAATCGCCTCGGCAATCACTTCGCGGAACCCGCGCCCATCGGCCTCATGCTTGCCGAATTTGTTGATCACCAACAACTCCGCCCCATCCAGACGTGCCATCGTTGCGGCCACCGCTTCCTCCAGCGCCCCCGCATCCAGTCGGCAACCCCGCGAATTCGGCCCCAGATCCTGCGAGATGCGGATCACATCGCCATCGGGCAGCACGCGCACATCCATGTCGCAAACATGGGTACGGGGACGCGGCGTGTCATGCTGGGTCGTTCCAACCACCCGCACGCCTTCGTCCAAAAGCTGCATCGCCAGCCCCGACAAAGCCCGGTTCACGGCCCCGTTCTCCGCAGCGATCACATAAGCGAATTTCATCGGCACGCCTTTCCTTGGCTTTGGGGCGCCGGGGCGCCCCATTCCGTTAGTTGTTGCTCAGGAATTTCTCGACTTCAACCTTGGCCGCAGCAACATCGCTTTTCGGCGGCTCGATCACGCCACGGGCTTCCAGATCGGCGACCACATCCTTGTAGGCCTCCAGATAGTTCGGCGGCAGGTTGTGGGCGATGCCCTGATGGCAGTCGATGCAGGTCATGCCATCGTCCAGTGCTTTCTGATGACTCTCGGCCGCGCGGTTTTCCTGAAAGGTAAAGTCCATGAATTCAAAAGCATGGCAATTCCGACATTCCTTTGAATCGGTCTTTTTCATCCGCGCCCATTCATTCGAGGCCAGATCGATACGCTTTTCCTGAAACTTCTCCTCGGTCCAGATCGACTGCGTGATGAAGTGGCCATAAAGCTCTTTCGTCGCCTGCACCTTGCGGATCAGTTTCGGCCCCCAATCCTTTGGCACATGGCAATCCGGGCAGGTTGCCCGCACGCCCGACCGATTGTTCTGGTGGATCGTGCCCTGATATTCGGCATAGACGTTGTCCCGCATCTCGTGACAGCCAATGCAGAATTCTTCGCGGTTCGTCATTTCCAGCGCCCAGTGGAACCCACCCCAAAAGATGATCCCGGCAAAAAAGCCGATCACCAAAAGGAAGCCCAAGGAAAATACCCCCGACGGAGAGGCGACAAAGCGCCAGATCCTGCGGATCAGGCCCGGACGCGGGGAAGAGGTCGGTTGATCAGACATGGTCGTTCACCCTTCGCTTCGCGGTCAGTTCGACGGCTGGAACAGGTTGTCCACCAAAGCCGGAGCATCGGCCTGCGGCACATGGCACTGGTTGCAGAACCAACGGGTGCCTGCGACCTGATCCAACTGGTTGCCTTCCCTGTCCATGTAATGGGTCATCGACAGCGTTGGCGCACCGCGCTCGCCCGCCTTTGACCAGTCATGGCAGCCAAGGCATTGGTTTGCCGCAAGGTCGATCTGGTATTGGTCAATCGAATGCGGGATCAGCGGCGGTTGCTGGCGGTAGTTCCGTTTGAACCGCTTTTCATCCTGATGATAGACGCCATCGACCGGAACATATTCGTCCACATCGCCACCACGCAACGAGTCGACCGGGGCCGAACCCGTGGTCTGCGCCATGGCAACCAAGCCAAGGCCCGTCAGCCCCGTGGCGATGATCACGCTGAAAAGAAAGGTGTTTTTCATCAGGGTTTCTCCATTTCCCGCTTAGGCCGCCGTGCTGGCCTTGGGCGAATCTGAGGACATGTCCGACTTGCGCCCGGGACTGGGGCGCCGATCGAAACGGTGTGTGAAGGTAAAGACATCGACCGAGCAGACATCGACGCAGCGGCCGCAATTGGTGCAGTCAGAGGACAAGATCAGTGGCGTTTCGTCCGTGGCCCCCCGCAGGGCGGGCGCGATCACCTGCATTTCCGGGCAAACGGCAAAACAATCCATGCAGTCGTCACAGGCCGAACGGTTCAGGGCCGAAACCCGCAACAGCGCGCCCTTGCCCAACAGCCCGTAAAAGGCACCGACAGGGCAAAGATACCCACACCAGCCGCGCCGCGACAAAAGCAGATCAAAAAGGAAAACCCCGATCACAAAGGCCCAGGCGAAACCCACGCCAAAGATCAGGGCGCGATGGGCCATCGAGACCGGGTTGACGAATTCCCACGCAATCGTGCCCGTCAGGGCAGAAACACCGAAAACCATCGCCATGACGAACAGACGGGTCTGACGCTTTGGCTGCCAGCCCTTTTGCAAACCCAGCCGATCGTGCAGCCAGCTTGCCGCATCAGTGACAGGGTTGATCGGGCACACCCACGAACAATAAACCCGCCCGCCAATCACCGCATAGGCCAGCCCCACTATCACCGCCCCGATCAGCGCGGTAATCTCTGGCCAATGCCCGGCGGCAATGGATTGCAGCGTGATAAAGGGGTCGGTCAGCGGCAGAACATCCAGTGTCAGCGAACCGGAAAGGTTGCCCTTGACCCACCACAGGCCTAACCACGGCCCCAACAGGAACAGGCCTAGAAAGCCCGCCTGCGACAGCCGCCGCAGGATCAGGTAACGGTGCGCACCAAGCCAACCCTTTTGCGCGATGGCCTCTTGTCCAACGGGAAGACGGGTCTTGAGGCTCATGGTGCCGCCCCCGCCGATGGAAGCTGAAAGCTCGGCACGAACTCGCCCTCATAGCCGCCGGGCGTGGCCAGATTGTCCGTCCCCGGTCCGGGCAGACGGTCGGGCAGGTCGATCAACTCATCGATAATCCCTTCGCGCTCTTCCCAGCCCTTTTTGTAATGGTCTGCGCCCGAGGCACGGGCCAGCCGGACCGGCAGCACCTTTATCGCGGCTTCATCCGGCAGAACGCAGGATTTCTCGCATTTGCCGCAGCCCGTGCAATAGTCGGAATGCACGGTCGGCATAAAGATCGCATGATGGCCGGAACGTTCGTTATGCGACTGCTCCAGCGTGATGGCCTTGTCGATCACCGGGCAGACCCGATAACAGACATCGCAACGCAGACCCAAAGCGTTCAGGCAGTTTTCCTGATCGATCAGAACCGCCACGCCCATCCGGGCATCGTCGATCGAGGTCAAGGATTTATCCAAAGCCCCGGTCGGGCAGGCAACGACGCAAGGAATATCGTCACACATTTCGCAAGGCACGTCGCGGGCCGTAAAGAACGGAGTGCCCGTCGCGGCCCCATCTACCCCCAGTTCGGCCAAGGACAGCGTGTCATAGGGGCAGTCGCGCACGCACAATCCGCAACGAATGCAGGCGGCCAGAAAATCACCCTCGGCCAGTGCCCCCGGCGGGCGCAGCGCCGTGGCGGGCAGCGCCCGCGCATCGGTGGCGATCCAGCCAAGCCCCATGCCCGCCACAGCGCAGCCCGCGGCCCCGCGCGCCGCATCCCGAAGGAAGCGGCGGCGGTCCATCGCCTTGGGTTGCGTTTGTGGGGCGGACATGGGTTCAGTCTCTCTCTTTCAACCGATCAGGCGCGCTCGATCTTGCAGGCGCATTTCTTGAAGTCGGTTTCCTTCGAGATCGGGCAGGTCGCGTCCAGTGTCAGCTGGTTGACCAACTGGCCCTCGTCGAACCATGGGAAGAACACCAGACCGCGCGGCATCTTGTTGCGGCCCCGGGTTTCCACCCGGCTGTGAACCTCGCCCCGGCGGGTTGACACCACGATCTCTTGGCCGCGACGCAGACCACGATCCTTGGCGTCATCCGGGTGCATAAAGACCACCGCTGACGGGAAGGCGCGGTGCAGTTCCGGCACACGGCGCGTCATCGACCCTGAATGCCAGTGCTCCAGCACCCGGCCCGTCACCAGCCACAGGTCGTAATCTGCATCCGGCGCTTCGGCGGCAGGCTCAAACGGGGCAAAGATGATATTCGCCTTGCCATCCTTCTTGCCGTAGAACTTCACGCCCTCCCCGGTCTTCACATAGGGGTCATAGCCTTCGCGGAAGCGGTATAGCGTTTCCTTGCCATCGACGACCGGCCAGCGCAGACCGCGCGCCTTGTGATAGGTTTCGAACTCGGCAAGGTCATGGCCGTGGCCCCGGCCAAAGCTGGCATATTCCTCAAACAGGCCTTTCTGGACGTAAAAGCCAAAGTACTGGCTTTCGTCGTTGTCAAAGCCCTCTGCGGTCTCGCTCAGCGGGAACCTGTCGACCTGCCCATTGCCGTAAAGCACCTCGAACAGGGACTTGCCTTTGTAGTCGGGGTTGGCCTCCAAGATCTCGGCGGGCCAGACCTCATCGGTGGTAAAGCGCTTGGAAAATTCCATCAATTGCCACAGGTCGGACTTGGCCTCGCCCGGCGCCTTCACCTGCTGACGCCAGAACTGGGTCCGGCGTTCGGCATTGCCGTAAGCCCCTTCCTTTTCCACCCACATTGCCGTCGGCAAGATCAGGTCAGCCGAGGTGGCGGTGACGGTCGGATAGGGGTCGGACACAACGATAAAGTTTTCCGGGTTGCGATAACCGGGATAACCTTCCTCGTTCATGTTCGGCGCAGCCTGCATGTTGTTGTTGCACTGCACCCAATAGGCGTTGATCTTGCCATCCTTCAGCAGGCGGTTCTGCAACACCGCATGGGCACCGATTTCGCCGTTCAACAAACCGGCAGGCAGTTTCCACTGCTTTTCCGAAAAGGCCCGGTGTTCTTCGTTATTCACCACCAGATCAGCCGGCAGACGGTGGGCAAAGGTGCCCACCTCACGCGCCGTTCCACAGGCTGAAGGCTGACCGGTCAGCGAGAAGGGAGAGTTGCCGGGTTCCGAGATCTTACCCACCAGCAAATGCACATTGTACATCAGCGAATTGACCCAGGAACCGCGGGTGTGCTGGTTGAACCCCATCGTCCACAGCGACATCACCTTGCGGTTCGGATCGGCATATTGCTGGGCCAGACGCTCCAGCTTTGCCGCAGGCACCCCGGACAGTTCCGACACTTTTTCCAAAGTGTATTCCGACACATAGGCCTTGTATTCGTCAAAGGTGATGGGATCGAGCTTGCCCGTCGTCTTGGGGTCGACCCCTTCTTCCAGCTTATGCGTCGGGCGCAGACCATAGCCGATATTCGTCTGGGCCTTGGTGAAGTTGACGTTCTTGTTGACGAAGTCCCAGTTCACCGCATCGTTCTGAATGATGTAATTCGCGATGTAATTCAGGATCGCAAGGTCGGTCTGCGGCACGAACACCATGCCATTATCCGCCAGTTCAAAGCTGCGATGCCCATAGGTTGACAGCACATGCACTTCGCAACCCGGCTTTGTCAGACGCGTATCGGTCAGACGCGACCACAGGATCGGGTGCATCTCGGCCATGTTCGATCCCCAGAGCACAAAAGTATCTGCGTGCTCGAAATCGTCATAGCAGCCCATCGGCTCGTCGATGCCAAAGGTGCGGATAAAGGCCGCCACGGCAGAGGCCATGCAGTGCCGCGCATTCGGGTCGATATTGTTGGACCGGAACCCCGCCTTCATCAGCTTGGCGGCCGCATAGCCCTCCCAGACCGTCCACTGGCCAGAGCCGAACATGCCGATCCCGGTCGGGCCTTTTTCGGCCAAGGCCTTCTTGAACTTCTCGGCCATGATATCAAAGGCCTCATCCCATGAGACCGGAGTAAAATCGCCATTCTTGTCATAGACGCCGTTCGACTTGCGCAGCAGGGGCGTGGTCAGGCGGTCCTTGCCGTACATGATCTTCGACAGGAAATACCCCTTGATGCAGTTCAGACCCCGGTTCACCGAGGCTTCCGGGTCACCTTGGGTCGCCACCACGCGGCCATCCTTGGTGCCGACCAGCACAGAACAGCCCGTGCCGCAGAACCGACAGGCCGCCTTGTCCCAACGAATATCGGGCGTGCCAACCTGCGCGGTCGCCGCTGTAGGAAGGGTGATCCCCGCAGCCGATGCCGTGACAGCGGCAGCCGTGGCTTTCAACAGGGAACGACGAGATGTCTCGATGGTCATTTATGCCTCCTCAGCGCACGGGCGCATCGGCCAGTTCGGGGCCGAGTTGATCGAAATTGTGATAGGTGAGGGTGACAGAGAGCACGCCGGGGATCTGGTGCATCTCCATGATAAGGTCCGAGGCACGCTTCTCGTCCGTATCCTCGACTGTGGTGACGATCCTGCCCTGATCACAGGCATGAACCTCACAGCCATTGATCAGGGTTATGGCCGCAATGACAGCCTGCGCCTTTTCGGGCGCTGTCTGGACCAGACAGCCGCAAATGTTCAGCATGGCAGTTCCTCGGGTTTGGAAGAGAGTTTTCGCAGCGAGATCGCAGCAGCGGGACAGGACGAAACGCAGGACGAACAACCGGTGCAGCCGTCGATGTCGATCACCGGGGCCGCACGCCCGCCGGTCATCAACCGAAACCGGATCGCCCCTTCGTCGCATTGGTCTTCACAGGCACGGCAGGTCGTTCCGCCCATCGACAGGCAGTCGCCGGTCACAACCGCGCGCATGTCCCAACCCTTGGCCGGAAGAATGGCCTTTGGTTCGCAGGCAACGGCGCAAAGGGAACAAAATGTGCAGGTGCCGGCCCAAGGGTTGATCACCGGAAACCCATCGGGGCTGCGGTAGATAATCTCCTCCGGGCAGGCTCCGGCACAGGCACCACATTGCGTGCAAAGGTCATAAAATCCTGCAACCGCACCGGGTAGAAGGCAGCCCTCCTCCGGCTTTGCCGCTCCCGTCAGGAAGGCGCGTCTTGCAGCATCATGGTGCATTGCGGGCTCGTCAGTTCGCTATCGTTTCCGACAGATTCGCTAACACGGCCCCGTGATCGGCAACTTGACATAAGTCATGTCGGCGATTTTTCCCGAAAGTATTTTTTGGCTAATATTATATTTTTGCTATATATTTCTTGCCTAGTTTTTTTGCGCCAAGACTGACTTCCATCACCTTTGGATCACTCCATCTAAGTCTTTGGAGAACAACAAATCTTGTCCCGCCGACGGCGAGCCGTTTCCAAGGTGGTTCTTGAGACATTTTTAGCGGGAAAACGGGTCAGCGCCCGAAGCGCCGACACAACCACCGCAAGATGAAAAGATTCACTCCCGGCGCAAGGATCGCCATTACCGTCCAACTTGATTCGGGCAGCAAATCGGCCAACAGCGTCCATGGTAATCCCAAGGGGATCAGAAAGACGCCCGAAAGCGGATCAGTGGGCTGGCCAAACCAGCCAAAGGTTCCAACGGCCCAAAGAAAGACAGCAACGGCCCAAAGACCGGCAAAGATCATGGTGGCGATACGGCAAATCATTGTGTCAATTCCTGTTGAGAATGGATGAACACTGCCACGCCGCTCAAGGCCAGTCATTATGGAAATGCGCCCGTTGGTAAGACCCCTTGGCCGCATTTTGGGCATGGCACGGTCCGACACACTCTGGCGACGCGCCAAGACCAATCGCCTGCCTCGCCAAAAAATAATCTTTGACGTCAAACCAAGGGAACCTTTTCCTTACTCGCTCGTTCTTTCTGCATTGGAACTGAGAACAAAGACATAGCTGCCCCGAAGACAGGCAATTTGGCTGGTTTGATCGGCACTCCCAACCGTCAGCCTGATTGGCCGAGAAGATATATTTTAAGCCCGGACTCCGCTGCCACGGCCGGGATTAGCTATCGGTTTCTGACAAGAAATTTTTTTGCGGACCTGCTTTGATTTACGCTTAGCCCGTCTCAGACGGGGACGCCGTCGCGAAACCCCCTCGCGGCGGCGTCGGATTATTGGGGGCTAGGGCCTGAACGCATTTTGGCCCGCCATTTTTTTGTAACAGTGGGCTGGCACGATACGAATGTACAGTAAGGATCAGCAAACGGATTGCTCCTTGTCTCACGCGTAAATAGTAGCCCGCGACTGTCGTTACATCTTTCAGTAAACAGTAAGTGGTGCCGGGTGGTCAGGCCTCGTCCCCAGAACCTGACTTGACCACCTCTTTTCATCCTAACCCAAATTCAGGCAAATTGCTAACTTTCCGTTAAAACGAGTTTCCAAGTTACTGATTTCAAACGGGTAAAAAAACGTCCCCGACGGGGACGCTAGGTTTTGGGAGGGCCAAAGCTCTCGACGAACTCTACCAGCCTTGGCAGGCAGACCGTTTTCAGGTCGTAATTCTCGACCGCAAACTGACGCGCCGCTTCTCGTATCGGTTGATATTTTTCGGGGTTCGCCAAGGCCTCGATCAGGGTCTCTGACCAGCCCTTCACATCAAAGAAATCAACCAGCAGCCCCGTTTTTCCATGGGTCAACACCTCTTCAACCGGAGAGGTTTTTGACCCGACAACCAGACATCCCGCCGCCATAGATTCCAGCATCGACCAAGACAGAACGAAGGGATAGGTCAGGTAAGCATGGGCGCGGCTGACCTGCATGATGTTGACAAAGACCGGATAGGCGACCTTGCCCATGAAATGCACCCGGCTCATGTCCAGCTTGTCGCGCACTTCGGACAGGATCAGCTCTTTCCACCCCTTGGCCCCTTTCGGCGCCGATCCGTAACTGACCTCGTCCCCGCCGACGATCACGACCTGAGCATTGGGTCGCGCCGCCATGATCTCGGGCAAGGCACGCATGAAGATGTGATAGCCGCGATAGGGTTCCAGATTGCGGTTCACAAAGGTCAGAACCTCATCCCCCGCCCTGACCACCTGCCCGTTCGGAAGCTGAACCGTCGCCTGCGGGTTGGGGATCATGACCTCGGAATTCACGCCGTCATGGATGACCTTCAACATCCCGCGGACAGAAGCCGGATAGGTGCTGGCCTGCCAAGCGGTTGGCGAAAGCCCCGCATCGGCATGGATCAGCGCCTGACCCAAATGCGCGGCCCGCCCCACAGCGATCAACTGCTGATCCAGTCCATAGGGGGTGAACTCGGTGTCAAAGCCGACATCCGCCCCCGACCCCATGTAATAGAACTCGGCATAGACGATCAGCTTTGCCTTGGGCCAGATTTCCTTCAGGTAAAGCGTCTCGCCCCAACCGGAATGGCCGAAGATCACGTCGGGATAATAACCCTGCTCCCGCATTTTCTGGCAAACCCGGGCCACCGTCACGCCACGGTCGCTCATCGTGGTGTAGTTGCGGCCAAGCCGGGTCTGAGCCGGGTCGATCTTCATGCCGTCGTGTTTGTAGCGAGCCGTCTTGACTGTCGACTGTCTGGAATTGTTCGAGTCTGTCAGCGCCAGAACATCATGCCCGCGCCGCGCCATCTCGGGCGCGAGATAAAGAAATTGGCCGGGAAAGTTCTGGTGAAGGAAAAGAATCTTCATCTGGCCTCTCGATCACAAAGCAAGGTCAACTTCCAAAGGCTGCAGCCATCAAGGTTCGGGTATAATCTGTCTGGGGCCGTTCAAAAACCGAGCGACTGTCCCCGGCCTCGACCACGTCGCCCGCCCGCATCACGATAACCTTGTGCGATAGGGCCTTTACCACGCGAAGGTCATGGCTAATGAAGATATAGGCCAGCCCCCACTTCGCCTGAAGCGACCGGAGGAGTTCGACGATCTGAACCTGCACGGTCATGTCCAAGGCCGAGGTCGGTTCATCCAGCACCACGAGTTTCGGTCGAAGGATCATGGCCCGCGCAATCGCGATCCGCTGCCGCTGCCCGCCGGAAAATTCGTGCGGATAGCGGCCCATCATTGCCGGATCGAGCCCAACTTCGGTCAGGATATCGGCCACTTGTTTCCGGCGGGTCTCGGCGCTTGCTTCGTCATGCAGACTTAGACCCTCGGAGACGATTTGCTCAATCGTCATGCGTGGCGACAAGCTGCCGTAGGGATCTTGGAAAACGATCTGCATGTGACGGCGAACGGGACGCATTTGCCTTTGGCTGTAGCCCGAGATGTCTTTACCCAAAACCACAATTGGGCCATCCGAAGGCACCAGCCGCAGCAACGCCAATGCAAGCGTGGTCTTGCCCGAACCGGATTCGCCGACAACGCCCAGGGTTTCGCCCTCGCGAACCGACAGTGTGGCATCGTTGACGGCTTTCACATGACCAACCGTCCGGCGCAAAAGCCCAGCGGTGATCGGGAACCAAACGCGCAAGCCTTTGGTGCTGACCACCTCTGCCGCACCTTCGGGCACCGGGTCTGGCTGCCCCTTCGGCTCGGCCGCCAACAGTTTTTGCGTGTACGGATGACGCGGGTTGGTGAAAATCTCGGCTGTTTTCCCTTGCTCGACAATCTCGCCGCCCTGCATCACGCAGACACGGTCGGCGATGCGGCGCACGATACCAAGGTCATGGGTGATGAACAAAAGACTGAGACCTTCGGTTGCCTGCAACTCAGCAAGCAGATCAAGGATCTGCGCCTGAATGGTCACATCCAGCGCCGTGGTCGGCTCATCGGCAATCAAGAGTTCCGGGCCATTGGCTAGCGCCATCGCGATCATGACGCGCTGACGTTGGCCACCCGACAACTGGTGCGGATAAGAGCCGAGCCGGCTTTCTGCGTCGCGGATACCCACTTTGTTCAGCAGGTCCAGAATGCGTTTTCGTGCAGCCTCTCCGCTCAGGCCCTGATGCAACGACAGGCTTTCGCCCAACTGCCGTTCGATCGTGTGCAGCGGGTTGAGGCTGGTCATCGGCTCTTGGAAGATAAAGCTGATGTCATTGCCCCGCACGCGGCGAAGATCATTCTCGCTGGCCCCGATCATCTGGGTGCCATTATAGGTGACAGACCCTTCGACCTTGGCATTATCGCCAAGCAGGGCCACGGTCGACAACGCGGTGACAGATTTTCCTGATCCGCTTTCCCCGACCAAGGCGACCGTTTCGCCCTTGCCGACGGTAAAGCTTACGCCCTTCACGGCCTCGATCACCCGTCCGTCCTGCCGGAAGGAAATCTTCAGGTTCTTCACGTCAAGCACGGTCATTGGAACGTCTTTCGCGGATCGAAGGCATCGCGCACGCCTTCGAAGATAAAGACCAGAAGGCTGAGCATGATGGCGAAGGTGAAGAAGGCGGTGAACCCCAGCCAAGGGGCCTGAAGATTCTGTTTCGCCTGCTGCGTCATTTCCCCAAGAGACGGCGCGCTGGAGGGCAGGCCAAAGCCAAGGAAATCAAGGCTGGTCAGGGCGCCGATGGTGCCAGTGATGATAAAGGGCAGCATAGTGAGGGTGGCGACCATCGCATTGGGAAGCACATGGCGGAACATGATCACACGGTCGGGCACGCCAAGCGCGCGGGCGGCGCGGACATATTCAAAGTTCCGAGCACGCAGGAATTCGGCGCGCACTACACCGACAAGGCTTGTCCATCCGAACAGCACCATCAGGAAAATCAGCAGCCAGAAGTTCATCGTGAACACGGCCGAGACGATGATGATGACATAAAGCATCGGCATCGCGCCCCAAATCTCGATGATCCGTTGCAGGATCAGGTCGGTAAGTCCGCCGAAATAGCCCTGCACCGCACCGGCAGCGATGCCGATGACCGATGTGAGCAGAGTGACGATCAAGGCAAAACTGACCGAGAGCCGGAAGCCATAGATCACCCGCGCCAGCACGTCGCGGGCGGTGTCATCGGTGCCCAGCCAGTGATTTTCATCCGGGGCCGAGGGGGCAGCCTTTCCAAGGTCATTGATGGTGGTAAAACTGTAGGGGATAGGCGCCCAAAGGATTGAGCCCTTTATGAAATCTTCGGTGCTTTCTGCCATCGTGCCATTTTCTGACGCTTCGATCACCGTTTCTGGTTCGTCAAAACATTCGATCATCCCGCCAGAGATGATCAGGCATTGAACCTCGATATCGCGGTATTCCGCTTCGGTCTTGAAATCGCCACCGAAGGCCGTTTCAGGGTAGAACTTCAGGAATGGCACATGCCACTCGCCCCGATAGTTGACCAAAAGCGGCTTGTCGTTTGCGACGAGTTCCGCACAAAGCGAAATGCCGTAGAGAATCGAGAAGATGATCAGCGACCAGTAGGCCCGACGATTGGCCTTGAAGTTGCGCCAGCGGCGTTGATTCAGCGGGGAGAGTGCCATCGTCAGCCCCTCCGCTCAAAATCAATGCGGGGGTCAATCCAGACATACATCAGGTCTGAAATGATGCCGACCAACAGCCCCATCAGGCCAAAGAAGTAAAGCGTGCCGAAGATCACAGGATAGTCACGCTCGACCGCCGACTTGTAGAAAAGCTGGCCAAGGCCATCGAGAGTGAAGACATATTCGATCAGAAGGCTTCCGCCAAAGAAAACGCTGATGAAGAGTGCCGGAAAGCCCGCAATGACGATCAGCATCGCGTTGCGGAAAACATGGCCATAAAGCACGCGGCTTTCTGTCAAACCCTTGGCGCGAGCGGTCATCACATATTGCTTTTTGATCTCGTCAAGAAAGCTGTTCTTGGTCAGGAGCGTGAGGGTAGCAAAGCTGGAAATGGTTGAGGCAAGAACCGGCAAGGTGATGTGCCAGAAGTAATCGGCCACCTTGCCCAAAAGGCTCAGATCTTCCCAATTATCTGAGGTCAGGCCACGCAGCGGGAACCAGCGGAAGTAACTGCCGCCCGCAAAGACCACCAGCAGCAGAATGGCGAAAAGAAAGCCGGGGATCGCATAGCCAACAATGATCGCGCCAGAAGTCCAGGTGTCAAAGGGCGAACCATCTCGCACAGCCTTGCGGATGCCCAAAGGGATCGAGATCAGGTAAGCGATCAGCGTAGACCAAAGGCCAAGAGTGATCGACACCGGCATCTTTTCAAGCACCAGATCCATCACCCCGATCGACCGGAAGTGGCTTTCACCGAAGTCGAACTGGACGTAGTTCCACATCATGATGAAGAACCGCTCATAGGCGGGGATCTTTTCCTTGACGCATTCAGGGGCATTAAGGCTGGGTTTTCCGGCAAACCCGGGTTCGCAGACAAACCGAGAGAAGCCGAACTGAACCTCTAGCTCCGCCAAAAAGGCCGGGTCCAAGCCGCGGGCGCCGACATAACCACTGTCCGCGTTTTGCTGTTCGGCCCCGGCATCTGCTCCGCCGGAAATGGCCTCCAGACTATCACCCTTGCCTTCGATCCGGGACAAGACCTGTTCGATCGGCCCGCCCGGTACGAATTGCGTCAGCGCGAAGTTGATCACCATGATCCCGAACAGCGTCGGGATAATCAAAAGCAATCGCCTTAAAATATAGGCGCCCATCTGGCTTGCCTGCCCGTTCTTGTCGTTAGCGCAGCAGGCCCGAAGCCTTCAGGGCCGCCGCTTTTTCTTCGTTGTACCACCAGAAGTCCAATTCGCCCAGAGTATAGGGCGGCAAGGTTTCTGGATGTTCGTACATGTCGTAGTAAGCAACTGTGTGCTGATCTTTGAACCACTGCGGCACCCAGAAACGTTCAGCGCGCAAGGCGCGGTCCAGTGCCTTGGTTGCAACCGTCAACTCGTCGAGGGATTTCGCCGCCATCACGACGTCGATCAGCTTGTCAATCCCTTTCGATTTCAGCCCCATAACGTTGAACACCGAAACATCGGCGGTCTCGGAACCGTAGTACTGCTTCAACTCTGAGCCCGAGATATAGCCCGATCGAGCATTGCCTACGATAATGTCGAAATCATAGGCCGGATTGCGGGTGCGGCTTTCCATCTGGGCATTGTCGACGCGAGTTAGCTTTGCATCAACGCCAAGAGCTTTCAGGTTCTCGACATAGGGATTCACGATGCGGTCAAAGCTGGGACTGTCGTTCAAAAATTCGACCGCCAGTGTTTCACCTTTGGCATTACGGCGCAGACCATCATTTCCGACAATCCAGCCTGCCTCGTCCAACAGGGCACTGGCCTTTCGCAGGTTGCCGCGATCCAATTGCCGGTCACCAGAGACCGGGGCCATGACAGCTTCGTCGGTCAGGATGCTTTCTGGCAGCAGGCCTTCCTCCACGATGGGTTTCAGGATCGCCAGTTCCTCTGGTGTCGGAACCCCTTCGGCGGCCAGCCAAGAATTTTCCCAGACCGAATTGATCCGGGCATAGATGCCATAGAATAGGGTCGCGTTCGACCATTCGAAGTTGAACATTAACCCAATAGCTTCGCGCACACGCGGGTCTTGGAACTTTTCGCGGCGCAGGTTGAAGACAAAGGATTGTCCATTGGCCTTGTTGCCGTCAGGCAGCTCAACCTTCTTAACCTGACCGCTTGCCACTTCGGGGAAATCATAGCCCGTAGCCCATTTGATTGAACTGGCTTCATTTCGGAAGGTGTAGTTTCCGGCCTTGAAACCTTCAAACGCGGCGTCGTAGTCGCCGTAGTACTCCAATCGAATGATGTCGAAATTCCCGCGCCCGATTTGCATGGGGTGCGAGTTACCCCAGTAATCCGGGTTGCGTCTGTAGGTTACCGATTTGCCAACATCGATCTTGTCGACGACATACTGGCCCGTGCCCATGAAGGGCGTCATGCTGCTTTCTTCAAGGTCTAGGTTGTTCGCTTGGTAATGCGCCTTCGACATGATGGGCAACCCGCCCATATCGGCGGGCAAATCGCGGAACGAATTACCGGCCTTGAAGGTGAACTTGATCTTCAGCGGGTCCAGAACCTCGACCTTTTCAACCTGCGTTGCCAGAACGGTGCGAAAATCCGTCAGGCCCTTCGCAAGGAAGGTTTCATAAGAGAACAGGACATCATCGGCTGTCATCGGCGTGCCGTCGGAGAATTTCACATCGTCGCGAAGGTTAAAGACCACCCAAGAGCGATCTGCCGGATATTCCATCGTGGTGCACAACAGGCAGTAGACCGCGCCGATCTCATCGGCCGTGCCTTGCAGAATGGATTCGAACATCACAGACGACAACCCGGCGGCGCGGCCTTTCACCGAGTAGGGGTTCATGCTGTCAAATCCGCCAAAGGCCCATTGGCTGATTTCGCCGCCTTTGGGCGCATTCGGGTTTACATAGGGAAGGTGCGCGTAATCCGCGGGCAGCTTCAGCTCCCCAAAGGTCGAAATGCCATGAGATACGGTCACCCCGTCCTGTGCCTGCGCCATCGAACCCAATGCAATCGCGACTGCCAGACCAAACCAATGCCGTGCCATGCGTTCTCCCCTGTCATCAATGCCGCTTTTCGCGACTTTCATCCATTTAGAGAAGTAAAGCGCGGAATGTCGATGGCTCAAGTTGCGTTTGCGTGAGCAAGGCGCAACAATTGAAAAGGCCACCCCGAAGGATGGCCCAAAAGCAGGATTTCTGGCAGATCAGTTGGTGGTTGCCAGATATGCAATCACGTTTGCGCGGTCTTCAGCTTTGGGCAGACCGGCAAAGGACATCTTGGTGCCCGGGGCATAGCCCTTCGGGTTGGCCAAGAAACCGTCGAGGTTTTCCGGGGTCCAGGCTTCGCTGGCCATGCTCAGCAGCACATCGGAATAGCCGAAGCCAGCCGACGATGCCTTGGCGCGATCAACAACGCCGTTCAGGTGCGGACCGGTGCCATCAGCGCCGTCCAGTTTGTGGCAGGCCTTGCATTTGGCAAACACCTTTTCACCAGCCGCAGCATCAGCCGAAGCATAGAGCGTCGCGAAATCCGGGCCCTCTTCGGCGGCACCGGCGCTTTCACTCGCGCCCGTGTCAATGACATAGGCCTGATGTACCTCTTCATCACCATGCGCTTCGGCCGTGGTGTGATAAAGCGTTTCGGCGGCCCAGCCACCCAGCAGATAAACGAGAAGCGAGCCGCAGAGAGCGCCCGTCACCTTGGTCATCGTCATCGTGTCGAACATGTCGCGCCTTCCCTTGGCAATCGTCTGGCGTGGCTTCTAACCGCTTCCCCCGGTCGGTTTCAAGGTGTAGGACCGCGACCAATCGCCCTTTTCGTAGGGTTTTTCGACAGACGGAGCCTTTGAATGACCGGTCGCATCGCGTTTCAGGGGGAATTGGGGGCCTATTCCCACCAGGCTTGCCAGCAAGCACGGCCAGATTTCGAGGTTGTTCCTTGTCAGACATTTGAAGATGTCGTCGAGATGACTCGGTCTGGTGAGGTCGAATTGGGCATGTTGGCGGTCGAAAATTCCACCTATGGCCGCGTCGCTGACGTTCACAGCCTGCTGCCGAAGGCCGGATTGCATATCGTCGACGAAGCCTTCGTACGCGTGCATGTCAATCTGCTGGGTGTGCCGGGGGCAAAAGTTGAAGATGTGCGCGAAGCGCATGGTCATGTTGTTATCTTGCCGCAATGCGCTGGTTTTCTGAAGAGCCATGGAATCAAGGGTAAGGTCAGTTCTGACAATGCCCGCGCCGCACGTGAGGTCGCCGAGGCCGGAGATAAAAGTAAAGCTGCGCTGGCCAGCGAATTGGCGGCCTCGATCTACGGGCTGGATGTTCTTGCCCGCCATATCGAAGATCACAAGAACAACACCACACGCTTTCTCGTTATGTCACGTGAAGCCGATCTGAGCCGCCGTGCCGAGCAGATGATCACAACATTCACCTTCCGCGTCCGCAACATCCCTGCGGCCCTCTACAAGGCGCTTGGGGGTTTTGCGACAAACGGAATCAACATGACGAAGCTGGAAAGCTATATGGTCGGCGGTTCGTTCATGGCGACGGAATTCTACGCCGACATCGAAGGCCACCCCGACGATCCGAATGTGGCACTCGCCTTAGAAGAATTGGACTATTTTACCACCCATGTGAACATTCTGGGCGTTTATCCATCGGACCGACTGCGCGGCTGAAATCGGTCAGCGATGCCTCGTCGACGCATAACGCTGTTCAAGCTCTAACGCGAATTGCGCCAGCCGACGGTTGAACTTTGTTTGGATTTTCCCCTTGGCCAGTTTGGCCGACTGGATAACCAGACGGGCCCCCAAGGTCAGGGGCTTTACGTCCAAATGAACCACCAGACGTGTGCGGTTTGGCGCAAGGCTGACCACTTCCGCCACACCATCAGCCTCAATCATTCGGCTTATGGCCATAAACGACATGCGCGAGTCGACTTCGTATTCGGTCAACTTTGCCGTCAATTCCCGGTCCTTGCCCCGGAACCGAAACCGCGTTTGCCACGTCATGCCGGGGGCCGTTGACCGCAATTTGTCAGTTCTTGTGACGTCGGCCCCTCGGCGCAATGCAGCACGCTCCCAGCCTTCGAAATCGGACAAAGATGCAAAAACGAACGACAATGGGGCCGCGATATCGGTACGCGAAGAAAGGTGCATGGTGCTGATCCGCCCGTCGATTTTTGACGTTATTGTTTTTAGCCTAGGCCAAAGTGGTCTTAATCCAGTCGATCTGCAAGCCAGTTTTCAATCAGAAAATGGGCTATCGCCCCTTTGCGCGCGGGTTTCATCATCGGATGAAGCCCAGCCAAGACGGTGACCATTTCTTCTCGGCTGACCCATCGAGCGTCTTCCAGTTCTGCCGGATCCACCTGAATGTCTTCTGAAATCGCTTCGGCCTTGCAGCCCAACATCAAGCTGGCAGGGAAGGGCCAAGGCTGGCTTGCCACATAGTTGACTGTGCCGATCCGGATCCCCGCCTCCTCGAAAACCTCTCTCCGCACCGCAGCCTCGATGGTTTCACCGGGCTCAATAAATCCGGCAAGGCAGGAATACATACCCTCGGGCCAGCCGGGACTTCTTCCCATCAAGGCCGCATTTCCCTTTGTGACCAACATGATCACGACCGGATCAGTGCGGGGAAAATGCTGCGTCTTGCAGGACGGGCAACTTCTTTGCCAGCCAGCCTGGACAATATCAGAAGCCTGACCGCAGGCAGCGCAAAATCCATGACTCTTGTGCCACTGCAGGATTGCCCGCGCTGTTGCCGCCAATTCGGCCTCAACGGCAGACAAACGAAGCATGACCGCGCGCAATTCACAAAAGAGATGCTCCTTTGGAAGGTCGGGATGTTGTTGTTCGCTTGGGTCGAGAAACAGTGGCGGTTGCGGAATTGGAACGCCCGCAGGCTGCCAAGCCGAAATGTCAGCTGCAAAGCAGGGTGATCCGTTGTCCAAACCAAGGAAAACCACGGACTCTGCCGTTCTGACCACGGGATGACCGGCGTCGACCCAAGACAGGGCGCTGTCCAACCCCATCAGGATTTTGCCGCGCCAGATCGGAAGGATCTTGCCCTCTCTGAAAAGAGATTCCTGTTTCGCGGGGTCGGCACGTAAATGAGCTGCACGATCCAGTTCCGAACCGCCAAAGGTCAACGTCTGTGACTGTCGCATAAGTTCCCCCACATTCTTCCGCGCCCTTCATTGCACGAGAGTTTTTGAGGAGCAATTTGGACAATTGGTCAAAACACGAAAGGGAGATGCCAGAATACAACCAGAATAACTTATCCATCCTTTGAAACAACTATAGGTTTATTTCCTTGCTCAACTGCTTACACTGGCCCTGCAAAGACATCGGCTGTGACAGAGGACTGCTTGAATGCCTGATGATGCCGTCATCCGCTGTGCTGTCAGCGGGCCGGACATAAAGGCCCGTAGGCAAGCGACAGTACATCTTCGCCTGCTTGCCACATCGGACATCCATGTCTCACTTTCGCCGTTCGACTATTTCAAAGACACGGAAAGTGTCACTGGTTGCTTGTCCTTGACAGCAAGCCTTATCGCCAAAGCACGTGAAGAGGCTGAAAACTGTCTCTTGTTCGACAATGGTGATTTCCTGAATGGCGGCCCTTTGGGTGACTACATTCAATTTTCGCCTGCACAGCCAAATCCGGTGATTCAGGCAATGAACTGCCTTAATTACGATGCCGTGAACCTAGGAAATCACGAGTTTTCCAGCGGGATTGAGTTTTTGGAAAATGCACTCGAGTCAGCGCAGTTTCCGGTAATATCGGCGAACACCTTTACCCCTGAACTTGGGGCACATTTCGTTCAACCTTGGGTGGTTCTGAATCGACGTGTTTCCGACCTCGATGGTCAACCTCACTTGCTTCGGATCGGGGTGGTGGGTGTCTTGCCTCCGCAAACGACGATTTGGGACAAGCAAGCAATCGCTGGTCGTGTCGTCATATCCGACATGCAGAACGCCATTGTTTGGGGTGCCGATGCCGTGAAACGTGCTGGAGCCGACGTCGTTGTCATCCTTGCCCATTGCGGAATTGGCCAGGCCGATGCGCCGCCGATGGCAGAAGACGCGGGAATTGCCATTTCCGGAACAAAAGGTATCGATGCTTTGATCCTTGGCCACGCGCATTTACGTTTTCCCGACCCCACGATGGCTGCCTCTGGCGAAGTGGACCCTGTCGCCGGCAAAGTGCGAAACATCCCGACGATTATGCCGGGTGCTTTTGGGTCGCATCTTGGGGTGATCGACCTAGACTTATGCCGTGACGCAGAGGGATGGCACGTCACGAGCAGCCAAGCATCGCTTCGGGCGACCGCCGCGCGCTTGCCTTCGGGAGAGCTTTGCCCCCTTGTCCAACCCGACAAAGCGATCGTGAAACAGATCGCCTCGTTTCATGAAGCCGCCCGGATATGGGTTAGCCGGCCGATCGCCCAAACGGCTAGCGCGCTTCACAGCTACTTTTCGATGATCACCGATGTTCCGGCAATTCGCGTGATACATCAGGCACAGATCGCCTTTTTGCAAAAAGCGCTGGCAGAAACAAAATGGGCGGACATGCCAGTGGTCTCGGCGACGGCTCCCTTCAAGGCAGGCGGTCGAGGAGGACCCGACTATTTCACCTTTGTGCCGCCGGGCGAAGTCTTGCTGCGTCATCTCGCCGACCTTTACCTTTATCCCAATACACTTACCGCCGTCCTAATGCGAGGTGCCGAGCTTCGGCGCTGGCTGGAACTGTCTTCATCGAGCTTTCTGCCCATTGAAAAGGGACAAGCAGACCAAAGATTGCTCAACCCAGAGGTTCCCCCGTTTCACTTCGACAGCCTTGCTGGAGTGACTTACGAAATTGACCTGACGAACCCTTTTGGCGCCACCAGACCTTCCGCCGGACGGATACGAGAGCTTAAGCACAACGGGCTCTGCGTCACTGACGATCAACTGTTCATCATGGCGGTCAACAGCTATCGTGCGAGTGGTAGCGGCGGCTACCTACACGACACATCAACGAGAATTCCGGTGGCTCAAGACAGGCTCTGTCGGGACATTCTGGAAGATTATCTTCGGTGTCATGGCGACGAAGTTCACAAGACAGCGCCGAATTGGCGGTTTGCCAAGGTGCCGGACACAAGCGTCATTCTTGAGACCTCGCCGGCGGCTTTGCACTATCTCCAAGATGTAGATTATCTTGATCTGACCCCGCTTGGAATGACCCCGCAGGGCTTCCTGCAAGTGCGACTTGCGCTTTGACGACCTTTCCCCTGCTGTCCGCGTCTGATAGCCAACTTCTGATGAAGAGTTCGCAGAAACAGACGGGGCAGCCACATGTATGATGCCATTTTCTTTGATCTGGATGGCACGCTGATTGACACCGAACGTGTCGCGATCGAGACCGGGAAACAGGCATTTTCAGCGCTGGACATAGTTGACCCAGACGCTCTGTTGCATCGCTTGATCGGCGTTGATCAACCCACAGCAGCAGAAATGATAAGAACCGCCTGCCCCGAAATCGACCTGGACCGTTTGAAATCGGAATGGGGCGGCCGCTTCGAGGCCGCTATTGCAGCCGATATTCCGTTGAAGGCTGGAGCTGAAACGGTTGTTCACGGTCTTTCCAGAACGCATCAATTGGCTTTGGTCACCTCTTCGGGGCGCGACGCGGCAATGGACAAACTGCACCGCTCAGGCCTTTTGACGGCCTTCAAAACCATTGTTGTCCGAGAGGATGTTATTGCCCCGAAACCCGCCCCTGATCCGTATTTGCTTGCGGCCGCCCGACTGGGGGCGACCGTGGACCGTTGCCTTGTCTTTGAAGATAGCGAGCCCGGAGTAGAGGCGGCGCATCGCGCCGGCATGGTGGTTATACAGATCCCGGACATCCACCCGGCAACAGGCAAGTTTGCACGGCATGTGGCTGCAGATTTGCTGGGCGCCTGCGCTTGGGCAGGGCTCAAGCTCTGATGCATTCAGCAGGGGTTGCAGAATCCCCTTGGCTCCCCTATTTGCACGGTCGAGAGGTTGGCGCGGGCAGGCACCTCGCCAACCCGGTCAGGTCCGGAAGGAAGCAGCCGTAACGAGCCCCGCTTGGGTCGTTGTCCAGCCTCTCACCCTCATCATTCAGGTGCGCTAACGAAGTGTTCTGAAACCCTTCGTGACCATCGATCCCTCCCCCCGCACCTTGCCTTTCAGGTTGAAGTTTGAAAGGGTCCGCCAAGATTTCAAAGTCGTTGGGGGTCATCATGAATTTCAGCTTTAGCAAAACCGCTACTGCGATCTTGGCCACCGTGCTCGTGACTTTTGGCAGCCAATCGGTCGCTCAGGATGGCCTTGACATAACCCTGGGATTTGGCGGCACCTATTCGAATTCTTATTTTGGTGCAGACCATTACAGCATTGGTCCGTCTGGCAAGCTTTCGCTGCAACGGCTGTCTTTGGGGTCGCTGCAATTCGGTAGCTCTGATCCTAATGCAGAAAAGCTTGGCTTCGGTATTCGGGGCGCTTTCGGCGTGGTCGGCGCGCGCAAGGCTTCGGATCACCCGGAGCTGACGGGCCTAACCGATTTGAAAACCTCGGTCGAAATCGGCTTCGGGCTTGGTTACGAAGCTTCCCATTGGCGGGCTTTCGCCGACATGCGGTACGGGGCCATCGGGCACCATGCCTCGGTGGTCGAGTTCGGGGCAGATTGGAAAGCAATTTCGACCCCGGAGTTCAAACTTAGCGTTGGCCCACGCGTACTTTATGGCTCTGGTCGTTACAATCGCACCTATTTTGGCGTGACCGCAGCCGACTCGATTACAAGCGGTTTGGCGGCCTTTACTCCAGAGGCCGGCGTTGTCTCGGCAGGAATCGAAGTCGGCATGACTTACGACCTTGGCGGTGACTGGGCATTAGCGGGAACGCTGAATTATGACCGTATGCAGGGCGATGCAGCCAGCAGCCCGATTACCGCACTTGGAACGCGGGATCAGGGCTCTATTTCCATCCTTCTGACTCGCCGCCTCTCGCTGGAATTCTGAGCAAGGGATGAACGCCCTTTCACCGCCACAGCAAAGCATTTCGACGGTCGACCCGAAGGGGCTGATCGCCTGTCCTGTCTGTGACGCCCTTCACAAAGACTCGACGGTTCCGACAGGCAGCACGGCACGCTGTGTACGCTGTGGGTCGGTCCTGATGGCGCCAAGAAAGAATGCGTTGACCCAAATCGTCATGCTGGCGGCCACGTCTTCGGTGCTGATGGTTGCGGCCGTCTTCTTTCCATTCATGGATCTGACGGCGGGTGGTATGTCGACCCACAGTTCACTCTACGATGCCGTCATGGCCTTTTCCAGCGGCTTGCTTTTGCCTCTGTCTTTTGCCACGGCCGCCCTGATCGTTCTTCTGCCGCTATTGCGTTTTCTGGCCATCCTTTATGCTCTCGCCCCAATGGCGCTGGGGCATAAACCTGCCCGGTATGGCGTTGCGGCTTTCCGTTTCGCCCAAAGCCTAAAGCCTTGGGCCATGGCCGAGATCTTCATTGTCGGCGTCGTCGTGGCGCTCGTCAAAGTGGCGGGCTTGGCGACTGTAAACCTTGGCCCAGCCTTTTGGGCTTTCGTGGCGCTGGTTTTGGTAACCACGCTCAAAGATACTGTTATGTGCGAGTTGACGATTTGGAAAACGTTCGAAGAACGCAGCCAATCCTGACCGCGCATCGCGCGGGATTGATCGCGTGTTCAGGCTGCGGTCGTGTCCATGACCGTCCCGAACCGCGATGCCTGCGCTGCGGGCGGTCTTTGCACGCCCGCAAGCCGCAAAGCCTGCAGAAGGTCTGGGCTTGGATGTTCGCCGGGCTTATCGCTTACATTCCGGCCAACATCTACCCAATGTTGATCACCCGCAATTTCGGCAAAGAGCTTGAAAACACGATCATAGGCGGCGCCATTGAACTGATGAACCACGGCTCATACGGGGTGGCGCTGATCGTGTTCGTGGCGTCCGTGGTCATTCCCATCGGCAAGTTCATCGCGATTGCCTATCTTGCTCTGTCGATCCAGTCGGCGGTCGTGATCCGCGGCCATGGACGTCAGCAGCTTTACGAAGTGGTCGAATTCATCGGCAGATGGTCGATGATCGACGTTTTTGTTGTGGCTATTTTGGCGGCAGTCGTGCAGTTCGACTTCGCCGCAACGATCAACCCGGGGATCGCGGCGGTCAGCTTTGCCCTGTCGGTGGCGTTCACGATGCTTTCGGCACAAAGCTTTGACTCGAAGATGATCTGGGACGCTTACGAGGCAGACGACACATGACATCCGCACCTGAACCCACGGAAATGAAAATTGAAAGCGCGGATCGTTCGATTTTGCGCAATCTATCATTCGTTTGGCTGGTGCCGATCCTTGCCCTTGTCGTTTCCTTGGGCGTGGCATGGAAGGCCTTTTCCGAACGCGGCGGGCTTATCGAAATTACCTTTGCAAATGCGGCAGGTGTCACGCCCGGGGAAACAACGCTTCGCTTTCGGGATGTAATCATCGGGACGGTGGAAACCGTGTCGTTCACCGATGATCTGACCCGAGTTATCGTTCGCGCCCGCGTCGACCAAAAGGTGCTGCCGTTCCTGGATGCCGAGGCCCAATTCTGGGTGGTGACGCCCCAAGTCACCACACGCGGGATCACGGGACTTTCGACCGTTCTGTCCGGTGTCTACATTGATGCGGCATGGGACACGACATCAACAGGCGCACGGACATCGTTCGTTGGGCTTGAGACGCCCCCGCTTGTGCAACCCGGCCGCGCTGGAAAACGCATTACCCTCCGCACAACGCCTGGCGTTGGGGTCAGTGAAGGCGGCCCTGTGCTCTATCGCGGGCTTGAAGTCGGGCGGCTTGAAAAGCCACGACTGGCCCAAGATGGTCGCACGGTTGTAGTGGACGCTTTCATTCAGGCCCCGCATGATGCCCGGCTGAACGCCTCTTCGCGCTTTTGGGATACCTCCGGTTTCTCGGTAAGCTTCGGTGCCGGCGGGTTCGCTCTGAACGTCGACTCAATCTCTTCACTGATTGCCGGCGGCGTGGCCTTCGACAACATCTACGATGGTGGCACACCGGTCGAGGCAGAACATGTCTACGACATTTTCTATGATGAGACAGAAGCAAGAGCGAGCGTGTTTGCCCCCACAATGGGCACGGCCATTACCGTTTCGGTGGCCTTTACTGAGTCAATCAGTGGTCTAGTGGCCGGTGCCCCTGTCCAACTTGGTGGGCTGAATGTCGGCGAGGTGACCGCAATCGCGGCGCGGGTCGTCGAAACCTCTTCCGGTCCTGAAGTTAGACTCATCGCGAACCTTGGGCTTGATCCACTCAAACTTGGGCTTGGCGAAGATGCAGGCCGCGAAGAGGTATTCGACTTTCTAGAACGTCAGGTCGCCGACGGCCTCCGCGCCCGTCTTGCGACTTCGGGTCTGTTCTCTTCGTCACTGATTGTCGAATTGGCATCGCTGCCCGACCTTTCGCCAACAAGTTTTGACCGAACAGAAGAGCCTTTCCCGACAATCCCAAGCATCGTCTCTGACTTGCCTGACTTCACATCGACAGTTGAAGGCGTGTTAGAGCGGATCAACCGCCTGCCCATTGAAGACACGCTGAACCAAGCCATCAACACGATGGCGTCGATTGAAAACCTGTTGCGAAGCGAAGATGTGCTTGCCGTCCCAGGCGAAGCAAAAGGGCTTATTGCAGACGCACGCGGACTGCTTGGAAGCCCGGAAACACAGGCCCTGCCTGCCGAATTGCGCGGCGCGGTCGCGGACCTTCGCGCCGTCATCGCCGATTTGCGGGAACAAGGCACGATCGACGGCCTCGCCTCTGCTGTGAAGAAGCTGGATGAAACGCTGTCAAACGTAACAGTCGCATCAGCCGAATTCCCCAAGCTGATGGATGATCTGCGGGCGCTTGCTGCGAAAGCGAATTCCTTGGAAGCAGAACAGTTGATCGCCTCTGCCACCACGGTGCTCGACAGCGTTGATGCGCTGATCGGCACCGAAGATGCCCGCAAGCTGCCGCCCGCCCTGACCGGCGCCTTGGATCAAGTGCGCCTGATGCTTTCCGAACTGCGGGAAGGCGGCGTCGTCAACAATGTGAATGCAACAATGGAATCGGCGCGCAAAGCCGCAGGGTCAGTCGAGGCCGCCGCCGAAGACCTTCCAAAGGTCATCGCGCGACTTGATTCTGTTCTGGCGCGCGCCGACGGCTTGGTCGCCACTTATGGTGCCCGTTCGGATTTCAATGCGGAAACGCTCGCCATGCTGCGCGAGATCCGTTCGGCCGCCAAGATGGTGGGACAGCTTGCCCGCACCATCGAACGCAACCCCAATTCCCTCATCATGGGACGCTGATCTATGAAAACTGCTGCCATCACGCTCTCGCTCGTCACGCTGCTTGCAGCCTGCGGTGGAAATGAAAACCTTTACCTTATCGGCACCGAATCCGGTGCCAGTGAAGTCCGCGTCAGCACCCGTTCGATTGAAGTGAAAGAAGTGACGCTGCCAGCCTATGCAGCGGCTTCGGAAATCGCATTCCAGACCGAAGACGGCGCACTCAAGACGGTCAAAGGCGCGCTTTGGGCCGAAGAACCACGGGCTGCCGTGACGCGGATCATTGCCGAGCGTCTGGACATCGACACCACTGCCAACGCTGCCGCAGAACCTTGGCCCCTGCTGGATGGACCGGACACCACTGTAACCGTGCGGATTGACCGGATGGTCGCGCGTGCCGACCAACAATTCGAACTGTCAGGACAGTTCGCAACCTCGTCGATGAACGGACGTGACCGCCTGCGCCGCTTCACAATTCTTCAACCCATATCGGATAGCGCACCTGGGACAATCGCCACAGCTACCGGCGCGGCACTTGCCCAGTTGGCACGCGACATCGCCTCGGCCTTGCGCTAACCCGAAACTCCAAAACGGATAGGCCGGGGCTAGTCCTCGGCCTTTTTCATTTCCGCCTTCGCAGCCGCCTCACTTGCTTTGGCCTCGGCCACCGCCTTTGGCCAAAGAGTGATCAGGCGCGTCCCGACAGGATTGGTTTTTGTCTCTTCACTTGGGAAAGACAATACACCCTGCCGCGACACACGGGCAAAGACCACAGCCTCGGGATTTGTCTCTCGCCATTTGTTATACCCGAATTCTTCGGTCAGCTTTGTCACACCAAGGGTCCATCCCTCGGCAATCAATTGTTCCAACGCGGCAAAACTACGCCCTGTCCCAATGCGCTGCCCGCCCAGTTGCGTTCGGATCGCGTGGCGTGCCTCCGTCTCGCGCTCGCGCTCGACCTGCCAGACACAGTCGCGGCCGAATTCCGGCGCAAGATCCGTCGTCACCAGCGTGTTATAGGCATCGTTATCCGTCATCGCGACAACGACACGATAAGTCAGAAACTCGACCTTGTTTTCAGCCGCTTCGGAAAGAATGTCGCCGTAATAAGTTGGAATACCTGCACTGCGTGGACGCACAAGGTGCTGATGGTTCGGATCCGCAATCAGCACCGGAATCTCGGCCTTTTTCAGCACTTCTGCGAAGGCTGTTGAAAAGCGCGACCCACCGACCAGCAGAACCCCCGGCGCATCGCCACCAGCCAGCCCCAACATGCGGGCAAAGGGTGTCAGGGTGAAGCCATGCAAGACCACCGTCACAGCAACCAACACAAAGGCCAACGGGCCGACCAATTGACCGTCTTCAATTCCAAGTTCGGCCAAGCGTTGTCCGAAAAGACCCGCGACCGCCACCAAAACCACACCTCGCGGCCCCGTAAAGGCAATCAGCAGGCGCTCATTCCGCGGAATATTCGTTCCAATCAGCGACACCAGCACTGTCAGCGGGCGCGCAACCAAAACCACCAACGCCACAAACAGAACCGCCCGCCATGTCAGCTGGCCAAGGGCTGCGAAATCCAAAGAGGCGGCCAGAAGAATGAACACACCCGACACCAGCAAAACCGTAGCGTGCTCCTTGAAACGCCGCAGTTCCTCATAAGACGGCAGGTCCGCATTGGCGATGACAAGTCCCATGACCGTTACGGCCAAAAGCCCGCTTTCATGCAGGACCGAGTCCGACAGGGCAAAGCTGACCAGCACGGCCGCAAAAAGCACCGGAACTTTCATATATTCGGGTATGCGTCCCTCGCGGAACAGACGCACCACGCCATACCCTCCGGCCCAGCCGACGATGCCCGCAAAGCCCATCCGCCACAGCAGATCGAAAACGCCACCAGCCTCCGCGCCGGAATGGCCAAGAACGACGTAGAACGCCGCGACAGCCGCCATCGCGCCAATGGGATCATTCACGATCGCTTCCCATTGCAGCAAAGCCGCCGGACGCTTTTGCAGCCGCGCCTGACGCAGCAAGGGCGCAATAACCGTTGGTCCGGTCACGATCATGATGCCACCAAAGACCGCACTCGCTTCCCAGCCGAGGCCCGCGCCAAAATGAAGGGCAAGCGCCGACATAAGCCAGCCAAGTGGCGCACCAATGACGACCAGCCGCCAGACACCGGCCTTTGCATCTCCAAGTTCGTGGAAATTCAAAGTCAGCCCGCCCTCAAACAGAATGATGGCGACGGCCAACCCGATCAGTGGCGAAAGCATTGCCCCGAATTCAGCACTGGGCTGCAAAAGCCCGAAAACCGGGCCGACAAGAATGCCCGCAACCAGCATCAGCACAATAGCAGGCAATTGCAGGCGCCAAGCCAACCACTGCGATCCCACACCCAAAAGGCCTACGGCGGCCACTGCCGGGATGATGCCGATTGTTCCTGCCGCAAGTTCAACTGCCATACTGCCACTGCCCTTTTCTTGTCGTGGGCTTGCCACTCGTCAATTTCACACCTTCGCCGATACCAGCGATTTCCATTTCAATCAAACTAGGTCACCATTTCCCGCTGACGATGCTCTCGGACGACGATCGGAACCTTACATATACCGACCGCCGCCAATTGCGCGTTGGCCCGGTTGCCCCAAGCCCGCCCAAGGGCTATCAACACGCAGACGCAAATCACGAGGTTGCCGATGACCACTGCCCCCAAACCTGTCGTCCTGTGCATTCTTGACGGCTGGGGGATCGGCCCGACCCCAGATTACAATGCCCCAGCCCTTGCCAAGACGCCGACTTTCGACGCGCTGATGGCCACTTGTCCCAATGCCACGCTCACGACCTTTGGCCCCGATGTCGGGCTTCCCAAAGGGCAAATGGGCAATTCCGAGGTGGGTCACACAAACATAGGTGCGGGTCGCGTTGTCGCGATGGACCTGGGGGCAATTGATCTGGCCGTTGAAGACGGAAGTTTTGCCCGGAACGAGGCACTTTTACACTTCGTCAAGACCGTAAAAGCCAAAGGCGGCACCGCACATCTGATGGGCGTCGTCTCGGATGGCGGCGTTCACGGTCACATCAACCACGTGATTGCAGCCTGCAAGGCGATCACCGAACAGGGTGTTCCAGTCGCGCTTCACGCCATCACCGATGGCCGCGATGTTGCCCCCTCCTCTGCCGCGGCATTTGTCGCAACCTTGACCAAGTCCCTTCCCGCCGGCGCAAAGGTCGCGACCGTGATCGGACGTTATTGGGCTATGGATCGTGACAACCGTTGGGAACGCGTCAGACGCGCCTATGCCGCCATGGTCAAGGGCGAGGGCGACAAGGCCGCGACCGCAGATCAGGCCGTCGCCGACAATTATGCGGCCGGAAAAACCGACGAATTCATCGAACCCACCGTGATCGGTTCCTATACTGGGGCCAAGGATGGTGATGGCTACTTCTGTCTGAATTTCCGCGCCGACCGCGCCCGTGAAATCCTTGCCGCTATTGGCGATCCAGCCTTTGACGCCTTTGAAACCGGCGCCCGACCCGCATGGTCCGCGCTTCTTGGCATGGTCGAATATTCCGACAGCCACAACGGTTACATGCAAACCGCTTTCCCAAAGCGCAACATCGTGAATTGCCTTGGCGAATGGGTCTCCAAGCATGGGCGCAGCCAGTTTCGTCTGGCCGAGACCGAAAAATACCCGCATGTCACGTTCTTCCTGAACGGCGGGCGCGAAGTCAGTTTTGATGGCGAAGACCGCTTCATGCCGAAATCGCCCAAAGTAGCGACCTACGATTTGCAGCCGGAAATGTCGGCTCCCGAAGTCAGCGACAAATTGGTCGAAGCCATCGAAAAGCAGTACGACCTGATTGTCGTGAACTTTGCCAATCCGGATATGGTTGGCCATACCGGCATTCTAGAGGCCGCAATCAAGGCCTGTGAATCCGTTGACGCCGGGCTTGGCCGCACGGTCGAAGCTCTCCGGAAAGTCGGCGGGGCCATGATCGTTACGGCAGATCACGGCAATTGCGAACAGATGTGGGATCCGGTGACCAACGGCCCGCATACGGCCCATACTGTGAACCCAGTTCCTGTGATCCTGTTCGGCGGCCCCAAAGACGCAAAGCTGCGTCAAGGTGGACGACTTGCGGATCTTGCGCCAACGCTGCTTGATCTGATGGGCCTGCCTCAACCCTCCGAAATGACCGGGCTTTCTCTTTTGAAATGATCCGAAGCGCGATCCTTTCCCTCTGTCTTTTGCTGGCCCAACCCGTTGCGGCCCAATCGGTTGCAGATGAGGCTGCGGCGGCCTCTGCCGATCTGAAACAAGCCGTCGCCGATCTGCAAGAGGCAAAAGGCGCGCGTGACCGCGTGGCCGCCCTGACGCGAACGATCCGCGCCTACGAAGACGGGCTCGCGGCCCTGCGCGAAGCATTGCGTCAGGCGCATCTGCGCGAGGCCACGCTTGATTTGCAGTTTCAGGCGAAACGGGATTCAGTCGCGCAATTGCTGGGCGTTCTCAGCCAACTCGAAGCCCGCCCCGGGCCTCTGTTACTTCTGCATCCGTCCGGCCCGTTGGGAACCGTTCGCTCAGCCATGATGCTGGCCGATGTTACGCCTGCTCTTCAGGCCGAGGCGGAAAAGCTGCGCGCAGAGCTGACGGAACTCCAAGAACTTCGCACGCTTCAACAAGCGGCCGGGGAAACGCTTGCTTCTGGCCTCGCCACCGCGCAAGACGCCAGAACAGCCCTTAGCCAAGCGATTTCAGACCGATCAGAATTGCCGAAACGCTTTACTGAAGACCCAGAAACGCTGCGGGCCCTGCTGGAAAGCGCCGATACTCTTGAGGCCTTCGCCACGGGCCTCACCTTGGACGATTACCAGCCCCAGGAATTCGTCGACGCCAAGGGACGCTTGCCTCTTCCTGTCATGGGAACATTGTTGCTGCGCCCAGATGAGGCTGATGCAGCAGGGGTTCGAAAGCCGGGTGTCACATTGGCCACACGGGCAACCGCCTTGGTCACAACACCTTGGCCCGCCACTTTGCGCTATCGCGGCCCACTTCTCGACTACGGAAATGTGATCGTTTTGGAACCCGGTGGGGGCTATCTTCTGATCCTTGCCGGGCTAGACATTGTTTATGGAGAAGTTGGCGAAGTCTTGGCTGCTGGCGCACCCTTGGGCCTGATGGGCGGTGGGGAACCCGGAGTTGCCGACTTTCTGGCCTCGGCGCAAGAAGGTGGTGGCGCCCAAGGTTCAGAAACGCTTTATATGGAACTCAGAAAGGGCGCAGACCCGGTTGACCCGACCGAATGGTTCGCCGCACTGAAGGAATAGGACGACGGAATGAAGAAAGTCGCAATGGCCGTCTTGGGCGGAACAGTCGCCGGAGCCCTTCTGACCACACAGGTCGCAGGCCCCCTGATCGCTCAGGAAAACGCGCGCAATGCCAATGTCTATGAACAGCTTGACCTGTTCGGCGACATCTTCGAACGCGTCCGCGCCCAGTATGTCGAGGAAGTCGACAGCCAAAAGCTGATCGAAGCAGCGATCAACGGCATGTTGACCTCGCTTGATCCACATTCCAACTACATGGCCGCGGATGATTTCTCGGACATGCGCGTGCAGACCCGCGGCGAATTCGGCGGTCTTGGCATCGAGGTCACGCAGGAAGAAGGCTTTATCAAAGTCGTCTCGCCAATGGATGACACCCCGGCGGACGAGGCCGGGATCGAAGCGGGCGATTTCATCACCCATGTCGATGGCGAGTCGGTTTTGGGCCTTTCGCTCGATCAGGCCGTTGACAAGATGCGTGGTCCGGTCGGATCAGAAATCATCATCACCGTCGTGCGGGAAGGTGTTGCTGATCCGTTCGATGTCTCAATCATCCGTGACACCATCAAACTGACAGCCGTTCGTTCGCGCGCCGTAGGCAATACGGTCGTCCTGCGGATCACCACCTTCAATGACCAGACCTATCCGGGCTTGGAAGAAAACCTTGCCAAAGAAGTCGCAGCCCTTGGCGGCATCGACAATGTCGATGGTTTCGTGGTCGACCTTCGCAACAACCCCGGCGGCCTTCTGACACAGGCGATCAAAGTGTCGGACGCCTTCCTTGAAACCGGCGAAATCGTTTCGACCCGTGGTCGTTCGGCCGCTGATGGCGAACGGGTGAATGCCGCACCGGGCGATCTGGCACAGGGCAAGCCGATCGTTGTGCTGGTCAATGGCGGCTCTGCTTCTGCATCCGAAATCGTGTCCGGCGCCCTGCAAGACCACCGCCGCGCCATTGTCGTCGGCACCAAGACCTTTGGCAAAGGCTCGGTCCAGACCATCATCCCGCTCCGCGGCGATGGAGCCATGCGGCTGACCACAGCGCGCTATTACACCCCTTCGGGCCGTTCGATTCAGGCGCTTGGGGTGATGCCCGATATCGTGGTGAACCAGCCGGCCCGCGACCCGAATGCCGCTGAAAAGCCCGAGGAAGAAACCAGCGCCGCCCGCAAGCAAACCACCGAGGCCGATCTGCGCGGCGTCTTGTCGAATGACTCGATGACCGAGGACGAGCGCAAGCTTCTGGAAGAAGAGCGCGCCCGCACCGAAGAAACGGCCAAGCTGCGCGACGAAGATTATCAGCTGGCCTATGCCGTCGACATCATCCGCGGCTTGGCCGTGGTTTCTGTCAAACCCTGACCTTCTGAAGGGCGGCGTGACCTTTCGGCCCGCCGCCCGGACATCCATTCATGACGATCGATCCGAATAGCCTCCCCTATCGCCCTTGCGTTGGCGTGGTGCTGATCAATACCGATGGCAAGATCTGGGCCGGCCAGCGCATCGATGCGCCCGCCGGCACAGCCGCATGGCAAATGCCGCAAGGTGGGATTGACGAGGGCGAAAAGCCGCGGGAGGCCGCTTACCGGGAACTCTGGGAAGAGACCGGCGTCACACGCGACCTGGTTGAGTTCATCGGGAAGACACATGGTTGGGTGAATTATGACCTGCCACCCGAACTTTTGGGCAAAGTCTGGAAAGGCAAGTATCGCGGCCAAAAGCAGAAATGGTTTCTGTTTCGCTATCTGGGCCGCGATGACCAGATCATCATCGACCGCGAGCATCCGGAGTTTTCCGAATGGAAGTGGATCGGGGCAGAAGAAATGGTCGCCTCAATCGTCCCGTTCAAACGCGCGGTCTATGAGGAAGTGGTCAAAGCCTTCCGGGCGCATCTGGCAGATTGAGACGGACCACGCCGGACACTCGCAAGGGGGCTCTGCCCCCTTGTCGCATTTTGGCAAGGGCCAAAATGCTGACCCCCGGGATATTTGAGCCAAGATAAAGGAAGGCACGGAAGGCCTGCGGCGGTGTGATGGGGTGAAGCCCTCTCCCCGGCAGGGCCGCCGAGAGGGGGCTCGATGCCCCCCGAGGTGGCAGCCGCCCGACGTATCCTCAGATCGGTTGTCCGTTCAGCAGTTTCGGCAAGTCGCCTGTCAGACCCGCCGCTTGGCGCATGAAGCCACGGCGCAGGCCGGGAATGGCCGAAACCATCCCCATGCCCAGATCGCGACCAAGGCGAAGGATCGGATTGTCATTTGAAAACAGACGGTTGACCGCATCCATACCCAAGGCCAGTGTGGTCGCATCAAACCTTCGCCAGCGCTGATAGCGTTCCAGCACGTCAATGGCGCCAATGTCTTCGCCCCGGCGCGTGGCCTCAATCACAACCTCGGCCAAAGCAGCCACATCCCGCAGGCCCAGATTAAGCCCTTGCCCGGCAATCGGGTGCACGCCATGCGCGGCATCGCCAACCAAAGCCAAGCGGGGCATCACAAACTTCTCAGCAAGGCTCAGCGTCAGCGGATAAGTGAACCGCGCACCGGCAAGTTTGATCTCACCAAGGAAATCGCCAAACCTTGGGCGCAATGCCTGCAGGTACCCCTCATCCTCCAAGGCTTGGATCGCGGCGGCAGAGGCATCCGTCTCACTCCAAACGATCGAAGAATGATGCCCACCCGGAAGTGGCAGAATGGCCAAGGGTCCAGACGGCATGAAGAATTGCTGCGCAGTGCCTTCGTGGTTCTTTTCGTGCCAAATCGCCGTGACAAGGGCCGTTTGGCCATAGCCCCAGCCCTGACGGCGGATGCCCGCACGGGACGCCACGCCTGATCCACGGCCATCGCATCCCACCAAAAGCCGTGCCGAAAGAACGCGGCCAGAGCCGAGGGTCACCACGACGCCTTCTGCACCGATCTCTTGCCCTGTGACCGTTTCGCCGGACATCAGGGTCACATTGGGCTCAGCCTCCATCGCCTCTAGAAAAGCGCGATAGAGATGCCGGTCTTCCAGCATAAAGCCCATCGGGCCTTCCTCGATCTCGGCACTGTCGAAATGCAGAAACCAAGGCGCGGCGCCGTGGCCCGCATGGCCATCGCTCGCCTTGATCTGGCGCATCGGCTGTGCCTTGTCGGCTACCTTGTCCCAGACCCGGATCACTTGCAGCAAACGCCGCGAGGCGAGGGCCAGCGCATAGGCCCGTCCATCAAAGCCTGCCTCTGCCCGTGCCGGGGCCGGACGGGCATCGACCACGGTCACCCGCAGCCCCCCTTGCGCCAAAGCCAAGGCCAAGGCCGGGCCATTCAAGCCGCCGCCCGCAATCACGATATCTGCATCACGTTCCATAGCCGCCAATATGGCGCAACAGGCGGGATTGTCCATGTGCCGTCCTGCCGCTACCGTGCCGTGAAAGCCAAAGGGAGCATGGCATGTCAAAGACTTGGGCAAATATGACGGCCGCAGAATTGGGGGCGGAAATCGAAGCAGGGCGGATCAATCCGGTTTCGCTTTGCGAAATGCAGTTAGAGGCCATTGAACGGCATCCGCTGCGAGACCGCATCTATGCCCGCGTCATGCCCAATCGCAGCCGCGCCGAGGCGATGGCCGCCACCGGGCGCGCAAGGGCGGGCCTAAGACGAGGTCCGCTGGACGGGGTTCCGATCAGTTGGAAAGACAATTTCGACACCGCTGGCCGTCAGACCGAGGCTGGTTCTGCCCTGCTGAAGGACCGGATGCCGACAGCTGATGCCGAAGTGCTGCGGATGGCCACGCTGCAAGGCACAGTCTGTCTGGGCAAGACCCACATGTCTGAACTGGCTTTCTCTGGTCTGGGACTGAACCCGGTGACAGCGACCCCGCCCTGCATCAATGACGACGATGCGGTTGCCGGCGGTTCCTCCTCGGGCGCGGCGACCTCGGTCGCCAATGGGCTGGCCCCTGCGGCCATCGGCACAGATACAGGCGGATCGGTCCGGATTCCCGCCGCATGGAATGATCTGGTTGGGGTGAAAACCTCTCTGGGCCGCCTGTCCTGCAAAGGGGTCGTTCCACTCTGTGAGATGTTCGACACCGTCGGCCCCCTTGCCCATACGGTTGAAGATTGCGCGCTCTTGTTCGCGGCTCTGTCCGGAACAGCAGCCCCCGACCTCAAGGGCGCAAGCCTGACCGGGACGCGCCTTCTTGTTCTTGAAACCGTGGCCTTTGACGACATCCGCGACCGCCCGGCCCAAGGGTTTGACGATGCCATTGCGCGGTTGGCGCGGGCCGGGGCACGCATCGAACGCGGCAGCTTTTCGCTGCTTGCCGAGGCGATGGCGATGGCTGGGCCGCTGTTTACAGCCGAAGCCTATGGCATCTGGCGAGACAAGATCGAGGCCGCGCCGGACAAGATGTTCCGCCCGATCCTTGAGCGGTTCCGCACGGGGGCCGATGTGAAGGCCGCCGATTATGTGGCGGGTTGGCGCCGATTGCACCAGATCCGCGCCGCATGGAAAGACCAGATGTCGGCCTATGACGCGGTGCTTGTCCCGACCTCTCCGATCCTGCCGCCGAATGCACAGCGCCTTATGACGGACAACGCCTATTATGTGACCGAGAACCTTCTGGCCCTGCGCAACACCCGCATCGGCAACCTTATGGACCAATGCGTCGCGACTTTGCCCACTACGCAACCCTCTTGCGGGCTGTCGATCATGACCCCACCCGGCACCGAAGAACGGCTGTTGGTGCTGGCAGCCGCAGCGGAACACGCCTTGCGATAGCCAACAGCCCCAGAGGACAGAACGTACAGGGCGAAAAAGCCACAATCGGCGTGGTCTAACCCATCAGGATAGCGCGTTTTTCTGGACCTAGCGCAGCCTGATCGCTAAGCTTGCTCAAAACGGGGCGATACGACCCCGATGCACGAGGCAGTTATGGCATTTCCTGAGCGGTTTTCGAACCTGCCAGATTACGCGTTTCCGCGGTTGCGGAAGCTTCTGGACGCGCACACCCCCGGCGGCGACCCTATTGCCATGACCATTGGCGAGCCGCGTCACGCCATGCCGGACTTCGTTGGCCCCATTCTGGCAAACAGCCTTGCGGGCTTTGGCGTCTATCCCCCGAATGATGGCACGCCGGAATTGCTGGCCGCCATTTCGGCATGGATCGCGCGTCGCTACGGCGTTGATGTCGCGGCAGATCGCATCATGGCGCTGAACGGCACGCGGGAAGGCCTGTTCAATGCGGCCATCGCATTAGCCCCGGAAGTGAAGAACGGCAAAAAGCCGGTCATCCTGATGCCGAACCCGTTCTATCAGGTCTATGCGGTTGCGGCCCTGACCGTGGGGGCGGAACCGATTTATGTGAACGCCTCGGCAGAAACCGGTTTCTTGCCTGATTACGAAAGCCTGCCTGCCGAAATCCTTGACCGTGTCACGGTGGCCTATCTCTGCTCGCCCGCCAATCCGCAGGGGGCAGTCGCACCTGAAGATTACATCGCACGCATGCTCGCCTTGGCCGAAAAGCACGATTTCCGGGTCTTCTTCGACGAATGCTATTCCGAGATCTGGCGCGATGCCCCACCACCGGGCGCGCTTCAGGTATCCGCTGCTACCGGGGCCGACCCCGAACGTGTGGCCGTGTTTCATTCCCTGTCGAAACGGTCGAACCTTCCCGGCCTGCGCTCCGGCTTTGTTGCCGCTGGCCCGGCCAGCATGGCGCGCATCCGCCAGCTTCGCGCTTTCGCCGGTGCGCCTTTGCCGCTGCCGATCCAGCGCGTGTCCGAGGCCGCATGGGCCGACGAGGCGCATGTCACCGCTTCGCGCCAGCTCTACCAGCAAAAATTCCGCCTCGCGGATGAAATTTTTGCGGGCCTGACCAATCGCGCTTCGCCCGAAGGTGGCTTTTTCCTTTGGCTTCCCGTGCCGGATGGCGATGGCGAGGCCGCAGCCCTGAAACTTTGGCGCGAAACAGGGGTGCGGGTTCTGCCCGGCGCTTACCTCTCGCGCGACACCGCCTCGGGAAATCCGGGCAAATCCTTTATCCGGGTGGCGCTTGTCGCCCCCGAAGATGAAACCCAACGCGGGCTGACCAAGCTGCGCGATTGTCTCTACGGTTGAGGTAAGTCCATGGCATCCATCCACGCCCGTCAGCGCGACCCGCTTCTGGACCAAGGCACGCAAGCCATGCTGGAAAAGCGTGGCAAAGAGCTTTTGGGTCTGGCGTTGATCCTCATGGCCGTCGCCTTCGCCTTGATGCTGGGCAGCTACTCGCCCAAGGATCCCGGCTGGATGGTCGCAACCGAAGAACCCGCACAGAACCTCTTGGGCCGGTTCGGGGCCGCAATGGCCTCGACGCTGATCATCATCGGCGGCAAGGGCACATGGATGATCCCGCTGATCCTTGGCACTTGGGGCCTGCGCTTTGTCACCCATCGCGGTGCTGATCGCGCGGTCGGGCGCATCGTCTTTGCGGTCATCGCTGTCGCCGTCGCCTCGGTCTATGCCTCGACCCTGACACCGGGTGCTGACTGGCCCCATGCCTTCAGCCTTGGCGGCCTTTTCGGCGACACCGTTGCAGTGGCCTTGGTCAATATCCTGCCCTTCGGTCTGGCGGCCAATCTGAACATCCTGTCGCTTGTCCTTGGTCTGCTGACCTTTGTCATGGGGTTCTGGGTCACGGGCTTCACCCTGCTGGAGCTTCGCGCACTGACCCGCTTCCTGACCAATGGCACCATCTACGCTTATGACGGCACCGTCTCGCTGATGGGGCGCGGAACGGCGCGCGCGGCGGGTGCTGCTGCGGATGCCATGGAATACCGCCGCGCGGCAAAGGCCGAAGCGGCCGCAATGCGCGACGCGCAAGTGACCGAAGAATGGCAACCAGAGCCGATGGTCCAGACCCGCGCAGGCCGTGTGCAACGCGCTGCCGACCCCGATACCGGGGCCGAGGACTGGGGTCGTCCGGCCTCTCTGGGCGGTGCGCTGCGCGCCGATCCGCGTTATCCCGAACCGATGGCCGCCGCCGCCCATTACGCTCCGCCGCGGGAACGCGCGGGCCTATTGTCGCGCATGCCGCAACTGATGCGCCGCGTGGCAGAACCCAACCTTGAACCGGAACTGGTGGAAAACCCCTCGCTTTCGCATTTCGATGCCGAGCCGCCCAGCGATGACCGCATCAAGGCCCGGATTTCCGATGCCATCCGCAACCGCGTTCGCCAGCCTGCCTTGGCCTCGAACCCGGTCAGCGCTGCCGTTCAGGCGCGTCGCGAACCGCCGGTGGCGCGGATGGATCAGCCCCGCAGCCTGACCCAGCGTCTGCGTGGCCCACAACCCCTGATCGCCGACACGCGCCGCCCTGTTGCCCCTCTGGGCGCGATGGCCGAACCGCCGATGACCGCGGCTCAGCAGCCCGTCAGCTTTGGCCGTGTCCCCCCTGCCCCGCCGATTGCTGCGGAAGAATGGGAAGACGATTCCAATCTCTTCGAAATGGCCGATCATGCCGATGATCTGGATCCACCGCTTGACGCTTATGAAGCCGATGCCGACTGGATGCCGGATGCGCGTTATACGCCATCGGATGTTGACGACGATCTGGACGAGGTCGACGACGAAGCCTTCACTCCGCCGCCCGCCCGTCCTTCGGCCCCTCGTGTGGCCCCGGTCATTGAAACCCGCAAGGCCGTAGTTCAGCACGCACAGAAAAAGCCGATCACGCCCTCGCGTCAGGCGATGGCCGAGGCCCAGCCGCGACTGCGTTTTGACGAACAGGTCAGCGAACCCTACGAACTGCCGCCGCTCTCGCTTCTGGCGTCGCCCACCACCATCGTGCGCCACCAGCTTTCCGACGAAGCCTTGGAAGAAAACGCCCGCATGCTGGAATCGGTGCTGGATGACTATGGCGTAAAGGGCGAAATCGTTTCCGTCCGCCCCGGCCCTGTTGTCACCATGTACGAACTGGAACCGGCCCCCGGCCTTAAAGCCAGCCGCGTGATCGGTCTGGCCGATGACATCGCCCGCTCGATGTCGGCGCTGTCCGCCCGTGTCTCCACCGTTCCGGGCCGGTCAGTCATTGGTATAGAACTGCCCAACGCCACCCGCGAAAAAGTGGTCCTACGCGAAATCCTCGCGGCCCGCGACTTTGGCGATTCGAACATGCGCCTGCCGCTCGCCCTTGGCAAAGACATCGGTGGCGATGCGATCGTCGCAAACCTCGCCAAGATGCCCCACCTTCTGATCGCGGGCACCACCGGCTCGGGTAAATCCGTCGCCATCAACACCATGATCCTGTCGCTCCTCTACAAGCTCACGCCCGAGGAATGCCGCCTGATCATGATCGACCCGAAGATGCTGGAACTGTCGGTCTATGACGGCATCCCGCATCTGCTCTCTCCCGTTGTGACCGACCCGAAAAAGGCCGTCGTCGCGCTGAAATGGGTGGTGGGAGAGATGGAAGAGCGCTACCGCAAGATGTCCAAGATGGGCGTGCGCAACATCGAAGGCTATAACGGCCGGGTGCGCGAAGCACTGGCCAAGGGCGAGCTTTTCAAGCGCACCATCCAGACCGGCTTTGATGAGGAAACCGGCGAACCGGTCTTTGAAACCGAAGAATTCGCGCCGCAGGTCTTCCCCTATATCGTCGTCATCGTCGACGAAATGGCCGACCTGATGATGGTCGCCGGCAAGGAAATCGAAGCCTGCATCCAGCGCCTTGCCCAGATGGCCCGCGCCTCCGGCATCCACCTAATCATGGCCACCCAGCGCCCCTCGGTCGACGTCATCACCGGCACGATCAAAGCCAACTTCCCCACCCGGATTTCCTTCCAGGTGACGTCCAAGATCGACAGCCGCACCATCCTTGGCGAACAGGGGGCCGAACAGCTTCTGGGCATGGGCGACATGCTTTACATGGGCAACGGTGCCAAGATCACCCGTATCCACGGCCCCTTCGTTTCCGACGAAGAGGTCGAGGAAATCGTCAACCACCTCAAGAGCTTTGGCCCGCCGAAATACATGTCCGGCGTCGTCGAAGGCCCCGATGAAGACTCGGCCAGCGATATCGACATGGTCTTGGGCCTTGGCGGCAATACCGATGGCGAAGACGCGCTTTACGATCAGGCCGTGGCCATCGTCGCCAAAGACCGCAAATGCTCCACCTCCTACATCCAGCGCAAACTGGGCATCGGCTATAACAAGGCCGCGCGGCTGGTCGAACAGATGGAAGAACAGGGCATCGTCACCGCCGCCAACCATGTCGGCAAACGCGAAATCCTGATCCCCGAGGCGTAACGACTCGCCCCTTGCCTGCGCCAAAACGCCCGCGCTTGCCGCGGGCGTTTTCAGTTCAAGCCAGAAAAACCCAGTCCCCCGAAAGCAGCGAAAGAATAATTCTTTCCTATCGTATCAATATTTTAGCCCCAGAAACACGACGCGTTCCGGAATTTCCTCGCTACTTTCGCCAAGGACGTGTATACGGCTCCTGCAACTCGATTTTTCGGACCTGTTCCTACCGGCTCAGCTTTCGATCTACAGCTTTGCCGGGCTGCCATATTCTATGGGCGGCATTATCAAAAGGAATACCACGATGGCCAACGGCACCGTGAAATGGTTCAACGCCACCAAAGGCTTCGGCTTCATCGCTCCGGCAGGCGGCAGCAAGGACGTTTTCGTCCACATCTCCGCTCTGGAACGCGCAGGCATCCGCGGCTTGAATGACGGGCAAGCTGTCACCTTCGATCTGGAAACCGATCGTAACGGTCGCGAGTCGGCAACGAACCTCGCAATCGCATAATAGCCTTCGGGCAAATCACACAGGCAGGGTCGGGTGATGCCGATAAGGCAAGTCCCGCCCGCCACACAGCCGGTGCCGTCCCTGACGCGCGCCGGTTTCTTTTTTTGAAAGCATATCACTTGATAGAAATGAACTGGGGGGCGCCGCTCTCCTTCGTCGTCTCGCCCGAGGGCGAGATCCAGAAATTCAGCACCTTTGAACAAGCTCGCTACTGGCTGCGCCGCAAATGGCCGGTGAAAGATGACGCACAGGTCAGCGCCTTGGCCCGGATCGAGCAGGCCATGGAATGTGTCGGCTCTGTCGGCACGGCCCGCCGCGCATTTATCTCGGCCGCCCGCTCAGCGGGCTTTGTTCCCGAACACCTGATCACCTCCGGCGCGCAATAATCCCGCAGCGCCTTGCCGGGCGCTACACGCGCGCTATTTAGCGCAACAGAGCCCGGCTCGAATACCCCTGGTTCCACGATGGCGACGGTCGCGGCACGACCGGCCAACCCAATATTCAAGGCCTCAACCGGTCAAATCCTGCTTGGCCATCCATAGGGTAAATGACGTATCCGCCCCCCCGATCTCGACGACCCGGATGTCGTGCATCAAGACGCCAAGGCCGTGCTCACTGTCCCACTTGCATTCGAATTCGTAACCCACATAGGGAATTCCATCTCTCGAGATTGGGTGAACGTGAACTGTTCCAAGCTCAATCAAATGCGCCAGTTCCTCCGGCGACGTGATCGTTGGCAACTCTTCCTCGTTTTCCTCAAGGCCATAGTCTTCAAAATACTCACGCCGATAGGTTGGATAGGCGTCAAAGATCGCCTTCAACACCACGGGCTTTTGTTTTTCAGTGTTTTCAGCGATCCACCTCGCCAAAGCAAGGTCGTCATCAGTCATCGGCGCGTCATCTCGCCCCTCTGGCGCAAAGACCAATCGGGTCGCACGGCTTTGGTTGTACTCTGACCATGCAGGCAGCTGGACATCCGCAACCCAGAAAAACTCGTCGAATTTGAACTTCACAGCACGGCCTCCTGCCACCTGGCCCAACCGGATGCTATGGCGCGGCACCCGCCTCCGCAAGCTGCACCGCTTGGCCCCTGTCCGTCAGGCTTCGAACTTTGCCCGCCGCCGGATGGCCTCCCATTCCAGCACTTCCTCGCCCTGCCCCGTGGCGATGGCACTTTGCGCGATGGCGCGGCCCAACACCTCGACCGCGATACCGCGAAACCTGCGCAAACTGCCCACCATGATCGGATGCAGCTTGGGCCAGACCGCCAGCATCAGCCCCTGTGACCAGCCATAGCGGTTTCCCGGCGTCAGGATCATGCTGGGGTGGAACAGGCTCAGACCATTGAACTTCAGCGCCCGCAGCCCGTCCTCCAACTGCCCCTTGCCACGCAGGTAATAAGACCGCGACGTGGCATCTGACCCGACCGAGGCCAGCAACACAAACCGCCCCACCCGTGCCTTGCTGCAGGCCGTTGCAAAGGCCAGCGGAATGTCATGATCCACCCGCTTAAACTCCTCCCGCGTGACCTTGGTCGGCTGGCCCACACCCAGCGTGCAAATCGCCACCTGATGGCCCGCCAGCAGGCCCGCATAACTGGCCGCATCTTCCAGATCGACGACATGCTGCGAAAGCTTGGGATGGGTCACAGCCACCGGCCTGCGGCCCAAGACGGTCACCTGCGCCACTTCGGGCATGTCCAGCAACCGCTGCAAGGCTTGCCCGCCCACAGCACCAGTTGCCCCCATCATCACCACTGAAGCCATCGACCGACACGCCCCTCGTTGCCGCCGCGTCTTGCGGTCACGGCTTTCTCTCTTGGCAGATGGAAGCGGCCTTTTCATCCCGCAACCCCTAACCCTGCTCCATATCCTCCACCACCCCGTCCAGCATGCCCAAAAGCAGCGCCTGAATGCGGTCCAACCGCGCGCTGGCCTTGGCATAGGCCGCATCGCCCGCCTTGCCGCCTAGCGCCATCAGGCGGTCCAGTTCCGGCTTTTCCTTCATATAGGCTTCCATCTCGCGCAGATATTCGGCCCGCGCCTCTTGGCCGTGATCCACCTCCGCCGCGCCCTTTACCACCCCCGCCAGCCGCGCCAGCATGAAACAGCGCAGCACCGCGTTGATCCGGGTCAGATAGCCCGCCCCCATAGCCTGAAAGAACTTCAGCACATCCTCGTCCAGCCGGATCGAGATATGGCGCTTTTTCGGCGTGGGGTCTTCGGCGGCGATCTTGTGCCAGCCCGCCGGAATACGGGCCGAATCTGTCAGCCCCCAGCGCAGGTCTGCTTCCAGCCCCTTCATCACCTCGGCCATGTGATGAAAGGCGGCACGCTGTTTGGTCTCGGCTTGGGTCATCTGCGGCATTTCGGGGGCCCTCGTTTCGGAACAGGTCCAACCTGCCCCCGAGCACCCTGACAAAACCCTTACCCACCGCACGGTAACCCGTCGGCCCCCGGAAAACCCCATGCCAGAGCTGTGCCAGACCTGTGCCCACGGGAATCCCACGGAAAAACCACGGATATCCCACGCAAAACACACGGCCCTTTTGGGGCTGTTGTTCTGATTTCTGATCAAAGGGGAAAGTGGCGGACCCGGAGCGATTCGAACGCCCGACCCTCAGATTCGTAGTCTGATGCTCTATCCAGCTGAGCTACGGGTCCGTCGTGGGGGCGGATTTAGCCCCCCCCGCCGGGGTTTGCAAGGGCAAAAGTCACGAAATCTCATCAAGCTGTTTCGGAAGGCGGATCAGGAACTCCGTTCCCTCCTCATCCGAACGTGTCAGTTCCAGTTTTCCGCCATGGCCGCGCACCAGTTCCGCCGCGATCACCAGCCCCAATCCGGTGCCGCCCTTGCGGGCATTGCCTTGAAAAGCCTCAAACAAATGCTCTTTCGCCTTTTCCGGCAGCCCCGGCCCGGTATCCCCGACCCTGATCCACCATTCACTTTCATCCTCGCCTGCGGCCAGTTCTATGGTGCCGCCCTTGCCGGTGGCTTCAATCGCCTGGCGGGCGTTGCGGACAAGGTTGTCGATCACACGCAACAGCTGTTCCGAGTCGGCCCGCAAGATCAAACCGGGCGGCGCGTCGATCAGGCAGTTAACCTCACCTTCACTCGATAGCCCTTCTCCTTCGGCCACGTCCTCCAGCAGCGGGCGGATCGCAAACCGGTCCAATCGCGGCGGCGGCTCCTCTGCCTTGCCAAAAGCAAGGGTCGATTCACACAAGTTCACAGCCCGAGTGATTGAGTTCACGAGTTTCGGGGCCGACCTTGCCACGATCGGATCAGCGCTGTCTTCGATCCTGTCGGCGAAAAGTTGGGCCGTTGTCAGTATGTTACGCAGGTCGTGGCTGATCTTGGCCACTGCCCCTCCCAACTGGGCCAGTCGTTCCTTTTGCTTCAATGCCCCGGTCAATTGCCGCTGCATCTGCTCCAAGGCCTCTTCGGCCATCCTCAATTCTTCAACCCCAGCCGAAGGCGCAATCACCCGCCGCGCATCTTCCGGCGCTTCGGCATAGGCCAGCATGTGGCGCACTACCCGCCGGATCGGCCCCACGATCATGGTTTGAACCGAGATGAACAACAGCACCGCAGTCACCGCAGAAATCAGCGCCGACAGGACAAGGATACGAATGCCATAGTCGATCATGGCCCTTCGCAGAGGCCCTGTTTCCATAGTGATTTCAATAAGAAGGCCAGCCTGCTGCACCGGGTTTCCGATCACCCGGATCACCCGGTTCTCTGGGTTGATCATCACCTCAATCGCATTGCGGATCAGCTCCCAAGGGCCTGAAAGCCGCAAGTCGTAGGTCGCCGCAATTTCGGATGGAATGGGAGAGGACAAGACAAGCTGCCGAACTTCATCGCGCCTTAGAACGACGTTGAACACCTCGGCATTGGTCAACAGTTCCTTTTCCAGATCGGGCGCAATGGTCTCATCAGTCGTCAAAAGCGCCAGTGAGGCGATTTGCGCCTTTTCCAACCGCTGCATCAGATAGTCGGCACGGAACCGGGCAATTGAAGGCACAAAGATCAACACTTCGGCCAGCATCACAAAGGCGACCGTCAACAAAAGGAAACGTCCGGAAAGGGTTTTAAAGAACCGGCCCTTCGTCACACTGTCTCCCTTTGCACCTCGTCACGGCAGATAGCGCTGAACCAGCCCAACCACCCGTTTCAGCAAAGGATTATCAAAGAGTTTGGGAGAAAAATAGGCTCCTGCCGCACGTTTGCTGATTTCCCCCATTGTCGGATAGGGGGCGACCATTCCGGCGATGCTTCCCATCTTCAGGCCTGAGGAAATCGCCAAAGCCCAAAGCCCGATCAACTCGCCAGCCATTGGTCCGGCCATACTTGCCCCCACGGGTTTGCCCTTGACGACCATCACCTTTAGCAAACCTTTTCCCTTGCCTTCAGCCAAGGCGCGGTCGTTGTGGCGGAACTCTTGCCGCAAGACTGTCAGCGCCTCACCATGCGCCTTCTTCGCCTCGGCCTCGGTCAATCCCACCTGCGCCAGTTCTGGGTCTGTGTAGGTCGCCCAAGGAATGTGGCGCATCGTTGCTTTGGCGGGTAGCCCAAGCACGATCTGACGGATCACCACCCCCGCGTGATAGCCAGCAACATGGGTAAACTGAAGCCCCCCCGCCGCATCGCCAATCGCATAGACCTTGCGGTTCGAAGCCCGAAGCGAGGCGTCAACCTTCACCCCCTTCCGATCATAACTCACACCAGCCACTTCAAGGTTCAGCCCGTCCAGATGAACTTGCCGACCGACCGCGACCAATAGGTGACTGCCCGAGACCGTCCGGCCATCGCCAAGGCCGACATCAATGGCACCGGCAGACCCGGAAACGGAGGTGACAGGGCTATTCTCAAGAATCTCAACGCCTTCCCCGCGCAGATTCTCCAGAACCACCGCTGCAAGCTCTGGATCACCCCTGCCAAGTGCCTTGGCTCCCTCAACGACCGTCACCTTGCACCCCAAACGCCGATGCGCCTGCGCCATCTCCATGCCGATGGGACCGCCGCCGATCACGATCAGATGCTCGGGCCTTTCCCTCAGCGCAAAGATCGTCTCGTTTGTATAGTACGGCAGGTCGGCAAGCCCTGGGATCGGCGGAACAAAGGGGCGGCTTCCTGTGGCGATCACAAAACGGCGGGCTTTGATACGCTTATCTCCGGCCTCCACCATATCAGGCCCGACAAAGCGCGCCCAAGCACGGATGACAGTGCAGCCAAGCCCCTCGAACCGTTCTTGGCTGTCCACGGGGGCAATCGTTTCGATCACCTTGAAAACATGGTCTTTCACTGCCGCGAAATCGACCTGCGGTTCCACCGGAGCAATGCCAAAGGCGACACCGCTTCGCATCGCATGCGCGGCCTTTGCGGCGGCAATCAAGGCCTTGGACGGCACGCAACCCGAATTCAGGCAATCGCCACCCATTTTTCCGCCTTCGATCAGCACGACACGCGCGCCCATCTGAACCGCACCAGCTGCCACAGAAAGCCCGCCAGAGCCCGCCCCGATCACGCAGATATCTGTCTCGATCTTTTGCAACTCAGGACTCCTTCCGAAAGCGCTTTAGCACAATGGGCAGCGCCGACAGGGCTGCCAGCCCCAACAGCGGCCCCAAGACATGCGGTGCGAAAATGATCGACAAGTCGGGCGTGCCCCCCGTGGCAAAGACTTCGCCCAGACCTGCGCCGATCGACGTAAACACCAAGCCACCGGGAATGATCCCGACAAAAGTTGTTATCGCAAAGCGCCACAGAGAGGTGCCAACAAAGGCTGGAAGCAGGTTCGCAATGAAAAAGGGAACCGCGGGCACCAGACGCATGATCAATAACGCCGACCATTCGTTTTCCCTCAAGGCTGATTGCAGACGCGCGGCGGCACCGCCTTTTTCCTCGATACGGGCCGCGACATCGGCCCCGAATCCCGCGCGAGCCGCAAGAAATACCGCTACTGCGCCGACGGTCGCTGCGACCACATTGTAAAGCGTGCCGGGGAAAAGCCCGAAAAGAAATCCGCCAGTCAGTGTGGCGATGGTTGCGCCCGGCAGGCTGAAGGCCACGATCACCACATAGCTAAGAACAAAGACCAAACTGGCCAATGTGAAGTTCGCATCCCGAAACGCCAGAAGCGCCTCGCGATGTTGTGACAAGGCATCAAATGACAGCTGATCTCTCAGTGTGAAGGCTCCTAGAATCGCGCCACCGACGATCAGAAGGATCGGCAAACGTCTGACCCAATTGGGATTTGGTTTCTTTGCGGTTGTCATTTGTGCCTCTTTGTATCGGCCCAAGATGACCGAGCCGATCAAAGTGCGATAGGGCGGGTCACGCCCGCTTGATCCGGAACCTTTGTAGCGTGTACGGAATGTCGGGAATTGAAACATTTCCCGGCCGTTTTCGGAGAATGACGGTCGAAATGTTGCAGTAAAACCGCCCTTTTTGGGGTGATCTGCCGTTGACTTGCCGCCGAACGACCCGTAAAGGACGGGCTTCAAGTTCCCTGCCCTCGAATCCTTCGGGGTTCGGGCAAGATGTCTGATGGAGAGCCGCGATGAAGCGCACATATCAACCGTCGAACCTGGTTCGCAAGCGCCGCCATGGGTTCCGCTCGCGCATGGCCACCAAAGGTGGTCGTCTGGTGCTGGCTGCCCGCCGCGCCAAGGGCCGCAAGCGCCTGTCGGCCTAATTCCTTTGGTCCTTCGGGGCCGAGCGGATTTTGAAAGACATGACGCCGCCAGAGGAAACGGGCCAAGGCATTACCGCCGAAGCGCCCGTCGCGCCTCTGGCGGTTTCGCTTTGCCTGAAAACCCTGAAAACCAGGCCCGAATTCCTGCGCGCTGCTTCCGCGCGCCGACAGGGGACAGGCGGTTTTCTGGTGCAGGCTCGCTTTCGCAATGACGAAAGTCCCACGGTTCAGGCGGGTTTCACCGCATCCAAGAAGATCGGAAATGCCGTCGCCCGCAACCGCGCGAAAAGACGGCTGAGGGAAGTGGCGCGCGCCGTCCTGCCTAGGCTTGGACAACCCGGCTGGGACTATGTTCTGGTGGCACGCCCTGCTGCCACCATCAGCCGGCCCTTCGCAGATTTATTGAACGATCTTGAGACGGCCCTGCGCCAGATTCACAAGGGGCAGCCATGACGCCCTTGGCCCGCATCGTGGCATTGCCCGTGCAGGCTTACCGGCTACTCTTTTCGCCTTGGGTAGGCCATGGATGTCGGTATCAGCCAACCTGCTCCGTCTACGCCCTAGAGGCGTTAGAGCGGCATGGAGGCCTGAAAGGCGGCTATCTGATGGTTCATCGCCTTTGCCGCTGCCACCCTTGGGGTGGGCATGGCTATGACCCGGTGCCGGGGGCTGACCCCCAGCACGACCTAGACAAGCGTGGCGATGACTGAGCGAAGGGTCTCGATCCCATCGCCTTTTTCCGAGCTGGTGACGATGATTTCCGGGAAGGCCGCCGGGTGTTTTGCCAAGGCGCCCTGCACCTGTGCTATGGTCGCCTCGCGCGTGGCCTTGTTCACCTTGTCGGCTTTGGTCAGCACCACCTGAAAGGTCACAGCCGAACGGTCCAAAAGCGTCAGGATCTCATCATCAACGGATTTAACCCCGTGCCGCATGTCAATCAGCACGAAAGCGCGGCGCAGGGTCTGCCGCCCTTGCAGGTAGTTCTTCAAAAGCGCTTGCCACTTGGCAACGATAGCGACGGGTGCCTCGGCATAGCCATAGCCCGGAAGGTCGACCAGATAGCGTTCTTCGCCCAAGGTAAAGAAGTTGATTTCTTGCGTCCGCCCTGGTGTGTTCGATGCGCGGGCAAGGTTCTTGCGGCCTGTCAGGGCATTGATCAGGCTGGATTTGCCCACGTTTGAACGCCCGGCAAAGCAGACTTCCACCCGGTCAGCCGGGGGAAGGCCAGACATCGCAACAACGCCTTTCAAGAAATCGACAGGGCCTGCGAACAAAAGACGGCCTTTTTCGCGGCTGAACTCATCCGGGTCTTCGGCCAAGGGGAATTGCATGGTCATAGGATCGTCACCTCATCGCCCTGGGCGATATTTCCGGATTTCGTGACCAAGGCGTATACGCCAAAGTCCTGATGGCCATAATGTTGTTCAAGCGCGCCTAGCGTATCTGCGTCCGCACGTCCCGTCTTGGGGTTAACCGTGGTAGCCTTGCACCGTGTGATGCGCTCCTGCACCTCTAGTACAGCTTCGCCAATGCGAACCGATTTGCCGACCAGATCAAATTCTTCCCATGGCGACATGCAATCCAGCCACAGGTTGCCGCGCCACCGGTGGATCGACAAGTCTTGGCCAAGATGTTGTCCAAGCGCGCGGTTCGAGGAATGGTTCAAAAGCGCGACAAAGGGCGAAGGAGTGTCCGACATAGGCTGCCCCGGAACGCGGCCAACGCGTGCGGGCGCAGGACGGTCAGTGGACCACAGGGGTCGCAGCCAATCAATCAACCGCTGACCATCATGATCCGGAGAGAGCTTAATCTCTCCCGCCCGCGGGTGGGTCAGGGTGACCGTCTCTTCCGCCTCATCCAGCCTTGCCTGAATTGCCATCAACTCCGGCCCGGCAACGCCGCGCAGAAAGTTCATTTTTGGCTGCCAGCTCGTCAACTCGGCAAACTTCGCCGCCTCATGGATAACGGCCCATTCCCGATCAAAGGGCAAAGCGCGCCCCTTTGTCAGGGACGCGCTTGCCAATTCCTCAAAGCCCACGGACTTAATCGGATGGCGAACAATCTGCGCCAGCCGTATCATTTTTTCTTTTTCGATTTGTCCGCAACAGCAACAGCTTCCTTCTTCTTGAAGCCAGATTTGATGTTGCCGAAAATGTCAGGCTTATGCCCGTGGCTGCGCATGATGGCATATTGCTGGACGAAAGTGATGATGTTGTTGGTGATCCAGTACAGAACCAGACCCGATGCGAACCCACCCAGCATGAACATGAAAATCCACGGCATCCAGGCAAAGACCTGCTGCTGAACCGGATCGGTTGGGGCCGGATTCAGTTTCTGCTGCAGCCACATCGTGATGCCCAGAAGGATCGGCAGAACACCGATGAAGATCAGGGCAAGGATGCTGCCAGCCGCAGGCGCATCCCACGGAAGCAGGCCGAAGAAGTTGAAGATCGACGAAGTGTCTGGCGCGCTGAGGTCATTCAGCCAGCCAAAGAACGGCGCATGGCGCAGTTCGATGGTGACGAAGATCACTTTGTAGAGCGAGAAGAAGATCGGAATCTGGATCAGGATCGGCAGGCAGCCCGCAGCCGGGTTTACCTTCTTGTCCTTGTAAAGCTTCATCATCTCGCGCTGAAGCATCTGCTTGTCTTCGCCCGCGCGCTCTTTCAGCGCCTCCATTTCGGGCTGAAGCTCTTTCATGCGCGCCATGCTGACATAGGATTTGTAAGCCAGCGGCAGAACGAGCAGCTTCAAGACGAAGGTCAGCGCGATAATGGCCAAGCCCATGTTGCCGATGGCACCGTGCAGCCAGTGCAGGACCGAGAAGATCGGCTTTGTCAGGAAGAAGAACCAACCCCAGTCGATCACATCCTCAAAACCAGCAATCGGCTGGCCGGCCCCGCCGACGGCACCCTCATTTTGGTAGGCTTGGATGGTTTCCCACTCTTTTGCCCCTGCAAAGATGCGCGTCGAATTGGTGACCGAAGCCCCCGGAGCAACTGCGACAACCGGCTGGCGCGTTTCGGTCTGATAGATATCCGACGTCGGCACATATTTGGTGACGGACGTGAAGGGCTTGCCTTGTTCTGGAACAAGGATTGTCATCCAATACTTGCTGGAAAAACCAATCCAGCCGTCGGTCTGCGCATCAACCACCTCGGCCAGTCCGCCCTCACGATCAACCTGCGGCAGGTCGGCCACGTCTTTGTACTTCGTCTCGGTCAGCGTGCCATCAGCGCGTGCAACCACACCTTCGTGGCTGACAAAGAAATTCTCCAGGTTCGTTGGCATTCCGTGCTGGGCAATGATGCCATAGGGGAAAAGACGTGCCTCGGCAGAGCCAGTGTTGGTGACCGTATCGGTCACCGTAAACATGAAGGCGTCATCAACGGCGATTTCACGGATGAAATCCAGCCCCTTGCCATTGGACCACGACAGCTTCACAGGATTGCCGGGCGAAAGCGTTCCCCCACCAGCAGGCTTCCATTCTGTGTTGGCGCCCGGAACATCTGCGAATTCCAGAGATCCGGCCGGACCCCACCCTTGCAGGGCATAATAGGCATTCTCTTGGCCAACCGGCGAAAGCAGGCGGACGATGCCCGAGTTATCCTCGATCGTCTGGGTGTAGGATTTCAGCTCAAGATCATCGAGACGTGCGCCAAGAAGCGAGATCGACCCTTTGAGTTCGGGGGTGTCGATGGTGAGGCGGGGGGCCTGAGCGGCCGGCGTCGGTGCCGCTTCGGCCGTGGCTGTTTCGGCTGCTGGCGCAGTCACCGGAGAGGTGACATCGCTTGCCGTAACGGCCGGCGCATTCGGATCAAGCACTGGTTCTGGGGGTGGGAACAGCACGAACCAGACCATGATGACCGCGAGGGACAGCACGGTTGCGAGAATGAGGTTCTTGTTCTGATCTTCCATCGAAGGCTACCGCCGGTGTTGTTCTGGTCAGCGGTGGTTCAACAGAAGGGGGCAGCAAAGGTCAAGCGGTTTTAGGGGAAAAACAGGAGGAAAGGCCCTTGGCCGCAGGACGAAACGATTATCCAGAGCGCGGTGATCGGCCGATGGTGCGCGGAATGCTGTAATTCGCTTCCGTTCGTTCAATCCAGCCAAAGGTTTCTTCCAAAGCCATCGGACGAGCAATCCCAAAGCCTTGCAAATAGGTGCAGCCAAGTTGAGACAGAATTCCATGCTCTGCGGGGGTCTCCACACCCTCGGCGACGGTCTGCAACTCTAATTGCTCACACAGCAGCAAGATACCTGCGACGATCTTCTTTTGTTCAGGATCGGTGTCGACATGCGTCACAAAACTACGATCAATCTTGACCCGGCGAATCGAAAATCGCCTGATATTGGCAATCGAAGCCTGCCCTGTGCCAAAGTCATCTAGGTCGATGCCGAACCCCAAACGAGACAGAGAGGTAAGATTGGCGACAATCAGGTCATCGCTTGATTTGGCCGCGACCGTTTCGAGGACTTCTATGATCAGGCGCGACGGATCCACACCGAACCGATTCACTTCCCACTCCAACCTTTCACCCAGATTGGGGGAGCGAAGTTCGGCCGCGGAAAGGTTGATTGAAACTCGCGGCACGTCGAACCCTGCATGGTCCCACCGAACCAAAGCAGATAGTGCGCCTTGCAGGATAACTTCGCCCAGTTTTTCAGATAGCCCGACATCCTCGATAACGGGCAGGAAATCTGCAGGTGAAATCACGCCACGCTCGGGATGATGCCAGCGCGCCAAGGCTTCAAAGCCCGAAATGCGGCCCGTATCTGCGCAAATCTGGGGTTGGAACCAGGGCCTGATCTGGCCGTCTTCCAGAGCCTTTTCGACGCCAGCCCTTAACTCGGACCGGTCAGCTCGTCTGCGCGCCATGTCGGGAAGATAGGATCGAATTGCACCGGGCCCATGAAACAAAGCCTCATCCGCAGCAGCCCGTGCGGCGTCCAAGAGGGTGCGCCCCAAAGGGGCGGGCGACCGTTCTGCCAAGCAAAACCCAACTGAGAGCGAGGGGTGTAGAGTCAGGTCATCGACGATCAACGGCACAATCGCGGCCGCCCGAAGCCGGGACGCCAATTGAATGGCCGTTTCAAGATCAAATCGGCGAACTGGATTAAGCCCCACAGCCAGACTGCCATCCCCAAGACGCACGACCAAGTCACCGCTTCGTAAGGCCGCCGACAGCCTTTCAGCCGTTCGCACAACAACCCGATCTCGCAAACTTGCGCCGTGCTGATCGAACTGACGGGCCTGGTCATCGAAACTCACGACAAAGCAGGCAGTCTTCTGACCGGAAACTGGCAAATCCCTTAGAATTGGATCCAGAAATGCCACCAACTCTGCCTCTGCCCCAAACCCGTTGTCTTGCTGTGCAGCGGAGGGGGCATTTGGCACGAAAGAGAAGACGATCCAAAGTGCAGGCGAAAGGACAGAGAGCGCGATAAGGGCAGGTTCACCGGCAAGCCAATAGGCAAAAAGTGAAAGTGCCGGCAGGAGCAGAAGTATCTCGCCCCTGCCATTTCCGGGAACGTTCTTTGCCGAGCCTATGCCAAATCGCGTCATCCCGCCACCCAAGGTCGTCAGATCACGAAGGACGCTAAGTCTCAGCCTTGATCGAAGTCTTAATCCTCACTCTTAAGTTGCGGAGGATTTTCACCAGTTTCGATCAATCCACGCATCAAGGACGCGAAATCAAAGATCCCCGGATCGGCCAGATGCGACGGGCGCACATTCTTCAAAGAGCGAAACATAACCTGCCTGCGGCCCGGAGTGCGCGTTTCCCATTCATCCAAAAGCTTTTTGACTTGCGCACGCTGCAAGCCTTCTTGGCTGCCGCAGAGGTCGCAGGGGATGATTGGGTAGTTCATAGATCTCGCAAATTTTTCGCAATCAGCTTCTGATACGAAGGCTAGAGGGCGAGCGACGAACAGGTCTCCATCCTCATTCAGCAAGCGTGGCGGCATGGTGGCCAGCCGTCCTCCGTGAAAAAGGTTCATGAAGAAGGTTTCCAGCAGATCATCACGGTGATGGCCCAGAACCACTGTCGAGCAACCCTCTTCCCGTGCAATCCGATAAAGGTTGCCGCGACGCAGCCGGGAGCAGAGGGAACACATCGTTCCGCCCGGCTTGATCTTGTCGACCACCACTGAATAGGTGTCCTGATATTCGATCCGGTGTTCGACGCCCATCTTTGTAAGGAACTCGGGCAAGACGGTCGCAGGAAAACCCGGCTGGCCCTGATCAAGATTGCAGGCAAGAAGGTCGACGGGCAGAAGGCCACGCCATTTCAATTCATGCAGAACAGCGAGCAAAGTGTAGCTGTCTTTTCCGCCAGAAAGGCAGACCAGCCAGCGATCCCCGGGCACAGCCATCCCATAGGTCTCGATAGCCTCTCGCGCTTGTTGCACCAAACGCTTTCGCAACTTGCGAAACTCCAGCCCTTTGGGGGCCCCGTAAAAGAGCGGGTGAATGTCGTCGGCGTCATCTAGCATGCTCAATCCTCTGGCGTGGGGTGCTTATGCCAGAAGCCGCGGCTCTGCAAAAGTCTGCATTCTTGCGCCCGAATGCACAGCGATGAAGGGGATTCCTGACCTGATGGGTGATGCAATTTAGGGTAGAGTGAACGCGCAGCCAAAAAATCTGGGGGTCGCCATGGACTATATCTTTTGTGCACGCGGTGTCTCGTCGGGGGCATTTGCCCCCCGCCCGGGGCCAACCAAGTTTCTGGAAGTCCCACCGGGGGCCACGACGTTATCGCCTGCCTTGGCGATCCCACGACGGGATTGGTTCGACCGGGTCGTTGCGCTTGCCGAAACGCGTCGCAGCTTCCAAGGAACACCCTATGGCGATGTATTGATCTACATCCACGGCTTCAACACCTCGCAAGCGACGGTCCTTGAACGACACCGATTGATCCGGAATGGACTAGAGTCTTTGGGCTACCAAGGCGCAGTCATCAGCTTTGACTGGCCAAGTGCGGACTCGGCTTTGAACTATCTGGATGACCGAACCGACGCCAAACTTACCGCGCTTCGCCTGGTTGGCGACGCGATCGGGCCTCTTTCACGCTACATTCAGCAAGGGTGCGAAATTTCCACCCACGTTTTGGCACATTCGATGGGGGCCTATGTCCTGCGGGAGGCGCTGGACGATGCTGATGACCGCCGTGAAATCGCTGCAACGGGCTGGACCCTGAACCAAGTGATGATCTGCTCGGGTGACGTTTCCGCCGACTCTATGGGGACGACGGCCAAAAGCTCATCGCTTTATCGTCGCTCGGTACGTCTGACGAATTACCAAAACCCTTACGACTCGGTGCTTTCGATTTCCAACGTGAAGCGTGTTGGCGTGTCGCCGCGTGTCGGACGCATCGGTTTGCCCGCATCGGCTCCGCGCAAAGCCGTGAATGTTGACGTCGGCCTATACTATCAGCAGTTTCACGGTGACTTCGTCGGGGCCTTTCCTGACCACAACTTTTACTTTCAATCTGCGCAGTTCCTAAGAGACGTCTACCTCACCCTTTTGGGGGAGATAGACAGAGAGTCGATTCCGACCCGAATTTCACGGGACGGTAGACTTTACCTTCGTCCCGAACGTTAAACGTGCTGCGCCCCGTTCACTTCGATCTCGGTTCCCGAAATGTAACTTGATTGATCCGAACACAGGAACCAGATCGCATCGGCAACTTCCTTGGGCTGACCTAGGCGGCGCATCGGCAGCTGTTCCACGATCTTTTCGGTGCCAGGCGACAAGATCGACGTTTCGATTTCACCGGGGGCAATAGCATTGACCCGAACCCCCATTGGCCCAAAATCATGCGCCATCTCTCGCGTCAACGCGGCAAGGGCGGCCTTCGAGGTTGCATAGGCTGCTCCGGCGAAAGGGTGGACCCGGCTACCCGCGATTGAGGTTACGTTTACGACCGCCCCTTTCGCGGCAGAGAGTTCAGACATAAGGCCACGGGCCAAGACAATCGACGCGAAAAAGTTGACGTGGAACACCTGCCCCCAAGTGCGCAAGTCCGTTTCAAGGGTATTCAAACGCTTCCCGCCCTCGCCCTTTGGGCTGATGCCGGCATTGTTGACCAAGGCGTGGACCTTGCCATTGACCTTGGCCTTGATCGTCTCGATGGCAGCAATCGTCTTGTCCGGGCTGGCTAGGTCAATCTGAATGTGGTTTTCTTCGCCACCCGGCCAAGGACATCTTGGATCAAACGGCTGCCTTGAACAGGTCAGCACCCGCCAACCTTCAGAAGAGAAACGCTTAACCGTCGCGTGACCGATTCCCCGGCTTGCGCCAGTAAGGACAAGGGTTTTTTGTTCGCTCATCGAAATCTCCAAGGGCAACGCAGCTAATCCTTACTCTTCCGGTCGGGAAAGACAAGGCGGGCCAAATTCCTTGGCATAGGGGAACGACTGCTCTATCAAGGCCCCGAACCCGGAGGTCCCCTATGAAGCAGCAGACCCTGACCATGCAAGATGCCATCAACACCGCGAAAATGTTGTCCGAAGCCCTTCCCTATCTTCAGCGCTATTCTGGTGCTGTTGTCGTGGTGAAATTTGGCGGGAACGCTATGGGCGACGATGATGCAATGGCAGAGTTCGCAAGGGACATTGTCTTGATGCGTCAGGTCGGCGTGAACCCCGTTGTGGTGCATGGCGGCGGACCGATGATCAACGAAATGCTGAACAAATTGGGGATCAAGTCCGAATTCGTACGCGGCAAGCGTGTAACGGATAAAGCGACCGTTCAGGTCGTCGAAATGATCCTCTCGGGTTTAGTCAACAAACGCATTGTCCAGGCGATCATGGATGCGGGCGGACGGGCTGTCGGGATTTCCGGCAAGGACGATGACTTGATGGTTTGCGAGGCGGATGACCCGGAATTGGGTTTTGTTGGCCGGCCAATCGAAATGAACGTTCAAGTTTTGCGCGATCTTTACAACGCCGGCATCATTCCCGTTATCGCGCCTGTCGGCACTGGCATGGCCGACAATGAAACCTTCAACGTCAATGGCGATACCGCTGCTGGCGCCATCGCAGGAGCACTTCAGGCCGACCGACTGCTGCTTTTGACCGACGTTCCTGGGGTGAAGGGAGCAGACGGGTCGGTCATGACTCAAATCACTCCCGAAGAAATCCGGCAGATGACTGCAGACGGCATCATTTCAGGCGGGATGATCCCAAAGACAGAAACCGCACTTATGGCGCTGGAAAAAGGCACACGGGCTGTCACCATTCTGGATGGAAAAGTTCCGAACGCCTGTCTCCTTGAACTCTTTACAGATCATGGGGCGGGTTCACAGATCCGTTCAACCGCTCCTCGCGTTAAGCCGCACGTCAAACGCTGACCGCAGGAACGGTCCGCGACATAGAAATTTCTGGACGCAGACAGAGCAAACCGCCATATTCCGAAACATGAATTTGTTTGTTTCGGAATCTGCTCTGCGTCTTGGGGTCTTCGTGGGCCTTTTCCTGCTGTTTGCGGGACTAGAAACCTTGGCGCCTCGTCGGAAGCGATCGTTTCCCAGACGAACGCGCTGGACCACACATTTCGTAATCACCCTGCTAAACACGCTTACGCTTCGAATTGTGGCGATTGCTTTGCCGCTTCTGGCGATCGGGGCCGCTCTTGATGCCGCTGCTTTGGGCGTGGGATTGTTCAACTGGTTGACCTTGCCTGCCTGGTTTGAAGCAATTGCAGCAGTGATCGTCTTTGATCTGGCCATATGGGCGCAGCATCTGCTCAGCCACAAGGTTCCATTGTTCTGGCGATTTCATCGGATGCATCATGCCGATCCAGATCTAGATGTGACGACGGCTATTCGTTTCCATCCGATCGAAATTGCCACGTCTATGGTATTGAAGATTGGCTTGGTTTATTTGCTTGGCCCCTCAATCTGGGCAGTCCTTTTTTTTGAAATTCTGTTGAACGGTACTGCCTTGTTCAACCATGCAAATCTCAGGCTTCCTCCTCGGCTTGATGCGGCTTTGCGCCTGATACTTGTTACCCCCGACATGCACCGTGTTCATCACTCGGTCGAAAGAGCAGAACACGATAGCAACTATGGCTTTGCTCTTTCGATTTGGGATCGTGTATTCGGGACTTACACGGCGCAACCCTTAGCCGGCCATGACGGGATGGAGATCGGACTTCAATGGCGGGACCAGAGCCCAACAAGACTGATATGGAGCCTAAAGCTTCCGTTCCTGCGTTCAAAGCGGCCCTAGAAAGAGAATTGGCAGCGCACAATTTGACTGTCTTGGGTGGTTTTCAGCCCGAAGTTGGCGACGCTTTGCCAGACTGGGCCAGAACGGTGCTTCTTATTGGGCCAGCGGAGCCGGGTTTTTGGGCGCATTTCACAGGGCAACAAGAGTGGCAAGACGGCACACCAGACCCAATCGACCGCTGGTCGAGGCGCGTGTTGGACGAAATTGCAGACAAGTTTGATGGACAGGCGGTCTTTCCGTTTGGCGCTGCGCCCTATCATCCATTTTACAGTTGGGCTCTTCGTACTGGGCAAGTGTGGCGCAGCCCCGTTCAGTTGCTGGTTCACGCAAAACAGGGTCTGATGGTCAGCTTTCGGGGCGCACTGGTTTTGAAGGAGGTGATCCACTCGACTTCGTCAAAGATACCATGTCTAGATTGCTCCCAACCATGCCTTAGCGCGTGTCCGGCCAAAGCCCTTACGCAACAAGCATATGACGTTCCGAAATGTCACCTTTTCTTGGATACGGCGTCCGGAGAAGAATGCCTGTCTGCTGGCTGCCATGTTCGACGCGCTTGCCCGGTGTCACAGGCCTATGCAAGACTTCCCGAACAGTCGGCCTATCACATGAGCCGATTCCACAGGGCGGAATAACCGCCCGAGAAAACTGGGGAGTGGGAATGAAAAGGCTGATCCTGACGCGGCATGCGAAATCAAGCTGGGATGACCCGCTGACCCCCGATCATGACCGCCCCTTGAATGAACGGGGAAAGGCTGCCGCCGCTGATCTCGGGCAGTGGCTGGCCAGTCGGGGTTATGTGCCGGATCTGGTCCTTTGTTCCGATTCCTTGCGAACACGCAAGACCTTTTCTGGCATTGCCCCAGCTCTACCAGGGGCGCCGGAACTGGAATTGAAGCCAGCCCTATACCACGCAGGGGCCGATGTCATGCTGGCCGTTCTGCGGCATGCGAAAGGTGATGTGGTCATGATGATCGGCCACAATCCCGGCATAGCCGATTTCGCGGCTAAATTGGTTGCCAAAGCCCCGGCAAATCCGGAATTCATGCGCTATCCGACCGGCGCAACGCTGGTCGCCGACTTCGCCGTCGAGGACTGGAAGGATGTAACCTTCGGCTCTGGCACGGTTGACGACTTCATCATCCCGCGCGAGATCGTCGCCTGATCTTGGTTTAGTCATAGGCGGGCATTTGACTTTCCAGCCAGCCTGCCAGTGCGGGAAGATCAACGAAGGGCAGTCCCTTTGCCATTATCTTCTCGGCATTGTCCATACCGACCTGCTTGAACCCTTTTGGAAGGCGGTTCTGCGTCATGGGCGCAGAGTCGTGCCCATCTGTCTTTAACGCCAGAAAACCAGGGGCCGCCCAACCCAGAAATGCTGGAAAGCGACACTGCGACCCAAAGTGACCAAAACGGTAAATCGTTTTGTCTGGGCGCTCTATCAAGGCGGTCGCCCCCAACGAATGAATTGGTTGATCGACTATGATCGCAGCGAAGGTAAAAGGAGATTCTCAAGCGTCCATGGTCGCTGTTCTACGCGGTCCGGCGCATATAGTGACGCAGCCAATTCCGCACGCTTTGCGTTCTCCTCACCCAGAGGCGCATCCCGCCACGCGGCCCAATCGCCCCGACCCAGAAACGAAAACCGGCACAGGCCAATGATCGGAATGCTCAATGCTGCAAACCTTTGGGCACCAGGGTTGGGGTGAATGGCACAGCGTTCACAGTGCCATTCACCATGCGCTTAATGGCGTCAGTGGCCCAGAATCTGGCTTAGGAAAAGCTTCGTCCGCTCGCTTTGCGGGTTGTTGAAGAACTCCTTAGGCTCGTTCTGCTCAACGATCTGACCTTGGTCCATGAAGATCACGCGGTTTGCCACGGCTTGGGCAAAGCCCATCTCATGCGTCACGCAAAGCATCGTCATACCCTCTTCGGCAAGCTCAATCATCGTGTCGAGCACTTCTTTGATCATTTCAGGATCAAGAGCCGAGGTCGGTTCGTCAAACAGCATGATACGCGGCTTCATGCAAAGCGAGCGAGCAATCGCAACACGTTGCTGCTGACCACCCGAAAGCTGACCCGGATATTTGTGGGCCTGTTCCGGGATCTTCACCTTTTCCAGATAATGCATTGCAACCTGTTCAGCCTCTTTCTTTGGGGTCTTACGAACCCAGATCGGGGCGAGAGTGAGGTTCTCCATGATCGTCAGATGCGGGAACAGGTTGAAGTGCTGGAACACCATTCCGACTTCGGAACGCACCTTGTCGATGTTCTTGAGGTCTGAAGTCAGCTCAATTCCATCCACAACAATTTTGCCCGACTGATGCTCTTCCAGACGGTTGATGCAGCGGATCATCGTTGACTTGCCCGAACCAGAAGGCCCGGCAATGACGATACGCTCACCCCGGTTCACGGTCAGGTTGATATCCCGCAGAACGTGGAACTGGCCGTACCACTTGTTCATATTGGTGATCTGTATTGCCACGTCGTCGCTGACTTGCATGTGGCTGCGGTCGATTTCGCGCGTAATAGCTTCGGACATTTTCCGGCTCCTTAGCGATGGTCAGTCTTCAGCTTGCGCTCGAGATACATCGAATAGCGCGACATGCTGAAACAGATGATGAAGAAGATGGCACCGACAAAGATGTAAGGTTCCCAATAGATACCCTTCCAATCCGTCGTTGCGCGAACTGCGTCGGTGATCCCTTTCAGCGGGTCAAGCAAGCCCACGAACACCACCAGAGTAGTATCCTTGAACAGCCCGATGAAGGTGGACACGATGCCAGGGATCGAGATCTTCAATGCCTGCGGCATGATGATCAGCCGCGTTGCCTTCCAGTAGTCAAGGCCAAGCGCATCGGCTGCCTCATACTGGCCTTTGGGAAGGGCTGCCAGACCACCGCGGATAACCTCGGCAATGTAGGCAGCGGCAAACAGCGTCACCATGATGATGACCCGGAGGATAATGTCGAAATCGGTGCCCGGCGGCAGGAAGTAGTTCAGCAGAAGCGACGCCGTGAACAAAAGCGTAATCAGAGGAACACCGCGAATGAACTCGATGAAGCCCACGGACAGCTTGTTCACGATGAACATGTCTGACTGGCGCCCCAAGGCCAGCATAATGCCCAAGGGAAGCGAGAAGACGATGCCCGTTACACCGATCGTGAAGGCCAAAACAAAGCCGCCAAATTCGCGCGAGCGGACGGCTTCGAGCCCCAGCGGAACGACGCTTTGCAGCAGATCCGCCGCGACACCTGCCAAAAACACCCACCAAATGACGGGAAGCACGACGGCGGAGATTGTCGCCGGGATAGCTCCTCCGATCGGGTGAATGATCCGGGCGGCGACAAATCCGATCGCAAAGCCTGCCAAGGCCACAACCGGGATCCACACTGACCCACCCCAAAGCAACAGGTAGCCGATTGCCGGGTAAAGCAATGAGAACCACAGCACCTGGCGCGGCACCGATGAGAACAGGATCGGAGCCAAGGCAACGAACATCAGTGCAAAAGCAAGGACCGGTCGCCAGTAAAGATGCGAAGGGTAGAAGCCGAACAGATATTGCGGCCAACGTTCCTTGATCACAGCCCAGCAGGCCCCATTGGCGCCTTCACCCCAAGTCGCCGCGATAATTTCACGGCACTCGGCCAAGGATTTTGCATTCCACACGGAATGCAGGAACCAAGGCGTGAACTCGATGACCAAAAAGACCACGGCAGCGAGGCCCATCAAGGTCAAGAAGGCGTTCAGAGGGCTTGAGAACAAGTTCTCTCGTGCCCATTTGACCGCGCCTTGTTGGCTGGCCGGCGGAGGCAGTTGTGGCAGCATGTCCTTGCGGACGAAGAAAGCGGGGGATTTGCTCATCTCAACGCTCCTTCAGTTTGACGCTGCGGTTGTAGATGTTCATCGCACCCGAGATCGTCAGACTGATCAGCAGGTAGGTCAGCATCAACAGCAGCATGGCTTCCAGACCGCGTCCTGTCTGGTTTAGCGTGATCCCGCCAAGTGTACCGCGTACATCCATGTAACCAACTGCGATCGCCAGAGACGAGTTCTTGGTCAGGTTGAGATATTGCGAAATCAGCGGCGGGATGATCACCCGCAAGGCCTGTGGAAGGATTACAAGGTTCATGGTGCGGTTGGGGCGCAGGCCAAGGGCGAAAGATGCCTCGGTCTGACCACGGCTGATTGCATTGATACCGCCGCGCACGATTTCCGCGATGAATGCACCGGTATAAAGGGTCAGAGCCAGCCACAGAGCGACCAGCGAGTTAGATACCTGAATTCCGCCGGTGAAGTTAAAGCCCTTCAATTCTGGCAGTTCAAAGTGCCCGCCAAGTAGAAAGAAGACTGCAGTGATCGGGCCGAACAGCGACAGAAGGGATTGCCACCACGTTGCCGGACGTTGTCCTGTCGTTTCCTGGATCCGGTTCGCTCGCGCGATCAGGGCGCGGTTCAGAAAGAACCCTCCAACGATCGCGGCAACAACCAAGGTAAAGTCGATGCTGATCTGGATAAAACCAAGGTTCAGCCAGCCCATCGAATTATCGAAGAGAACCCACGGAATAGCCGTGTAACGGTTTGTAAAGGCCGTCGTCCCAAACAGCGACATGGTCGATGTTGCGTTCTCGCCCCGGAAAGCGTTCGGGGCAGGGAGAACTTCGGTGAAGATCGCGTAGATCATCAGGATCCAAAGCAACAACGGGATGTTGCGGAAGGTTTCCACATAGACCGTCATCAGGCGAGCAACGACCCAATTGTTCGAAAGCCGTAAAACACCGGCGACAACGCCGACGAGCGTTGCTGCAATGCACCCCAAGAACGCCACAAGGATAGTGTTCAGAAGGCCGACCAGCCATGCACGGGCATGAGTCGAGTCGTTTGTGTATTCAACCAATGTCTGGTTGATGTCATAGCCAGACCGCGCCCAAAGAAAGCTGAAATCTACGCCGCGACCCAGCGAAGCCAGATTGCGCAGCAAGTTGTCAATCAGCCAGGCAGCGCCAGCCATGAAGAGAAGAAGAACCACGATCTGGATCGTGATGGAACGATACCGAGTATCGTAAATGAGCATCGAGAGCCGAAAGCCCGCTTTCGGTTCATCCGTGATGACGGCCATGAATTTTCCCCTGATATCCGCATGCTGCTGGACTTTGTCCTTGTCAGCCAGAGTCGTTGCTCTGTTCCTTGCGGCACCCTGTTCGCTGTAACGAGAAGGGCGCGCCCGCTAAGGCGCGCCCTCTTTCAGTAGCCCTTAGCGGAAGGGCGGAGTGTAGAGCAGACCGCCTTGGGTCCACTGCGCGTTCAGACCGCGAGCCAGACCGATTGGCGTAGCCGAACCGATGGTAGCTTCGAAGATCTCGCCATAGTTGCCCGAAGCCTTGATGGCGCGCTTAGCCCATTCTTTCTCCAGGCCCATCATAGCGCCCAGATCATCCGACGCGCCAAGCAGGCGCTGAACTTCCGGGTTCTGCGAAGAAGTTGCCAGTTCATCAATGTTGGCCGAAGTGATGCCAAACTCTTCCGCCGCGATAAGGGCGTTGAGCGTCCACATCACGATGTCGCCCCACTGGTTGTCGCCGTGGCGCACTGCCGGCCCGAGCGGTTCTTTCGAAATGATTTCCGGAAGGATGATGTGGTTTTCCGGATCAGCGAAAGCGGCTCGCGTGGCTGCAAGGCCAGAAGCGTCGGTGGTGTAGGCGTCGCATGCACCAGCAATGTACTGCTGTTCGCCTTCAGCGTTGGTTTCGATCGGAACCGCCGTGTAGCTCATGTTGTTCGCCTTGAAGTAGTCGGCGAGGTTGAGTTCGGTGGTGGTGCCGGTCTGAATGCAGATGGTTGCGCCATCAAGTTCTTTGGCCGAAGAAACGCCAAGATCCTTGCGAACCATGAAGCCCTGACCGTCGTAGTAGTTCACGCCGACGAAGTCCATCTTCAGGTCGTTGTCACGCGAGTAGGTCCAAGTGGTGTTACGCGACAGCAAGTCGATCTTGCCCGAAGTCAGCTGCTCGAAACGATCCGAGCTGGTGGTCGGGATATAGACGACTTTGGACGCATCACCCAGAACAGCCGCGGCAACAGCTTTACAAATGGCGACGTCAAAGCCCTGCCAGTTGCCGTTTGCGTCCGGAGCGGCAAAGCCGACCAGACCGGTGTTCACGCCGCAGTTCAGTTCGCCACGAGCCTTGACGGTCTCGAGCGTGGTCTGAGCAGCAGCAGCACCTGCGATCAGCGCGGTGGCTGCGAGGGTGCCGAGGAATACGGATTTTTTCATTCTTACCTCATCCTGAGTTGCCGGTATTTGACCGGCGTTTTTTTTGTGCCCCGCGCCGAAAACAGCACTTGGGAGCGGTCCTGTAGGAAGTGAGCCTCCCCTCCAGTCTGGGCAGTTTCCTCCGAAGCGGTTTGAAAGGTCAAGTCGGTCTGAGGAATTTGACGAAAAACTATGCAATTCGCATTCGATTTCGCGTCACTGCGTAATTTCTAAAACATGTTAGCGAGAAAAAGTGGAGGATTGTTACCCGCACAATTTGTAGAATCGCTCGGCTTCCCCGATGGCCTTGCGCTTGAGCGCTTCAATCTCTGCGGCTTCCTCATCCTCCCCCCAGAGTTCGGCCTGCCAATGTTCGTCGATTCGACTGATCTGGAAGGCTTGATCTGCGCTGAGCCGTCTGCGGGCTACGGCCAGTCCCAAAATCAATGAACCGGTGATGGCAACGAGGTCGTGCAAAGCTGCAAGACGAAAGCGGTCTTCCTCAGCGACCAAAGACCGCAGTCGATTAAGGCTGTCCTCGGGTTGAGCGATCGGTATGACGCCTGCCGTCAAGTTCAAAGGTGCATCAGCTGCCTGCTTGATCCAATCCAACAGGGGATCCCAGTCTGCCGCTTGCCGTGCAACCAGCTCCATTGGCGTTTCGGCCCGATAACAGAGCAGATCTGAGCTGCCAAAACCTGAAACTTCGTCGACCACGGCATCGAACAATGGACCGACCTTGTCGATGGCAGAGTTTGCAAATCGCGTAATCGGCATTGTGTCAGGCCGAATAACGCCTTGCTGCTCATCCCACTCTGCTGCGATCGCCTCTGCCATGCCTTGCGTTGGCACCATCAATAGGCTCTTTGCAGGCGTCTTTACCGGACGACCATCAAGCCGAACCGTAAATCCACCGTCGCAAGCTTCAGTCGTTGCGGCCTTCCAAAACCGCTTAGCCTTCCATCCGCTCATTTGAAGACCTCGAACGGGTCAGCTGGGACATCGTTCTCATTCCAATCCAACAGTTTCCAAGTCCGAGCCATGTGGTCCGGCAAAGGGGCGGTAAAGGTCATGATCTTTTTGGTGATCGGATGCTCAATGGTCAGGCTGCGGGCATGAAGGTGCAATTTTTTTGAAAGATCACCGCCAATGCCGGCCCCCCAACCGTCACCCTTGTTGTCTTGCTCACCGCCTCCATACTTCCCGTCCCCAAGAATGGGGTGCCCGAGTTCGGCCATATGGGCGCGAAGCTGGTGTGTACGGCCTGTAACGGGTTCAAGAGCCATCCAAGACAAGCGATTGCCAAGGAACCAAAGTGTGAAAAAGTCCGTCTGTGCCCGTTTTGCGTCGGGGAATTCCGAAACTTTCGCGGGGTGAATGCACATCATCTTTTCGCCTTCGCCGCCGCGACCACGGCCGGGCGCCTTCATCAGCGCGTATTTAATGCTTCCTTTTCTTGGGTTGGGCACACCGGCAACAACAGCCCAATAAATCTTGCGTGCTTCGCGATGACGAAGCGCCTCTGACAAGGCGCGTGCAACACGATCCGTACGGGCAAGCATCAGGAGGCCAGAGGTATCTTTGTCCAAACGATGCACAAGCTTGGGCCGATCCTTATAGCCGAACTTCAAAGCCTCGGTCAGGCCGTCCACATGACGGTCGCCTTGGCCCGATCCGCCTTGACTGGGAAGCCCCGCAGGCTTGTTCAGCACGATCAGGTGTTCGTCTTTAAAAAGAACTGCGTCCTGAATCATCTTTGCATCTGCCGGATTTACCCCGTCAGGGCGCGGACGGCTGGGTGAATCGACGTCCGGCAGAGGTGGCACGCGGATCACCTGGCCAGGAATCACACGATCAGAAGCCTTTGCACGCCCGCCATCGACGCGCACTTGCCCTGTTCGGCACATTTTCTCAACGGCTCCCTGCGTGACATGAGGGAAGCGGCGCTTGAACCATTTGTCCAGACGCTGTTCACCTTCATCTTCGGAGACAGTCAAAAGTTTCACGGCGCTCATATCAGGGTTCTCGCAACGAAGAGGCCTGCCGCGATTGCGGCAAGGGAGAGAAAGACGGATCCGGCGACATAGGCAAATGCAAGCGGCGCCTCGCCCCGTTCCCACAAGGTCAAGGCGTCCAGCGAGAATGCAGAGAAGGTGGTGAACCCCCCGAGCAATCCGGTCAGCACAAAAGGCGCAAACGCATTGCCCCCTTTTTTCGCCATTAGGACGACAAGGAAGCCCATCAAGAACGATCCCGCGACATTCACGATCATCGTTGAAAAGGGAAAGCCCGGACCAAGGGTGCGCATTACGCCCACATTGGTCAGATAGCGCATCGTCGCGCCCAGGGCCCCACCAAGGGCCACTTGTGAAAGTGTCAGGAACATGGGGTTTCCTTGACCCGCCAAGCGTCCTTTGTCAATAACGGCAAGAAAACAAGGGGGCTGGCTTGTATTTTTGCGTGATGGGATTTTCCTACTCCGGTTTTGCAGGGGCGCGGTCCGCCATAGACGAGCGCGGGGCATTTTCCGCCAACATCGGCGACAATATGCAGAGTTTGGCCGTGCGTCACCTTTACCGGACGCTTGGCATACCAGACGAACGCATTCTTCGCGTCGATCGCGATACGCTTGCCACCTATGATGGCCCCCCAGTCGTTCTTCCAATGAATGGATGCTTCTACGACTGGCACTTCCCTCTTTCGCCCAAAATCACACCTCTTTTCATTGGATTTCAGGCCCGACAAGCGGCTATGTCGGCTGTAAGATCGCATCTGTTTGGGCAGGGCGTAATTGGGTGTCGAGATGAACATACTGCCATTCTGTTGAGGGCAGAAGGCATTGAAGCAGATGTAACTGGATGCCTGACGTTCAGTCTCCCCCAACGCTCGGTTACGCCAAAACACAGACGCATTCTGATTGTTCACGGAAGCGGGTCGGGTGCCCTACCCGGCGTTGCGTTAAAGAAGATGCCTCGTCACCTGTTGATGCGGGCCGACTTCATCTCGCAGCGACGAGAGGTAGTGACTTGGCCTTTGTCGCCGGACCAAATGGATGAGCAGGAAAAAGTGGCGCAGGCCCTGCTTCACGATTATCACCAGACGGCGCGCATGGTGGTAACCCCGTTGCACCATGTCGCAGCACCCTGCATGGCAGCAGGAATTCCGGTTATTGTAATTCGACGCGACTGGGACGAACGGTTCAGCTTTATGGGCAAGCTGATCCCAATCCATTTAGAACCGTTCTTCGAGGATGTGGACTGGTCGCCAAAACCCATCGACCTGACGCAAATCAAGGCTGCGCAACTTGCCCGGCTGCGCTCGCTTCTGACGCCTTGGCTTTAGTCAGCTTGACGCTTTGCACGAAGCTTTGCGAAATACTCGACCCGCTTTTTCAACTCTCGTTCAAAGCCCCGCTCTGGCGGGAGATAGTAAACTGGGCGCCGCATCCCTTCGGGAAAGTAATTCTGCCCAGAAAATCCGTCCTCGGCATCATGGTCATAGGCATAGCCTGAACCATAGCCGATCTCTTTCATCATCTTGGTCGGAGCGTTAAGGATGTGCCGCGGCGGCATCAGGCTTCCGGTGTCGCGCGCTGCGGCACGGGCGGCTTTGTACGCGACATAGACGGCATTCGACTTGGGCGCGAGCGCCAGATAGACGACGGCCTGCGCCAAGGCCAACTCCCCCTCGGGGCTTCCCAATCTCTCATAGGCTTCCCAAGCGTCGATACACAGGCTTTGCGCCTGCGGATCGGCCAGACCAATGTCTTCGACGGCCATCCGCGTGATGCGGCGCGCCAAGAACCTAGGATCCTCGCCACCTTCCAGCATCCGAGCAAACCAATAGAGTGCCGCATCGGGATCGGACCCGCGCACAGACTTATGAAGCGCGCTGATAAGGTTGTAATGTTCCTCACCAGATTTGTCGTATTTCGCCGCGCGGCGCATCAGGCGCGTTGCTAACTCGTCCCGACTGATAGGCTTGGCCACTTTCCAAGCCGCCACTTGTTCAATCAGGTTCAACAGTGCGCGGCCGTCTCCGTCCGCCATTTCGGTCAAGGCTTCTCTGGCTTCACCAGTCAGCGGCAAACTCCGACCCAGTTCCTTTTCCGCGCGCTGCGTCAATCGCTCCAGATCGGCCAGTGACAGGCGCTCCAGCACAACCACTTGCGACCGGGAAAGAACAGCGGCGTTAAGTTCAAAGCTAGGATTCTCGGTCGTTGCGCCAACCAACAAGATCGTCCCATCTTCCATGTGAGGAAGAAAACTGTCCTGCTGGGCTTTGTTAAATCTGTGGATTTCGTCCACGAACAAAAGCGTCCCCTGCCCGTTCTGACGGCGCAACTTTGCGGCTTCGAAGACCTTTTTCAAATCCGGGACGCCAGTGAAAATCGCGCTGATTTGGACAAATGCCAAATCCGTCTCACGCGCCAAAAGCCGGGCTATTGTTGTCTTGCCAACACCGGGCGGCCCCCACAGGATCAGGGAAGACAGGCTTCTTGCCTCAAGCATTGCCCCCAGTGGTCCGTCTGCGCCAAGAACGTGTTCCTGCCCGATGACCTCCGAAAGGGATTTTGGGCGCAACCGATCGGCCAAAGGCCGGGGGCCCTCGGTTCGTGGCGTGGCGTCAGGTGAAGTGTCGAACAGGTCGGCCATGAAGAAAGGCTACGCCTCTACCGCATCAAGGGAAAGGGTCACAGGCGGAACCGCAAACGCAATATCTGTTCGCCGCGGAGAAGGTCGACTGCCCAACGGCGGGTGTTCTCGGTGGCGGCTCGCAAAAGCTCATCCGTGGTTGTGATTGCTTTTCCATTCACGCCCAGAATGACATCCCCAGGCAGAAAGCCGACGCGGGCCGCCATATCTTTGGCCGCAGTAACCACCACCCCTGATTTCGACATGGACAACCCCAGTTCCGACGCAACGGCAGGGTTGATTTGTGCCGCGCTCAGACCACGGAAGGCCACATCTTCAACGATGGTGACAGCCTTCCGCGCGGGGGTATCGGGCGGAGCGATCAAAGTCACCTCCGCGCGATTTGGCCCGTTCTCGGTGACGTAATCCACGACCACAGTGTTTCCGACACCGATCGCCGCCATCCGAAAGATCATTTCCTGAGGTGTGTTCGTGGGCGCACCATCAAGTGAAAGCACGACGTTTCCGGCCTTCAGACCAGCCTTGGCAAAAGGGCTTTCCGGATGGATTTCACTCAGCACCACACCGTCAGGTCGTGGCAACCCAAGGGCATCGGCCAAGGCCGCATCGACGGACTGCCCTGTCACCCCTGCCCAAGGACGGATAAAGCGCGAGGCGCCCGCCTTTGCCTGCGACACGACCGTTTTCACTAGATTGGAAGGAATGGCGAAACCAATTCCATTTGATCCACCAGATCGGGTCAGAATAGCCGTGTTGATCCCAATAAGCTGACCGTTCAGGTCAACAAGTGCTCCGCCAGAGTTTCCGGGGTTAATCGCGGCATCGGTCTGGATAAAATACCCGCGCCCAAGATCAACGGTGCTTCGCGCAAGACCGGAAACGATGCCAGAACTAACGGTTTGTCCAATCCCAAAGGGATTGCCGATGGCCAAAACCAAATCGCCGACCTCAACTTCGTCTGAGTTCCGAAATTCAAGAGCGGGCAGATCGGCGGCACCGTTAAGCTGCAAGATCGCTAGATCAGAGTCTTCATCCGCCAATAGGACGCTGGCGGCGAACTCTCGACGGTCCGCTAGCACCACCCTGATTTCTGTTGCCTGCCCCACAACATGGAAATTCGAAACGACGATGCCATCAGGCGACACGATCACCCCAGAGCCCAGCGAATTCTGAAGCCTGGGCTGAACTTCGGAAAAACCCTGAAAGAACTGGTCGAAAAAGGGATCGCCGGCAAAAGGGCTGACACGTTCCTCGACCAAGACCGTGGCGTAAATGTTCACCACAGCGGGCGCTGACTTCTTTACGACGGGGGAAAAGCTCAAACTAAGCTCTGCCGTTGTTTGAGGAACCCGTGTTTCAGCGGCCAGCGAAAGTGTCGTTGCGGCTAGAATTGTTAGGGCGACAAACATTTGGCGCATGGCGTTCTCTTGCGGTCATTGATTTGACCGAAATAATCACCCAACATCAAAAGAGGCAACCAAGACGATGAAAAGCTGCCAAACCTGAAGATCAGAACAGAATGTCGCCCAAATCCTCGTCCGAGTGCTCTGGGGTCGCGTTTGACGTGGATGCGCACGATAAATGGATGCAACCACCATTCAAACGCTACCGCTGAGAGAAACAGCAAAAATGAAAAAACCCCGCCTTGCGGCAGGGCTTTCCATCAGCCTGTGACGGCCTGATTATTCTGCGTCAGCAGCAGCTTCACGAGCCTTGTCAGCAGCGCCCTTTGCGTTCGGGTCGCGGTCGACGAACTCGATGATGGCCATCGGGGCCATGTCGCCATAACGGAAGCCGGCCTTGAGCACGCGAACGTAGCCGCCAGCGCGGTCCTTGTAGCGTGGGCCGAGCACTTCAAACAGCTTGGCAACGTCTTTGTCTTCTTTCAGCTGAGCAGCCGCCTGACGACGGGCGTGGAGGTCGCCACGCTTTGCCAGAGTGATCAGCTTTTCGATCACCGGACGCAGTTCCTTGGCTTTCGGCAGAGTGGTCTTGATCTGCTCATGCTCGATGAGCGAGCCGGCCATGTTCGAGAACAGCGCCTTGCGGTGTTCGTGGGTACGGTTCAGGCGGCGGTATCCGCGGGCGTGACGCATGGGAATCTCCTATTCGCGTTTTACTTTGTGTTGCCGGACCTGCGTTGGGTCCGGCGTCGTTGGGGCAGAATTGCCCAGATGGTCCCCGGCTTTCCCGGGCATTTCTGGGGGGCGTTGCCGCCCCCCCCTAACTCTTAGAATTGGTCTTCGAAGCGCTTGGCCAGATCTTCAATGTTCTCTGGCGGCCAATCCTCGACTTCCATGCCAAGGTGCAGACCCATGCCCGAGAGCACTTCCTTGATCTCGTTCAAGGACTTCCGGCCGAAGTTCGGGGTGCGCAGCATCTCGGCTTCGGTTTTCTGGATCAGATCGCCGATGTAAACGATGTTGTCGTTCTTCAGGCAGTTTGCCGAACGGACAGACAATTCCAGTTCGTCAACCTTCTTCAGCAGAAGCGGGTTGAATTCCAGACCGGTGTCGATCTCGCCAGCCTTGGCCGATTCCGGTTCGTCGAAGTTGACGAAGATCGACAGCTGGTCTTGCAGGATGCGTGCAGCATAGGCCACAGCGTCATCCGGCGTCAGCGAGCCGTCGGTTTCGATCTTCATGGTCAGCTTGTCATAGTCCAGAACCTGACCTTCGCGGGTCGGCTGCACTTCGTAGCTGACTTTCTTGACCGGGGAGTAGATAGCGTCGATCGGGATCAGGCCGATCGGCGCATCCTCCGGACGGTTCTTGTCAGCCGAAACGTAGCCCTTGCCGGTATTCACGGTCAGTTCCATGAACACGTCAGCACCATCGTCGAGGTGGCAAATGACGTGGTCCTTGTTTAGAACTTCAATGCCGTTCGATTCCGAAATGTCCCCAGCGGTTACAACGCCCGGGCCCTTGGCCGAAATCGACAGGCGCTTCGGCCCTTCGACTTCCATCTTCAGGGCAACGCCCTTCAGGTTCAGAACGATGTCGGTCACGTCTTCACGAACACCAGCAACGGACGAGAACTCGTGCAGAACGTTATCGATCTGAACGCTGGTGATGGCACCGCCCTGAAGGCTCGACATCAGCACGCGACGCAGCGCGTTGCCAAGGGTCAGACCAAAGCCGCGCTCCAGCGGTTCGGCGATCACGGTCGCAACGCGCGACGGATCTGCACCCGGCTTTACAACCAGTTGCGTCGGCTTGATGAGTTCTTGCCAGTTCTTATGGATCATGCTGTCGCCTCCATTCTTGTCGTCCGGCCCATGTCCAGAAAGCCGAAAGACGCCCGAGGGTCCTTGAATGCCGAAATCGGGCCGCGCGATTCCGCACGGCCCGACCAAAATGAATACTCGTTAGACGCGGCGACGCTTTGGCGGGCGGCAACCGTTGTGCGCCAGCGGGGTAACGTCGCGGATCGAGGTGATCGTGAAACCAACAGCAGCCAGAGCGCGCAGTGCCGATTCACGACCCGAACCAGGCCCCTGAACTTCGACTTCCAGCGTCTTCACGCCGTGATCCTGAGCCTTGCGGCCAGCATCTTCGGCGGCCATCTGGGCGGCGTAAGGGGTCGACTTACGCGAACCCTTGAAGCCCATGGTGCCAGCCGACGACCAAGAAATGGCGTTGCCTTGCACGTCCGAAATCAGGATCTTGGTGTTGTTGAACGACGAGTTCACATGCGCCACACCAGCGGCGATGTTTTTGCGTTCCTTCCGCTTTGCGCGGACTTTGGTATCGCGTGCCATATCTGATGCCCTCCCTTACTTCTTCTTGCCAGCGATTGGCTTGGCCGGGCCCTTGCGGGTGCGGGCGTTGGTATGGGTGCGCTGACCGCGAACCGGAAGGTTCTTACGGTGACGCAGGCCGCGATAGCAGCCAAGATCCATCAGACGCTTGATGTTCATCGAAACTTCACGGCGCAGGTCGCCCTCAACGGTGAAGTTTGCGTCGATGTATTCGCGGATCGCCAGAACTTCAGCGTCCGACAGCTGGTTGACGCGACGAGCGCGATCAATGTTCAGAGCTTCGCAGATGGTTTCTGCGTTCTTCTGACCGATGCCGGTGATATACTGAAGCGCGATCGGAACGCGCTTTTGGGTCGGGATGTTGACGCCAGCAATACGTGCCACGCGTATGTCCTTTTCTTGGTTGCGGTTCCGTAGCGCCAGAACCTTTTTTCACAACTCCTCAGGGACATGATCCCTTTGGAACGAATCCTGCAATGCAGGTTGCCCGAACAGCGATTCCGCTCCGGGACGCCGTGCTTTATGGGGAAATGCCACGCCCGTCAAGGGCGCGGCACGACGAATTTAAGCTTTGTCAAGAATTTTCGCAATGGCCACGGAAACGCTGTCAATGTCCGCCATTCCATCAATCTGGATCAGATCTTTGGTTGCCCAGTAATACCCGACCAAAGGAGCAGTGCTTTTGTAATAGGCGCGAAGACGCTGTTCCAAAACCTCTGGCGTATCGTCCTGACGAACGGGCAGACCTTGCGCGCGGGTTTCTTCGGCGCGTTTGGCCACGCGGCCCACAAGCGCCGCGTCATCCACGACCAATTCGATCACGGCATCAAGCGACAAACCCTTTTTTGCCAACAATTCGCCCAAAGCGTCTGCCTGCTTCAGTGTCCGTGGAAAGCCGTCAAAGATGAAGCCTCCCTTGGCACCCTGCTCCAGCTTTTCTTCGATCAGGCCAATGACGATCTCATCGGTGACAAGCTCGCCACGGTCCATCACCGCCGCCACGCGCTTGCCCATTTCGGTGCCGCTGGTCTTTGCCTCGCGCAGCATGTCTCCGGTTGAAAGCTGGACCATGCCACGACCTTCAACCAGACGTTTTGCTTGCGTGCCCTTGCCAGCTGCGGGCGGTCCCAGAAGGATGATGTTCGTCATGGGTTAACGCCGCGACGGAGCCTTGGTGCCGCTGCGCTTCTTGCCACGCAACTGCGACTTTTCGATCAGGCCTTCATACTGGTGCGCCAGCATGTGCGACTGAACCTGGTTGATCGTATCCATCGTCACCGACACAACGATCAGCACCGACGTGCCGCCGAAGTAGAACGGAATGGCCAACTGGCTACGCAGGATTTCCGGCAGCAAGCAAACCGCAGCCAGATATGCAGCCCCCAGAACCATGACGCGGGTCACGACGTATTCCAGATATTCCTCGGTCTTCTTGCCGGGGCGGATCCCAGGGATAAAGCCGTTCTGGTTCTTCAAGTTCTCAGCCACTTCGTCGACCTTGAAGGCGACGTTGTAGGTGTAGAAATAGGTAAAGAACACGATCATTGCCGTGAAGAACAGCAAGTAGAGCGGCTGACCGGGGCCAAAGTAGGCAAGGATCGTCGACATGATCGGGCCGGCGCTTGCCTGCGAGAACGTTGCAATGGTCGTCGGCAGAAGAAGAAGGGAAGAAGCGAAGATCGCGGGGATCACGCCGGCCGGGTTTACCTTGACCGGAAGGTGCGACGAGCCCCCGTCATAGACCTTCATCCCCACCTGACGACGCGGATACTGGATGTGAATCTTGCGCAGGGCGCGTTCCATGAAGACCACGAAGGCAATCACAGCAACGACCATGACAATCACACCAACGATCACAGCCGGTGAGATTGCGCCCGAGCGTCCTTGGCTGAGGAATTGGGCCAGAGCAGCCGGAATTTCGGCCACGATGCCCACGAAGATGATCAAGGAAATGCCGTTGCCGATGCCGCGGGCGGTAATCTGTTCGCCCAGCCACATCAGGAACATGGTGCCACCGACAAGGGTGATCACGCAGGCGGCCTTGAAGAACAGGCCGGGATCATGCGCCAGGCCTCCGGCTTCGATCGAAACCGCAATGCCCCAAGCCTGGAAGGTGGCCAGAAACACGGTGCCATAGCGGGTGTACTGGTTGATCTTCTTGCGGCCCTGTTCGCCCTCTTTCTTCAGCTGTTCCAACGCGGGAACCATGCTGGCCAAAAGCTGAACGATGATCGAGGCCGAGATGTAGGGCATGATGCCCAAGGCAAAGATCCCCATACGGCTGATCGCGCCACCGGTGAACATGTTCAGGATGCCGCCCAGACCGGCGCCGGCACTTTCCATGAACTCGCGCAGCTGAACGCCGTCGATTCCCGGCACCGGAATATAGGTGCCAAGGCGGTAGACGATCAAAAGGCCAAGGGTAAAGAAGATACGGGCGCGAAGGTCAGTTGCCTTGCCAAGGGCAGACCAGCTGAGGTTCGCGGCCATTTGCTCTGCAGCAGATGCCATGTCGGGTCTCTTTCATGGACAGCGCCGCCAAACCGTTTTCCGGTCGGCGGCGCGGGAAAACATGGGGTTTCATGTAAGCCGTCCTGCGACGGCTCACAATCCCTTAATTGGCTTTACTCAGCCGCAACCGCTGCAACGGTGATCGAACCACCAGCTGCTTTCACGGCTTCGACAGCAGCAGCCGAGGCGCCGGTCACGACCAGGGTCACGGCCGACTTGATTTCGCCCTTGTTCAGGATGCGGATGCCGTCACGCTTGTTCGAGGTCAGGCCAGCAGCAACCAGTGCGTCTTCGTTGATCTCGGCCTTGGCGTCCAGCTTGCCCAGAGCGATGAATTTCTCGATCAGGCCCAGGTTGACAACGGCGTAATGCTTGGCGTTCGGCTTGTTGAAGCCGCGCTTTGGCAGGCGGCGATAGAGCGGCATCTGGCCGCCTTCGTAGCCACCCAGAGCCACGCCCGAGCGGGACTTCTGACCCTTGATACCACGGCCAGCGGTCTTACCCTTGCCCGAACCCGGGCCGCGGGCGACGCGCTTTTGCTTGCGGGCTGCACCTTCGTTGTCGCGAAGTTCATTCAGTTTCATGTCGCAATCTCCTTGGCCGGAACTGCCCTACCTGCGACGGATGGGGCAAACACGGCATTTCTTGTTGATTCTCGTGGCCTGACTTGGCCACCGGGGGCGCATACAGGAGGACAGGCCAGAACGCAAGTTGCTTGCAGCGTCCCCGTCGGGGACGTTTTTTTGATCGAACGAAATCAATGGCTTGCCCTCGGGGATTTACCAAATCTTTACACTCAGACCCAAACGGCGCGGCTGGTGCCAAATTCCTTCGAAGGAATTTGCAATTTTCTTGAAAGAAAATTGCCCTTAGCCCGCGGCCGGATAGCTGCCGGAGGCATCGTGTTTTTCCTGCCCGTTCAGCGCTGGCGTAAAGACACAGATGATACGCATATCCGTTTCTGCCCGCAAAAGATGCGCCTCGTGACGGTCCAGCACATAGACCGTGCCGGGACCGAGGGCGAAAAGCTCTCCCGTCGCGATGTTTTCGACGCTGCCCTGCCCTTCAATCACATAGTTGGTCTCGACATGGTTCTTGTATTCCAATCGCTGCGCGGAGCCTGCCTTGCAGATCGTGTCATGCAGCGAGTAGCCAAGACCATCCTTGGCCAGAAGGATTCGGCGAGATTCGAATGCCTCCCCCTTCACATGGGCAGCGGTGTTCAGGATGTCAGAGAGGGAACGGACGATCATTGGGGGGCTCCGGCTGTTCTTCGCTTGAGCCTAGACGCTTTCGCCAAAAAGAAAACGCCCCACTGTTTCCAGTGGGGCGTTCCGATCAGATAAGGCAGAGCCTTAGCCGCGCTCTTCGATGATCTTCACAAGATGCGGGATCTTGTTGACCATGCCGCGAACCGAAGGGGTATCTTCCAGTTCACGGGTGCGGTTCATCTTGTTCAGGCCCAGACCCTTCAGGGTCGCGGTCTGGACTTCCGGGCGGCGGGCGGCCGAGGCCACCTGCTTTACGACGATGGTTTTCTTAGCCATGATCAAGCCTCCACAGTCTCAGCTTCGGGCTTCTTCAGGATCTCGGCCACTTTCTTGCCGCGGCGCGAAGCCACGGAGCGAGGCGAAGATTCTTTCTTGAGGCCGTCGATAGTGGCGCGGATCATGTTGTAGGGGTTCTGCGAGCCGATCGACTTCGCAACAACGTCCTGAATACCGAGCATTTCGAAAACGGCGCGCATCGGACCACCGGCGATGATACCGGTACCGGCGACGGCCGTCCGCATCACAACCTTGCCAGCGCCATGACGGCCTTCCTGGTCGTGGTGCAGAGTGCGCGAGTCTTTCAGCGGCACGCGGATCATCTGGCGCTTGGCCTGTTCCGTTGCCTTGCGGATCGCTTCCGGCACTTCCTTGGCCTTACCCTTGCCGAAGCCGACGCGACCACGCTGGTCACCCACGACGACGAGAGCTGCAAAGCCGAAGCGCTTACCACCCTTCACGGTTTTCGACACACGGTTGATCGCAACGAGACGATCGGCGAATTCCGGGGTCTCTTCGCGCTGTTCGCTACGACGCTCCCGACGGTTTTCACGTTCTGCCATAGGGCATTCCTTTCGTGAATGGCGTGGTTTCACGCCGATTTGAACCAACCCTGGTGGGCCTACGCTGGGCAGGCCCCCGGATCATCGGGGGAACGCGTACGTTCCCCACTGGATTAGAACTTCAGACCACCTTCACGGGCAGCATCGGCCAAAGCCTTGATCTTGCCGTGGAAAAGGAAGCCGCCGCGGTCGAAGTAGCACTCTTCGATCCCAGCCTGCTTGGCCCGTTCTGCAATCGCAGCGCCGACTTTGGCCGCAGCCTCGACGTTGTTCTTGCCAACGACGCCCAGATCCTTTTCGAGCGACGATGCGGCGGCCACAGTGACCCCCTTCACGTCGTCGATCAGCTGGACGCTGATGTTCTTGGAAGACCGATGAACCGAAAGGCGCAGACGCCCGTTGGCCATCGACTTGATTTTGTTCCGGACGCGCAGGCGGCGCTTGAGGAACAGGTCTCTCTTTGTGTTCGCCATTGTCGCTACCCTTACTTCTTCTTGCCTTCCTTGCGGAAGATGTACTCATCCTTGTAGCGGATGCCCTTGCCCTTGTAGGGCTCGGGCTGACGCCATTCGCGGATGTTCGCTGCAACCTGACCAACGAGCTGCTGGTCGATGCCTTCCACAACGATTTCAGTCTGCTTCGGAACTGCAACGGTCACGCCTTTCGGCACGTCGAAGTTCACTTCGTGAGAGTAGCCGAGCGAGAGCTTCAGAACGTTGCCGGCCATCGCGGCGCGGTAACCCACGCCCTGGATTTCCAGTTCTTTCTTGAAGCCGGTGGTCACGCCGATCACCAGGTTCTCGACCATCGACCGTGCCATGCCCCACTGCTGACGAGCGCGCTTCGAGGTCCCGCGGGGGGACACTTTCACAGCGTCGTTTTCCAGCGACAGGGTGACGTCGTCGGTTGCGGTGAAGGAACGGGTCCCTTTCGGGCCTTTCACTTCGATGGTCTGGCCGCTGATCGTGGCGGAAACGCCTTTGACCAGCTCGACGGGTTTTTTCCCAATACGAGACATGAAACCCTCCTTAGAACACGGTGCAGAGCACTTCGCCGCCAACATTGGCGGACCGTGCTGCTGCATCGGACATGACGCCTTTCGGCGTGGAGACGATAGACACACCAAGGCCGTTACGGACCGAAGGGATGTCCTTCACGCCCATATACACACGACGGCCGGGCTTGGACACGCGCTTCAGTTCGCGGATCACAGGCTCGCCTTCGTAGTACTTGAGCGAAATGGTGAATTCGCCCTGACCGTTGGAGGTCGAGGCCTTTTCATAGCCGCGGATGTAGCCTTCCGACAGCAGCACGTCCAAAACGCGGGCGCGCAGCGTCGAAGCCGGCGTCATGACGGTGGACTTGCCGCGCAGCTGGGCGTTGCGGATACGGGTCAGCATATCGCCGATAGGATCGTTCACAGGCATCTCTGCTCTCCTTACCAGCTCGACTTGACCATGCCCGGGATCTGACCGAACGAGGCCAGTTCACGCAGCATGATCCGCGACAGTTTGAGCTTACGGTAGTAAGCATGCGGACGGCCGGTCAGCTGGCAACGGTTGTGCAGCCGGGTGGCCGACGAGTTGCGCGGCATTTCAGCCAGCTTCAGGGTAGCGCGGAAACGCTCTTCCATCGGCTTCGATTGGTCTTCGATCACCGCCTTCAGTGCCGCGCGCTTGCCAGCATGCTGCTTGACAAGCTTGGCGCGCTTCACTTCGCGGTTCACCATGGATTTTTTAGCCATATCTCTGGTCCTCGCGATTACGACGTGAAGGGCATGTTGAAATGCTTCAACAGCGCCTTGGCTTCTGCGTCGGTCTTGGCGGTGGTGCAGATGATGATATCCATCCCCAGCACTTCATCCACCTTGTCAAAGTCGATCTCTGGGAACACGATGTGTTCCTTGAGGCCCATGGCATAGTTGCCACGGCCGTCAAACGAGGTGCCTTTCACGCCGCGGAAGTCGCGGACGCGGGGCAGAGCGACGTTGATCAGACGGTCGAGGAATTCGAACATACGGTCGCCACGGAGCGTGACCTTGCAGCCCAGCGGCATTTCTTCACGGACGCGGAAGCCGGCGATCGACTTCTTGGCCTTGGTGACGACAGCCTTCTGACCGGCGATCTGGGTCAGGTCTTCAGCAGCTTGCTTGACCTTCTTGGTGTCCTTGACGGCTTCACCAACACCCATGTTCAGCACGATCTTGTCGAGCTTCGGGATCATCATGTCGTTCTTGTAGGCGAACTCTTCCTTCATCGCAGCGCGAATCGTGGAAGCGTAGACTGCCTTCAGACGCGGAGTATAAGTGGCTTGATCCAACATCAGATCGCCTCCCCGGTGGTCTTGGCGAAACGCACCTTCTTGTCACCTTCCATGCGGAAGCCGACGCGGGTGGCCTTGCCGTTCTTGTCCATCAGCGACAGGTTCGACAGGTCGATCGGCATAGCCTTCGGCGTACGGCCGCCCTGCGAGGTCGCGGATTGCTTGGTGTGACGGATAGCCATGTTCACGCCGTCGACAATGGCCTTGTTCTCCGATGGGAGAACCTGGGTGATCTCACCCTTCTTGCCTTTGTCTTTGCCGGTCAGAACGACGACCGAGTCACCTTTGCGGAGTTTCGCAGCCATTACAGCACCTCCGGAGCCAAAGAGATGATCTTCATGAAGTTCTTGGCGCGCAGTTCGCGCACAACCGGTCCGAAGATACGCGTGCCGACCGGTTCACCCTGATTGTTCAGGATGACGGCAGCGTTGCGGTCAAAACGGATCGAAGTGCCGTCTTCGCGACGAACTTCCTTGGCAGTGCGAACGACGACGGCTTTACGCACGTCACCCTTCTTCACACGGCCTTTCGGAATTGCTTCCTTGACCGACACCACGATGATGTCGCCCACGGATGCATAGCGGCGGTGCGAACCGCCCAGAACCTTGATGCACTGAACTCGGCGAGCGCCGGAGTTATCAGCAACATCCAGATTGGTCTGCATCTGGATCATAGGGTTACTCCCGACCTTTGGGGACGTTCATGCAGGTGTCCGCCCCAGGGTTTCGATTGTCGCAAGACAATGACTGAAGGGGCCAATCAGGCCCCGACAACCACCGTCCAGCGCTTGGTTTTCGAAATTGGCGCGCACTCTTCGATACGAACAGTGTCACCAACCTTGAACTGGTTGTTCTCGTCGTGAGCGCGATATTTCTTCGACTTACGAACGGTCTTTTGCAGCAGCGGGTGCTTGAAGCGACGCTCGACCAGAACCGTGATGGTCTGTTCGTTCTTGTCCGAGGTCACGACGCCTTGAAGGATACGCTTGGGCATGTCTATGGACCTCTTACTTCGCTGCTTCGGCAGCTTTTTGGTTGAGAACGGTCAGCACGCGAGCAGCGTCACGACGGACGGCGCGCATACGGGCGGTGTTCTCAAGCTGGTTCGTGGCGGCTTGGAAGCGCAGGTTGAAGGCTTCCTTTTTCAGAGCGACAAGCTGATCACGCAGCTGGTCCGGCGTCTTGCCGTGCAGTTCTTTGGCGTTCATGCGCCTCTTCCTTTTTTCAATCACCAGAGGGCCCCGTAAGAGGTCACCCTGAACCCGGTGGATCAATGATAGACCGACGATCCCGAGTCGCCCCGGAACCGCAGATGCGCCCGTATAGAGGGGAAGGTGGCGGGGGGCAAGGGGGAAGTTCAGCGGGGATGTATGAGTTCGCTGACGAGGATGGGAAGTACAGCCTCGGCCATGCCGTCAAGCCGATCTATAGTACAGTTCGTCGGATAGAGCGCTGAAAGGTCGTAGTCTATGCCAACTCCGATGAGGCTGAACCCAGGCGTTGCCTCAAGATCGGCAATCACTGCCTTTAAATGATCCCAGAGGATGGTTGGGTGATTGGCGTCGAGCGTCGAGTCTTCGACGGGAGCGCCGTCTGAGACAATGATCACAATGTTTCTTGACCGACCGAGATCCATCAGTCGCTGGCCAGCCCAGAACAGTGCTTCACCATCGATGTTTTCTTTCAGTAGGTCGTTTCTGAGCAGATGGCGAACTGCGTAGGGAGCGCCCGGAACGGAATCCGTCGCATGGCGGTAGATGATGTGAAGTAGGTCCGCGAGACGCCCAGGGTTCGGTCGGCGTCCAACTGAAACCCACTTCTTTCTTGAGTTACCTCCCTTCCAGGAATGGGTGGTAAAGCCAAGAATCTCGTAAGCAACGCCCACCCGGTGAAGGAAGTCGGCGATCAATTCTGTCAAAAGGCACGCTACTGCTGCTCTTTGGCCCTTCATCGACCCCGAATGATCGATCAGGATCGCAACCGCCACTTGGTCTGGGCCGGCTAGGCCGTCCGACTTGAGTTTGTCGAGCCACTTTGCACCGAGAAGCGACGATTTGCTTCGGTAGACTGCAAACTCGCTTTCGTAGACAGCACAGACATCGGTCCAAGCTGCGCGCTGATCTGAGTTCATATTTTTCCATAATTCGTCCCCGGTACACGTCACGTCATACTCTGTGGTGAATATCCGATAAGACGATGTGTCCTCGTCGCGCTTCCAGGGCCAGTTGAACTTCACAGCCAATGCTCCAATCTGGCGTCACCAATGTTGGCGAGCTCGAAATCTCACTCCCACCCATAATTGAAGCTGACCGAGATCCGTTCCCCTTCAGACATATTCATCGGGACCTCGTGGCGCAGCCAGCTTTCCCACAGAAGGACATCGCCGACGACCGGGGTAACGTAGACGAATTGGCGCAGTTCCTCGGCCACGTTTTTGCGGCGCAGGGGGGACATCATCATCATGGGCAGGCGCGGGTCTTCCAGTTTCAAGGATGACGTGCCTTCCGGCATTTGCACGTAAGTGGTGCCAGAGATCACCGAATGCGGGTGGATGTGGCTGGCATGGGTCCCGCCTTCGGGCAGGATGTTGATCCAGAGCGCATTGCACTTCAGCTTTTTGTCGCCCAGATCAAAGCCCAATTCGTCACAAAAGGCGGCAACGTGTTTGTCCAGCGCGGCCTCCAGTGCCTTGAAGATCGGCATGCGCCACGGCAGGTCATCCAGCGAGGCGTAAGAGGTATAGCCCGGATAGCCTTCCCGCTCGCACCATTCCTGCCCCGCCTCGTCATCCTCGGCAATCGCATCGCAAGTGGCCGCAAGTTCCGCGTAATCGACCTTTTTCTTGGCCAGATCGTTCAGCTTGGCACGATAGAGTTTGGTCACGAAAAGGGAGGTGGTGGGCATGGCATCCTCGGGAATTCACGGGCTTGATTGAAAAAGCCCCCGCCGTTTCCAGCGGGGGCCGTTAGTGTAGCGTGGGCTTTCAACCCACCACCCTTACCAGTCTTCGCGAGCGACGACGCGGGTGGTGACCGGCAGCTTCATGGCGCCAAGGCGCAGAGCTTCGCGGGCGATGGTTTCCGACACGCCGTCGATCTCGAACATGATGCGGCCCGGCTTGACCTTGGCGACCCAACGGTCGACCGAGCCCTTACCTTTACCCATACGTACTTCGATGGGCTTGGCCGAGACCGGCAGATCCGGGAAAATCCGGATCCAGACGCGGCCCTGACGCTTCATGTGGCGGGTGATCGCACGACGGGCAGCTTCGATCTGGCGCGCGGTGACACGCTCCGGCTCGGTCGCTTTCAGAGCGAAGGAGCCGAAGTTCAGCAGGAATCCGCCCTTGGCTTCGCCATGGATACGGCCCTTGTGCTGTTTGCGGAACTTAGTCCGTTTCGGTTGCAGCATCTCTCTCTACTCCCTTACGCGCGTTCGCGGTCGCGACGCGGCTGGCGAGGAGCGGCCCCATCCTGTGCTTCCGCCGAGCGGCGGTCACGGGCTTGGGGATCATGCTCCATGATCTCGCCTTTGAAGATCCACACCTTGACGCCAATGATCCCGTAGGGGGTCTTGGCTTCCGACAGCGCATAGTCGATGTCGGCGCGCAGGGTGTGCAGCGGAACGCGGCCTTCGCGGTACCATTCGGTACGAGCGATTTCAGCGCCGCCCAGACGGCCCGAGACGTTCACACGGATGCCGAGGGCACCAATGCGCATCGCGTTCTGCACGCCGCGCTTCATGGCGCGACGGAAGGAAACGCGACGTTCCATCTGCTGGGCGATCGACTCGGCCACCAGCTGGGCGTCCAGTTCCGGCTTGCGGACTTCGACGATGTTCAGGTGCAGTTCCGACGAGGTGAATGCGGACAGCTTCTTGCGCAGGGTTTCGATGTCTGCGCCTTTCTTGCCGATGATCACACCCGGACGGGCAGCGTGGATCGTGACGCGGCACTTCTTGTGCGGACGCTCGATGATCACGCGGCTGATGCCGGCTTGCTTTGCTTCCTCGTGGATGAACTCGCGCATCTTGAGGTCTTCCAGCAGCAGGTTACCGTAGTCTTTCGACTCGGCGAACCAACGGCTGTCCCAGGTCCGGTTGACCTGGAGGCGCATCCCAATCGGGTTAACCTTCTGTCCCATTATGCCGACTCCCCGGTCTGACGCACCTTGATGGTGATTTCGCTGAACGGCTTCATGATCTTGCCGAAACGGCCGCGAGCACGCGGACGTCCACGCTTCATCACGAGGTTCTTGCCGCACCATGCTTCTGCGACGACGAGGCTGTCGACGTCCAGACCATGGTTGTTTTCAGCGTTAGCAATCGCCGACTGAAGGCACTTCTTGACGTCCTGAGCGATACGGCGCTTCGAGAAGGTCAGATCGGCCAGAGCCTTTTCAACCTTCTTGCCGCGGATCAGGCCCGCAACGAGGTTCAGTTTCTGCGGCGAGGTGCGAAGCATGCGGCTGACAGCCATTGCTTCGTTGTCCGCCACGCGGCGCGGATTCTTTTCCTTACCCATGGCTTACTTCCTCTTGGCTTTTTTGTCGGCGGCGTGACCGTAGTAGGTACGGGTCGGCGAATATTCACCGAACTTCTGGCCGATCATATCTTCGGTGACTGCAACGGGAACGTGCTTCTGGCCGTTGTAGACGCCGAAGGTCAGTCCCACGAATTGCGGGAGGATGGTGGAACGACGCGACCAGATCTTGATCACTTCGCTTTTGCCCGACTCGCGTGCTTTCTCGGCCTTTTTCAGGACGTAGCCATCGACGAACGGGCCTTTCCAAACAGAACGTGCCATGGATTAGCGCCCTTTCTTGGCGTGACGCGAACGAACAATGTACTTGTCCGTCTGCTTGTTCGACCGGGTACGGTTGCCCTTGGTGCCCTTGCCCCACGGGGTAACCGGGTGACGGCCACCCGAGGTGCGGCCTTCACCACCACCGTGCGGGTGGTCGATCGGGTTCATTGCAACACCGCGAACGGTCGGACGGACGCCCATGTGACGCTTACGGCCGGCTTTACCGAGGTTCTGGTTCGAGTTGTCGGGGTTCGACACGGCACCGATGGTGGCCATGCATTCCTGACGGACCATACGCAGTTCGCCCGAGGACAGGCGGATCTGGGCATAGCCACCGTCGCGGCCGACGAACTGGGCATAGGTGCCAGCTGCGCGAGCCAACTGACCACCCTTGCCGGGCTTCAGTTCGACGTTGTGGACGATGGTACCGATCGGCATGCCCGAGAACGGCATGGCGTTGCCCGGCTTCACGTCGGTCTTGGCGCCGGCAACAACCGAGTCACCAACAGCCAAACGCTGCGGGGCGAGGATGTACGAAAGCTCGCCATCCGAATATTTCACGAGAGCGATGAACGCGGTGCGGTTCGGATCGTATTCGATCCGCTCAACGACCGCAGGGACATCGAACTTGCGACGCTTAAAGTCCACAATGCGGTACAGGCGCTTTGCGCCACCGCCCTTGTGCCACATTGTGACGCGTCCGGTGTTGTTCCGGCCACCAGTCTTGGTCAAACCCTCAACAAGGGCTTTGACCGGACGGCCTTTCCACAGCTCCGAACGGTCGATCAGAACCAGCCCACGCTGGCCAGGCGTCGTCGGTTTATACGACTTGAGTGCCATGCTTTCTGTCTTCCGTCAGCTAAAGGGTCTGCTGTTACAGACCCGCGTTATAGGGCCCCGAAGGTCCCCGGCTTACAGGGCCCCGAAGGTCCCCAGTGGACGCCCGTGGCCAAGGCCACGAACAACGGAAAAGCCCCGGAACGAATCCCGGGGCGAAACCGATGGGGTCCAATAGGCGTGTTGGGGGGTAAGGTCAAGGGGTCGGCGCATCTCCCATGCAGAGTTTCCGCTTGTCTATGTCGGAGCGCTCCGATGAAATATCTAAACGGCTTACCCTAATCATTTGAGGAAACTTACTTGCAGTATAAGTATCATCGAGTTGCAGCGAACACAGCCGGATGGACTAAGCCCTTAGAGGGTCGACTTGGTCTAACCCAAGACTATGTTGGTGAAACCGGCTTTGGGCATGAGGACTGGAATTTCAGTCGAGATGTTTGGAAGGATGGGAACTGCCACCTGTACGTCCGGAAGCAACCTGCTAAGCAGGATCGAAAGGAATTCTTCAACATAATGTTGGGCATACTTCAGAATTCCCGCCACTTTGCCGTTGGCCTCTGCGAGATGGCCACTTATTCACTAAGCACACTTGATGACCGTCTGAAGCTGCGCCGTGCGGAACAGCTGGACCAACTTGATAAGCTTGGGCAGCTGGATGGGCAGCTTAAGGGGCTGAGCATCGAGGAAAAGGCCAACCGCCTCTTCGAAGACGGTGAGGAATACTGGATTACAGTGGCCCAAGCGAACCTGAGGATCCTCGAGATTCCGGTTGCTTTAGATCCCCTGATCGTCAAGCCAACCTACAAGCGATTTGGCTTAATCAACATTCCACGCACACTTTTCGAAGGTATTGCAGCTGCCCCACAGCCGCTTCGGCCTCAAATGTCACCCGACGAAAGGTCCTTTCCGGAAGGCGCACTCATTTCAAGAGTGCACCTCGAGCGCGAACGGGACCCACGCGTCGTCAGGGAAGCAAAAAAGCGATTCAGGGAGAGACATGGTAAACTGTACTGTGAAGTCTGCGGTTGGAACCCAGATGTCAGTTATCTCGGCCTGCATGATAGCCCCCAGCTAATCGAAGCGCACCATGACGTTCCGCTTGCGAGCCTAGATTATTCGGGGCAGACGCGCCTCGAAGATATTCGTCTTCTCTGTCCGAATTGCCATCGCGCTATCCACAGTGCGCGCCCATGGATGCGTGTCGGAGATTTTCGAAACTTACATTATCGAAGCCATTGAAAAGGCCCCGCTTTCGCAGGGCCTTTCTTTTGGTCTGTCAAGACGATCAGAGGCCGGTGGCCACGTCGATCGTGTTGCCCTCTTCGAGGGTGACATAGGCCTTTTTCTTGTCGCTACGCTCGCCGGGGCGACCGCGGAAGCGCTTGACCTTGCCCTTGGTGATGGTGGTGTTGACCGCCTTCACCTTCACACCAAAGACGGCCTCGACGGCTTCTTTGATCTGCGGCTTGGTTGCATCCATTGCGACTTGGAAAACCACTGCACCAGCTTCCGAGGCCATGGTGGCCTTTTCGGTGATGATCGGCTTCTTGATCAGGTCGTAGTGTTCGGGTTTCGCGCTCATTTCAGACGAGCCTCCAGAGCTTCGACACCGGCCTTCGTGATCACCAGAGTGTCACGGCGCAGGATGTCATAAACGTTGGCGCCGATCGTCGGCAGGACGTCGATGCCTTCGATGTTGCGAGCAGCGGCAGCAAAGCTCTGGTCAACCGACGCACCGTCGATGATCAGAACGCGCTTCCAGCCCAACTCCTTCGCCTGCTTGGCGAGGATAGCGGTCTTGGCTTCTGCCATCGCCAGCGAGTCGACGATCACCAGTTCGCCTGCCTTGGCCTTGGCCGACAGAGCGTGACGCAGACCGAGAGCGCGGACCTTCTTGGGCAGGTCATGGGCGTGCGACCGCGGGGTCGGGCCCTTGTAGACACCACCCTTACGGAAGATCGGAGCCTTGCGGGAGCCGTGACGTGCGCCACCGGTGCCCTTCTGGCGGTAGATCTTCTTGGTCGAGTAGGACACGTCCGACTTGCCCAGAACCGAGTGGGTGCCAGCCTGCGCCTTGTTGCGCTGCCAACGGACGACGCGGTGCAGGATGTCTGCGCGCGGGTCCAGACCGAACAGGGCTTCGTCCAGGTCGATCGACCCGGCCTTGCCGCCGTCAAGCTTGATCACATCAAGTTTCATGCTTCACCCCCTTCGGCGGCAACTTCAGCAGCCGGAGCAGCAGCGGAACGGATCGCGGCAGGGCGCGGAGCGTCGGCGTGAGCCGGCTTCTTCACTGCGTCCTTGACGGTGACCCAGCCACCCTTGGAACCCGGGACAGCGCCCTTGACCATGATCAGGCCACGGTCGGCATCGGTCCGGACAACTTGCAGGTTCTGCGTGGTGACGCGAACGGCACCAAGGTGACCTGCCATCTTCTTGCCCTTGAACACCTTGCCGGGGTCCTGGCACTGGCCGGTCGAACCGTGCGAACGGTGCGAAACCGACACACCGTGCGAAGCGCGGAGACCACCGAAGTTGTGACGCTTCATGGCACCGGCGAAGCCTTTACCGATCGAGACGCCTGCGATGTCCACGAACTGGCCAGCGAGGTAGTGGTCAGCGGTGATTTCCGCGCCCACGTCGATCAGGTTGTCTGCCGAGACGCGGAATTCCGCGACTTTGCGCTTCGGTTCAACCGAAGCCTTGGCAAAGTGACCGCGCATGGCAGCCGAGGTCCGCTTGGCCTTGGCCGAGCCAGCACCCAACTGAACGGCGGTGTAGCCGTCTTTGTCAGCAGTGCGCTGTGCGACGACCTGAAGGTTGTCGAGCTGAAGGACGGTCACAGGAACCTGCTTGCCGTCTTCCAGGAACAGCCGGGTCATGCCCAGCTTCTTTGCAATAACGCCAGAGCGCATCGTGATGCCCCCTTACACTTTGATTTCGACGTCAACGCCAGCAGCGAGGTCGAGCTTCATCAGCGCGTCCACGGTCTGCGGGGTCGGATCGACGATGTCGAGAAGACGCTTGTGCGTCCGGATTTCCCACTGGTCACGCGACTTCTTGTCGATGTGCGGGCCGCGGAGAACGGTGAACTTCTCGATCTTGTTCGGCAGAGGAATCGGGCCGCGCACTTGGGCGCCGGTCCGCTTGGCCGTGTTAACGATTTCCTGGGTGCTGGCGTCCAGCACGCGGTAATCGAAGGCCTTCAGCCGAATGCGAATGGTTTGACCTTGCATTTCATTGTCCTTCGGAACGTAAAACGGGGCGAATGCCCCCGTTTCATAGGTTCAGCTTGTTGTTTAGGGGCAGGCGAGGCGGCGCGCCGATTCGGCGCGCCGCGGGTTCTTATCAGGCGATGATCTTGGAGACAACGCCTGCGCCGACGGTGCGGCCGCCTTCGCGGATAGCGAAGCGCAGTTTTTCTTCCATGGCGATCGGCGCGATCAGTTCAACTTCGAACTTCAGGTTGTCGCCCGGCATCACCATTTCGGTGCCTTCCGGCAGCTTCACGGTGCCCGTCACGTCGGTCGTGCGGAAGTAGAACTGCGGACGGTAGTTCGCGAAGAACGGGGTGTGGCGGCCGCCTTCTTCCTTGGTCAGGATGTAGGCTTCTGCTTCGAACTTCGTGTGCGGGTTCACCGACTTCGGCTTGCACAGAACCTGACCACGCTCAACGCCTTCACGGTCGATGCCGCGCAGCAGAACGCCAACGTTGTCGCCAGCTTCGCCGCGATCCAGCAGCTTGCGGAACATTTCAACGCCGGTGCAGGTCGACTTCTTGGTGTCGCGGATGCCGACGATTTCAACTTCGTCGCCAACGTTGATCACGCCGCGCTCAACACGACCGGTCACAACGGTACCACGGCCCGAGATCGAGAACACGTCTTCGATCGGCATCAGGAACGGCTGGTCAACAGCGCGCTCCGGGGTCGGGATGTACTCATCAACGGCCTTCAGAAGCGCGCGGATCGAGGTTTCGCCGATTTCCGGACGCTCGCCGATCAGAGCCTGGTGAGCCGAGCCCTTGATGATCGGAATGTCGTCGCCGGGGTATTCGTAGGACGACAGAAGTTCGCGAACTTCCATCTCGACCAGTTCCAGCAGTTCTTCGTCGTCAACAAGGTCAACCTTGTTCATGTAGACGACCATGTACGGGATACCAACCTGACGGCCGAGCAGGATGTGCTCGCGGGTCTGCGGCATCGGGCCATCCGACGAAGCAACCACGAGGATCGCGCCGTCCATCTGGGCAGCACCGGTGATCATGTTCTTAACATAGTCGGCGTGGCCGGGGCAGTCGACGTGGGCGTAGTGACGGTTCTCGGTCTCGTATTCAACGTGAGCCGTCGAGATCGTGATCCCGCGGGCACGCTCTTCCGGCGCGCCGTCGATCTGGTCATAGGCCTTGAATTCGCCGAAATACTTCGTGATCGCCGCCGTCAGCGTCGTCTTGCCGTGGTCAACGTGGCCAATCGTGCCGATGTTGACGTGCGGCTTGTTACGTTCAAACTTTGCCTTTGCCATTTGGCAAACTCCTTCATTCTGTTGGATGCGGTGGGATCTGGTCCCACCCTACGGGTTTGGTAGGGCGGGGTTTACCCCGCCGCACCGATTAGGCGTATTTCTTCTGGATTTCCTGAGAGATGTTCTCAGGCACAGCGTCATAGTGGTCGAACTGCATGGTGAACACAGCGCGGCCCGACGACATCGAACGCAGGTTGTTGATGTAGCCGAACATGTTTGCCAGCGGCACCATTGCGTTGATGACGTTCGCGTTGCCGCGGGTGTCCTGCCCCTGAACCATGCCACGACGGCTGGTCAGGTCGCCGATGATCGAACCGGTGTATTCTTCCGGCGTGACCACTTCCACCTTCATGATCGGTTCCAGCAGTTTCGCGCCGGCCTTTTTCAGACCATCACGCATAGCTGCACGGGTAGCGATTTCGAAGGCCAGAACCGACGAGTCGACGTCGTGGAAAGCGCCGTCGATCAGAGCGACTTTGAAGTCGATAACCGGGAAGCCTGCCAGCGGGCCCGAGTCCATAACGGACTTGATGCCTTTTTCGACGCCGGGAATGTATTCCTTCGGCACCGCACCGCCCACAATCTTCGACTCGAAGCTGTAGCCAACGCCCGGCTCCACGGGGTCGATCTGCAGCTTGACGCGGGCGAACTGGCCCGTACCACCGGTCTGCTTCTTGTGGGTGTAGTCGATCTCGGTCGCACGCGAGATGGTTTCGCGGTAAGCCACCTGAGGAGCACCGATATTCGCCTCGACCTTGAATTCACGCTTCATGCGGTCAACAAGGATGTCGAGGTGAAGTTCGCCCATGCCCTTCATGATAGTCTGACCCGATTCCAGATCGGTTTCGACGCGGAAGGACGGGTCTTCAGCAGCCAGACGAGCGAGCGCGAGGCCCATCTTTTCCTGGTCGGCTTTCGACTTCGGTTCCACGGCGATTTCGATCACCGGTTCCGGGAAGGTCATGGTTTCCAGAACGACCTGGTTGTTCGGGTCGCACAGCGTGTCACCAGTGGTGGTTTCTTTCAGACCGGCCAGAGCGATGATGTCGCCCGCGAAGGCTTCGTCGATTTCCTCGCGGTTGATGGCGTGCATCATCATCATACGGCCAACGCGCTCTTTGCGGCCCTTGGTCGAGTTGACCATCTGGTCGCCCTTCTTCAGCACGCCCGAATAGATGCGTGTGAAGGTCAGCGAGCCAACGAAGGGGTCGTTCATGATCTTGAACGCCAGAGCGGCGAAAGGCTGCGAGTCTTCGGCCGAACGCGGAATGTTCCGGGTTTCGGTCTCGTCGCCCGGTGCAAAGCCCATGTAGGCCGGCACGTCGAGAGGCGACGGCAGGTAGTCGATCACAGCGTTGAGCAGCGGCTGAACGCCCTTGTTCTTGAAGGCCGAACCGGCGGTGACCGGAACGAACGACATCGACAGGGTGCCCTTGCGGATCAGCTTGTGAAGCGTTTCCACGTCGGGTTCGTTGCCTTCCAGATAGGCTTCCATCGCCGCATCGTCTTGCTCGACAGCAAGCTCGACGAGGTTCGAACGCCATTCGTCAGCAACGTCCTTCAGCTCGGCGCGGATCGGCAGACGCTTCCACGAAGCGCCCAGATCTTCGCCCTGATAGACCCACTCTTCCATGGTCACGAGGTCAATGATGCCTTCCAGCTTGTCCTCGGCGCCGATCGGCAGAGCGATCGGGCACGGGGTCGCGCCGGTGCGGTCCTTGATCATCTTGACGCACTTGAAGAAGTCAGCGCCGATCTTGTCCATCTTGTTGACGAACACGATACGCGGAACCTTGTAGCGGTCAGCCTGACGCCACACGGTTTCAGTCTGCGGTTCGACACCAGCGTTGGCGTCGAGCAAGCAGACTGCACCGTCAAGCACAGCCAGCGAACGTTCGACTTCAATGGTGAAGTCCACGTGGCCGGGGGTGTCGATGATGTTGAAGCGGTACTTCGTGTCCGAGGTGCCGGCTTCAGACGGGTCTTCCTGACGCTGCCAGAAGGTGGTCGTGGCAGCCGAAGTGATCGTGATCCCGCGTTCCTGCTCCTGCTCCATCCAGTCCATGGTCGCGGCGCCGTCATGGACTTCGCCGATCTTGTGGGACTTGCCGGTGTAGTAAAGGATACGCTCGGTCGTGGTGGTTTTGCCGGCATCGATGTGAGCCATGATGCCGAAGTTACGGTAGCGATTAAGCGGATAGGCGCGTGCCATAAATGTCGCTCCTTACCAGCGGTAGTGGCTGAACGCTTTGTTCGCGTCGGCCATCTTGTGGGTGTCTTCGCGCTTTTTCACAGCGGTACCGCGGTTGTTCACGGCATCGGCGAGTTCAGCGGCAAGACGCTCTTCCATGGTGTTTTCGTTGCGCTTGCGGGCGGCGGTGATCAGCCAGCGGATCGCAAGAGCTTCGCGGCGCTCGGTGCGCACTTCGACGGGAACCTGATAGGTTGCACCACCAACGCGACGCGAACGCACTTCGACGGAAGGCTTCACGTTGTCGAGAGCTTCGTGGAAGCACTCGATCGGTTCGCGCTTCAGACGGGTCTGAACGCGGTCAAGAGCGCCATAAACGATCGATTCTGCGACGGATTTCTTTCCGTCCAGCATCAGGTTGTTCATGAACTTGGTCAGAACGCGGTCGCCATACTTGGCGTCCGGGAGAATTTCGCGCTTCTCTGCGGCGTGACGACGGGACATCTCTTAAAACCTCACTTCGGACGCTTGGCGCCGTACTTCGAACGACGCTGACGACGATCTTTGACGCCCTGGGTATCCAGAACACCGCGCAGGATGTGATAACGCACACCCGGAAGGTCTTTTACCCGGCCGCCACGGATCAGAACCACGGAGTGCTCCTGAAGGTTGTGCTTTTCACCGGGGATGTAGGAGATGACCTCGAAGCCATTGGTCAGGCGCACTTTGGCAACCTTACGCATAGCCGAGTTCGGCTTCTTCGGGGTGGTGGTGTAAACGCGGGTGCAAACACCACGCTTCTGGGGGCAGGATTCCAAGTGCTGGGACTTGGACTTCCGCACATTCGCTTCCCGGGGCTTCCGGATCAGCTGTTGGATCGTCGGCATGCACGTTCCTCGTGTTGCTCTGTCAATACTCGCCCCGAACCTCGGGACACCTCTTCTCGACGTGTGTCCTGCACGCATTGCAAAACACAAAACCGCAATCATCCCTTGCGGGGATGACGCGGTGGAATTCCAGAGGATCGGGGCCAAGGCCCGGATCGTGACCACATCAAGCATTATGACCCTTCAGGACGGACTCCGCCCTGTCAGGTAGGCGGGCGTATAGGGGGAGTCGCGGGCAATGTCAACAAGCCGCCCCTGCCCCGAAGCACCGGCGGGGTTAAACCCGCGCGGGCAGTTGGCGGGTCTTCTTTAAGCGTTCCCGCCACAGGGTAAAGATGCCTGACGCGACGACCAGCGACGCACCGATCAGTGTCAGCCCATCCGGGAAATTGCCAAAGACGATCCAGCCCAAGGCGATGGCCCACAGAAGCGCGGTATAGCGGAAGGGTGCGATGAAACTGATGTCTCCGACCCGCATCACCATCACGGCAAACATGTAGCCGAACAAAAGGAAGAAGGCCGCTGTCACGACGAGCGTGGCCTGATGGCCGGTGACAGGGGACCAGCCTTGGGTTGCGGTCACAAGCCCCCCCATCGTCGTCACCGAAATCGCGGCCCAGATCGCCACGTTCACGGACGGCACCTCACGCGACAGGAAGCGGGTGGAAAGGTCGCGGACCACGACAAAGGCGACCGAGATCAGGCCGAGGATCGACCATATTTCGAACCCGTCGGGGCCGGGGCGGATGATGATCAGCACGCCAATGAAGCCCACGATGATTGCGGCCATGCGCCGCCAGCCGATCGTCTCTTTCAGGAACACCGCCGCCGCAAGGGTCACGGCCAGGGGCAAGGCCTGCAAGATCGCCGAGAGATTGGCCAAGGGCATGTGGACCAGCGCGGTCAGGAAAGTGGCAGTCGCGCCAAGTTCGGCCAAGGACCGGATCAGGATCACGATCCGGTCGCGACGGGGCAGGTTCCAGCGCAGGCTTTTCATCAGATAGCCCAGCATCAAAAGGCCAAGCGTCGCAAGGATACCGCGCAGGAAGATGGCCTGAAACACCGGCATCTCTTGGGTCAGCGCCTTCATGGCGGTGTCATTAAGGGTAAAGGCCGCCATCGAGCCTGCCATGAAAAGCGCGCCGCGCGTATTGTCGGAAATCGCCACGATACCCCCTACCCTTTTCCCCTCCCATATCCCGCGGCGGGGCGTGGCGGAAGGGAAAGCCTGTGAGGGGTACAATTCCCACAAATCGGTCGTTCGCGAAGAGGACGCCTTTGGGGGGAAGGGCGGCCCGGGTTGTGACGGGCCGCAGATGTGTTCAGGCCAAATCATCCTTGGCCGCAATAAGGAAATGGAAGCTGGTCGAACTTTCGGTACGCGCCCGCAGATGCGGCAGATGTTCCGGATCATTCATGAATGCGTCCGCCGCTTCTTGGGACGGCCATTCCAGAATGATCCGCAGGGCGGCTGGGCGGTCTTTGCCTTCTAACTGACGGTGGATGGCTGTCCGAGCCAAGTACTTGCCGCCATGCTTGGCCACCAATTTATTGGCCGTGGGCAGGTAATCCGGGATCCATCCATCGCTGCTTGGGGTGACTTCAAGATAGGAATAATAGGTCATTGTCTGCGTTCCTGACGGTTTGATTACTCTGTGCAGGGGATATGAGACATTGTATTTTCAAAATAAACGGCCAGAATTCGATTTCAGAATTCGGATTTTGAGGGAAATTAATAGATACCGAGGCGCTTCGCCTGTTTGGTACTGGCGGCTGAGCAGTTGAACATCAGTTCAGCCGGTCGTGCGCTAGGAATGGGGCCTGCGGTGGCTTCGGCGAAACTGGCCAAGCTTGAAGCGACGTTGAAGACCGAGCTTTTGCATCGTTCGACACGCAAGGTGACCCTCTCGATTGATGGGGCAGCCTTTCTCCCCTATGCGAGGGAGATCATCGCGCAAGAAGATGCCGGGCGGGCGGCGCTTGGCTTGGATCGCGCCAAAATAGAGGGGACGGTTCGGTTTGCGGCCCCTAGCACTTTTCCCCAGCTTTATCTGGTACCGCTCTTGCCAAAGCTGTTGGCGGCTTATCCCGGCCTTTCGCTGGATTTGCGGTTGTCTGACCTTCCCTTGAACACGGTTGAGGGAAGCTTTGATTTGGCCCTGCGGAGTGGAAAGGCACCGGACAGCGCCTTGAAGGGCCGTAAGCTGGCAAGCGACCGGCGGATCCTGGTCGCGTCACCGGCCTATCTTGCACGGCGAGGCACGCCGCAATCTCCCAAAGACTTGTCTGCACATGACTTGCTCGCCTTCCGGCGCAGCCGCGCCTATCCACTGCGGACGAAGGCGGGCTACGACGGTATCTTTGACCCTACTGGTCCGGACTGCCGGGTCGTGATGGATGATGGGGCAAGTCAGCGACTTGCCACCATCGCCGGGCTGGGGATTTCAATGAATTCGGTGTGGAGCGTTGCAGCGGAGATCAAGGCTGGCAGGCTGGTCCGCGTGCTTCCTGACCATATCGTCGACGACGAGGCCGAACTTTGGCTGGTCTATCCCAAGTCGAACATCCTATCGCCAAAGGTGCGGGTGCTGATTGATTTCCTTGTGGATTGGGCGCGAGAGTTGCCTGAACTGACTTGAAAAAGGTTCAGAGCATTTTGCGGTTTGGACAGGCCGAAGCTCAGGGAAAAGACCAAACTCAAGATGCGCGGGAAAAGAAAACCCCCGCCTTTCGTGTGAAAGGCGGGGGTTTCGGTTTTCAGATCAGATCCGGATCAATCACGGCTGTCGAACACGTCGTCAACCAGACCCGAGTCCTTTTCCACGTCGATCACGTCATCCATGGGCGCGGCCAAGGCGGCTGCATCCAAAGCGTCGCCACGGCGGGCTTCGATCACGTCGTGGTCGCGGTCGGCCGCGATCTTCTTGACGCGGCTGGTCGCGCCGCCGGTACCGGCGGGGATCAGACGGCCAACGATGACGTTCTCTTTCAGGCCAACCAGCTTGTCCCGCTTGCCCTGAACCGAAGCTTCGGTCAGCACGCGCGTGGTTTCCTGGAAGGACGCGGCCGAGATGAAGGAACGGGTCTGGAGCGATGCCTTGGTGATACCCAGCAGCACCGGCTCGGCCTTGGCCTCGCGCAGGCCACGGGCACGTGCCTTGGCGTTTTCTTCGTCCAGTTCGATCTTTTCGACCTGCTCGCCTTTCAGGAGCGTGGTGTCGCCTGAATCGAGGATTTCCAACTTGACCAGCATCTGACGCACGATGACTTCGATATGCTTGTCGTTGATCTTCACGCCCTGCAGTCGGTACACGTCCTGCACTTCGTCGATCATGTAGTTGGCCAGAGCCTCGACCCCCATGATCCGCAGAATATCGTGCGGAGCCGGGTTGCCGTCCATGATGTAGTCGCCCTTCTGCACGAAGTCGCCTTCCTGCACCGGAATATGCTTCCCTTTCGGGATCATGTATTCCATGGGCTGCAACGTCTCATCAACGGGTTCCACCGTGATGCGGCGCTTGTTCTTGTAGTCCTTGCCGAACCGGACATAACCATCGGCTTCGGCGATGATCGCGTGATCCTTCGGACGACGGGCTTCGAACAATTCTGCCACGCGAGGAAGACCCCCGGTGATGTCCTTGGTCTTGGCGCCTTCGCGCGGGATACGGGCCACCACGTCGCCGGGGCGGATGTCCTGACCGTCTTCGACCGAGAGAATGGCGTCCACCGACATCGGGTAGGAAATTGGGTTTCCATTGTCGGCGCGCACGGGTTCGCCCGTGACCGGATCCATGACGATGATCTCGGGCTTGAGATCATTGCCCTTCGGAGCCGAACGCCAGTCGGTGACGATCTTCTGGGTCATGCCGGTGGCATCGTCGGTCTCATCGCGGACAGAGATGCCCGAAACAAGGTCAACGAACTTCGCGACACCGCCCTTTTCGGCGATGATCGGCAGGGTATAGGGGTCCCATTCGAACAGTTTGGCACCACGCTTGACGGCCTGACCGTCCTTGACGTGGATCTTCGCACCGTAAGACAGCTTGTGAACCGCCCGGTCGCCTCCGGCCTCGTCAATGATGGCAAGCGACATGTTCCGGCCGACAACGATCTGTTCGCCAGCGGCGTTTTCGAGAAGGTTGGCGTTACGGAACTCGATCTTGCCTTCCTGGCTGGCTTCGAGGAACGACTGCTGGCCACCCTGAGCGATACCGCCGATGTGGAAGGTTCGCATCGTCAGCTGCGTGCCCGGTTCACCGATCGACTGTGCGGCGATGATGCCGACAGCTTCACCGATATTGACCAGTGTACCACGAGCGAGGTCACGGCCATAGCACATGGCGCAGACGCCCTCTTCGGCTTCACAGGTCAGCGGGCTGCGGATGCGGGTCGACTGGACCTGCGCCTGATCAATCAGGTCTGCACGGCGTTCGTCGATCAGCTCGCCTGCCTTGACGATCACCTCATCCGTGCCCGGAACCAGGATGTCATCTGCGGCCACACGGCCCAGAACCCGGTCGGCCAGCGACTGGATGACTTCACCGTCGTTCACGGCCGGTTCGGCGGTGATGGCGCGGTCGGTGCCGCAATCATGCGCCCGCACGATGCAGTCCTGTGCCACGTCCACCAGACGGCGGGTCAGGTAACCCGAGTTCGCCGTCTTCAGCGCGGTATCGGCCAGACCCTTACGGGCACCGTGGGTCGAGTTGAAGTACTCGAGCACGGTCAGACCTTCTTTAAAGTTCGAGATAATCGGCGTTTCGATGATCTCGCCCGACGGCTTGGCCATCAGACCACGCATACCGCCAAGCTGCTTCATCTGTGCCGGCGAACCCCGCGCACCAGAGTGCGACATCATGTAGACCGAGTTCGGTTCCTTCTCGGCGCCGGCGTCGTCATAACGCACGGCCGAGATTTCGCCCATCATTTCGGCCGCCACCTTGTCCGAGCACTTCGACCAGGCATCGACAACCTTGTTGTACTTTTCGCCCTGAGTGATCAGGCCGTCCATGTACTGTTGTTCGAATTCTTTCACCTGATCGCGAACTTCGTTCACGATGGTCCACTTCGATTCCGGGATCAGCATGTCGTCCTTGCCGAACGAGATACCAGCGCGGAACGCTTCGCGGAAACCAAGACCCATGATCTGGTCACAGAAAATGACCGACTCTTTCTGACCGCAGTAACGGTAGACGGTGTCGATGACGTTCTGAACGTCCTTCTTCCGCAGCAGACGGTTTACCAGCTCGAACGGAGCTTTGGTGTTCAGCGGCAAAAGGTTGCCCAGACGCAGACGGCCGGGGGTCGTCTCGTAGCGCTTCCAGACTTCATTGCCGTGATCGTCGATCTGCTTCAGACGGGCCGTGATCTTGGCGTGCAGGTGCACTTCACCAGCTGCCAAGGCGTGCTCGACTTCCTCGATATCGCGGAAGATCTTGCCTTCGCCCTTCATGCCTTTGCGTTCCATGGTCACATAGTAAAGACCAAGAACCATGTCCTGCGACGGAACGATGATCGGGCTGCCGTTTGCAGGCGACAGCACGTTGTTCGTCGACATCATCAGAACGCGGGCTTCCAACTGGGCCTCAAGGCTCAGCGGGACGTGAACAGCCATCTGGTCGCCGTCGAAGTCGGCGTTGAAAGCCGAGCAGACCAGCGGGTGAAGCTGGATTGCCTTACCTTCGATCAGGATCGGTTCGAACGCCTGAATGCCCAGACGGTGCAGCGTCGGTGCGCGGTTCAGAAGAACGGGATGTTCGCGGATGACTTCATCCAGAATATCCCAGACCTCGGGACGCTCTTTTTCGACCAGCTTCTTCGCCTGCTTCACGGTGCTGGAAAGACCTTTGGCTTCCAGACGCGAATAGATGAAGGGCTTGAACAGTTCGAGCGCCATCTTCTTCGGCAGACCGCACTGGTGCAGCTTCAGCTCCGGGCCGGTCACGATGACCGAACGGCCCGAGAAGTCGACGCGCTTACCCAGAAGGTTCTGACGGAAACGTCCCTGCTTGCCCTTCAGCATGTCGGACAGCGATTTCAGCGGGCGCTTGTTGGTGCCCGTGATCACGCGGCCGCGACGGCCGTTGTCAAACAGCGCGTCCACAGCTTCCTGCAGCATACGCTTTTCGTTACGCACGATAATATCGGGCGCACGCAGTTCGATCAGGCGCTTCAGACGGTTGTTCCGGTTGATGACGCGGCGATACAGATCGTTCAGGTCCGAGGTCGCGAAACGGCCACCATCCAGCGGAACCAGCGGGCGCAGTTCCGGCGGAATGACCGGAAGAACGGTCAGGATCATCCACTCAGGCCGGTTGCCCGACTCGAGGAAGGATTCAACAATCTTCAGGCGCTTGATGATCTTCTTCGGCTTCAGTTCGCCAGTGGCTTCCTTCAGCTCTTCGCGAAGCTGTTCAGCAGTCGCGTCCAGATCGATGTTGGCCAGCATTTCGCGGATCGCTTCAGCGCCGATATTGGCGGTGAAGGCGTCAGCGCCGTACTGGTCCTGTGCGTCCAGATATTCCTCTTCGGTCATCAGCTGGCCATAGGTCAGCTCGGTCAGACCGGGTTCGATCACGACGTAGTTTTCGAAATAGAGGATGCGTTCCAGATCGCGCAGCGTCATGTCCAGCATCAGGCCGATGCGCGACGGCAGCGACTTGAGGAACCAGATATGCGCAACAGGTGCGGCCAGTTCGATATGGCCCATGCGCTCGCGGCGGACCTTTTGCAGGGTCACTTCCACGCCGCATTTTTCGCAGACAACGCCGCGATACTTCATGCGCTTGTATTTGCCGCAAAGGCATTCGTAATCCTTGATCGGGCCAAAGATACGCGCGCAGAACAGGCCGTCACGTTCCGGCTTGAACGTACGGTAGTTGATGGTTTCCGGCTTCTTGATCTCACCGAAAGACCACGAGAGGATCCGCTCTGGCGAGGCCAGAGAGATCTTGATCTCGTCAAAGGTCTTCAGCGGTGCAACCGGGTTGAACGGGTTGGTCGAGAGTTCCTGGTTCATCTTGCGTCCTTAAATTGAGGGGCGGTTGAGGAGGGCGTGACCGCCCTCACTCCTCCTCCGCATCCAGGAGTTCCATGTTGAGGCCGAGGCCCCGCACTTCCTTGACAAGAACGTTGAACGATTCCGGCACGCCGGCTTCGAAATTGTCCTCGCCCTTGACGATCGACTCGTAGACCTTGGTCCGGCCTGCCACGTCGTCCGACTTCACCGTCAGCATTTCCTGCAGGGTGTAGGCGGCGCCGTAAGCTTCCAGAGCCCAGACCTCCATCTCCCCCAGACGCTGACCACCGAACTGCGCCTTACCACCCAGCGGCTGCTGGGTCACAAGCGAGTACGGGCCAGTCGAACGGGCGTGGAGCTTGTCGTCGACCAAGTGGTGCAGCTTCAGCATGTACTTGACGCCGACGGTGACCTTGCGGGCGAATTTTTCACCCGTGCGGCCATCGAAGACTTCAGACTGGCCGGACTGGTCGAAACCGGCGCGCTTCAGCGCGTCGTTCACGTCCAGTTCCTTGGCACCGTCGAAGACCGGGGTCGCGATCGGAACGCCACGGGTCACAAGCGCTGCCTTTTCAAGCAGTTCTTCCTCACCCATGTCGCCGAAGGCTTCCTCATAGGTCTCATCGCCATAGCCGATCCGCATGGCTTCGCGCACCGGGGTCAGGTCGCCCGAACGACGGTACTCTTGCAGAGCCTCGTCGATCTTCAGGCCAAGGCCACGCGCGGCCCAGCCCATATGGGTTTCAAGGATCTGACCGACGTTCATACGCGACGGCACGCCCAGCGGGTTCAGCACGAGGTCAACCGGGGTACCGTCCGCAAGGAACGGCATGTCTTCCATCGGCACAACCTTGGAAATAACACCCTTGTTCCCGTGACGACCGGCCATCTTGTCGCCCGGCTGCAGCTTGCGCTTCACCGCGACGAAAACCTTGACCATCTTCATCACGCCCGGAGGCAGATCGTCCCCACGGCGGACCTTTTCGACCTTGTCCTCAAAGCGGTGCTCAAGCGCACGCTTCTGGGCTTCGAACTGGTCATGCAGGGCTTCGACTTCCTTGGCATCGGCTTCTTCGCCCAAGGCGAGCTGCCACCACTGACCACGGCTCAGCGTGCTCAGCAGTTCGTCGTCGATGGTCGAACCGGCCTTGATGCCCTTCGGACCCTTGACGGCGGTCTTGCCCATGATCAGCGTCTTCAGGCGCGCATAGATATTGCGCTCAAGGATCGCCATTTCGTCGTCCCGGTCACGGGCCAGACGTTCGACTTCCTCACGCTCGATCTGCAGCGCGCGTTCGTCCTTGTCCACACCATGACGGTTGAAGACGCGAACTTCGACGATCGTCCCGAAGGCACCCGGCGGCAGACGCAGCGAGGTGTCGCGCACATCCGATGCCTTTTCGCCGAAGATGGCGCGCAGAAGCTTTTCTTCCGGCGTCATCGGGCTTTCGCCCTTCGGTGTGATCTTGCCGACCAGAATGTCGCCCGGCTGCACTTCGGCACCGATGTAGACAATGCCAGCCTCGTCGAGGTTGCGCAGCGCTTCTTCACCGACGTTCGGAATGTCGCGGGTGATTTCTTCCGGCCCTAGCTTCGTATCGCGGGCGGCGACTTCGTATTCCTCGATGTGGATCGAGGTGAAGACGTCGTCACGCAGGATACGTTCCGAGATCAGGATCGAGTCTTCGTAGTTGTAGCCATTCCACGGCATGAAGGCCACAACGACGTTCCGGCCCAGAGCCAATTCGCCCTGATCGGTGCAGGGGCCGTCGGCCACCACTTCGCCGCGCTTCACCGTGTCACCCACCTTCACCAGCGGACGCTGGTTGATACAGGACGACTGGTTCGAACGCTTGAACTTGCGCAGACGATAGATGTCGACGCCAGCTTCGCCCGGCTCCAGCATCTCGGTTGCGCGCACAACGATACGGGTCGCGTCGACCTGGTCGATCACACCGGCGCGACGTGCCATGATGGCGGCGCCCGAGTCACGGGCCACGACGGCTTCGATCCCAGTGCCAACGAACGGCGCGTCCGACTGCAACAGCGGCACGGCCTGACGCTGCATGTTCGAACCCATCAGGGCGCGGTTGGCGTCGTCGTTTTCAAGGAACGGAATCAGCGAGGCAGCGACCGAAACCAGCTGCTTCGGCGACACGTCGATCAGGTCTACGGCTTCCGACGGGTTCAGCATGAATTCGCCGGCTTTCCGGGTGGAAACCAGCTCGTTCACGAACTTGCCGTCAGCGTCCAGCGTCGCGTTGGCCTGAGCCACCGTGTGACGCATTTCTTCCGTTGCCGACATGTAGATCACGTCGTCGGTCACGGCGCCGTCCACCACCTTGCGGTAGGGGGTCTCGATGAAGCCGTACTTGTTCACGCGGGCGAAAGTGGCCAGCGAGTTGATCAGACCGATGTTCTGACCTTCCGGCGTTTCGATCGGGCACATCCGGCCATAGTGGGTCGGGTGAACGTCGCGAACCTCGAAGCCAGCACGCTCACGGGTCAGACCACCCGGCCCAAGAGCCGAAAGACGGCGCTTGTGGGTGACTTCCGACAGCGGGTTGGTTTGGTCCATGAACTGCGACAGCTGCGACGAGCCGAAGAATTCACGAACAGCAGCAGCAGCCGGTTTCGCGTTGATCAGGTCTTGCGGCATGATCGTGTCGATTTCCACCGACGACATACGCTCCTTGATCGCGCGCTCCATGCGCAGCAGACCAACGCGGTACTGGTTTTCCATCAATTCGCCAACCGAACGCACACGGCGGTTGCCGAGGTGGTCGATGTCGTCGATCTCGCCCTTGCCGTCACGCAGTTCGGTCAGGGCCTTGATGCAGGCGATGATGTCTTCACGGTCCAGCGTGCGCTGGGTGTCCGGCTTTGCCAGATCAAGACGCATGTTCATCTTGACGCGGCCAACGGCCGACAGGTCATAACGCTCTTTGTCGAAGAACAGCGTGTCGAACAGCGCCGAAGCGGCTTCGACGGTCGGCGGTTCACCCGGACGCATCACGCGGTAGATGTCCATGAGCGCGGTGTCGCGACCCATGTTCTTGTCTGCCGCCATGGTGTTGCGGATGTAGGGGCCGACATTGACGTTGTCGATGTCCAGAACCGGGATATCGGTGATCCCCTGATCCAAGAGCACCTTGACCGAGCCGCCCTTAACTTCGCCGTCACGGTCCAGTTCCCAAGTCAGTTCATCACCGGCTTCGACCCAGATTTCACCGGTCTCTTCGTTGATGATGTCCTTGGCTACATAGCGGCCCAGAATGTGATCGAACGGGATCAGCAGTTCGGTGATCGCGCCGTCGTCGATCCACTTCTTCACCATCCGCGGGGTGGCCTTTTCGCCAGCCTTCAGGATGACTTCGCCGGTGGCAGCGTCTACCAGATCATAAGACGGGCGGGTGCCGCGCACACGCTCGGGGAAGAACTTGGTGACCCAGCCCTTGTTCTTCAGATACTTGAAGTCAACGGTGTCATAATACGCATCCATGATGCGTTCCTGATCCATGCCAAGCGCATAAAGCAGGGTCGTGACCGGCAGCTTGCGGCGGCGGTCGATACGCGCGAACACGATGTCCTTTGCGTCGAATTCGAAATCCAGCCACGAACCGCGATACGGGATGATGCGGCAGGCGAACAAAAGCTTGCCCGAAGAATGGGTCTTGCCCTTGTCGTGGTCAAAGAACACGCCCGGCGAACGGTGCATCTGGCTGACGATCACGCGCTCGGTGCCGTTCACGATGAACGTTCCGTTCGGGGTCATCAGGGGCATGTCGCCCATGTAGACGTCCTGTTCCTTGATGTCCTTGACCGACCGGGCCCCGGTGGTTTCATCGACATCAAACACGATCAGACGCAGCGTCACCTTCAACGGTGCCGCATAGGTCAGATCGCGCTGCATGCATTCTTCAACGTCGAACTTCGGCTTTTCCAGTTCGTATTTCACGAACTCCAGCACGGCGGTTTCGTTGAAATCCTTGATCGGGAAAACCGACTGGAACGTGCCCTGGATGCCTTCGCCATCCAGCGGCTTGTCGCTGTCGCCTGACCGCAGGAAGAGGTCATAAGAAGATTTCTGAACCTCGATCAGGTTCGGCATTTCCAGAACTTCACGGATCTTGCCGTAGTACCGGCGGATTCGTTTCTGGCCAACGTGGGTCTGCGCCATGCTCGTCGTCACCTTTGTCTTACGTGTCGCGGGCGAATGGCCGTCGGGCCACGGGCACTCGCCGCTGGCGAAGGGGGCAATGGGTTCCATTCATGCGGCCCGTCCCTTAGGACCGCTCCCGAACCTATCACCGCACCTGGGAAAAGACTTCTCACGAAAGCCCTTTTCAAGATGCGATTAGCTGGAGACGGAATAACTCCGTCCCCAGCCTCAAATCACGCTTTGCGGAAAATCCGCAACCGCAATTACTTGAGTTCAGCCTTGGCGCCAGCCTCGACGAACTTCTTGACCATGGCTTCGCCGTCTGCTTTCGAGACAGCTTCCTTGACCTTGCCACCGGCTTCGGTCAGGTCCTTGGCTTCTTTCAGGCCCAGACCGGTGATTTCGCGGACAACTTTGATCACGTTGATCTTGTTGGCGCCGGCGTCGGTCAGAACGACGTCGAATTCGGTCTTTTCTTCTTCAGCAGCGGCAGCAGCGCCACCAGCAGCCGGGCCAGCCATCATGACGGCGCCACCGGCGGCCGGCTCGATGCCATACTGGTCCTTGAGGATGTTCTTCAGTTCCTGAGCCTGCAGCAGGGTCAGGCCGACGATTTCTTCGGCGAGTTTGTTCAGATCAGCCATTTTGCTCATTCCGTAAGTTAAGATGGGTTCCAACGACGCGGGGTTCAACCCGCGCGGGCACAAAGATCAGGCAGCAGCCTTTTCCTCGATGGTCGACAGGATGCTTGCGATGTTCGAAGCAGGCGCGCCAATGGCACCGGCGATGTTCGAAGCAGGTGCACCGATGCACGAAACGATCTGAGCAAGAAGCTCTTCACGCGACGGCATAGCTGCAACGGCCTTGACACCGTTCAGGTCCAGTACCTCATGGCCCATGGCACCACCAAGGATTTGGAACTTGTCGTTCCCCTTGGCATATGCCTCGCAGACCTTGGCCGCAGCCACAGGGTCTTCCGAATAGGCCATAACGGTCATGCCCGTCAGGAGATCCGCCATCTTAGCAGACGGCTTTCCTTCCAGGGCGATCTTGGCGAGCGTGTTCTTGGCAACGCGTACGGACCCACCAACGTCGCGCATTTTTGCGCGAAGGTCCTGCATCTGTGCAACCGTCATGCCCGCGTAGTGGGCAACCACTACGACGCCAGAGCTTTCGAAGATTTGGCCGAGTTCCTCGACCACTTTCTCTTTCTGGGCTCTATCCACAGTTCCACTCCAAGTGTGGGGATTGCTCCCCGGCTCATGTTTGCCCCTGATCAGATCAGAGGCGTTCGGGTCCGTTCAGGGTTCCGATGGCCAAGATCACCCGAGGGTGAAATTCGTCACGTTCCCCATCTCAGGAAGGAAATTAAGGCCCGAGGGCCACCCTCCGTCTCGGACAGGACAGGGCGCCGAGGCGCCCTATCATCCCCGGGGCGCGAAGGCCCCGGAAATTCTTGATCAGGCGTTGGTCGACGAGAGGTCGAGCGAAACACCCGGGCCCATGGTCGAAGAAAGCGAAACCTTCTTCACATAGGTGCCCTTTGCGCCAGCCGGCTTGGCCTTGGTCACAGCGTCCACGAAAGCGCGAACGTTCTGGGCCAGAGCTTCCTCGGTGAAGGAAACCTTGCCGATACCGCCATGAATGACGCCGGCCTTTTCAACCTTGAACTGGACTTCGCCGCCCTTGGCCGCAGCCACAGCAGTTTTGACGTCCATGGTCACGGTGCCGACCTTCGGGTTAGGCATCAGGTTGCGCGGGCCGAGGATCTTACCCAGACGGCCGACCAGCGGCATCATGTCCGGGGTTGCGATGCAGCGATCGAAGTCGATCTTGCCCTGCTGGATGGTTTCCAGAAGGTCTTCTGCACCGACGATATCTGCACCAGCTTCCTTGGCTTCGTCAGCCTTGCCGCCACGGGCGAACACGGCGACGCGCACGGTCTTGCCGGTGCCGTTCGGCAGCTGGACAACACCACGAACCATCTGGTCAGCGTGACGCGGGTCAACGCCAAGGTTCATCGCGATTTCAAGGGTTTCGTCGAACTTGGCCGAAGCGGCCTTCTTGATCAGCGAAACGGCGTCTTCAACGGAAAGGTTCGACTTGCCTTCAAACAGGGCCTGAGCCGCTTTCACGCGCTTTGCAATCTTTGCCATCTGGATCAGCCCTTCACTTCGATGCCGCAGGACTTGGCCGAGCCAAGAATGATCTGCATCGCGCCTTCGATCGAATTCGCGTTCAGGTCCTTCATCTTGGTCTCAGCGATCTTGCGAACCTGAGCTGCCGTGATGGTACCAGCCACTTCGCGGCCCGGCTTGACCGAACCCTTGGTCCGGTTGCGCTTGCCCTGCGGCTTCAGACCAGCGGCTTCCTTGATCAGGAACGAGGCCGGCGGGGTCTTCAGCTCGATGCTGAACGACTTGTCTTGGTAGTAGGTGATGATCGTCGGGATCGGGGTGCCCGGCGCAAAGTCAGCCGACTTCGCGTTGAATTCCTTGACGAACGCCATGATGTTCAGGCCGCGCTGACCCAAAGCCGGGCCGACTGGCGGCGACGGGTTGGCTTGCTGAGCCTTAACTTGCAGCTTGAGGCTGCCGATAACTTTCTTGGCCATTTGGCCTCTCCTCTTCTCACTGCAACCTCCCGGAATTGGGAAGTCGCGGTTTAGTGGTTCGGTTCGTCACACCCTTTCAGATGCGCTCGCCTCCCACGTGATGCACTCAGATCCCTTTCGAGACCTGCGTGAATTCTAGCTCGACCGGGGTTGCCCGGCCAAAGATCGACACAGACACCTTCAGGCGGCTGTTGTCGTCATCAACTTCCTCGACCATGCCATCGAAGCCCTCGAACGGACCATCGGTGACCTTGACCTTCTCGCCGATATCAAAGCGAATCAGATTGCGCGGCTGAGCCTCGCCACCTTCGACGCTGCGGTTCAGCATCGCATTCACTTCGGCGTCACGCATCGGCATCGGTTTGCCCTGCGGACCAAGGAAGCCGGTTACCCGGTTGATCGACGAGATCAGGTGATAGCCCCGGCTCGACATCTCCATATGCACCAGCACATAGCCGGGCATGAAGCGGCGCTCGGACGTCACCTTCTTGCCACGACGAACCTCGATCACCTCTTCGGTCGGGACCAGAACTTCGTCGATCTCGTCTTCCAGACCGGCATCGGCGACAGCGGTCTTGATCTGCTCGGCAACTTTCTTCTCGAAGTTCGAGAGAACGCTTACCGAATACCAACGCTTGGCCATGCCCATCTCATCCTGTCTGCCCGGGCGCCTTGCGCCCGAAAAATTCCATTATTCCAGCACCTTAGCCATAAACTGAAGTGCCCCAGAGGAACAAAAAACAGCGCGCAACACGAATCATTGCGCGCCGGTTTGTCCTTGAACAGGGCGCGGCATACCCGCCATGGCCCAATATTTCAAGGGGGTAGACGCTTAGATGCGTCAGAACATACCAAGGACAGCCTTCAGCCCCGACCGGATTCCCAGATCGACAAGGCTGAAGAAAGTGGCGGTCAGCGCGGCCATGATAAAGACCATGATCGTGGTCAGCACCACTTCGCGGCGGCTTGGCCAGACAACCTTGCCCACCTCGGTGCGGACCTGCTGAATGAACTGAAGGGGGTTGGTCTTTGCCATCGTCACAATCCGATCTCGGGTTTCGCAGCCCAAATACGCGGGCAGACGGGCAATTTCAAGACTGAACGACCATTTGCGCCATGTTCCCCCGCCGCGCAGCGATGGCCCTTTCACGCTCGACCATACGCTCCAGCGCGTCCCAGCCTTCGCCAGCCGCCCTTGCGACGCCTCGACCCAAGCCCGTCCCTTGCTTGCGCAGGAACAAGACCCCGCCAAGACCCAAAACCAGAACCGCGGCCAGCATCATGCCCAGCGGCACTGCGCCGAAGGGCGACAGACTCGCCGCAACCGGCGCAGGGCTGGACGCAACGGGAGCCGGTATGGGCGCTTCCACAACGGCTGGTGCAGGCGCAGCGCGTTCGGCTGCCGGGGCCATCTCGGCACTTGGCTGCACGGGCACCGCCTCGGCTTGGACCGCAGGCTCCGCTTTCACCGTTGCAACCGTTGCCTCGACCGGCGCCGCAGCCGGGACTTCTTTCGACGTCACGGCAGCGGCAGAACGCGGTGTCAGCCCCTGCGTGGCGAAAAGACCGTCCAAAGACCCACCGCTGGAAACGGCCAGAACGCCAAGGCCCAGCGCCAGCGGCAGGAACTTCTTCGCACCCCCTGGGGTAGCCGCAGGTTTTCTTGGCATCAGGGTCTGCGCCAAAGCAGCCAATCCGCCCGTCTTTTCGCCCGATTTAGCAGGCACCTCTGCTTCCAAGGCAGACTCTGCCGGTTTGCCGGAAACGCGCGAAACCGCCGCCGTCATCCCCCGGCCCAGTGCCTTTTTCGTCTGCAGCAGTCCAACAAAGAATACCGCCATCACGACCAAGGGCATCAGGAACATTCCACCTGCCCAGACAAAGGCCACAACCCCGCCAAGACCCGCCAATATCCAAAGTCCCTTTCTTGATCGGGGGCGCTTTGGCGCGACCGGATCAAGCGTGGTCGTCACAGCGGCAGGATCGGCCCCCACCGCATCCATCATGTGCGGGGCAATAGCGGTCTTTGGCTCCTCTACAGGCAGTTGCGCAGGTTTGCGCCGCAACTTGGCCACCGCGATCAACAGGAACAGCCCCGCCAACCCGCCAAGGATCATTGTTGCCGTCGGGCCGAAATCCGGGTCCGGCGCCAGCGCGGCCTCCCTGCCCTGCATGCCCCACGGCTCGATATACTGGAACCCTGGGGCCTTTTTCACGCCCAGCTTGCCCAGCGCATCCTCGGCCATATTCTTCAGATCAGGACTGCGGTCTGCTTTCCCATTCAGGCGAAAGACAAGCCGTTCACCGGCAATATCCTCAACATTCGCGCCCATATCATCCAGAAAGCTCTCCACGCCGGATTCGGGCAAAAGAACCACCGCACGCGCCAGCTTTGCATCAGGCGCATCGTCGGGACCAAGCAGCACGAACATCCGCCGCACGGTGTCATAAGACCCGCGCTTGGTCTTGGTCGTTTCTGTCAGTTGATAATTGAAGTCCGGATTGATCCAGCCAATCACATGCACCTCGCGCGCGGCATGAATGTCGCGCTTGGGATCAAAGCCGTTCAAGGACACGGCTTGCGGAATACCGTCGCGCAAGGCCCGCGCCTTTTCGGCCTCGTCCTTCTTTGCGGCCTCGTTGACGATGAACGCCAAGGCCATCAGAACGACAGCCAGAAATGCCTGGACCTTCCAGGATGATCTGAAAAGCAGATTGAACATAATGTCCTCGCGAAAAATCACTCTCCCGCAGATTGAAAGTGGAAATGGACGCAAGGGTGGTCTGATCTGGAAAATTTTGTGGCGAAGCCAATCTCGGGTGCAGGCCGGGATTATGGCCACGATGTCGCCGCCAGCCTCAACAGGCGGTTGCGTAAGGAGGCCAAACCATTGGCTCCAAAAGGCTCGAAATGCACCCTGTCTAGGTCTGGCTTCAGCCCAACTCTTTGACCGCCGCAGGTCGGGGCTTGCCCCGACTCTACCCCTGCCACGGGGACAAAAGTAAAGAAAAGCTGAATCCCCGAGACTAGCCCGTTGATTTTAAACAAGTAAAAAAAACGTCCCCGACGGGGACGGTATTTTTTGGCGCTTTTTGGAAAGTGGCAGGGGCAGCAGGGTTCGAACCCGCGACCTACGGTTTTGGAGACCGTCGCTCTACCAGCTGAGCTATACCCCTAGGCCTGATCGGTGGGTTACGGCAGGCGGGGCGGGTCGTCAAGGGGCAATCCAGAGGAATCCGGGCCAGACCCGCATCAGAATTGCCCCCATCTTCCCCAGCGGATCAATCGACCTGCTGAACCTTCAACCCGATCGCCGCATACCAATCGGCAACAGCCCTGATCTCTTCATCAGAAAGCTCTGCCGCGATTCCCGACATGATCTCTGACTCGCGCTTGCCCAGACGGAACGACTTGAGCTGCGTGTCGAGATAAATGTTCGTCTCGCCCGCAAGGTTCGGCGCAAGATCAACCACAGCAATTCCATCAGCCCCGTGGCAAGAAGCGCAGACCTCTGGCGCCCCGGCCAGATCGGTTTTTGGAACCGCGGTGGCCAGATGCCCGGCATACCAAGCCGCGACATCCGCGATGTTCTGATCACTCAGCCCCTTTGCTACGACAGACATCATCTCATGTTCTCGCCGCCCCTCGCGGAAGGCCAGCAATTGTGCCGCGATATAGTCGGCAGGTTCCCCCCCGATATTCGGCGCGATGGGAATCTTGGCCAACCCTTCAAGCCCATGACAGGTCCGGCACTGACCGGCCACCTTGCGCCCGTCAGCCCGGTTTCCCTCGGGCGGGTCTTGCGCCATGACGGCCCCGGCGAGGAAAACCCCGCCGAGGCACAGTAAGACACCCCGCATCATTCGCCGTAGCTGATGCGATAGATCGCACCGGCAAGGTCATCCGACACAAGGATCGACCCGTCCCGCAACTGGGCCACATCGACCGGACGGCCAAGATATTCACCGTTCTCGTCGATCCAACCCGTTGCAAAGGTCTCGGCCGTCGCGGTCCCGTCTTCGGCCACATAGGTCACGATAACCTCTGCCCCGCTTGGGGTGGTGCGGTTCCACGAACCGTGTTGGGCCGAGAAGATGGCGTTCTTGTACTTCGCCGGGAACTGATTGCCGGTGTAGAACGTCATGCCAAGATCAGCCGCATGGGCAATCGTTTCCACCGCCGGCATCACCACTTCGACCGGCACTTCCTGACCCGTATACTCCGTTGTACGAACAGAACCGCCACCGTACCAAGGATGGCCGAAATGCTGTCCAGCCGCGGTCTGGCGGTTGATTTCACCGGGCGGAATGTCATCGCCCATTCCATCCACCTGATTGTCGGTGAACCAAAGCTCACCCGTGACCGGATGGAAGTCATGACCAACCGAGTTGCGGACTCCGTAGGTGTAGACCTCACGGTCAGATCCATCGAGGTTCATCCGGATGATACCACCAATCCCGGTTTCCTTATAAAGATCCAGCTTTTCCGGGGGCGACACATTGAAGGGCTGGCCAAGGGAAATGTAAACCTTGCCATCGGGCCCCATTTTGCAGACGCGTGCGGTGTGGTTGTAGCTTTCCTCCTCAACCGGGATCAGCTTTCCCTGCGGCACGATCGGAACCGCGACCACATCGGGGCTTTCATAGAAGAACTCTGCTGCCGGATAGAGAAGGACACGGTTCTGCTCGGCAATGATCAGGAAGCCGTCCTTGGTAAAGCAGGGGCCGTTGGGAATGGCCTTTGGCAAGGATGGCGCGAAGTTCTTAACCTCGTCGGCGACACGATCCTTGTTTCGGTCCGTCACGGCCCAGACTTCAGACTTCCGCGTGCCGACAAAGGTCACAATACCCTGCGGGCCGACGGCCATGTGCCGCGCGTCGGGAACGACAGCATAGAGCGCGATCTTGAAGCCTTCGGGCAGCTTGACCCTCTCAAGGTTCTTTTTGATCGCCTCGGCATAGTCGCCGCCCTGATCAACTACGGTGAATTCGGTCACGCCCGTCGTCTTGAAGGCGCCCAACTTGGCAAGATTGTCAGGCAGATCCGCATTCTGAGCCGAAGCCGTGGATGCCAATAATCCGACTGCCGCAACGGTTGTAAGAAATCGTTTCATTCCAAGTCCTCCCAGTAACTTATGAAGGGCCACCGCGGCCCTTCACGCTTTTGTTCATCGGTGGATCAGATGTTGTTTGCCGCCATTTCACGAGCAATGTGGTCTGCCTGGCGGATTGCCAAGGCAACGATGGTCAATGTCGGGTTTTCCGCCGCGCCCGTGGTGAACTGCGAGCCGTCCGAGACGAACAGGTTGGAGATGTCATGTGACTGACCCCACTTGTTCACCACGCCATCCTCAGGCTTTTCCGACATGCGGTTGGTGCCAAGGTTGTGAGTGGACGGGTAGGGCGGCGTCGGGAAGGCGCGGGTCGCCCCGACGGCCTCATACATCGCGATCCCTTGTTTGTAGGCGTGGTTCCGCATCGCAATGTCATTCGGGTGATCATCAAAATGAACATTGGCGACCGGAAGACCATGCTGGTCCTTGGCGTCAGAGAGAGTAACGCCATTGCCAAGCTGCGGCATGTCTTCGCCCACGATCCACATGCCCGCCATGTTTTCATAATGGTCAAGCGCCGTGGTGAAACTGCGCCCCCAACCGCCGGGGTTCAGGAAGGCCGCCATGAATGGCAGGCCCAGCGACAGTGTTTCCAACTCGTAGCCACCGACAAAACCGCGCGACGGATCGTGACGCGCTTCGTCTTGCACGATGCCGGCCATCGTGGTGCCACGCCACATGCGCACCGGCTTGTCGAAAACGGCGTAAACCGAACCAGTCGTGTGGCGCATATAGTTTTTCCCAACCATACCGGAAGAGTTCGAAAGCCCGTTCGGGAACATGCTGGACGCCGAGTTCAGCAGCAGACGCGGGCTTTCGAAGGAGTTGCCGGCGACGCAAACGATGCGGGCTTTCTGGAACTGAAGATTGCCGTCCTTGTCGAAATACTCGACGCCGGTGACCTTGCCTGCTTCGTTGTGCAGGATGCGGGCCACATGGCTGCGCTCACGCACTTCCAGATTGCCGGTCGCCTCACCGCGCGGAATGTCAGTGTAGGCGGCAGACCATTTTGCACCCCATTTACAGCCCTGGAAGCAGAAACCGGTCTGCTGGCAGGCCAGCCGGTCGTCATAGTCGCTGGAGTTGATTGCCATACGACCCGTGTGAACTTCGCTGTAACCAAGCGCCTTCGCGCCTTTTTCGAAGACTTTGAAGTTGTTGTTTCCCGGAAGACCGGCGCGGTCACCTGTGCGGGTCACGCCCAGCTTGGTTTCGGCCTTTTCGTACCAAGGCGCCATTTCTGCTGCGTCAATCGGCCAGTCCAGCAGGTTGGCGCCGTCGACCTTGCCATAGGTGGTTAGCGCCTTCCATTCATGCTCTTGGAACCGGATCGAGGCACCTGCCCAGTGGGTAGTGGTGCCACCGACGGCCTTTACGATCCAGGCTGGCAGCCCGCCAAAATCCTTTGCTACACGCCATGAACCGCTGGTGGTCCGGGCATCGGTCCACGCCAATTGGCCGAAGCTTTCCCATTCGTCATTGATGTAATCTTCGGGCAGGTAGCGTCCGCCCGCTTCCAAAGCGACGACCTTGACGCCTTTTTGCGCCAGTTCGTTTGCAAGAACACCGCCGCCTGCGCCGGTGCCTATGATGACGACCACAGAGTCGTCGTTAAGGTCAAATTTGGCAACCATGTCTGACTCCTCCCTTACAGCCAGTCGATGTCATCAAAACCGCGGTCGATGTAACCGCCTTGCGAGAAGGACTCGCCTTGGTAGCCAAAGATTGGCCAGACATCTTTCTGATTGTAGAGCCCGGTGACGAGGCCCGACCGAACCGTCTGGAAAAACACTGTCGCTTCAACGGCCTGCAGGACCTTGACGCGATCTTCCTCCCAACCGATCGACAGGTAATCCGCATGCCCCTGTGCTTGCGCCGCAGCATTCAGTTCAGCAACGCCGGCTGCGACTAGGTCCTTGGCTCCCTCGGCATCGTAGCCTTTGACGGCGACGGCATAGAAACGATCCGGCACCTGATCATGCGGATAGATGTCACGCGCCATTTGCAGCAGTGTTGCCATTTGTTCCGGTGTGATCACCGAAACCTCTAATGCCCAGGCAGCATCCGGCGCGGCGACAAAGCCAACTCCGGTGACCGCAAGAGTTCCGGCCGCAATGGCGCGGCCAAGAAGGGCTCTCCTCGTCAGCCCTTTTCTTTCGATTTTCGTCATAGTCTCCTCCCTAGAATGACGAAAAGGCGGGGGTCACTGGAACCGCCCACCTCTTTGCAAAACCTCGATCTGGTAACCGTCTGGGTCAGCCACGAAAAAGAACTTCGCGACCGAAACGCCGTTGTTCTGGAAATCCACCAACTTGCGCGGAGCAAGGCCCGCCTCTGTCAGGCGCGCGTGTTCTGCATCGACATCGCTGACGGAAACCGCCAAATGGCCATACCCGTCGCCCAGAACATAAGGCTCGCTGCGCCCCTTGTTCACGGTCAGCTCAAGCTCGAACCCGCTTTCCGGGTTAGAAAGATAGATGAGGGTGAAGGTCTCGAAATCCAGTCGATCTGCGACCTTGAGGCCAAAAGCCATGTCGTAGAATGCAACGGACCGTGCCTCTTCGAGGACGCGGATCATCGAGTGTATTGCCTTGGCCATGTAACCTCCAAAATTCAGGCGATTTTGGTAAGGTTATCGGACCAATTTTAATGCCGGGTAGTACTGGACTACTACAGGCGTTTTTTTGTCTCTACTCTGCTGCGTACCGCGCAAGGCTTTGAGGAACTTGGTCAAATTCGCCCAAGTGGATCGTACAGGCGCAACGTAAAAGCGATGAAAAGTTGTTCGCCTCACCGTTCTGAATCAACACTTCAGAATGGAGTTTCGACAAAAATTGCGGCGTGGAAACGCCTTCCTTCTCAGCCATTTGGTCGAGAATTCCCCAGAAAGCACGCTCCAGCCTGATGCTGGTCGACTGCCCGTTCAAACGCAGTCTGCGGGTGACGCTTTCATAGCGGGCCGGATTTTGTCCGGCAAAGATCTGGCACATCTTCTTTTCCTCCCAGATCAGAATTTCCGATAAACAGCCGAATCGTCAACACGCCTTACGTCATGAAAAAAGGGGCCGCCCAAACAGGCAGCCCCTTCCATCAGTTGTGCGGTCGAGATCAGGCGATGATCTTGGAGACAACGCCTGCGCCGACGGTGCGGCCGCCTTCGCGGATAGCGAAGCGCAGTTTTTCTTCCATGGCGATCGGCGCGATCAGTTCAACTTCGAACTTCAGGTTGTCGCCCGGCATCACCATTTCGGTGCCTTCCGGCAGCTTCACGGTGCCCGTCACGTCGGTCGTGCGGAAGTAGAACTGCGGACGGTAGTTCGCGAAGAACGGGGTGTGGCGGCCGCCTTCTTCCTTGGTCAGGATGTAGGCTTCTGCTTCGAACTTCGTGTGCGGGTTCACCGACTTCGGCTTGCACAGAACCTGACCACGCTCAACGCCTTCACGGTCGATGCCGCGCAGCAGAACGCCAACGTTGTCGCCAGCTTCGCCGCGATCCAGCAGCTTGCGGAACATTTCAACGCCGGTGCAGGTCGACTTCTTGGTGTCGCGGATGCCGACGATTTCAACTTCGTCGCCAACGTTGATCACGCCGCGCTCAACACGACCGGTCACAACGGTACCACGGCCCGAGATCGAGAACACGTCTTCGATCGGCATCAGGAACGGCTGGTCAACAGCGCGCTCCGGGGTCGGGATGTACTCATCAACGGCCTTCAGAAGCGCGCGGATCGAGGTTTCGCCGATTTCCGGACGCTCGCCGATCAGAGCCTGGTGAGCCGAGCCCTTGATGATCGGAATGTCGTCGCCGGGGTATTCGTAGGACGACAGAAGTTCGCGAACTTCCATCTCGACCAGTTCCAGCAGTTCTTCGTCGTCAACAAGGTCAACCTTGTTCATGTAGACGACCATGTACGGGATACCAACCTGACGGCCGAGCAGGATGTGCTCGCGGGTCTGCGGCATCGGGCCATCCGACGAAGCAACCACGAGGATCGCGCCGTCCATCTGGGCAGCACCGGTGATCATGTTCTTAACATAGTCGGCGTGGCCGGGGCAGTCGACGTGGGCGTAGTGACGGTTCTCGGTCTCGTATTCAACGTGAGCCGTCGAGATCGTGATCCCGCGGGCACGCTCTTCCGGCGCGCCGTCGATCTGGTCATAGGCCTTGAATTCGCCGAAATACTTCGTGATCGCCGCCGTCAGCGTCGTCTTGCCGTGGTCAACGTGGCCAATCGTGCCGATGTTGACGTGCGGCTTGTTACGTTCAAACTTTGCCTTTGCCATGCCGAAGCGCCCTTGAATTCGGGGGGTCGTGGCGGAAGAGCCGATTGACCCCGTTATACACGGGCGGCGACTTAAGCCGAAGGCGAGGGAAAATCAAGCCTCACTTCGGCTTTGGAACAGCACTTGGTGCAGGTTCTTCAGCCGGAACGTCAGACTTCGCCTGCTTTGCGGCCTCACGACGCGCTTTCATGGCGGCTGCGACCTCCTCGGCGGTCAGTCCAAACCAACTTGGGTTCTCTAGCAGCCAGTCTTCCACTTTCTTGGCGGCATTGAATGTCAGCGCATCCATTTGCTGTTGTTTGGTCCGAGTCAGGCCTGATCCAACGATGGTTTCACCGGATAGCGACTCGAAGACAGTGAATTGTTTGCCTTCTGCGTTCAGCTTTTTCTGGGCCGCATCGTCCCAGATATTCGCGGTGATCACCAAGACCGATTTCGGCGCGGCCACAACAGGAATTCCGGGCGGCGCAAGGGCGTAACCGTCAACAGAAATCCCGATATTGTAAAGCTTTGTACCCTCATAGCGGCCAAACCGGGCAGCAACAGCCGCTTTCATCGCGGTTTCCCATTCTTCCACGGTCGCTTCGCGGCTGATCGGAACTTTCTGTACGTTGTCCGCAACAACGATGTTCAGGCCAAGGGCAAAATCCCCCAAGGGCACCGGCTCCTCCAACACGCCCTGTTGGGCGCAAGCGGCAAGCATTGACAAAGAAAGCAAACCAGCACGCAAAGGCTTGAACATCAGGACCCCCGTTAACTGCTTTTGGGATAGCGGCAAGCGCCAATCCTTGCAAGCGCATCCGCCCCGCGGGTCCGCCACACGCAACCATTCGCGCATCGCGCCCCGTAAGACTTCCGGCCCGGGTGACTTTCGCGAACCCGTTCCTATATTTGACAAAATGGAGGTTGCGATGAACGAATACGCCCCCCTGCCCCGTCTTCCCGTGCGCGTCCCACTTGCGACCGAGCCTTTGGGGATATGGGGGTCACTTCAGGCGGGCAGACGTAATGTTTTGGAACTGATCCCCGAAATCGCGACCCATGCGCCGATCATTTCAGGACGTACCGGCAAACGCTGGCACATGGTTATGGATACCGATGCGTTGAAGCGCATTCTTCGGGACCGCGTAGAAGATTACCCGAAATCACAGGTCACTAAGCTGATCTTGGAGCCTGCCATTGGCGACAGCCTTTTCGTTGCAGAAGGAGCCGAATGGATGTGGCAGCGCCGGACAGCCGCGCCTGTGTTCAGCCACCGCCATGTCACCGGCCTTGCCCCTGTGATGACGGCCGCGGCAGAGCGCGCCTCAGACCGTGTCAGCAAGGGCGCTGGCCGCGCTGTGAACCTTTTCGACGAAATGGTTACCGCGACCTTTGAGGTCATTTCCGATGTGACCTTTTCCGATGGCAAGGGCTTTGACAGCACATCGGTGCACAAGGCCATCGAGCAGTATATTGCCCAAACTGCCAAGGTTTCGCTGTTGGATATTCTTGGCGCGCCGTCGTGGATCCCGCGTCCGAACCGGCTGATGACGGGCGCCGCGATGCGACAGACGAAGCTGTTGGCAGATCAGGCGATTGAGAGCCGGCGCAAGGAAGGACCGAAGCCGGTTCCGGATCTTCTGGATCTTTTGCTGGACGGGGAAGACCCGAAAACCGGGCGCAAGATGACAACGTCCGAACTGCGTGACAACCTTTTGACGTTTATCGTGGCTGGGCATGAAACGACCGCGCTTACGCTGTCATGGGCGCTTTATCTTTGCGCGTTTGATCCCGAGGTCCAGGCATCCGCAAGGGCCGAGGCGCAATCGGTTTTAGGCAGCCGAGCGGCAACGGCGGCAGATGTGTCGTCGCTCCCCTTGGTGCGGCGGGTCATTGATGAGGCGCTGCGAATGTATCCGCCGGCTGCCTTCCTGTCGCGCACAGCGCAGGCAAAAGATGAAATTTGCGGGCGAGAGGTCTTGCCGGGGGACACGGTGATCTTGCCCATCTATGCCCTGCATCGCCACCACAAGCTGTGGAAAGATCCGCACCGGTTTGACCCATCCCGCTTTGCAGATGCCAAGGCGATCGACAGGTTCTCGTACCTGCCCTTTGGCGATGGCCCAAGGATTTGCATTGGCGCCTCATTCGCCCTGCAAGAAGCCGTCATCATTCTCGCAACGCTTTTGGCGCGCTTTCGGTTTTCAGCGATACCGGGAAAAGACCCGAAACCCGTGCTGATCTTGACACTGCGTCCCGAGGGCGGGGTCTGGCTTTTGGTAGAGCGAGCCTGACGCCGGACGCTTCGCGCCCGGCGTCAGGCGCAAGAATTAGGCCAGATCCGCCGCGCGGGCGTGAAGATGGTCGACAAGCCGTGGATCAAGGTTCAAGCGTGCGGCCAACATGGCAAGGTAGCCCTTTTCTGCCGGCGCTTCGGGGTCCACAACCAAAAGTGACGCAGCATAAATTTCAGCTGCTTCTTCTTCGCTACGGGCAAGGGCTGCGATACGGCCCGCATCCAATGGGGCGTCGAGCTCGTCTGTGATCAGCCGTTCAGCTTCGGCCCCCATCCCCGCCTGAGCCAATTGCTGCGAAATCCGCGCGCGCTCACGGGTTGTCACATGGCCATCCGCCTTGGCAGCCGCAACCATGGCCTGCAAAAGGCGAGTTGCCAGATCGTCTGCCTTCACCGGGTCATTCGGCAAGAAAGCGGTGCCGTCGGGTTTGGGCAGCGCAACAGGGCCGGGTTCGGCAGAGGCGGCAGGTGCCTTGCCGGCCTTCCAGTCCTCATAGGCTTTGTAGGCAAGTCCACCGATCAGCGCAGCACCACCAACACTTGCGCCGGTTTTCAGAATTTTTTGACCACCATCTGTCAGCAAAAGCCCAAGAAGCCCGCCTGCAATCGCGCCTTTGCCAAGTGTCGATTGACTGTCCCAAGCACCCTTGGCCTTTTTTGCCAAGCCATCAGCGCCCGTACCAGCCGCCGCCGAATTCACTTGGCCCAAAAGCCCATCCAACAATGATTTCGCATTAATCACAGCACTCTCCCGAACTGATCCCTTTGCCTTCAGATGGGGGTTTGGTGATGGTTTCGCAATGCCGCGTTTCAGAAAGACCGCGCCACATTCGCGCCACTGTTTTCGCGCAGGTTTCCGCGGGGATTCTCAGAGCTTCATAGACCGATGCGCCAACTTTTTCTTGGATTCTTGATCTTCTTGTTTCTGTTTGGCTGTGGCGAAAGGCTCGCCGATGGTCAGGCGACCAACATCCTCATCATGGGCGATTCGATGCTGGCATCAAATCGTGGCGGGCATCAGGCTGTCGGCAATGTGCTTGAAAGCGAACTCGGCCTTGAAGTGATCGACAAGTCGGTTTCGGCTGCTCGATACTTCTATTTTCTCCCCATCTCTGGCGCGGCTGGTCTGCGCATCCCGGCGCAATATGTTCCCGGAAAGTGGGATTGGGTGGTGATGAACGGGGGCGGCAACGACCTTTTGTTCGGCTGTGGCTGCGGCTTTTGTTCAAACATGCTGGACAGGCTGGTAAGCGCTGACGGGCGGGCCGGAACCATCCCGAAATTTGTCAATGAGGTGCGCCAAAGCGGCGCACGGGTAATCTATCTTGGCTATTTGCGAAATCCCGGAACCTTCACCCCGATCAAGGGCTGTCGGGCTGCTGGCGATGAACTGGATCGTCGTTTGGCGAAGATGGCCCAGTTTGACCATGGGGTCACTTTTGTGCCTTTGGCAGATCTCGTGCCGAACGGGGATTGGACTTATCACCAGATCGACCGGATTCACCCGTCGGTCAAAGGCAGTGATGCCATCGCAAAGCGGGTGGCAGATGTGATCAGGGCCGCACCAAAGGCGCGGCCCCAAGTCAAACGCAAGTGAGGCAGATTACTTCGCCGTCAGGTCAAACCGGTCAGCGTTCATCACCTTGACCCAAGCCGCAACGAAGTCATTCACGAACTTGCCTTTGTTGTCGTCTTGGGCATAGACCTCGGCATAGGCACGCAGGATCGAGTTCGAACCAAACACCAGATCGGCACGCGTTGCAGTAAACCGCACATTGCCGGTCTTGCGGTCACGCAGTTCGTATGGCTTTCCATCGACCTTGTGCCAGCTAAGCGCCATATCGGTCAGATTGGCAAAGAAGTCGTTGGTCAATGCACCGACGCGGTCGGTGAAAACACCTTCCTTGCTGCCGCCAAAGTTGGTGCCGATGACCCGCATACCGCCGACAAGGCAAGTCATTTCCGCTGCGGTCAGACCCATCAGTTGGGCACGGTCCAGCAGCATTTCCTCGGGCGTGACAGCGTAGTCCTTTTTAACCCAGTTGCGGAAACCATCTGCGAGAGGCTCCAGAACCGAGAAAGACGCAGCATCGGTCATCTCGTCGGTCGCATCGCCCCGACCCGGAGCGAAAGGAACGGTCACGTCAAAGCCCGCTGCTTTTGCCGCCTGCTCGATGCCGACATTGCCCGTCAGAACGATGACATCGGCGATGGAAGCGCCCGAAGTCGCGGCAATCGGTTCCAGAACCGAAAGGACACGCGCCAGACGGGCGGGCTCGTTGCCTTCCCAATCTTTCTGCGGAGCAAGACGGATACGGGCACCATTGGCACCGCCCCGCATGTCAGACCCCCGGAACGTCCGTGCACTGTCCCAAGCGGTGGTCACCATATCCGACACGGACAGGCCCGAACCCGCGATCTTGGCTTTGACTGCTGCAACGTCGTAATCGGTGCGACCAGCAGGAACCGGATCTTGCCAGATCAGGTCTTCCGCCGGAACGTCGGGGCCAAAGTAACGAACCTTCGGACCCATGTCGCGGTGGGTCAGCTTGAACCAAGCGCGGGCAAAGCAGTCGTCGAAATAGGCTGGATCGGCCATGAACTTCTGGCAGATCTCGTTGTAGATCGGGTCGACTTTCATTGCCATGTCGGCATCGGTCATCATCGGCATCACGCGCTTGGAAAGGTCGGTCGGATCGACCGGCATATCTTCCTCGCGGATGTTGATCGGGCGCCACTGGTTCGCACCAGCGGGCGACTTGGTCAATTCCCAGTCATAGCCAAACAGCAGCTTGAAATAGCCCATGTCCCATTTCGTCGGGTTCGTGGTCCATGCGCCCTCGATCCCCGAGGTGAAGTTGGTCGCTGCCGTGCCCTTTGCATTCGGGTTCGCCCAGCCAAAACCGCCAGCCTCCAGATCAGCGCCTTCCGGAGCCGCTCCGATGACGCTTGCATCGCCGTTGCCATGTGCCTTGCCAACAGTATGGCCGCCGCAGGTCAGCGCCGCGGTTTCTTCGTCATTCATCGCCATGCGGGCAAAGGTTTCACGCACATGCAGTGCCGTGCGGGCCGGGTCGGGCTGGCCGTTCACGCCTTCGGGGTTCACATAAATCAGACCCATGTGCACCGCAGCCAATGGGTTTTCCAGCGTCGACGGGTTCGACAGATCGCCGTAGCGATTTTCGGACGGGGCAAGCCATTCCTGTTCCGATCCCCAATAGACGTCCTTTTCCGGATGCCAGATGTCTTCGCGACCAAAGCTGAAGCCAAAGGTCTTCAGGCCCATATTTTCGTAGGCAATCGTTCCGGCCAGAATAATCAAGTCAGCCCAGCTGACCGCATTGCCATACTTCTTCTTCAGCGGCCACAGCAGACGGCGGGCCTTATCAAGGCTGGCGTTGTCCGGCCACGAGTTCAGCGGCGCAAAGCGGATGTTTCCGCAGCCGCCACCGCCACGACCGTCGGCCAAGCGGTAAGACCCAGCCGAGTGCCATGCCAGACGGATCATCAGACCACCGTAATGCCCCCAGTCTGCTGGCCACCAATCTTGGCTGTCAGTCAGCAGGGCGTGCATGTCTTTCTTCAGGGCTTCGACGTCCAGCGTCTTCAGGGCTTCGCGATAGTTGAAGTTCGCACCCATCGGGTTGGTCTTGGTGTCCTGCTGGTGCAAGATGTCAAGATTGAGGGTCTTGGGCCACCACGCCGTGTTCGATTTCGCCGAGGTAGTAAGGCCCCCGTGCATCACCGGGCATTTGCCGGCGGGAATGTCATTACCGTCCATGGTATCCTCCAAGAGTCGCTGTTGGCAGTTTTAACAATAAACGCGGGGCGGCCAGCTTCACGCCAGCCGCACGCTCGCTCAGATGTAGAATCGTTCTAACACCCTAGTTTGATAAAGCCCAATTGCATTTTCTGAAAATACTCATAGTTTTTCCTGATGAATAATCTTTCGATGAAGCATCTTAGGTATTTCGAGGCTTTGGCCCGCCTTGGCCATTTCGGCAGGGCTGCCGAAGTTTGTTCGATTTCGCAGCCAGCGCTCTCCATGCAGATCAAAGAACTGGAGGATCTGATCGGCGCGCCTTTGGTTGAACGCACAACCCGCCAAATCAGGCTGACCGGCTTGGGCGAGGAATTTGCCGAACGCGCCCGCGAGATCATTCGGTCCGTCGATGAGCTCTCCGACCTCGCCCGCGCGTCTCAGCATCCGCTTTTGGGCCGCCTTCGGATAGGGGTGATCCCCACCATCGCCCCCTACCTTTTGCCCGGCGTCATTACGGCTTTACAGGCCCGCTATCCCGAACTGGACTTGCGCCCCCGAGAAGCCGTTACCGGCAAGCTGATTACCGATCTTATCGAGGCCCGATTGGATGCCGCAATCGTGGCTTTGCCAATTTCAGAGCCATCCCTGACGGAAGTCGCCCTGTTCGAGGAAGAATTTGTCCTCGTTCGCCCCTCGGACGAAGCAGACTTGCCCGTTCCGGATGCCACGATGCTCAAGGAAATGCGCCTGCTCTTGCTGGAAGAAGGGCACTGTTTCCGGGATCAAGCCTTGGCTTTCTGCAACCTTTCTCCTACCGCCACACGGGAAATGATGGAGGGCAGTTCGCTGGCCACATTGGTTCAGATGGTGGGGGCAGGTATCGGAGTGACGTTGATTCCAGAGATGGCCCTGCCGGTCGAAACACGCTCAGCCGATGTGGTGCTACAGCGGTTAGGCACCCCTGCCCCGAACCGCAGCATCGGTATGGTCTGGCGCAAATCCTCGCCCTTGTCCCGGCAGTTGAACGATGTCGCCGATTTGGTCCGCCAAACAGCGCTTCAGAACCGCAAGCCCGCCTGACGCGCCAGAGAGCGACGGGAAATGTCGCATCCGGGGGTGAAGTTTACCCAAAACTACCCTAGCTGGGCAAAAGCAAGACAAAGACGGACGGGACGATGGGCTATTTTCTGGGTGTGGACACGGGTGGAACCTATACCGACGCTGTTGTGGTGGACGAGGCCGCGACAAAGGTCATAGGCAAAGCAAAATCGCTGACCACCCGGGCAGATCTGGCTCTTGGTATTGGCGGCGCCGTCGATGCCGCCCTTGCCGCTGCCGGTGTGCTGGCCTCTGAAATCTCTTTGGTCTCGCTGTCCACAACACTTGCGACAAACGCCCTTGTCGAGGGCCAGGGCGGGCGCGTGGCGCTGGTCTTTATCGGATTTGACGCCGGTGACGAGGCGCGGGCCGGTTTGGATGAGGCGTTGAAGGGCGATCCGATTCTGCGGTTCGCAGGCGGGCATGGCCATGCTGGGCAAGAACTTGCGCCGCTAGACCTTGCTGCATTGGAACTGGCTGTCGCTGACCTGGGTGAACAGGTCATGGGCTTTGCAGTGGCATCGCGCTTTGCCACCCGCAACCCGGCGCATGAAATCGCGGCCCGCGACTTGATCCGTCGCGTAACCGGGCGAGCCGTGACATGCTCGCATGAGCTTTCAGCAAATTTGAACGGACCAAAGCGCGCCTTGACCGCCGTTTTGAATGCGCGGCTGATCGGGATGATCGACCGGCTGGTTGCCGCCTGTGAGCGACATTTGAATCTGGTTGGGATCGACGCCCCCCTGATGGTCGTCCGCGGCGATGGTGCCTTGATTTCCTCTGCGATGGTTCGAGAGCGCCCGATTGAGACAATCCTCTCTGGCCCTGCGGCCAGCATTGTCGGGGCCCGCTGGTTGACCGGGGCGAAGGACGCGCTGGTTTCCGACATCGGAGGCACCACCACGGACGTTGCCCTGCTGCGCGACGGTTTGCCCGAGATTGACCCCGAAGGCGCAAGGGTCGGCGGATTTCGGACGATGGTCGAGGCCGTCGCCATGCGGACGACCGGACTCGGCGGTGACTCTGAGGTTCATTTGATCACCGAGGGGCTGTCCGGTGGGCTGCGGCTTGGACCACGGCGGCTGATTCCAGTTTCACTTTTGGCGGTCGATCATGGAGCGATGGTTCACGCCGCTCTGGATCGCGCACTCTCGACCGAAACAAGCGGCGAACATGATGGTCGATTTGTCGTCCCCATGGGCGGGCAGGCGGGCGGGTTGACAGCGCGAGAGATGACCGTGCTAAACCGGATTACCGAGCCCATGCCTTTGGCTACCGCCCTGACGACCCGCCTTGAGGCTGCCGCTTTGGAACGGCTGGTGGCCCGGGGCTTGGTGATGATCTCTGGCGTGACGCCATCTGATGCAAGCCATGTTCTGGGACGGCTGGAGAGTTGGGATGGCGCGGCTTCGGAAAAAGCGCTGCGCCTCTTGGGGCGCCGCCGGAACGGGGCGGGCGAACGCTTTGCGACCGACCCCGTCGTGCTGGCACAGGCGATTGTCGATCAACTGACCGCGCAAACTGCCGAATGTCTGTTGGAAGCGGCTTTCGCAGAAGACCCGGTCTTTGCGGGCGAGCAGGCGGAAACACTGGCACGGCACCCCCTGTTGAGGGCGGGGTTGAACGGGCACCGCGGCATTCTTCAGATTTCGGCCAGACTGGGCGTTCCGGTCATCGGGCTGGGGGCCTCGGCGCCTTCGTATTACGGGGCGGTGGGCAAGACGTTGGGATGCGAAATGATCCTGCCAGAACATGCCGGGGTCGCGAATGCGATCGGGGCGGTGGTGGGTCAGGTCAGCCAGCGGGTGACCGGCAACATTACCTCCCCCGCCGAGGGCCGCTTTGCTGCCCATCTGCCGGGCGGGGTCGAGGTTTTCAGTGACCGCGACGCAGCCTTGGCCGCGATGGAAACCGCCTTGGAAAACGAGGCCCGCGCCCGGGCGCTGCGGGCGGGTGCAGTGGATGTTCACCTGACCGTCAATCGCGAGGTGAAGGAGGCCGATATCGAGGGCCGGACCATGTTCATAGAGGCCACGATTTCGGTCTCGGCCTCTGGTCGGCCGCGGGTCGCGCATGAACTGGATGCGGCAGAATGAAATTTCGCCCTTGACGTCCTCGGCGGGGCCGAATAGGACGCCCGCCAGTGGCTAGGTAGCTCAGCTGGTTAGAGCGTGCGACTCATAATCGCAAGGTCGAGGGTTCGAGTCCCTCCCTCGCCACCACTCCTTTCAAAATCGGCGCAGAAAAGACCGTCCCCGTCGGGGACGTTTTTTTGTTCTCTTGAAATCAATGCGTTAGCGTCGGAGATTTACCGAATCTTCACGTTTGGGGCGCAAAGGGCGTTTTTGCCGGTGCTTTCAGAGCAGGCATAAATCTTTGGCAATTCTTCGGTCTGCTGACGCCCGTTTTCCTGCGAAAGAAAAACTGATCAAGAAGTGGCATCTGGACGAGCACGCCCAGAGACGGATTTGCCCCGCCGGATTTGCTCCGCTGCGATTCCACAAGACCTGCCGTTTTTTTTGGCCACCCTTCAAGCGCGCCTGTTTCTGCCCCTTCTGGGAAGAGACCGGACTGGCGTTGGGGGGTTTCACACCCCCCCTGCGGATTTGCAGGCAAATCCGCGCCCCTGTGGGATATTTGAGGCCAAGATAAAAGCGGGCGGGGAACAGCAAGGGCAGCTGTCCGAAGGCGCTTTCTTTGTCTGGTTTCGACCGATTGCGGCTGCCGACTTCGGCAAAGACTGGGCGAGATCGCGATGAATCGAAGGCTGAGACTGCCTCTGAGGCAGCAGGTTATCCGCAAAGCTTTTCTATTCTAAGTATCTGAAAGAATGGATTTTCCAAGAACCAATAGCGGCAAGACGGCAGAGAGCCGCCACGACTTAATATCCCTGTGATTGCAAAAAGGGTAGACAGATCGCCTTGGTCTTTGAGACCATTACGGACCTTTTTTCATTTCAGACGATTCGATTTTCGACAAAAATTTTGATCCCCATTGAGGAACGTTGATATGTCATCACCGGTCAAAGGGTCCCTTTCCGTTCTGAAAAGCATTTCAGACCCTGAGGGCATCGCGAAGCTTCACGCATTGGGCATTTACACCGTCGCGCAACTGGCCGCCTGGCCGCCGTGTCGCGACTCGGAGCTGTTGATGGCCTTGGCAAACGGATCGGACGAGGATGCCTTCGAGTCCGGGATCGCCCTATACATCGACGCCGACAAACAGGATGCTGCCGCGGCTGCCGAGGATTTCGGTGCGACCCCGTCCTACGATCTGAAATCGGTGGATGATGCGGTGGGCGATTTGATTGGCGACACATTGGGCATGGAAACGGTAGGCGCTCTTGCCTCTTACGCCCCCTATCTGGAAGCGCGGCAATGGGTGCGGGGTTGTGCCTTTCCGCCCTATTGCGAGCGGCCCTCGGCCCCGGATTGGCTGTTGCCAGAGCCGGTTGGCGCGACCCAGACCAAGGTGCGGCTTTCAAATTATGTCCGCGACCTGCCGTTTGATTTCGCGCAAGTGCCCGTTACGGTTCTGACCTCGGTGGATGAGCCTTGGCCCAGTCTGGCGCTGGGGCCTCTGTTTGCACGCAGTTCATTCAAAGGATGGATCGGCTATCTTGCGCTGTTCCGGCAGCGTTGGCTGAACGCGGGCAGCCATCTGGGCGAGATCGTGCATTCGCTGGCGCTGGCGCCCGGCGAAAGCCGCAACATCTCGGTGCTGGATTGGGCGGCGCGGCAGCAATCGGCGCGGGAGGAGAACAGCACGGCCAGCGAGCGGCTAAGCGCGTCTTTCGACCAGAAGCGCGCGATCAACGAGGTGGTGGAAGCGACGGCGGTCGAGCATCTTTACGGGCAGACCGACATCGACGCCACGACCAAGACGACGGGCTTTGGCCTGACCGCGGGCTATGGCGGCGGACGGGCCATGTCGAACACCGTGGGCGGCGCGGCAAATCTGGACCTGATGCAGCTAGCCCAATTGCCGGTGAATGTTGGTGCGCAAGGGGGCAACGCGACGACCAACAGTTCTGCGGGCGGTATTGGCGGCAGCTATGTCACCTCGAAAGGGTCGTTGCAGGGGGTGGTCAAATCGGAAACCGGCGGGTCGCGGGAAGTTTTGGGCGAGGTCAGCCAGAATATCTCGGACAGCACGACGCAGAATGCGGCCAATGTCCGGTCGCTGTTTTCCACGGTGATCGTGGAGGACCGCCAGACGGGTCGGCAGCGCGGGCAGACGCGCAACGTGACGAACTACAACCATTCGCATGCTTTGACGGTGCAGTATTACGAGATCTTGCAGAAATACATCGTGACCACAGGGCCAGACAGCCTGCGCCCGGTGCTGTTTTTGCCATTCAGGCCGATCAATTTCACCATCGAGAATGTGATTTCGATTTGGGATGTGGTGGCGCCCCTGTTGCGAGCGCGGGTGCCACGGAAATATGACGCGTGGGACAGCGTTATTCGCGGCTATACCGATGCCAATGCGGCCTTTGACCCGGAGGGGTCGATCCATATCACCCGCGTTCAGGTGCATCGGACCCGGGCCTATACGGCGGCCTGTCAGGTAGAGTTGGATGACGCCAATCCGGTGGTGAAGTTTCAAGTCAGCGGCAGCCGGATCGAGGACAGCCTTGATCTGGAGCTGAAGGGCGGGGCCACTTATGTCGATTATGATGTGCTGGATGTTACCGACAAGGAAGTCGACGATTTCGGCAATCTGTCGGGGATTGATGCCGATGAAGCCCTGACATGGAGTTTTACAACCAGTTTTCAGGCGGCGCTGCGGCGCGAATTGCATGAGTTGATCGACAGCGCGAAGAAGGTTGTCGATCTGAATGGCATGGAGTTCAACGAGATCTCGGTCACCAATAAGACCAATAATCTGCACGATGATGTGGATGCGGGGCTGTATCGGTTGTTGAACGGGTCGGCCGGGGTCGAGATCGCGCTGGACGTGACCTATACGCTGACGGATCAGAACGGCAATCAGCAGGACGTGCCGCAGACGCAGAGCTTTTTCTTTAGCTGGTCGTCACTGGAACGTGGAACCGCCTCGGGCAGCTTTTCGGCCAATGACGCGATTGCGGCCTATCTGGATGGCGTGGCCGACATCAATCCGACGCGAACGATCGACGAGATTTTGGGCTGGTTCACGTTCAACAAATATGGCGTGACCAAGTATCTGATGACCAAGATCGAGGATGAGCAGGTGGTGGATGCCATCGAGCATCTTGGGCTGGGCACGGTGCCGTTGACGCGGTTCATTGACCCCAATCCTTTGGGGATGGTCGACAATCATCTGATCTTTGCGCTGCGGGATCTGCGGGTGGGGCCGGGGCTTTTGCCGCAGGCGACGGTGGCGTCGCTGCGGGCGGCGCCTGTCAAGGCGGCACCTCCGCCAGAACTGGCCTCGATGCCGGCGGTTGGCAGCCCGAACAGCGCGCAGGTCTTTGCGTTCCGGGCCACGATCAGCCCGGGCGATGGGCGGGGTCGGGCGCGGGTTCTGACGGGTCAGGGCCGGGTCGAGACGGATGCCGAAGGCGTTATGGCGCTGCGACTGGAGGGAGACCGTCAGGGCGGGCGGCAGCTGGCGTCGGTGCTGTACATCTTGATCCAACCCGGCAAAGGAGAAGCCCGCAGCGTGGCCTCTGGCACTTTCCGTGCAGATGCGGAGAGCGGGTCGGCGCAGCGCCTTGCGGGGACGGCGACACGGCCAGACCATAAGGGGTTCTTCACGCTGTGGAGCCCGCTTGCACTGCCGCGCAGAGAGGGCGCGGGGGAACATCGGTTCGACATTCAGTTGCTGGATGTGCGACCCGCAAATGATGCGATTGATGGCGACAGGCCAAAGCCCGTGGAACCGGGAAGGCCCAATTTGCCGGATTTGCCCGAATTGCCGGACCTGCCAAAGGACGAGATCGACCCGATCACCTCTCCGCTGCAACGCTATCTTGATGGGTTGGACGCCTATCTGGCGACAGCGCGGGCGCGGCCTGTGACCGAGATTGTCCATCTGCCAACGCCCGGCGTCTTTGGGGAGGCGGTGCTGGGCCGTTCCAACGCGTCGGAATTCATCGACCCGTATCGGTTCCACAATTGGCAGGATAGCCCGATTCCCAATGCCGCCCCCGGAATCGAGGGGATCGCCTTTAGCCCGGACTATATTCGGGCAATTTCGGAACAGGTGGGACCAGAGGTTCCGCTGAACATTACGCTTCAGCCGCAAGTTCCGACCAATTGGGCGATGCCGACGGGCCTGACCGAAGCGATGACGACGTTGCGGACGGGGGACATGTTCCGAGACATGTCACAGGCCGCGACGCTTGGCACGGCCCTTGGCAAGATTGCCGATGTGGCACAAGCGGTGGCCACGCAGGCGGGCACATTGTCTGGCGAGGCGATGAAAGACGCGCTGCAACAGGCGACGTCACTGGGGAACAAGACCGCCGACGTTGCCGCGTCATTGGCCAAAGAAGCGAAGGCCCCGCCGCCCGTAACACCGACGGAACGTGTGGCAACGATGAACGAGTTGCGGCGCCAAGCCGATGCGCCCGGCGACCCAGGCAGTTTCAGCCCAGCATTGAATGATGCCGCGCGGGCGGAAACAATGGGCGTCAGCAGCGCCACCTCGGGGACGCCGACCACCGCCCCGCCGCCCCCTAGCAGCGGAGGGTCGGAGGGAAATGACCCCGGCCCCCTTTCGGAGGGGGCCTGCCAATACGACGATGAGGCCGAAATCGCTGCGTCTTTCACAACACCCTATAACGTTTCTGAATGGGTGATTGTGACCGATGCCCAGCCATCGGGCGAGGCCCCGGCAGATTATTGGAATCTGACAAGCCATACGCTGACCAATTTTGGCGTCGGGGCCAGCGCCCTTGATACGGCGAAATGGACAGAAGACGTCGCGCTGGAGGTGACGACGATCCTTGCCCGCGCCTCGGTCTATGACATCATCTATGCGCCGATCAGCCGTAAGTTCTATGCGGTAGGGTTGCGCATCACTGGCTATTCCGACTGCACAGGATCAGAGGAGACCAATGCCAAGCTTCGTGACGACCGTGCGACGTCGATCACCGGCTTTGCCCGCGCCGCGATTGACATGTTGGGAAATGAAGTGCCGGGATCTTACGCGGGGCTTGACCCGACCCAGATCGTTGTCTCGGCCGGAGGTGCACCTTCGGGGGAATTCCTGTGGCCGAACGATTCTGCCGATGGTCGGTCTTTCAACCGGGGCGTCCTGATCGAGGAGTTCTGGTACGAGCTTGCACTTTCGCAGGTGCCGCCAGATTTGGTTGCGAACCCGATTTCAGTGGAAGAGCGGATCGCACAGGGTGAGCAGATCGTGCGGAACAACCTGGCCGCCATTCGTAGCGCCATAGCCGCCAGCAGCGAGCCGGAGTGGAACCGAAACAGCGGCAATTGTCTGTTGGAAAAGATTCTGCGGACCGACACTCAGGTGAAGTATTTCAGCGTTGGCGCGGTCAACAGCTACATTGCCGATAACATCTGGGAACAGTTCCGGATTGCGCCAATTGACTATCCCGGCGCATCAGATGCGCGTGATTGGATTTACAAGTCGGCCTATAATTCCCCTGATCCGACCAAGATCGCCAAGACCATCATCGAGACCTACAAGGCCCTGTCCTTGGGGGTGCAGCGGGTTCACCTGAAAAGCACGCTATCGGCGGTGGGCGATGCGGATACCGTCACGCTTTCGGACTGGATCAAGGGCGAACAGGTTGCCCCGCTGAGCATCTATTCCTGCCATCTGGGAGAGGTGACAGAAAACCTTGAATGGTGGTTCTTTCGATAGTGGCCCTTAGCCCGCGATAGCCCGGGCAAAGAGGCGGGCAAGGTGTTTCTGGCCTTGGCGGTAGCCTTCCAGCGTTTGGCCGGGGAATTTCAGCCCCATCGCCGAGGTAAGGATGGTGCGCGCCACGGTTTCTGGGGGGCCGATATCCTCGGGCGGGGTCAGGGTCTTTAGCCAGCGGGTGAGGATTTCAATCTTTGCCGCCTCACCCCGCTGCATGATGTCACCCGTGACAGTCGCCCCGGCCTCCATCAACTCTGCGCCGTGGGGAGAGGCAAAGACCAGTTCCATCAGCGCCCCATCCTTGGCCCGAAAGGCCGCTGTCAGCGCCTGTTCCGGGGTTTGTCCGGGGGCAAAAAGGGCGGTCTCCATATCTGCAATCGCGGTGGCGAAGAAGGTTTCGACCAGAGCGCGGAAGATATCTTCTTTGTTCTTGTAGTGCAGATACAGGGCCGAGCGGGACATGCCCGTATGCCGCGCTATGTCATCCATCGACGTGCGGCGATAACCATGCGCGGCGAAGGCCTGCATGGCCGCCGCCTGAATGGTTTCCTGCCGTTCTCTGATCTTGTCTGACCCGTCCATCAGCTTTGCATAGCCCCTTCCTGACGATCTGACAATTTTGTTTTCTTTTGTCAATTGACATACTGACAAAATAATACCAATTTGTCAGATATGTAAGAGGAGGTCCCGATGGCCACGACAGTGACGGTGAATGGCAGCAGTGCCACGATTGATCTGCCCGATGACACGCCGCTGCTTTGGGCGCTGCGCGATGGTCTTGGCTTGACGGGCACGAAATATGGGTGCGGCGTTGCGGCCTGTGGCGCCTGCACGGTGCATGTCGACGGCGTGGCGGTACGGTCGTGCCAGACCGCGTTGGGGGATGTGGCCGGGGCAGAGGTTCTGACGATCGAGGGATTGGGCACGCCCTCGGCCTTGCACGCGGTGCAGGCGGCGTGGATCGAGGCGCAGGTGGCGCAATGCGGTTACTGTCAGTCGGGCCAGATCATGCAGGCCGCTGCGCTTTTGGCGGAGAACCCGACGCCCAGCGTGGCGGAGATCGACGAGGCGATGAGCGGCAATCTGTGCCGCTGCGGAACCTATCCGCGCATCCGGGCCGCTGTGCAGGACGCAGCCAAGCGTCTGCAGGAGGTGTGAGATGGGGCGGATCAAAACCATTGCCCGCAGAACTTTTCTGATCGGCTCGGCCGCTATACTGGGCGGCGTCGCCTTTGGCACTTGGCGCTACAAGACGCCCTATGCCAACCCATTGGTTTCGGGCGACGGCATTGGGGCGATCACGCCCTATGTGCTGATCGATCCGTCGGGTGTGACGATCGTCACGCCGCGGGCCGAGATGGGTCAGGGCATCCAGTCAACCCTTGCCGCCTTGGTCGCCGAGGAGCTGGATCTGCCTTGGGATGAGGTTCGGGTGATGCATGGCCCACCAGCGAAAGCCTATTACAATGGCGCCATGCTGGAAGATGGGGTTCCGTTTGCGCCCACCGACCAATCCTGGGCCGCAGAGACGATGCGCCATGCCATGGCGATTCCTGCGAAGTTTCTGGCGATCCAATTGACCGGCGGATCAACCTCGATCCCCGATGGCTATGAGAAGATGCGCGCGGCAGGTGCCGTGGCGCGGGCGGCGCTGATTGCGGCGGCAGCGGATCGGCTGGGCCTTGATGCCGCGCAACTGACCACGGATGCGGGTGCCGTGGTGGCGCCCGATGGCACGCGGCTGGCCTATACGGAACTGGCCGAGGCGGCAGCGGCGGTCGACCTGCCGGACACCCCCCCGCTGAAACCGCGCTCCGAGTGGAAGCTGCTTGGGAAATCCTTGCCCCGCGTGGACATGGTGGCGAAATCCACCGGCACGGCAAGTTTCGCGGGCGACATCCGCCTTCCGGGGATGAAGTTTGCCACGGTCAAGATGAACCCTGCCCTTGGCGCGGCAATGAACGGATTTGACGACAGCGCCGCCTTGGCGATGCCAGGGGTGGAAAAGGTCATTGCGCTGGCGGGTGGTGTTGCTGTCGTTGCCGCGACCACTTGGCATGCTATTCAGGCCGCCGAGGCGATCTCGTTTGATTGGGCGCCAGCTTCCTACCCCGCGAGCAGCGCCGAGATGCGCGCCCAGATCGCAGCCTCGTTCACCGCTGAGACGCTGGATGCGACCATGCGCGACGAAGGGGATGTCACCACCGCGACCGGAGAGGCGTTCGAAGCCGAATATGACGTGCCGCATCTGGCCCATGCAACGATGGAACCGATGCAGGCAACCGCCCAGTTCAAGGATGGCAAACTGACGCTTTGGGTTGGCACCCAGGCACCTGGTCTGGCGCGCGATTTTGCGGCCAAGGCCGTGGGGATCGAGGCGGAGGCCGTCGAGTTGCACACGACCGTCATGGGCGGTGGCTTTGGGCGGCGGGCCGAGGTTGACGCCTCGGTTCTTGCGGCCCAAGTCGCAAAAGCCATGGAAGGCACCCCGGTTCTGGTCACTTGGAGCCGCGAAGAAGACATGTCGCATGATATGTACAGGCCCATGGCCATCGGGCGCATCAAGGCGACGGTCAAAGATGGCCGCGTCGAAAGCTTTGATTTCGCCACGGCCTCGCCATCCATCATGGAAACCTTGGCCGAGCGCGCAAACCTGCCCTTGGCCGGGCCGGATGCCACGATTGCCCAAGGCGCTTGGGAACAACCTTATGCTTTCCCGCAGTACCGCGTCGCGGCCTATCGCGCGCCAAAGACTGTGCCGTTGGGTTTCTGGCGGTCGGTCGGTGCCAGTGTGAATGGGTTCTTCCATGATTGCGCGATGGATGAACTGGCCCATCTGACCGGGGTCGATCCTCTGGCTTTCCGGCTGAACCAAATGTCACATGACCCGTCGCGCAAAGTCCTAGAGGCCGTGGCCGAGATGTCGAACTGGAACAGCCCGCGTCCGGGCCGTTCGCTTGGCGTTGCGTTCTGCCTGTCCTTTGGCGTGCCAACGGCCGAGGTCATCGAGGTTGAAAACAGCCCCGAAGGCATTCGTCTGACCGGCGCTTGGGCGGCGGTCGATGTCGGCTTGGCGCTGGACCCGAAGAACATCGAGGCGCAGGTCACAGGCGCGATGGTCTATGGCCTGACCGCTGCCATTCGTGGCGAAATCGGCTTTGAAGACGGCAAAGTCGTGCAACAGAATTTCTGGGATTATGAACCTCTGCGTGCCTCTCAGGTGCCGGACATTCAGGTGCGCATTTTAGAAAGTGGCGGCCCAATCCGCGGCATTGGCGAACCCGGAACGCCACCTGCGGCCCCGGCCTTGGCGAATGCGCTTTTCGCCCTGACGGGCACCCGTGCCCGCAGTCTGCCACTGGCCAAGAGCTTCAGCTTCGCCTGACGGCTCTTGCCCTTTATCTTGGTCTAAATATCCCGGGGTCAGCGCTTTGGCCCCAGCCAAAGCGCTGATAGGGGGCAGAGCCCCCTTGCTTTGGGCGAAGTATCACCCCGCCACCACAACCTTGGTGCCCCAACCGTCGCAGGCCTGCATCAGGTTTCCCGGCAGGGCACGGTCGGTAAAGACCGCATCCAGTTCTGAAAGGCTCGCGATGCGGGCGGGGGCAGAGCGGCCTAGTTTCGACTGGTCGCAGACCAGAAAACTTTGCCGTGCTTGCCGCAGGATCGCACGGCTGACCCGCACCTCGGCAAGGTCGAAGTCCAACAGATCACCGTCACGGTCCAGCGCAGAGGTGCCGATCACCGCGAAATCGACCTTGAACTGTTCGATGAATTGCGTGGTGAGTTCGCCGACCAGACCGCCGTCAGAGCGTCGCAGCATCCCACCCGCCACCATGATTTCGCAGCCGGGGTTGGCGACCAGAATGTTGGCCACGTTCATGTTGTTCGTCACGACCGTGATGTTGCGATGGTTGATCAGTTCTCGTGCGACAGCCTCGGTCGTGGTGCCTAGGTTCAGGATCATCGAGGAATTGTCGGGGATCATCGCCGCACAGGCCTTGGCGATTGCGGCCTTTGCGCCCTCATTCATCTTGCGCCGCGCCTCATAGCCGATGTTCGACACGCCCGTGCGTGGAACAGCCCCACCGTGAACGCGGTCAAGAAACCCTGCTTCGGAAAGCTCGGTCAGATCCCGGCGAATGGTTTGCAGGGTGACGTCAAAGCGCTGGGCGAGATCTTCGACGACAGCGCGCCCTTCGGACCGCACGATTTCGAGGATCTCGGTCTGGCGGATATTGATGGCCAAAATTTCCTCCCTTTCGCACAGGCGCTGACCCATTTTTGGCACGCATCGGTCGCCCTGTCACCCACTCACTCTTTGTGCTGCACCTGCATTCGTTTTTGTGCGTTTGCAGCAACATCACCGATATGGCCAGAATATGACGTAGGGTCACTGTTTTCAAATGTTCGTTTCCAAACAAAACGCGCAAAAACGAAAAAACTCTATTGACCCACGAAAGAGAGTCGGTGCAGGGTGCAGCCCGTGGAAGGCCAAGACTTTCCCTGGGAGGACTACGACGTGTCAGATGCTGGGCGGCCTGCGGTGGCCGATCTCTTCATCATTGGTGGCGGCATTAACGGCTGCGGGATCGCGCGGGATGCTTCGGGCCGCGGACTCTCGGTGGTGCTGGCCGAGCAGGGAGATCTGGCGCAGGCCACGTCGTCTGCCTCGACCAAGCTGTTCCACGGCGGTTTGCGCTATCTGGAATATTTCGAATTCCGTCTGGTGCGCGAGGCACTGGAAGAGCGCGAGACGCTTCTGGTGGCGATGCCGCATATCAGCTGGCCGATGCGCTTTGTGCTGCCTTATCACCGCGACATGCGGTTCGAGACTGACACGCCGACCAGCCGCCTTTTGGGCGTGGTGATGCCATGGATGAAAGGGCGTCGTCCGGCTTGGCTTATTCGCCTTGGGCTGTTCCTTTATGACACGATGGGCGGGCGGAAGATTCTGCCCTCGACCCGCACGTTGGATCTGACGACCGACAAAGCCGGCGAGGCTCTGAACCCGAAATTCCGAAAGGCCTATGAATATTCGGATTGCTGGGTCGAGGATTCTCGACTGGTGGTCTTGAATGCGCGTGATGCCGAGGCGCGTGGTGCAAGGATCATGGTGGGGACCAAGGTGGTCAGCGCCAGCCGCGCCGAGGGACATTGGGTGGTTGAGGTGGAAGGGCCGAATGGCTGCGCCACGCATCACGCCAAGGTGCTGGTCAATGCGGGCGGGCCTTGGGTTGAAGATGTGATCCGTAATGTGGCCCGCATCAACTCGACCGAAGGCGTGCGCCTTGTGCGCGGCAGCCATATCGTGACCAAGCGCCTGTTTGACCATGACCGCTGCTATTTCTTTCAAGGCGAAGATGGCCGGATCATCTTTGCCATTCCCTACGAGCAGGATTTCACCCTGATCGGAACGACGGACAAGGATCATCAGGGCGCGCCCGGAACGGCGAAATGCACGGATGAAGAGCGTGATTATCTGCTGGCCTTTGCGTCCAAGTATTTCGCAAAGCCGCTGACCAAAGAGGACGTGGTCTGGACCTATTCCGGGGTGCGTCCGCTGTATAATGATGGCGCAAAGTCGGCGACCGCTGCGACGCGGGATTATGTTCTGTCGCTGGATCAGAACGGGGCGCCGCTGCTGAACGTCTTTGGCGGCAAGATCACCACCTATCGGCGGTTGGCCGAAAGCGCGATGGAAAAGATCCTGCCCTTCTTTCCGGGCACCAAGGACAAATGGACGGCACGGGTGCCGCTGCCGGGCGGGAATTTCCCGCAGGATGGCGTGGCCGATCTGGTGGCCAAGCTGAAGGCACGGTTTGCGTTCTTGTCCGATTATCACGCGGCACGTCTGGTCCGGGCCTATGGGACCGAAGCGTTTGATGTGCTGGGACAGGCCAAGACCTTTGCTGATCTGGGCCGCGATTTCGGGGCGACGCTGACCGAGGCCGAGGTGAATTGGCTGATGCAGAGGGAATGGGCGCGGCATGCGGCGGATGTCGTGTGGCGGCGGTCAAAACTGGGGCTGCGGTTGACGGCCGCCCAGATCGCCGCGCTGGAGGAATTCATGACGAAGGATCGGGCTGTCAGCCCGGCCGCGGAATAAGGGATCGGGGATGGCGCTGGAGCTGCAAAATGTGACGCGGGTTGTGGGCGGGCGGGTTCATATCCACCCCACTACGCTGACGTTGCAAAAGGGCACGATGAACGTGCTTTTGGGGCCGACGCTGTCGGGTAAAACCAGCCTGATGCGGCTGATGGCCGGTTTGGATTCGCCGACCCAAGGTCGCATTCTGTGGGATGGCAAGGATGTCACCGGGGTGCGCGTTCAGGACCGCGGCGTGGCGATGGTTTATCAGCAATTCATCAACTATCCGGGTCTGAGCGTTTACGAGAACATCGCCTCGCCCCTGCGGATTCTGGGAACAGACAAGGCCGAGATCGACCGCCGCGTGCGCGAAACCGCCGAGATGATGCGCCTGACGCCGATGCTGGACCGCAAGCCGCTGGAACTTTCTGGCGGGCAGCAGCAGCGTTGTGCGCTTGCACGGGCCTTGGTCAAGGGCGCGGGTCTGGTGTTGTTGGACGAACCTTTGGCGAACCTTGACTACAAGCTGCGCGAAGAACTGCGGGTGGAAATTCCGCGGATCTTTGAAGCTTCGGGGGCGATCTTTGTTTATGCGACAACAGAGCCGGAAGAAGCGCTTTTGCTGGGCGGCAATACTGCGGCCCTGCACGAAGGCCGCGTGACCCAGTTTGGCCCGACGCCGCAGGTCTACCGCCAGCCCGCCGATATGGTGACGGCGCGTGTCTTCAGCGATCCGCCGATGAATTTTGTGTCCTGCTTCAAGGACGGACACCGGATCAATTTCGGCGATCATGCGAATGCGCCGGCGGATGGCGTTTTCGCAAGCCTTCCCGATGGGCGCTATATGGCTGGGTTCCGTGCCAACCATCTGGAATTGAACAAGCATTCCGGACAGGCGGTCGAATTCCGCTGCTCCCTGGGCGTGACAGAGATCACCGGCTCGGAAACCTTTTTGCATGTGCTGCATGGCCGCGACCGTTGGGTCGGGCTGGTGCATGGGGTGCATGATCTGACGCCTGGGCAGGATGTCAGTGTCTGGCTGGACCCGGCGCATGTTTACCTGTTTGACGCCGATGGGCGGCTGGCGGCACCGGCGGCCTATGCGACCCACGATATGAAGGGGGCCGCGTAAGATGGCACGGATCACGCTGAAAAATCTGGCGCATAGCTACTTTGCGAACCCCAAGTCAGATGATGACTATGCGCTGAAGGAGATGGACCATGTCTGGGACGATGGCGGGGCCTATGCGCTGTTGGGGTCGTCAGGCTGTGGCAAGTCAACGCTGCTGAATATCATTTCGGGGCTCTTGCGCCCGTCTCAGGGCCGGGTGCTGTTTGGTGACAGCGATATGACCGATGCGGCAACGGCTGAACGCAATATCGCGCAGGTGTTCCAGTTCCCGGTGGTCTACGACACGATGACGGTGCGCGACAACCTTGCTTTCCCGCTGCGCAACCGGGGGATGGAGGCAAGCTATATCGCATCCCGCGTGCAGGAAATCGCGCGAATGATCGGGATGGAAGGCAATCTGGGCATGAAGGCCCAAGGCCTGACCGCCGATGCCAAGCAGAAGATTTCCTTGGGGCGCGGCATGGTGCGCGAGGATGTGAACGCGATCCTGTTTGACGAACCACTGACGGTGATCGACCCGCATATGAAGTGGGAGCTTCGGACGCAGCTAAAGCAGTTGCACCGCCAGTTTGGCCATACGATGATCTATGTGACACATGACCAGACCGAGGCGCTGACCTTCGCTGACAAGGTGGTGGTGATGTATGACGGGCGCGTGGTGCAGATGGGCACGCCGGAAGAGTTGTTCGAGACCCCGGCGCATACCTTTGTTGGGTACTTCATCGGCTCGCCGGGGATGAACCTGTTTGACGCGAAGATCAACGGAAACCGGGCGCAGCTGCAAGGCGCCACGGTCGAACTGGGTGCGGCCTATGGGCCAACAAGGGGCCGCACCCAAATCGGCATCCGCCCGGAATATTGTGTGCTGACCGAAGGCAACGGCCTGCCCGTGATCATCAAGCGCGTTGAGGATGTCGGCCGCCATCGTTTGGTACGGGCCGAAGCTGCTGGCCAATCTCTAAACATCGTGGTGCCCGAAGGAATGCCCGTGGGGGCAGACATGACCCACGTCTCTTTCGTTGCCGACAAGATCAACGTCTATGCCGATGACTGGCGCGTAAGCGGGGAGGCCGCGTGATGGAAAAGACCGTCAATCAAAAGGCGTGGTTCCTTGTGTTGCCGGTGCTGGTGATCGTGGCTTTCTCTGCGATCATCCCCCTGATGACCGTGGTGAACTATTCGGTCAACGACACCTTCGGGAACAATCAGTTCTTCTGGGCGGGGCTGGAGTGGTTCGAGGAAATGGTGACTTCAAGCCGTCTGCATGATGCGCTTGGGCGCCAGATCCTGTTTACCGCGATCATCCTTTCCATTCAGGTGCCGCTGGGCATTTTCATTGCGCTGAACATGCCAAAGAAGGGGTTCTGGTCGTCCTTGTGCCTTGTTCTGATGGCGCTGCCCTTGCTGATCCCTTTCAACGTCGTGGGCACGATCTGGCAGATTTTCGGGCGCGTGGACATCGGCCTGTTGGGTCATACGCTGGCCGCGCTTGGGATCGACTACAACTACACCAACGACCCGCTGGATGCCTGGATCACTGTCATCGTGATGGATGTCTGGCACTGGACTTCGCTTGTGGCGCTGTTGGCTTATGCAGGGCTGCAATCCATTCCGCAGGCCTATTATCAGGCCGCCAAGATAGACCAGGCCAGCCGTTGGGCCGTGTTCCGCTACATTGAACTGCCAAAGATGAAGGGCGTGCTGCTGATCGCCATTCTGTTGCGGTTCATGGACAGCTTCATGATCTATACCGAGCCCTTCGTCGTTACCGGCGGCGGACCCGGCAACTCGACCACCTTCCTGTCGATTGACCTTGTGAAGATGGCTGTCGGTCAGTTCGACCTTGGCCCGGCTGCTGCCTTCTCGATCATGTACTTCCTCGTGATCCTCTTGGTGTCATGGGTCTTTTACACCGTGATGACCAATCTGGACCGCAACGAAACCCAAACCGGGGAGAGCCACTGATGAAAGTGAAACCCTCTGCCCTTGTGATGACGCTTTACCTCTTGTTCCTGTTGGTGCCGATCTACTGGCTGGTCAACATGAGCCTGAAGACCAATACCGAAATCACAAGCACCTTCACGCTGTTCCCGAATGATCTGACGTTCCGCAACTACATGGTGATCCTGACTGATCCCAGTTGGTACATGGGATATGTCAACTCGATTATCTATGTGACGATGAACGTGGTGATTTCGCTGACGGTTGCCCTGCCTGCGGCCTATGCGTTCAGCCGCTATTCGTTCATGGGCGACAAGCACCTGTTCTTCTGGCTGTTGACGAACCGGATGGCCCCGCCTGCGGTGTTCGCCCTGCCCTTTTTCCAGCTGTATTCCAGCGTCGGCCTGTTCGACACGCATATCGCCGTGGCTTTGGCCCATTGCCTGTTCAACGTGCCGCTGGCGGTGTGGATCTTGGAAGGCTTCATGCGTGGTGTGCCGAAGGAAATTGACGAAACCGCCTATATCGACGGCTATTCATTCCCCAAGTTCTTCGTGAAGATATTCATGCCGCTGATCGCGTCTGGCATCGGGGTCGCAGCTTTCTTCTGCTTCATGTTCTCGTGGGTGGAACTGTTGCTGAGCCGCACTCTGACCTCGGTCAACGCCAAGCCGATTGCGGCCACGATGACGCGGACGGTTTCTGCAAGCGGCATGGACTGGGGTGTTCTGGCCGCCGCCGGGGTGCTGACGATCGTGCCCGGTGCTCTCGTGATCTATTTTGTCCGCAACTACATCGCCAAGGGCTTTGCCCTGGGGAGGGTGTGATGACTGCCTCGACCGCAACCCATGCCCCGCGCGCGAACTGGACCCGTATCTCGGTTTCCGCCGCTGCTGTGATGGGGGCTATCCTAATTGCCCTGATCGCGGCTGCGCCACGAAAAGACGGCTCGATCGACTGGTTCGCTCCGATGATCGCCAATGGCTGGATGGCCTGGACGCTGCCGGTTGCGCTGTTCTTCTGGATGATCGCAAGCCTGTTGGTCACGATGACCATTCTGGCCATTCGCTTTCCCGAAACACCACGCATCGGCGTGCTGCGTATCGAAACCACGCGCGGCGACCGGCTGTTCATCAGCCTGCTTGGATCGGCCTTTATCCATCTCATCTGGCTTTACTTTGCCGGGACGCCCCTGTGGGGCGCTTCGGCCCTCTGCCTTGTCTATGCCGCGGCGGTGTTTCGCTGGGTCTAGACGGGAACAAAACGCCGGGGGCGGGATGCGACCCCACACCCCGGCTAGACTGCAAAAACGGACGTCTCACAATCTGGGAGGATTACATAATGAGATTACGTCAAACGACAACTGCCATGGCGCTTGCGCTGATGGCCATGGGGGCGGCCCCAGCTTGGGCCGACATGGAGGCTGCAAAAGCCTTCCTCGATGCCGAGATCGGCGATCTGTCGACGCTGGACCGCGCTGGTCAAGAAGCGGAAATGCAGTGGTTCATTGATGCTGCCGCCCCGCTGGCCGGCATGGAGATCAAGGTGGTTTCGGAAACCATCACCACCCACGAATACGAAGCCAAGGTTCTGGCTCCGGCCTTTACGGCCATCACCGGCATCAAGGTCACCCATGACCTAATCGGCGAAGGTGACGTCGTCGAAAAACTGCAAACGCAGATGCAGACCGGCGAAAACATCTATGACGGCTACATCAACGACTCGGATCTGATCGGCACCCATTGGCGCTATCAGCAGGCCCGCATTCTTTCGGACTGGATGGAAGAAGAAGGCAAGGCTTTCACCAACCCGAATCTTGATATCGCTGACTTCATCGGCGCCAAGTTTACCACCGCACCGGATGGCAAGCTGTACCAGCTGCCCGACCAGCAGTTCGCGAACCTCTACTGGTTCCGCTATGACTGGTTCAACGATCAGAAGACCAAGGACGATTTCAAGGCCAAGTACGGTTATGACCTTGGCGTTCCGGTGAACTGGTCGGCCTATGAAGACATCGCCGAATTCTTTACTGGCCGTGACATGTCTTATGCCGGCGGCCCGGCTTCGGGCGTCTATGGCAACATGGACTACGGCAAGAAAGACCCGTCACTTGGCTGGCGCTATACCGATGCGTGGATGTCGATGGCCGGTATGGGCGACGTGGGTGAGCCGAACGGCCTGCCGGTTGACGAATGGGGTATCCGCGTCGATGAAAACAGCCGTCCTGTTGGCTCCTGCGTTGCCCGCGGCGGCGCCACCAACGACGCCGCCGCCGTCTATGCTGTGACCAAGGCCATCGAATGGCTGCAGAAGTACACCCCGCCAGAAGCCCAAGGCATGACCTTCGGTGAAGCGGGTCCGGTGCCGGCGCAGGGCTCGATCGCACAGCAGATGTTCTGGTACACCGCCTTCACAGCCGATATGGTCAAGGAAGGCCTGCCGGTCATGAACGAGGATGGCACGCCGAAGTGGCGCATGGCTCCCTCGCCACATGGCACCTATTGGCAGGATGGCATGAAGGTTGGCTATCAGGATGCCGGTTCGTGGACCCTGATGAAATCGACCCCGGTCGACCGCGCACAGGCCGCATGGCTTTATGCGCAGTTTATCACCTCGAAGACCGTCGACGTGAAAAAGTCGCACGTTGGTCTGACCTTCATCCGTGAATCGACGATCCAGCACCAGTCGTTCACCGACCGCGCCCCAAAACTGGGTGGTCTGGTGGAATTCTACCGCTCGCCCGCCCGCGTTCAGTGGTCGCCAACCGGTACGAACGTTCCTGACTATCCGAAGCTGGCACAGCTGTGGTGGCAGAACATCGGCGACGCCATGTCGGGCGCAAAGAGCCCGCAGGAAGCGCTGGATGCCCTTTGCGAAGAGCAGGAAAAGGTTCTGGAGCGTCTGGAGCGTGCCGGCGTTCAGGGCGATATCGGTCCGAAGATGAACGAGCCGCAGGATGCCCAAGTATGGCTGGATGCCCCCGGCGCGCCGGTGGCCAAGCTGGAGAACGAAAAGCCGCAGGGTGAGACCATCTCGTATGACGAGCTGATCAAGTCCTGGCAGAACTGATCCCGCAAGGGAGCCAAGGGAGGGCGGCGAAAGCTGCCCTCCCGCAAATTTCTTCGAAGAAATTTGCCAAGAATTTTCGAAAATTCTTGGTCTCGTGCCGGACGCGCGGGTCTGACGAAAAGGACTAGGCGTGGAGAAGCTGGTACGACATTCTTCGCCCCGCGAAACGTTCCTGAAGGCCACGTCCAATGACCCATATCCTTGCCATCGACCAGGGGACCACTTCCTCTCGCGCCATCCTGTTTGATCAAGCCCTGCGGGTGGTTTCGGTAGCGCAAGAAGAATTTCCCCAGCATTATCCGGCCTCGGGCTGGGTTGAACATGACCCCTCTGATCTTTGGGCGACCGTTGCGGCCACGGCGCGGGCAGCGATTGAAAAGGCCGGGGGCGATGCAACCGAGATTGCGGCCATCGGCATCACCAATCAGCGCGAAACCACGCTGATCTGGGACCGCTTGACCGGCCAACCTATTCACAACGCGATCGTCTGGCAGGACCGCCGCACCGCTGACACCTGCGCCGCGCTCAAAGAGGCCGGGCATGAGGCCATGATCACGGCTCGCACCGGATTGCTGCTGGATCCCTATTTCTCGGGCACCAAGGTCAAATGGCTTTTGGATAACGTTCCCGGTGCAAGGGCACGGGCCGAGGCGGGCGAGTTAGCCTTTGGCACAGTGGACAGCTTCCTGATCTGGAAACTGACTGGCGGAAAGGTCCATGCGACGGATGCAACCAACGCCGCCCGCACCATGCTTTACAACATCGCAAAGAACGAATGGGATGCCGAAATTTGCGCCCTGTTGGGGGTGCCGATGTCACTTTTGCCCGAGGTGAAGGATTGCGCTGCCGATTTTGGCGTGACAAGGGCGGATCTTTTCGGGCGTGAAATTCCGATTTTGGGCGTGGCTGGCGATCAGCAGGCGGCAACGGTTGGGCAGGCCTGTTTTCAGCCGGGCATGATGAAATCCACCTACGGAACCGGCTGCTTTGCCCTATTGAACACCGGTGCCGATATGGTGCCTTCGACGAACCGGCTTTTGACGACGATTGCGTATCGCTTGAATGGCCAAACAACATATGCGCTGGAGGGGTCGATCTTTATCGCAGGTGCAGTCGTGCAATGGCTGCGTGATGGGTTGAAGATCATCCGGGAGGCGAAGGAAACGCAGCCTTTGGCGGATGCGGCCGATCCTGCACAAAGCGTTGTGCTGGTCCCGGCCTTTACAGGCCTTGGCGCGCCCTATTGGCGGCCAGAATGCAGGGGGGCAATCTACGGATTGACCCGAAATTCAGGTCCGGCGGAACTGGCCCGTGCGGCCCTTGAAAGTGTTGGATATCAAACCCGTGACCTGCTCGAAGCGATGCGGTCAGACTGGGGCGCAGCGGCAGATGGCGTGCTGCGCGTTGACGGCGGGATGACCGCGAGCGACTGGGCCATGCAATTCCTGTCGGACATCCTTGGCGCTCCCGTGGACCGCCCCGTTGTGACCGAGACGACAGCGCTTGGCGCCGCTTATCTGGCGGGGATGCAGGCAGGGATTTGTCCGCCGCCTGAGGAATTTGGCAAGGGCTGGGCGCTGGAGCGGCGGTTTGAGCCAGCTATGTCGCCGACGGACCGCGATGCGAAATATGCCCGCTGGCAGCGTGCGGTTCAGGCCACGATGACAGTATGAGTTTTTCCATCCAGCAGCCGCCCCGGATTCTGTTTGGCCGAGGGACGTCCGCTAAGGCCACAAAGGAAACCTTGGCATTTGGCAAGCGCGTGCTGTTTCTGCATGGGCGTTCAATGGAGCGGTCTGACTGGTTGGTTGACTCGCTGACCGCTGGCGGGGCGGAGGTGCAAAGGTATCTCTGCTACGGCGAGCCGACGCTCGCCATGTTGGAAGAGGCGCTGCGGTGGACAAAGGAATTTGAACCGCAAGTGGTGCTTGCCTTAGGGGGCGGATCGGTCCTTGATCTGGGCAAGGCCTTGGCTGCCTTGATCCCCGCACCGGGCGGGGTGATGGATCATCTTGAAGTGGTTGGCAAAGCTCTTCCTTTGGCGCGGGCGCCTTTGCCTTTCATTGCCATCCCGACCACCGCAGGCACAGGGGCCGAAGTAACAAAGAATGCTGTGATTGGCTTGCCCGATTTGGGCAGAAAGGTAAGCCTGCGCGATGATCGGATGATTGCACGGGTGGCGATTGTCGATCCGGCGCTGACTGATGGCTGCCCACGAGACGTGACTTTGGCATCGGGTCTGGATGCGGTCACACAGGTGATTGAACCCTATCTGAGCTGCCGCGCCACGGCGTATAGCGATCAGATTTCAGCGCCGACCATTCTGCCGGGAATGACTGCCCTGGTTACTTTGATGCAGCGCGAGGATGCGAAAGCGCGGGATGATTTGGCATGGACCTCGCTGTGCGGCGGTTTGGCCTTGGCAAATTCTGGTTTAGGTGCCGTTCACGGCTTGGCTGGCGTCATCGGCGGCATGACCGGCGCTGCGCATGGAGCGATTTGTGGGGCTTTGCTGGGGCCGGTTCTGGCCGTGAACCGCCAACGCTGCGAAGGTCTAGCACGGGATCGGGTCGAAGCCGTTGCCCGCATTCTTGGTGCGTGTCTGGGCTGTGATGCCGATGAGGCTCCGCTGCGCCTCTCTGATTGGGCTCATGCCGCGAGTTTGCCGCGTTTGTCGGCAATGGGTTTGGCAATGCATCAGCACACGACTGTCGCGACGGCGGCGCAAGATGCATCGTCAATGAAGGGAAATCCGGTGCCTTTGTCGATTGCAGACCTGTGCGAAATCATGTCCCGCGCGGGATAGGGCCTAGCCTTAGCGCTTGCGACTTTTTCTACGCCGATTGGCGGGTGCGATTTTCAACCCCGAACGATATTTTGCAACAGTCCGGCGGGCGACGACGGTCCCGCCCGTTGAAAGCTGGGCTGCGAGGGCATCGTCCGAAAGGGGGGCGGACTTGTCTTCTTCGGCGATAAGCCGGGACAAGCGCGCCCGCAATGCCGCAGCCCCGAGACCTGCCCCCATATCGGCTGAAAAGAGAGAACGCAGCCACCATGTCCCCTTGGGTGTATCAATAGCCACGCCTGCGACCACGCGGCTGATGGTGGACTTATGCAGAGAAAGTTCGTCGGCAATCATTTGCATTGTCAGCGGGGCGAAGGCTTCGGTTCCCGCCTCTAGCGCGGGACGCTGGTGTTCCAGAACGGCGCGCCCGACCAGCAAAAGAGTGACATTCCGCTGGTCGACCAACTTCATCACCGCCTTCGCCTGCGCGGCCCCCTCTCCTGCCTCGTCAATTGAAAGCAATGGCAAGCTTGAGCGGTTCAGTTCGACAGTCCAGCCTGCCTCTGATCTGTGGACCAAGAGATCCGGTTCACGAAGTGGGCTTGCAACAGAGGAGAAACTTGCCCCCGGCTTGGGGTTGAAACTGCGCAACGTTGCAAAGGTAGAACGGATGTCCTCGGGCAAGACATGTGCCAGCGCCGCGAGCGCCCCCCAATCTGACGATGCGACCAGACCAAGATTGGAGAGCATAACCTTCATCGTCGGATCGAGCACACCTAAGTCTTTGGCCTGGAGTTGCAGGCATTCGGCGAGATCACGCGCGAAAAGACCTGCGGGGTCGATTTTTTGGAGCTGCAGCAGCACATTTTCGACCTCTGACTGTGACACAGTTAACGTTTGCGCGATGGCCGCAAGGTCTTGGCCAAGCCAACCACTGGGTTCAAGAGCATCTGCCAAGGCAAGAGCAATTCGACGTTGCGGTCCAGCGGGCACCAAGGTCGGCAACGCTTGTATTACATGGGCCATCAGGCTGGGTTCAGGTGCCGCCGCAATCTGATCAGGGTCTGGCTGTGCGCTAAATCTGGTTCCCGACCAACGCGGTAGCCAATCCCCCAAGGTGGGCAATGCGGGACGCAAGGTCAGCGCGGGAAGTTCAGCGGCCTGCTCTTCCAGATAGCGCGTCAATCCTGCCGCATCCATCTTCAAAACGCGAAGGGCCGTGCGAAGGGAACTGGTCAGCGCCAGTCGTTGAGTCTGAGTGACACGCATTCCCGTCCGCGAATTCATGAATGCAGCCTAGGCGGGAGTTCGCGAAACGCGCAAGCGGGAAAGTGCGCCCCACAACGGTGTGACCTGACGGGCTCTCGCCCTTTCTTGCCAGAGCGACTAGGTTCTGGCGGATCTTAAAGGACGAAGCGATGCACCTGCCCTTCCCTGCAACCCAAGACATTCTGCTGATCGGCGGAGGCCATGCCCATGCACTTGTGTTGCGGATGTGGGGTATGGACCCATTGGCCGGAGCACGGTTGACGGTCGTCAATCCGGGGCCAATTGCCCCTTATACCGGGATGCTGCCCGGTGCGATTGCCGGGCATTACGCAAAACGCGACCTGATGATTGATCTGGTGCGGTTGGCGCGTTTCGCAAGTGCCCGCGTCATCCTGGATCGGGTGGTCGGGCTGGACCCGAAGGCACGCATGGCCCGGCTTTCTTCGGGGCGCCTGCTGCCTTACGACGTTGCCTCGATTGATATCGGCATTGCGTCTGACTTGCCGGAAATCGCGGGATATGCCGAACATGGCGTTTCAGCGAAACCTTTGGGTGCCTATGCCGACCGATGGGAAAAATTTGTCGCGACGGCCAAACCACATCCCCGTGTGACGGTTATTGGCGGCGGAGTGGGAGGGGTGGAACTTGCCTTGGCCTCGGCCCATCGTCTCAAGTCTGCAGGGCTCGATGGGCAGGTGACGGTTCTGGAGAAGGAGCCCGTGGCCCTGCCCGGAATTGCTGCGGCGACACGGGCGACACTGATTGCCGCAATGAAATCTGCCGGGGTCACGCTGCGCGCAGGGACAACCGCACGACGGCTCAGCGCGGACTGGGTTGAGTTGAGCGATGGCAGTAACCTTGCCACCGACTTTACTCTTTCGGTCGCAGGGGCGCGGCCCCAGACTTGGCTTGCCGAGACAGGGCTGGAGCTGGAAGATGGGTTTGTCCGCATCGGGCCCAGTCTCCAAAGCTCGGATCCGCATGTTTTTGCGGCCGGTGATTGCGCCCATATGGCCTTTGCGCCTCGCCCAAAGGCCGGGGTCTTCGCCGTAAGACAGGCACCGATCCTGTTCCACAACCTGCGCGCCTCGGTTTCAGGCGGCAGATTTCGGGCCTATTCACCGCAGCGCGACTATCTGAAACTGGTTTCAATGGGCGGGAAGACGGCCGTCGCCGACAAGTTCGGTTTGCGGACAGGCGGGGCATGGCTGTGGGATCTGAAAGATCGGATTGACCGCAAGTTCATGGCAAAGTTCGAAGACTATCCGCAGATGGCTGGCCCCTCGGTGCCGCGCCTGCATGCCGATGGGCTGATCGAAGCGATGGGGGACAAACCCATGTGTGGGGGGTGCGGGGCCAAGGTTGGGCCAGCGGCCCTGTCGTCCGCGCTTTCCGGCCTGCCCGCGACTCGGCGCGAGGATGTTCTGTCCGGGCCGGGGGATGACGCGGCCGTGTTGCATGTAGGCGGTGCGCGACAGGTCATCACAACGGATCATTTACGCGCCTTTGTAAACGACCCCGCCCTGATGGCGCGACTGGCGGCCATTCATGCCTTGGGCGATGTCTGGGCGATGGGGGCCGAGCCGCAAGTGGCCTTGGCACAGATCACCCTGCCGCGACTGTCCGCTAGTCTGCAAGAGCGGATGCTGGCCGAGGTTATGGCGGCAGCGTCCGAGGTAATCCGGGCCGCTGGGGCCGATATTGCAGGTGGGCACACGACCGTCGGAGACGAGTTGACCATCGGCTTTACCGTAACCGGCTTGGGGTGGCTGACGGTCCCGAAGGCAGGCGCTCGGCCGGGGGATGCAGTTCTGCTGACCAAACCGCTCGGGACGGGTGTGATCTTGGCCGCCGAGATGGCCTTGGCGCGACTGACCGACCGCAATCTTTTGCTGGGCGAGGCATGGGCGGGCTGCATCGCCTCAATGGAGCGGCCCTTGGCCCCGGCTGCGTCGATCTTGCGCGAGCGGGCGACGGCGATGACCGATGTGACCGGCTTTGGCTTATTGGGTCATCTTTGGGAAATGTTGGGCAAAGGCGCGGCATCCGCCCGACTGACGCGGGAGGCGGTTCCCTTGCTGCCGGGCGCGCTGGATCTGGCATCCCAAGGCGTTGGATCAACCCTTCTTCCGGCCAATCGGTCGGCGCTGGACTGGCATGTGGATGGACCGTCGGGGCCGTTGACAGATGTGCTTTTTGACCCGCAAACCTGCGGTGGTCTTTTGGCGACCGTGCCACCAGCCTTTGTATCAGAAATGTTGGAATCCTTGTCGAAGGCAGGCCAAGCCGCAGCCGTGATTGGCCAGATCACTGTGCCCGACCGCCCCGGCGAGGGCCGGATCACGCTGATCTGACACCTGCGGTCCTGCCCCAACCGCCCCCCGAGGGCACCGGGGCGGGCGGGTGGGAGGTGCCTGAGGGGGGCTCAGGCAAAGATGCCTTGGCAGAACCAGCCGCCACCAATCTCGCCGCCATGGGCATAGAACAGCCATAGACGGTCGCCGCTTTCCGCCTCGATCCGCCAATAGTCACGCGGGCCGCTGCGCCAGTTCGGATCATCCCACCACCATTCCGGCATCAGCCGTTCCGGCCCCACCGCCACCCGCAATGCAAAGTCACGCCGCCGCCAGCGAAACTGCGCCGGAGGGGTGCGGTCTTCCGGGGCTTGCACCGGTTCGGGGCGAAAGATCACCACCGGGCGGGGGGCACGAGGTTCGGGCCATTCTCCTGTTGCAGCCTCGGACCAGGCAGCGGTCAGAACCGAAAAGGTTTTCTCAGGGATATGGCTTTCCGCCGGATGCAGGCGCAGAACTGCCTCTTGGCCTAACCGAGTGCCCAGCTTGGCCACCAGATCCTCGAACCGAGGATCCCCCCCTGCGCGCTCCGCAGCTGCGGCGGCAGCATCCAGATGGCCGCGATGTTGGATCTGGTGAATGACCTCGGTTTCTCGCGCCTCCAGCCTCAGACGGTCAAAACCAAAGCCCGCGTCAAAACTTTCGATCTTCATTGTGACCAACGGGCGAAGACGGTCAGCCTCATCCGTGGCCCGCGCCAAGGCGATGTCGGCCCATGCCACACTGCCATCCACCCTTTGCGCCTCGACCCGTAAGACACGGACGCCGCGCCCCCTCTCCTTGACCTTGGTGCAAAGTGCGGGCAGCAGCCGATCAAACCCCGCCGCCACATCCGAGACAAGGCCGATCGGATCGGGAAAGCTGATGCGTACCGCGAAGTGCAGGCTTCCCCGTGCCGGGCTGACAGGTTCAGAGACATGGCCCAAGGCCTGATCAATCCGCTGCAGCACTTCGGCCCCAAAGCGCCGTGCCAGAGCCGCACGGGGAAGCCCCACGATTTCTTCAACCCGGCGCAGACCCAAATGGCCCAAGGCCTCGACCGCACGCGGGGGAAGCCGCAGCGCCGACAGAGGCAGATGTGCCAAGGCCTGCCGCATGGTGCCGGGGGGCGCAATCACGCCCAAGGGTGCGGTGCGTGGCGAGGCCGTCCCCCCTGCCCGCCGCGCCACGGCGCGCGACCGTGTGGCCCGTGCCTCTTGCTGGATCGCGTCCCCGTTGCGTTCGCTGCGCGCCGCCGCCCCGGAATACCGCGCCAAAGCCCAAGCCGCACCGCGTGTATCGGCGATTGCGGCCCGCACGGTCAGACCCAGATCGGCGCAATCCAGAGCGACCTGTTCCAAGATCCCCTCCTCGCCCCCGAACAGATGCGCGCAGCCTGTCAGGTCAACAACCAGCGCGTCAGGGGGTTCTTCTGCTACCCAAGGGCTGAACTTTCCCGCCCAGCGTCGCAGTGCCGCCAGAAAAACCTGATCGCCCGGCGCATGTTCCGCCACCGTGAGCAAATGACCGCACATGGCCGTGGCATCCCGCAGCGGCTGACCCAGCCGAAGACCTGTCGCCTCGGCCTCGGCGTTCAGGCTGACCAGCACCTGTGCCTGCTGGCGCATCCCCACCACGGCAAACGGTTGTGGCAGAACATCACGACGCGCCCGCAGGACACGCTCTACCGCCATGCGCGGAAACCACAGGGAAAGGACACGCCGGATGGCCATGCGACTCGGATATTTGTTCACTTTATGTTCTTTTTTAGCGCCCTAGGTTCAACAAGGCGAGTCCCCGATCACGCTGTTATGACATTCCCGTGAGGACGCGCCCGAAGGTGACAAGGTCACTATCGCGACGCAATGTCGCGCCTATACTCTTGCTGCCTATTACAACCAACAAGGGGCCAGATAATGAAGTTTGTTAGCAAGGGATTGATTGCAGGGCTTGTGCTTGTCGCCGGTGTCGCAATCGCGAAAGAAGGCGTGCAAGATCCAACCGTCAAGGCACGGATGGACCTGATGGGCACCATCGGCATGAACACCAAGACATTGGGCGATATGGCGGGTGGCAAAGCCGATTTCGATGCCGCCGCAGCACAGGCCGCAAAGGATGCGATCATCGCGGCTTCGGCAGACATCGCTGCCAAGTTTGAACCCCAAGCGACCGATCCCGTAGCAGAAGCCAAACCGGAAATCTGGACGAACTGGGATGATTTCGTAGCCAAGGCCGGCGCCCTGAACGCTGCCGCAACTGCGCTGGACGCCTCTTCTTTGGACGGCATCAAGGCAGGTATGGGCGGCGTCGGCGGCGCCTGCAAAGACTGCCACACCACCTACCGGATGTAATCAGACTTACTAAAAAACCCCCGGCCTTTGCGCCGGGGGTTTTTCATTAGCGTTTTGACAGCCGGATCAAGTGCAGTGCACCCGCGTGATCCTGTCGTTGTCATCCAATTCAATGTTCAGACGATCAGGTCGATAATCCATCGTCACAGCCGTTCCGGGCGGAATGATCCTTGTGCCTACGGGCAAGGAAAGCGCGGCAAGCACAGCCGCTTTCTGTCCAAGCAAATACTGAAGCTCACTCGCGCCGCAAGCATCCGCACCGGGAGGCACGGGGCTCGGCAATGGCACCTCCGAGGGCGTACAAGCTGCAAGGGCAATGAGGAAAGCCAGAGCGAAACCACCGGCACTGGAGCGGGAACTCATAATCACAGAAAACCTCCAAACGCGTTAACCGCAAAACATGCGCTGGATCTGACCAGCGCCATTCACTTGTACATTCAACCGGTCGGGCAGCAAGTCACGGGTGACATGTTGTTGGGGCCACAAGACCCGCAACTGCCCTCGAAGGCGGATTTCTGCCAGCCTGGTGAAATGCTGGCCCGTTAGGTTGGAGAGATTTTCCGCGTCGCATCCGTGCTCTTGCCGATCCGCCAAAAGCGAAGGTGGCAGGACGGCTGGGCCGGGCGCGCGTCCCTGCCCAAAGCCCATGCACCCCGCCAACAAAGTGGCAAGCGCTATCAAATGGCAGGAACGGAAAGAAAGAGACACAAGCACTCGTATCAGGTGACGAAGGACGATGGCGGGATGTGGTTGCCGCAATGCATCCTAAGCAATCCGTGGGCCCTCGGGCAAGCGGGCCTCAAGCAACGACAGAGGAAGACGGGAAAAGGCCTTTCAATGTCGGATCATGACTTGCCTTGGAGGAAGCTTTCGACCAGCCTGCCGCCATATTTGAATAAGGGAGGGATCATTCATGCGTACCCGCGCCGCCGTCGCCGTTGCCGCAGGCAAACCGCTTGAGATCATGGAAGTGAACCTTGACGACCCGAAAGAGGGAGAGGTTCTGATCGAAATCAAAGCCACCGGCATTTGCCATACCGACGAATTCACGCTGTCAGGCGCAGATCCGGAAGGCATCTTCCCGTCCATCCTTGGCCACGAAGGCGCGGGCGTGGTGGTGAAATGCGGTCCCGGAGTGAAATCCCTGAAACCGGGGGACCACGTTATCCCGCTTTATACCCCTGAATGCCGGGAATGCCCGTCCTGCCTGTCGCGCAAGACGAACCTTTGCACCGCGATCCGCGCGACCCAAGGACAAGGCCTGATGCCTGATGGCACCACCCGTTTCTCGATGCTGGATGGGACGCCCATCTATCATTACATGGGCTGCTCGACTTTCGCCAACCACACGGTGATGCCTGAAATCGCCTTGGCCAAGGTTCGCGACGACGCCCCCTTTGACAAGATCTGCTACATCGGCTGCGGTGTGACCACCGGCATCGGCGCGGTCTTGAACACGGCGAAGGTTGAGATTGGTGCGAAGGCTGTCGTATTTGGACTGGGCGGCATTGGTCTGAACGTGATCCAGGGCCTAAAGATGGCCGGGGCCGACATGATTATCGGTGTCGACCTGAACAATGACAAAAAGGAATGGGGCGAGCGTTTTGGTATGACCCATTTCGTCAATCCGAAAGAAATTGAAGGCTCGGTCGTCAACCATATCGTCGAAATGACCAAGACGCCCTTCGACAAGATCGGGGGCGCGGATTACTCTTTTGACTGCACTGGCAACGTCAAGGTGATGCGCGACGCACTTGAATGCACTCATCGTGGCTGGGGGCAGTCGATCATAATCGGTGTGGCCCCTGCTGGCGCCGTGATTGAAACCCGCCCCTTCCAACTGGTGACGGGGCGCATCTGGAAGGGCACGGCCTTTGGCGGTGCTCGGGGCCGGACCGATGTGCCGACGATCGTCGACTGGTACATGGACGGAAAGATCGAAATTGACCCGATGATCACTCATGTCCTGCCGTTAGAAAAGATCAACGAGGCCTTTGACCTGATGCACGAAGGCAAGTCGATCCGCAGCGTTGTGGTCTACTGAGAAGGCAAAGGGGGGCTGTCTGCCCCCCTTATTCTTTTCCCAGGACGTTCGTGGCGTGCCATATTGCTTTGTTTTTATGGTATATGTCGTTGCACGGTGTCTCAGGGCATGCCATTCTTGCCATGATGTTTGGCTACTTATGGCATACGAATGGCACTCCGATACAAGGATCTGGAAGCCCTCTCCGCCCGCCAGATAGAGGTCTGGGCACCCGATGGGACGCCAAATCTTTACGCCTTCGCCCGTTCAACGGGACGCATCACTTGGGTCGCCCGGATCGTCGTTGGAGGCAAGAGGGTGAACTTCACGATCGGCCCATGGCCTGAGGTCAAGGCAGAGGCGGCGCGCGCGGCAGCATCGGCGATCAAAGGTCTCGTCAAGGCAGGCCATGGCGTTCAGACAATCAGGAACGCTTTGGCCGTCACATTGGACCCCATCGCGTTGTCTCAGATTGTTACCGGTGAACGCGTGTCATCTCGGAACGCAACACCAACATTCCGGGAGGCCGCCACCAAATGGTTCGAGGAGCACGCCAGTGGCGGGATCTCCAATGACGACTACCGGCGACAGGTATTTCAGCAAGTTCGAGATCATGCCTTCCCCGCATTGGGCGAGCGGCCTGTCAACGCCCTCCAACGATCAGAGATCGTCGATGCGCTCCGTGACGTCTGGCTTGGGACGCAGACCGTGGGCAAGCGCTTGCGCAGCAACATTGAACGTATCCTCGATTATGCCGTTGACCGGGGCTGGTGCGACTTCAACCCATGCCCACCCGTCAGATCAATGCCATCAAGGGTCCGCATCATCCGCCATCATGCCGCATTGGAGCCTGAGCGCGCAGCAGAGCTTTGGCGCTGGAGTACGGCAAATCCCGATCTGAGCGCCCCTGCCAGGGCTGGACTTTCACTGGCCTTGTTGACAGGCAAGCGCAGCGGCGAGATCCGGCTGATGGAGTGGTCGCACCTTGATCTGAAGCGGTGCATCTGGACGACGCCAGCGCTTGGAATGAAGACCCGTAAAGAGCATCGGCAGCCTCTATCCACTCCTGCCCTGGCTGTCATCGATGGTATTCGGACAGAGACGGGGCGTCACCGATATGTCCTGGGTGAACCGCCGCCGCATGAAAACGTGTTGTTCAACGCGATCAAGAGGTTTGATCCGAGCCTGACAGTACATGGCTTGCGCGCCTGTTTGGGGAGCTGGATGGCGGAATCCGGCGTTCGGAAGATGGTTGCAGATTTCGTGTTGGCGCATCAACCAAGAGCCCTCGATGCGGCCTACCAGCGATCAGATCTTCTGGAGGAACGGCGAGATGTTCTGGAGAAATGGGCGAGCTATGTAACGTCCCACTGACCATTGGTGTAGAACCGCTCCGCGTTTCTCCCCGTAGCGCTGCTTATCGCCACTGGCGGTGGCACCTGAACGAAACTTACTTGAAGATCAACGGGACGACGCACTGCCTGTGGCGCGCTGTCGATCACGAAGGTTAGATGCTGGAAAGCATCGTCACCAAGACGCGAGATCGCAAGGCAGCCATGAAATTAATGAAGCGTCACGGTCGACCTGAGACGATCCTGAAATACAAGCTGCGTTCCTACGGCGCTGCGCCAAAAGATCTCGGTCGCGGCGACGACCGCGAGATGGGACGCTGGCTCAACAATCGGGCCGAGAATTCCCATTTGCCATTCCGACGACGAGAGCGGGCGATGTCGCGGTTCCGACGCATACGAACGCTACAGAAGTTCGCCTCGGTGCATGCCTCGGTCCACAACCACTTTCCGACGGAGCGCCACCTCCAGAACCGCGACACCTACATGCAGCCCCGCGCTGCCGCTCTCGCGGAATGGTGCGGCCTTTTCGCTGCCTAACTGATAGGCAGGGAAGGGTTTACAGAGCCTGGTTCTCATTAGTCTGATAGCGGCCCACGACGTGAGCACTGATTTGTCTCAATCCAGAGCTGCGCCCTCTTCTCAGCTGAAAGAGAGGGTCGGCACATCCACAACCGTCGAGCCGCCATCGACCGTCAGGATCGCTCCAGTAATCATTGCGGCCTCGGAAGAGCAGAGGAAGGCGATGGCAGCGGCGACCTCATCAGGACTGGCGGGACGACCCAGCGGCACGTCCCGCGTCACCAAAGCATATGCCTCTTCCCGGGACGACAGATTCATCCGTACCCGTAGTTCATCCATCTCGCCATCTGCCATTTCGCTGGTAACCCAGCCGGGACAGACTGCGTTGCAGCGAACACCGAAGCGACCGAAATCGCGCGCGATGGAACGGACAAGGCCGATCTGGGCATGTTTTGCAACCGTATAGCCGAAGGCGCTGGCCGGCGCGGCAAGGCTGGCGATGGAGGCGGTTACGGCGATGGCGCCTTTGCTGCGGATTAGCTCGGGCATGGCTGCACGCAAAAGGATAACTGCCGTATCAAGATTGGCGCGCCGCGACGCCTCCCAGTCTTCGTCCGTCGTCTCGGCGATAGTGGCGAATCCGTGTCCGCCGGCGTTAGCGACGACGATATCCAATCCACCAAACCGCTCGACAGTCTGCTTGATCGCTGCGTCAGCCTGCTGCGGATCGGCCGCATCGCCGACGAATATCTCGGCCCCTATCGCGTGCGCGACTTCCTTTAGCTGGGCCTGCCTTCGGCCCATGATGACGACATTTGCACCATCCCGAGCCATCCTGCGGGCGGCTGCGGCGCCGATGCCAGTCCCGCCTCCCGAAATCAGGGCGCACTTACCGGAAAATGTGCCCATCACGACGCCACCCTGCCTTGGGCGACGATTCCCGCCGTAATCCAGGCATCAAGTTGCGCCAGCACAGCATCGCAAAAGGCGATGTCGTTGATGTGGCAATCTAGCGCGGTCATTTCGACGCGCCCTGCCATCGCGGCTTCGGCCTCGGTCGTAAAGGCGAGCAACCCTTCGGGGTCATGCGCGGCCTCACCGGGGCGGTCCCACTCTTCGATTCCTCCCTTTGGCAGGAAGAAATGCGTCGGACCTTTGGCTGCCGCCAGACGATCGGCCATTGCACGCGCGAGGGCACGGCGCTCTTCGGCGTTGAAGGCCACGTTCTTGATCAACCGGTTGTGCTGGTGGAACGGGCGGTCTTGGAATCGGGCCGGAATCTCCTGCCAGCCCGCCAGATCAAGGATATCAGCCGCGCCGGGCGCCACCAATTGCGGTGTGCCGCTGCGGCCAGCCCCTGTCAGCCGGTCGGTCCCGGCGCTGACCAGAGACCCATGCTGCACGTTGACAAATTCCTGCAGAGAAAAGTCCATCACACAGGCGAAGACGCCTTCGGCAGCCAGTCGTTCAAACGCCATGCCGCCCATGCCCGTCGTATGGAACACGGCAATGTCAAAGCCGCGCTTCGTCAGTTCAGGATGCAGACGCTTCATATACTTCAGGCACGATGAGCCAAGGGATGTCATGCCGATAAGTGGGCGGTCGAAGGCGGGCGGTTCAACCGCCTGCGCCGCACCGAGCACCGCGCCTGCGGCTTGGCTGAGTGACGATTTGCACAGTGGATTCAGGCCATAGAGCCCGCCAGCCCAAAGGATGAACTGCACATCTGCCGCCATCCGCTCGGCCGCGATCAAGGGCGATCCGGCCACCGTCGAGACGATATATTTGGGCACACCAATCGGAAGGGCCTGCGCACAGTCGAGCGCGAGGTCAGTGCCCATGGTGCCACCAAGCGCGATCATGCCGTGGATACGGCCGGCGTCATACAGGCGGCGGGTCATCAGCGCCGCCCCTGCGCTCATCTTGGCGAAAGCCTCGCCCTCTTCGCCTAGGGCGATCAGACCATCGATGGTTTCGCCCGCCGCAGCCGCCACATCATGCTTGCTGACTTCGACGGGGATCTTTGCCTCGCCCAGCACACTCACATCCATCGCCAGCACCGCGCCGCCCTGCGCCGCGATCCGGTCGATCAGATAGGCCAGCTCATCCGCCTTGGTGTCGAATGTTCCGATGACCAGTATGGTTTTCGTCATCTCGTTTCCCCTATTGAACTGCCGTCGCTTCGAGGTAATCGGCACAAAGGCCCTTTGCTTCTTCGATGAACCGTCTGTTTCGTTCGGCCCCGCCGTCTTCCGTTATGCGCGGGACGATCCAGCCGACATAGGTCAGCGCCCGCAAAACAAGGAACAGGTCCAGAAGTGACAAGTCCAGCGGACGCTGGCCGTGATATCCGGCGATCAGGGCCGCCTTGAGTTCCGGATAATCCGGCTCGGCCAAGTTCTTGAACAACACTGTGGCCAGATCGAACAGGCGAAAGCCAAAGCCGCCGTCATCGAAGTCGATCATCCGGATCACGTGCCCGTCCAATAGGACATTCTCGCGCACCAAGTCGGCATGAATCAGACCCGCGTCGAGGGTGTTGCCTGCATGGGCAAGGCGATCCCGTGCGACCTGACGAAACTGCAAAAACAAATGGCGCGTCGGCGCGTCGAGGGTCGGGTTTTCCCAGAAACGGCCCCAGAGGGGCGCGTCACCCAGAAGACCGTCAATATCCCAGTGGCAGCGGCGAAACCCCTCTGGGCGGTGCCAAGCGTCACATGCGTCATGCAGACGGGCCATTTCCGCACCCAATTTCTGGAAAACTGCCGTTCGATTGCGCAGGGTCAATGGAGAGCGGCTTTTTCCCATCGGCGTGCCGGGCAGCCAATCAACAAGATCGACAAACCCGTCTCCAAGCCGCTCCAGAAGCCTGCCCTGCCGCGAGGGACGCGGCCTCGGAACATGCAGCCCAGCCTTGTCCATCGCCTCTAGCCAAGCGAGTTCAGAGTGCAGCTCATCCTCATCCCGGTAGCCGGGTCGCTTGATCCGTAAGGCATGGTCGCCGGATGCGCTGCGCACCCGGTAAACACGGTTTTCGCGCCCCGCGACAAAGCTGCATTCCGCCCCGTCAAGGCCCCACAAGGCAAGGGCTTCGTGGACATCCTTGGTCATGCGACGACCGGAGTTTCTGCAAGGACCTCGTCCAGCGTGGTTATCAAGAGGTCAAGATGTTCCTCGCCAAAAGGCATTGGCGGGCGGATCTTGAGCGTGTTCTTGTGGCGGCCCAGCTTGGAAAGGATAACCCCGCGGTGCCGCATCTTGTTGATCACCAGATCGGCATAGGCGGCTGCGGGCGCCTTGGTGTCGCGATCAAGCACGAACTCCGCGCCAAAAACCATGCCCGACTGCCGCACGTCACCGATCACCGGGTATGTCTGCGACAACTCGGTCAGGCGCTGATGGGCCAGTTTGCCGATCTTGGCGGCATTGGCTTGCAGGTCTTTCTCCTGCAACTCATCCAGCACAGCCACAGCTGCCGCACAACTGACCGGATTTCCACCGAACGTATTGAAATAGCGGAATGAATTGCGGAAGCGGGCTAACACCTCGGCACTTGTCACCAGTCCGGCTACTGGATGGCCATTGCCCATCGGCTTACCCATCGTGACCACATCAGGCACCACGCCCTGCTTTTGGTGAGCCCAGAAATGGCTGCCGCAGCGTGCAAAGCCCGATTGTACTTCGTCACAGATCAAAAGACCGCCCGCGCGCCGCACAGCCTCGGCCGCTGGGCGCAACCATCCTTCGGCCTGACCGGGGAAACCCTCATTCAGGAACAAAGGGCAGACGATCAATGCAGCAAAGCCGATGCCTGACCGCTCGAGATCGTCAATTGCCTCTTGAACTTTGGATGCAAAATGCTGTCCGTCAGGATCAGCGATGCGATAGCTGTCCGGCGCCTCGACATGGCGCAGGTACTGCCCCAACCCGAACCCCACTTCGGGAACATTGCTTTTCGACAGATGGCTGACCAGCGTCGTGTTGCCGTGATATGTGGCATCCGTCGCAATGATCCCGCGCTTGCCGGTCATGGCTTCGGCCATCCGCAGCGCGATGTCATTCGCTTCGGACCCTGTGCAGGTCAGGATCGCCGTTTTCAGCGGGTCGTCGAAGGTTGCCGTTAGGCGTTCGACATAGGCCAGAATGCCGTCGTGCAGATAGCGGGTGTGGGTGTTCAAGGTTGCGGCCTGCTGGCAGATCGCCTGCACCACGCGCGGGTTGCAATGCCCGACATGCGGCACGTTGTTATAGCAGTCCAGATATTTGCGCCCTTCGGCATCCCACATCCAGACACCTTCGCCGCGCACGATGTGGACAGGGTCATCGTAGAATGTCGAGACGTTCGGCCCCAAGAGTGCCCGCCGCTTTGCGATCAGATCTTGAGTGTGCTGGTCAGCCATTCGTGGCCTCCTTTCGTTTGGCGCCCCGTGACTTCAGCACCGTCCAGACCTGACCGGCGATGGCCAGCAGGATCATCAGGAACAGGACAAAGGCGATGGGGCGGTCGATAAAGTCCAAAGGCTCGCGCACCCGGGCCATTGCGGTGCGCAACCGATCCTCCATCAGCTTGCCCAGCACGATCCCAAGGATAACAGGCGAGGTCGGCAGATCCAGCCGTTTCAGGATGAACCCGAAAAAGCCAAAGGCCGAGGCGATGGCGATATCCGTCAGCGAGTTCCGCAGCGTGTAGATGCCAATCAGGCTGAAGGTCAGGATCATGATGCCAAGGAAGCGGTTGGGGATCAGCATCACCTTCATCAGCGAGCGTGTGGCCACGAACAGGAAGGCCACCACGATCACATTCAGAATGAACAGGCTGATGTAGAGCGCATAGATAAAGTCCATATGCTCGGCAAAGAGGCGCGGGCCGGGGACGACGTTGTGAACGTAGAACACCGCCAGCATCATCGCCGTCAGTTCCTCTCCCGGTATGCCGAGCGCCAGCAGCGGGATCATTGCGGCAGCGGGAACCGAGTTGTTCGCGGCTTCAGATGCGACGATGCCTTCGGGATTGCCCTTGCCGAATGCCTCAGGCGTCTTTGAGGTGCGTTGCGCGTAGGAGTAGGACATGAACTGCGACATGAACTCGCCCACGCCGGGGATCATCCCGCAAATCACACCAAAGGAAGACGCGACTGTGGCAATGCGCCTGTAAACCCACAACTCGCGCATCTGGTTAAAAAATCCAGTCTTTTCAACCGCTGGCAGCTTGACAGGTTTGTCCTTGCTCATCAGCAGGACAAGCGCCTGACTGATGGCGAAAAGCCCCAGAACCACTACGATCAGATCGACCCCGGATTGCAGCCATGGCTGATCAAAGGTGAATCGCTGGGTGTAGGCGGTGGGTTCAATTCCGATGGTCGATAAGAAGATGCCAAGGCAAGCCAGAATGGCGGCGGGCAGCACCTGTCCGCGATGGGTCACAACGACCAGCACGATCCCCAGAAGGGCAGCCAGAAAGATTTCGCGCGCGCCGAACATCGGCGCCACTTTGGCCAGGACCGGGGCCAACAGGATCAGAGCACCGATGGACAGGACTGCCCCATAGAACGACGCGGAATAGGCAAGGCTGAGGGCACGACGCGCCTCACCCCGTTTGGTCATCGGGTAGCCGTCATAGGTGGTCAGCGCATTGACCGGCGTGCCGGGTGTGTTGACCAAGATCGCCGGGATCGCACCCCCGAACATCGAGGACCCGTAGATGCCCAAAAGCAGCGTAAGGCCCACGATCGGTTCCAGCGAGAAGGTCACGGGCAAGGCGATGGCGATGGCAACGGCCGCACCGACGCCGGGCATCGCACCGACCAGCACGCCGCCAATCGACCCGATCAACAAGGCAGCGATCACATCCCAACGGGCAAGCATCTCGATGCCGGAAAAAAACATATCCATGGGGCCCTCAGAAATAGCGTATCAGGATGTAGCGAAGCTGTTCCGGCGCGAGTTCGTAGATCGCGCCCGATGGAATCTTGACGTTCATGCCGGTCTTGAAGAACAGGACGACGAACAGGCCAAAGGCCGCCGCGATCCAGACCGTCTTGCCCCGGTAACCCATTCTCAGGGCCAGGCCCGCGCAGAAGGCCAGCGTGGCAAGCAGGTAGCCGATCATCGGGATCGCCAGCACATAAAGCATGTACCAAGCGATGAACTCGAGCGATCGCAACCAGACCGCAGCTTCTTGCCAGCGGCCGGGCGTGCGCGTGACGCGGACGCGCGACATGGCGTTCATTAGCCCGAACAGGACCACGCCGCCGAGCGACAACGTGGGCCAGAACCGCGGTTGTGCCGCCAGACCCTTGCCCTCCAGCCACGTTGTTTGCCACGGCACCGCGGCGAGCAGCGCGATGGCGATCATCATGCTGATGGTCACGAACAAGATTTCGCCCGGCTTCCGGCTTTCGGGGAATACATGCGGATGGTCGTCTTCTTGCAGGTTCATACGACCCACCTCTGTCTTGCGCTGGCTGATGTTCTTTGCTGGCCGGGGCCGACGGAAAGACAGTCGCGCCACGCGGGCCGAATCAAGCCCAAGCCCCGGCAGGGGCTTGGGCCGGGCTGGCGTTATTCGGCCAGCATTGTCGCGATACGCCCCGAGACTTCGATGTCTGAGGCGATCCGGGCTGTGGCGTCGGCGGCATCCATCCAATAAACGCTCGCGCCGGTCTGGGCAGCAAGTTCCTGCGCACGGGCCGAAGCCATGGTTTCCTTTGCCGATGCGATGATTTTTTCGCGCACATCAGCCGGAGTGTCCTTGTGAACGAACAGCCCGTTCCAGAGCGAAATGTTCAGATCGGGGGCAACTGAGGCAAGTGTTGGGGCATCCGGGACGACTGAAATCGGACCTTCGGTAACGGTGGCCAGAATCTTCACGCTGTCAAGGCAGGGAAGAAGTTGCTGGATCGTAGTGTTGATCACATCAAAGTCGCCCGAGGCCAGCGAGTTGCAGTCCAGCGCGCCCGAGGACGCCTCGCCCCCCCACGCGAAGCCCATCTCCTTGGCCGCAGCAAGCGTTGCCTGAGTCGGAAGAAGGAAAGCGCCGAAATGGCCAAGCAGTTGCGGTTCGGTTTTCGAATGCTCGGCCAACTCGGCCATGGTGGAGTAGGGTTTGTCAGCCGCAGTGGCGATGACGAAGGGATAGGTCAGGAAGATGCCCAGTGGCTCGAACGGATTGGGGTTGAGCGCGGGAACGCCGACTTCAGGGCCGACGACCGGGATGTCCACCACGAACGAGCCGATGGTATAGCCGTCTGCGGGGGCAGTGGCGACTTCGGCCGCGCCGGGAAAGGGCCCGCCCTCGGACGGTTTGTTGACTACGGCCGCCGCGACCCCATACTTGGTCTGGAAATCTTCGGCGATCATGCGTGTCAGGACATCTTCGAGATCGCCCGGCGGGAAGGGGACAACAAAGCTGACAGGACGATCGGGGTATTCAGCGGCCACCGGTCCGGCAAGACTTGCAGCCGCCACGGCAAGCAGGACAAGTTTCGAGTTAAGCATTGACGACCTCTCTGCGGTTTATTATTATCACCAGTGGTTCAACAATAGTCGTCACGCCGCGTTCCGTCAACGAATTTGACGCGTATTCGGCGGGGTATTTCGGGAAGCGCAGGCGCCATCATGTCCAGCACCGTAGCCAAAGCGTTGTCTTTGCTTGATTATTTTTCTGAATCCGAGCCCGAGATCGGGCTGTCGGAGCTGGCCCGCAGATCGGGCGTGGACAAGGCGACCGTGCATCGCATGCTGTTGGTCATGTGCGACTACGGGCTGCTGGAAAAGCGTGGAGATGCGCGGCTTTACCGGCTGGGCGCGGGCGTTCTGCGGCTTGCCCGGGTGCGGGAAACGGCATTTCCTGTGTCTTCCGTATTCCAGCATTCGCTCGACACCTTGTCGGCGGCGATTGGTGAAACTGCACATGCTTCACTGATTTCCGGCCGTGCCCTTGCCACAATCGGCGTCAGCGAAAGCAACCGGGGCAGTCGCGTTTCGCTGGTCGCGGGCGAGATCCTTCCCATGCATACTACTGCGTCCGGATTGGTCGTTCTGGCGTTCTCGCGTCCCGATTTCGTTGATCGTGCTTTGGCAGAATCGCTTCCGGCGAAGACCTCGCGGACGATCACAGATCCCAATGTTCTAAGGGCGCGTCTGCAGGAGATTCGGCTGACAGGTTATGCTGAGGCCGACCAGACGAATGAGGATGACGTCTACGGAATTGCGATGCCGGTCTTTGATACTGATGGCACGCCCGCGGGCGCGATTGCCGTGGCGATGCCCGCGCATCGAATGACGAATGAATTGCGGCGCCAGACAATTGAGGCGCTGTTCGCCGAGGCAGAAAAGCTCAACTTTGGGCTCGGGGGGCGGCCATCAGCCGAATTCCGTGCTGCTGCTGCCCGGTTCGTTCCGAGCTGATCTCCTCTTAGCCAGGCACGGAATGCTATGGCGCCACGGTTCGCTGAGGGTGAATGGGCGGTTGACCCGCCCTTACCCGCGGTGCATAATATGCACCACTGGTGTAAATAAAGAACCAACAAGATGCAGACTCATATTGAATCCCTTCGCACTGCGCCGCTCGCGCCGTTCCTGCACATCATCGACGGACGCCGCGTTGCGGCCTCTGATGGCGGGACAATGACCGTCATCTCGCCCATCGACGGCAGCGCCCTGACCACCTACGCGCGAGGGACAAAGGCCGACACCGATGCTGCCATCGCTGCCGCCCGCCGGGCCTTTGACGACGGTCGCTGGTCTGACCTCGCCCCCGCGGTGCGCAAAAAGGTGCTGTTGAAGTGGGCCGACTTGATCGAGGCTGACGCGCTGGCAATCGCCGTGCTGGGCGTCCGCGAGAATGGCACCGAAATTGGCATGGCGCTAAAGGCCGAACCGCTCTCGGCCGTGGCAACGATCCGATACTATGCCGAGGCCATTGATAAGCTGTACGGCGAGATTGCGCCCACTGACCCGGCCTTCCTTGGCCTCGTCCACCGTGAACCGGTGGGTGTCGTGGGGGCCATCGTGCCATGGAATTTTCCGCTCATGATTGGCGCATGGAAGTTCGCGGCTGCACTGGCTGCGGGCTGCACTATGGTGCTCAAGCCAGCCGAAACCGCCTGTCTGACCCTCGTTCGAGTCGCGGAATTGGGGCTGGAGGCGGGTCTGCCCCCCGGCGTCTTTAATGTCGTCACAGGGGAAGGCGCAGTCGTTGGCGCGGCCATCGCAGAATCAATGGACGTTGATGTGCTGGTGTTTACCGGATCAGGTGGCACCGGGCGGCGGTTGCTCGAGGCGGCGGCGCGGTCCAACCTCAAGCGTGTCTATCTGGAACTTGGCGGCAAGTCACCGAACATCATCTTTGCCGATGCCCCCGATCTGGACGAGGCCGCCAAAGTCTCGGCGCAGGGCATCTTCCGTAACTCGGGACAGGTCTGTATTGCCGGATCACGGATATTGGTCGAGCGGAGTATTCATGCGGCCTTTGTCGAAAAGCTGTCCAAACATGCGGCGGCCATCAAGGTCGGCGATCCGCTGGACGGCACGACCCAAGCCGGGGCGATCAACTCCGAACGCCAGTTGATGCAGAACCTTGCTTTCGTAGAGGAAGCCAAAGCGAATGGCCGGAGCGTCATCGGTGGCGAACGCATCCTGCAAGAGACCGGCGGTTACTACATGCAGCCCGCCATTGTGGCTGATGCGGCCCCTCAGGATCGTGTTTTCCGGGATGAGGTGTTTGGTCCAGTACTGACCGTGACACCCTTCGACACCGAGGCCGAGGCCGTCGCCTTGGCAAACGATACGGCCTATGGTTTGGCGGCGGCAGTGTGGACCTCGAACCTGTCGCGGGCACACCGGATGGTCCGGAAGATCCGCGCCGGGCTGGTGCATGTGAACACTTATGGCGGGTCTGACCTGTCGGTGCCCTTGGGCGGCGTCAAACAATCCGGGAACGGGCATGACAAGTCGCTGCACGCTTTCGACAAGTTCCTCGACCTCAAGACCGCTTGGGTGAAGCTGTGACCCGGGCGCTCGTACTGGATTTTGGCGGGGTCATTTCGAAAACCCTCTTCGAAACGCATGCTTTGTCGGAAGCGGCCCTTGGCCTTGCCCCTGGTACGCTGACGTGGCGCGGCCCCTTTGACCCTGCTGGTGATGCGCCATGGTGCGCGATGCAGGCCGGTGAGATGACAGAGCGCGAATACTGGGCTTTGCGGATGCAAGAAACCAGGGCGCTGGTGGGTGAGGTCTGGACCGAGTTTCCTCAGTTCGTCGGTCGGTTGCGCGGGGCCGATCCCGCTTCGGTGATCCGGCCCGAGGCGCTGGAGGCTATCGCACAAGCAAAGGCGTCGGGATACAAGTTGGCGATCCTGTCAAACGAACTTGACCTGTTCTACGGCAAGGATTTCCGGGCAAAGCTGCCTTTCCTTTCCGATTTCGACCTGATCGTCGATGCCACCTATACCGGTATCCTGAAACCTGACCCGCGTGCCTTTCGCTTGGTGACCGATGGTCTGAACCTGCCGGCTGCGGACTGCGTCTTTGTTGACGATCAGGCCAAGAATCTGGGGGGGGCCAAGGCCGAAGGCATGCCCTATGTCCACTTTGATGTCACTCGTCCCGGCGACAGCTACGCCCGTGCCTTTACCCTGCTTTCCAAAGGAGCCTGACCGATGAAAGACTCGAACTTCCTGAAGGAGAACAACGCACGGCGTCTGTGGCATCCGATGTCACATCCTGCGGAAAGCCTTGCCAACCCGCCAGACATCATTGTCGAGGCCGAAGGGGTTGAAATTACCGACATCGACGGTCACCGCACCATTGATGCCGTGGGCGGGCTTTGGAACGTCAACCTCGGGTATTCCTGCCAGCCGGTAAAGGATGCCATTTCGGCCCAGTTGAACCGGCTGCCCTATTACTCGATCTTTCGTGGCACGACGAATGACAATGTCATCGAACTTGCCGAGATGTTGGCCGAGTTTTTTGCCCCTGATGGGTTGTCGCGCGCCTTCTATACCTCGGGCGGGTCAGACGGTGTTGAAATCGCGCTGCGTCTGGCGCGGCAATATCACAAGATCCGGGGTGAAGCGGGGCGGATCAAGTTCCTGAGCCTGAAGAAGGGCTATCACGGCACGCATACCTTGGGCGCATCGGTTAACGGCAACGCCAATTTCCGCACCCAATATGAGCCCCTGATGCCGGGCTGTTACCATACGCCAGCACCCTACACCTACCGCAATCCATTCAACGAGACGGATCCGGAACGGTTGGCCCAACTGTGCCTTGCCGCGATCGAGGATGAGATCAAGTTTCAGGATGCCTCGACCATCGCGGCCTTCATCATGGAGCCGGTGCTGGGAGCCGGCGGGGTCATCCCCCCGCACGAAAGCTTCATGCCGGGCGTGCGGGCGCTGTGTTCGCAATACGGCATTCTGCTGATCGCGGATGAGGTGATTACCGCCTTTGGTCGGACGGGCAGTTGGTCGGGTTCACGGCACTGGGGGGTGCAGCCTGACCTGCTGGTCGCGGCCAAGGCGATCACCAATGGTTACTTCCCCTTTGGCGTCGTCATGGTCGCTGATGCAGTGGCCGAGGTGTTTGAAAAGGACACGTCGGGGAAGGGTGCCATCGCATCAGGCTATACCTATTCCGGCCATCCCGTCGGGGCGGCGGCTGCCATTGCCTGTCTGAGGGAAACCGACCGCCAGCAGGTTCACCTAAATGCAGCTGCCCGTGGCAAACAGCTTTTCACCGGGCTTCAGGCGCTAATGGGCAGGCATCAGGTCATCGGCGATGTGCGCGGAGGTCACGGTCTGATGTGCGCGTTAGAGTTGGTGTCGGACCGCGGCGCCAAGACCCCCATCGACAAAAAGACGATCAGCAAAGTGCATCGCGCGACTTATGAGGCCGGGGTAATGGTCCGGGTCTCGGGCAACAACATCATCTTGTCGCCGCCGCTGGTGGTGTCTGAGGCGGATGTTGCAAAGATCGTATCTGCGTTGGACGCGGGCTTTAGCGCGCTCTGACCCGGATTGAAATTGCGAAGGGCGCTGTGGCGCCTGCCGCTTGTATCGGCAGGTCGGATCGCCTTCTGCAGAACTGCGACCGCGCCGGCCGTTCTGAAAGGGCCTGAACATCACCTATAGATCATCAGGGCGCCGATGCAGGTCTTGCCCTGATGGTAGGGCGACTTGCGCGTTGCCCCCGGCGATGGCCACCGTGGAGCCGGCGCATGGGGCCTATGCATATAGATCTGCAGTCTTTGTTGCGCCCGCGCGTCGATGCGCGCCATCAATCCCGTCGCGCTGTTGTGTTTGAACCGCTAGCGCGGGTTCGGCCCCTGCCGGGGCCTTGGCCACACACACGCGCTCCGGGGGCTGGCCGATTTGATCTGTATCATATCGTTACATCTGCAACCAGTGCAGTCTGAGCAAAACAGGACGCGCGGATGCTCAAGGACTTCTTCCCCTACCAACTTGCCGTTACCTCTGCGGCCTTCTCGCGGCTGTTGGTTGATGTCTATCAACGGCGCTTTGGCCTCGGGCGCGACGAGTGGCGCCTGCTGTTTCTCTTGGCCGAGGTCGAGGCCGAATCCTCGCTTGACCTGGGTCGCAACACCTCGTTGGACAAGGTTCAGGTCAGCCGCGCGGCAGATCGGCTGATCAAAAAGGGCCTGATCCAACGGCAGACATCAGACAAGGATCGGCGGCTGTGGCTGTACACCTGCACGCCCGAGGGCCGCGCCATGTTCAATGAGGTCCGCAATCTGGTTGAGGCGCGGTCTGAAGCTGTCCTCAAGACCATGCCGCTGCAGGACCGAAGGGCGCTGTTGCGTGGCTTGGCAGCGCTGCAGCGTGCGACGGACAAGGTGTCGGAAAAGCTTTAGGTCAGTCGGCGCTTCGGCCGGTTCGTGGCGACATGGACATGAGACGGCGCAGTAGCGCGATCAACTTTCCTGCATCCGCACTGCCAATCTCTTGCCGCAACTGTTGATCAAAGCTGACCGCATGCGCCCCAAGTTCGGCAAAAACCTCTTGCCCCTTAGTGGTCAGCGACAGCACTTCGGCGCGGCGATCCTTTTCACTTGGTGAGCGCAACAGCATCTCTGCCTGTTCCAACGCCGCGACGGCACGGCTCACCTTGGTCTTTTCGATATGACTGATCGCACAGATGTCGCGTGCAGTCATTGCGCCGAACTTGCCCAAATTGGCCAGTACCCGCCACTGCGTGCGGGTAAAGCCATAGCGGTCACGGTAAACAGCCTCGAACCCATGCGACGTCGCCTCGGCCGCCTGATTCAAGAGATATGGCAGAAAGGCATCCAGATCAAAGTCGGTCGTCTGTTCGGTCATTCGCACAAGGTCGCTGGGGTAAGTGTTCGAAGTTATGGCACAGAACGAAGTGGCAAGTCATCCAGCAGGTTTTACCCGGTCGGGATGGGCCGCAGCGAAAGCGTCCAGTTTCTCAAGCGTCTGCGAAACGGCAAGGGTTCTTGGATAACGTGACAGGTCGACGGCCCACCGTCGCGCGTTATAGATCTGCGGAACAAGACAGATGTCTACGAGCGTCACCGTATCGCCAAAGCTGTAGCAACCGATCGCATGACGCGACAGCAAACCCTCGACCCCCTCAAGCCCAAGCGCGATGAAATGGCCCATCCAGCCCTCCATCGTCGCACCCAAGCTGACGGCATGGCGGGCCACGCGCAGATTGCAGACTGGGTGAATATCCATCGCCACCGCGTAGGCCATTGCCCGCACGATCGCCCGATCAGACGCTGTGCCTGGTAACCATCCTGCGGCCCGGGTTTCCTCAAGATACTCGAGGATCGCCAGCGACTGGGTCAGGCTTGTCCCGTCGATCTCGAGTGTCGGAACCAGTCCTTGGGGATTGCGCGCCAGATTTGCGCTACCCTGCTGTGCGCCGGCCAACAGATCGACCGTCTCAGCGCGGTGTGACAACCCCAAGAGGTTGAGCGCGATCCGTACCCGATAGGCCGCCGACGATCGCCAATAGTCGTAAAGCACCGTCTCAGCCATCGCATCCTCCAGATCGTTTCATTTGCAACTTTATATTGACTTGGTTGCAATCGCAACTATAAACGCCACAGAGCCGACCAGACTCGGCAAGGCCACCATCCCAGCACTGTGGAGGAGCGTATGACCAGCCATTCCTTGCCCAAGGGCATGATCCGGGCAGCCTCGATTGCCGGGCCGCATGAGGGCTATATGCCCGGTTTCGGCAACGACTTTGAGACCGAGGCCCTTCCGGGGGCGCTGCCGCAAGGTATGAACAGCCCACAAAAGTGCAACTATGGGCTTTATGGCGAACAGCTTTCCGGCACGGCCTTTACCGCGCCAAGCCATCAGAATGAGCGGACGTGGTGCTATCGCATTCGCCCGTCGGTCAAGCACACGCACCGGTTCAAGAAGATCTCAGTGCCGCATTGGAAGTCGGCGCCCTGCATCGACCCTGATATCGTCAGCCTTGGACAGTATCGTTGGGATCCGGTTGCCGTTCCGGGCGAGGATCTGACTTGGGTTACCGGCATGCGCACCATGTCCACGGCGGGGGATGTGAACACGCAAACCGGTATGGCCAGCCACATGTATCTGGTGAACCAGAGCATGAATGACGAGTATTTCTTTTCGGCCGATGGCGAATTGCTGGTTGTGCCTCAGGAAGGTCGGCTGCGGTTTTGCACCGAGCTGGGGATCATCGACCTTGAGCCGCGCGAGATCGCCATTCTGCCGCGTGGGTTGGTTTACCGTGTCGAGGTGCTGGAAGGCCCCGCCCGCGGGTTCGTCTGCGAGAACTACGGACAGAAGTTCCAGTTGCCGGGCCGTGGTCCGATCGGGGCAAACTGCATGGCCAATCGCCGTGACTTCAAGACACCCGTGGCGGCCTATGAGGATCGCGAGGTGCCGTCCAAGGTCTATGTCAAATGGTGTGGCCAGTTCCATGTCACTGAAATCGGCCACAGCCCGCTCGACGTGGTGGCTTGGCATGGCAATTATGCGCCCTGCAAATACGACCTGCGCACCTATTGCCCAGTCGGTGCGGTGCTGTTCGACCACCCCGATCCGTCGATCTTTACCGTGCTGACGGCGCCAAGCGGTATCGAAGGCACAGCGAACATCGACTTCGTGCTGTTTCGCGAGCGTTGGATGGTGGCCGAGAATACCTTCCGCCCGCCATGGTACCACAAGAATGTCATGTCCGAGATGATGGGCAATATCTATGGCATCTATGATGCCAAGCCCAAGGGCTTTGTCCCCGGCGGTATGTCGCTGCACAACTGCATGCTGCCGCATGGACCCGACCGGAACGCATTCGAGCACGCCAGCAACGAGCCGATGGTGCCGGTCTTTCAGGCCGAGACCATGAGCTTCATGTTCGAGACCCGTTTCCCGCAGCATCTGACGCCATGGGCCGCGACGGCTGGGCATATGCAGGAAGATTACATCGACTGCTGGGGAACGCTGGAGAAGAAGTTCGACGGCACGCCGGGGGTGAAATGACCAGCCTCATCCGCTCTTGGGTTGACAGTGCCAACGCACCGGACAGCCCCTTTCCGCTGAACAACCTGCCATGCGGGGTGTTTTCGGTGGACAATTCCGCTGCGCATTGCGGGATGGCGATTGGCGATTTCATCGTTGATCTCACCATGCTGGAAGCCAAGGGTCTCCTCGATCTGGGTGCGGCGCGCCTTTTCGATGTGCCGGTCTGGAACAAGGTGATGGAAGCAGGGCCCGCCCTTTGGGCCGCGTTGCGGGCCAAGGTGACGGCGCTGCTGGCCGAGGGCGCGGCATCCCGCGCGGCGGTAGAGCCCTACCTTGTGCCGCGTGCGGGGGCCACTCTCCACATGCCGTTCCGCGTGGCCGAATACACGGACTTTTACGCCGGTCGCCATCACGCCTTTAACGTCGGCACCATGTTCCGGGGCCCCGAAAATGCCCTGCCGCCGAACTGGCTGCACATCCCGATCGGCTATAACGGGCGGGCGTCCTCGGTCGTCGTGTCCGGCACCGAGGTGCGCCGCCCCTGGGGGCAGGTAAAGGGGCCGGACCATGCCGTTCCGTCCTTCCAACCCTCGCGCCGCTTCGACATCGAGCTTGAGATGGGCGCGGTGGTGGGCACGCCGTCCGAGGGACCGGTGACGGTGGCCGAAGCCGACGACATGATCTTCGGCTACGTCCTTCTGAACGACTGGTCGGCGCGCGACATCCAGGCATGGGAATACCAGCCGCTCGGGCCCTTTCAGGCCAAGGCGACAGCGACTACCATCAGCCCGTGGATCGTGATGAAGGCTGCGATCGAACCCTTCCGCACCTCCACGCCCGCCCGCGAGGTGCCGCAGCTTCCCTATCTACACGAACCGCGCCCGATGCTCTACGATATCGCGCTGGAGGTAGCCTTGCAGCCCGAAGGTGGGGCCGAGACCATCATCGTCCGCACCAATTACGCCGAGATGTACTACTCGGCCCCCCAGCAACTGGCCCATCACACGACCAGCGGCTGTGCGATGAACACCGGCGACCTTCTCGGGTCCGGCACGATCTCCGGCCCGACGAAGGAGAGCCGCGGCAGCCTCTTGGAATTGTCATGGGGCGGCAAGGAGCCCATCGCCATCGCGGGTGGCACGCGGACATTTATCGAGGACAACGACACTCTCATCCTGCGCGGGCAGTGCAGGGGTGACGGATACATCATCGGTTTCGGCGACTGCACGGGCAAGGTCATTCCCGCGCTGGCCGACCCCTACGCACGCTGAGGAGCATCATCATGGCAAAGGCATTCGCCTCGCAGGGCGACATGGCGGAAAAGAAGATCAGCTTTACAGAGATCGGCGAAGGGCTTTACGCCTTCACCGCCGAGGGCGACCCGAATTCGGGCGTCATCATCGGGGATGACAGCGTCATGGTGGTGGAGGCGCAGGCAACCCCGCGCCTCGCGCAGAAAGTGATCGACTGCATCCGTGGCGTGACGGACAAGCCCATCTCCCACGTCGTGTTGACCCATTACCACGCCGTCCGCGTGCTGGGTGCCTCGGCCTTCATCGCCCCGCAGGTCATCATGTCCGAAGCGGCCCGCAACATGGTAGCCGAACGCGGGCAAGAGGATTGGGACAGCGAATTCCAGCGCTTCCCCCGCCTGTTCCAGGGGTATGAAAGCATCCCCGGCCTGACCTGGCCCACCACCACTTTCAACGGCAGGATGACGGTGTGGCTGGGCAAGCGGCGGGTGGACATACTCCAACTCGGTCGCGCCCATACGGCGGGTGACGCGGTGATCCACGTTCCCGACCAAAACGTCATGTTCACCGGCGACATCGTCGAGGCGCATTCCGCCTGCTACTGCGGCGACGGCCATTTCGCCGACTGGGGCAACACGCTGGAGGCGATCCGGGCCTATGACCTCGATGCGATTGCTCCGGGTCGGGGGGATGCGGTCGTCGGGCGCGACGCGGTCAATTCGGCGCTCGACCGGACCAAAGATTTCGTAGAGTCGACCTACAGACCAGTCGCCCGCGTCGCCGCCCGCAATGGTACGCTGAAAGAGGCTTGGGATGCCTGCCGTGCCGAATGTGATCCCAAGTTCAAGGACTATGCGATCTACGAGCATTGCCTGCCTTTTAATGTTGCTCGGGCCTATGACGAGGCGCGCGGCATCCACCATCCCCGCATTTGGACCGCGCAGCGTGATCAGGAAATGTGGGCGGCGCTTCAGGGCTGACGAAAACTCTGGGAGGATGACATGAAGGACTTTGTTCCGGACCGCTATGCACTGGCGTTCCGCCTATATCCCTATGCGAAATCGCCCGATCAGGACGCCGCAACCCCCGTGCGCCGCAAGGTAGTGGTTGTCGGCGGCGGTCCAATCGGTCTGGCCACTGCCCTTGATCTTGGTCGTCGCGGGGTGCCAGTCGTCCTGCTTGACGATCACGAAGGCGCCGGGCTTGGCAGCCGCGCCCTGTGTTTTGCCAAGCGTACGCTGGAAATCTGTGACCGGCTCGGCGCGGCGAGACCGATGCTGGACAAAGGCGTACAGTGGAACGTGGGCAAGGTCTTCCACGATGACCGACTGCTATATGAGTTCAACCTTTTGCCCGAAGGCGGCCATGCCTTCCCGGCCTTCATCAATCTGCAACAGCCTTGGTTCGAAAAGTTCTTGTTCGACGCCATCGTCAACGCCCAGGCCGAAGGCGCGCCAATCGAGTTGCGGGGCAAGAACCGGGTCGATGCCGTTATACCAGCCGCCGATCACGTCGTGCTTGAGGTGATGACACCCGATGGCCCTTACAAGCTCGAGGCGGACTGGTTGATTGCCTGCGACGGCGCCCGCAGCCCCCTGCGCGGTATGCTGGGGCTCTCCTTTGATGGGCGGGTATTCGAAGACAATTTCCTGATCGCCGACGTTAAGATGAAAGCGGATTTCCCGACCGAGCGCTGGTTCTGGTTCGAGCCGCATTTCAAATCGGGCGACTCAGCGCTGCTGCACAAACAGCCCGACGATATCTGGCGCATCGACTTCCAACTTGGCTGGAACATCGACCGTGCGAAGGAGATGGAGCCCGCGCGGATCCGCGCCCGTGTGGACGCGATGCTCGGGCCGGACGTCGAATATGAACTCGACTGGTGTTCCATCTACACCTTCCAGTGCCGTCGGATGGACAGGTTTCGCCACGGCCGCGTGCTTTTTGCCGGCGATGCCGCACATCAGGTTTCTCCTTTTGGCGCAAGGGGGGCGAATTCTGGCATTCAGGATGTGGACAATCTGGCATGGAAACTGGCGCTGGTGCTGGACGGGACCGCGCCGGAAAGCCTGCTGGACAGCTATGATGCCGAACGAGTTTACGGGGCGGACGAGAACATCCTGAACTCCACCCGCGCGACCGACTTCATCACGCCGAAAACGGGCGTGTCCAAGATGTTCCGTAACGCCGTTCTGCAACTTGCTGAGACAGTGCCCTTTGCGCGGACGGTGGTGAATTCAGGGCGGCTGTCTATGCCCTGCACCTATGACGGATCGACGCTGAACGGGCCGGACCATGCCGACATGCCCGCACGGACGCGGCCGGGGTCGCCTTGCCCGGATGCACCCCTTGGCGACGGCTGGCTTCTGGCGCGGCTGGGGCAAGGCTTCACGCTGCTGGCCATCGGAGCCGAGGTGCCGGACTACCTGACGGCGCATGGCCTGAGCTTTCCGCGTCTGGCGCTGGAGCCGACGCCAGAAATCGTCGCCCGGTATCTGGGCAGGGCGGAGAGGGCCGTCTACTTGATCCGCCCCGACCAGCACGTCGCCGCGCGCTGGGATCGTTTCAACGAAGCGGAGATGGCCGCCGCATTGGCCCGTGCCATCGGAAAGGGCTAAGGACATGCTGATCACGACCCCGAACCTGACCAGGCCAGACGACACCTATGCCCGGCTGATCGCCACACATGACGGGCTGGACGAGGCAGAAAGCCACGCCCTGAACGCACGGCTGATCCTGATCCTGATGAACCACATCGGAGACCACTCCGTGCTGGCCGAGGCGTTGCGGCTGGCGCGGGATACGAAGTCCCGGGCACCCTGACGAGAGTCTTTCCAGACGCGGCGGACGCGCTGGAAAGGCTTCCCGCAACGCAGATTTGTTAAATGCGAAGGCCTAGGCGGCCTTCGCAAGTTTGTCCGCCTGTGCAAGCAGGCGATCACGCTGGAACGCGACATAGTCCGCCGCAGGCTGCTGTGCGCACAGCAGGTCGAGCACCGGGTCCCTGACTTCGGTTCTGGTCCCAGCCAGGGTCTCGACCACCGCAAGACCACAGAAGGGAACGATGGCTTCCGCATAGCCCCCCTCGTGGACGCAAAGCATGCGCCCGCCGCATAATTCGGCGGCAAGAGCCATGATTTCGGCCGTCATTTCACGGAAAGTATCGGAATGGGCCTGCATACGGGCAAGCGGATCGAATCCGTTCGCGTCAAGCCCACTCGCGACGATGATCATGTCCGGACGGAAATCGCGCAGTGCCGGCACGACAAGGATTTCCATCGCATCCAGATAGGCGCGGTGTCCGCCGCCGGGCAGGAGCGGGACGTTCAGGTTGGTGCCGAAGCCGGCGCCCTCGCCACGTTCCGATGGAAGGCCTTGACCGGGCGGGAAGCAACCCTCCTGATGGATCGAAATCGTCAGCGTGTCGGCCCGGTTGTAGTAAACCGCTTGCGTGCCGTTACCATGGTGCACGTCCCAGTCAAGCACGGCGACACGGAGCGGGCCATGCTTGGCGCGCAACGCTTCGATTGCGATCGGAATATTGGCGAGCAAGCAGAAGCCCATCGACTGCTCGGGCAGGCAATGGTGCCCTGGAGGACGCGACAGGACATAGGCGTTCTGTACACGCCGCGCCCAGACGTCGGCAACGGCTTGCTTGGCCAGTCCCGCCGAGATGGCCGCGATCTCGAAGCTGCCTTGGCCGAAGGGTGAATAGATGCCCGCGTTGCCTCCACCAGCATCGGACAGGGCCTTGAAGCGGTCAATGTAGTCGGCCGGGTGCACACGCAGCATGTCTTCCCGCGTTGCGGGAGCTGCGCCGCGCATGTCCAGATGCTTGGTTAGACCCGAGACCTCAAGCAGGTTGCGGAAACGCCGCTTGCTTTCGGGGCTTTCAGCGTGACCCGCTCCGGCCGGCGGTTGTACCCAGCCGCCCACTGGCAAAATCAGGGCGTGTTCGCCCGTGGTGTGCCAAAGGCAGCGTTCATCGTGATAAAATGCGGTCTTCACTGCGGAATCTCCTTCTTGAAGCGCGCGGTCATGCGATCGATCAGCCCCATGAGACCGCCCGGTGCGAACAGCATTACGGCGATGGCCGCCAGACCCAGCGCCATCAGGGTGGCTCCGGGCGAGAACGCCAGCGTCTCGCGAAGCGTGAAGTACAGCACCACCCCAATGATTGGCCCGGCCAGACGGCCGATGCCGCCGATGATGCATACGAAGATGGTGACGACCATCCATGTCATGTCGAAGGCAGCCGTGGGGGTGATGAACAACACCGACAAAAAGTTCACCGCACCGGCCATACCCGCGCCAGCCGCCGAGATCAGGAAGACCGTCAAGCGGATGCGCATCGGGCTGATTCCGATCGAGCGTGCCGCGATCTCGTCGTCTCGCAAGGCTCGCAGGCGCAGGCCGAAAGGTCCTGCCATCAGCCAGCCAACCAGAACGATCAGGCCGATGGCCAAGGCGAGCGCCGCCCAGTAGGTGTAGCTACCCATCCACTCTCGGTTGATGGCCCGGGCACCGGCCAGCGGCAGACCAGAGGCACCGCCAAGCCAATCAGTGCGGCTCACGACGATCCGCAGGATTTCGGCCGCAACCCACATGCCGACGGCGAAATAGACGTCGCGCAGACGGAATAGGATCGGTGCAAGCACCAGCGCCAGCCCCGCGGTTGCTGCCCCAGCAAGCGGGATCGCCAAGTAGGGGTTCAGACCGAGGTCGCGGCTGACCGCGTAAAGTGCGTAGCCTCCGATCCCGAAAAGGGCGTGATGGCCCAGAGAAAGCAAGCCGCCATAGCCTGCCAGCAGGTTCCATGCTTGAGCGAGGGCTAATAACACCAGAACCTCGACCCCAAGGACCAAGACACCACGCTCGGCGAAGAATGGCAGTGCTGCGAGGCCCAAGCCAGATAACAGGAAAAAGATCAAACCGGGTTTCATCGCGTCCGCCTCCGCCCCGCAAGGCCCTCGGGCCTGATCAACAGGATCGCCAGCAAGAGTATGTGCCCGTAGAGCAGTCCCGAGGCCGGGTCGACCCGGAAGCTGACGGCATGAACAAGGCCCAGCACCAAGCCGCCGGCAAGGCTTGCCCAGATCGATCCAAGCCCGCCGATCACGACAACCTCGAAGGCGATAAGGAGCCGCTCCGCCCCAGAAAACGGCGTGACCGTGGACCGCATTGCCAGAAGCATTCCTGCCAGCGCGGCCAGTGCCGCCGAAAGAGCCATGACCGCTGCGAAAACTTGCCGCCGGTTGACGCCCATCAGCGCCACGATCTCGGGGTCGTCGGCCGTCGCGCGGACCGTCCGGCCCGCGCTGCTGTGGTGTAGTGACCAATGCAACAGGCCGAAGAGGGCAAGCGTCAACCCGAAGGTAACAAGCGGCAGCAAGCCCAGCGAAAATTGCCCAACCACGACCGACGCCGTCTTGAACGCGCCAACGTCAAGCGATCTGCTGTCTGCTCCAAACACTTCGACTAGCAGATTCTGCGTCAGCACCGAAAGGCCGAAGGTCAGAAGAAGTGGGCGCAGCGGGTCAGGGCCCAGCACACGGTTGATCAGCGCCGACTGGATAGCCCAGCCAACGGCAAACATCAGCGCCGTAACTATTGCCACCAGCACAACGGGGTGCAAGTGCACGGCTCCGGCGATGGAAAACGCCATGAAGGCGCCGCCGATCACCAACTCGCCATGAGCGATATTGGCGATCCGCATCACTCCGAAGATCAGCGACAGGCCAAGCCCGAACAGGGCGTAGAGCGCTCCTAGCATCAAGCCGTTCAGGAGGGTTTCGAACACGATGTTCATGCGTCCTCTCCAAAGTAGGCGCGGCCGATGGCCAACATGTCGGCGCCCTTGGCCTGCCCCGTGAGCTGAGTCTTGCCTTCGAGGACACACAGGAAGCGATCCGCCAAGCGCAAGGCGCGACCGATATCCTGCTCGACCAGCACCACCGCCATGCCCTCGCCCCGGATCTGCGACAGAGCTTCGTGAACCTGGTCCACCACCACTGGCGCAAGTCCAAGGCTGACCTCGTCCAGAAGCAGAAGAGAGGGGTTCGCCATCAAGGCCCGCCCGATCGCGACCATCTGCTGCTGCCCGCCGGACAGAAGCGCCGCTGGCCGATTTGCGAATTCCCGCAGGATCGGGAAAAGCGCGCAGACGCTTTCCATGTTCCATGGGCCGCGTCTCCCAATCCGCGCGCCCATGAGCAGATTCTCGGCCACGGTCAGCGAGGGAAACATCCGCCGCCCCTCGGGGCAGAGCGCAACGCCCAGCCTGGCGCGCTCGGGCGCGCTGAGCGCACGCATGTCGCGGCCCTCAAGTGTGAACTTCGCTGCGCGGGAAACCGTTAGGCCCGAGATCGCTCGCAGGAATGAGGTTTTGCCTGCGCCGTTTGCTCCGATAAGAGCCAGTGTCTCTCCGGCGGCGAGTTGCAGGTCCATGCCGAACACGGCCTGGAAGTCACCGTGGAAGGCTTCCATCGCCTCGATATCAAGCATGGCTCGCAGTCCCCAGATAGAGTTCGCGCACGAGTGGATCCGCAGCGACAACGTCAGGGCGGTCCTCGATCACCTTGGTGCCGAGATGCAGCATCAAAATCCGGTCGCATGTGGCCTGCAGAGCGTGGGCGATGTGCTCGATCCACAGGATTGCAAGCCCGGGCCTCTTCAGCCCTTGGATCATCTCCACGAGGGCTTGGACCTCGGGTTCTGTCAGCCCTCCCGAGATTTCGTCCAGAAGCAGCACCTTCGGCCCGGTCGCCAGCGCCTTGGCCAGCTCCAGCCGCTTGCGGTCGAGAAGCCGCAGACTGCTGCCCGTGGTCATGGACAGGCATGAGAGCCCGGTACGTTCCATAACCTCTTCGGCACGTTCCAGCGCAGCGTGCCCCTGAAGGCCGCCACCTGCGTCGGCTGCCAGCCGCAGATGTTCCGCCACCGTGAGCGAAGCGAAGGGCTTGGGGACCTGGAAGGCCCTCGCCAAACCAGCCTTCACACGGGCCTCCGGGGGCAGGGCCGACACGTCGGCCCCGTCCACGTAAACCCGTCCCGCATCGGCTCGGGTGACGCCGGCCAGCAGATCGAAGAACGTGCTCTTTCCGGCGCCGTTCGGCCCCATCACGCCCAGACACTCGCCCCCCCGCACGGTGGTGGCGACATCGCACACCACCTGCAGGGAGCCGAAGGCCTTGGACAGCCCCCGAACCTCCAGCATCAGAGTTTCGAAAGCGCGACGGTCTGCGCTTCGACCGGCATCGACGGTGCCAGGGTGTTCTCGGTGATGACCAGATCGTAGGCATGCTTGGCGCCGGTCTTGCGCCACTGCCCGCCGGCGACCTCGGTCCGCGCGACGTTCTTGATCGGGCTGCCTGCCCAGTCAACTGGGCCGACCATCGTATCCATCTTGAGGGCCGCGATGGCGTCGCGCACCAGGTCGCGGTCCTTCGGCGCGCCCGATGCTTTCAGCGCCGCGATGCCGGTCTCGAAGAGGGCGTGGCTGTAGCCAAGTGTTTGCATCCATTGGCCGCCAGACTTCTCTTCCCAGGCCGCAGCCAGCTCTGCGGCGGTCTGGCCAGTCAGCGAGCTGACGAAAGGCACCTTGGGCGTCCACCAGACCTCGGTGGTCATGCCGTCGCCGCGGTCTCCAAGCGCCTGGATGGCGCTGGGGAACAGGAAGGCCGCGGCAAAGGTTGCAGCTTCGGGCGTATAGCCGGCCTGACCTGCCTGCGCCCAGAACGTGGACCAGTGGGGCGGGAAACCGAAACCGGTCACGATCTCAGCGCCTGCCTCCTTGAACTTCGAAACCTGTGCGGAGAAATCCGAGGTGTCGATTTGGAACATCCCGCCATCGACGCGGGAATAGCCCGCACTGGCCATGAAGGACGGCAGGCCGAGGTCAGGGTTGGCGAAGGCCTGTCCGGCTGGGTTGTCGAAATAGAAGTCACCCACGACCTTGTTGGTCGAGACCTGATCCCAGATCCGGGTGAAGGTGGACATAGCATCGTCCGCGCCCCAGAAGAAGGTAAAGCTGTAGGGGAATCCCTGTTCGGGATTCGACCCGCGCCCGAACATCCAAGCCTGCCATGGTCCCATCGTCGAGATCGAGGGAATACCGGCGATGTCCGACATCTCGCCCGTGGCGACGGAGGCATCAAGGTCCTGAACCAGCAGCAGATCCACGTCCTCTCGCTGGATAAGTTCGTTTCCGACGCTTGCTGAACGGTTCACGTTGCTCTCATTGTCGCGCATCAGGATTTCCACCTGATATTGATGTCCGCCGATGTCCAACCCTTTGGCTAGGAGGGCGTTTACCTGCTCAAGCATCCAGGGATCGGACGCACCGAACTCAGCCCGCGGGCCCGACAAGGCCGTGATATAGCCGATGCGGATCACACGGTTCTCGGCCCGCACGATGCCAGGCGTTGTTAGCACGCCTGCAGAGGCCACGCTGCTGGCAAGGAAAGATCGACGGGAAAGGCTTGATCTGGTCATTGTCTCGCTCCGTAGACTAAGATTCTCGTCAGGGTGCACGTGCCAAGAACCAAACTATATAGTACAAAAATACTATCTCTCGCCCGCAAGAAGCCGTGCGAGATCAAGTTTCCCAGCAGTGCCTGTCTTGCGATAGACCGATGCAAGCTGGTTGCGGATTGTATGTGGCGAGACCCTGAATGTGGCCGCAATCTCGCGCATGGTCAGCCCAGACAGATACAGCTCCGTGACGCGACGCTCCTGAAAAGCGAGCTGGTCCCATGGCCCTGGCCGAGACATCCGGATCAGGACAAGGTCATCGGCGTAGGCCTCGGCTTGAAGGACGACGGAGTCTCCCTGCCATTGCGTCGCTCCGGCGCCAAGTTTGCGTAACAAGGCGGTTATCGCCCGTTGGCTCAACCCCTCGGCCTCGAGGGCCGGCTGGAATCCGCGTGAGGCGCGCACGAGTTCACCCGCGTTGTCTACTACCGCCGCCTCACCGCCTTGCGGCGCACGCGCCCGGATCTCACTCCTTAACGACAGCGATAGGCTTTGCTCGAGGTGTCTCAGGATCATCCGGAAATCGGTGACCTCTTCCTGAGTGAAAGCCGCTCCCTCGTGTCTGTAGAGCGACATGAAGAAGTTGAACGTTGAACCTTCTCCAAGGCGACAGTGGCCATTCAGGATTGCATTCAGACGATATGCGACGCAAAAGCTACGAAAAGCCGGGTCAACTTGTGCCAATCCTGGTGAAAGTTGCATCGCATAGACAGGAAGGTTGCGGCCACGGCGGACAAAGGGATCGACATGCGCGATCGCGCGCACCGCCGACTCGAAGCTGCGGGACAGAGCATGTGTTGACGATTTGACGATGGTGACACGCCCGCGTGTGAAGTTCGACCAGCCCCACCACGCCGCGTCGAAAGGGATCAGGTCGCGCAAGAAGCCGACCATCCTTCCCTGATGATCCGCAACCGACGAGTCGATCGCGCTCGCCATAAGGCGCAGTACAAGATCGCTCAGGCTTGTCGTAAGCATTCCGGTGCTCCTCAAAATTACGGGATCCAAGATACTACCAGATCATGGACAACCGCTGGGCTACAAAGCTCGGGATGGCATGTGCAGTCGTCAATGGGGCCGCTCTGCATATCCTCCGCCGCCTGGCGCAGCGTCGCGGTGTCGACTTGGCTCTTGGCGATGAAGGGTGCTACCAGAGGCGGTGTCAGAAGAACTTGGCTTGAGCGGGTCTTGTCAGAGTAACTTCTCTTGAGTTGTGGCAGGGCGCCGTTTAGCGTCCTAGCAGAACCAATCTCTCCCCCTTCAAGTACTTCAAGACCAGCCCCAATCATTCGCCTGGCGCTGATGCTGTACGTTCGGTTTCCGCTGTCGCTGCACGACGTAGAGGATCTGCTGCATGAGAGCGGTATCGAGGTCAGCCACGAAACAGTTCGGTTCTGGCGGAACCGGTTTAGCCCGTTGTTCGCCGCTGAGATCTGCCAAGAGCGGGTAGGCGGAAAGAACAGGGCCCAGCACATGCGGTGGCATCTGGATGAGGTCTTTGTCAAGATTAGTGGCGAGCGCCATTAGCTTTGGCGTGCCGTCGATCACGAAGGCGAAGTGCTGGAGAGCTATTTAGAAAAGCGGCGGGACAAGAAGGCCGCGCTTAGGTTCTTCAAGAAAACGTTGAAACGGCACAGATCTACAGGCGAAGTCGCAACCGATCGGCTCGATCCTATAGGGCCGCGTTCAATGGGCTTGGCGTGGGTGATCGCCAGACGACCGGGCGCTGGCTGAACAACCGGGTTGAGATCTCCCACTTACCCCTTCGGCGACGCAAGCAAGCGATGCAGCGGTTCCGGCAAATGCGATGTTTTCAGAAATTCGTGGCGCTCCACGCCTCCGTCCATATCCACTTCAACCAAGATCGCCATCGCTACAGCCGAGACAGTTTCAAGCACCTGCGCGCTGTGGCCCTTGCCGAGTAGCTGCAGTTCTGTTCCGCCTAGAACCTAGGCCCGCCGCCAAACGGAGATCAATTCGAATTCGTCTGACAGCTCGATTTATTGGGATGAACCGCTCTATTCGATGGGAACAACAAGGCCATCGTGTCCGACAACAACATGCCCGTTCCAGTGTCGAGATACCTCTCGACGCCAGTCGGCCTCGGTGAAATCGGGGTCGTCTGCAGGCACCAGATGGTTCAGCACAAGCTGTCCGACCATTCCCGCCGCGGCAATCCGGCCCGCATCCTGCGCCGTTGTATGCGAGGCCAGAAGATGTTCTCGAAGTCGTCCAGCTCCGGGCGTGCGAGCAACTAGTTTGTCGACTCCGGCCACAAGCATCGCCTCGTGTACCAAGACGGTCGCGCCTCGTGCGAAATCTGCAAGCGGTGGGAAATAGCAGGTGTCAGCCGAAAATACGACGCGTTTGGTTCCAGCTGCAAAACTTAACGCAAAACAATCTGTAACTGGCGGGTGGTCTACCCGCATTGCCTTAACCTCAATCCCGTCTAGATCAACTATCGGCCCTTCACCAAACTCTGTAACCTCGACCAGGATCGCAATATCGGGACGTCCTTCATCGACCAACCGAATGTCGTGGTCAAAGCGCATAGCCTTCAGGAAGTTCTCCCAATATGCGCCAATTCCGGGTGGCCCGAAAACCCGCACTGGTCTGTTTAACCCGGTTGTCCAAGCGGTGTACAGCAGTGGCCCAAGTTCCAAAATGTGGTCCGAATGCAGATGCGTAATGAAGATCGCGTCAATATTAAGCAATGATACGCCGGAGTAAACTGTGCTGCGAGCAGCTCCGATGCCGCAGTCGATCAATATCCGGCGTCCCGCAAATTCAAGTAGGCTGGCCGTCGGCATGGCGCCACCTTGGCGGAGCGCAGGACCACCCTTGACGCCGAGTAGTGTGATCTGATCAGTCATGAATTGCCCTCAATGCTCAAGAGAAATGGACAGCCGTATAGGGAAGAGCAGGTCTTGAATGATCTCATCGTTCCGTCCCCGGCTGAACGTGGTGTTGTCTCTCCAAATATTGGGTGCCCATCAGGGCCAGTGTTTTGCTGTGAAGCAGCACAACCAAGACCTCTACAGCTTCATCCATACCGTCTTCAGATCGACATATTTGTCGAGCGCGTGCAGCGACTTATCCACACCATTGCCAGACTGTTTCATGCCGCCCATCGGGGTCGTGATGTCCGAACCACCGTAGGTGTTGACGTGCAGCTGGCCGGATCGGATCCCCATCGTTACCCGGTGCGCAGTCGAAATATTCGATGTCCAGACGGCGCCCGACAATCCGAACTCGGTCGCATTTGCCAGATGGATCGCTTCTTCTGCACTATCGAAAGGCGTCACGGAAAGAACAGGGCCGAACACCTCCGTCCGAAACACCGTCGCGTCAGGTGCGACGTTGTCGAGCACGGCCGGCGACATATAGGTTCCGCCCGTTTCCGCTAGCACCCGCTCTCCACCGATCAGCCGATTTGCGCCCTCGGCGATCGCCCGTTCAACAAAGGAAAGGTTCTGAGCCAATTGTTCAGGGCTATGGACTGCTCCAATCTGCGTGCTGACCTTCAGGGGATCACCAATGGTCATGCTCGCCGCAATTTCAGCCACGCGGGCGGTAAATTCTGCGTGGATCTTACGCTCGACCAGCAGGCGGGAGCCAGCGATGCAGACTTGCCCTGCATTGCGGAAAATGCCGTTGGCACAGACATTGGCCGCAACTTCCAAGTCTGGTGCATCGGCAAAAACCACGTTCGGAGACTTCCCGCCAAGTTCCAAATAGCAGCGCTTCATGTTTGAACGCGACGCATATTCAAGAAGCCTGCGCCCGGTGCCGCCCGATCCTGTAAAGGCCAGCACATCGACATCCATGTGTAGGCCGATTGCCTCTCCGACGACAGAGCCGTGGCCAGTCACCACATTCAATACACCATCGGGAAGGCCGGCCTCTTGTGCCATTGCCGCAAGTTTCAAGAGCGAAAGCGAGGCGCTTTCTGCGGGTTTGAGAACGACCGAATTACCGGCAGCCAAGGCGGGCGCAATCTTCCACGACCCGATCATCAGCGGGAAGTTCCACGGCACGATGACTCCAACGACACCCACCGGTTCGCGATGAAGCAACGCTAACGTCCCGGCTGGTGTCGGTGCAATCTCGCCGCTGACCTTATCGATCGCCTCAGCATAATATCGGAAGGTTGCAGCCGCTGAACCGGACTCGGCATTGATCGCCATGCTGATCTCGGTGCCATTGTCGCGCACACCCAGAACAGCAAGTTCTAGCGCGTGCTTTTCGATCAGGTCAGCAAGGCGGTGCATAATCCGTTTGCGCGTGGCAGGTGCCATGCGCGACCACCGACCATCTTCGAACGCACGTTTTGCGGCAGCGACGGCCGCATTGACATCTTCCGCCGTACCTTCCGCAATGGTAGTCAACGGCGACCCGTCGATTGGGCTCGTGACCGCGCACGTGCCGCCCTGTGCGGCGGGGCGCCACACCCCGTCAATCAGCAGAGATTGTACGGGAATTTGCGTGCGACGAAGCGCGTCGATGGCCGCTTGATCGAGCATTGGATAGCCTCTTAGACTGGGCGCTTGGCCCTGAGAATGTTTCGGATGTGAAGTGCAAGCGTCAGGATGATCAGCCCAAAGATGATCGCGGCGATCGGACGGCTTACGAAATCAAGTGGGGTTTCAACTTGCGCCATGGAGGTGCGCAGTTTGGCTTCCATGATCCCGCCAAGAACCATCCCCAGGATGATCGGCACGGCAGGATAGTTCAGTCGTTTCAGGATATATCCAAGCACACCAAAGCCCGCTGCCATGGCGCAGTCTGTCGCCGAATTGCGAAGCGAGTAGGCGCCCACAAAGCTGAGGGTCAGCACGATCACACCGAGAAACCGGGGGGGGATGCGAATGATCTGCAAGATCGGTTTGGTCGAGAACAGCAGAAAGCCAAGGGCCAGCACGTTCAGGATCAAGAGCGAAAGATAGAGCGCAATGATAAAGTCAGGCTGGTTCTGAAACAGCTGCGGACCGGGAACGACGTTGTGGACATAAAAGACAGACAGCATCATCGCCGTCAGCTGCTCTCCCGGAATGCCAAGCGCAAGCAGAGGGATCATCGCCGCAGCAGGGACTGAATTATTGGCGGTTTCCGAGGCGATGATCCCCTCTGGCGCACCTTTGCCAAACAACTCCGGCGTCTTCGATGTCTTTGCCGCATAGGTGTAGGCCAAGAACTGAGACAGGAATTCACCCACGCCGGGAATGATGCCCATGATGACACCCGCCCCGGATCCGAAGAAGGCAACGCGCTTGTGCTGAAAGACCTCACGCATACCACCAAACATAGACCCTTGAAGCTTGGGCGGATTAGGTGACTCATCCTTGTCGATCAAAAGCGTGAATGCCTGCGCGATTGCGAAAAGACCAAGGACGACCACCACAAGGTTAACACCGGAACTTAGCCAATTCTGTCCAAAGGTAAATCGCTGGGTGTAGCGGATCGGCTCTAGCCCGATTGTGTTAAGCCAAATCCCAAAGCAGGCCAGGAAGGTTGCAATAATCGTCTGCCCCGGGTGCGTCACGATGACCAGAACGATCCCGAGGAGTGCGGCCAGAAAAATCTCACGCGAGCCAAAGTTCGGTGCGACCGCAGCCAGCACCGGCGTCAAGAGGATCAGGCAGATGACAGAAAACACACCCCCAAAGAATGAGGCGGAATAGGCGAGCGAAAGCGCCCGCTGCGCCTCACCCCGCTTTGTCATCGGGTAACCGTCATAGGTCGTGAGCGCGTTGACCGCGGTTCCCGGCGCGTTGATCAGAATGGCAGGGATCGCCCCCCCGAACATCGAGGATCCATAAATCCCCAAAAGCATGGTCAAGCCGACGATGGGCTCAAAGGCAAACGTCGCCGGCAAGAGGATCGCGATGGCAACGGCTGGGCCAACGCCCGGGATCGCCCCGATAATGATGCCGCCGACCGAGCCCACGATCAGCGCGATGATGACGTCAAGGCTCCAGATGATATCGAAAGCCGAGAGCAGTGCGTCCATCACGGGCCTCTAGAAATACAGGATGAAGATGTTCCGCAGCGAACCGGGCAGTGCTTCGTACACGGCGCCACCGGGAATCTTGACCTGAAGGAACGACTTGAAAAGAAGGACAACGCCCACGGCTGCAACTGCGGCGGCCAGCAGGGATCGCGTTGAACGGTAGCCCGCACGCAGCGCAAGCAAGGTGGTAAACAGGATCGTTGCCGCCAGATACCCAATGATCGGCGCGGCATAGACATAGGCCATGAACCACAGCGCAAACTCTATGCTTCGCGCCCATGTGAACACTTCTGCTCTCACGCTGGCCGCTGTCTCACGCGTCCGCATGTCCGCAAGCGATGAGTAAAGGTTTGCGGCGGAACAGAGAACCATTCCGATCACGGCAAGCCGCGGCCAAAATCCGGGCTGTGCCGCAAAGCTTCCGCTCGAATGCCAGACGGTCTGGCTCCACATCTGTGACAGAAGGAACAGGGAAAACAGGAGGCAGACGACGGCAAAGGCCGTGTCGCCGATTTGGCGACGGACCTCGGGCATTCCTGCGGATGTGATGTCATCGGCCAAATCGAAGTCTCCCTTGTCGGAGCGGCGAGGCGCACGGATCGCGCGCCCCGCCAATTTGAACCTTGGTCAGAGTCCGCCCAGAATGGCGGCGTCGGCCTCGATCTGTGCAGCGGCGTCTTCTGCCTTCTGCCAGTAGACCAAGGCGCCTGTTTCTTCGGCCAGCTTCTTGGCGGCATCGCTGGCCATGGTCTTTTCGGCAACGGCGATGATCTTGTCACGGATGTCCTGTGGTGTGTCCTTGTGAACAAAAAGACCGTTCCACAGGCTGACCTTGAGGCTTGGCTCGATCTCGCCGACGGTCGGAACATCGGGGATCTTGCTGATCCGCTCACCCGTCACCGAAGCAAGGATTTTCACGCTATCGATACACGGCAGGATCAATTGCAGTGTGGTGTTGATGACCTGAGCATCGCCAGACGCCAGCGTGTTGCAGTCCAGAGCATCGAAAGCCGCGTCGGCGCCGAATTCGAACCCAAGCTTGCCTTGCAGCGCCAGCGTTACCCGCGTCGGGATCAGGGGCGCACCAAAGTGGCCAAGCGTCAACTTGTTCTCTTTGGCATAGGCGGCCATGCCGGCAAGATCGTCATAGGGCGCGTCGCCAGCAACCGCGATGACGAACGGGTAGGTCATGAAGATGCCCAGAGGTTCGAACGGATTGGGCGAAAGCTCTGGAATGCCGATGTTCGGGCCGGCAATCGGAACGCCAGAGACGAATGAACCGATCGTGTAACCATCTGCCGGGGCAAGCGCGACTTCGATGGCACCTGGGAACGGACCGCCGCCACCGCCCGGTTTGTTGATCACAGCCGCGGGCATGCCGTAGGCGGCCTGAAGGTCATCAGCGATCATTCGGCTGAGGACGTCCTCCAGATCACCGGGCGGCCACGGAACCACGATCGAGATCGGCTTCTCCGGATACTCTGCCATCGCTGCGGTGGCGCTCACCGCGAGCGCGGCCACTGTCCCCAGAAACTTGTGCATGCATGTCCTCCCTGACGCTGCTTATCGCTTTCAACCGTTTCACTATTCGAACCGATGGATTAAATATTGCAATGCGCCCTCCAATCCGTCAAGCTATTCCTGCAACCACTGCGACCGACGGTCGGACATGGAAAGGTTTCATCGTGACCGCAGGCCCAACTACAGTTCTCAAGGCCCTAGCCCTTCTCGATTTTTTCACGGATCGGAGGCCGAAGATCGGATTGAGCGAGTTCGCCAAGCTGTCAGGCTACGACAAGGCGACCGCGCTTCGTTTTCTGAATTCCCTCGAATCGAAGGGCTTTGTCGAGCAGGACGAAGAAACCCGGATGTACAATCTGGGGCCCGCTTTTTTGCGCTTTGCGCAACTCCGCGAGGCAAGCTTTCCTCTGACCGAGGCAGTAGGGATCGTGTTGCGCGATCTGAACGCCGCAACGGACGAAACCGCACATGCTTCGACGATTGCAGGAGAGTGGCTTGCCAACATAGGCACCGTTGAAAGCAAACGCGCCAATCGGGTCATCGTCGAACCCGGTGAGGCGCTGCCCTTTCACGCGACCGCGTCAGGTCAGGTCTACTTGGCATTCGCATCAGAAGACGTCGCAGCGGCGGCCCTGAAGAAAGAACTTTTATCTCATACGGCCGATACCATTACCGACCCTAACAAGATCGAGGAATTGCTCAGGCAGATCCGCGAAACTGGTATCGCCCACTCTGAGGGAACCTACGAAGACGGCGTCCTTGGCATCGCAGCGCCGTATTTTGGGCCGAACGGTACTGTATCAGGTGCCGTCGCTGTCGCGCTGCCAATCGCGCGGGCGACCAAGTCGCATGTGGAAATGATCGAGATACAGGTTCGAGACTCTGCCAAACGGCTGACCGCCTTGCGCGGCGGCTACTATCCTGAGGCGTTTCCGAAATGAATGCCCACAGGCGCTTTACCCAAGATGCCGTTGCCACTCCACCGTGTGCGTCTCTCTCGCAGCTCACGGTGGTCGGCACAGTTCCCACAGCATGACACGGAGAACATGATGAACGAAACGTTGCGAAACGATTTCACCACACACGCCATGTGGCAGCCGATGACGCATCCCGCAGAGCCATTTGGCCTGCCGCCGAAGGTGATCGTAGAAGGCGAGGGAATGATGGTTCGCGACATCGACCGCCGCGAAATCCTTGACGCGACCGCCGGTGGTCTGTGGTGCGTCAACCTTGGCTATTCAAGCGAGCCGATCAAGGCGGCGGTGGCAGATCAACTTGCCAAACTTCCCTACTATGCCTGCTTCCGCGGCGCCGTGAACGACAAGGCTGTCGAGTTGTCGCACACACTTCGCGAATGGCTTGAACCCGATGGGATGACGCGCGCGTTCTTTACTTCGGGCGGCTCGGACAGTGTTGAAACCGCGCTGCGCCTTGCACGGCAGTATCACAAACTGCGGGGCGACAAGGACCGAGTGAAGTTCATCTCGCTGCGCAACTCATACCATGGCACGCATTTTGGCGGCGCTTCCGTCAACGGCAACTCACGCTTCAAGCGGATGTATGAACCGCTCTTGCCCGGATGTTTCAGCGTTCCGGCACCTTGGGTGTACCGCAATCCGTTCGGTGAAAACGACCCAAAGCGCCTGTCAGATCTTTGCGCCGCAGCGCTTGAGGCCGAAATCCAGTTCCAGAGCCCCGACACCGTGGCCGCCTTCATCATGGAACCTGTTCTAGGTGCCGGAGGCGTGATTCCGCCACATGAATCTTTCATGCCAAAGGTACGCGAGATATGTTCACGCCACGGCATCCTGTTGATTGCAGACGAAGTGATTTGCGGCTTCGGGCGCACCGGTGATGTAACCGGCTCCCGCCATTGGGGCGTTCAGCCAGATATGATGTGCGTCGCAAAAGGTCTGACATCGGGATATTTTCCGATGGGTGCCTGCATGATCTCTGAACAAATAGCCGAGGTGTTTGAGTCGAACCGCAATCAGGACGGGATTATCGGCCACGGCTATACGTACTCTGGCCATCCGGTTGGAGCAGCGGCGGCGCTTGCGGCATTGTCGGAGACCAGACGCCTGAAGCTGCCAGAAAACGCAGCGGCACGGGGCGATGAGTTCATGACGGGGATGCTGGCACTAAAGGCCAAGCACGAACTGATCGGCGACGTCCGTGGCGGTGAGGGCCTTTTGATGGCAATGGAACTGGTTGCAGAACGAGCCACTAAAATACCGGCCTCTAAAGACCTGATGGATCGGCTCTACAAGCGGATCTACGACAACGGCGTCATGGTCAGAATTTCCGCGCATATGATCATCCTGTCCCCCGCCCTGATTATCGAACCAGGTCAGGTCACCACAGTGATCAATGCGATTGATGATGCTTTGACCAGCGTCCGAGGCGCTTGATCATTCCAGGAAGCGGTGTCAAAAGAAAGTGGCGTAAGGCCCGCACAGGGGATTAGCAGCCTGTCGTTATACCCAAATGCTCCCCCTTCCTGTATTTCAAAACCAGCCCCGAGATCACCGCTAGGTGATGATGCTTTACGTCCGCAACCCGCTGTCGCTCAGAAATGTCGAAGACCTACTGTATGAACGCGGGATCGAGATCAGACACGAAACGATCAGATATTGGCGGAACCGGTTGGGTCCGTTTTTGCGGCCGAGATCCGGAAGCGCTGGGTCGAGGGCATGAAGTCAAGCCGCTGGTAGTGGCATTTCGACGAGATGTTCGTGAAGATTAATGTCGAAGAGCACTATCTCTGGCGGTCTTCGGGTCACTGCCGCATGAGATTACGGGGAGGGCTTCTGCCGGCTTGGCTGCCACGAAGTATGATGCCGCCCGGTCGTTCAGTACAGATGCAGCACAGCTTTGCGGGCATTCTAGTGTTAGGAGGCGTGGTCTCCAACGTAAGCTTGACTGACGGAGTGCATTGGTGAACTGCGCTGGGATTGCTCTCTCAACGATCTTGTTGGCGGTACCGCCTGTCTGTTCCTTGCCAATGTTATGCCCCGACTCTTTATCGTCATCTTTTTAATGATCCCACGAGACGACAAAGTCCAACCCGGCCATGGCGAGCACGCGTTTCGACTTCCTAGGGAATCGGACCTCTTGGCAAGTCATTTTCGACAATTCCTGCCGTGCCGCACTGCCATCGGTCCGCTTTCCGCTCTTCAAGTCGATTGCAGCGAGTGCCGACAGGGTCTCAATAGAGCTCACGGTGCCAGAAGCCTGCGCTCGCGACCGATGCTGCGAGCATTACGATATGTTTAGATAGGTTTCACGGAGCTCAGGGTTGTCGAAGGCGTTGATTTCGAAAGGATGACTGAGGCGACGAAATAGGACTGTGCGTGGTGGGAATTCTTCGAGCCTGGGAACCTGCTGCCTAAGGCGCCTAAGGCCAATGGATATTGACCAATGTCGACACTTGCAGTGCCGCTGCAAGACTTGAAATCGCTGACTGCATCCGAGAAGTCGCCCTCGAAATTCAGCTGCCCCTTGACCGTGATGTTCGTCCTGGATTGCCAGAAGTTCCCCGCAGGTATGCTGCCGGTCGGTCGCCCGCGCGCAAGATGATTGACGTAAAGTACGCGGATTGGACGCGATCAATTGCCTTCGGAGATGCGGGTTCTGCACGGCCTATCTGATGATGCTATGATCTATGCTTAGAGTGCCGCTGCGAAGTGTCCCGGATGGGCGTGGAAATCCGATTTTGGATTTGATCCATGCGGGACTATAGAACGTGATCCGGATGGTGAAGTTATGGCAGGGCTTGCCGATCCGGGAGATCGCGCGCTGCCTTCCGAAGCAACTTTGTGTTTGAACGAGACGCGGTCCGTCTTGAGGCGGCGACACCTCTGACGCAGCGCCTTTGAGAGACTCGTGAGATGCTTTCACTCAAAGTGCTCGAACAACAATTCGTTGCACGTGAATCGGCAGGCACAAGATGTGGATTGACAGTTGTGACACCGGAACGTATGATTCTCACTAATATCTACAGCTGTGCCCAGACGATGAAGCCCGCGCCAAATTGGTTGCGGGCTTTTCCATGTGGCCCCCACCCCCATAGGTTCTTCCTAGGCGGTTTTGCTATGCGGGGACGCGAGGCTCACAGGGTCCGGGGCGCTTAACAAAACCGCAAGCCTAAACAGCGGGCGGCTTAACAAGCTGTTCATGGGCCTCGGACGACCGGAGAAAGACACCACCGTTCGGCTGACCGGTTGCCTTTTTGCCAGCGGAGCGTAGCTCGCGCCGCATCAACGTGCTGTCCCAGCTGGCTGGCAGGCGTTCGATGCACTTTTGCGTACAGGGCCGGCCGTACCGCTTCGATCCTTCGGAGCCTTCTTCGTTTTGAGTCTTCCACCGCTCCTCGCGCGAGCTGAGGGGGAAAGGCAGTCTCAACGATGGCCAGCCTCCACCGAGGCCTGAGCCGCGTCTCCGACACATCCGACAACAACTCGCCGCTCACCGCAGCCGTCACGGATGGCTGCGCCCGGACCTGCATTCAAGACCGATCAAGACCCACTGACGACCAGACCATGGAGTTTCGCATGCTAAAAGATCGCATCATTCGCCTGCCTGAAGTGCTGAAGCGCACCGGGTTTTCCCGATCATCCTGGTATCGCGCCATGCGGGATGACCCGGAGTTTCCCAAGCCGATCCCGCTGGGCCAGCGGAGCATCGGCTTTGCGGAGTCCGATATCGACAGACTGATCGAGCGGCTGTTGTCAAAGCGTCACGGCTAAGCCCATCAGCAACCCGCTGAAAAATTCCAAGGTTCCCATGAGTGTCAATGACCTGGGAAAGACCAACTCTTCCTTGCCGCATTCCGATGCGGACAAGTGCCGCCACGAGGGAAGATGAATGCCATCTGAGCCACTTGATCCACTTCGCCCCTTTCCGCCTGCCGAGGCCTATGAGAACGAGGTCTCGGGTCCTGCTGGAACAACAATCCGAGCGTCTGAATTTGTCTGGCGTCCTCCCGAAGATATCCCGCCGCGCGAATGGCTGTTTGGCCGACATCTCATCAGGGGGTTTCTTTCCATGACTGTTGCACCCGGCGGCGTCGGCAAATCGTCCATGGTGCTGGTCGAAGCCCTGGCTATGGTGACTGGCCTTCCGCTCTTGGGATGCGCGCCACCTTCCCCTTTGCGTGTTTGGGTCTGGAATGGCGAGGATCCGAAGGAGGAACTCGAGCGCCGCATTGCCGCCGCTTGCATCCATTATCGAATAGGCCCGGGTGAGATCGGCGGCAGACTTCTGGTGGATAGTGGAAGAGATGTGCCGATCGTCCTGGTCAGGCAATCGGGCGGATCGATCAGGATCGCAGCTCCAGTAGCGAAGCAATTGGAGGCGGCTATTCGGCAGGCCAATATTGACGTCTTGATCGTTGATCCTTTTGTGACATCGCACCAGGTGCCGGAAAATGACACGACTGCCATGAATGCGGTTGTCGCCACATGGCGCAAGATCGCCGATGCCACGGGATGCGCCGTGGAGCTTGTCCATCATGTCAGCAAAGCCGGGGCGATACATGGCGAGGACATGGGTATCCTCGCCGCGCGTGGCGCCGGGGCAGTCATAGATGGCGTTCGATCTGCACGGCAACTGATCCGGATGAAGCCAGACGAAGCGGCGCGGTTCGGCATCGAGGAAGCCTCAGGTTACTTCCGTGCCGTCATGGGCAAGGCAAACCTGGCCCCGCCAGAGCGTGCCGAATGGCGCAGGATGATTGGCATCCCCCTGAACAATGGTCGCGACGTCTGGGAACAAGGCGATGTTGTGGGGGTGTGCACCGCATGGCAGCCACCAGACGTCTGGGACGGCATCACGCCAGGTGATCTGCAAAGGGTGCAGCGGGCCATTGCCGCATGCGATACACCGCCTTCCGAGAGTGAGCATGCAAGCGATTGGGTCGGGTTTGTTCTCGCCGATACGCTCGGTCTCGATGCTGCAAGGACCAAGACCAAACCGGAGCGCACCCCGGCACAGAACCACGACCGAGCGAAGATCCGTCGGATGCTGACGGCCTGGATCCAAGCAGGCGCGCTGATCGTGAAGGAAGTTCCGGACACGCGAAACGGGCGCACGAGGAAGATCATCTGCGTTGGCGAGCCGGTTACCGACGCCGATATCAGGGGACACTGATGTGAAATCCGCAGTCAAATCCACTGCGGCGGAGCAACGCGGTTCACTGCGGAAAACGACGGCAGGCGGACGGGCGGTATAGACCGCCGCCGCAGTCAATTCCTTTATAGGATCCGACTGCGGCGGCGGATCGTCGGTTGCCCAAGCAGCGGCGCCCAACCAACGTTCAAGCTCAAGCCAGATGACCCACGAATTCCTCCAAAGGCTGGAGAAAGCTTGCTTCTGAAGTCACGAGATCAATAACAGTGAGGCTCAAGGCCGGGGTGGGAGATCTGGTATACGACTTGGAATACAGAGCGGCGTGATTTGCGAATTATGTATTGAGAATCAATATAATGAGCGACATCAATCCGGGGTCTGACTGCCCCCCCAATTCCGCCTTTTTTAACAGACCCGAGTCGCTGTCGGAGTTGATACTGCCAAGCGATAAGGCCGCTAGAAACCGTTTAGAGAAGCCAGATGATGAGCTGGCTTCCGCCCTTAAAGAAGGCCGCAAGAAGGGCGACGTGGCATGCGATCACAAGCAATGCCTGTTTCGTGGTCATCGGACGGGCCGTAGGCGGGGCAGGTTGAATGCCGACCAGAACCAGCCCACCGGAGAGCCAGAGCAGGACCGCAACACCTGATTCCAATGCAAAGCCCGCAGCTGCGGTTACGGCAGAGGTCGCCAGAAGGAATGGCACAACCGCCTTTGGCGCCAGAGCTTGCATGACGGATTTGGCAATGTTGCCACCTGCCAACGGCCACAACGGCAGCAGCATAAAGAAATTGTAGGCCGCGATCGTTTGACCGATTGCCACCAACTGTTTGAAAGCCGGGGTATCCGCTTCGCCCGCGAACGGAACCAGCGAATGGATCAGAACCATCGGTGCCAACGAGAAACTGGCCCCCATGAGATTGATCAAAGCATCAATACCATCGGTGGCCGCAGCCTTTTGAGAAGAAGGTGTCAAAGGGAGAAAGGGGAAGGGGCGAAACAGGGCGTCGTCATGTCCGGAAATACGATGGCCAAGGTAACGTCCGGTCTCATGCAAGAGGACAGCGGTGACGAGCGCCAGCCCCCATTTCGGAGAAGAAAGCAGGAAGACGATGCTTACGAAAACGAGCCCAAGCAGAGGATTGGAAATGCGGAAAGAGGAAGAAGCTTGCGGAGCACGCGTTGCCATAACGAAATTGGCAACCGATCGCCCAGTGATTGGACGAAGCATGAGCGTACTACAGGCGAGAAGGGCCAAGCTGATCAACAGGTAGGTCATCCAACGAATCCTCGACAGTTCGTAACGTTGCTATTCGACTACCCACTATGGTGCAGAAGTGAGGCGGAGAAGTGACTACAACGCGTTAAAAAGGTATCCAGATGGGTCAATTTTCCCTCCTAGGATTAATTTTGCGTTTATTTTACAACCTAGGATTGTTCAAAATCGAAGGTTTGGTCGAAATGTTGTGTTTCTTTAAACACAGTAGGGCGCATCGAGTTCCCTTACGGTAGACATGGATGCGTCGGCTGTCTTACCTTTAACCATCCCTTTATATCGGTCTCAAACATGCGTTTTCTCATTGGATCAGCCCTTCTGATAGCTCTCATCGGATGCAATTCGGTGGGCGACCTCGGCTCGTTTGGCGAAAACGCAGACTCTGTGAACACAACCGCGAACCGCGACTACTACCCCAACGACCAGTTGATCGTTTCGGCAAAGAACCAATTCGAACAGAAGAACTATGGCAAAGCAGCCACCCTGTTCAAAGACGCTGTTCGCGCTGCTCCAATGGATCCGCAAGCGTTGTTGGGTTATGCTGCGGCAAGCGACATGCTGAAGCGATTTGATCAATCTGATCTGGCGTATCAGCGCCTGCGCCCCATCATCGGAACACGCGTCGAGTACCTGAACAACTATGGCTATTCGCAATTGCTGCGCGGCAACCTGCAGCAAGCCCGGTCCTATTTCCTCCAGGCCTACGAAAAAGATCCGAAAAATCCGGTCACGGCCAATAACCTTGAGCTTCTTAGAAACTCGGTGAACTATCAGAAGCGTTCCAAAGGCGATCTGCGCGGAATCTGATCGGCATGGCGCCGATAGTGACCTATGTCCACATTGCAGCTTTGGCGGTCATCTCGATCGGGTCACTCTGTATTGCGTGGCATGATTTCAAAACACTGACGATCTCGAACCGCTCGGTTCTTTTGATGTTGCTGGTGGCGGTCGTCGTTTCGGTCACCCGTCAACCCATGGCTCCTGTTACGGATGCTGCAATCGGCTTGCTGTTCTTTGGTTGCGGCTTCTTGTTTTGGGTGATTGGCGCGATGGGGGCTGGGGATGCCAAGCTCTATCTGCCGCTAGGCATTGCCTTGGGTCCAATAGCTGTCATGCCGTACCTGCTGGCGCTGTGTCTCTTTTCCCTCCTCTTTCTGATTGCTGTGAAATTGGCCGCCCGTCATCAGCCGACCAATCCGGTTTTCGCAAGGCTTTCCCAACTTGGACGAGAGAAGGGACTGCCCTATGCGGTTCCCATGGCGCTTGCCTTTGTCGCCGCCCAAATCGTTACTGTTTCCGTTTTCGGCACTTGAGATTGGAAATCTTCAAAATTTGATGCATACTTTGGACATTTCCAGTCCGAATTACAGACAAACGGAAGTGCGATGCGCAGATTTAGAGATGAAGAACACGGCTATGTTCTGGTTTTCACGCTGATCCTGCTGCCGGTTATTCTGGCGATGGGATTGTTTGTCGTGGATATCGGGCGCGCGAATAACGTTCACTCCGATCTGCAGGCCGCGGCTGATGCCATAGCCTTGGCTGGTGCACGCGAATTGGACGGTGGGGCTGACAGCATTGCCCGGGCCGAGGCCGCGATGGGGGAACTGACCAATACGGTAAGCTATCTTAGCCGTGCCTCGGGCACGCCTCTTGAGGTGCAGTATGTCGACGGCGACACGACATTCCTTGTCTATTTCCTGACGGATATTCCCGAAAGCGACGACACCGCCATCACGGCAGAATTTGTCGCTGACCATGTGACCACCGATGGTTTCGCCGCGAGCTATATCTTTGTTCAGGCACAATCCGACGACATGGAGACCTTCTTCATCAATCCGGTGAACTGGGTCCGCCCAGAGATACCGATTGCGGCGCAGGCCGTCGCGACCTTCCGGTCGGCCGCCTGTGATGTGACCCCGCTCTTTGTCTGCAACCCGTTTGAGGGCGATATCGCTGATCTGCAACAGTCCTTCGCCGCAGGGGCGCTGCACGGGCGCCTGATTAAGCTGCACCCAAAAGGAAGTGACACTGCCGCACCCGGAAACTTTGGGTTCCTGCAGGTTCTGTCTGACAATGGCGGCACGTCGGCAAGTGCGGATGCCATCCGCGATATTTTTGCGGGGGAACGCAATCCAACCTGTTATGACGCCAGCCGCGTGACCACGAAACCGGGGGCTGCATCGTCGATCCGCCAAGGCATCAATGTTCGCTTTGACCTCTATTCTGGCCCCTATTCGCCGTCTGAAGACTACCCTCCGGCCGAGAATGTTCGGAAAGGCTTCGTCCGTGCGCCGACTGGGCCGAACAACAGCTGCAATCTAGTTCAGGCGGACCCAGCTTGGTCAGACGGCACAATTACTTACGACCAACGAGACTGGGCCTCACCTTTTCCTGAGCCCTCGGTCCTGCTGCCGCCGGGTGACGGAGACGGGGCGGCGGGCGCATTTGTCTCTGCAGACGGAGAGTGGGACCTAAACCGTTATTGGACCGTCAATCACCCTGGAACGGCACTGACCAGCACGATGATCGCAGACATGAACTCTTATCCGGGAACCGACCCCACGGCGGACCCCGGCCCGTCGCGCTATGATGTCTATAGGTATGAAATCGAGAACGGGCTGGTTGGGGACGATTCTGCTGGCGCCCCCACCGGTGTACGTTACCCATCAACCGGTCAACCCCGCCCCACGACCGAAAACGGCCTGCCGAATTGTGCTGCCGCGGATGACGTCGCACCATCAACAGGTCCGAAGGACAGGCGCACCGTCTTTGCCGCGATCGTCGATTGCGCGGCCGAGGCTGACAGCGGTGTGGATGAAATGGCTGTGACGGCCTATGCGTCACTGTTCATGACCTCACCGATGCTGCGTGACCCGGCAGACCCCAGCGCGGATTCCACCATTGATGTCGAAATCGTCGACATCACGGGTTTCGGCGGTAACGGCACCTTGGATACCTTCGTTCGGGACGAGGCGATCTTGGTTCGTTAGGGCCAAGCATCAGGTTTTCAGGCACCTGCGCGCAAGAAAGATGCCGAATTTCGCCTGATTGCGAAAGAAGCGAATCATCCGTGAATGCAAACTTGGTTGAATAATCGCTAATCAACAATCGCTATGCGTGTATTTCGCAAAAAGACTCCCATCCGAACGGATATAAAAGTGACTTTAGGTTACCCAAAATTGCCATAATTTGTCCAAAAGTAGGCAAAACTTCGCCAAAAGTATTTATCGAAGGTTAAAGACACGTTACTCTGAACTTGGGGGTGCAAATGAGCTGCGCGCTCATTTTTAGATTGATTAGGAGTTACAAATGTTCTCGATGATTAGCCATCTGTTCAAACAGTTCCACAAGAACAACTCGGGCCTTGCCCTGACAGAATACCTGCTGCTTCTTGGCCTTCTGACCGGCGCTGTGGTCGTTGCCGTTCTTACATTTGGCCTCAATCTTGGTGCTGCTTGGAGTGCTTGGCAGAATTGGCTGGATAACGACAGACTCGAGCCCACAGCAATTCCCGCTGCTCCTGCTGGCTGATTGCTTCAGAGGGCTGCCATGTGCGTCGGCACAAAAGCCTTCTTGGAATGCCAAAGTAAGAAATTGGATCGGCCCCCTCACGGGCCGATCTACTTGTAAAAGTTGATGACAGTATTGTTCATTTGACGGCACAAGCAGATGGCGCGGAAGATAACCGCAGGTAAAACATCATCTGCTCATTGAGGGGGCAACGCATGCGTGCTTCGACAGTTCTTAGCCTATTGGTGGCCCTGATCTTGGCCGTTGTCGCCGTTGTCGGCGTTCGGTCGTGGATGCGTGATCAGCAAGCCCTGTTCATCGCCGAACGCAGTGTGGGATCCGGTACCGAGGCGGTACTGAACCAAGTGGTCGTGGCGAAGGCGCCGCTGCGATTTGGTGACCGTATCACCCCTGATAAAGTTGAATTGTTGACTTGGGCCTCCAGCACGCTGCCAACCGGATCGTATAGCTCGATCGAGGAAGTGACCGGCACCAATGAAGACAACGCACGCTTTGTGTTGTCTTCGATGGAAATTGGTGAACCTGTCCTGAACTCTCGGGTTACCTCCCCCGGCCAGCGCGCCAAGCTTTCAACAGCCATCGAACCCGGCATGAAGGCCGTCTCTATCCGCGTCAATGACGTGTTGGGTGTGGCGGGTTTCGTGCTGCCGGGCGATCGCGTCGATGTCATGTTGACGGAATCAAAAGTGAGTCAGCCCTATACCGCCATTCTGCTGCAAGGAGTCCGGGTTCTGGCCATCGACCAGATTGCTGATGAACGCAAAGACCAGCCAAGCGTCGTTCGCACAGTCACATTTGAAGTTTCAACCGAAGAAGCACAAAAGCTGACGTTGGCTGCAACTGTCGGCACGCTTTCTTTGGCTCTGCGGAACGTCGTCTCGTCCGAGGTCGACGATCTGCGGAAGGTGACAGTGGCCGAGCTTTTGTCCGATGACACGGCAGCAGCCAGCCTGGCAGAGGCCGAAGCGAAAAAGTTGCGCGAAGCGGAGGCCGCTGCCTTGGCTGCTGCTGCCGCCGCCGAAGCCGCTGCACGGCAGTCCTTGATCGACGAGCAGACCGCCCGCATTGCCGCGCTTGAGGACGAAATACGCAAAATGGGCGATAATGTTGCTGGTCGACTACAGTCTGTTGAGGAAAACCTGACGCAACGGCAAGAGCCTGTCGTAGTTGAAAAGCCAATCGTGGTAGAAAAGCCCGTAGTTGTTGAGAAGGAAGTGGTGCGAGAGGTTATCGTCGAAAAAATCGTCGAGCCCCCGCCCCCTGCGTTCATTACCGTTGGAATCGTCCGTAACGGACAGCGTGCCGAGTACTCTGTTGCCACAGAAGAATGAGATTTGACGGCTGTGCCGGAAATCTACACGAAAAGGCTGAATTGATGATTTTCGAAGGGATAGTGGCTTTTGCCAAGACTGCGCGTCTTACGACCGCACGCAGCGCGCTTGCCTTGTTGATTGCGCTGGCTGTACCGGTATGCACCCCCGCGCAGGCTCAAAGCGAACGCACGGTGATACTTGGCTCTGCTACCACGCCAAGCCCAATAGAAATCAATCCCGGGTTCACTCTGACGCTTCGGACGTCGCTGGACTTTGCCGATATTGTCGTCGGGAATGCCGCAGTGGCCGATGTGTTTCCGCTGACGTCAAATTCGGTCTATGTGCAGGGCAACAACCCCGGAACAACGAATATCGCCTTTTACAGCGCAGAGAAGAAACTGCTTGGCACGGCGATCATCCGGGTAAAGGTGGACTTTGCCGAGCTTGAGACGACAATCAATCGCGCCTTCCCTACTGCTCAAGTGAACGTAGACAACGTGAACGGTCGTGTTCGGCTTTCCGGTACGGTCGAGGATGCGGTACAGCTGCGGTCGATCTTGGAATTGTCTCAGCAATATTCGCCTGATCCGGTCGTAAATGCTTTGCGGGTGACTGACCCTCAGCAGGTTCAGCTTGCGGTTCGGATTGTCGAAGTATCTCGGAATTCCGGGCGCGAGCTTGGTGTTGACTTGGACTTCTATCGCAACGGCGTGCAACGCGGCAGCACCGGCGGGGTTTCGACCTCCGTACCCTTCGGCAGCTTTGTCGGATCGCTCTTGTCCATCGGCGGAACCGATGTCGACTACATCATCAACGTCCTTGAGAACAAAGGCTTGGCACGCCGGTTGGCCAACCCGACCCTTGTGACCACGAGCGGTGTCGAGGCGAACTTTGTTGTCGGTGGCGAAGTGCCAATCACGACGGCGTTCTCGGCTGAAAATGGCACAGTCGCAACCGAAACGGGATACCGTGAATACGGTGTTCGGTTGAATTTCAAGCCGCAAGTTCTGGACGATTCAAAGATCAGCTTGCGGATCCGGCCAGAAGTCAGTGACATCGACAGTTCGGTCAGCGTGAATGGTCAGCCTGCCTTCATCTCGCGCAAGGCTGACACGACCGTCACCCTGCGTGATGGGCAAAGCTTTGCAATCGCCGGTCTGCTTCAGGTTGATAACGAACGCAACATCCAGCAGGTGCCGTGGCTTGGGCAAATTCCGATCTTGGGCACCCTTTTCCGGTCCACCGCTTTCCAAAAGCGCGAAACCGATCTGGTTATCCTTGTCACGCCAACGCTCGTGCGACCTGGCCGACCTGGCGAGACGTTGAAGACTCCATTGGATGACAGCCGGTCGTCGACCGATGTTGAACTGTTCCTTCTTGGGATGCTTGAGGTCAACAAGGACATGATCCGCGCCTTCCGTGAAGGCGAGGGCGTAGTTGGTCCTTATGGGCACATTATTGATCTGGAATTTGACGATGCTCTCATCAAGAAAAAGTAAAGCCTTTTTGCTGCTGGTGACGGCTGTCATGGTTTCCGGTTGTGCGGACTACAGCTCTCGCGAAGACAGCATCACGGTTAGGGCAGGCAATGCGCCAGCCGCCAACAGTTTCATTCATACGATAGACCACTGGCCCGCCAATGCAGGAAACGTTCGCGTCACTGGTGGCTGATTTTCTCGCCAATTCGGGCGGGCAAATATTGCGAATTCGGCATTCGGCCGGTCCCGCACCGAGGAACACATGAAGAGAGTGTCTAAGGTCATAAAGTTGTTTTTCACCGAGTCCTCAGGCGCGGTGCTTATTGAACTGATGCTTGCTGCACCGATCCTCTTGATTTTCACCGCAGGAATTTTTGAGATCGGCAATATTTTCTGGCAGAGACAGCAATTACAAGTCGGTGTGCGGGACGCGGCACGATATCTGTCGCGCTGCAATGCTGTTCTTTGCGATTACACCGCTGCTACTGCCACGGCCCGCAACATTGCCTTGTATTCCTCACCCGTCGCACAAACTGCTTTGCGAGTGCCCGGCTGGGATGACCCTGCAACGATTGAAATTGAACCAGCCGCATTGCCTACAAGCCCTACGGCGACCGATATGATTTCTGTTTCTGCCTCGACCGCCTATAGCGGCTCACCCTTTGCCACTTTACTGGGTTTCTCAAACGTGACGCTTAGCTACAGCTACTCGATGAGGTACATCGGATGGTAAGGCTTGCCCGCCGTTTTCGCTCGGAACAGACCGGCGTCACGCTGGTTGAAGGCCTGATCAGCCTTCCGATCATGATGATTGCGTTGATTGCCTTGGTAGAGCTCGGATGGGGGCTTTTCCAGTGGGGCCAAGCTGCAAAGGCTGTTCAGTATGGCGCAAGGATGCTTGCCGTCAGCGACCCGCTACTTGCCGACCTAGACACGTTTTCCGGTGATTTTGGCGGGCTTATCGAAGGTGATCCCGTCCCATCCACAGTAGTGTCGGTGTCCTGCGGCGGCGGCACGACACCTTGTGTGACGGCTGGTATGAACAGACTAGTCTATGGTGGCGACGGCGTTTGCGCCGGCGCAACTGGAACTGCCCGCATCGGCATGTGTGACCTGATGCCCCGTATCGCACCCGAGAATGTCCGGGTGACTTACACGCGCGATGGGTTGGGATATGTGGGTCGTCCAAGTGGACCAATCCTTTCCATCCGCGTTGAACTGGTCAACCTGAGTTTTACGTTCCTTTTGCTGGGAAGTTTGTTTGGAGCGAACACGCTCGTTTTTCCGCCGCACCCGGTGATCATTACGAGCGAAGATATGTCGAGTTGTAGAGATGAATGTTCTTGAGATGACACCGGCCAAAGCAATCGCCGCAAAATCCAACGTTCGGGTCGGCTTGGTCCGGTCTGATGACGCGGACGCAAAACAGGTCGTCGGCGTCCTTGGAACAGTGCCCGGTGTTTCCATTGTTCAGCCCAAACTGAACGACCTTTTGCGCGCTGGTCAGGACGTTCCCCATTACGACGTGCTTTTGCTGGAAGTGGACCAGTTTGAAGAGCGCGAGATTGAGGCCTTCACTTCGATCAAGAATTCCGTGCGTGACGTCCCGATCATCGTGGTGTCCGAGGCTCTCCCCGATCAGCAATTGCGCACGCTGATGAAATTGCAACCAGCAGATTGGCTAAAGACGCCGCTGTCTGCAATGGAACTCAAGTCGGCGATTGGTGCAGCCGTAAAATCTAGCCGGGCAAACCAAAATCTCGTTCATGCCGTTATCCCTGCGAGTGGCGGCGCTGGTGCGACGACAATTGCGGTCGCAATGGCAGATATTCTGGCCCATAGGCTTCGCAAAACGAACAATACCGTCGGCCTCGTCGATCTTGATTTTTCGCAGGGAAACTGCGCCCTCTACTGCAACATCTCTGGGGAACTGAACCTTCAAAGCGTGATCAGCAACCCAACGCGGATTGACCCACAGTTCGTTCAGCTGATCCAGAAGAAACACGACAACGGCTTCTTTGCCTATTCGGGAAAGCGCCGCGATATCGTGAACAATGAAAACGTCTTTGAATTGGTTCTGCGCCTTCTGGATGCAGTGTCCACGCAGCATTTCCACACGATCCTTGATCTTCCAGTTCATGAAACGGACTGGCGAAATGATGTGTTTCATACCGTAAATACAGCGACGGTCGTCTGCGAGCCGAACCTGCCATCTATCAAGCAATGCCTTGATGTTCTTGAAATCTTGAAGTCACGCAAAGATGCGCTTGGCGCTGTCCGCGTGATCGTGAACAAGCGCGTAACCGGCTTTTTCAGTCCTCAGCGGATCAACAAGAAACAGATACAGGAACTGCTCGGTTCAGTAGAAGTCCTCTACTTGCCGTTTGAACCGGCCACCACGAATGAGGCGATCAACCGCGGCCAGATGTTGTCTGCTGCCAATCCATCTTCCTCGATGGTGAAAGTCTTGACCAAATATGTGGAACAGGTGATTGCGCCCAAGGAGGCGAAGAAATGATCCTGACCACCATTCTTGCCGCCTCGATGGTCCTGAACATATCGGCTCCTCTGAACACCAATCGGCAGGGAGAAGGTCTGGTCCTTGTCGAAAACAAGTCGGTTCCCCGTGATTTGGGTGAAAACACCGCGAAGGTGATTTCCCTTAGCACCAAGGAAAAAGTCGGAACTATCATCATTTCCAATTCGGGCCGTACCCTTGACGTCGTGCAACCAAACGGAAAGGCGCTGCGCTACCGCATCAGCGTTGGCCGCGACGGCTTTACTTGGAAGGGTGTCGTCACGGTCGGGGCCAAGTCCAAATGGCCCGAATGGAGGCCCCCTGCAGAAATGCGTCGGCGTGATCCATCGCTTCCGCAAATGGTTCCATCCGGCCCCTACAATCCTTTGGGTGCTAGGGCTTTGTACCTTTATGCGAATGGCAAAGACACATTGTACCGCATTCACGGAACCAACACCGCTGAAAGCGTCGGGAGCTATGAGACCTCGGGCTGCTTTCGACTGACGAACACGGACGTGATCCAGCTTTTCGAAAAGATACCTGTCGGAACAAAAGTGATCGTTCAATGACAGACCCGCAAGAGACCTAGGAGACGCAATTGGTTGGCCGTTTTTTCCGCAGTTCCCCCGACGTGCCCCCCAAGACGGTGGATGCTCCCCCGACAAAATCTGAACCCAGTCCCCCACCAAAGCCCACCGTTGCGGCTGCTCCGGCCTCGGAAAGCGGACTGCCTGACATGGTTGCGTTGCGAGTCAACCTTCACCGGCACCTTCTGGACCAGATCAATCTGGCCATTCTGGATTCGATGAAGGAAGACAATGTGCTGGATGAATTGCGCCCGATGGTGCGCGAGTATGCCAAGACACACAACATTCCGCTGAACACCAAGGAATTGGATCAGCTTACCAAAGATCTGGCTGACGAAATGCTTGGTCTTGGGCCCATTGAACCTCTCCTGAAAGATGACAGCATTGCGGACATTCTGATCGTCGGCCCAAACACGGTCTTCATCGAGCGCGGCGGTATGCTCAGCCGGACGAACGTCAGGTTCAAGGATGAACGTCACCTTCTGCGGATCATTAACAAGATCGTCTCGGCGATCGGGCGCCGGATTGATGAATCGTCGCCGCTGGTGGACGCTCGACTCGCCGACGGCTCGCGCGTGAACGTCGCCATCCGACCGATTGCAATTGATGGCCCACAGGTTTCCATCCGCAAATTCTCAAAGCGTCCCATTCTGCTGGAAGGGCTTGTTCAACGCGGGGCCCTGCCCGCCGGCATGTCCAAAGTTCTGGCCGCGGCCGTCGAGGGCAAGGTTTCGATGGTCGTATCAGGCGGAACAGGCTCGGGCAAAACCACGATGCTGAATGCGCTTTCAGGGTTCATCCCCCAGGAAGAGCGTTTGGTCACAATCGAGGATGCGGCCGAACTTCAACTGCAGCAGCCCCATGTCGTTCGACTCGAAACGCGTCCGCCGTCACTGGAAGGGCGACATGAGATCAACCAACGCGACCTTGTCCGGAACGCGCTCCGGATGCGCCCCGACCGCATCATCATCGGCGAAGTCCGGGGTGGCGAGGCCTTTGACATGTTGCAGGCCATGAATACCGGCCACGAAGGGTCGATGACCACCATTCACGCCAACAACCCAAGGGACGCCCTTTCCCGTATGGAGCAGATGGTCGGGATGGCGGGCATGCCGATGTCGCAAATGAGTATCCGCTCGCAGATCGCCTCTGCTATTCACATGATTGTCCAGCTTTCGCGCCTGCGAGACGGCACACGTCGCGTAACAGCCATCTCGGAATTGACCGGTCTGGAAGGCGATGTCGTCCAGCTGCAGGACATCATGAAGTTCCAGCGGACCGGCGTGAAAGACGATGGCACGATTATTGGCGAATTCCGCGCAACGGGTATACGTCCTAGGTTCCTTGCTGATCTGGCCAGCATGGGGTTGGTTATCGACTCCAAGGTCTTTGATCCGACCCAAAGGCTTTAAAAGATGACCCTTGCGATCATTTACGGAGCTGTCTTTGCCGCCGCCTTGCTGCTGGTCGAGACGATCCTGCGCGCCCTGTCTCGCCGACGGAGGGCAACGACCGAAGTCAACGAGCGCATGCGAAGGCTCTTGAGCGGGCAAGCCCAAGAGGCTGTCTATCAGTCCCTGCTCAAAGATCGTTCCGCCATGGACACCGCTTCATTTGAATGGCTGGACCTAAGAAAACTGTACAGGCAGTCGGGCCTGACGCTGAATGTTCAGCGCCGGGTGACCTATGTCCTCGTCATCTTCTTCATCTCGTTTGTCGGTGCGATGTTGTTGACCTCGAACCCGTGGCTCAGGCTAACCCTTGCCGGGGTTGGAACCTTTGTCGCGGTCCTTGTGGGATTGCTGCGCGCAAGAGCGAAGCGTAGAGCAAAGTTTGTCGCGCGCTTGCCCGATGCGATTGATATTATTGTGCGCAGCATCGGGGCCGGGCATCCAGTGACCGCCGCTATTTCGCTTGTGGCGCGCGAGATGCCAGACCCGATTGGTTCGGAATTTGGTCTTTTGTCCGATCAGTTGACCTTTGGATCGGAGATCGACGAAGCCCTTTTGGCGATGGTCGACCGGGTCGGTGTCGATGAACTGAACTTGCTTGCCGTTACCGTCAGCGTTCAACGAAGCTCTGGCGGCAACTTGACGGAAATTTTGCAGAACTTGTCCCACATGGTGCGGGAGAGGTCGATCATGAAAGCGAAAATCAGGGCGATCTCGGCCGAGGGTCGGATCACCGCCGTTGTCATGTCGGTTTTTCCTGTTCTGCTTTACACGCTTCTGAACACACTCGTTCCCACATACTTCGACGCCATCTGGGAAACGGGTAACGGCCTTTATATCGTGGCTGGCATCGTCGGTTATATGTCCATCGGCATCTTCATCCTGTTCCGGCTGGTCAGGTTCGATTTCTAAGAGGATCAGAAATGCAAACTACATTGATCCTGATAGCTGTCTTTGTCGCCACGCTCATGCTGGTGTTCTTGGCCAGCAACTTTTTTGTCAACCGTCAGCAACTCCGCAAGAATATTGACACTGCCAAAGAGCAGACAAAATCGACCGAAGGCCCTTCCGAGGAAATCCTAAGCAGCGAAAGCGATAGTTTCCGCTACTATTTTGATACCGTCCGAAATGCTGACGCAAACTCGACCGAACTCCGCCTTGTGCGGGCAGGTTACTTTGGAAGGGACTCTGTCAGGGTCTACAATCGCATTCGCATGATTGTAACTGCTGCTTCCTTTGCCGTGGCGCTTTACATCCTGACGCCTCTACTTTCGTCGTTCAATCCAGCGATCAGCTTTCTTTTCGCCGGAATGGTGGCCTCTGTCGTCTTCATTCTGATGAACGCCTTTCTCGATGGGATGATCAATCGGCAGAAGACCCTCTACCAGCGTCTGTTCCCTGACTTCATGGATCTGCTGATCGTCTGCGTTGACGCCGGGATGAGCATCGAAGCCGCCATTGATCGTGTCGCGCAGGAGATGTTGAAGACGGAGCCGACCTTCGGGCACCATGTCGCGATCATCAATCTTGAACTTCGGGCTGGTCGCCCTCTACACGAAGCCTTGGTAAATTTTGCGCAGCGGGTCGGTCTGGATGAGGCCAATTCACTGGCCGTTCTTTTTCGGCAGTCGCAAGAATTGGGCTCAAGCGTCGTAAAGACCCTGCGCGTTTTCTCGGATGAGATGCGGCGTATGCGGATTTTGCGGGCCGAAGAAAAAGCAAATGCGTTGCCCGTGAAGATGCTCTTCCCAATGGCTGGCTTCCTTTTCCCAGTTAACATCATGATCGTTTTGATCCCGATCATGATTCAGCTTCTAGAGCTTATAAGCACCATGGGCCCTCAGCCGATCCAGTGAGCTTTACGATGGACGCTCTTCCTGACGTGCCCAGCAACATTTAATCTTCGCCTCTTGCCGGCAGGTCGCAGGGGGACCGTCTGCCCTCAGGTCAGAATTTTGCAGTGCGAAATTCTTTCTGCGAGGATACTTGTGGGCAGATGAAGTGACAGGTTTGAAGATGGCTGCGACACAGGCCCTAAAATTTCTCAACGCTTCTGGGATACAGGTCAGCCTGCACCCCTATGAGTATGATCCGAACGCAGATGCAGTAGGTCTTGCCGCGGCACAGGCTCTGGGTCTCGACCCGTCGTTGACGCTTAAGACATTGATGGTCGAGGTAGATGGCAAACCCGGATGCTGTATCATCCCGTCGAACCGCCAGCTTTCGATGAGGAAAGTGGCTGCGGCCTTCGGTGGGAAGTCCGCAGCGATGATGCTGCCCGCCAAGGCAGAGAAACTGACGGGCTACCGCGTTGGTGGGATTTCTCCCTTTGGACAAAAACGCATCGTACCGGCTGTTTTTGAGGAGACCGCCTGCACGGCACCCAAGGTTTGGATCAATGCTGGCGCGCGCGGTCTTTTGTTAGGCATCGCGCCTGAGGATGCCATGAGGGTCATCAAGGCGACGCAATTAGGCCTTGTCTCCTGAGAATGAATTACCCCTGGAAAATCGCCCACACCGATGAAGCCCCGTTTCGCATCCCAGTAGGCAAATTTCAAAGACGACCGGCCTTATGTCAACATTGAACGGGACGAGCGCGTTCCCGACGCGTCGATCCCTCCTTACGGCCCATTCGCAGCCGGCTGTTTTTCTGACTGGTCGATGGGGCATTCAGGTGCGCTACAGTAGGATCTCGATAAACTTCCCGGGCTGAACGGCTTCTTCCGTTCGGGAAAGACGGCTGATGACATCGGCCATCCGCAGATTGAGGCGCTTTTTGCGAGGTTTCGCAAAGGATCGTTGTTGGCCGCCTAATCACCCATGGTGCGTTGATGCAGAGTTGACTCTGCTCTGCCGTGACTGTTCGCACAGCGGCAAAGGGCCTATCTTGCTGGCAAAGGAGAATTCTGATGTCCGCTTTGCACTCTCAGCCCTTGTCCCTTGGGATCGACACGTTCGGTGACGTGACTCGCCTGCCTGATGGCACAGCGATGCCAATGGATCAGGTGTTGCGCGATGTCGTGGAACAGGCTGTCGTCGCCGATCAGGTGGGTATCGACTTTATCGGCCTTGGTGAACATCACAGAGACGATTTCGCCATTTCCGCGCCGGAAATCGTTCTGGCCACCATCGCGGGGCGAACAAATCGAATTCGTCTTGGGACGGCCGTGACGGTGCTTTCCTCAGATGACCCCGTGCGCGTGTTCCAGCGCTTTTCGACGCTAAACGCCCTGTCGAATGGACGTGCCGAGGCAATCCTTGGGCGTGGCTCCTTCACCGAAAGCTATGCCCTCTTCGGCTATGACCTTCACGACTATGACCAACTCTTCGAAGAGAAGCTCGACCTTTTCGCCACGCTTTTGCGCGAACCTGTGGTAAGCTGGAATGGTCAGACCAGATCCCCCCTGTCCAACCAACGTGTTTTCCCTCCCCTGGGCCCGAACGGTCTGGTGACTTGGGTCGGCGTCGGTGGCAGTCCGGAATCCGTGGTCCGTGTGGTGCGCCAAGATCTGCAACTTATGCTGGCAATCATTGGTGGCGATCCGCGGCGTTTCATTCCCTATGTCGATCTGTATCACCGGGCGGTCGATCAACTGGGCCGAACTGCGCGACCCATCGGGATCCACTCGCCCGGCTTCGTTGCCGAAACCGATGAAGCCGCCCGCGAGGGACTTTGGCCCCATTACCGCGAAATGTTCGGGCGCATCGGGCGCGAACGTGGTTGGGCCCCGGTCACCAAAGACAGGTTCTTGGCCGAGGTAGAGCATGGGTCGCTTTATGTGGGCAGCCCTGAAACGGTCGCAAAGAAAATTGCGGGGGCCATCAAGGCGCTTAAGGTTCAGCGTTTTGACATGAAATACGCAACCGGCCCGCAACCGCATGGTGCCTTGCTGGAATGCATCCGTCTCTATGGGGAAAAGGTGATGCCAATGGTGCAGGATATGCTTGCCACGGACCGCCTCAGCGCCTGATCCGGGCGGGCTGTCCCCGCACCCTTTACCTTGGTGAAAACATCCCGGGGGAAAGCGCCTTGGCCCGGTCAAGGCGCGCTTCGGGGGCAGCGCCCCCGGGCAACGCGTCCTCACAGGACAATGGCACGCCTCTCTCCCGGCAGCGCCGCCGAGAGGGGGCTCGATGCCCCCCGAGGCGGCACCGCCGCTGTATCGGGCGTCAGAATAGAGCGCAGCAGCGCCACTGGGTGCAATCGCAATGTCAGCCGCATCGACAGGTAATCCTCGACCACCTGTTCCCCCGTTGTCATCTCGCGGAACTCCACGGCAGGCTCGATGATCCCCTCTCCATCCATATCCCCCGCGAAAAGCGGAAGAGGCCGCGCTTTCGTCAACGCCTTTGCCTCCCACAAGGCGGCGCGGCGCGGGATTTCCAGCGCGGCAAAACAATCGGCCTCCGACAACCGCTCAACGGTATCCGGGTGCACCCCGGCCCGGCGCCAGACATCAGCCACTTCGCGGTATCCGTTGCCCCGTGCGGCAACAATCCACTGCGCTTCCTCCTCACCCATACCCTTGATCTGCCGGAACCCCAACCGCAGGGCCAAACCCTTGTCATGGTCTTCCATCTGGTTGTCCCAGTCGCTGCGATTGATGCAGACCGGCAGCACGACAACTCCATGTTCCCGCGCATCGCGCACGATCTGGGCCGGGGCATAGAACCCCATCGGCTGACTGTTCAGAAGTGCGCAGGCAAAGATGCCGGGATGGTGATGTTTTATCCATGCACTGGCATAGACCAGATGGGCAAAACTGGCCGCATGGCTTTCGGGAAAACCATAGCTGCCAAAGCCCTCAATCTGGGCAAAGCAGCGCGCCGCGAAATCTGCGTCATAGCCGTTGCGCTGCATCCCTTCCAGAAAGCGGTCATGGAACTCGCTGACATTGCCGTGCTTCTTGAACGTCGCCAAAGATCGCCGCAGTCGGTCGGCCTCTTCGGGTGAAAAGCCTGCCCCGACAATGGCAATCTGCATCGCCTGTTCCTGAAACAAGGGCACGCCCAGTGTCTTGCCCAGAACCGCGCCAAGGGCGTCCGAGGGGAAGGTCACCACCTCTTGCCCATTGCGCCTGCGCAGATAGGGGTGGACCATATCCCCCTGTATCGGTCCCGGCCGGATGATCGCCACCTGAATGACCAGATCATAGAAACTGCGCGGCCGCATCCGGGGCAGAAAGTTCATCTGCGCGCGGCTTTCCACCTGAAACACACCCAGACTGTCGGCCTTGCACAGCATGTCATAGGTGGCCGGATCTTCGGGGGGCAGGCTGGCCAGATCGACCCGCTGATCGTGGTGCTTTTCCAGCAGATCAAAGGCCTTGCGGATGCAACTGAGCATCCCCAAAGCCAGAATGTCCACCTTCAGGATGCCCAAAGTGTCGATATCGTCCTTGTCCCAGCAGATCACCGTCCGGTCCGCCATGGTGGCGTTTTCGATCGGCACCAATTCATCCAGCCGTCCTTCGGTGATGATGAAGCCACCCACATGCTGCGACAGGTGGCGTGGAAAGCCTTGAATTTCCTCGACAAGTCGCAAGGTCTGCATCAGGCGGCGGTCGGATGGGTCCAACCCGATCTCGGACAGGCGGGTGTCGGTGATGGCCTTTGGACCGCCAAAACCCCAGATCTGCGAGGACATGGCCGACAGTGTATCCTCGGTCAGCCCCATCGCCGCGCCCACCTCGCGCACCGCGCGTTTGCCACGGTAATGGATCACCGTGGCGCAAAGCCCGGCGCGGTGGCGGCCGTATTTCCGATAGATGTGCTGGATCACCTCTTCGCGGCGTTCATGTTCAAAATCCACATCAATATCAGGGGGTTCGTTCCGCGCCTCACTCACGAAACGCTCAAACACCATGGTGCCCACTTCGGGCGAAACCGAGGTCACCCCAAGCGCATAGCACACCACCGAATTCGCCGCCGAGCCACGGCCTTGGCACAGGATGCCTTGGCTGCGGGCGAAATCGACGATGTCATGCACGGTCAGAAAATAGGGTTCGTATTTCAGCTTGCCGATCAGGGTTAGTTCATGGGCCATCTGGGCACGAACCCTTTCGGGGGCGCCTTGCGGATAGCGACGGCGCAAACCTTCCTCGGAAAGCCGTGCTAGACGGGCGGCAGGGGTTTCGCCATCGGCGATTTCCGACGGGTATTCATAGCGCAATTCATCCAAGGAAAACGCAGCGCGATCAGAGACTTGTCCCGTTCGTGCCAGTGCCGCCTCATGCCCCGAAAACAACCGCAAAAGCTCGGCTTCCGGACGCAGGCGCTGTTCGCCGTGGGGGAGGGTGTTGCGGCCGAGGTCGACCACTTTGCGGCCCATGCGGATGGCGGTGAGGGCGTCGGCCAGACGGCGGCGGGAGGGGTGGTGCAGCATGGGCAGGCAAGAGGCCACGGTGGGCAGGCCCAAACCTTCGGCCAAGGCCGCATGGCGGGCCATGCGGGCGCGGTCCTGGCCATCGTAATGCGGGGCCAGAACCACCGAACATTGCCCCGGAAAAGCCTGCGCCAGACGGTGCACCCGCGGCTCCCACCCCGCCTGTTTTTGCGGCGGCGCAATCGGGGTCAGCCGCTGACCGGGAGGGTGCAAAAGCAACTCCATCCCCTGCCCCCATTCGAGCAAATCGCCAAATTCCAGATGGCACTCGCCTTTGTTTGTCCGCAGGTTACCCTTTGTAATCAAACGACAAAGCCGCCCCCACGCCACCCGGTCACGGGGCAGCGCAGTGACCGCAAAACCATCGGTCAAGACCAGCCGCACACCGGGGATCAGACGGGGGGATGACCCGGTTTCGCGGCGCAGATCACGGGCCTTTTGATGGGCCCGAACCACGCCCGCAAGGCTGTTCACATCGGTCACCGCAAGCGCGACCAGCCCCGCATCATGGGCAGCCTGCATCATCTCTTCGGGGTGAGAAGCCCCGGTGAGAAAGGTGAAATTGGTCAGGGCGCAAAGCTCGGCAATGGGCATGGAATCGCAGCGCATGATGTGAACATATAGTGAACAAACCTAGCGCGAGCCGGGGCGGATTTCCAGCAAATTACCATGTCACCCCGCGTACACCCTCTGTACACCCCCCGTGCAGACGGGGAGTGCTGGTACCTAGAGAACTTCAAACAGTGCCATCTCCCGACAGATCACATGACAAAGTTGTCTAACCGATCAGCAAGACGATACAATATGGCTACATTTCAATTGGGCCGAAGATGAAGCTAACTTTTGATTGGAACTGCATAATAGAAGTTGAGGAAGGTCGCGCTCAAGCGCAATACGTAATCGACCTCGTAGACATGCATCGTCAAGGCCACCTTGAGGTCGCACTACTTGCCGCGTCTGCGTCCGAAAACTCCAAATCGAAAAGGTTTCCAGGAAACGCCGAACTTTTCACCGAACGCCTGAATGGGCTAGGTTGGCAAGACTTGCCACTCGTCCCGATGCCAGCAGTACCTAGCCTTAGCTACTATGATTTCTGTTTCTATTTGGATGAAAATGACAATTTTGAAGAGGACATGGGCAGATTATGGGAAGCCATAGCCCCAAATGTTCCTAGAGAACCAACAGATCGCTTACCAATCGGCGCCATTCTAACTGACGAAGTTATCCAATCAGAAGAACTATCACGGTGGCGAAATACTTGGTGTGATGTTGTTTCGGCTTACTCACACATATACGCGGCTCGGGATATTTTTGTGACCAACAATACCAGAGACTTTCAAAGCAACTGGGACAAACTCTCCAGTCTCGGGATGAAACACATTGCAACTCCAAAAGACACGCTTGCTGTGATCGCAAGCATCCGCAGCGCAAAAATCTAAGCCGACCCTGATCTGCGGCGGTGAGCAGATCAAATTAGTCCCCTAAAACACCATCACCATGTCCCGATGCGGGATGCCGGCGTCGTCGTAGATGGGGCCTTCGGCGGTGAAGCCGAGGCGTTCGTAGAACCCGAGTGCATGGGTTTGTGCGCCGAGTTTGGCGCGGGTGATGCCCGGTTGGCGGCGTAGTTCGTCGACAGCGGCGCGCATCAGGGCGGCGCCAAGGCCGGTGCCACGTGCATCGGACAGGACGCAGACGCGGCCGATCTTGCCGGTGTTGCCTGACAGCAGCAGACGGGCGGAGCCCATGGGCGTGCCATCGACGGTGGCGAGAAGGTGGATGGCCTGATCATCCTTGTCGTCGATCTCATCGGCCTCGCTGACGCCTTGTTCTTCGATAAAGACCTTGCGGCGCAGAAGGCGGCAGGTGGCGATGTCGCGGGTGGGGCGAATGTCGATCATGCGAAATAGTCGCGAAGGATGCGGGTGTAGATGGATTTCAACTGGTGGATTTGATCGACCTGCACGCGCTCATCGACCTGATGCATGGTTTTGCCGACAAGGCCGAATTCGACGACGGGGCAATGGTTTTTCACAAAGCGCGCATCCGAGGTGCCGCCGGAGGTGGAAAGCTCGGGCGTGCGGCCGGTTTCGGCCTTGACCGCGCGGGCGATCATTTCGGACAGCTCGCCCGGAGGGGTGAGGAAGCTTTCGCCGGAAATCTGGATGCGGCAGGCGATATGGACGCCGGTTTCACGCTCTACAGCCTGCGCGTGGGACTTGAGCCAGTCGGTCAGGCTGGCGCCGGAATGGCTGTCGTTGAAGCGGATGTTGACGGTGGCGGTGCCCTTGGCCGGGATCACGTTATTGGCGGGGTTGCCGCAGTCGATGGTGGTGATGGCGAGGGTCGAGGCGTCAAAATGGTCGGTGCCCTCGTCCAGCGGTTTTTCCTCGAGCCGGGCCAGCAATTTGACCAGCGCGGACATCGGGTTCTTGGCGCGGTGGGGATAGGCGGAATGGCCCTGCACTCCGGTAGCGGTGAACCAGCAGGTCATCGAGCCACGGCGGCCGATCTTCATCATATCGCCCATTTCATTGGGGCAGGTTGGTTCACCCACTAGGCAATGGGTCATGCGTTCGCCATTGGCGGCCATCCAGTCCAGAAGCGCGGTGGTGCCGTCTTGGGCGTCGCCTTCCTCATCCCCGGTGATGGCAAGGATCACGGCGCCATCGGGAGGGGTTTCGCGGATAAAGTCGATGGCGGCGGCGGCAAAGGCTGCGACGCCGGATTTCATATCGGTGGCGCCGCGCCCATACATCCAGCCATCGACGATGGCCGCGCCAAAGGGGTCTTGCGTCCAGGCGGACAGGTCGCCCACCGGCACCACATCGGTATGGCCGTTGAAGCCAAAGCTGCGGTTCGCGCCGCGTGTGCCCCAGCGGGCATAGAGATTGGCGATGCCGTTGCGGTCGACCCGCGTGCAGGTGAAGCCCGCGTCCGACAGCAGCGTTTCCAGAACGCCCAGCGCCCCGCCTTCGGCCGGCGTGACCGAGGGGCAGCGGATCAGGTCGGCGGTCAGTTTGACGGGATCGACGGGCTGGGACATCAGACACTCCAATTTGCGCGCCCTAGCCATAACGCGCCCCACGCGCCCCTGCAATGCAGAGGCCTGTTGCGCGGCTGCTACGGTTTTCGCGCCCCGCCGGGCCAAGTGCCGAAGAACATGGCAAAAAGATGTATTGCGCGTGTCAAAAGTCTGTTAAGCCTGAACTTAAGGATAAGTCCTGAGGCAGGGCAAGAGCAGGGTCAACGAACCCACCACTAAGCAAAAGGCGCAACCGGGCTTTGTCCGGCCGCGTGTCTTTCCCTGCCTCTTAGAAAAGGGGCAACAGGTTTGGCGACCGGAGCAGAACTAGGCTACAACATCTATGCCTCGGCATTGTCGATGGCGAATTCGATCTTTGGCGAGGGCACCACGGTCGTCGGGGCTAGCTATACCGGGCCGTCCTATTCCTCGGCGATCTACACGAATGGCGATCTGACCGGGGGCGTTGCGCCATCGAACACCGGCGTGATCTTTTCGACCGGGGACGTGCGGAATTTCACCCAGTCTTGGGGCGATCCGAACCGGTCGTCGGGCACCTCGACCGATACGTCGGGGATCAACAACAACAGCCAGTTCAATGCCGTTGCCGGAACGAACACCTATGATGCTGCCTGGATGGATGTCGATTTCATCCCGACCGGCAATGTGATGACGATCCAGTTTACCTTCGCGTCGGAAGAATACCCGGAATATGTGGCTTCACAGTTCAACGATGTGGTCGGGGTCTGGATCAATGGCAGCTATGTTCCGATCGGTGTCGGGAACGGCCTGACCTCGGTCAACAATATCAATCAGGCGACGCAATCGAACCTGACGGTGTCAAACCTGAACGACGCCTATAACACCGAGATGGACGGGTTCACGGTAACGCTGAGCCTGACCATTCCGGTCAATCCGGGGGTCGTGAATTCGATCCGGATCGGGATCGCCGATACGTCAGACTCTCAATATGACTCGGCCCTGATGATCGCGGCGGATTCGGTTCAGACCGTGGTCGTGGCGGTGGATGACACGGTTACGGTCAATCCGAATGGCGAAAAGACGATCGACGTTCTGGCCAATGACGTGGGGCCGGGAACGGCGGAACTGATCATCACCCATATCAACGGAATTCCCGTCGTCGCGGGGCAGGTCATCACCCTGCCCTCGGGCCAGCAGGTTCGGCTGAATGCCGATGGAACCCTGACCGTCATTGGCGATGGCGACACCGAGACGGTCAATTTCACCTACACCACAAGGCTGGGCGATGGTCAGGGACCGAATGACGTGGGGATCGTCACCATCAACTCCATTCCCTGCTTTGTCGCGGGCACCATGATCCTGACACCGGATGGCGAAAGGCCGGTCGAGCAATTGGAGCCGGGCGACTTGGTCATGACCAAGGATGACGGAGCGCAGCCGGTGCGCTGGATCGGACAGCGTCGCGTTGCCGCCATCGGGACATTGGCGCCGATTGAAATTCGCGAAGGGACCTTCGGGCCGCATCGGCGACTTCTGGTGTCGCCCCAGCATCGCGTCCTGGTGCGCGACAGTCTGGCCGAGCTTTTGTTCGGCGAAGAAGAAGTGCTGATTGCGGCCAAGGATCTGGTCAATGGACGCTCGGTTCGGATTCGGTCGGGCGGAATGGTCGACTATTTCCACATCCTTTTTGACAAGCATCAGCTGGTTTCCTCTGCCGGTCTGACCACCGAAAGCTTTTTGCCGGGGCCGCAGACGACGCAGTTGTTTGAATCAGAGGTGATTGAAGAAATCCGGCAGATTTTCCCCAAGCTTAATCCGCAGACCGGCGAAGGCTATAGCCCGGCCGTTCGCAAGCTGTTGAAAAGCTATGAGGCGCAGCTTCTGCTGTCGGCGGACAAGGCGGCGTAGCGGAATATGAAAGACTGGATCGCCCTGTCTGACCTAAGCCAGCCACCAGAGGGTGAGGCACGCCCGCTGCGGCGCGCATTGTTCATCTGCGAGGTGTCTCTGCCCTTGGCCAGCACCGCGGTTGTGCTGGATTGGCAGCCGCAATGGGATGAGGCGCGGACCTTTTCAGTCTTTCTTGATGGCAAGACCGGGATTGTCGTCTTGCAGCGCACTGGAAACGCGGTGCGCCGCCATGTTCTGCCCGGCCCGCTGCCAATGGGTCAGGGAACGGCACGGATCACCTATGGCTGGAACCAGTTGGCCGACCGCTGGGTTCTGACCTTTTCGCTGTTGGGACAGGGCGAGGAACTGCGCGCCCAAGGCGTGAACCCGATCATGCTGCGCGAAGAAGATCTGTCGGATATGTGCCGCCCGGATGGCGCGGGATCTCGGCATCCGTCGTTGTTGTGGTTCGGCGTCACCCAAGGCAACGAACCGCCGGCACGCGCGCCTTGGGTTGGATTGCGGACGCCGATTGAAACCGCCCGCGGACCGGTTTCTGCCGGGAACCTGAGACCGGGCGATATGGTGATGACCGAAGACAACGGTTTGCAGCCCGTCTTGAACTTGCACCGACTGCGCCTGCCCAGCCGCGGCAGCTTTGCGCCTGTCATCCTGCGCGCCCCCTTTTTGGGGCAGCGGAGCGACGTGCTGATTTCGGCCGACCAGCTTGTTCTGATGGACGGTCCCGAAGTGGAATATATGTTTGGTGAAGAGGAAGTGCTGATCCACGCCGCCAACCTGACCGACGGCACCATTGCCCGCGTGGACGGCTATCGCGCCGCAACAGATTGCGTCGCGATTGATCTGGGTATGCCGGAATTGCTGTTGGCCGATGGGCTTCGCATTCTAAGCCACGGGCCGGTGGCCGAAGCCCCGCGCTCTGTGCTGCACCCGTTTGAAGCCCAGCAATTGGTCAGCCTGATTGGGCGGCGGACAAGACACGGGGCCGCCTGAAAACGGATCAGTCGAAAAACGGCGTCATCTGCGCGACGATGACCGAGTTTTCTTCCAGCGCCCGCTGCATCAGTTCTTCGTCCTCGGCGCCGATCTCTTCGCCCGCCGCGCGGCGTTCGTCCAGCGTGCCAAGGCCCTGCACTTCCAGCACGGCCAGATCCGCGTCTTTCAGGATGGCCACGGTTTCGCGCACGGCTTCTGCCTCATCCACGCCAGAGGCATAGCACAAGAGCGCCCCGCCCGTTGCCTTGTCGGGAAGGCCATCGTCTTTTTTGCGGCCGACTTCGACAACAAGGGAGAAGACCTGCTGCGGACGTTTCGGTTTCTCTGTCATGACCCACCTTTTCTTTGCGGGCCTCTATAGCGGGTTGCGGAAATGCTGAACAGCCCCAAGCCCGCCGGGATGGGGCGCAAAGAAAAACCCCGCACCCTGTTGGGCGCGGGGCTGATCTTTGGGTCTGTGCCGCGGCGGATCAGTCGCGCAGCAGTTCGTTGATCGAGGTCTTTGAGCGGGTCTGGGCGTCGACCTTTTTCACGATCACCGCGCAGTAGAGGTTGATGCCGTTCTTCGAGGGCATCGAGCCTGCGACGACGACCGAGCCTGCAGGCACTTCGCCATAGGTGACAGCGCCGGTTTCACGGTCGACGATCTTGGTCGATTTGCCGATGAACACGCCCATGCCAAGGACCGAGCCTTCGCGCACGATGCAGCCTTCGACGACCTCGGAGCGGGCACCGATAAAGCAGTTGTCTTCGATGATGGTGGGGCCAGCCTGCATCGGTTCCAAGACGCCGCCGATGCCGACACCGCCCGAGAGGTGCACGTTCTTGCCGATCTGGGCGCAAGAGCCGACGGTGGCCCAAGTGTCGACCATCGTGCCTTCATCGACAAAAGCGCCGAGGTTGACGAAGGACGGCATGAGGACCACGCCCTTGGCGATATAGGCCGAGCGGCGGACAACGCAGTTCGGCACGGCGCGGAAGCCTGCGGCTTTCCACTGAGCCTCGCCCCAATGGGCGAACTTGCTGTCGACCTTGTCCCACCATGTGCCGCCCTGCGGGCCGTTCACATGCACTTCCATATCCTTGATGCGGAAGCCCAGAAGCACGGCTTTCTTGGCCCATTGGTTCACGTGCCAGTTGCCGTCGGCCTGACGTTCGGCCACGCGCAGTTTGCCGCTGTCCAATGCGGTCAGCGTGGCTTCGATGGCGTCGCGCTGTTCGCCCTTGGTGTGCGGATTGATCCCGTCACGGGCCTCCCATGCGGCTTCGATGGCTTTTTCGAGATCGGCATATTGCATGGCGTGCCCCTTTTTCGGTTGTGCTGTCGGGCCAAGGCTATAAGGCTTGAGACAGAACCACGCAATGCGCAGGCAGGACCATTTCCGTATGAAAGACGACCCCCGCACCCATCCTTTCCGCGACAGCCAGCAGGATATTGCCGCAGCAGACCGGATTCCGGACACGCCACAGACCCGCGCCCCGGCCTATCGGCTGGCCTTTTCGGACAGTGACTTCATGCTGCGCGAGGAGTTGCGGCCGGTGCGGCTGCAATTGGAGTTGCTGAAGCCTCAACTGGTGATGGACGAACGCGGGATTGAAAGCACCATCGTGATGTTCGGCGGCGCCCGGATTCCGGCACCCGAGAACAAGGACAAGGCCAAGACCCCGACGTTGGCCAAGCTGAGCGCCTATTACGAAGAGGCGCGGATTTTCGCCAAGCTGATGACCGAACGCAGCATGGCCAGCTATGGCCGTGAAAACGTGGTCATGACAGGCGGCGGGCCGGGCGTGATGGAGGCGGGCAATCGCGGCGCGCAAGAGGCAGGGGGGCAATCCATTGGGCTGAACATCGTTCTGCCGCATGAGCAGGCCCCGAACCCCTATGTGACGCCGGACCTGTGCTTCAACTTCCACTATTTCGCGATCCGGAAGATGCATTTCCTGATGCGGGCCAAGGCGGTCTGTGTCTTTCCCGGTGGCTTTGGCACGCTGGACGAGATGTTTGAAAGCCTGACGCTGATCCAGACGCAGCGGATGAAACCGATTCCCTTCCTTCTGTTCGGGAAGGAGTTCTGGGAAACCGTGATCAACTGGAAGGCTTTGGCCGAAGCAGGCACGATCAGCCCCGAGGATCTGGACCTGTTCCATTATGTCGAAACGGCAGATGAGGCCGTTGCCATCATCGACAACTTCAAACCCGCCTGCTGAAGCGGCAGGTTTAAGGCGTTTTGCGTCTGCTTAGGCTTTAGACGCGAAACGCCTTAATAATCCTTCTCGTAGTAGATGCCGATGCCGGTGTCTCCGGTGTTGCCGACGCGGCCTTTGATGGTGACGTTCTTGGTCAGGTCCAGATTCAGGCTGATTTCGCTTTTGCCGTTCTGGTCGACAGTGACCTCGGTATAGAGGTTTTCGCCTAGGTATTTTCCGGCTTTCAGCTGGGTCGTTCCGTCTTCGGAGGTCTGCACGTCGAGGTCATCAAGCCCTGCGCCTTTGCGCAGTTTGGTGATGACACCCTCACCGCCACGACCGGCCAGCGTGGCGACGGCATTGGCCAGTTGCAAAGCCTGAAAGGCGGACAGGTTTTGCAGGCGTTTGCCAAAGAGGATTTGCGCGATCACCTCTTCTTCGGGCAACTCTGGCGAAGATGTGAAGGAGACATCCGGATCGGAGGCCTGGCCTTCGATCACCACATTGGCGGTGATGTAATCGGCCTGTGTGCTGGCCACCACGCGAAGGTAAGGGTCGAAGCTGCCTTCGAGTTGTAGCGTCGCCTCTGACAGGTCGAGCCTTCGGCCAAGAATTTCCAATCGGCCCCGGATCAGGCGGAACGCGCCCGAAGGGATGACATTGTCGGTTGTGCCAGACACGCGCAGCTCGCCGCCCAATTCCGCGTCAAGTCCCCGGCCACGAATGAACAAGCGGTTCGGGGCAGAGATCAAGAGATCAAGGCCATAGGGGCGGCTTGGCCCTGACGACGTGTCGGATGCGGCCGTATCCAGCAAACCTGCACGGCGACGGGTTTCCCGCACTGCCCCCGGTTCATTGACATGCACGAGGCCTGACAAATCGCCAGCGGCACCTAGGCCCGTCGAGGCGATGCGAATTTCCGTTTCTGGCAGGGCCACACGGCCCGAAAGCACGGCACCGCCCGTCAAAGGCCCGGCAAGGCGCAGTTCGCCATTCGCGCGGGTTTGGTAAAGTTGCGGGTCTTTCAGCACCACGCCGGAAAGGGTGATGCCAAGATCGGCATTGTATGGTGCGGTTGCACCGATCCCGCCCCGGACGCTGAGCCTGCCACCGGACGAGACGCGCGAGGTGACATTGACATCTGCCTGCCCCACAGAGACGCCAATATCGGCATTCAATTCGGTCAGCGAGAAAGGCAGCGTCGCATCGGCAAGCCGCCCGTTCGACAGATTGACCCGCCCTGACAAGGAGGACAGGGCAAAGGGACCGTTCAGCCGCATGTCCAGCGAGACTGGGCCAGAAAGGACGCGCGTTCCCAGATAGGGGTTTGCAAGGCCTGCCTGCGCCGTGCCCGCGATGGCCAGATTGCCGCCCCGGAAATCACCGTTGATCTGCCCTTTGACGGTCGCGTTGATCTGCCCCGGCCCTGTGCCCGCAAGATCGACGGCGTAGCCATTGGCGCTTTCCTTGGCCGTGCCGCGCAACGTGACGGGGCCGGGAAATTCGGGCAGCAACAGTGCAAGGCTTGCCAGACGCGCGTCCAGAGTGAGCGCGTTTTCTCCGTTCGCCACCTGCCCCGATGCATTGGCCGAAAGCTGAGGGTTTTGAAGGTTGGCCGCATCGACACGGATTTGCCCGTCTTTGAGGCGGATCTGGGCGTCGACGGTTGTGGTCCCTGCCATCAGCGCATCCGCCTGCGACTGGCCGACACGCAGGTTCCGCGCAACCGAGGCAAGGCTTAGCGCCGCATCCTGCGGCGTCCCCTTTGCGGTGAAATCGACCTCGACTGCCCCGCCGAACCCCGTGCGAAGCGCCGAGAGGTCGGAAAGTGCCACGCGCCCGGTCACGTCGCTTTGGTTTTCCGCGTCCAGAAGTCCCTCAAGCCGGGCCCGGACATATTGCCCGTCGACCTGTGCTTCGGTCACCGTCAAGGCCGTGCCGTCAAGGTCAGCGACCAAGCGCGCCGTTGTCCGCCCGCGCAACAGCCCGTCTGCCTCGGGGATGCCAACGGTCAGGTCGGTGGTCACGGCATCAAGCGCGATGGCGGCTATTTCCGCAGAGCCTTGCACGGTGAAATCGGCACCGACCGCGCCGCCGAACGGGGCATGGACGACCGAGATATCCGAGAGTTCGACCCGCCCTTTCAGATCGCTGACAGAGGTGGAAACAACGCCGGTGGCCTGCGCCGTATAGGTTTTTCCGCGCAGATCGGCGCGCGTGATTTGCAGCGACTGATCTGTAATTGTGCCTTCGAAATCCAGAGAGGTTTGACCCTCTAGCAGTTGGTCGAGTTGCGAAATGGAAAGCCGAACATCCTGCGCCTGAATCTGGGCGGTCACATCGGCGCGCCCATTCAAAAGCGGGCCGGACAGCGTGGCCTTGCCCGACGCCTGCCCCCGATAATCGGGTCCAGCCACCGACAGGTCGGAGACGGTGAAATTCAGGTCTGCCATCGCAAGGTCGGAGGCGAGGCTGCCGCTGCCATCGACGTTGACGGCCAAGGTTCGCAAGACCAGTTTCCGCAGATCGGTGCCGGTCGGGTCGCGCACAACAGTCAGATCAAGCACCGAGTTGCCGGCCAAAAGCCGGTCGACCTGTTCGATACCCAGACCGATGTCACGGCCAAGCACATTCACGTCCACATCGAAGTCGCCGCCCAAGGGGCTGCCCTGACCAGAGATCAGGATCTCGCCCGCGCCAGACAAAGGCCGCCCGGCAAAGCCCGAGAACCGCCCAAGGTCGCTGGCGACGACCGTGCTTTGCCCCACCATCCGAAAGCCCGAGGAGAGATCGTCGATTTCGCCCGAAAGGGTGAGCTTCAAACCTTCGCCTTGGGCAGTGAGCGTTCCGATGTTCAGAATATCGGCAGATCGCTGCCACCAGAGCCGGGTTTCAAGCGCCAGATCCGGCCCCAAGGCCTGCGCCAGCCTTGGATCGGCGAAATCCATACCTGCCACAGTGCCAGTCAGCGTGCCGCCAAACACCGGATCATTGCCCCGGCGGGTGATGCGACCCGAACCCGTCAGGTCGAACGAGGGCACCTTGACTTGCGGCACGTCCAGTTCTGCACCGGTCAGGCGGGCCGACCATGTTTCGCCCTCGCTGCTGTCATAGCCGATCACAAGATCAAGGCTGCGCAGCGAAACCGGGCTGCCGACAGGCAGGGTGACCATATTGCCAGAAGGGTCGGACAAGCGACCGGTCAGGTCCAAGCGTTCGGGCAGGCCATCGGACGCGAGGCGAAGGGCGCCTTCCAGATGCAGGCTGCGGGTGTCGACCATCAGATTGGAAAGGTCCAAGGCCCCCGAAGCCGCGCGCGAGCCGGAGACTTTCAAGGCAACGTTGGGTCCAAAGAAATCTTGGTATTCGGGAACGAAAAGCGGTGCGAGATCGCCCGAGAGATCGGCCGAAAAGGCCATGTTGGGGCTGGCCTCGTCCCCTGTCTCTTTCAAGACGACCAGACCGGTCAAACGCTCTTGCCCTTCGGTCGAAAGGTCAATTTCCGCCGAAAAATCAGACAATGGCCCGGAACCAAGGATCGACAGATTGGCCGATGGCTTGCCGGGAATGCCGAGCAGGTTGACGGCCAGACCGTCCGCCGCTTCCAAAGCCTTGAGGTCGATGGAGAGCCTGCGCGAGGCATTGTCGTAGCTGGCTTGCAGAGAGATTTCGCCATCCGGTCCATCGTCGGTGCGATTGATCGTGAGGCTTGCATTGCCCGCCCCACCATTCAGGCTAAGGGCTGCGTCTACCGTGCCTTCGACGGGCTGGCCGATCAAGCTTTCCCCAAGAACAACCTTGACCGCGCTGATCTTTCCGATGTCTACCGATACGGGAAGTTCTGGCAGGCTGAAGCCCGTGGCTTCGGGCGCGGCGCCGTCATCTTCAGACACAGGTGCGCGTTCGACGATGATTTCGCCTGCCGTGAGTTCATTCACCGACAGAGCGCCCGACAGCAGCGAAGACCGGTTCCAGTCCAGCACGATGTCATTGACGGTCAGCCAGATGCCCTGCTCATCGGCAATGGTCAGCTGTGATGCGGTTGCCCGGGACGACAGCGCCCCTTCAAAATCCCGAAGGATCACCTGCCGCCCTGCGCCCGAGAGATTGTCTTCGATGAAGGCCACGATCCGGCCCCGGTCGGTGCGCTCTTGCTCGGTTTCTTGAGCATGGACCGCAAAGGGCAGCGAGACGAGGCCAGACAGAAGTGCGGGGAATACAAGAAAGCGCATCAGAATGCCTGCCCCAAGCCGACATAAATCTGAACGCCCTTGCCGGTTTTGCCTGACACCGGGGCCGCCACATCCAGCCGGATCGGGCCTATTCCCGTGTCATAGCGAAGGCCAAAACCCGCCCCCGCGTGCCAGTCGCCATTCGCGCCGAAGAACGCATCCTGATCCACACGTCCGGCATCGACAAAACCAACGACGCCGATGTTTTCGGTGACTTTCATGCGCGCCTCAAGCGAGCCTGCAAGGAAGCGGTTTCCGCCAATCGTGTAGCTGCTGGCCCCTGCCGGTACAGTGATGCCCAAGGATTGATAGGGTTGGCCACGGACGGTGCCACCCCCACCGGACAGGAAAAGATCATCGCGTGGCGTGTTCAAAAGGGTGGAACCAAAGACTGCCCCCGCCTGCACGCGACCTGCAAAGACAAGCTTGTCTTCTTCGCCTACGCCATAATAGGTCCGCAGATCGCCGTAGGCGCGCAAGCCTGACCCTGTGGTGCCGAATCCGAGGAAGGGTTTGACCTCGGCATCTATGTAGAAGCCTTTCTTGGCGTCGGTCTTGCTGTCACGCTTGTCCCATGTGACGCCGACCGGCAGCGTCAGGGTCCGGTAGAGGAAGCTGCCAATACGGCTGCGGTCACGGGCAAAGAATTCGCCGTCAATATGTTCATAACCGATGTCGATCCGCCCGGTCAGTTCATCACTGAAGACATGTGAAAAGCCGATGCTCGTCTCGACACCATCAGCGGTGAAAAAGCCCTCATCCAGATGCGCGTATTCAACCGAGAAACGCAGGGTGGTGTCAGGCGTCAGCGTTGCCGGACGTTCAAGGCTAAGGCCCAAACGGTAGTCGACGCCGGTGTTCTGCGCCGCGATCTGGGCGATTTCGGCGTCGATCACCAGTTTCTCGGCACCCCGGAACATGTTGCGGTGCATCCATGACGCCTTCAAATTCAACCCGTCGAGGCTGGACAGTTCGGCCCCAAAGGACAGACGGCGCGGCTTTTCCTCGACGACCGAAATCGTGGTGCCCAAAAGATCCGGCGGCGTCACGTTTTCGTCTTCGGCGATGCTGACGGAACTGAAGGTCCCGGTGCGTCTCAGGCGGTTTGCTGCGCGTTCGATTTCAGCAGGGCTGAAGCGTTCGCCTTCTGGAAGGCCCGCGATCTTGCGGACGCGATTGGTGCGGGTGCGTTCATTGCCTTCAATGGCGACCGCCCCGAACCGCAACCGCGGCCCCGGGGCAAGCCCGACATCAACGGCAAGCTGGGACGCACGGTGATCTGCCACAACAGATTGATTCGCGACTTCGGCCTTTGCATAACCCTTGTCACGCCAGCCTTCGACCGCGGCATCGACCGCCTGCCGCACCACATCGCTTTCCGCAACTTCACCCGGCTTAAAGTCTGACGGCAGATCCGTCCCCCGCGCCAGCGGGTCTATGCGCGTCTTCGAAAAGCGAAACACCGGGCCAGGTTCGACCGACACTTCGACCTTACCCACCCGCGATGGCGCATCTAAGGGCGCAATAGACGAGGCCTCACGGCCATCAATCTTGACTGAAATGACGGGGGAATACCGGCCTTTTGCGTATAGGGCGCCGATAAGCCGCCCGTATTCGCCGCGTGCCGCCGCGAAAATATCGTCCGCTTCGGTGCTTTCTAGAGCCAGCAACAGAGAGGCGCCACGAAGGGTTGCGGTCACGTCCTCATCGCCACCAGCGACCTTGAACGTCACCCCATCCAATGCTGCCGAGGCGTTTGGCACGACCCAACTGGCCGCCAGACAGACCGACAGGCCAAGGAGAGTTTTGCGCAAAACACTGCGTGACACTGGACCACCCCCAAACTGGTAGGCCCCGACTATCGCAAGACCAACGGAAATGTGCAACGCGGCCCGATCCGAAGTGGCGGATTTCCCTTTTCCGTTAGCGGTCCCATGCTAATCTGCGCGGGAATTTCGACCGGAGCAGATATGCGTCTTTCTCTCGCCTTTCTTCTTGCCAGTACAGCCGCCGCATGGGCCGAAGCCCCCAAACCCGCACCGGTGACAGATGGCGATTTTCGTCAGATCGAAGCCGCGCGCGCCGAATTGGGACAGCTTCTGTTTTACGACAAAGTGATCTCTGGCAATCGCACCATCGCCTGCGCGACGTGCCACCACCCGAAGTTTGGCACATCCGATGGCCAATCGCTTGCCTTGGGAGAAGGCGGCATCGGGCTGGGCCCCGACCGCGTGCCAGACGCGAATAACCTGCCCGAACAGCGTATCCCCCGGAATGCGCCCGCACTTTGGAACCTTGGCGCGCATGAATTCACCCGCCTGTTCCATGATGGCAGGCTGGAAAAGGACGACACCCGCCCCTCGGGGCTGCGGACCCCGCTGGAAGACGAGATGGTGATGGGCTTCTCCTCGATCCTCTCGGCGCAGAATATGTTCCCGGTGCTGTCCGGCGACGAAATGGCCGGCCATTATGAGGAAAACGAGATCTCGACAGCCGTCCGCCAAGGCATCATCACCGCCCCGGGCGGCGCATGGGACAGGATTGCCGCCCGCGTCGAAAGCATTCCGGAATACCGCGCGATGTATGACAAGGCCGCGCCGGAAACGCTGGGCCGCAAGCTGGTGTTTTCCGATGTGTCAAACATGATCGCCGATTTCGTGGCCTTTGAATTCCGGGCCGATGACACGCCCTTTGACGCCTATTTGCGCGGCGAGGGCGATCTGCCCGAAGAGGCAAGGGCAGGGATGGACCTGTTCTATGGCAAGGCAGGCTGTGCCGATTGCCATTCCGGCAAGTTCCAGACAGATCATGATTTTCACGCGATGGGTGAGCCACAATTGGGCCCGGGAAAGGGCGAACGGTTTGAACGCCATCAGCGCGATGTTGGCCGGATGCGGGTCACCAACAATCCGGCCGACATCTATGCCTTCCGGACGCCATCGCTGCGCAATGTCACGTTGACCGCGCCCTATGGCCATGCTGGGGCCTATGCCGATCTGACGGCCTTCCTGCGCCATCACCTCGACCCGGTTTCGGGGCTGGCACAGTATAAACCGCAGGCGGTATTGGCTGGGCCTTTCGAACCCGCAAAAGCCGATTGGACCGCCTTCGAGGGCGGCGAAGAATACAAGGCCATCGCGGCAGCCGTTACTCGCCCGGCCCTCGCGCTCGAGGACAGCGAACTCAGCCAGATCATCGCCTTCCTTGCCAGTCTCGAAAGCCCATCGGCAAAGACGGGCCGTCTTGGCGTGCCGGACAGCGTCCCCAGCGGCTTGCCGGTCGATAAATAACGACTTGGCCCACGCAGACGGATCGAACCATCTGGGTACCTCTTCGCGAGGCTGGTCTTTATCTTGGCATAAATATCCCCGCCGGAGGCATCGCCGGCTTGGGGGCCTTGATGGCCCCCAAGCCGGCGATGCCCGATCAGAGCAGGCTCATTTCAGGCGAAGGGAATTCCCGTCTCGTTCGGCCGCGACCACTTGGCCCACAGGCACTGAAAGCCAGTCCGAGACCGCGCCATCGGGCCAGATCACGCGCAGGTCGGCCTTGTCCGACGTGCCCAGACCAAAATGCAGCGGCCCTGCTTGTCCGGAAACATGCCCCCCACCCACGGTGATTTCCTGCGATTGCACTTTGCCGCCAGCGCGCAGTTCAACCCAGGCGCCCACCGCGCGACGGTTTGGTCCCGGCTGGTGCAAATCCAGCCCCACCCAATTGCCGCTGCCATCGGTGATGTTTTGCCAGATCTCCATCGACGCGCGGCGGTTGACGACCACGATGTCCAGAAGCCCGTCTGCATTCAAATCCACCAGTCCCGCTCCGCGAGACCGCTCTCCGGTCGCCACGCCAGCCACAGCCCCTTTTTCGACAAAGTGGCCATCTTCCTGCTGCATCAAAAGGTTGTTCGGGTCGTGAATGGCATTTGACGGCATCTGGTTCACATTGCCTTTGGCGATGAACAGATCATCGCGGCCGTCATTGTCGATATCCCCGAATTCAGCATGCCAGCCGGTCGAGGGGCGGCCATCATCTCCGATATAGGGGATGGTCGCATAGGTGCCGATGGCATAGGGGGCGTTTGCCAGCGTGCCGTCACCCTTGTTGATCTGCAAAACCTGGTCCGCCATCGAGGTCAGCATCACCTCGGGGAGGCCATCGCCCGTGATGTCGCGGCTGGCAATGCCCATGCCCCAAAGCTTTATCTTGGGCCAGTTCTCGGCCTCGCCATATTCTTTCAAAGGCGACAGGGTGAACATCTGCTCATACCCTGCCCTCACATAATATTGCCGATCATTCGAGATGCGCAGTTCGGGTGTGCCGCTGCGCCGCCAATCGGAAATCAGCATCGACAAGGCACAATAGCCCGGCGCGATTTCTTCTGCCGGTTCGAAACGGCCTTCGCCTCCACGATGAATCTGATGCTTGTCACAGGCCTCGAAGGGTCCGGTCGGGTCTTTCAAGTCCACATAATTGCCCACAACAAACGTTGGCCAAGTCCGGCCCTTTTCCCATGTGGCGGAAAACGCGGTGGACCATTGATCGCCGGGTTCCAACCCCCATTCGGCTGTCCTGTCTTTGAACTGACAGCCGCCCTGCCCTTGCAACAAGAGGTTAGGTCCGACCCGCAGCACCATCAGGTCCAGAAGGTCATCCCCATCCACATCCAGCGGATAGGCCCCCGTTACCCCCGTGGTCTCGGGAAAGCTGACGCGCTCGAAGGTGATATCGCCGCCTGCTGCCGCGGTCGTGTTCCGGAACAGTCCCGCGGCTGTGCTGCCGCCCGCCGCAAAGAGATCGGGTTTGGCATCGCCATCGCAGTCGAAAATCGCCACGCCGCCGCCGACATAGTGTTCCCACTCGCCATCATAGACTTGCGGGCCGGGCAAGCCACTTGCGCGATCTTTGAAGGCAGGGTCGGCCCATGTTGGCAGGGCGGCCGAAAGGCCAAGGCAGGTCAAAATCGTCAGTCGGATCATTGCGCGGCAATCTCGCGGTTTTGGGACAAAAGCCCTTCAGAGACCGAGGATAGGGCCAAGGCTGCGGCCCCATGCGCCCAAAGCAGATCGCCCCAGGCATGAATTTCGATGGGCGGGCGCGGGCGGCCAGTGTTGATCACCAGATTGTCCATCTCGGCCAGCGTTTCGGCGGCATAAAGATAGTCATAGCGCATCCGTTCTCCCGACAGGATGATCAGCGAGGGATCAAACATGTTGACCACATTTGACAGGCCAACAGCAAGATAGCGACCAGCCCGACGGAAGATCGACCGAGCGGTGGCATTGCCCGCCTTGGCGTGATCGTAAAGGCTTTCAAGAAGAACGCCGATCGACTGGCCTTCCTTATGGCCCCAGTTCAGTGCTGTCGTCGCCTCGCGCGCAAGCGCATAGTCGGCGACATAGGCTTCAAGACAGCCGCGCTGTCCGCATCGACAAAGCGCGCCGTCCAACTGCACCTTGCTGTGACCAAGTTCCATCCCGACCCGATGCATGCCGCGGTACAACCGGTGGTTCATGACGAACCCCATTCCGACACCATGTTCGATGGTCACAACCGCAAAATCGGACAGGCCCCTGCCCGCCCCGAACCATTGTTCGGCCAGCGCCACCAGATTGGCGTCGTTATCAATCCAGACCGGCAAGCCAAGCCGGACTGCGGCTTCGGACGCCACGGGCACCTGCCGGTCATTCAAGACCGACGACCACAGAACCAGCCCTTCCAGACTGTCGACAAATCCGGGCACGCCGATGCCAACGGCGCTGAGATCCGCGCGGCAAAGCCCCGCCTTGGCGCAGACCCTGTCCAGCAGGCTTTCGATCGACTGCAGCAGTTCGGCCAGTGTCATCGGGCCGGGACGACGAGGAATAGCGTCATCGGCAATCAGCCTGCCCGCGAAATCGACGATGACCGCCGTATGTTCCCGGTCGGAGATCTTCATGCCAGCCACGCGATGCGCCTCGGCCCGGACGCCCAAGGCAACGGCTGGTCTGCCGCGACCGCTGTCGATATCCCGCGGCGAGCTGACTTCTTCGATCAAACCAGACTCGATCAGTTCAGAGGTAATCGTCGTCACCGAGGCTGGCGACACGCCAAGCTCTTTGGCCAACTGCACGCGGGGAATCAGACCTGCGGCCCGGATACGCTCGAATATTTGCTGGCGCAGCGGACGCAACGCATCGGACAGCGGCGGAATCAGCGGACCCACGCCCTTGCGGGCATCCCCCGCATCATTCGCTGCATATAGCGTGTTCATTTTTTCGCCGCCCAAAGTAAAAACACTGCCAAACGCTCCCGGCGCGATGAAAAATTGCTGCAAGGCAGCATGTTTTCGACCGATTTGTAGCCGAAGTCAGGTTCGCGGATTATTTTTATTTTGACAACTGAATTTATTCCCGTCATTTTTTCACCCGTGCCGGCGAATCCGCCGGACAGGTCTACGCAGACCGCATCCATAGGGAGGATACCAATGCGCAACGCAATCGTGCTCGCCGTCATCGCCGCGGCTGGCTTCTCCTCGGCAGCATTCGCCGAAGGCAAAAAAATTGGCGTGTCCTGGGCTCAGTTTCAGGAAGAGCGCTGGAAGATCGACGAAGCGGCCATGAAGGGCGCCATCGAAGCTGCCGGCAACGAATACGTCTCGGCTGACGCTCAGGCTTCGGCTGAAAAGCAGCTGTCCGACATCGACGCCCTGATCGCGCAAGGCGTGGACGCTCTGATCATCAACGCTTGGGACAAGGACGCCATCGGGCCGGCCATCGAAAAGGCCGCCGCAGAAGGTATCCCGGTCGTAGGCTATGACCGCCTGATCGAAGACAACCGCACCTTCTATCTGACCTTCGACAACGTCGGCGTGGGCCGCATCATCGCTGAATCGGTGTTCGCTGTCGCTCCGAAGGGCAACTACGCCATCATCAAGGGTGACCCAGGTGACCCGAACGTTGGCTTCCTGCGTCAGGGCATGGAAGAAGTGATCGGCGCTGCTGTTGCCTCTGGCGACATCGTGATCGTCGGCGAAGCGAACTCGGACGGCTGGAAGCCCGAGAACGCCCAGAAGAACATGGAACAGATCCTGACCGCCAACAACAACGCCGTTGACGCCGTTCTGGCACAGAACGACGGTATGGCCGGTGGCGCTGCCGCCGCTCTGTCGGCTCAGGGCCTGAACGTTCCGCTGGGTGGTCAGGACGGCGACCTTGCCGCCATCAACCGCGTGGCTCGTGGCACGCAGACCGTTTCGGTCTGGAAGAACGCACGTGACCTCGGCGCCAAGGCTGGCGAAATCGCTGGCTTGCTGGCCGACGGCAGCGCGCTTGACGCGATCCCGGGCGCTTCGAAGTTCTCGGGCGGCGAGAAGGGCGTTGAAATGAACGCAATCCTTCTGAACCCGACCCCGATCACCAAGGACACCCTGAACCTTGCGATCGACGCTGGCCACATCTCGAAAGAGCAGGCTTGCGAAGGCGCAATGGCTGACGTGGCTGCTTGCCAATAAGGTCTTGAATACAGGCGCCGGGCCAATGGCCCGGCGCCAATTTATCAGTTGAATCTGGCCCCCGACGCTCTGTCCGGGCCACCTCGTTCCATAAAGACCAGCCTGCACCCCCCCGAAGTTCTTGGGCCTTTGCAGCCATGGTCGCCCCTCTTGCTACATGGACGGCAAATGACCAATCAAACAGATCACTCCCCGGCGCGGGGAACGGAAAGCGGGCCTGTCGGTCGCTTTCTGCGTGCCACCGAACTCGATCCCCGGCTTTTGGGCATGGTTGGCGCCTTGGCGCTGATCTGGCTGGCTTTTGAGGCTTATTCCACATTCGTCCTTGGCCGCCCTTCGATGCTTTTGGGGGCAAGTCAGGTCGAGGCGAACGGCTTCCTCACGCCGCGCAACCTTTGGAACTTGTCGGTTCAAACGGCCTATATCGGGATCATGGCAACGGGGATGGTTCTGGTGATCGTCACCCGCAACATCGACCTGTCGGTTGGGTCGATCATGGGCATGGTCGGCATGTATATGGGCCTTCTTCAGGTGGAATACCTGACCCCGGCCCTTGGTCTTGGCCATCCATCGATCTGGATCATTACCGCACTCTTTGGCGTTGCCATGGGTGCGCTGATCGGGGCGTTTCAGGGCGCGATGATCGCTTTCCTCGGCATTCCGGCCTTTATCGTCACGCTGGGGGGCCTTCTGGTCTGGCGCGGCGCGGCCTTCCTTGTTGCTGGCGGTAAAACCATCGCCCCCCTGGATGAGCGCTTCTCGCTGATAGGCGGCGGTTCATTCGGCGCGCTTGGCCGCACCGGAAGCTGGATCTTCGCCGTCATCGCCTGCGTCTTTGTCGTCTGGATCTTCTTGAGCGGCCGCAAGGCGCGCAAACTGCACGACTTCCCGCTGCGCCCGGTCTGGGCCGAAACCTTCGTGATCGGCCTTATCTGTGCGATCATCCTCGGTGCAGCTGCCCTTGTGAACGCCTATATCTGGCCTCCAGGCAATATCGCGAAATATTACACCAGCCTCGGTCAGGAAGTTCCTGCCTGTGCGCAACGTGGCGGCGATATCTTCAGTGACGTCTGCGCCAGCTTCTCGCATGGCTTTGCCTATCCGGTGCTGATCCTGATCGCTGTGGCGATCGGCATGACCATCCTGATGACCCGCACCCGCTTTGGCCGCTATGTGTTTGCCATTGGCGGCAACCCCGAGGCAGCCACCCTGTCCGGGATCAACACCCGCATCATGACAGTGAAAATTTTCACCTTGATGGGCGGGCTTGCCGGTATCGCAGCCATCATCGGCGCGGCCCGTCAGAACAGTGCGACAAACGCAATGGGCAACCTTGACGAACTCTACGTCATCGCGGCGGCCGTTGTCGGCGGTACCTCTCTGGCAGGCGGTGTGGGCACGATTTACGGCGCCATCATCGGCGCTTTGATCCTGACTTCGCTGCAAACCGGCATGGTTCTGATCGGCTTCGGCGACGGCTCGTACCAGCGTATCGTGATCGGTATCGCTCTCGTACTCGCTGTCTATCTCGACATTCTTTATCGCAAGCGCATTAAGTAAGGAGGAGGGAGAACCATGGGAAATCCGAACACAGGCACCCCTCTGGTCGAGTTGCGTGACATCTCGATCGCCTTCGGGGGCATCAAGGCCGTCGACCACGTCACGGTCGACCTGTACCCCGGCGAAGTCGTAGGCCTTCTGGGCCACAACGGCGCGGGCAAATCCACGCTGATCAAGTGCCTCTCGGGCGCTTACCAGAAGGACGCAGGTCAGATCCTGATCAACGGCGAAGAAGTCACCATCGAAAACCCGCGGGATGCGCGAAAATACAACATCGAGACGATCTACCAGACGCTTGCTTTGGCAGACAACCTCGACGCCGCTTCGAACCTGTTTCTGGGCCGCGAACTTGTTGGCGCCGGCGGCTTGCTGGACGATGCAAGGATGGAGGCCGAGACCCGCAAGATCATGGGCCGCCTGAACCCGAACTTCCGCAAGTTCAACGTTCCGGTTTCGGCCCTGTCAGGTGGTCAGCGCCAATCGGTCGCCATTGCCCGCGCCGTCTATTTCAATGCCAAGATCCTGATCATGGACGAACCAACTGCCGCCCTCGGCCCGCACGAGACGCAGATGGTTGCCGAACTGATCGCGGAACTGAAGGCCCAAGGGCTTGGCATCTTCCTGATCGAGCATGACATCCATGCCGTTATGGAGCTGTGCGATCGCGCGGTGATCATGAAGAACGGCCAGAATATCGGCTGCGTCAACGTGAACGAAGTCACCGATGACGACATCCTTGGCATGATTATTGCGGGCAAAAAGCCGCCACAGGCCTACTGATGTATATCGGACTTGATCTGGGCACATCCGGCTTGAAGGGCGTGCTTATGACAGACGCGCAGGAGGTGGTGGCTGAAGCCACCGCCCCCTTGACCGTTTCACGCCCGGCTGAAGGCCACAGCGAACAGGCCCCGGCAGACTGGATTGCCGCGGCCGAGACCGTCTTTGACAGGCTTTCCGCCCACGGACTTGGCAAGGTCCGCGCCATCGGCCTTTCCGGTCATATGCATGGGGCAACCCTGCTCGACAACCGGGATCAGGTGCTGCGTCCTTGCATCCTGTGGAATGACACCCGCAGCCACGAAGAGGCCGCCATTCTGGATGGCGACCCGATGTTCCGCCGCCTGACCGGAAACATCGTCTTTCCGGGCTTTACAGCCCCAAAACTGATGTGGGTGGCGAGCCACGAACCGGCCATCCGCGAAAAGGTGGCCAAGATCCTTTTGCCGAAGGATTACCTTCGCCTTTGGCTGATCGGCGACCATGTTGGCGAGATGTCCGATGCGGCTGGCACAAGCTGGCTTGATACCGGGGCGCGCGACTGGTCAGACGATCTGCTTTCTGCGACCGGACTTGACCGCAGCCACATGCCACGCCTTGTCGAGGGATCGGAAGTGTCTGGCACCTTGCGGCCAGAACTGGCTTCACGCTGGGGCTTGCCAAGGGACGTGGTCGTGGCCGGAGGCGGCGGCGACAACGCGGCTTCGGGCGTTGGCGTGGGCGTTGTGCGCGCGGGTGAGGCATTTGTCAGCCTTGGCACCTCGGGCGTGCTGTTTGCAGCCAATGACGGCTATCAGCCGGATGCCGATACCGCCGTGCACACCTTCTGTCATGCCCTGCCGAACACATGGCACCAGATGGGGGTGATCCTTGCCTGCACCGATGCGCTGAACTGGTTTGCCGGTCTGGCCGGAAGCGATGCGGCCAGCCTAACCAAAGAGCTTGGTCCGCTGCGGGCTCCGGGCAAGACGCAGTTCTTGCCCTATCTGGGCGGCGAACGTACGCCCTTGAATTCGGCCAACATTCGCGGGGCTTTCCTTGGCCTTGAACATGCAACCGACCGCGCAGCCGCGACCCGTGCTGTGCTGGAAGGCGTGACCTTTGCCTTCCGTGATTGTCGCGATGCGCTTGCCGCCACGGGAACGCGGTTGGAAAACCTGCTGGCCGTTGGGGGCGGTTCAAAATCGGACTATTGGCTGAAAGCCATCGCCACCGCACTGGATTGCCCGGTTCTGGTGCCTGTATCGGGCGATTTCGGTGGGGCTTTCGGTGCGGCCCGGCTTGCCATGATGGCTGCCACCGGGGCCGGAGCGGAAATCGCCACGCTGCCCAAGATCGAGCGCGAAATCGCGCCCGACGCCTCTCTGAAAGACGCCTTCGATGCGGGCCATGCCCGCCATGTTGCTGCAAGAAACGCTATTGGATCTCTGTCATGACCGACTTTTTCAAGAATATCCCGGCCATCACCTATCAAGGCCCGAACGCCACCAGCGAATTCGCCTTCCGTCACTACAACCCCGATGAGGTTGTCATGGGCAAGCGCATGGAGGACCATATGCGCTTTGCGGTTGCCTATTGGCACAGCTTTGCCTGGCCGGGCGGCGACCCCTTTGGTGGCCAGACCTTCGAACGCCCATGGTTCGGCGACAGCATGGCCTTGGCCAGGCTGAAGGCCGACGTGGCCTTTGAGATGTTCGATATTCTTGGCCAGCCCTATTACTGCTTCCACGATGCCGACGCCCGCCCCGAGGGTGCGACCTTTGCAGAAAGCTTGCGGAACCTGAACGAGATCGTCGACTACCTTGCCGAAAAGCAAACCCAGCACAAAGCGAAGCTTCTGTGGGGCACGTCGAACCTGTTTTCGCACCGTCGCTGGATGTCGGGCGCAGCCACCAACCCCGATCCGGATGTCTATGCCTATGCCGCAGCGACCGTGAAGGCAAACATGGACGCCACGATGAAGCTGGGCGGCCAGAACTACGTTCTTTGGGGCGGTCGTGAGGGCTATGAAACCCTCCTGAACACCGACCTCAAGGCCGAGCGCGAACATGCGGGCCGCTTCCTGCAACAGGTTGTCGAATACAAGTACAAGATCGGCTTCACGGGCACGATCCTGATCGAACCCAAACCGCAAGAGCCGTCAAAGCACCAGTATGATTATGACGTGGCCACGGTTTACGGCTTCCTCAAGGATTTCGGTCTGGAAAAGGAAGTAAAAACCAACATCGAACAGGGGCACGCGATCCTTGCCGGCCATTCCTTCGAGCATGAGATCGCAACGGCCGCAGCCTTGGGCATCTTTGGCTCGATCGACATGAACCGGAACGACTACCAGTCGGGCTGGGACACGGACCAGTTCCCGAACAACCACGCGGAAAAGGCTGTGGCCTTCTACGAAATCATTCGCGCTGGTGGCTATACCACGGGTGGCACCAACTTTGACGCAAAGATCCGCCGTCAGTCGCTGGACCCGGAAGATCTGATCCTTGCCCATGTCGGTGGCATGGACACCTGCGCCCGCGCCTTCAAGGCGGCTGCGGCCCTGTATGAATCAGGCGAGATGGAAGCAGCCCGGACCGAGCGTTACGCCGGGTGGTCTTCTGCTGCGGCGCAAGCCATGTTGCAGGGATCTTTGGAAGATGCTGCCGCACGCGTGATCTCGGAAAATCTGGAACCGCAGCCGCGGTCGGGCCGTCAGGAACGGCTGGAAAACATGTGGAACAAGTACGTCTGATCCAGGCTGCCCACAGGATTGGGGCGGGTGAATCGCCCCTGTCTTTCGGCCCAAAGTCGACGGCTTGGAAAAGACAAAGTCGGGCGGGGGAAACCCCGCCCGACTGCATTTAAGGCAGCGGTTTCGGCGTGAGTGTTAAGAAACACTGAAAATGAAACGGTAAGTCACTGATTTTGCTGAGCACGCGCGGCATCCCTGCGAGAGACAAACTGCCCCGGCCGCGCCCGCTCGGTCAGCTCGGCATTGAACGCCCCGCCCAAAAGGACCGCCCAGACCGAGAGGTAAAGCCACATCATCAAAGCCGCAACGGCGCCGATGGTGCCATAGACCCGGTTATAGCTGTCGAAATTGGCGAGATAGGTCGAAAAGGCTAGGCTGACGATGGCCCAAGAGACCGTGGCCACAATGACCCCCGTCAAGACATGCGGCACCACACCCTTCATCGGACGGCGCGGGCCAAGCCGATACAGGATGGCAAGGCAGGAAAGCACCAGAAAGAACATCGCCATCCGCGGCAAGATCGCCAAGAACCATTCCCCGACGATGCCAAGTTCAACCCATTCCAGAATGATCGGAACAGCGATTGAGGTGGTGAACCCTGCGAACAGGGCGAGGATCAAGGCGAAGGTCACCATGAAGTCCGAGAACAGGCCCCAGAAAAATGGGCGCGGATCGGCTCGATGGACGAATTCCAGCCCGCTGATCAGCGCCGACACCCCTGCGCGCGCCGAATAGAGCGCGACCACGATTGACGCAGCCGTTGCCCAACCCAGCGTGGCGCGCCGGGCGGAAAGCAAGGTCATCACCTGATCGTTGATCAGGCTCCACGCCGTATCCGGCAACCATGCGCGCGAAACTTCCAGATACCCACTGATAACCGCTGGGTCTGAAACCAGGCTCCAGATGGCGACACAGGCAGCAAGACCGGGAAAGACCGCGAACATGGCATAAAATGCCACTCCCGCAGCGATAAGCCCGAAGTGCCCGGCGCCGATCCGTCCCCAGACCGCCTTCAGGAACAGCCACATTTCTTGCGTCATCGCCATCATGTGCCCAATGTGGACGACCTTTTCCCGGTCTGCAACTTGCCCTCGCACGTTCAGAGTGGAATGGTGTCGCCAAACAGGAGATTGCCATGCCCTATACCCCTGCCGCAGACCGCTATTCGAAGATGATCTATCGTCGCTGTGGAAATTCAGGCCTGAAGCTGCCGGCCATCAGCCTTGGGCTGTGGCACAACTTCGGCCATGACACGCCCCACCGACTAAAGGGAGAAATCTGTCGCACGGCCTTTGACCACGGGATTACCCATTTCGATCTGGCAAACAACTACGGCCCGCCGCCCGGCAGCGCCGAAGAAGCCTTTGGCGAGATCTTGAAAACGGACTTCGCAGGGCATCGGGACGAACTGATCATCAGTTCCAAAGCGGGATATCTGATGTGGGAAGGCCCCTATGGCGAATGGGGCAGCCGGAAATACCTGATCGCGTCTTGCGACCAAAGCCTGAAGCGGATGGGTCTCGATTACGTCGATATTTTCTATTCGCATCGGTTTGACCCCGATACGCCGCTGGAAGAAACCATGCTAGCGCTTGACCACATCGTCCGCTCGGGTCGGGCGCTTTACATCGGGCTTTCCAGCTATAACAGCCAGCGCACGCGCGAGGCTGTGGCGATCTTGAAAGAGCTGGGCACCCCCTGCCTGATCCACCAACCGAGTTACAACATTCTGAACCGCTGGGTGGAAAAGGACGGACTGAAAGAGACGCTGAAGGAGCTGGGTGTAGGATCTATTGCCTTTACGCCTTTGGCCCAAGGTATCCTGACAAAGAAATATCTGAACGGCCTTCCAGAAGGCAGCAGAGCCACTCAGGGAAAAAGCCTGAACCCCGCGACAATCACTCCGCGGGCTCTTCAAAGCGTCCGCGACCTGAATGCAATTGCCGAGCGCCGGGGCCAGACCTTGGCGCAGATGGCCTTAGCTTGGGTTCTGCGCGACGGCGGAATTACGACGGCCTTGATTGGCGCCTCAAAGCCTGAACAAGTCATCGACTGTGCGGGAGCAATCGGAAATCTTGACTTCACAGCCGAAGAATTGGCCGAAATCGACCGCGTTTCTTCCGAAGAAGATGTGAACCTTTGGGCACGGTCCTCAGCGGAGTAATCGCTAAAATCCACAGCTTTAAATCTCTGTTCACCTGCATCCCGTAAACCGGGATGTGGGTGTAAGAGATGGGTGTGTGGATGGCAGGGCAGTCAAATGCCGCGCCAGTCATCATCAAACGGAAAAAGAATATCGTAAGCGGTGGGCACCACGGTGGGGCGTGGAAAGTGGCCTATGCTGACTTTGTGACCGCTATGATGGCGTTTTTTCTGTTGATGTGGCTGTTGAACGCGACGACCGAAAAACAGCGTAAAGGATTGGCGGATTATTTCAGCCCATCCGTACCGATTTCCCGCACCTCTGGCGGGGGTGACGGTGCCTTTGGGGGGGATTCCATCCTATCTGAGCAAAGCCTGCTGCGGAACGGAACCGGCGCCTCTGCCCAATTCCCTGCACAGGATAACAAAGCTTCGGGGACCGAGAGCGAAGCCTCTGACAGGGGGAAGCAAGAAGAACTTTTGGCCGAGGTCGAGAAGCAGTTGCTGGCGCGGTCGGGCGAAAGCACGGATTTGCATCGCCTGCTGCAGCACGTCGTAACGCGCGTCACAGATGAGGGGCTGGTGATTGAGTTGTTCGATTTGCCTGATGCACCGCTTTTCCGCCGTGACACGCCTACGGCGACCGCTGTTCTGGAGCAACTGGCTACGGTGCTTGCCGACGTTCTGAAGGCGACCGAGAACTCTCTGGCGGTGAATGGATATACGCGCAGCTATCCCATTGTTATGATTGAAAATCCAATGTGGAACTTATCCTCTGAACGGGCCCAGGCCCTGCGCCGTCTGATAGAGAATAAAGGGGCGCGGGAAGACAGGTTTGCTCGCATAACCGGACATGCTGATCGCGTTCCCGTCGCTGCGAACGAAACGGCCTCTCGGAACAATCGACTGGAGTTGATCTTGCTACGCACCAGCCGCTGAAAAATTCAAATTGTCTCTGTTAGGGGGACATTAATCGCCTTGCCTCAGGTTGCGATGCACATAGCGGCATCGACCTGTAGAAAGGCGGACTAGATGACGATTTCTTCCTCGCTGAATGCGGGGGTGGCGGGACTGAACGCGAACGCGACCCGGCTTGCCACCATTTCCGACAATATCGCGAACTCTTCGACCTATGGTTACAAACGGTCTTTGGCCGAATTTGAAAGCATGGTGATTTCGGATTCTCGCGGTGCCAGCACCTATGCGGCCGGCGGCGTTCGTGCCTCGACCGTCCGATTGATTGAAGAGCGTGGCGCCCTTGTTGGCACCTCTAATCCACTTGATCTTGCGGTATCTGGCCGTGGCATGCTTCCGGTCATGCCAGCTGTCGCCTTGGGCGTCGACATGGGCGATGTTCCCTTGATGATGACCACGACAGGGGCCTTCCGCGCTGATGCGGATGGCGTGCTGCGGACGGAATCCGGATTGGTTCTTTTGGGTTGGCCAGCCAATTCGGATGGAGAAATTCCAAACTTCCCCCGAGATTCGGTTTCCGGTCTGGAACCTGTCGTGATCAACGTCAACCAGACTGCCGGAGACCCGACAACCCGCATTACTCTAGGCACCAACTTGCCGGCGACGGACACGGCCGCCGGGGCCTCGGGCGACCCACGTTCAAGAACGATCGAATATTTTGGCAATCTTGGAACATCGGAGTCTCTCGACATCACCTTCACGCCTGTCGTTGCAGCCACAGGCTATTCGAACACCTGGCGGATGGAAATTCGGGACAGCGCCTCGAATGACGCGCTGATCGGCGAGTATGAATTGACCTTTGACGATTCGCGCACAAGTGGCGGCACCCTTGCAAATGTGACGACGGTCTCGGGAGGAGCTTACGATCTTGCCACCGGGATGATCGACCTTCCAGTTGCCGGCGGTGCGATCAGCCTTGAGATTGGAAAGCCGGGTGAGACCAACGGGTTGACCCAGCTTTCCGACAGCTTTGCCCCCACCAACATCACGAAGGACGGCTCGCCCGTCGGGAATCTGGCCGCAGTAGAGGTGGATTCAAACGGCTATATCCTTGCAACCTATGACACCGGTTTCGTGCGCCGCATCTATCAGATTCCCTTGATTGATGTCCCCAACGTCAACGGGCTTACCACCATGGATAACCAGACCTACAAGGTCTCTCCGGACTCCGGATCCTTCTTCCTGTGGGATGCAGGGGATGGTCCGACCGGGGCGATTTCTGGATATGCGCGGGAAGGATCCACCACTGATGTTGCGGCTGAGTTGACCTCGCTGATCCAGACCCAGCGTGCCTACTCCTCGAATGCCAAAGTGATCCAGACCGTGGATGAAATGCTTCAGGAAACGACCAACATTAAACGGTAAAGGAATGAACCAATGAGCCTGACTTCGGCCCTGTCGAACGCGCTTTCTGGTCTGAACACCGGTGCTCGGCTTGCTGAGATTGCGTCGGAAAACATCTCGAATGCCTTGACCGAAGGATTTGCGCGCCGGCAGGCCCAAATCGCGTCTCGGCAAATCGGCGGGATCGGAGCGGGCGTCAGGATCGTCTCGGTTGAGCGCCAGATCAGTCAGGCGATCGTCCAGGACCTGAGGCTGGCAAATTCGATACGGTCGTCGATTGATCCTAGACTGGTTGCGCTGCGGTCGATTGAAACGGCGTTTGGCGATCCAACCGATGCTTCATCGCTAACGGCATGGCTTTCGTCTTTCCAGCGCAGCCTCACCGAAGCCGCTGCTCGACCCGACTCTTCTGCCCGGCTTCTGAACGTCAAAGATGCCGCGAAGAATCTTGTGGCCAGCCTGAACAGCGCATCTGAGGCAATTGCGGGTAGCCGGCAAGTTGCGGATACGGCAATTGAGCGCAATGTAAAAACCCTGAACACGGCCATTCGGTCGGTCAAAGATCTGAACACCCAGATCGCGGCAATGACGGCCCGAGGGCAAGATACTTCGTCTGCGGAAGATCGGCGTCAAACGCTGATAGATCAGATCGCCGAGATTGTCCCGGTTCGCGAGGTTGCGCGGCAAGGCAATCAGGTCGCCTTATTTTCAACGTCTGGCTTGGCACTCTTGGATGGGCGGGCCGCTGTTTTCAGTTTCTCTCCGACACGCGCTATCCAACCCGACATGACCGTTGAAAGCGGAGGGCTTTCAGGTTTGGCGGTAGACGGAAAGCCCATTTCGACTGGTCCAGAAGGTGGTCATCTTGGGCAAGGTCGATTGTCGGCGCATTTTCAAATTCGAGACGAGGACTCGGTCCGGCAACAACGCCTCGTCGATGACATCGCCAAAAGCCTTATCGAGCGATTGTCCGGCCCAGATGTCGATCCGAGTTTGGCTGCAGGTGAAGCGGGCCTTTTTGTTGATCAAGACGGCACGGATATTTCGGCTGATGCGCCGGGTTGGGCATCGCGGATCACACTGAACATTGTAATCGCTGATGGCAGCGAAGAGTCGATTTGGCGGATCAGAGACGGAATACATGCAACAGCAGATCCGGCCAGATCGGACCCGACACTGCTTCAGAACTTTGCCCAACGATTGGCGGAAGAGAGGCCTGTACCAGCCAGCGCAAATCAGGGTGCCTTTAGCCTATTCAAACTAGCGGCAGAAGCCGCCTCAACCTTTGCCGTTCAAAGGCTTGAGGCCGAAACCAATCTTTCCTTTTCGCAGGCCAGAACAGAGGCGCTGAAGGGTGACTTGCTTCGCGACGGCGTCGATTCAGACCGCGAGATGCAGGATTTGATGCAGATCGAAAAGGCCTATGCCGCAAACGCAAAGGTCATCCAATCAGTCGATGACATGCTTCGTGCGATCTTGGAGATTTGACTATGAGCGGCGTATCCTTCGGTGATCTTGCGCAATCCTATTTATTAAAATCACGCATCGGCAGTTTGAAGTCGCAAACCCTTCGCCTGTCTGATGAATTGGCGTCCGGGCGCAAAGCCGATGTCGCGGCGAGCGTGGCCGGCGATTTGACAACGCTTTCCGCCTTAGAGCATTCGCGCGCGCTTTCGCAGGGCTTTCTGGCAGCCAGCCGTGATGCCGCCCATAAACTGGACGCAAGACAATCGGTTCTTGGTGTCGTATCGCAGCACCTGACGTCTGCGATGCAGGCATTAGGCCTTGCATCGCAAGATTCCGGATTTTCTCAGGTCAAACGCATTGCTGACGATGCGCGGTCCCTTTTTTCCGAAGCGATCCAGCAATTGAACACGCAGATCGCTGGTCGCCCCCTGTTTGCCGGGATGGCAACGAACGGTAAGGCCATCGCCGATGGCAAACTTATCATTGGGGAATTGAACAGCTTGACCAGCAGCGCAAGGACCGCTGACGAGATCGCGGGGATTGTTTCTGACTGGTTTGACGATCCTGCAGGCTTTGAGAGCTTTGCGTATCAAGGGCAAGCAACTGAGCCACCGGCAGTTCTTTCCCCTGAAGGTCAGACGGTCGCGGGAACAACAGCGCTGGATCCAAAGATCAAGGCGGCCCTTGCAGGACTGGCTTTGGCATCCTTGATAGATCACCCAGCGCTGACCCCGACTGGTGCTGACCGAATGTCCCTGCGGGAACGCGCCCTATCGATGTTGTATTCAGGTCAAGACGATGTGACGGATCTTGCGTCCCGGATCGGAGCGGATCAAAGCCGGATTGCAGGCCTTCAATCGCGCTATCAGGCCGAGGATCTTTCTTTTCAAATCGCTATCTCCGAGATCGTCACGGCAGATCCGGCACAGACGGCAATGGAATTAGAAGCCGTTCGCACCAACCTAGAAACGGTCTACTCGGTTACTGCGCGTATCTCCCGCCTAACTCTCGCGGATTTTCTAAGATGAAGAGCTTCTTCGCGCTTGTCTGCACATTGTTTTTTGCGGTTCCCGGATCGGCCCAGGAAGTTCGGCTTAAAGACTTGGTGGCATTTGACGGTGTTCGCGGAAACGATCTGGTGGGATACGGGCTTGTTGTCGGGTTGAATGCCACCGGAGACGGCATTCGAAACTCGCCTTTCACCGAAGAAATGATGGCCAATCTGTTGGAAAGGCTTGGCGTAAACGTCACGGGAGAGGCTTTTCGGCCCAAGAACGTAGCTGCGGTTCTTGTGACAGGAGAGTTGCCTGCATTTGCGAGGGCTGGTTCTCGGATTGATGTGACTGTGTCGGCGATCGGTGATGCAAAAAGTCTGCTTGGCGGCACGTTGGTGATGACCCCGCTGAACGGCGCAGATGGCCAGATCTATGCCGTGGCCCAAGGATCTGTCATCGCCGGGGGGATCGTTGCGGAGGGAGAGGCGGCCCGGACAGTTCAGGGAGTACCAACATCAGGGTCCATCCCAGCCGGTGCCCGGGTGGAGCGGGAGGTTGATTTCGACTTTACAAGTCTACAATCGCTTCGCCTTGCGCTTCGCAATTCTGATTTCACGACGGCGGCGCTTATCGAAACTCGGCTGAACAAAGAGTTCGGGCGGCGGGTCGCGACGATGCTTGATGCCGGGACGGTTGAGTTAGACATCGCCGCCACCGGCAGAAGATCAGCCGCGCACGCCATTGGTGAAATCGAGAATTTGCCGATTTCACCGCAGACCAAAGCCCGCGTCGTTGTTGACCAGCGGTCAGGGACTATCGTTATCGGACAAGACGTAAGGATTAGCCGCGTGGCTGTCGCGCAAGGCAATCTGACTCTGCGCGTGGAAGAAGCACCGTTGGTGGTCCAGCCAAACCCGTTTGCCGCAGGGGAGACGGTCGTTGTTCCCCGCAGCACTGCTGAAATTCAGGCCGATCCAGGCGTAGGGCTGGCCGAAGTTCGCGGCGGCACATCCTTGTCCGAATTGGTCGCGGGTCTAAACGCCTTGGGCGTCGCCCCGAACGATATGATTGATATTCTTAAAAGCATTCACGCGGCAGGTGCGCTCCACGCCGAGTTTGTCATCAATTGACCAAGACCCGATAAGGCTCCACCTTTCGACGCCTTATCCCCAAGTTGGATGGAATTTCCCGGCTGGAGACAGTGTGAAAATTTCAGCCCCCGTGGCGGTGACACCGATGGAATGTTCAAATTGCGCGGAAAGCGACTTGTCCCGGGTAACTGCCGTCCAATCGTCCGCCAGCACTTTGGTCTCTGGGCGGCCAAGGTTCACCATGGGCTCAATAGTGAAGAACATGCCTTCTTCCAAGACAGGCCCCGAACCCGGGCGGCCATAGTGCAAGACATTAGGCGGAGCGTGGAAAACCCGACCCAAGCCATGGCCGCAGAAATCGCGCACGACGCTCATCCGGTTCGCTTCGACAAAGCTTTGAATTGCGTGGCCGACATCACCGAATGTGTTGCCAGGCTTCACTGCCTCGATACCCCGCATGAGGGCTTCGTGGGTCACTTCGATCAATCTCTCGGCCTTTCGTGAGAGATTTCCAGCCACATACATACGACTGGTATCGCCGAACCAACCATCTACGATGACGGTCACATCAACATTCAGAATGTCGCCGTCTGACAGGACTTTGCTGCCTGGGATGCCGTGGCACACCACATGGTTGACCGAGATACAAGAGGCATGCTGGTAACCTTTGTAGCCAATCGTGGCAGAGGTCACGCCGCGGGCTACGATCTCGGCACGGATGAAATCGTCGATCTCTCCTGTTGTCACGCCGGGCTTAACCAAGGCGGTGACCAGATCAAGAATTTCTGCAGCTACTTTGCCAGCGACATGCATACCCGCAAAATCTGCCTGTTCATAAATGCGGATTCCGTCCCGTGTGATCCGACCGCCCGTCTCTTCCACCTGTCGCTCCTACGATTTCCAAGGCCTAAATAAGGAAACCAGCCCGCTTTGACCAGAGCAATGGGTCTTTTCCCTCAGGACAAGGATCTTGCACGAAACCGGTCCGGGTCTATACCCAAAGGACAAACTACGAGGAAAGGCCCCAAAATGCAGAACCCGACAGCGGCAATGCTTGTGATCGGTGACGAGATTCTGTCCGGACGCACGCGCGATTCAAACATGCATTTTCTTGCGGGTGAATTGACCAAGCACGGCGTTCGCATGATGGAAGCGCGGGTCGTTGGCGATGATCAGAGCGCAATCGTTGCGGCTGTGAACGAACTTCGGGCGCGCTGGGATCACGTCTTTACCAGTGGAGGGATTGGCCCCACGCATGACGACATCACGGCAGATGCGATGGCCGCGGCTTTTGGAGTGTCCATCGACCATCGGGAAGATGCGATGGCACTGCTGCAGGCGCATTATGACCGCTCTGGTCTGCCTTTCAACGAAGCGCGGCAACGGATGGCCCGGATCCCGGCGGGTGCGCGGCTGATCGACAACCCGGTAAGTACGGCGCCGGGTTTCTCACTTGAAAATGTTTATGTGATGGCGGGCGTTCCGAAGATCTTTGAAGCAATGGTGGCGAGTGTCATGCCGACCATAACAGGCGGCGCGCCTTTGCTAAGTCAATCTCTTCGAGTTGAGCGAGGCGAAGGAGATATTGCAGAAGCCTTTGGCAAGCTGGCGATGCGGTTCCCGGATCTTTCTATGGGGTCTTATCCGTTCATTCACAACGGGGCTCATGGCACCAACTTAGTCATCAGGGGCACCGACGCAGGTCAAATTGATCTTGCGATGGGCGAGTTGGTTCGGCTTTTCAAATGAACCCCGCGGCGCTTGCAGATCTGATGGAAGCGACTTGGCCACCGGCATCCAGAGTCCGTATTGGCCCTTGGACAATTCGCGATGGAAAAGGCGGTGGGAAACGGGTCTCTGCGGCAACCGCTGATGGGGAATGGGTGGACGAAGAAATAGTTTTTGCGGAAAAGGCTATGGAAGATCTGGGACAAACACCCCTCTTCCTGATCCGCGAACCGGACGTGCTGTTGGATCAGGCGCTTCAGGCACGGGGTTATCGTGTTGTTGATCCTGTTGTTGCCTATAGTGCGCCCGTCGGGCAGTTGCTGGATGCTTCGCTTTCTCCGATGGCGGCGTTTGCCCATTGGCCACCGTTGGCAGTCTGTTTTGACACTTGGTCAGAAGGTGGGATTGGTCCGGCCCGCTGGGATGTCATGAAGCGTGTAAGCGGACCCAAGACAGCAATATTGGCGCGCACGAATGACCGTCCATCAGGGGTCGCCTTTGTCGCCGCCGAGGGAAATGCTGCGATGCTTCATGCCTTGGAAGTGGCCCAATCAGCGCGCCGCCAAGGATCGGCCAGAAATATTATGCACAAGGCCGCAGAATGGGCGCAAAACAACGGGGCAGAAAGTCTTAGTCTTGTCGTAACCGTGGCGAATAGTCCCGCTCGCGCTCTCTACACATCATTGGGAATGGCAGTTACGGGGCAATATCATTACCGTATGCGATAGCGTGGAAGGGAAGGGATTTTGAGCGGAGTGGCCAAGCACAGTTGGCATGTAGTGGCGGTTACTTTCCTGACCGGATGGCACCCTGCAGGGGCGAACGGCGCCCAACTGGAAATGCCAGCCGAGAGCAAGGCCGTCTTTCAGCTCACCGAGCCTCTTGCCAGCTATACTCTGCCTCTTGGACCATTCCGCGATGGTGGCATCCCGGGAAAAACTCTGGAAGGACGTGTTACAAAAACCGCCTGGAAGACAGAGAACCCCATCCGCAGCACGATGGATTTACTGGTTCCGCTGCGTGACCAACTGGAGAGCCAGGGTTTTGCGGTATTGTTTGCCTGTGAAAGCTTTGAATGTGGCGGGTTCGATTTTCGCTTTGCCACGCCGGTGCTGCCCGAACCAGAAATGCATATAGATCTTGGCGATTACCGCTACTTGACCGCAGAAAAAGGGGAAAAGGCCGTCACCCTTTTGATCAGCCGATCATCGACCGCTGGGTTCGTGCAGGTTATTGAAGTGGACGCGACGGGCGTAACAAACGGCGCAGAACCGTCGTCGGAAACCGCAAGCCCAGCCTTACCGCAGCCCATACAGACACCTTTTACAGCCCAGACCCCGACGCCCTCTGCTGAACCGCTGAAGGGTGACAAGTTGTTGACAGGAGGAAGCACAATTCTTGATGGGCTGGAATTTCCCTCGGGCAGCACAACGCTGCCAGACAAGACCTATCCGTCGCTGGATGAACTGGCCGGATGGCTGAAATCAAATCCCAAACTGAAAATTGCCGTCGTTGGACATACGGATGCTTCGGGCGGGCTGGATGTAAATATTGCCATTTCAAAGAAGCGCGCCGGATCCGTCAGACAGTACCTGATCGAGAAACATGGCGTTTCAGCAGCACAAGTCGAGGCAGAAGGGGCGGGGTATCTCGCGCCAATCGCCAGCAATTTGACCGAAGAGGGGCGTCGCGCAAACAGGAGGGTCGAAGTCATGGTGACTTCGACCCAGTTTCAGCCGTGAAGGGAACACTCAGGCTGTCATTACCACTTGTCCGGGCCTTTGTCTGAATAGCGTCGGGCAAGGAAATCTATGAAGGCGCGCACTTTTGGCTGCGTGAAGCGCCCGGGCGGATAAACCGCGTAGATGCCCAGGACTTCCGTTGGAAGACCCGGCAGGGCTTCTTCGACCAGACCCTGACGCATGGCATCCGCGTAAAGGAAGCTGGGGAGATAGGCGATACCAAGCCCGGAAATCGCGGCATTCAACAGCGACTGACCATCGTTCACCGTCAGCCAGCCAGCGGTTCGGACTTGGCGCTTTTCACCCGATGGGGCGGTGATTTTCCAAACGTTACCGTTGGCTTGGTTAGAATAGTGAAGAAGCTTGTGATCGTTCAGATCGTCGATTTTCATCGGTCGACCGAACTTTTGGAAGTAGCTGGGTGAGGCGATCATCCGCTTGGTCGTGTCGGTCAGTTTACGAGCCCTAAGCGTCGAGTCTTCAAGCTCGCCGACACGAATGGCCATATCAAAGCCTTCACTGATCAGTTCGACATAACGGTTGTTCAGAACCATGTTCACCGTGATGTCGGGATATTCCAGAAGGAAATCACCGAGGATCGGCGACAAGAGATTGACGCCAAAGTCCGTCGCCACGCTGATCCGCAAAAGACCCGACGGGGCGGACTGCATGCTGGTCACCAGCGCATCAGCCTCTCCGGCGTCATTGAGCACGCGGCGGGCGCGGTCGTAATAAGCCAGACCGATTTCTGTCGGGCTAACCCGCCTTGTTGTGCGGTTTAGAAGCCTTGCACCGAGGCGAGCCTCGAGTGCCGAGATGTGCTTCGAAACGGCAGATTTCGAAATGCCCATCTTCTTGGCCGCATCGGTGAAGCCGCCTTGGTCAACGACCGTGGCAAAGGCCTCCATTTCGGTAAGACGATCCATTTTTCCCCCAGCAGACACAATCGGGTTGATAGGTCTGTTTTGAACCTGAAATCGGGCAGGATCGGGGCGAGGACTTGTCCTATCAAAGGAAATGTCAAGGATCGTTCATGGCACGGAAACAAGGAAGGCGATACCGCCAACCGCCGAACTGAACGGCGCGTTGCTATTCCCACCCCATCCGCGCCAAGTAGCCTTCGATCAAACTGACATCAGACGGGTTGTTCAATTCCCAGAATACGGCCCCCGGCGCCGACACTTCGACCGTTTTGATCGGGTGCCCGTTTTCGAGGAAGCGCAGTTGTTCCAATCCTTCCAGCGTTTCAAGCGGCCCTTGTTGCCATTGGGCATAGGCCTCTAATGCAGCCTGACGATAGGCATACACACCGACATGGTGGAAAACTGGCACAACGCCATCAACAACGCCCTTTCCATTCGTGAAGGGGATCACTTCTTTGGAAAAGTAAAGCGCGCGGCCCATTTGATCGGAAACAACAGTCGTCGCGCCGACGCGTCCGGCTGCTCGGTCAGCCAACAGATTGCGGACAGTTTCTTCATCACAGCGCAGGCAGGGAGTAGCCATTCCGCAATCCTGGTCTTGGCGCAGCGCGTTGATCAGCGCCGTTACAAAGTGTGGAGGGGTCAGGGGTGCGTCACCCTGAAGATTAACAATGATGTCAGCCGTAATGCCTGCTTTTTGCACGGCTTCGGCGACACGTTCCGTTCCGTTCCTGCACGTGTCGGACGTCATGATGACGTCGGCACCAATCCTCGCTGCTTCATCAGCGATCCGATCATCATCCGTCGCAACGTAGACAGGAATTTGCCCCTGCGAGGCTGCACGAGCCGCGATCACTGAGCGTTCAATCAGGCTGCGACGCGTTCCACTCGCCCCGGCCAAAGTCACAAGAGGTTTGCCCGGGTAGCGCGTGCTTGCGTATCGGGCCGGGATGATGATGCATGCGTCCATCGTCAAAGTCCTTTGGCCAGCCGATCGAACGCGCAAAGACGTTCGATCAATGCGCGCATTTCCGCCAAGGGGATCATGTTCGGACCATCACTAGGCGCATTATCAGGGTCTTGATGGGTTTCGATAAACAAGGCTGAAACACCAACCGCGCAGGCTGCACGGGCGAGGACCGGTGCGAACTGACGCTGTCCCCCGGAAGACCCACCAAGGCCGCCGGGCTGCTGTACCGAGTGCGTGGCATCAAAGACTACCGGCCATCCCGTTTCCGCCATCGTTGGCAGTCCCCGGAAGTCGGTCACAAGGGTATTGTAGCCAAAGGAGGTGCCACGCTCGCAAAGCATGATCCGGCGGTTTCCGGTGCTTTCGACTTTGGCAGCCACGTTTTTCATATCCCAAGGGGCAAGAAACTGGCCCTTCTTTATGTTTATGGCCAACCCAGTTTCGCCGGCTGCCAAAAGCAGGTCGGTCTGGCGGCATAGGAATGCCGGGATCTGCAGGACATCAACCGCCTTCGCAGCTTCTGCGCAATGCCACGGCTCGTGGACATCAGTCAGCACAGGCACTCCGTATTCTGAGCGGATGTCCGACAGGATTTGTAGACCCTTCTCCATACCCAAGCCACGCGCAGTTCCAATGCTGGAGCGATTTGCCTTGTCGTAGCTGGCCTTGAAAATGAACTTGGTTCCCGTCGTCGAGCAGGCCTCGAGCAGGCCTTCGCAGATCATGCGAGCATGATCGTGACTTTCAAGTTGGCACGGGCCTGTGATCAGCGAGATAGGGTTTCGATCACCAATCGCAATTTCGCCAATGGATACGATTTTTTGGGCCATAGCGCTTTACATCACTCCAATACGCAGAAGGTCGTGCAGGTGCAGAATGCCAACCGGCCGATTTCCTTCGCAAACAAAGAGAACACCGATCTTGTTCTTGTTGATCAAGGCCAATGCCTCGGCGGCCAGAGTATCGGGCGTCACCGTTACCGGATGGCGAGTGCAAACATCAGCCGCCGTTCTATCCAGAATGCCTTTCATATTGCGACGCAGATCTCCGTCGCTGACGACACCAATCAGCCCCCCCGTAACGTCTAGGACTGCAGCCACTCCGAAGCCGCCTGCCGTCATCGCCAGAATGACATCTTGCATGGGCGTGGTTTCCTCAACCAGCGGCAAGCGGTCGGCCCCATGCATGACTTGTCGGACTTGTGTCAGTTGAGCCCCAAGTTTGCCGCCGGGATGGAAAGCGCGGAACTCCTCGGGCTTGAATTTCCTTGTCTCCATCAATGCGACAGCAAGGGCGTCGCCCAATCCCATCATCAATGTAGTAGAAGTCGTGGGCGCCATCCCGATGGAACAGGCTTCCGGTAGATCTGGAATCGTCAGCTTGTAATCAGAAGAACGCATCAGGGCGCTCGCCTCATCCCTCGACATGCCGATCAATGGAATGTCAAATCGCGCGCAATGTGCAATCAGGTCTCGCAACTCGGCTGTTTCACCGCTGTTGGACAGAAGCAGGCAAATGTCTTGCGGTGTGACCATCCCGAGGTCACCATGACTGGCTTCTGCCGGGTGCACAAAAAAAGAAGGCGTTCCAGTGGATGCAAGGGTTGCTGCAATTTTGCGAGCGACGTGACCAGACTTTCCAATGCCGGACAGCACAACCCTGCCGGGGACCGCCAAGATTGCTTCGATGACACGCGGGAAATCGGGCGGCAATGACCGAGACAGTGCGTAAAGTGCCTCTCCTTCAGTCTGAAGCACTCGCGTCGCAACTTGTTGAGATGAGGCGATCTGCTCTGCCGACATGACAGGCTGAGGACGGACATTTGCCATCGGTGCTTTCCCCTAAGGTTGCGGTCTCTTTGCCATGCCGGCCATGTCCTGTCCAGAACGGGCCGCCCCAAAATCTTGGGCCAGTGAAGCTGTTAATCTGGGAAATCCCATCTTGGGTGAAAGAAGGCAGGCCCCAAATCCCACAAAATGCTGGAGATGTTGCCAATATATTTGCAGGATTGGACGAAAATGGACGCGAGCCTCAGTCAAGCACCACTCAGACAGTACGATCACTTTAGATGAAGATCCCGCTGTCGGTGCAAAAGGATGCTTGCGACGCTCTCTGAAATTGCGGCTTTCGTTAATGGTGCACCCCCTCATTCGGTAACGGGCTTTATCAAGTATGCATTCGGCTTACTGCTGATGAGCGTCGAGAAGGCGGCAAATTGTGGGCTTGGGACGCATTGGCGGTGAAAAGGTTGTCTTTAGCGAAGGCAGAACCCGACGCGCTGTTGCGGTTTAGCGATCAACACTTTGAAATTATGGATGGCGATGAGGAAAGGAAGCCGTCCTTCCGGATGGACAAGAACACGGACGATTGGCTTGCCCTGTTCAGAGACCATGAAAGCAGGTGGGGTCGTATGATCGGCCCAGATCCAGAGTTTTCTATGGACCCAAAAGAAGGCTGGGCGAATATCCCCAATCCATTCAAGTTCAGTCTTGCCTGCTCGTAGACATTGCCGCAGGCAAGCAGCTTGTCCCTGATTTCCAGAAGCGCATTTCTCGGGACGTGCGCGCTCGGGGTCTGCGAATGGCACATGCTGCCACAGCAACGTAGATCACGGCGGTTTTTACCTGACGAAGGCTATAAAGGGTCGTTAGGCAGCTTCCCCTTGTCTTTCTGCTATGCCTTTGCGAAGCCGCTCGACGGCGCTCTTCTTGATCTGCGAAACGCGACCAGTCGTGACGCTCAGGATTTCTGCGATTTCGTAGATGTTCAGTTCTTCAACATAGTAAAGCTGAAGAACCAGAGCCTCGCGTTCCGGCAGACCTTCCAGTGCAACTCGCAACAATCCCTTTAGTTCATCCTGCTGGTACAGATCCTCGGCGCTGGCCGAATTGTCTTTAAACAGATCGGAATGATCTGAGTAAACTTCGTCCAGACTTTTGGGTTGTTGAGTCGCGAACTGGCTTTGCCAGCCGTGCAATTCCAGGATCGAAATTTCCAGACGTTCAGCCAGTTCAGGGCCCGTTGGAGAACGATGAAGCTCTTGTTCGAGCTGGCTCGTAGCAACCTTTACTTTTTGATGCATCGCGATCGAAGCGCGGCACATGCTGGCGTTTGCGCGCAGATAGTCGACAATCGACCCTCTGATCCTGATTTTGGCGTATGCAGCAAAGTTCACACCCGGCTTCGGAATGTATCTTTGGCTTGCATCAACCAGACCAATATACCCGACCTGCAATAAGTCTTCGATCTCAATCATACGGCCGACTCGACCATGCATTTGCCAAGCAACCTTACGCACAAGGTTCATGTGCGTAGCGACCAGCTCATCTGGGCTGGGTGTCTGTTCTGTGTATTCTTTGGCGATCAAGGTCATCGCTGAGCCTCCGCTCTTTCGTATTTTGTCTCGTCGGCCTCCTCTTGCAGCTTTCGTGCCAAAGTTTTTCGGTCCGGGACAGAAATCGTCCCAAAAATTCCACGGCTGCTGTCAATACGGGAAGGGCACTGCTTTGCTTCGACAAACGCATTCATCTGTGACTTGTCAGTGCCGACGACGTCGCAAAAGGTAAGGTCTAGCCCTGCGGACAGGCTTCTCCCGCCTCCGTTTGTGCGCAGTGCGCTGTTGGGAAATTCGGCGACCTGGGGCCGACTGTCAGAACTGACACGACGTGATCGCTCTTCGATTTCAGGCCTGCTATTTGATTTCCTTGAGCCCCTCTGGTGAAAGACTCTCTGTTTGCAACCACAATTTGCCTTCCGTCGAGCCCTGACAGGCGGAAGTTATTTCTACTGCCAAAGCACTCGAGATTGCCGAAATGGCGCACTCATCGATCTTGTATAGGTCGAAAACCCCACTTCCGAGGTTATCGAAGCTGCCAGCGTGAATCAGAAGGATATCGTCGAGGTCCCTCTAAAACCTTTTGGAAATGGGTCGTAATGGGGTTCAGATGGAGAGCACCATGGTAGAACCTGTATCCCACTCAGCTTGGAAAACCGGCATCCGGCGTTTGGATCCCGAGACCACCCAAGTAAGCGGCAGAATAAAGGGAGCCGTATCGCATCGCACCGAGTCTGCTGCGCTTTCAAGGGCAATGGACAACGTCATGATCAGTTCAGCGGCAACGTCGCTACCTGATGAGTTGAAGGCCGGCCCTCCGATTGACAACGTGTCGGTTAACCGCATTCGACAAGCGATTGCGGAAAATCGCTACCCTATCGATCTTCGGGCCATCACTGACAGCCTCTTCCAGAGCTTTCTGGAAGTCGCTCGATAAAGAGGAATAATGACGAATATGAACGCCGGTTTGCCCGAAATCACTATGGTTCTCGCCCTTGCTGCAAGTTTGACTTCCTTGGGAATTGCCATGACCCAGTTTCTCAAGACCCGCATGCAGATGCCAACGTCGAATGGCGCAGAAAGCAATATCGCGGAGCTTATTCGCGAAGGAGAAGATCGCCTGTCGACAATGTTCGCCATGATGGAAGAAGCCCAGCAAGCTCGTTTTGACGCCCTGCGATCAGATATTTCTTCGATCCGGGCGGAAATCGACTGGCTGACGGGTGAGCAGATGGTCGAGCAAGCCATCAACATGGCCCGCAATGGCGTTAGTGTCGAGGAAATCAATGCTGAGTTGGGGCTTTCGCAAGAAGTTGCGGAGACCCTGAATGCAACGCGTGTTCACTAAGCGTTAGCAGAGACGACAAGACCAAGAGGCCTCCGTCAAAAGCGGAGGTCTTTTTTTATTCAGATAAGCTGACATTACGGCTGCTTTGTCGCCGCAGCAATCGATTCTGGGATCGCCGGAGCGGAAGGTTGTTCAAGACCGAAGTTACTTCCATCTGGCGCCAATGGACCTTCCCCACCGGCTGATTTTAGGTGGCGGAAGAACTTCTGCCTCTTTTGGCGCTTGCGCAGTAAGAAGGGCACCTAAAGGAACTGGGGCGCGCACTGTCAAATTTCGTGATTGCCGCCAAGGAACCTGAGGAAATTCAGTGATTACAAGAGCGTCTAATGCGGAGCCGACAGCGATCCAACAGTCGGCTTGCGTGCTCGTCACCAATGAGGCGGTCTTTGATTGGCTGCTGGCGCATCGAATCCCTGCGACTCTCTTTCAGCCTCACGTTCGACCAAAAGCGCGACCAACCTCGTAAGGCGATCAATTTCCTTGCTTTGTGTGGTCACGATATCGGAAAGGTCGTCAACTGCACGGGTCAGATGTGCAATCCGTTCTTCTAGAAGTGCAGTCCGATCCATCTTGTCCTCGCGATGCGCTTGCCGCCCCTTTTTCCATCCGTTACAGGAACGAAGCCAGAGAACGAAGGGCCCAAAGCCATGTCTGATGGAAAAATCCGCCGTCCCAAGGCCGAAACGCCAAAGGGGTTCCGCGACTATTTTGGCGCGGAAGTGACTGAACGCAAGGCGATGCTGGACGCGATCACCGGGGTCTATCATCGCTATGGGTTTGATCCGCTGGAAACCAGTGCGATCGAAACGGTCGAGGCGCTTGGCAAATTCTTACCCGATGTTGACCGCCCGAATGAGGGTGTGTTTGCATGGCAGGATGAAGAAAAAGACTGGATGGCACTGCGCTACGACCTGACAGCGCCGCTGGCCCGTGTCGCTGCACAGTTCCGAAACGACCTGCCTAGCCCGTACCGTCGCTATGCTATGGGTCCGGTCTGGCGCAATGAAAAGCCGGGGCCAGGCCGGTTCCGCCAGTTCTATCAATGCGATGCCGATACCGTTGGCGCGCCATCGGTCGCGGCAGATGCCGAGATTTGTGCCATGCTGGCAGATGCCTTGGAAACAGTAGGAATCCCGCGCGGCGATTATGTTGTGAAGGTTAATAACCGTAAGGTTCTAAACGGCGTGATGGAGACCGCTGGGGTGCTGGCCCCCTCGAATCCCGAACGCTTCGCTGAAGAGCGCGGCATCGTCCTGCGTGCCATAGACAAGATCGACCGCCTTGGCGATGAGGGTGTACGCGCCCTCTTGGGTGAGGGGCGCAAGGACGAGTCCGGTGACTTTACCAAGGGCGCTGGCCTTGGGGCCGAACAGGCGGAAATCGTGATGGGCTTTACCTCGGCGCGGCGCGACACAGGGATGGCCACTGTCGCGAGGCTAAGAGAATTGATCGGCACCTCAGTCATCGGAGCCGAGGGCGTCGCGGAACTGGAGACAATCGCCGGATTGCTGGATGCGCAAGGGTATGGCGCTGATCGGATCATGCTGGACCCCGGCGTTGTTCGCGGTCTGGGTTACTACACCGGCCCGGTCTATGAGGCCGAGCTAACCTTCCAGATCACCGATGAAAAGGGGCGCCCGCGCAACTTTGGTTCGGTCGCAGGGGGCGGTCGCTACGACGATTTGGTCAAGCGCTTTACCGGCCAATCAGTTCCGGCGACCGGGGTTTCCATCGGCGTGGACCGTCTTCTAGCCGCGCTGCGAGCCAAGGGCCGCACCCGGGGCGAGGGAGCGGGGCCAGTGGTTGTGACGGTGATGGACCGCGACCGTATGGCTGATTACATGGCGATGATCGGCGAATTGCGGCAAGCGGGCATCCGAGCCGAAGTTTATCTGGGCAACCCCAAAAACTTTGGCAATCAGTTGAAATACGCTGACAAGCGCCAGTCGCCCGTAGCTGTCATTCAAGGCGGCAATGAACACGCGTCTGGGACTGTGATCCTAAAGGATTTGGTTTTGGGTGCCAAGATCGCTGTAAGCGCAACACTGGAAGAATGGAAGGGTCGCCCGGCACAGGTCGAAGTGCCCCGTGCCGATCTTGTGACCGAAGTTCGCAAGATGTTGGCCCAATGACACCGAAAACCGCCATACGGGCCGAGGCCGAAGGCTTTTTCACTGCCCTTCTTGCCACGGGGGCCCAACCGGTTGAAGCAGACCTCCTGCTGCCAGCAGAGACCTTGCTTGACCTTTATGGCGAAGATATTCGCGCCCGCGCCTATGTGACCCAAGATCCAGTGCGTGGCGAGATGATGCTGCGCCCAGATTTTACAGTTCCCGTCGTGCAGGCGCACATGGAACACGGGGCAGAACCTGCCCGGTACTGCTATATGGGCGAAGTTTTCCGCCAACAGGTCCATCTGGGCCCGCGGCAGAGCGAATATGTGCAGGTCGGCTATGAGGTGTTTGACGGCACTGATCCGCTGGCCGCAGATGCTGAGGTCTTTGCCCTTTTTCAAAGCTTGCTGGCTCCGCTCGGCCTGCGAGCTGCAACGGGTGACATCGGCATACTTCGTGCCGCCGTGATGGGTTTGAACACGTCGGATCGGCGGAAATCAGCGCTCTTGCGCCACCTGTGGCGGCCCCGGCGGTTCCGCGCGCTGCTTGACAGGTTTGGCGGACGAGCGCCTGTGCCGGAAGCCCGCCAAAAGATGCTTGCACGAATGGCCGCAGGTGAGGATCTGCTAGCCGGGCTGGTGCAAACCGGACAGCGGGGCGAAGATGAGGTGCAGGAGCGCTTGGCTGCCTTGGCCGAGGATGCCGCCCTTCCTCCCATCTCCGCCGAGGAAATCTCCCGCCTTGAGACGGTATTGGCACTGCGGGACACCTGCCCCTCCGCGCTACGCAGGTTGCAGGAGATGGCAACCACCACACCATCGCTCACCACCGCGGTTGAGCGGCTGGCCATGCGGATTGACCGGCTCGCAGCATGCGGAATCACGGTTGAATCGCTGGAATTTGAGGCCAGCTACGGCCGTACGACAATGGAATATTACGATGGTTTCGTCTTTGGATTTTATGCCGAAGGGGAAGTCGACATGCCGCCGATTGCCACTGGGGGGCGATATGACGCGCTAACTGCTGTTCTGGGTCAGGGTAGGTCTATCCCGGCCGTCGGCGGAGTATTGCGCCCCGGCCTGACGGCCCGTCTGAGGGGGGCGCTTTGATGCTTAAGATCGGAGTGCCGTCGAAAGGACGGCTTATGGAAAAGACCTTTGACTGGTTCGGCGCGCGGGGTGTTCCAATGCGTCAGTCCGGTGCCGAGCGCGAGTATTCTGGTCAGATCGAAGGTATCTCTGGTGCTGAGCTTGTTCTCCTGTCAGCTGGTGAAATTCCCAAGGAACTGGCCACCGGGCGCATCCACCTAGGTGTTACCGGCAGCGATCTGGTGCGAGAAAAACTTGCTGATTGGGACATGCAGGTCTCCGAGCTGGCCAGCATGGGATTTGGGCACGCGGACTTGATCATCGCTGTGCCAACCGGCTGGGCAGATGTGGAAGTCTTGGACGATCTTGATGCCGTTTCCGCCCAGTTCCGAGCCAAACATGGGCACCGTTTACGGATTGCAACGAAGTATCATCGCCTTGTGCGCGAGTTTCTAACTCAGAATGGAATTGCCGACTATCAATTGGTTGATAGTCAAGGTGCCACTGAAGGTACGGTCAAAAACCTTACCGCAGAAGCCGTAGCGGACATAACGTCTTCGGGCGAGACGCTTCGGGCGAACCACCTGAAAATTTTGGGGGATGGATTGATTCATTCAAGCCAAGCGACGCTTTTCGGTTCGCGGCGGGCAAATTGGGACGACGAGTCCCGAAAATCCTTGATGGACTTGCTAGTTACCCTTGGAATTTCCGACAGCTGCACCCAATTTCTTGGTAGCCTTTGACTGATTTGGGAATTTCCTTAGTCTGGCGTGACTGGGAGACAATGACGATGGCCCGAACCATATCTTTTCTTGTCTTGTGCGTGGGCGTATCCTCGATTTCATCGGCCAATGCGCAGACCACAAGTTCGGGCGCAGGGATCGCTGCTGCAATTTCCGGGAATACCGTGAAGGGAACGATGGCTGCGTCGGGCGGTTTCGAAGAGTTCTTTGCAGTTGATGGCCAAATCCGGTCCAGTGATTATTCGGGAAGCTGGACAATCGACGGCAAACGGCTGTGTCTGTCTTACGATGGCGACCCTGCGTCCTGTTGGGAGCTGGTCATCGACGGAGCCAACGTAACTTGGATTGGCCGTTACGGCGAAGAGGGATCTGGCATTATTATCCCAGGCAACCCAAAAGGGTTCTGAACATAGGTTTGATCCAAGATGACAAAGGGTTGACAAAGGTCACTTCGTCTTACCATTCGAGAGCATTTTTGCGTATGGCCAGCGTGAGATTGTCCGTAGCCTCTTTCGTCTTTCTAATGTCTCACATCGCGCGCCAAAGAGCCTGTTCGGACAGAAGCGATCGAGCAAGTTGGGCATAGTCGCTGGCGCCTGTGCTGCGCGGCGCATCTTGAAATACAACGCCCGTCGAATCTCCGATCACGGAAAGTTTGCTTGAAGTCCTGATAACGACCGGAACTACAGCTTGCGATCCAAACCTGTCGATCAACCTTGATCGCGTGACGCGGTGTTGCGAAATGCGGTTCGAGTATTGTGAAATCAGAATGCGCAGAGCAGACAAAGGCATACCGATCGCCTGAAGATCTGACACCAAATCATTCATGGTATGAAGGGCAACAGGCTCTGGCCTCACCGGGATAAGGACGATATCGCTATCGCTAATCAAAGCTTGATGTCCAATTGCAGCCACAGAGGATGTATCGAGAATTTGCCACTTTCCCCGATGAGATGGCAAAAACTGTGTTACTTCGGCGGCAAGAGCCTCGTGTTTATCCACGGTATGTATTTCGACGGAGGGATAACCGAGGAGATTTTTCGTTTTCTTGCTTTGCTCGTATACTGCAGGTTCGACAGGAGTGAGCATTTGGCCACTGCTCACCAACGCTTGTGAAAGCACCACTTTGGGATCCAGATCCACAATCTGAACTGAAACCCCCTCATGGGCCAAGGCAATAGAAAGATATAATGCAGTCGTGGTTTTACCCGTCCCGCTTTGTGGATTGAGGATTGTTACCCGCATCTGCCGTGATCCTTGCTCGTCGCGCCTGCGTCATCCAAGACAAGCTCGCAATCCGAAGTCAGAACTGCGGCATCCAGGATCATGATTGCCTTCTGATTTACACGCTCCAGTCCGACAATCTGGACGACCTGTCGGATGCCGACAGCATAGTCTTCCTCGCCTAACAAGAAACAAAAATACGTATCGTCAAGGTTTTCAGTGGTCAGCATCGCTTTGCTGCCATCCTTTTCTTTCGGTTGGATCATTGTTGCCCCTTGCATAGCTGTCTCCTGCTTAATTCGGGCGTTGCCAGAGTTGGCTAACGGGCTGTTCGCTGGTAAGTGAAGTCGACCCAGTGATGCCACGCCTCTCCGAGATTTCGCGCAGCATAAGAGATTGGGAATTTACGATGGTAAGTTTTGGAAATCGCGGATCAACGCCACTCCTTTTAGGCGTAGATTCTAAAACGGAAAAATCTCAATATATGTAATGCATACAAACGGGTTATACTCGCATATCCGTTCGGATAAATAGGCTGCGATCTTCTGCGGAAACCTAGTGAAAATAGATAATCTATCTTACGGCTATGACTAATATCTGCCACACATACGAAAGTACGATGTCTGAATTTGATTTGAGTCTCGTTCCTTGACACATCTCTGTGCAAAAATCCGACAGTAATAATTGATCGACCAATCACATCGGAAATTTCTTCGATAATTTTAGTGGTGATCACTAAAAAATCAGAAATCTTCTCACTTTGGCACGACTCCTGCTTTTAGGTCTTCAAAAGTTACCTACGGAGACCAGAATGCCCTTGGTTCACATCATCGAGACGTCGATGTCGACATCTGCAGCCCTCTCATTGATGCTTGGGCGTCGCCGGATCGGAGCGTCTTGCGGAGACAAGCCGGTGGGCGGATGCCAGGTGCTTGTTCTTTCCGGACTTTATGAAAAGACCATCGGCGGTCTGCGTGGCGTCGTCGAACTGGCGCGCCAATATGGTGCCAAAACGATTGTGATTGTCACTGAAGAGGCAGAAATCATCGAGCAAACCGAGGATCTTGGCGGTCGGATCCTCCGTGTCTCTCTGCCCACACAAACCGGCACACCGCCCCATCTTCGTGACTGCGCTCTTTTGTACCTAACAGATATCGTCGCCTCCGGGCTGCAATCCATGGTCGCCGCGGATCCTTCGACTGGCCAGTTGCTTGATCTGGCTGCCCGCGTTGCAAAGACAGACGTAACTGTCTTCATTCATGGTCCAACCGGCAGCGGGAAGGAAGTTCTCGCTCGTCAAGTTCACGCGGCTTCCCGACGTGCAAACGCGCCGTTCGTTGCAATCAATTGCGCGGCTATTCCAGAAAATATGTTGGAGGCCATTCTGTTTGGGCATGAAAAAGGTGCATTCACTGGCGCACAAGCTGCCAATAAAGGACTTATCCGTGCCGCCGACGGCGGCACTCTTTTACTGGACGAAATTTCGGAAATGCCGATGGGTTTGCAGTCAAAACTGCTGCGTGTACTTCAAGAGCGCACAGTAACGCCAATTGGTTCTCAGGCCGAAGTTGCCGTAGATATACGCATCATAGCCACTTCAAACCGAAACATGGCTGAAGAAGTGGCCGCGCGCCGCTTCCGTGAAGATCTGTACTATCGCCTTAACGTCTTTCCTTTGGCAACCAAAGCGCTGTCTGACCGCCCAGATGACATTCCAGTACTTGCTGCAAGCCTTATCCGTCGACATCTGGGTAATCAGGGCACCTTGCCATTGCTCACCGCCGAGGCGATGTCCGCGCTTTGTGGCCATAAATGGAATGGCAACGTTCGTGAGCTTGAAAACGTCATTCAACGCGCAATCGTACTCTATGCCGACAGTCAAATCACCGCACAGGACATTGTCATCGACATGGACTGCCTCTCTCAGCCCTTGATGTCTATGGCAGAGGCCGTCTGACGGTCTAGTAATAAGAATTTCGAGAATAGAAGCCTCACTTCCACCATTTGTTTCAAGCGAACTCCAAGCGACCAAAACGATGCCTAATGTTGGTTCGATCACAGAGAATAGGTTCTCCGATCACCTCAACAATCTGGTCAAGGAGTTCGCCTCTGGCCTGCTGCCGGTTTCGTGGACACGAAGATAAGATCGTGACCAAGGAACTGGAGAGTGGATATGACGAGACGGAAGTTCAGCCGTGAGTTCAAGATCGAGGCCGTAAGGCTGGTGACGGACCGGGGCGTGGCGGTGGCTCTGGCCGCGCGTGACCTTGATCTGGCGGAGAGCGTGCTGCGGCGCTGGATGCGGGAATTGACGGCGGCGCCAGCTGCAGCCTTTCCCGGGAACGGGCAGATGCGGGCCGATCTGGCCGAGATTGCAGCGCTGAAGAAAGAGGTCGCACGTCTTCGTGCGGAGCGTGACATCCTGAAGAAAGCGGCAGCTTTTTTCGCGCGCGAGGCGACATGAGGTTCGCCTTCATTGCCAAACACCGCCACATCTGACCGATCAGCTGTCTGTGCGACGTGCTGGATGTGTCGCGTTCCGGCTTCCACGCCTGGCTCAACCGGCCGACCAGCGCCCGCGATATCCATGACGACAAGCTCGTCACGGCGATCGAGTCGAGCTTCAAGGCCAGCGACCGGACCTATGGTGCCCGCCGCGTGTGGCGTGATGTTCTGGAAGAAGGGTTTGCCTGCGGGCTGCACCGGATCGAACGGTTGATGCGGATCAACGCCTTGCGGGCACGCCCCAAACGCCGTGGAAAGCCGACGGACGACGGCGAACGGTCGGTCATCGCCGACAACATTCTGGACCGCGATTTCCAGGCAGATAAGCCAAACCAGAAGTGGCTGGCCGATTTCACCTCCATCTGGACCGCCGAGGGTTGGCTGTATGTCGCTGTCGTTCTGGACCTGTTTTCGCGGCGCGTCGTCGGATGGTCCATGAAGGCAGACCGGGATGCATCACTGGTCATGGACGCGCTGATGATGGCCGTGTGGCGACGGTGCAAGGCTGACGCGCTGCTTCATCACTCGGACCAGGGATCGCAATACACAAGCGATCAGTTTCAAAGGCTTCTGGCGGACAACGGCATCACTTGCTCAATGAGCCGTGCGGGCAACGTCTGGGACAACTCTGCCATGGAGAGCTTCTTCTCGTCGCTGAAGACCGAGCGCAGCCCGCAAAGTCTACCACACCCGCGACGAAGCCCGTGCTGACGTGTTCGATTACATCGAGCGCTTCTACAACCCGCGCAGGCGGCATTCCAAACTGGGCTACCTCAGCCCCATGGAGTTCGAGGCCCGCGCTGTGCTAGCTTAACCTGCTGTCCACGAAACCGGTAGCAGGCCATGTTGCCGTCTTTTAGCTTTCAGATACCGGCTAAGGTTTCCTTCGGAGAAGGCCGCCCATTAAGCCTTTCGCAAAGTTGTCATCGAAGCTGCTTTAGTCTTTGCAGCGGCAAATGTAAAAATCGAAGGTTACCAAATAAGAAACAAATAATCAGATTTGACCGGCCAAAGCTGCTTGGCGGCGTCGCATCGTGGAGGAAGGAATACCTAACATATCACGGTATTTTGAAACAGTTCGACGCGCGAGGACAGTTCCCTCCGAAGATACCAGTCGGGCAATATCATCATCGCTAAGCGGATTGTTTGAGTTTTCCGACTGTATCAGGCGACGGATTCGATGACGAACAGCCAATGCCGAGCCGGGTTCATCACCGTTTGAGCTTTCCAGAGCAGTCGAGAAGAAGCTTTTGAGGGGCAAAGTACCTTGCGGAGTTTGAACCAGCATACCAGAAGTGACGCGGCTGACGGTGCTTTCGTGCACCCCAACGGCATCTGCTACATCGCGAAGGATCATCGGCTTCATATGAGAAGCACCGTACTCCAAGAAGGCGGTCTGGCGTCTTGCGACTTCAGCGCCGACCTTGAGAATGGTCATATTCCGATGTTCGACTGCACGAGCAAGCCACTTGGCGACAGCCAGGCGTTCGCCGACATAGGAACCCGCTTCTTTTGCCATGGGCCCCTTTGACTTAGCGAGTTCTTCTGCATCGATATTGCGAACGACAACCTTTGGCAGCGTCGAACGGTTCATGTCGACAGTCCAACCGTCCTGCGAACGCATAATGATAAGGTCTGGCGCCCGCTGCGGCGCTATGAAAGTTTCGAACTTCGCACCCGGCTTTGGATTCAGTCCCCGCAAAGCGCGCAAATCAAGTTTCAGCTCATCAAGAGAGCATCCGCAAACGCGTGCCAAACCCTTCAAATCAGCCAAGGCAAGCATTGGAAGGTTGGCGAGAATGGTGTTGAAACGCGGCGTTAAGATCTCCAAATCCGCGGCCTGCAAGCGGAGGCACTCGGCCAAGTTCCGTGCAAAAAGTCCCGCAGGTTCGATCGTTTGAAGGCGCATCAGCATCACTTCAGCTGTCTCGATTGACACATCGACCGAAGCTGCAACCGACGCCAAATCTAATCCAAGCCAACCAGACGGTTCCAGAGCGTCGGCAAAAGCAACTGCGAGTGCTTGGTCTTTTCCGTTGAGCCCCATCTTCTCGATTTCTGCCGAAACATGCGCGTACAAGGAAGGTCCAGGATCAGCAGCCAAAGCGCCAATCCGATCCCACTCCGTGTCGCTTGCCTTACCAGCAGTAGGAAGCGCAGCGACGCGATCCGACGAACGACGCTCAAACTTCCCAACTTCAACAAACGGGTTTTCTTCCGCCTGCTGCTCAATGTAAGCAGCTAGGTCCGAATTGCCCATCGCCAACAAATGAATGGCCTGCTGAAGCTGGGCATTGACTACCATTGACTGACGCTGTGTGATCGTCTGGGAAGCGAAAAGTTGCATTTGTCGGTCTCCTTGCGAAGACGAACTTGGCGCTTCCCGACCAATGAATCAAAGTTTTCATTTGACAGCTCTAAAATGCCAATAAATCGACAACCACAATCCGAAATTGCCCACCCAACCCGTTGAAATGAAATAACCCCGACGCATTTGGCGTAGGGTCTATACCATTGTATTGTCAGAAAAGTGTTAGCCGCGAAGAAGGCCAAGACACCCTTTTGCGCAGAGTTGGCCGGTGCAAACATCGCAGTAACGGCTTGCGAGAGAATCTTATTTCCACGCAGGGAGTGTGGAAAACTTGGGGGTCAGGCTATGGCCCTGCGGTATGCGCCGGTCAACCTTCCATCTAGAAAGGCGGCCCCTACGAAGGCAACGTGATGGGGCCTTTGGGTGGACATCTCATTACCCGGCGTCTTTCCATCCCTCTGTCGCCAAAGTCGTCTTCGCGGCCCTCTGCACAGGACGAAAAGATCGGAAGACTTTTGCGGTATCGCCAGCCTTATTTGGCCAGGCTATCCACAATGTTTGCCAGATTGGCATAGAGTTCCCGGCAACCTGCTTGGACGCGGACAGCGGTGAGAATGACCCACGAAAGTAGAAATCCAAATTGGCATTGCAGACGCAGCGGCAAATGCGTGGCGCCTTGACCTGATACCGCCCCTGAATGTGACCAGAACCCTTGGTCGATCGGCATGCATCTCACTGCTACTGCTGCGGTAAGGGAAAACCTGCCCGTCTCTGAGATCTTCTTGAACTCGTCAAAGATAATCGATTTCTGCTATCGCCTTGGCATGGATTCCGCATCTTCCAGCAACGGCCAGAAGCCCAGGAGCTGAGTACTCCGAAACGGATGGGAAAGCGCCCTTAGCCTAATGTCTTCATCGTTGCGTTCTTAAGTGCCTTATCAACGATGATCGGCGCATAATACTATCCTTCCGGTAGGCGCAGGAATGACGCACGTAGCTGCATGGCTGCAGGTTTCTCGCTGCCATCGGCGCGCAATATCCCGAAGGCCGATTGCTGGCGCATTACCCAAGGCTTCGTTCCCACCGCCAACGCATCGACAGCGGGAAAATCGTAAAGCGTCCAGACCATCACCCCTGCACTGTCTTGCAGCGCCGCCAGGCGCGCGGTCAGGGCCTGTGCCTGCTTGAGCTCCGATCCTGGCCAGCCGAACCCAATCGCGTAAGAGCTGGTGCCGATTTCAGTGATCACGACAGGCTTGTCTCCCAGACGCGCCTGAAGCGCCGCCAGACGCGCTTTTGCCCCGTCGAGCGGGGCGTAATCGTGATAGCTCACCACGTCGAGTTGCCCGGCCAGACGCTCGCCCTCCTCGACGCGCGACCAGCCGACGGTGAGCGGAAGCTCCGGCGCAATTCGCCGCGAGATATGGATCATCGCTTCAAGCCAACCTTCGACCTCGCCCTCTCCATGGGCGGCGAAATCCAGATCGGGTTCGTTCTTGAGATCAACGAACGCAACCGCACCTGAAGCGCTTAGCACCGGCAGGACTCGCTCTAGCACCAGCACGTCTTCGGCCCAGCTCGTGGCCCCGTATCCCCCGCGCATGTCGAACAGTGTCGGCACCACGCTTAGGTGATGCGTCTGCGCAAGAGCCAGAAGGCTTTCGAGATCGCCAAGCGCCTCCCCAGCACCATCGGCCGCAGCAAAGACATCGCGCGGCAGGAAGACCCGCACGCTCGTCGCCCCCAAATCACGCAACCGACTGAAATCGACTGCGATAACCTCGGCATCGAAGTTGGGCCAGAAAGCACGCCAGGGTGTTTGCGCGGGATAGTAATTCACGCCGCGGATCTCTCCCGACCAACCGGGCCCCTGCCCTGCCATTTGTTCCGCCGCGCGGCGCTCGTAAGAAAACAGCCGCCACCCGTTCGATTCGTTCATCAGCGTCGCGACACCGCGATCGCGGGTCACCGAAAGGTGCGCAAGCCCCCCGTCCGCAAGCGCGTAGCGGACCACCTCCATCTCGACTTCGGCCTGAAACAACGAGCCATCGCGATGGAAGAAGACCGGCCGCGCGCTTTGGCTGAGGACCACCATTCGCGTGCCGTTCTCCTGCGCCTGCCGCGCTGCCAGTGCCGCGCGCCCCTCCGCCACGCCCGACAACCGCACTGAAAGCAGACCGGTCTCTCCGGTAGCCTGCGCCAGTGCGACCGCCTGCCAAGCCTCGGCCAGCGCCTGCCCGATCCGGGTCTCGTCCCCGGGCGTCACCGGGCGATCCAGTTCGATCTCTGCGGGTTGCCAGCGCACCAGATCTGCCTTTTCAGGTTGCGGGACCAGCGCGTCGGCAATGTAGAGATAGCGCGTCTGACGCGCCTGCATCCGTTCGTAGCCGGTGGCGGCCAGCATCATCCCTAAACCGAGCAGGATAAAACCAATGACGGCGGCAAGCGCGGTCTGCTTCATTGCACCAACTCCTTGCGGGCGTCACGCGGCGCGGGGCCGGGACTGAGGGTGGCCTCGCTGCTGCCGAACGCGCTCTCGATCACAATACGATAAGGCGCGTCCTGCGCCGCCATCGGCACGTCGATCCAGAGATAGCCGTCGCTCGCCCAGCCGGTCAGGGAAACTTCCCGCTGATCGGGCGCAGTAATCCGCAGTGCGATCTCGGCGCCCTCATACAGGAGATGCCCCGCATCCGTGACCAGCGGCCCGACCCTTAGGCGCAACTCGGGCGTATCTTCGCGCGCCCAAAGCCTCAGTTCGGGCGCATGGGCGAGGCGGACCTGCGCGATATCGAGCTTGCGCGTGGCCGAACGGCTGGTGGCCAACACCATCTGCGCAAGCGCCTCAGGCGGCATGTCTCGGGTCAGGATTTCGGCATGTCCCACGCCGCCGACGCTGCGCGCGCTCAGCACGGAGACATCAAGCACCTCGCCCCCCGGACCTTTTGATGCCTCGGACGGATGCTCGACAAGCAGCATCAGCGCCGTGCCATCCTCGACCGGGTTTCCATAGCGGTCACGCAGCGGCTCGGTCGCAAGCGGCAGGATCTGCTCGGGTTCGACCTGCGGCTGCGGGGCAATATTCAGCTCAACAGATCGCAGATCGGCGGTCACGCGAAACAGCGCGCGCGGAGATTGACGACTGTCCACTTCCGCTCCGGCCGCATAGGTGCCCGATCTAGTGGCCGGAGCGAAGATCAGATCGCCGATACCGTAGCGGGTTGGGTTTCCAGCTCGGGTCTCGTCTCCCAGCCGGAACTCGACCGCCAGACCGTCCGCCGCCAGATTGCCGTGCCGATCGACGGCAATCGAGACACCGTGCCCCTCGTCCTGCCCGGCGACAAGGCTTTTCGGTCCGAATAAAACCATCACTGTGTCGACCGCTTCCGGCATAACCAACGAAGTCGAAAACATTTCATTATTTTCAGACCCTTGCAGGCCAGACCAGTGTCCGCGCTCTTCTCCGGCAGCAAAGCGCGGCACCAGGCCGAACCCATCGGAAATAAACTCCTCGGCCTGCGTCGGCCCGGGGCCAAGCGCGGCAAGCAGGATCAGAACCGAAAGACGCATCCTTAACTCCTCAGAACAACGGCTCATGGACCATGCTCGATATATGCAAGCGTAGCGCCGAATAGCCCGGCACACCCGTAAGCGGGATTGTCCCCGTTGCGGCATCGGGCAGCCCGGTATCGCTTTGCTGCGAGGCGCCGTTCACCACCATGTCGTCCGCCCCCAGATCGGCGATCACTTTAATCTCGTTGCGCGCGGGCAGATCGAGTACAAAGCTCTGTCCCTGCCCCGGCACGATGTTGCGATCGACAAATCCCGCCTCGGTCCAGACCGGCAAACCCGCCTCGTCGTAAAGCAGGGCCACGACGCGGGTGACCGTCGCGACCTCGGTGCCGGTATTCACCGCCTGCCCACTCAGTTGCAGACGTCCGCGCTCGGTCGAGATGCGCAGCCCATTCAGCCCCACCGCCCGGTAAAGACCCAACCCCGCGACCAGCGCGCGAGCTTCGATCGTCGCACCGTCAGGACGTGCGGCCAGCTCCGGCGGAACGAAACGGGTCGGATCGAATTCGCCCGCCGCATCCTGAAGCGAGAGAACGCCCTCGAACTCGATACGGAACCCAGAGGTCTCGGCTGGCAAAAGGCGTTGTCCGTCGGCCATCCCTGCTGCCATTCGCGCCAGCGCCGGGCCCTTCCCCTCGGCCCGCAGATCACCCAGAACCATAATTTTCGCCGGGTCCGCATCGCCATTCGTCAGGGCGCCGACAATGCTGAAGCGCCCGTCTTTCTCGACCAGCCGCGCGCCGTGCAGGAAGATCCGCGGCCGGTCCAGCCGGTCTCGGTGGAGATCAGCGTCCAGCCGCGCCTGACGCCGCCCGACGAGGTTCCAGTCGATATCAGCGCGCCGCTGCAGCCGCTCGGGTGTCTGGGTCGGGCGCAGCTCGGGCGCTTCGACATACCAGATCCCGTCGCGCAGCACGGTCGACACCTCGCGCAGTTCCTCGCGCAGATTTACAGCCGTCAACCATGAGAGGCGAACCCTCCAGCGGCGTGTCACCTCGGTCCCGCCAATTTCTTCCAGTGCCACATCCTGCAACTTGCCATAAGACGCAATCAGCCCACCTTGCCAGCGCCAGTTGAACATCGCTCGATCGAATTCGGGACGGGTAATGGGGTCGAAGCGCTCGTAGGCCGCACGGAAGCGACGCATGTCGAGATCGGTGAAATAGGCCTCGATCTGCTCCTCCGCGCTCAGCGGGCGGTGTGTTTCGTGCCAGATCGACACCGCACCCCAGCTCAAAAGCGCCAGCACGAACAAAAGCGCGCCCAGAATCAGCCAGCGCAACAGCCGCACCGAGCCGACAGGACCCGTCACCATCACGGCAGGGCGCAGCAGTCCGCGCCGCATACCGAAACCATAGCGCAGCGTGGACAGCATCAGTTGCCCTAGGGCGAGAACCAGCACGAAAGGCGGAAGCGCCCCCCACATCACCATCTGCCAGACCGGGATCGCGCGACGTGGACTGACGAGGGGGAGGGGTGAGACATCGGGTTTTTCCCATACCGCAATCCCGTTGGGCAGCTTTTGCAGCCGGTCCCAGCCGGTGAAAAACAGAAGCGGGTCGTAGAACCCGTCGTTAGAGAAGATGTACTTCAGGTTATAAGTATCCGCGTTAATCAGGAATTGACGCAATGAGCCAAGCCCGGGCACGCCACTGAACTTCGCGTTTTCCAGCCGCTCGACAGAAAATCGCGTTAGATCGGGAAGGCGCCGGGCGGAATGATAATTGCCGTCGACCGACTGCGCCTCGGTCTGGGCCGAGAGGTAGGCGAACTGGTCGCCCAGACCGAGAGTCAGATAGCGCCAGTGGTCGTGCTCGTCCTGTTCGAGGAATTGCACGATCGGGGTGGGGTCCACGAATTTCGGCTGCATCGGCTGAAGAGCGGGCAGGATCGCAGCAAATACACTGACGCCGACCATCCCGAAAAATCCACTTCCGACCAGCACCCGGTGCCCCCCGCGGCCAAGCGCCTTGCGAAGCACATCGCCGGCGCGCCCGTGGAGCAGGCTTTCAAACATCCGCCCAAGGAAAGGCAGGATCAATATCGACGCCCAAAAGGTGAACCGGTCGAGGGTCAGGATGTCGAAAGCGCCTCGCAGCATTGCACGGGGCAGCGGGGTGGTGCCCCCAGTGCCCAGCACGAACCCAAGAAACACCGCCAGACCAAGTGGGAACATCCGGGTGCGCAGGCTGGTGACAAACACATACGGCAGGGCGACGAGGGCGAGCCCCCAAGGCAACAGGAAAAAGATCAACCCCAGATGCGGTTTTTCGAGAAAATTCTCGCGGCTGCCATGCGGAATTGGGACTTGCGTGATCGGATCGTTGATCGACCAGATCCAGTAGGGCAGAACTGTGATCACGATCGAACCGACCATGAAAACGCCAAGGAAAATACCGCGCATAAAGGCCCAAGACAGGCTCTTATACCGCTGTTTTCGGGTCTTTTCGCTGTTCAGCTCGGCAACGACGCGCAAGGATAGTGGGGCGAGCGGCAGGATGAACAGGACCGAGCCGAACAGCGTCGTCACGTGATGGGCGGCGGTGGTCGCACAGGCGAAAAGCACTGCCGTGAGGAAATCACGCCACCGCCCGCCGACAATCCAGCCATAGACCGAAGGTAACCCGTTGAGAAATACGCCCAGCGAAAAGATCGTCGGCAATTGCCCGAAGAGATGCACCGTTTCCGAGATCGACGACGAGAGCGCCAACGAAATTGCCGCATAGCCCGCCGCGCGAGGCTCGACCCAGATCAGCGCGTAGCGATAGACCCCGATCGTCAGCAGGATAAGCCCGAGCAGCATCGTTACCACGAAGGCCGCGCGCAGCGGCATCACATATTGCAGCGCTCCGATCGCCATATGCGTACCCGGCGGGTAGGAGGTCGTGGCAAAGCCGGTGTACCAGCGCGGCTCCCACACGTCGAACCAGCTCCGGTGATAGCTGTCGCCGAAGAACATGTGAATGAAAGCGTCGTAGGTATTGCCATGTGTGAAGGGCAGCAATCCACCATGAAACAGGCAGACCACGGCCAGTGCGAGCATAAGCAGGCGCAAACCAACACTATCCGGCGCCTCTTGGGCCGGTTCGTTCAGATGAAGTCGCGGGCCCACGACGAGAGCGAGGCCCCCGGAGGCACGGGCGACATCCGTCAACGGGGGAATCCTTTCGAACCTAAATCAATGTTTGCGCCCCCGGATATTGCCGCAGCACGCGCCCCAAGTCGTGACCTGCTGATGCGTAGCGCCCACACCCATCGGTATCGCTCCTCCTGTGCGAAAGGATAGGAGCGGGCTCTGAGCAAACTTTCCGAGCAGCGGTCCCCCTTAACATTCAAGCAAAACAAAGGTCAGAGCAAGCGTGCAGAGGTATCGGGACAGGCGATTGCCACTGTTGAAGTCGGCCACAGACCCAAGGGGAACTAGCTTCCTTAACAGTGGCAAGCAGATGTGCTTTTCGGGTAAAGCGCGGTGCGGAAAAAGTGCAATTGGGAGGCCTCTCCCCTCGCCTATGCTTTCCTGGTTCGACTCTCTATTACCCCCGCGCGCCCTGCCCACGAGCATAGACGTCATCATAGCGGATGATGTCATCCTCGCCGAGATAGGCCCCGGTTTGCACCTCGATCAAGGTCAGCGGCACCTTGCCGGGGTTCTCCATGCGGTGCACGGCACCGAGCGGGATATAGACGGATTGGTTCTCGGACACGAGTTTCACCTCGTCATCCACGGTTACTTTCGCCGTACCTACAACGACGATCCAGTGCTCGGCGCGGTGGTGGTGGCTTTGCAGGCTGAGCGCCGCGCCGGGATGGACATGGATACGCTTTACCTGAAAGCGCTGGCCGGTGACGAGGCTCTCATACCAGCCCCAGGGTCGGAAATCGCGCGGCAGAGTCTCGGCTTGCACGCTGCCTTTGGCCTTCAGTTCGGCGACGGCTTTCTTGACCTCCTGCGCGCGGGACTTGTGAGCCACCAGCACCGCATCGGGCATAGCGACAGCAATGATGTCTTCAAGACCGATACCCACGAGTTGCTGCGCCTCGCTGGTCGAGTACAGCAGGGAGTCCTTGCAGTCGATGGCGGTGGCGGCACCGTCGGTGACGATACCGTTTTCATCGGGTTTCTGCTCGCGCCAGACAGCTTGCCAGTCTCCCAAGTCCGACCACGCCCCAGCATAGGGTACGACGGAAAGATTGTCTGCACGCTCCATCACCGCATAGTCGATCGAGATATCCTCAAGCCCGTTCCAGGGCTCGGGTGCAAGTCGGGTGAAACTCAGATCCCGCCCTGCCCCGGCTACTGCATCCCGAACCTTTGCAAGCGTGTCTGGCGCGTATTTGGCGAAGGCCTCCAGAATCGTCGTTGTCGAGAACAGGAAGATCCCGGCATTCCACAGATGCATCCCGCCTTGCAGCAGCGCCTCGGCCTTTGCCAGATCCGGCTTTTCGACGAAGGATTTGAGCGGTTGGGGCGTTGCGGCGAACTCCGCGTCGGGAGCTTCGCTCAGTTCGAGCCAGCCATAGCCGGTTTCTGGGCGATCGGCGCGGATTCCGAAGGTGACGAGTCGGCCCGCCTCGGCTGCGGGTGCGGCAGCTTTGACGGCGGCACGGAAGGCCCCTGCATCGGAAATGACATGATCAGAGGGCGCGACCAGCATCAGCGCGCCTGGTTCGCGAGCTTCCAGCACCAAAGCGCTGGCACAGATCGCAGCGGCAGTATTCCGCGCGGAAGGTTCGATCAGGATATCGGCGGGCGCGATCTGCAGTGCTGCGAGCTGCTCAATCACCACGAAGCGGAAATCCGCGCCGGTGACGACAGAGGGTGCGGCGAAACCGCTGTCCAACAGCCGCTTGGCCGACGCCTGAAACAGACTTTCCTCGCCCATCAAGCGAACGAATTGCTTGGGATAGGACTTGCGCGAGAGAGGCCAAAGGCGTGTGCCAGCCCCCCCGCACAGAAGCACCGGGTGGATGGTGGTGTTGAGGCTTTGGTGGATGGAGAAGTTGAGGTGTTCCTGCGACATAGGTTTCACTCTTTTTTGAGAAATTTGGGAAATACGGTCCCCGGTGGCCCTGCGCGAGCACCGGCGCCCGTCGGCTCATTTTCGCAGCGCGGTCCTCGCAATGAGGACAGCGCTGACAATCGCTGCAAGAAGTTGGCAGCCGAGCTTAATGCCGACATAGCTGGCAAGGCTCGGATCTGGGGTCACGGCCATCGCGGCCAGCTGAAGAACGGCGATGCCCACGCAAAGCCAGATCCCGCGCTTATCCCCCAAGGCGACAAGCGCCGTCGCCGTGAGGTAGCTGAAGGTAAAAGCAATTGCAGAGAACGCGGCGAAGGGCAGATGCTGCGCGGCCTCGGCGTAACCGGAGCCGACCAGCAGCGAGATCATCCGCTCTGGGGCCAGGGTGCAGGCGCTAACCACGGCGATGCTAACGGCTGTGAAGATGACAGCAACCGGGGCGAGCGCCGCCCCTAGCGCCTGTCCTTCACGCTTTGCGCGCGTTAGGTCGGGCAGCAGCACGGTAGCGAGGGAGAGACAAGCAAAGAACTGGATGCGCTGGAACAGCGAGAGCGAGGCGATGAACCCACCCTCCTGCGTCGAAAGAGTCCAGCGGGCGATGAAGATGTCGCCGTCAAGCACGAACACCTGCGCAATTTGCAAGAGCGCGAAGGGTGCAGCGCCAAGGCCAATCGCGAAAAGGAGGCCGGGTTCGGCGGGGCTGGCGCGGCGGCGTGGGACCTCGGCAAGCAGGACCAACCAGCCTACGATGATCGAAAGCGTGATGGCGCCGATCACACCGGGCAGTCCCAGACCGACCTTCCAGGCTGCAATCGCGAAGATCAGGCGCACCGCCATCTCGAGATTCGCTGACAAGATGATCCGGCCAGTGTTGAGACTGCCGTAGCTGACGCCGCGAAGCAGGCTCAGCGATGCGCCGAAGGGCATCGCGGCAAGCAGCAGGATGGGAGAGAGGCTCGCCGGACCGAGCACTGTCCAAAGTACGATCCCGGCCGGCAGGCAGACGGCTGCGAGTATCGCAAACAGGCCGGTGTCGAGCCGTGCCAGCGCCGCGAGAAGCGAGCTGCGCTCGGTCACCGGACGGGCCGAAACGAGGTGGCTCACCGCCATCTGCGCCGCGCCGAACAGCGACAGGGCCGAAAGTTTCAGTGTCAGCAGGAAGGCGAGGCTTCCGAACAGCTCGGGCCCCATCAGCCGGCTGAAGATCATGTTGAAACCGAGGTTGCCGACATTCACCAGCATCGAAGATACAAAAATCGCTACGGCGGGCGTGACGAGAATAAGGCGGAGCGAGGCGCTCTGTCGGGCAAGGCTTATCATGGCGGGTTAGGCAGCAGGGGCGCAGACGGACGCGGTGACCGGCGCAGCGACAGGTTTGGCTGAGAAGTTCAGACCAAGCCGTGCGCGGCCGAGCAGCTTGAGCATTTGCATGCCGCTGCGCAGGATCGCCTTGCCCGAGACTTTCGAGCCGGGCACTTCGTCCCATTCCACCAGAGGCTGCTCAAAGAAGGCGTGGCGGCTTTCGATCGCGACGAAACGTTCCTTGAGGCGCAAGAACAGCTCCACGTCGAACAGCCAACCCGCGTTGAAGGGCTCGGACAGCGCAAAGCGGAGCGAGGGCGTGTTGCGCAGCATTTTCGCGCCACATTGCGAGTCGCTGATCGGCATGCACAGCACCTGGCGGGCGAGAGTGGCGCAAATCCCAGAGACGATACGACGCGAGAAACGGCGCTCGATCCGGCGACCCAGCATCCGCAGGCGCGCGCCATAGACGACTTGCACGTCCTGCTCGCGGTCGATCACGCGCAGGAAATCGGGGATCGCATCGAGCGGGGTGGCGAGATCAGCGTCCCAGTAGCCGACATGGTTTACGCCGCGGTCACAGGCATACAGCATGCCCTGGCGCACGGCTTCGGCCTTGCCCGAATTCCGGCTCAGGCCCAGCACGGTCACGCGCTGCGGAAACTCGGCGCGCAGGGCCTCGAGGCGGGCCTCGGTGGCGTCGGTGCTGCCATCGTTCACGAATACGAAATCGACGCCGGGATGGCGCGCGATGAACTGCGCGAATGCATCATGATTGAAGCGCTCGGCCTCGTTGTAGCAGGGCACAACGATCAGCGCGCGCCGGCGGGACGTGTAGAGGTGGCGGGTGGCGTCGTGCGCGCCAGAGACGATGGGATGCGAGATAATGGCGTTCATGGCAGCACCTTTGGATTGCGTTTAACAATATTTCGCAAAAGGCCGCACTTGAGTCTCGGTAGCGCAGGAATAACGTTTTGTATCCAAAGGATAGTCGACCTATCCAAGTATGGCGGACACCTCCAAAAGGACGTATGGCCCACCTTTTCAGGCAGGCCACACGGCGACGATCTTAGTAGGGGCAAGGGGGTGGGATAAGGTCAGCTGCTGACCTTCAGGAGCGCCTGTCTCTGATTCTTGTTCATGCGCAGCATGGCGGCGTGGAATCGGGCCACACGCGCGAGCGACATGCCCTGCGTGGCGGCGCGATTGCTGCGTGCCAGTTTCTGCGCCTCTTCGGGATGTTCAAGGATATCCCGCATCGCAAAGGCCATCTCGACCGATTTTCCGGGTGTGTAATTCGCGCCCTTTAGGCCCTCATGTTCGCACAGATCCACGAAATCACCAATCCGGGGGAAGACCGGGATAGTCTCGTAAGTAGCCGCCTGATGCAAAACGCCCGAGCTTCCAGTGGTGGCCGAATAGTCGAAGACGCTTAGACGGGCTTGCGAGAAGAATTCCGGCACATCCTCTTCGGCGACATAGCCGTGGAAGGTCACCGCAGGGTCGTCGCGGCGCTCCTCTTCAAGGCGGGCCATGTAGCCCGGGGTGGCCGGGTGGTCAGTGCCGCCGATCACCAGCTCGTAGCCGCGGAATTCGGGCAGCGCGCGCAGCAGATCAAAAGCGGCGAGCAGAGTTTCGAGACGTTTGTAGGTGCCGAATTTGCCCATCGTGACAATCCGCTTTGGGCGGTCCGCCAGCGCGGGCAGCTCGCGCTCGGTCGTGTCGAAGGTCCCATGCGGAACGTGGTGAATTGCGGCACGGGGGAAGCGCGCCTTCAGCATCTTTTCGTAAGAAGGAAGAGTAACGGTCATGTAATCCGCCGCGGCCATCGCGCGGGCCACGACAGCGCCCCCTACGCGCACGATCGCCTGGCGGATCGGTTTGCCTTTCAACTGAGTGCTCTCAAGGTCTATGCCCGCAACAAGGTTATGCGCCAGCACACCGCTGCGCCATCCCATCAGTCGCGCAATAGCCGGGGCGAAGAGGCCGAGCGCCGCGGGGAGTTCGCGATCGCCGAAGCTCGCGACCTGCACGTTCCACAACACACTGTCCACCTCTTCGCGCCACAACGCGCGCAGGATTGCTGGACCCGCCGTGACCGAGTTGAATGACCAGACGCGGCGCACGCGGATTTTCGGGCCGAGGTCGAGCTCTTCCATATGGACGGGCAGCTTGTCCGCTATCACCACCACCTCAGCCACGTCCGGGCAACCGGCAAGCTCTTTCGCGAGGTGCAGGCCGTATTCGTTTAGGCTCTGGCGGCCGGGAGGGAATGCAGTGACGAGAGCAATCGTTTGCAACTTCGACATGGAGGAGGTCCTTTTCGGGGGGGTCTTCGGTGAAATGAGAGGTGGCAAGTTATCGCCTTGTCACCCTTCTACCGAAGCGCGCAGGGCGGCGTGTGTGTGCAAGAGCAGAATGCCCCGCGAATTCGGGCAGGGGGGCACTACGCGAACGGATAGGTGGACATGCCAATCGTCCCTGAATCTCCCCTCGCTCCCAAGTAACTCCCGCAGATTTTTCAGAATTTGGGCCTGTGTCGCTTATCCCGGATCAATTACTGCGCGCGGGTGCCGTCTCCCTGCCAGCCTCGTGCGGCAAGGAAATCCTTCGCAAGACTTATTCAGGACATCCCATGTTCAGGTCACTGTTGCGGCTTTTGATGCCCGCCCTGCCCCCTCGCCCCTGGAGGCGGCGCTCGTCTTTGCCGCAGCACTATCGAATTCCGGGGGCGTCGACAGGCTCTCATGGAACCTGTTTCTGTCTGACTACAACGGCAACGTTCTGGAACAGGTTGGGGCTATGAGGAACTTGACGACTAAATCTAGTGCGTCCAGCAAAGTCTGCTCACGCTGTTGAGGGTCACCACCTCGGGCGCAATGGAGAGGTTCACGGACGTCTAGCACCTAGCGATCCAAAGAGCGGCGGTTGTAGGTAAAGCTTAGCTGCCATCAAGGCGACCAAGACTTATCAAATCAAGGTGGACGCCGCAGATACCGTTACGCCCGCGAGCTATCTGTTTGCTATTTCGAACTCGCTCAAGTGTCTGGTGGTGACGTGATGGGCGGGCACCTCCGATTAGAACTTCGGCTATGCCGAAAAGGCACACAGCGCGGACCGGTCGGTATCGCTCGCAATGTCCGATCCTTCGTGAACGCCGCTGGCGAGACCGCCTTAAGGACTACAATCGCGATCTGTGTGAACGTGACCAATGACGGCCTGTCGGGTGCGACGGGGGTTCTAGTCCGCGTTCTGCTACCCGAAGGCTACAGCAAAGTAACGGACGTTCCCGCCGCGCTTGGCGATTGCTACGCCCCTACGACCCGAATCTTGGACATAGGCACGATCGCGGTTCGCGAGACTGTAACTTGGTTAATCACCGTGACACGGAACGCGACAGGCGAGCTTACGAACGCCGCCGAGATCGTTACCGCCGATTAGCCTGATGATCCAAAAAACGATCCTGTTTTGGGTGCGCTACCGGATGATCTCGTAGACGGTCTGGAAATGATGACGAGGCCACCGCCCCCTTGCGCTTAGCGGTGCGGGTGAGGCCCCCCAATAACGGCGCGGGCGGCGTGGCCACCCTCGCAAACGGCGCTCAATCGGCAAGGAGTTCTTCGTAAAGAGCGGGCAGCGGGGCATAGAGCGCGGCCAACTCGCGACGGAGCGCGATTGCGGCTTGGACCTGCCCGCTATCGCAGGCACTCTGAATCTCACGGCACTTCTGGCTGAGCGCAGTTGCGCCCATCATCCCGCTCGTCCCGGCCAGCGCGTGCGAGCGGGCGCGCAGATCGTCGCGCTCCGTCGCCGAAGCGATTCCCTCGATCTCGCTCTGCGCGGTCTTAAGAAAGCTGGCGACCTGGGCGCGCGTCTTCTCGAGGCCCAAAAGATCCAGCAACTCACTGATCTGATCGGTCGAAATCGCATCGTCGGTATCGTCGTCCTCGGTCGAACCGTCTTCGACGTCCTCGGCCGTCGGGGCACTTTTGGCTTCGCCGCTTGCTCGGGGGGTAATCTCGCGCAAGGCCTCAGCCAGCGTCTTGCGCCGCACCGGCTTTTCGACAAAGCCTTCCATTCCGGCATCGAAAAATTCGGCGCGTTCCTGGGGCATCGCATGGGCAGTGACCGCGATGACCGGTGTCAGCCGGTTTGGCCCCTCGCCCCCTCGAATCGCACGGGTCGCCTGTATACCGTTGACCTCGGGCATCGAGATATCCATCAGGATGGCGTCAAAGGGGGCTTGCGCCGCCGTCTCGATCGCTTCGCGACCGCCCGGCGCGACGCAGACCCTGTGGCCCATCTGTTCGAGCATCTCGCTCAGCAGGTCACGGTTGAGCGCGTTGTCGTCTACCACCAGCAGATCCATTCCGCGCTGATCAGTCGCCTCCGGCAGTGCCTGTTGCGTCGACGGTTCAGCCTCGGTCGTTCCACGCATCGGGATGCGAACGGTGAATGTGGTGCCTTTGCCAAGTTCGGAGTCGCAAGTGATTGTGCCGTGAAGCCGCGCCACCATCCGTTTGACGATGCCTAGTCCAAGCCCGGTCCCGCCGGTGCGGCGTTCATAGCGGCTGTCGAGAGAAACAAAATCCTCGAAAATCCGTTCGCGATCTACCTCTGAAATGCCCTTGCCAGTGTCGATGACCTGCAAGCGCAGCATCAGGTCGCCCGGATGCGAGCCGGGCAACTCGCTTGGGGCGCATTGCGCGCGCAAAGTAACGTCTCCACCGGGAGAAAACTTGATCGCATTGCTGAGCAGGTTCGAAATGATTTGCTGCAAGGAGCGCGGATCAGTCAGCACCAAATCGTTGCATAGGCCATTCCGGTCGAGGTGGAGTCGCACCTGAGTACTGTCCGCGAAGGGCTGCATCGCGGCGACCATCGTTCCCATCATCGCCACGAGATCGACCGGAGCGATCAACAGTCCTTCCTCGCTCTCGGCGCGTTCGATGGCAAGCACGTCGTTGATATGTCCCATAAGCACGTCGCCCGAAGACATCGCCGCCGCCACATATTTTCTCTGGTCGGGGGTGAGCTTTGACCCGTCAAGTAGTTCGAGCGCCGCGATCACTCCGTTGAGCGGGGTCCGCATTTCATGGCTCATCATCGCGAAGAAGCGCGATTTCTCGCGATAAGCCGAAAGAGCCTCGTCGCGCATCCTCAGCAGCTCCTCTTCCTTCTCCTTGCGCTCGGTGATGTCGCGGAAATAGACCACGAACAGGTTGTGCTCCTGGGTGGGAATTAGCGAGGCCACGATTTCCGCAGGAAATTCGTGGCCGTTCGCATCAATCATCGGAAACTCGATGGGGCCCTTGTCGGCGATACTGCTGACTCCCGTGGTCCGGAACTTCTCGAGATGGCTTACGAACTGTGCGCGCAACCGATGTGGCACCAGCGTGTGCGGCATCGAGGAGCCAAGCAGCTCATCGCGGGGGCGGGCGAAGATTTTCTCGGCAGAGCCGTTGAGATCGACGATCGTCCCGAAATCGTCGATCATCAGTACTGCATCGAGCGAGACGCGCAACATTGTGTCGAGCCGGGCCTCATTCTCGGTGGCGCGCTGCGTCGCGATGCGCAGCGACTGGGATCTCTTTGACAACACGTAGATCGCACTAAGCAAGAAGAAGGCGACGAGGATCACGATATAGACCAGCGTCTTTATGTAGAGGCTAACCTGAGCGCGTTGCGCCTCGGAGCGCTCCGCATGGATCGCGATCGAGGCAATGGCCACCTCGCGCGGGACGTTGCGCATTTCTTCGAGCGAGTTCGCCAAAGGCTCTATCGCCGCGCGCAGATCCTCATCGCTGCCGTCAATCGCGAGGACATAGCCCTCGAGCATCTCAAGCAGTCGCGGAATACCTTCATTCTCGTCATCGGCGTTGATGTGCATCGTCTCGGCCAGCTTGACGCGGCTGTAGAACACATCGAACCGAGTCCGCAGTGGTGCGAGATCGTTTGTTTCCCCGAACATGACGCGATGCAGGGCATCGGTGAGCTTCAGGTATTCCACCTCAAGCTGCGAATAAACCCACCCGCGCTGATCTTGCCGCGCGGTTTCAATCTCATCGAGCTTGTTCCAAATGGAGAAGGCGAGGATCCCGCCGACTCCCAATGCCATGACAAGGGACAGTAGCCAGCCCCGATAAAGCCAAGTATTCTTCATTGACCATCCGACGCTATCCCGCATGCTCTCCTGTAGCCGAGAGTTACTCGAAAGTCACCCGATCAAGTTGCCATATGGCGCGGCTGTAATAGGTTTCTGCTTTGTAGTCCGGTTTGTCGTCAAACGGGTAGATCACCCAAAGCGGACCTTTGTCGCGGCGCGACATTTCGTTGCCATTCATCGCATAGGCAATGATCGGACCGCCCTCAACAGCATCCGACACCGGGATCTTGACCGTGTAATCGTTGATCGCGGTGGCGCTGATCGTGCCTTCGGTCACGCCGAAAGCCGCGGTGAAATCGGCAAGCGAGACGCCGGTGAACGCGACCGGGCCACCCTCAGTCCATTGCGTCGAGGTGGTAAAGCTGGTCGCGGGCATGGCCTTAAGCTCTTCCATTGTCATTGCGATCTGCTCGCCATTATGGCTGACGATCAACACTGCGGTGTCGGCCTGCGCCTCACCCGCGACAAAAGCGGCAATTGAAAAGGCTGCAGAGATTAGATGCTTGCTGAACATTTCGTACCCACCGAGTTGCGACAAAAATCCAATTTACAGCATTACTTCTTGCCAGGCTGTTTCCTAGCGCGCAGAAGAACAGCTGTGCTATACTTCTGTACATAAAAGGGGGCATTCGCCTAGGGCGTGAAAAAAGTTTTGCCAAACGCACCGCCTCCTGCGAAGAAGAAAGGCCACAAGATCAGGCCCAGCTATGCGGCCGGATGTATTGCTTACGAAAGGTTCGCCAAATGCCTTTACGGATATTGATTGCTGACGATCACGACCTCGTTCGTGAGACGATCGCGATGTTCCTTGAGGCTGATGGCAATGCCGAGACGCACTCGGCCAAGGATCTGCCCGAGGCGATTAAGAAGATCGAGACCGTCGGTCCGTTCGATCTGGTGCTGCTCGATTTCACCATGCCCGGCATGAAGGGGCTAGAGGGTATCGGCAAGGCGCTAGCAGCGAATGGCGGAAAGCCTGTCGGGCTTATCTCGGGCACGGCGACACGACTGATCGCGGAACAGGCGCTTCAGGCAGGGGCGGCCGGCTTCCTGCCAAAGACGCTTCCGGCGAAATCGCTGGTGAACGCGGTGCGCTTTATGGCCGCTGGTGAGATCTACGCGCCTTTCAGTTTCATGTCTGGCAAGGACGACCCAGAAGAGACCGATTTTGAGCGCGATCTTTCCGAGCGCGAAAAGCAGGTTCTGCGGGGTCTGATTGCGGCGAAGTCGAACAAAGAAATCGCCCGAGATCTCGACCTTCAAGAGGTCACGATCAAGCTGCATGTCAAGACGCTTTGCCGCAAGCTCGATGCGAAGAATCGCACTGATGCAGCGATGATCGCGCGTGACGCGGGATTCGTTTAACCATTTAGAAGCCCCCTACGATCAATGCGCCGCATCTGCGAAAGCAGGTGCGCTTTTTCTTTTTTCCGAATGACTTAGCGCGATCGGTGCAATTTTGCTATACGGCCCGACAGTCGTGGCTATGCGGAAGAATATATCCCTCTCCTCTCTGCCTTTCGAATAGCCCTCCGCGTCAATGCACGCGGTGCTTTTCCTCGCAATGATGCGCATATCACCGCCCGCTTGATGCAAGTGAGTTGATGCGCAACCGCCGGTCCTCCGGCCCCCTGAGGGAAATCACATGCCCCGTCCCCTGCCCTTTTTCATTTTTCCGGCGCTGGCCGGTCTTAGCCTGAGTCTTTCGGCCGCCCCCGTCGCTGCGGACGCGCTCGAAAGCAAGCTCTCCTATCTCATCGTGGTCCAGGACGCGGAGGGCAAGGAAGCCCTCATCGAACGCGCCGAAGTCGAGCCCGGCGAGGTCATTCAATACACCCTGTCGCACGAGAACATGACGACAGACGAAATGCAGGGCCTCGTGATCGCGGCGCCTGTTCCCGAGGGAGTTTCCCTCGCCCTGGGCGGCCTGACCACCTCGGTCCCGGCCACTTTCGAGATCCAAGCGGAACTCGATCCCGAGCTGGAAGGGCTGGAATGGTCCACCCTCCCAGCGAAGCGCAAGGTCGTCGAAGCAGACGGAAGCTTGCGTGAAGAAGAGTTGCCGATCGAGGAGGTCCGCGCCGTGCGCTGGTCTCTGAACGAAGCGCTCGAAGCGGGCGAAATCGCCCTCAACACCTACCGCGTTCGCGTCAACTGATCCGCGCCCCCCGGATCGCCTCTTCAACCTTACAGAAATGGTAAATGACAGTGTCATATCAATCTAAATTCCTGCGATCGGCCAGCGTCGCAGCCATCGGCGTCGTGCTCGGCACCTCCGCCTACGCCCTTAGCCCCGAAGCGGGCGCCGTGATCGGCAACCAGGCGGTTGCCACCTATCAAAACGGCGCTGGCGACACGATCACCGTGACCTCGAACACGGTCGAGACTCTCGTCCAGCAGGTCGCCGGCGTCACCCTCACCTCGGACAACACTGAGACCATCGCGCCAGGCGGCAAAGCCTTCTTGCCTCACGTCATTACCAATGACGGCAACGGGCCAGACAGCTTCACCCTGACCGCGATCGAGACCAACACCGGCACGCTCGACACGACCAAACTCGTGTTCTACCCGGACGCCAACATGGACGGCGTGGCCGACAGCTCGACCCCGATCACTTCGACCCCGGTTCTTGCCAATGGCGAACAGTTCGGTGTCGTAATCGAAGCAACCGTTGCCTCGACCGCGACTGGCTCGGACTCGATCACTGTGACCGCGACCTCCGCGCTCGACGGCTCCGTGACCTCTGTGAATACCGACACGCTGTCGATCTCGACCGATGCGATCGTCGAACTCGTCAAGAACATGACGGTCGACCCAGGCGTGAACGGCATTGTGGATGCGGGCGACGAAGTCACCATCACCCTGACCTATAACTCGACAGGCCTGACGGCTGCCAACAACTACTCGGTTCAGGATATCCTCGACGGCGACCTGACCTATGTTCCAGGCTCGGCCGTTTGGTCGGATGCCTCGGGCGCGCTCGATGACGACAACGCATCCACTTCGGTCGACGCGACCAACGGCTTGGGTGAGACAATCGCCTGGGATTACGACGACGCACAGACCGTCGGCTTCACCATCTCTTCGGTGGGTTCGGGCCGCTCGGGCAGAGTGACCTTCAAGGCCGTGATCGGTGCCTCTGCGAATGCGGGCATCATTCCGAACGCTGCGACCCAGACCGTCGACGGCGTGGCCTTCCCGCCCTCGAACACCGCGCAGATCACCGTGGACGAGCAATATGCCGTGGCAATCGCCGACACCGCGATCAATCCCGACCTGTCGCCGAACACCAGCAGGGTTTCCTCGACTGATGACGACGCAGCCAACAACGATGTCGTCACCGAAAGCACCGATGTCTATCAGGGCGGCGTGATCAAGCACGAGTTCGTTCTGACCAACAACTCAAACGCGACCGACAGCTTCACCCTGTCGGTGAGCAATGTCGACTACCCGGCTGGTACCACTTTCCGCTTCGTGGGCGCTGACGGCGTGACCCCGATCGTTGGCCCCATCGGCCCGATGGCGATCGGCGAAAGCCGCACCGTGACCCTCATCGCGCAGCTGCCGACCAATGTCACGCCGACCGCTGCAGCAGCCTACACGGCAACCGTGACCACGACCTCGCAGGCTTCGGGCGTCTCGGATAGCTCGACCGCCGAATTCAACGGCGCGGTCCTGGCCTCGTCGGTCGACCTCGAGAACTCGGTTGTCGGCTCGGAAGGCGACGGCGCGAACCCGACCAACGCGGGCGATCCGTGGGTGACCACCGCGACAGATCCGGGCCAACCGGTCACCTACGAGATGGTGGTGCAGAACAACGGTCCTGTCTCGGATAACTACACGCTGTCGCTCGGCACGCCGCTCCCGGCTGGCTGGACGGTGGAGTTCCAGCTTGCTGATGGCACGGTCGTCTCGAACACCGGCACGATCCCCGCGGGCAGCTCGGAGACCATCTTCGTGGTCGTGACCCCACCTGCGGACGAGCTTCCAGGTGACACGCTGATCGACATCAACGTCGCCTCGGCAGTCTCTGGTCAGTCCGACAGCATCACCAACCAGGTGACCGTAAACGAGATCTACAACGTTCAGATCATCGACGATCAGACGGTTCAGGCTTCCCCCGGCGGTGTCGTGGATATCCTGCATACCGTGACGAACACCGGTAACGTGACGATCACCAATGGTGCGATCACCGACAGCGGCCTGTCGGGCTTCTCGGGCGCGATCTTCTACGACGCCAACAACAACGGCGTTCTCGATGCGACCGACCCGGTTGTGGACGACTTCGCGGATATCGCCGGCGGCCTCGCGCCGGGTGACAGCCTCTCGCTGATCTACCGCGTGCAGACCCCATCGACCGCAATTGTCGGTGCCACCGAAATCGGCACCATTACGATCTCGACCACGCTGAACCTGACGCAGGCCGATGCTGACTCTTCGGACAACGCCACTTCGGACACGATCCAGATCGTCTCGGGTGACGTAACCCTGACCAAGTACCAGTATATCGACGCCAACTGCGACGGCTCGGTGGGGACCTTCACAAAGGCCCGTCTGGATGTCGAACCTGGTCAGTGCATCCGCTACCTGGTCGAGGCCGAGAACACCGGCTCGACGCCTGCCCAGAACGTCGTGATCAATGATGCGGCCCCGGCCTACACTTCGATCACCAACTGCGGCGGCGCCTGTGACGAGACCCTCGTGCCCGGCACCTCCACGGCCACGATCTCGGCAACGAACCTGAGCTCGTCGCACGGAACGGTTCTGCCAGGCTCCAAGGCCTCGGTCGAGTTCACCGTCCAGGTCGACAACTGATCTCCCGACGCGCTCCCGCCAGGACCTGTCCGGCGGGGGCGCACCATCCCCTCCCCTGTTTCTCTTATTCGATGGAAAAACCAGATGCGCGGTTGCCCTTCGACCATCCCGTTTCGCTCCCTGCGGGTTGTCGCCCTTCTGGGATTTGCGATTTCTCCCTTTCTTTCCACGTCTTCGCATGGCGCAAGTGTCCCTGCAGAGACGCTGATCCGCAATCAGGCCGAGGCGATCTATTTCGATCCTTTGCTCGGTATTCAGTCCACGGTCTATTCCAACACGGTCGAAGCGATCGTCGGCGCGGTTCCCGCGCTCTCGCTGACCGGTCTGACCGAACTGATCCTGTCTCGCGGTGCGATCGGCCAATATTACTTCGACCTCGAGAATACCGGGAACACCCCGATCGAGGCGCGGCTGGCGATCTCCGACACAGAGAACGCCGCGCTGGTCCAGAACGGCCGCCTCGTGCGTGATCTCAATGGTAACGGCCGGATTGACCCGACCGATCCGGTAATCTCCGTTTCCGACCTGCTGACGCTAGGGCCGGGTGAACGCGTAGGCTTGATCTATGAATTCCACGTTTCTTCGGTCGCGCCGATTGATGCAACGCTGAGTTCGGTTCTGACGGCGACCGGCATCGCGGGAGACGAGACGCTCTCGATCTCTGCCCATGGCGTGACACGCCTGGTCGAAGCCACACTCGAGATCGAGAAAGAGCAGGCCGTGGCCGCTGGCGAGACCGCTGACCGCCTGACCTACACACTGCACCTGCGCAACAATTCCGACGCCCCCGTGGCCGCCTATGACGAGATCGACGGTCAGCCGCTGCTGATCGACGGCGTCCAGCGCGCGGGCGTCCTGCTGCGCGACGAGATCCCACTCAACACGGTCTTCGCAGCCCCTGTGACGGGCGGCGGCATGGAGGAACTTTATCACATCGCAGGCGACGAGCCCCATGATTACGTCACCACACTGCCAAGCGATTTGTCGACCATCGATGCGGTCGCCTTCTTCTCTGCCGGAGACTACACCCCGGGCACGTCGAGGGATCCCGCCTTTGAGGTGACCCTGAGCACGGCGCTCGGCGACGTGACGGTGGAGAATACCGCGCGCGTCTCGTTGAGCCCCGAACTGACTATTGCCTCGAACGAGACAGTGCACCAGCGTGATACCGACGCCGAGGCCTTGTTGCGCTTTATTGACCCGGAGACCGGCGACGACATGCCCACGGGCGTGCCGGGCGAGGATACGCGACTGGCACTCTTCTCGGGCGCCTGCAACAGGACCTCCGCGATCGACACAATCGAGATCACGCTGGTCTCGCTCCGCACGGGCGACACCGAAATCGTGACCGCGACCGAGACCGGCGCGAATACTGGCATCTTCACCACCGCCGACGTAGTACTGGCCGAGATGTTGGTCATGCGCGCGGGCGACGGTGTGATGGCGACTACCAGGGGCGACGAAATCCGGGCATTTGCCGATTGCGGCGCGGACCGGATCACCGACACGCTTCCCGTGGTGCCAGGCACCTTCCTGTTCAACTCGGTCACGAACGTGCCGATCGAAGGTATCGCCGTGACGCTCATCGACGCCGAGACCGGTGCACTCATGGGCATGACCGTGACCGATCGGCAGGGCTTCTTCGCCTTCCCGCCAGTTTCGGAAGGCACCTATGCCTATCGTCTCGTGGGGGCCGACGGCTGGATCTACCCATCTGCGCGCACCGATTTCACGGGTTATGGGCGGTTGATAACCGAGGCCGGTTACGGCGAGAGCTTCGTCCATGAGGGCGGCACGGCCGCGCCGTCCGACATCCCGGTTGATCCCTACTATGCCGTACCGCTTTCGCTTACCAAGCAGGCCGAACGCGACCAAGTCGGCACCGGCGAAATCCTTACCTATACGCTGACGCTTACGAACAACATGTATCAGGCGATCATGTACACGCGCCTGCTCGACGACCTGCCCAGTGGTGTGACCTATGTCGAAGGCTCTGCCCGCTTTGAAGGCGAAGAAATCGCCGATCCGCAGCGCGACGCTACGGGCGATCTGACCTTCGATCTGGGGACGATCGAGCCTCTGGACACGGCCGTTCTGACCTATGCGGTGCGTTTCACGGCCGCCGCCCGCGAGGGCCGCAACATGAACACCGCGCTCTTCTCGGGCTATCAGGCGGGTACTGGCACGCTGCGCAGCTCCGAGGTCGCGCGCGCCGTGGTCGAACTGAGCAACGCAGGTGGCGTATTCTCCCGCGAAGGTACCGTGATTGGCTCGGTCTTTATGGATTGCGATGGCAACGGCATTCGCGGCGACGCGACCGAACCCGGTGTGCCCGGCGTGCGGATCGTCACCGACAGAGGCCTGAGCGTCGTGACCGATATCGACGGCAAATATTCGCTCTTCGGTCTGTCTCCGGTGACCCATGCCTTCCTCGTGCAGCCAGAGACCCTGCCTGCGGGCACCGAAGTCAAGATCACCCGTACCAACGATTTGGGTGCCGGTGGCTCGCGTCTGATCCCGCTCCGCAAAGGCGAGCTGCGCGCCGAGCACTTCGCGCTCGAAGCTTGCTCGACCGAGGCGCTGGCCGAGGTGGAGGCACGCCGCACCTGGTTCGAGGAGAACGCCACGACTGAAGCCTTGACCGCCGCTGACCTGCCGCTGGTGGGCCGCCGTGCGCCTACGCGCTCGGCCCGCACCGAGGCCGGGATCGCGACCAAGACCCAGCTTTCGCCCGAGAAACTCGCTCGCGAGGCCGAGGCCCGCGACGAAGCCCAACTCGTCCAGAAAGCCCGTGAGATCCAGCACCGTGCGCCACTCGCGCAACTGCTGCGCGGCCTAGACAACACGGCTGGCTTCATCGAGCTCGAGGAAGGCACCACGCTGACCCGCAGCACCACCAATATTCGCGTAAAGGCAAACATGGCACTGACCCTCGCACTGCTGGTCAATGGCCGCGAGATCGAAGCCAGCCGCATCGGCGAGCGTGCCTCTCTGGCATCACGCGACATCCAGGCGCTGGAATTCGTGGCGGTGGACCTGCGCGGCGGCGAAAATATCCTGACCCTGATCGGCCGCGACCCCTTCGGCAACGAGCGCGAGCGCGTGGAGATGACCGTAACCGCACCGGGCGCTCCTGCCCGCATCGAGATCGTAGCTCCTGAAACCGCAAGTGCCGACCCCACGACGCCCATTCCCGTCGTGTTGCGCCTGCTGGATGCGCGCGGGAACGCAGTTCCGGCCTCGGCTGTGGTCACGCTCGAAGCTCGCCGTGCGATCTGGGATGTGGCGGACATTCGCCCCGACACCCCCGGCATCCAGGCCTTCATCGACAATGGCGAAGCCACGTTCAACGTGATCGCTCCGCAGGTCTCGGGCCCCGATCGCCTGAGTGTGCGTGCAAGCTTTGACGCCGCCAGCGTCTCGGTGGATTTCACCCCCAACCTTGATGAGCGCATCATGATCGGCGTGATCGAGGGTGCGGTGAACTTCGGAGGCTCGGGCAAGGGCAAATTCATCGCGGCCGACGAGATTTCCGGCTTCGAGGACACGACGACCGGCCTGCGCGGCTCGCTCTACCTCAAGGGCGCGATAAAGGGCGAAGCGCTGCTGACCCTGCGCTACAATTCCGACCGCGACACCGAAGCGCGCCTGTTCCGCGACATCCGCGGCGACGAATACTACCCCGTCTATGGCGACCGTTCCGAGCGTGGCTACGACGCACAATCGGCCTCGAACCTTTACGTGAAGGTCGAGAAGGGCCGCTCCTATGTCCTTTACGGCGATATCGACATCGCCCCGGAAAGCCCTGCTTTCAAACTGGGTGCGACCAACCGTGTCGTTACCGGAGGCAAAGCCTACTGGGCGAACGAGCGCACCTCGGTGTCGGTCTTCGCGGCCAATGTTAAAGCCGAACAGCGCATCGTGGAAATCGCCGGTCGCGGCGTGTCGGGCCCATACACGATTGACCTCAACGGGTATGTAGAAGGCTCCGAGCGCGTCGAGATCCTTGTGCGCGACGAAGATGGCGGCGACGTGATCTCAGCCGAGACGATGCGCCGTGGCACCGACTACCTGCTCAACTTCTTCAGCAACACGATCACTTTCGACACGCCGGTCCACCAGTTCGACGAGTTTGGCAACCCGGTCTCGATTCGCGTGACCTACGAGGTCGAGGCCGAGAATGCCGAGCGCTACTGGCTGTATGGCGGCGAGGTGAACCATGCGCTGACCGAGCGCACTAAGATCGGTGCGCGCATCGTCAATGCCGATGCGAAGAAAGGCACCGATGCCCGTATGCGCCTGGCCGCGGCCTATGTAACGCATGAGGCAGAGAATGGCGGTCTCTGGGAGGCCGAGATCGCGCGCTCCGAGGATCAGGACGGCGAGACCGGCAATGCTGCGCGCGTCGCCTATGAGCGCAAGACCGAGACCAGCAGCTTTAAGGCCGAGGCGATCTATACCGACAAGAACTTCAAGGCTCCGGGCGCGATCACAACCGCTGGCCAGACCCAGCTGCGCGCCTCCTATTCAGAAACGCTCAGTGCCGACAGCGCGATCTCGATTGCGGGCGAAGCAATCTACGACCGCACCAACAAGACCTCGCTGCACCGTCTCGAAGTGCTGTACGATTACCAGGTTTCTCCCCAGCTTGGTGTCGAAATCGGCGCGGAATACGAGCGCCGCAAGGCTGGCGGCGAAACCGACGAGACCACCTCGGTCGTGCTGGGCGCCGACTGGAGCCCGCAGCATCGCAAGAACACCAATATCGTGGCTCGTCTGCGTTATCCGGTCAGCGGCGAAGCAGACCCGACCCTGACGCTTTCGATGGTATCCGAGCCCAAGCCCGGTTGGCGTGCCTACAAGAAATCCGAGATAACCTTCGGCGACGGCATCGTCTCTACGCGCGACTCTCTGGGTTTCGACTACCGCCTGAACGAATTTCTCCACGGGACATTCGATCTGTCGCGCAACATGGGCGATCCGGCGACCACTTACACGCAGGGCCTCAACGGGATTTGGAAGCGGGGCGATTTTACCACCTTCACTGCCTCGATCGAGCATTCGCGCGAGCTGGAGACTTCCAAGTCCAAGCTGACCTCGGTCGCGCTTGGCGCGAAATGGGAAGCCAAGGATCAGAGCTGGATCGGTGACGCGGATCTGGACGCCACTTTCGAACCCGAGGGCGCGACCTATTACGCAAGTCTCGGCCTGGCAGGCAAGATCAGTGACGACCTCACCTTTCTGGGACGCACCCGCGTGGCACTCGACAAGCGCAACGGTGAGGACCACAGCCGCATCCGCACCCGCCTAGGTCTCGCCTATCGTCCGATGGTGGACCCGCGCCTCGAAGTGTTGGCCTGGTATGAAAACCGCGTCGAAAAGCGCGACAGCGAAAGCCGCACCCACATGTGGTCTGTCGATGCAAGCTACGAGGCGACCGCGGACTTACGGCTGAACGGTAAATATGCCGGTCAGCACCAGAGCTATCGCAACGCCGGGTCGGACTCGGAAAGTGCTCTGACGCAGCTGGTACAGGGTGGACTCAACTACGAATTCGGCGGCGATCGCTTCCAGATCGGCGTGAATGCCAGCCACCTGTGGGATGACACCGGCAGCACCTCGAGCGGCTTCGGAGCCGAGATCGGTTTCGTGCCGACGAAGGGCACGCTGATCGCACTTGGCTACAACCGCATGCAGGGAAGCGTCGCGAGCCAGTCCGAATTGCATCAGGCAGGGTTCTATCTGCGGTTCTCCCTCCTTCTGGACAATTCGCTCGCGGATCGTCTTGACGGCTTTCTTGGCAACTGAGCGACACAGTAGCCGAGAAAAGGCCGCCTCCCCTCTGCGCATCCGGGGGGGCGGCCACTTTCTTCTCAAACATCGTCCCCGTTAGGGGAAAGGCAGGGCGATTACGGGTGGCGGCCTATCCTTTAGCGCGCCGCGTTCGACCTTTGCATGTACCCGATTCGCATGGTTTTTCCTGGATAATGGTTGGTGTTCTCATGTCGCTTATGGAGACCCAGGATGCCATTACGAGCCACCATTATCGCAGGCCTTTCCAGCCTATGTGTTGCAAGCTGCTTCGAACCCGCCAGCGCAGGCGGACTAAGCGTTGCCTATGACGAATTCCGGTTCATTCCCGATTTTGGGATCGAACCGACATCTGCGACGAAGGGGCATCTCGTCTTGGCCCCCTACCGCGTCCGTGCCCGCGCCCCCGCCCCTGCAGTTGCTCCTGCCCCGGTTGCGGCACGCCGCGCGCCGTCCTTGTTCGGGGAGACTGCGACTGATCGGCTCAAGTCGCTGATCGCGCATGTCGAGGCCGGACGCAACGGTTATGACGCGATCGTCTATTCGGCGCGCATCAAACCGGGCAAGCGCCCCAGCCAGATGACCATTTCCGAGATCTACGCCTGGATCGCTGCTACGCCCAATCAGGGCCACGCCATCGGCCGCTACCAGATCATTCCGCAGACCTTACGCAGTCTCGTCAGCCGCTCTGGTCTGCCACTGAGTGCGCGATTTGATGAGACCACGCAGGATTTCCTCGCTGATCTCTTGCTTGAGGATGCGGGCTATAGCGCCTTTCTCGACGGCGAGATCGAGCGCGTCGAGTTCATGAACAACCTCGCCCAAATTTGGGCCGGCCTCCCGACCACCGCGGGCAGTTCCTATTATCACGGCATCGCGGGCAACCGCGCCGGGATCGACTGGCGAAGCTTTCAGAGCGCCATGGACCAGATCTTCTCGTCCAAGAATGCCTCTGTTGCGCGATCGGAAGTCTTGAACTTCTGACACTCCCAACCACGCACTTATGAGTATTACTGACTTGGACGCGCAATGATCCTGCGCGTTCCTGTTTCCCGGGGGTGACCAACAACATCTAAAATTGAATGGAGCTAAACTCACCTCAATGAGGAGGATGTGCGTCAGAGCGGTGAACACCTTTGGGCGACGAGATCGGCAGACTGGTGCGGTGTCGCCGGTCGTAGGCGGTCAGGCTATCAACAATGTTTGACAGATAAGCAAAGTGTTCTCGGCAACATACTAGTCGCACCCGCCCTGCTCTGCCTGTTGAAAACGGAGCCATAATAACCTTCCCCCAGTAGCGGTTAGTGGCAGGTCAACGAATAGAACCACATAAGGCAATTGAACGTCATCCGCCGGATGCATTTGCGGCAGACGTTATCGATCCGAGAGATTTCACAGCTGACGGACGGGTCGCGCAATAACGTAACCAATCAACTGACGGCGCAAACACGACAGAGCCACAGTTCTCGACGGCGGGGCGACAAAGCAAGATCGACACGCTTGCCGAGGGGTTGTCGGCTTGGCTGATGACCGAAGCAGGGAAGCCGCAGAAAGAGCGGCGAGAGCACGAAGTTGCAGATGGCCCTTGTCGAACTGTCACACAGCCGCGCCGTTATTCTGCGGGCCTATCCCTTTCACACCAATAAGATGCTGTTCGATGCCCACAGGCACGCGTTCCTCGTCTTCACTGGAGTGCCTGCACTTGGGACCCACGATAAGATGAAGACAGCGGAATATCGTGTCGGCCGTGGAAGGGACCGCCTGATCAACCTGCGCTTCCTCACGATGTCGACCACTATGTTTACGAGCCTGAGTTTTGAACCCAGCAGATGATTAGGTCGAGCCATTGTGTCGCGATCGGTTAGAGACCGCTGGCGAGGGGGCAAGTCGAGAAGAAGGTAAGGGATACTCGTCACCAGATGCTGCAAGGCATGCCGAACTTCCCCGATCTCGCTGCGCAAAATTCCTGGCTGGAAGCGCCTTGCCTCGCGTTGTAGCGGCTGACTCCGCATCGCACGTTCCCAGAAACAATCGCGGATGTCTGGGCTGAAGAACTGACGGCGCTGATGCCCCTGCAGGTCGTCGTTGACTGCTTCTTCAAGTCGAGCAAACAAGTCTCACAAGCCAGCCTGTTCAGCTTCGAGCGCAATTGCTATAGCCTGCCGGCATCAAATGCGAACCGACCTGTCAGCGTTCGGATCTATCCCGACTGGCTGGCCGTGGCGGCTGAGGGAAATAAGCTGTGCGAAAATGCGCAAGTGATCCAGCGCAGTCATCACCTGCCTGCGAAGATAATTGGCGCCTAGAGGCATTATCTGGCGGTCGTTCAATGGAAGCCACGGGCAGTTCAAAATGGCGCGCCCTTCCTAGATTTGCCGTCTGCCTTCCGACACTTGCAGGGTCACGTGGAAAGTGACGGAGCGGGGCACCGATCGGCAGCCACGACCCCGCAATCACCTAGCTGAACAGCACTGGTCAGTTCCAGGCAAACCTGATCGAGAGTTGGAATGACCCAAATGGCTAAGCTACTTTAGACGAGTTCGTCGCGCTTGATCCCATACTTCTTCATCTTTTCGATCAAGGTTGTACGGCGCAGTCGCAGAGTGTCCGCGGTTTGGGTAACACTGCTGTCATTTTTCTGCAAAGCTGCCTCGATGAGGGCAACTTCGATATCACGCAAGTAGCACCGCAGATCCAAGGCAGCCTTGCCTGCCAAGATTTCTTGAAATTTTGAAGGGTCTGGAAGGCCTGCCTCCTTAACAGGTGGAGCTTTCGGCTCTCCGGCTGCAGTCGCTCCAGGCATCTTCAAGGTCAGCAAGTTTTCACGCACTTCTTGGGCACCGACGATCTGACCGGGAAACAATACAAATGCACGCGTCAGGATGTTACGAAGTTCGCGAACGTTGCCCGGCCAAGAGTAAGCCGCCAAAGCGCGCAAACCGCTTTCGTCGAAGTGCGGTGCATCAAGCGCCGGGTTTGCCGCCATCCGATCGGAAATCATTCGAGCCAAGATCAGCGGAATATCAGATGGCCGTTCAGACAAGGACGGAAGCATCACAGGGAAGACCGAGATGCGGAAATATAGGTCCGCACGGAAGCTTCCTTCTTCAACCCGCTTTTCCAAGTCGCGATGGGTAGCTGTGACTAATCTGAAATCAACAGCCTGTTGGGTGGAGGCGCCAACACGTTGAACTTTCCGGCTTTCAAGGACACGCAGCAGCTTACTCTGCAACTGGGCAGGCATATCGCCAATTTCATCCAAAAAGAGCGTTCCACCATTGGCTTGCTCAATCAAACCAATCTTTTGACGGTCAGCACCGGTAAACGAGCCCTTTTCGTGACCAAACAGCTCTGATTCCAGAAGTTCCGACGGGATCGCAGCGCAGTTCACGGCTATCAATTTTCCAGAACGGCCGGAGGCTTTGTGCAGAGCTTCTGCAACCAATTCTTTACCGGCCCCCGTCGCGCCCAGAACCATCACCGGAGCGTCACTGACGGCAACTGTTGCGATCAGCTTCTTGACTGAAACCATTGCCGGCGATTTGCCAACGATAAGTTGATCAACCAATGCATCAGACAACGGCAGAGGACGAGCAGCGGCTCCATTCAGTTTCCAGTGTGTTGTCATCTTGACCCCCGACATTCTGCTAGAATTTGTTAGGCCAGTGTCTAATAAATGACGGTAAATTCATATGTTTCAGCGGGCTAGGCTCGCGACTTTAGGGATGGCCGGAAATCCAAAGGTTGATGGAACATATCCTTTTGCCCAATTTGTTTCTGCCAGCCATGGCTAGGCGGCCATCAAAGCCTTCCGGCGTGAGCTTGTCCGTCGTCAGCGTTTTTTCGGAGATGGTGGACGATTTAGAAGCGCCGTTTCTGTCGTCAGCACCAACGGGACAGAACAGGGGGAATTCATAAGGGAGGGTTTCGGGCACATCGCAAACAATAAAGAGTGGAGTGAGGCGGAAGCCCGGAACCATGCAAAGCCACAGCGAGAAAATAGTCAAAGGCATACAATCCGCAGACACAATTCAAGACTGAGTTCGGGCACCAGACCCTGACGGGTCACACCCTGCTGGAAACCTCCTTATTTCAGGCGATCTCTGCCGACAGATCACCGCCTTCGCCGAGCCATACAACCATTGGCGCTGCCACGAGAGCCTGCAGAGTGTCCCCTGACCGACGTCTACTTCAGGCGCGGCAAGACCATGCGCCTCTAAAAGATGGCCGGGAATTGGCGTTAACCAGTCAACCCCATCTCTCGCAGCAGATCGAAAGTTTCTGCTTTGACCGTTTCGATACGCTCTTTGGTTTTTTGAGCCGCCTCGTGGTCGCCCGCCTTGGCCTCTTGTTCGTAAGTAACCAACACCCTGTGCATAGCGCGAAGGCCCAAGGATGCTGCGGCCCCTGCATTCTTATGGGCAATTGCCGCTGCTGTCTGAAGGTCCCCAGCCATCTGACGATCTTGAATTTCGGCAAGAGCGGCATCAGCCTCACTGACATAGCGTGCGGCTAATTTCTTCATATAGGGTTTTCCCAGGGAGTCACTTAGGTCAGCAAAGACCGCTTCATCCAGCAGCAGTTCAGCCGGAGAGACGGACGTCTCGGCTATCTGTTCATCGACTGCATCCTCGGACCGCACGTCATTGAGTTTGTCCGATGGTGGAACCAGTCGCAGATGAGAAGTCTTGTTTTGGCTCTCTGCAGCCATCTGCTCCGCCTCAACTTTTGAAGTGTCTGGCTGAATTCTGGCTTTCGGTGCCCCAAGTGCCACATAGTTGCGGATGGTGTTTTCAAGGTTTTTGATATCAACGGGTTTACTCAGGACGGCATCTATTCCGACTTCAGCAATCTCTGTGTCTGATACAGACTCGGCGTTTGCCGTAACCGCAATAATCGGCATTCGAGGCAAGGACGTATAAGAACGAATCCGGCGTGTTGCCTCAAGTCCGTCCATTACCGGCATCGAGATATCCATTAAGATCACATCAGGGCGGTGCTGAAGCGCTTCGCTGACACCCTCTTGGCCATTACGGGCTTCAAAAACTTCATGCCCCTTCTGGCGGAGGATCTCGACCAACAATTCCCGATTAACCGCGTTGTCTTCGACAACCAGCAACCTCAATGGGGATAGCGCGGCCGAGGTTTCTGAATGGGCTGGTCTTGTTTCACTTGGCAGTAACGGCTCGGCAAGCTTCATGGTCAAATACAGCGCGAAGGTCGAGCCTTCATCTTTTCGACTGCTGACGGTCATACGGCCGCCCATGGCTTCGGCCGACAATTTTGCCAGGCCAAGTCCAAGACCACTTCCCTCTTGCAGACGCGAATACGATGTATCGAGCGTTTCGAATGTATTGAAAATACGATCACGATCACTGTCAGCAATGCCAACACCCGTATCCGCTACGGAAAGTCGCACGGACATCGTTCCATCACTGCGACCAGGCTGGCAATCAAGTCCGACCGTGATTGTTCCGTTCTCAGTAAATTTCACAGCGTTAGAGAGAAGGTTGGTCAAAATGCGCTTAATCAATGCGCTCTTTCCGGTCAGCATTTTATTCGCCTCGCCCGAAAACACTGTATTGATTTTGTTTCCTCGCGCGCCTGCTTCCGGCAGGAACTGATCTACGACCACATTGATCAGATCGACAGGCTTAAAGTCTACGTCCGGTAAGCTCTTTTCGTCGACCTTGCGCAGGCTGGTAAGATCCAAAACATTGTTGACCTGATCTAAAGTGGTCTTTCCACAATTTTCGATGATACGGAGAAGCCACGTCTGGTTTGAGTTGAGCTTGGCGCCGCTTTTCAACAGTTCCACTGCTGACAAAAGGCCATTCAGTGGAGTCCTCATCTCGTGGCTGATCATGGCAAGGAAACGCGACTTCGCCTGTTCACCCAGAAGTGCTGCGTTCCGCGCGTCTTTCAGTGCCTTCTCCCTCTCGACAAGTTCAGAAATATCGCGAATGAAGGCAATGGCGATTGGCATCCCAGTCGCGCTTCTCGCCTGAGCAAGGCTTAATTCTAGCGGAAATTGCGACCCATCCGGCCGTCTGCCATTTAGGGTTATTCGGCCGTTTTCATTGCCAGACCGGCAAGCGCTGGCAATTTTCAACACGCCAGCAGAACCACGTTTGATATCCACAATGACGTCAGCGAAGTAGCGCGGCTGGCTCGCACCTTCTTCCCAAGAAAACATCTTTGCGCCTGCCCTATTGCAGCCGATGATCTTACCTTCGTGATCCAGAATGACGGCTGCCTCCAACGACGAGTCAATGGTCGTACGAAGGTTGAACACAACTTGCGACAGTTCCTTGCGGTGCCGCTCACGAGCGCGCCCCTGAAAACCAATGACGACGATTAGGGTCGCCATCACCAGCAGCAATCCAAGTGCTACTGCGGAAAAAAGCTGCAACGAAGCCTGCAGTTCCTCGCGCTGGTCTTCTGTACGCCGAATGGATGAAACGGACGAAGCGACGATATCATTTCGGAGAGCCTTGATCTGATTGGTTACAGCCAGCGTCAGTTCCGGAATTGCAGCAATCAGATCTGCGTCAGCACCATCGATCAATGGGACCGTGGTTTCAATGAACCCGTCAGGCGCGACAAAATCGTTCCAATCATCACTTTCGACGAGGATCTGATGGGCACGATCTCGACGCTCGGAGATCAAAGCCGCACGCGAATATAGCAAGTCAAAACTCAGGCGCACGGCTTCCAAAGCTTCTTTAGAATTGCCTGCGACCTGAGATGCATTCAGGGCGTTTTGAAACCGAAGCAGTTCGACCTCAACTTGCGAAATGTTCCAAATCGTGCTGTCGGACTCTGCTGTATAGCTTCGTTTCAACTGCAGATCGATCTGACGAAACAGGATAACATTAGCCGAAATCACAACAACAGCAAGAAAACCCAAGGCTGCATAGCGCAAGACGCGAACGTTCATTATTGAACGTTCGCCACGCCCTGCTGGGTTTAATCTACCGTCCATAGCGCACTGTCCGCATTGGCATGCCTGCTAGTCACTTTATGGTAAGTCGGTGGAGCTGCCAAATGCTGTAGGCGTAGATCGTTTCGGTCTTATACCGATCTTCGCTGTCATAAGGGTAGACGACCCACAACGGGCCTTTGTCGCGCCGAGAGAAGGTTTTGCCATCGATCAAGTAGGCGATAATCGGTGCCTTGTCTTCCAGTTCAGCGATCGGAAGTTCAACTGCATATCCGTTCAAGGCTTCCGCAACAACTGTCGTTCCCGTTGCACCGGCTGCTTCGATGAGGGTCTTCAGGGGCACTCCGGTGAAGGTAACGTTGCCTTCGGTCCAAATGGTCGAGGTCTGGAACACTTCCGGCTCAAACTTCAGAAGCGAATCCATATCTAACTTGAATCCGTCGGTCGACGAAACACTTCCGTCAATCGTCAGGATCGGCTCCCCAACCGCCGGAGAGATTTCTGCACGCGCTGCACCTGAGCCAACGACGGCTGCACTGAAAGCAAGCGCTTGGGCAATTCGGATGGTTTTCGATAGGAAGGACACTCACATTCTCCTCTTTCACTGTCAGTATGACTGTATCAGTCAGCCTAGCGAATACGCCACGACCAATAAGGATGGTCTTGTATCCCTTTGGATGAGTTTTCTTCGACTGATGCGCAAATGAATGCGCTCACACTCTACGTTAGTCTGCAAACATCTTTCGAACGGCGTGTTGGCACCAGAAATGTGTCACGTCCTTTGCTCAGGCAGGGTTCTAATCGCCAGCATAGCACCTTAGGACAAGGGAACAGAACTTATGGGACTAGTTGATACCTTCAAAGATGAAGGCCTGAACGTCCTCATCGTCGATGACCACGAGATGATTCTGGAGATGTTTGCCATGTACCTCGAAGGGGCGGCAGGCATGAGCGTTACAACCGCGAGAAACCTTGACGAAGGTCTGGAACGGATCGACGAGAATGGTCCGTATGATGTCGTTCTACTGGATTTGAACATGCCAGGAATGAACGGTGTGGCTGGACTACGCCGCGCCATCAAAGCCAATGATGGCCGGCCAGTCGCCATCATCACAGGCAGCCCTTCTCCTCGCATGTTGGATGAGATCATGAACACCGGGGCATCCGGCATCATTCTCAAGACCACGGCTGTCCGCAGTTTGGCAAATGCCATCCGCTTCATGCACTCGGGCGAGCAATACATGCCGCTAGAGTTGGTGCGTGAGCGTCAAACCACAAGCCGCACGGTTCGTCACGGCCAGCTTTCCGAGAAAGAAATGACAGTCCTTTCCTTCCTCGCCGAAGGAAAACAGAACAAGGAAATCGCGAACGATCTTCAATTGGCAGAACCGACAGTCAAGATGCACGTTACATCGATCTGCCGCAAATTGGGCGCACATAACCGGACGCAGGCAGTCGTCATGGCCCGCGATCTTGGCATCGTCTGACAACCGAAGCGTTTCAGCAAAAGAAAAGCCCCCTCCGGACAGTCCGGAGGGGGCTTTTCTTTTCGTGTCCCGCGTTATTAGCTTGCGCTCACGGCGTCGTCTCGCTTTTCTTTGATAGAACTTAGCACCGAGACAATGTCCTTTGGCCCAACGGGCTTGGTCAGGACGGCATCAGCCCCCGAAATCCGGAACCGTTCAACGTCCTTGCCAGCTTCCGCAGCCGTCATACCGATGATTGGCTTGCCAAATCCACGCTTGCGCAACCGTTCGGCTAAATCGCGCCCGTTCATTCCGGGCATGTAAAGGTCAGTTGCAACGACATCCACGTCATGCACGGCCAACCAAGCTAACCCGGCAGCGCCATCGCGCAACCACTTTACAGATTTGAAGTGTCGAGAAAGGCGTTCTGAAAGAATCTCACCCATCGTCTCGCTGTCTTCAAGCACTAGGATAGACAAATTGGACACGTCTACATCGTTCTGCACGACATTCGCGCTCTGTTCATTGCCGCCCAGCGCCGCAACCGGCATTGGAAGCATGATTGTAAACGAAGCCCCGCTCATCGGTCGTTCTTCGTAGTTCAAAGAGCCACCCAGAAGTTCAATAGCCCCCTTCGCGATATAAAGGCCCAAACCAGAGCCATCTGACCGAATTCCCTCGGTGCTACTGCGCATAAAGGGCTGGAACAAACGAGTGCGCTGCTCCTCGGGAATGTTTCTTCCATTGTCAGAAACCCTCCAGAGACACTTTTCGCCATCCAGCGTCTCAAAACTCAGCACAACTTCCGTTGCCTGCGAATGCACGATGGCGTTCTTGACCAGGTTCGACAGGGTCTGGTTCAAGCGAACTTTGTCGGCAGAACGCATGACATTTGCGTCAGGCGACATCTCTGTCCGAATGGAAATTCCCTTTGATTGCGCCAAAAGCCCAAAAGTCTCGACAATACTGGTCGCAAGCACCGCTGGCTGAAAATTTTCGATGCGGATGGGCATGTTCTGCTCGGGTCGAACGGTCTGCCGCATGTCAGAAAGAATTGACAATAGCTGGTCCAGCACCCCCCGCATCCGGGGACCCGAGCGTGTCCAGTCCTTGGACTCATCCATCTCGTCCAAAAGAAGGGACAGGATAGACGCAGGTGTTCGTAGCTCGTGTGAAATGATCGAGAAAAGCTGGGTTTGCTGACCTTGTCGCTCCGACAACTCCGTTACCAGCTTCAGCATTTGTTCTTCTTTTGAATGTTCGCGTGTCACATCTACCAAGACACCGTAGATAATCGCCGGCACACCATCCATTACTTCGCGGATTGCGATACCAGCAACATGGACACACTTTGTTTCGGGCGACCAAGTCCCGTCTAGCGCGCACCTAAAAGAAAAGGATGTCTCCTCTTCTTGCATCGTAAGGAAACCGGTTTGAAGCACTTCGCGGTCTTCTGGATGAACCCTTTTGAGAAAATCTAGGGAATTGACGGTCTGCGGGATATTCAGAATACGTTGCACCATCTCGTCCGAGCGGACCGTATAGGTTGGCGGCTCGTAGGTAAAATGCCCATATCGGGCAAGTTCTTGTGCACGGGCCATCCGCCCAAGCGTGCGAAGCTGAACCTTTTCAACACGCTCAGCCTTCATCCGCAAGGCTGCGGCCAAGACTAGGACAAAGAACAAAAGGTTCGCTGTCTGCTCATTCTTCAATCGCTCTACTGCAACCGCCGAAGTCAGTTCAACATTGTTACCGTTCAGGATGAAATAGACGCAAATCCCGCAGAGGGTGCCAGCAAGTGTCGGCCGAATTGGGCGAAGAAAGACAAATGCGACACCAAGCAGCGCCGGATCTGCCGAGGCAAACATTTCAAAACCGTTCTTGTTGGCAATTGCCACAGCCAAGAATGCGCCGACCTGCAGAAGAAATTCAGGCAAGTCCTTTCGTTGCGGAGGCGCGCGCAGCAGAAGAATGCTGGCAGTCGTAACAAGCGCGAGCGCGCCGATCCGCTGCGCCAGTATTCCAGCCAAATTCAGAAACTTTTCAGAATCCAAGGAGTCATGCGCATCAGCCCAAAGCGCCAGCGCCGCCAAAGGAAAACCAACGAGAGCGACCACAGCCCCTGCGATCAGGGCAGAATTTTCGGGGGTCCGACATAAGTGCCATACAGTTCCGCTTGCGCTTAAACTCTTCGCGGTAGCCCCGCCGGCGAAACCGACAGCAAGTGCCACAGGCAATGCTTTAAGCATTCCAAACGCGGTCCAGCCCGACGAGATTTCTAGGCCAACGTTAACCAACTCGCCCAACAAAAAGGTCATGAAGAAGACGGAGAAGGCGTACCAAGCAAGCCGAAGGGGCAAGACTGCGAGTCCGACAGCAAGTACCGCAATTGACGGGTGCGAATAGTTCAGGATGTAGATCGCCGAATTCTCAGAAGTGTCGGCGGCACTAGCTACACCCAGCACGAAGAGTAATGACGCAATCGTAAATATAGCCACGCGACCCGTCGGCACAAACCCGCCCGGGTCAAAGTCCGGAGAAACAACAGAGGCATAATTTCTTTCTTCCAAACTCTGCAAATCAGATTCGAAAGCCCCTCGGTCAGGAACACTGCTCAAGTCCGCTGTCTCCCTTAGCTGGGTGTTTACTTCCATCGCCCCGCACTCAGGCGGGCTGCTCCGTTGCTGGATACGCTTGCCTTGAGTCTACCGAACTGCGATTTGTGAAGCGAGTCCTGATAGGGCGATTGCGATCGCGGCGCCGGGAAACAAAGGACTATGGAACCACCCGATGGGATAGAAACCGCTAAAGGCTCGCCGCAAGGCGCGCGGCTTGGTTGATCGCCCGCTTTGCATCAAGCTCTGCAGCGACGTCGGCACCACCAATCACATGAACGGTCTTACCCGCAGCGATCAAAGCGTCAGCCAATGTTCGCTCGGATACCTGTCCGGCGCAAAGGACCACATCATCAACCGGCAGCACTTCAATCTGTCCGTCACGTTGGATCGCCAACCCATCATCAACGACACCTTCGTAGCTTACCCCTCCGACCATCTTCACTCCTTTCATCTGCAAGGCAGCGCGATGAATCCAGCCTGTGGTCTTTCCCAGATGACGCCCCGGTTTTTCAGCCTTGCGCTGCAGAAGCCAAATATCTCGCGCCGGCGGCTCTGGTTCTGGTCCTGATGGTGCCAACCCTCCGGCCACCTCTGCCGGATCTCCAACGCCCCATTCCCGCTTCCAAAGTTCCAGATCTTCTGTCGGAGATTTTCCTTGATGAACCAGATACTCGGCCACATCAAAGCCGATGCCGCCAGCCCCAACGATCGCAACCCTCTTGCCAACCTCTGCTCCGCGCAGAACCTCTATGTAGGACTTAGCCTTATCCTGCCCTGCAAGTCCGATATCTCTTGGCTGAACGCCTGTCGCGATGACGATGTCATCAAAGCCACTCATGTCATCAACGTTGGCACGGCACCCAAGACGCTGCTTCACATTGCTGGCATCCAGCATTGTCTGAAACCAGCTTATCAAACCCTTGAACTCTTCCTTTCCGGGGACGGCGGCAGCCAAGTGCAACTGCCCTCCGACGCGGTCAGAAGCTTCGAAAAGCGTCACCTCATGTCCACGCTCGGCCGCGACCAACGCTGTCATCAGGCCCGCCGGTCCAGCCCCGACCACCGCAATTTGCTTTGTTCGATCGGTCGCGGAATAGGTCAGTTCGGTTTCGCTGCAGGCCCTGGGGTTTACAAGACAACTGGTAAGCTTCCCACTAAAGGTGTGGTCAAGGCAGGCCTGATTGCACGCGATGCAAGGTGCGATTTGGCCGGATTTGCCTTCCGCTGCTTTTCGCACAAAGTCAGGGTCCGCTAGAAACGGGCGGGCCATACTGACCATATCGGCTTCGCCCGAAGCCAGAATGCGTTCGGCCACTTCTGGCGTATTGATCCGGTTAGAGGCGATGACCGGGATCGAAACCTCGGGACGCAAGCGCGCGGTAAGCCAAGTAAATGCAGCTCTTGGTACACTGGTTGCAATCGTCGGCACACGCGCCTCATGCCAACCAATACCAGTATTCAGGATCGAAGCGCCCGCCGCTTCAATTGCCTTGGCCAGCGTGACCACCTCTTCCCAAGTGGATCCATTCGGCACCAGATCAATCAGACTGATCCGGTAAATCAGGATAAATTCGGGGCCGACCGCTTCGCGCACCCGACGCACGACCTCCACCGGAAGCCGCATCCGATTTTCATAAGCACCTCCCCATCTATCTTCGCGGCGATTGGTGTGGCGCACGAGGAACTGGTTAAGGAAGTATCCTTCGCTTCCCATGATCTCTGCGCCATCGTACCCGGCCTGCTTTGCACGAATAGCCGCCGTCACGATATCAGAGATCTGCTTTTCAATTCCCACCTCGTCCAAGGCCGTTGGCACGAAGGGCGAAATGGGCGACTTCACGGCACTAGGGGCGACGCAATCCTTTCCATAAGCATATCGGCCAGCATGCAGGATTTGCATCGCGATCCGTCCACCGCTTGCATGGACCCGCTCGGTAACGATCCTGTGGTTCGAAATATCCTTTTCCGAATGCAACCCCGCAGCGCCCGGAAAAACGCCACCTTCTTTGTTCGGGGCCATCCCCCCGGTTACGATCAGACCCACCCCGCCCCGCGCACGTTCGGCATAGAATTCAGCAACCCGGTTCCAGTCGCCAGTCTCTTCCAGCCCCGTGTGCATCGACCCCATCAGCACCCGGTTGGGCAAGGTCACATGGCCAAGTTCAAGCGGTGACAACAGGTTGGGATAAAAGGTCATGGCATTCCTCCGACTTTGATCGAAAGAATGGCTCTGCCCAGACGCAATGTCACGTCCGACGCCGCGTCACGAAACACTCAGATAGCCTAGGCGCCAGCCAATCCCTGCAGGAAAACCGTCGCTTTGCGGATCATCGTGTCCAGTCCCAAGCGCAAAGCATCTATCGACGAAACGTAGGCGTCCATCGTTCCCGCCAATTCAGGGATCTGTTCCCCAATTTTCGGCGCCATGACGTAAAGCGCGATCACGATGACGGCGAGGATCAGCATCAAGGTAAACCCAGAGCGGAATCCGGATTTTTCGGGTTGGCTATCCGCCTTTTCGTACGCGACAGTTTGAGCCACTTCACTTGGCTTCAAGGACGAATTGATTTCCTCGATATCAGGCAGCAAGTCGCGCCGCGCAGCTGGTTTTTGCTGGGGAACAGGCATCCCCTTCATGCGTGCAATATGCCTCTCTGCGTCCGTCATCTCGGGTTCATCGGACACACGCTCTTCGCGCAAAGGACGACCCACAGCGGGATTCACTGGCGGCGGCAACCCCAGATCCCCCTGCATCTCAAGTCCTTGCGCCTCGACCTTTCGGGCTTGCACTTCACGTTCAGCTTCTTCGCGCAGCACGGAAAGTACGGCATCGTCCAAGGATCGCCGCGGTGCTGCGGGGGGTTCGGGCAGATCGTCTACGTCGTCACCCTGATCCAAGGCTTCAGGCGGGGCCGCCTGTGGGGTCGGTTCTTGATACAATGCAGCAGTCAGTTTCTCCGCACCCACAGGTGCGGCCTGAAACCAAGCATTCCCACAGTTCGAGCATTGGACATCGCGCCCTTCCGGAGGAATGGCATTGTCATCAACCTCATACTGGGCGTCGCAATTTGGACAGATGATACGCATTAAGCTCGACCCCCGATCCCCTTTTAGTAGGGCTTTGGTTTTTTCTTGTAGCGCCGAAATGAAACAATTCCAAGAGATCGTGGTTAAGGCCAGCACCACCGCAATTGAAACCTCCTACTTTTTCAGCGAAGTTGCGTCTGACCAAAGGGGTAACCAGCGTGATCGCTTTCGAGAATGTGGCCTATAACTATGGCGGCGGAGAACTCTTGTCAGAGATCTCGCTCCGCCTCGCTCCAGGATCGTTTCACTTCTTGACTGGCCCGTCCGGCGCAGGCAAATCGACCTTCCTCAAACTTGCTTATGCTGACCTGCTGCCCACCTCGGGTCACATCTCACTGTTCGACCGTGATCTCCGCAGCCTGAGCCGGGATGACGTTGCGATGAACCGCCGGAGGATCGGCGTAGTACATCAAGATTGCCAATTCTTGGACCACCTTCCCTTGGCAGCGAATGTTTGCCTTCCGCTCACCGTCGCCAGCCGTCCAGTTGATACACGGAATTTGACCGAGCTTTTGAATTGGGTTGGTCTTCGAACTTTGGGCGATGCCCTTCCGCCCTCCCTCTCTGGCGGGGAACGTCAACGCGCGGCGTTGGCCCGCGCCATCATCATGGACCCAGATGTCATTCTGGCCGACGAGCCGACAGGCAACTTGGATTGGGAAATGTCCCTGCGGCTGCTGACGTTGCTGGTCGAATTGAACAGGATGGGAAAAACCATTCTGGTCGCAACCCACGATCTAAACCTGATCCGACAAGCAAAATCGCAAGTGTCAGCCCGCGTGTTGCGCATCAAGAACCGCCGCATCCAACTTGCCGGGGCCGATCTGTGAAACTGCTGTCCTTACTTGCCGCTGACCAACATGCCGACCGCGTGGTTCCGCCTTCCGGGTTCACGGCGCAACTCACGCTGTTCACATCGGGCGCTATGGCATTTCTGGCGGTTTTTGCCTTGGCCTTGTCGCTTGCTTCAGGCAGGCTTGCTGAACGTTGGGCAACGTCGCTTGCGGGCACAGCGACCATCCGCATCTCGGCGCCTGCGGATCAGATGCAGACCCAAGTCGCCGCTGTCCTGTCACTGCTTGCCGCGACACCAGGCATCGCAGAAGCGCGTGCCATTGAAACCGACGAACAGCGCAAACTTCTGGAACCTTGGTTTGGCCCAGATCTTCCGGTCGATGCGCTGCCGCTCCCCCGATTGATTGAACTGACCGAGTCCTCTGAAGGTTATGACAGCGAGGGGCTTCGACAACGTCTTGTGGCCGAAGCGCCGGGGGCCGTCCTTGACGATCACACACGCTGGCGCAGGCCTTTGGCCATTGCTGCCGACCGCCTGCGGCTTTTGGGATTGCTATCGCTTCTCCTCATCGCCGGGGCGACCGCCGCCATGATCACCCTTGCGGCGAATGCAGCCTTAGCCGCCAATTTGCAGGTGATCCGCGTCCTCCGTCTTGTCGGCGCAAAGGACCAGTATATCGTCCGCGCCTTCGTGCGGCGCTTCACCTTGCGGGCGTTCGGCGGCGCGACAATCGGCGCCCTGATTGCCACAATAGGCATTCTTCTGCTTCCGCGCGTCGACGAGGCGGGCGGATTTCTCACCGGATTGGGCTTCCAAGGTCTTGGCTGGCTTCTGCCGCTGGTGCTGCCGCCACTTGCCGCTATTGTGGCCTTCGCGGCCACACGTTTTGCCGCCTTGCGCACCTTAAAAGGGCTTCCTTGATGATCATTGTCCGCTGGATCCTTTCGATCCTCTTTATCGTGCAAATGTACGTCGCGATGCTGGTCATCGGCATCTTGTTCTTTCCTTGGGCGCTCCTCTCGAAAGAAGGGGCCTTTGCGGCCTGCAAAGCATTTTGCCGTTGGGTCTTGTTTACAGTTCGCATCATGTGCGGCATTCGCAGCGAGGTTCGCGGAACGCCGCCGACAGGCGAAGTCATGATTGCCGCAAAGCATCAAAGCTTTCTGGACATCCTGATGATTTTCAATGCCGTCCCGCGTGGCAAATTCATCATGAAACGTGAACTTATGTACACGCCCATTCTGGGACAATACGCGATGCGTATCGGTTGTGTGATGGTTGATCGTGGCAAACGCGGAGCAGCCATCACCAAAATGAAAGCAGATGTCGCGAAAGGCGCTGCCGATCCTGGTCAGCTGATCATCTATCCGCAAGGCACTCGCGTAGCGCCGGGCGACGTACGTCCATATAAGGTGGGAACAGGTCTTCTCTACGAACAGTTGGGTCAGACCTGCGTTCCGGTCGCCGCGAATGTCGGGCTTTTCTGGCCAAAACGCAGTTTGTTGCGAACCCCCGGTCTTGCCGTCGTCGAATTCCTGACCCCGATCGAGCAGGGCCTGTCGGTCCCCGACTTCATGAAGCGGTTGGAAGCCGAGGTGGAAACGAACTCTAATCGGTTGATGGCAGATGCTGGTTTTGGTGGGGCAAAGCCATGAAAGCCGTCACAGATCTTGACGCGCTTCACGCCCTTTACGGCACACCTGCCGAACCGGCGGTGCGCAAGGTCACGTCGCGACTGACAACATCGTATCGCGAATGGATCGAACGGTCCCGGTTTTGCGTACTCTCGACCGTCGGTCCAGAAGGAACAGACGGCACACCGCGCGGCGATGACGGACCTGTTGTGCATATCCAAGATGATCGCACGCTCCTTATGCCCGATTGGCGCGGCAACAACCGCATTGATGCGCTTCGCAACATCGTGCGCGATGGTCGTGTCAGTCTGTTATTCCTTATTGCCGGATGCACGGTGGCCATGCGCGTGAACGGCACTGCAATTGTGACGATAGATCCAGAAATCACTGCGAAATTCGGGAAAGACGGGAAAACTCCGCGATCAGTGGTCGTGATCAAAGTTGCCGAAGTGTATTCGCAATGCGCGCGTGCTCTGGTGCGGTCCGGCTTGTGGTCTATGGGGGACCAATCAACGGGCCTGCCGACTGTCGGTCAGATGCTGCAAGAAATCACCGAAGGTGAGATCGAAAGCAAAACCTACGATGAGGGTTGGCCAGAACGCGCGTCTAAGACCATGTGGTGATATGGGCCATCAGGCCAGTTTCAGCGCAACAATTCCCGCGATGATCAAGGCGATTCCCAAGACCCTGAAAAGGCTGACAGGATCACCGAAAAAGGCCACCGCAGCCACTGCTGTGCCAACGGCGCCGATCCCAACCCAGACGGCATAGGCTGTGCCAACCGGCAAATCCTTCATCGCTAGAGAAAGCATCCAGAAACTTGCCAAGGCTCCGGCGATGGTCAGCGCCGAGGGCAAAGGTTTCGTGAAACCATCCGAATATTTCAGACCAATGGCCCAGCCCGTTTCCATAAGCCCGGCTAGGATCACCAAGACCCAAGGGTTCAAGCAGCAAGCCCCTTTGACCCCATTTCAAGGAACTTGGTCCGACGCTCTTTGATCAGCACCTCGGGCTTCTTGCCGGCAAATTCTTTCAGCATCGCTTCAATGCCTTTGCCGACGGCCTCAATCGTTTCTTTGCGACCGCGCTGCGCGCCCCCCATCGGCTCTTTAATGATCCGATCGACAACCCCCAGTTTCTGCAGATCTTGTGCCGTAAGGCGCAAGGCCTCTGCTGCTTCGCGCATCTTTTCGGCATCCTTCCAAAGGATCGAGGCGCAGCCTTCGGGTGAAATCACCGAATAGACCGAATGCTCCAACATCGCGACACGGTTGGCACTTGCAAAGGCAACAGCCCCGCCCGAACCGCCTTCGCCGATCACGATAGAAATCAGTGGAACGCCGATCTCGAGACATTTCTGGGTGCTGCGCGCAATCGCCTCCGACTGGCCACGCTCCTCGGCGCCCTTGCCGGGATAGGCACCGGGGGTATCGACAAGGGTAATCACAGGCAACCGGAACCGGTCTGCCATATCCATCAGGCGAATGGCCTTACGATAGCCTTCCGGCCGCGCCATCCCGAAATTGCGCTCAATCCGGCTTTTGGTGTCGTTGCCTTTTTCATGGCCAATGATCATCACAGGCTGGTCATTGAAACGGGCAATCCCCCCCATGACAGCATGGTCTTCGGCAAAATTACGATCGCCGGACATCGAGGTGAATTCGGTGAACAAGGCATCAATGTAATCTTTGCAGTGTGGCCGATCAGGATGCCGCGCGACCTGACATTTGCGCCAAGGCGAAAGATCCTTGTAAAGATCCTTCAGCATCGCTTCGGCCTTCTTGTCCAAGGCCTCGGCTTCTTTCGCCACATCCATACCCGGATTGCTCCGCGCCATCGCGCGCAGCTCTTCCGCCTTGCCCTCAATTTCAGCCAAAGGCTTTTCGAATTCCAGGTAGTTCATGGCCCACTCCCGCAATGCTTGGCTCTATATGGCCTTGACTGCGGGCGGATGCAACTCGGCAGGCTTCAGACCGTGCCGCAAATCGCTCGCTCTATGCGAGATCCAAGATCAAAAGCGTGACCCGAAAACAGCAACGCCCTGTGGTCGAACCACAGGGCGCGCTTCCTCCCCGTTTTGCTGCGAGGGGCCTCCTCTCCCCTGGATCGCAGCGCGGGTATCTTTTGTGTCCGCCCGTTACGCAGCGGAAGTTGCCGAAACCTGCCCTTATTTCGGGCAGTATGTCAACGATTCCGTTATCATCCGGAAATCAGCTCAGACTGACGAACGATCACTTCGGCCTGCTTAATGCTGGCAATATCGACCAGACGCCCCTTATACACCGTTGCACCTTCACCGCGGGCTTTGGCCTCATCCATAGCCTTCAAAATCTCGCGGGCTTCGGAAACAGCCGCCTCAGAGGGCGTGAACACTTCATTCGCTATAGCCACCTGCTTTGGGTGAATTGCCCATTTGCCAACCATTCCCAAGGTCGCAGACCGCAACGCCTGTGCGCGGAACCCTTCGTCGTCCGAAAAGTCGCCAAACGGCCCATCTACCGGCAGAACCCCATGGGTCCGACAGGCCGCCACAATGGCCGCCTGCGCCCAATGCCAAGGGTCGGACCAATGCTTTACGCCTTCGCGCAGCATGTAATAGTTTTCCTGAGTGCCGCCGATTCCGGTCGTCTGCATACCCATGCTGGCCGCAAAATCAGCCGCACCAAGGCTCATTGCCTGCAGGCGCGGGCTCGAAGCCGCGATTTCCTCGACATGCGCGATACCAGCCGCGCTCTCGATGATCACTTCGAAGGAAATCGGCTTCTTGCGCCCTTTGGCACGTTCAATTGCCGTCACCAATGCGTCGACAGCATAAACATCCTCGGCACAGCCGACCTTCGGGATCATGATCTGGTCAAGCCGCTCACCAGCCTGTTCCAGCAGGTCAACCACATCCCGATACCAATAAGGCGTATCCAGACCGTTGATCCGCACCGAAAGCGTCTTCTTGCCCCAGTCAATCTCGTTGATCGCCTGAATGATATTCGCGCGAGCCTGCACCTTGTCCGAAGGTGCGACCGAGTCCTCAAGGTCCAGATTGATGACATCAGCAGCACTGGACGCCATTTTCTCAAAGATCGCGGGCCGAGAGCCGGGCCCAAACAATTGGCAACGATTGGGACGGGCGGGTGCGGGCGGCTGGATACGGAAGCTCATCTTCGTCCTCTTCGAAAGGAAATTTCACGGGATGCTGCGCATTGGTTAGATTATTGCGCTGCGCCGCGCAAGCACTCCTTTGCACCCGCAGCAATTTCCCGACACCCTACAGGCGACAGCCGGGGCAGATTGTGCTACCCTCAGCAAGATCTTTCCCTGCCCCTGCCGGCGCGGGACACCAGATCGCTCCGGGATGCGGGCCATAACCACGCAAGGAAACAACATGGCCGTTCCCAACATCGCGGATAACCGTCTCTGGCTTGCCTGGACCGGAATGGAAACCGATCTGATCTTCAACAAGTCTTGGGATCTGCCGGGTTTTGCGGCCTTTCCCATGCTGCGCTCGGATGAAGGACGTCAGCGCCTTCGCGATTACTATCTCGATCTCATCGCGATCGGCCGCGCGTTCGGGGCAGGGATCATGATCGACACCCCCACTTGGATGGCCAGCCCGGACCGTGCGGCGGCAATCAACTGGCCAACCGAAGACCTAGACCGGATAAATGCAGAAGCGGTGGCCTTTGCCATGGAACATGCCGCCGACGATGTTTGCATTTCTGCTCAGCTTGGGCCGCGCGGCGATGGCTATGAAAAGGGAATGGCCTCGGTTCAGGCAGCACGCGATTATCACGCCCGTCAGATCGACACTGCCGCCAAGTCCGGGGCAGAGCTTCTGACGGCCTATACCATCGGATCGACGGAAGAGGCACAGGGTATCATCCTTGCAGCCGGGGCAGCAGGCATTCCGGTCGTCGTCTCTTTCGTGGTGGAAACCGATGGATGCCTCGCCGACGGAATGCCGTTGCGAGAGGCGATCGAAAGGGCCGATCAGGCCACTTCCGGCGCGGCCCGGTTCTTCATGGTCAACTGCGCCCACCCGGAACATATCGCCCCTGCGCTTGCCCAGGGCGCGATCCCCCGATTGCACGGCTTTGTCGCCAATGCCTCGCGCCACAGCCATGCGGAACTGGACGGGGCCGAAGAGCTGGACGATGGCGACCCCGAAGAACTGGGCCATCAACTCGCCGCGCTGCGCCGGGAACTTCCGGCGATCCGGGTTCTGGGCGGATGCTGCGGCACCGATCTGCGACATATCGCGTCCATCGCTTCTGCTTCGCGGCCCTGATCGGCACAGATGGCGGCTTGACCGCAAGCGGTTTTGTGCAACACAAGGACGCAAGCAAACCCGGAGGTCCGCATGAGCCGCATCGTCTATGTCAACGGAGACTACCTGCCCGAAGCCGAAGCCAAGGTATCGGTCTTTGACCGTGGCTTCCTGATGGCGGACGGGGTCTATGAAGTGACCTCAGTGCTCGATGGCAAATTGATCGACTTTCAGGGCCATTGCGTGCGCCTTGCCCGTTCACTTGCCGAACTGGAAATGAAGAACCCCCATTCCGACGCCGAATGGCTGGCGATCTTCCGCGAAATCGTGGCAAAGAACGCCGTGGTCGATGGCATGGTCTATCTGCAAGTGACCCGTGGCAATCCCGGCGACCGTGACTTCGCCTATCCTGCCGATGATGTGGCCCCAACGGTTGTCCTGTTCACCCAGTCCAAACCCGGCCTCGCCAACAGCCCCGCCGCCAAGACTGGCTGGAAAGTCATCTCGATCCCCGATCAGCGTTGGGGTCGCCGCGACATCAAGACGGTGCAACTGCTTTACCCGTCCATGGGCAAGATGATGGCCAAGAAAGCCGGCGTCGATGATGCGTGGTTTGTCGAAGACGGCTTTGTCACTGAAGGCACGTCGAACAACGCCTATATCGTCAAAGGCAACAAGATCATCACCCGCGCCCTGTCAAACGACATCCTGCATGGGATCACCCGCGCTTCGGTTCTCCGCTTTGCACGGGAAGCCCAGTTCGAAGTCGAAGAGCGCAACTTCACCATCGCCGAGGCGCAGGCCGCGGATGAGGCTTTCATCACCTCGGCTTCGGCCTTTGTCATGCCTGTGGTCGAAATTGACGGCGCCAAGGTTGGCTCTGGCACACCCGGCAACGTCGCGACCCGGATGCGTGAAATCTATCTGGACGAAACTAGAAAAGCCGCCCTCTAAAGCTATGGTCATATGAAAAAAGCAAAGGGCGGGGTCGTTTCCCCGCCCTTTTTCATTTCACGGATCAGCCAGATCAGACCAGAACCACAGCCCCGGCAGGCAGGTCGGTCGGCAACACGCCTTCCAGAACCAGTTCGTCCACGCCGTTCACGGTCACGATCGTATTGGCCCCATCCGCCCGCAAGGCAAGCGTCGGCGGCGTCACCGACCCGTCCGGCGTGATCTGAAGCACATCATTGGCCGCATCGAAATCGGTCACGCGCGACATCGCCAGACCAGACTGGCTGTCATTCGTCCAGCCCAGAACATCGGCCCCGCCGCCCGAAGAGATCACGTCACCTCCGCCCGAAACATGGATCGTATCATTGCCGATCCCACCGGAAACGGTGTCAGACCCCTGCCCAGACCGGATCAGGTCATTGTTTTCGTCGCCAGAAATCGAGTCATTGCCGAAGGACGTGGTAATCACATCTTCACCCCAACCGCCCGTAACGCTGACGTTGCCGTCCGCCGCAGAGGTGCCGGTATAGGTCAGGACGTCATCGCCATTGCCAAGGTCGACTATGTCAATTCCGTAAAGCGCACCACCGGACACAGTGTCATTGCCGTCACCGGCCAAGATCAGGTCCGCGCCCTCTCCCCCGTTCAGAAGGTCAGCCCCAAAGTTGCCATAGATCGTATCGGCCCCGGCACCGCCGTCCACCGAATCGTCGCCCGCGCCACCATCCAGAATGTCATCTCCGCCTTGGCCATAGACCGAGTCATTGCCAATGCCACCATTGACCTGGTCGTCTCCATCGCCACTGTTAAGAACATCATTATCGCCGCCGCCAGCAAGCGAGTCATCGCCGCTACCGGTCGATAGCGTGTCACTTCCAGCCCCACCATCGGCGAAAATATTCACGCCGCTAAGGAGAGAGGTCAAACGGTCAGCCCCAGCGCCCAGATCAACCCTCACGGTTCCGGTCGCCGCGTCGATCTCAACGACATCATTGCCATTTCCGGCCAGCACGTTGTCGCTACCACCACCCGTGCGCAGCAGGTCGTCATCATCGCCGCCGTCGATCGTGTCATTACCGGCACCGCCTGTCAGCGTGTCACGGCCTGCACCGCCATAGACCTGATCATTGTCGGCGCCGCCAATCAAAAGATCGTCGCCAGCGCCACCTTCAAGACTATCCGCGCCTGCTTCGCCATCCATGCTGTCATTGCCCGAACCACCCAAAAGCGTATCGGCACCATCAGCGCCCAAGAGCTGATCATTACCGCTCAGTCCGGAAAGAAGGTCATTTCCAACCCCGCCATCCAGACTGTCTTCGCCACCGCCGCCGAATAGCCGGTCGGCGCCGTCATCGCCAAACAGCAGGTCATCGGCAACACCGCCCAGCAACAGATCGTCGCCCGCACCACCTTCCAGTTGGTCAGATTTCTGACCACCATCAAGGGTATCGTTGCCCTCCGATCCAAGAAGGGTATCACGGCCATCAAGGCCCTCCAGCAGGTCATTTCCGGCAAGACCGTCCATCAGGTCCGGACGAGCGGTTCCGCTCAGGCTATCGTCACCAGCAGTCCCTTCCTCCGGCTCTGGCTCACCGCCGCCGCCGCCACCACCACCGTCCGAGCCTCCAAAAACCCCAAAAAGACTAACCAATAGAACCATCGGAAGAAGAAACAGCAATTCCATACCAACACCCCAATACAGCTATGCGGGCCCAACCCGTTAAGTGGTTTGGATGAAACGAATTCTGGCCAAGAGTGTCAAACTCTAGCCATCTTTCACCGGTGATTTTAGCGCCAGCGCGAACAGTAGCACCCCTAAAGGCTATTGTTCCACAGGCGGAAACAGTGAAATTCAAGCCTTAGGCGCAGAACCCACATTTTCCGCAAAGGACTTTTCGAAGGCCGCTTTCTTGTCATCCGAGGCCTCGGTCTGATTGCGGGCAACCCAATCGGCATATGGCATGCCATAGATTATCTCGCGCGCCTCATCCTTGCCCATCTCGATACCCTTCGCATTCGCGGCCTCTTGGTACCAGCGGCTGAGGCAGTTGCGGCAAAATCCGCCCAGATTCATCAGGTCGATGTTCTGCACATCCGGCCGCTTTTCCATCAGATGATGCAACAGCGTCCGAAAGGCAGCGGCTTCCAGTTCAATGCGGGTTTGTTCGTCGATATCGGCCATCGAATACTCCTGATTTGTTCAAGAATGGCTCAGCCTCGACGCAGGCTCAAGCCCAGATCCCCGGCCAATTGGTCTCAATCCGAAACCAAGGCCAAAGCCTGCGTCAAGACCGGTGCAAGGCGCTTTGCCCAAGCAACCTGATCCTCTTCATCCGCAATCAGATCATTTCGCAACTCGACCAGCGTGTTGTGACGTCCATGTTGCAGCGCATGGCGGTCAATTGCATCCCCCGGCAGATGGCCGGAATAGGGCTCATTATCACCGACGCACAAATCCGGATCATGACGAAGGGCATCAATCACGGCGCGAGACAACCGCGCATCCAGATGGCTGTAAAGAATGCCCACTTGCCAAGGGCGCGGGGCTCTCCCCTTCAGACAGGGGGTAAAGGAATGCACGGCCAGAATGACCTTGCCTTCAGCCAGTTTCGCATAGGCGTCATGATAAGGGCGGTACAGCTTTGCCAAGCGTTCTTCGCGTTCAGCCGGGCCCGCAGTGCGGTTGGCCGGGATAATCGTTCCGTCATACAGCTTCATCAGCAGCGTCGGATCATCTTCCCCACGGTTAGGATCAATCACCAAGCGGCTGAAATCCGAACAGATCACAGGGCTGTCCAACACCGCACCCAAAGCCAAAGCCAGTCCGCGCGCGCCCACATCGTAGGCGATATGGCGATTCATGTCCGCAGAGGCGATTCCCAGATCACCGCCCAGCCAGTCCGGCACACGATTGGTTGCATGGTCGCAAGTCACCAGCCACGGGCCTTTGCGATCTTCACCGACAATTTCAAACGCTTCGTGCCGCATTTCGATGCAGTTCTTTCCGACAGGTTTCTTTAATCCAAGTTTTTGAGGATTTAGGCCATTCTGCCTAAATGCGCCAGTTGCCCCGGCGCATCCTTTGCTCTATTCCCACCCGTGGCCCACCGCGAAACGAGATTTGAAGAAGGAGGAAGGCATGAGACGCCTTCGGAACGTCAAGATCGTGGCCACTTTGGGCCCGGCATCCAGTGACTACGAAATGATCCGCGCCCTGTTCGAGGCCGGGGCAGACGTGTTCCGCCTGAACATGAGCCACGGAACGCACGACGATATCCGGTCGCGCCACCAGATCATCCGTCAGGTCGAATCCGACACCGGCAGGCCGATCGCCATTCTGGCCGACCTTCAGGGGCCGAAACTTCGCGTTGGCACCTTTGCCGCAGGCGCGCATGATCTGGAAGACGGCGACAAGTTCCGTCTTGATCTCAGCGATGCCCCCGGCGACAGCGACCGGGTCCAGCTGCCCCACCCTGAAATCTTCGCCGCCCTCGAACCCGGCTCGACCCTTCTGGTCAATGACGGCAAGATCCGCCTTCAGGTCGATGACTGCGGCCCCGATTTCGCCAATTGCACGGTGACCGTCGGCGGCACCATCTCGAACCGCAAGGGCGTGAACGTCCCTGACGTGGTGCTGCCCTTGGCCGCGCTGTCGGAAAAGGATCTCAAGGATCTTGAATTCGCTTGTGAACTTGGCGTCGACTGGCTTGCCCTGTCCTTCGTGCAGCGTCCCGAGGACGTGATTCAAGCCAAGGATCTGGCGAAAGGCCGCGCCGCGGTTCTGTCCAAGATCGAAAAACCCGCTGCTGTGAAAGCCTATGAGGCGATTCTCGCCGTGTCTGACGGCATCATGGTTGCCCGTGGTGACCTTGGCGTTGAACTGCCCGTCTACTCGGTGCCGCCGATCCAAAAGCGTCTTGTCCGCATGGCCCGTGCCGCGGCCAAGCCGGTGATCGTCGCCACCCAGATGCTGGAATCGATGATCGAATCGCCGATGCCCACCCGGGCCGAGGTGTCGGACGTCGCGACCGCCATCTACGAAGGCGCCGACGCGGTCATGTTGTCTGCCGAATCTGCAGCCGGGAAGTTCCCGATCGAAGCCGTCACCACGATGAACAACGTGGCCGTCTCGGTCGAAAGTGACCCGACTTATCGGCAGGTGATCGAGGCCAGCCGCAACGTCAAGCGCTCGACTGTGGCCGATGGCATCGTGGCAGCCGCCCGCGAAATCGCCGAAGCGACGGACATCAAGGCCATCGCCGTCTTCTCGCAATCGGGCACGACCGTGGGTCTGGTTGCCCGTGAACGCCCCAAAGTTCCGATCATTGCACTGACGCCTCTGATGAACACCGCTCGCCGTCTCTGCCTGACATGGGGCGCACATTGCGTCATCACCGAAGAGCAAGACCGCTTCAAAGGGGCCGTGATCTCGGCCGTCCGCGCCGCGCGCCAGCATGGCTTCGCCACGGAAACCGACCAGATCGTTCTGACCGCCGGCGTGCCGTTCAACGTTCAGGGCACCACGAACATCCTGCGCGTCGCACCTTGCGACGAACGGTTGATCTACAAGGCAGACCCGGAATAACCTTCTGGCCTATTGATTAGGTGTTGAGGGGTAAATGGATTTTGACTTGATGCTTGTCGTCGGGGCCACTTTGGTGGCCCTGTCCATCCCCTCAATGCTCTCTGCCTATGCCGATGACCGAAAGCCGTGGGTCGGGGCGATGGTGCTTTTGATTGCCTGCGTCTTGATCGCCATGGTCGTCACAAAGAAACCGGGCGGCTTGGTCATCAATGAGGTGCCAAATATCTTTTTCACGGTGATTGGCCGCTACATCAACTGATTATCTGCTTGCGGATTTTCCAGATGCCCCCTATAGCGACCACTTCTGAAAGCCTGCGCGGCCGGCCAATGTGGCATGCCGAGTCGCGCATCTGACGATTGGAGATCGAAATGCCCAAGATGAAGACAAAATCCGCTGCGAAAAAGCGGTTCACCTTCACGGCCAATGGCCATGTGAAGGCTGGTGTGGCTGGCAAGCGCCACGGCATGATCAAGCGCTCGACGAAATTCATCCGCGACGCATCGGGCACCATGGTGCTCTGCGACAGCGACGAGAAGATCGTCAAGAAGTACATGCCCTACAACCGCTAAGGAGTCACACACATGTCCCGCGTTAAATCCGGCGTGGTGACCCACGCGCGTCACCGTAAGGTCATCAAGAAAGCGAAAGGCTACTACGCCGCCCGCTCGACCAACTTCCGTACCGCCACTCAGGCCGTCGACAAGGCACAGCAGTACGCAACCCGCGACCGCAAGGTCCGTAAGCGTCAGTTCCGCGCCCTGTGGATCCAGCGTATCAACGCTGCTGTCCGTCTGTTCGACATTGAGATGACCTATTCGCGTCTGATCAACGGCCTGACCAAGGCTGGCATCGAAGTCGACCGTAAGGTTCTGGCCGATCTGGCCGTGCACGAGCCCGAGGCGTTCAACGCCATCGCCGCTCAGGCCAAGGCCGCTCTGGCTGCCTGATCCAGGACGGATCGCAAGTTTACGAAAAGCCCCGCAACAGCGGGGCTTTTTGTTTTCCAACGGGCGGATCAGTCGATCTGAATGATTACCGCTTCGAAGTCGTCTGCACTGATCACGCAGGTATGGTGGCCCTTGCCGTGACGGTCTTCCATCTGCCAGACATCCCCCGGCCCGATCTCCCGAGACTCGCCGTCGCTTGCAGTCACCCGAACCCGCCCGGTCAGGCAGACAAGGCGTTGACGCACAGGGGTTGGGTGGATTGGCTCATCCCAACCCGCGCGCAATCGCAAAAACAGCATTCTCTTGGCGGCATCCGCCTCTGAAATTTCAATCGCTTGCGCGGGCGGGGCAAAACTGCGTTCAGCAAGACGAACAGGCACGGTTTCCCAATGGCTCTCGCCCTGATCGTCAACGAACAGCCGATGATAGTGCATCAAATCGCTCCCCTCTTTGAAATCCACCTCACAGGTCTCATGTCGCGACCTCACCAGCGGCGAGCCTTAAAGCCCCAAACATAGACGACAGAGCCGCCCATGTCGCGCACATCCTCCAAAGTCACTGACGATCCGGGATTATTGGAAATCAGAGCAAAGCTAAGCAACATAACCGCGTCCTGCCTGCCGCGATTGATTCAACGCGTCCTTTGCCCCGTCTCGGCGGGAATTTTCTCTTTCGGAAATGAAAAGGGGGCAGAGAGGCCCAATGCGCTCTCTACCCCCATGGGCCAGCTGCCCCCACCGCATCAGGTGTGGTTCGGGCCGTCGTCAGCACCACGCCCACGTTTGCGCCCACCTCCGCGCACATGGCCGGGGCCATCATCGGCACCACGGCCACGGCGTGCCATTTCATACTGTTCCGGCATAAGCGTGTTGAAGGTGTGGTTCGGGCCATCATCGGCTCCACGGCCGCGACGATCATCCTCGGTGTCGGTGCCATCGTCAGCACCCCGGCCACGGCGCGCAATCTCAGTCATGTCCGGCATGACATCCGTCGCAATCGCATCAATAGCGGGGGCGTAGGCGGCCTGCGCATCAAAGGGCGCTAAGGCCACGCTCGATCCGACTGCCAAAGACAGCACGACAAAACGGAAATGGGTAAACGTCTTCATTGGCTTTCTCCTCTTCACGAGCCCAATGCCCGAGTAAGGTCAGCATCCATCCGCCCCCATCCTGTGACCAGCCCTGCGGGACCATCGCGCCTGCCGGGCAGACCTCTGCACGGGCGGGGCCAGCCAAGGGTCCGGCCCAAGCATCAGACCAAGGTCTGAAAGCCATCGATTTTCACCTGCGAAACGCGCAAACTTGCCGCGTATCCAGTGCGGGCAGATATGATGGCTTTCACCACAGCGACCGGACAAACGGGCCTTTCTGCGCCGAGCCGACTCGCCCTTCTAAGGCGGTTCAGTCTTTTACCCCTGCATCACCGCTTTGCCCTTGTCGGCAGCTTTGTCATGCTGATCGGCATGTTGGTCATCGGCAACCACGTCGCCACCAGTATCGAAGAAAGCGTCGTCCGCAACTCTGCCATTTCCAGCGCCGTCTATATGGAAAGCTTCATCGCGCCCATGTCGCAGGAACTGGCCGAGTCGAACCAGCTCTCCGCGCAGACCGTCGCCCGGATGCGCGCCTTGCTTGAAAGCCCGCCACTGTCCGACCGCATCCTCTCGATCAAGATCTGGCAAGGCAACGGACGCCTTGCCTTCAGCGGGGACGACCGCATGATCGGCCAGATCTTCCCCCCCAGTGACGAACTTCTCTCGGCCCTGTCTGGCAATCTGACCGCCACCTTTGATGAGTTGGACGATGAAGAAAGCCTGCTGGAACGCGAACGCGGCGTGCCTTTGCTGGAAGTCTATAACCCGATCCATTCCATACTGACCGGTGAGGTCATCGCAGTCGCCGAATTCTATCTTGAGGCCACAGAGCTGGAAGGCGATCTGAAAAAGGCACAAAGCGCCTCATGGGCCATTGTTGGCCTTGTGACGCTCGCCACCTTTGCCGCGCTGTTCGGCATCGTTCGGTCCGGCAGCCGCACCATCGCCGCCCAGAACCGCGCACTAAAGGCGCGGCTGGACGAACTGGCCCGCATATCCACCCAGAACCGTGCTTTGCGTGACCGCGTTCAGGCCGCCTCTCGCGGGGTCAGCGAAACCAATGAACGCTACATGCGCCGTGTCAGCGCCGAACTCCATGACGGCCCGGCACAGGCCCTCGCCTTGGCCGCCCTGCGCTTCGACCCGCTGATCCGCCGATCTGGTCTGCCCGCCGACGACCCCGAAGTCACCACCCTGCGCAACAGCCTGAACGAGGCGCTCAGCGACGTGCGTGATCTCTGCCGTGGCCTGACGCTCCCGGAAATCGAGGGCCGCAGTCTGCGCGAAACGCTTGATATGGCAATCAGCGCCCATGAACGCCGCAGCGGCGAAACTGTCCGCCGCCTTTATATCGGCGTCGCCTCCCTTGCGACCCATGCGCCGCACCCGCTTTTGATCTGCATCTACCGCTTTACCCAAGAAGCCCTGATGAACAGCTTCCGCCATGCCAAGGGCAGTATCGTCTCGGTCGATGCGAATTTTCAGGGCGACCGGCTGGCCGTCAGCATCAGTGACACCGGTCAAGGCTTCGCCGTGCCAGAAAGATTGGACAAAGGCTTGGGTCTTGCGGGCCTGCGTGAGCGCGTCGAAAGTATCGGCGGTGAATTTCTCATCGCCAGCGGCCCGGAAACCGGCACTCGCGTCACCTGTATTTTGCAATTGGATTTGACCCAGTGACTGAAAAGACCAGCATTGTCGTGGCCGATGACCATCCGCTCCTGCGCGGCGGGGTTGTCCTGACCCTTCAGGAACACGGTGCTTTTCAGGTGGTTGCTCAGGCAGGCTCCGCAGAAGACGCAGTCAAAGCCGTGGAAAGCCACCAGCCGGATATTGCGCTTCTGGATATCTCCATGCCCGGCTCTGGCCTGAACGCCGCCGCAGAAATCGCCAGCCGCTTTCCTGCGGTGAAAATCGTCATGCTGACCGTCTCAGAAAACGACGATGATCTTTTGACCGCGCTCAAAATCGGGGCGCGGGGCTATGTGCTGAAGGGCGTTTCGGCCCAAGACCTTGGCGATGTCCTGCAAAACATTGCCGAAGGCGCGTCCTATGTATCGCCTTCCCTCGCGGCCCGCGTTCTGGCCGCCATGCAGGCGCGCAGCAGCGCGGCAGCTTCCGCAGGCAGCTTCGAAGACCTGACCCAGCGCGAGGTCGCCATCCTGAAACTGGTGGCCACCGGCAAATCCAACAAGGAAATTGCCCGCGATCTCGACCTTCAGGAAAAGACGGTCAAACATTACATGACCAACATCCTGCAAAAACTTCAGGTCCGAAACCGCGTCGAAGCCGCCCTCCGCGCGCGCGAAATGGGCTACTGATTGCGTTTTTGACAAAGCAGGCCACAACGCCCAAGATTTGCCCAAGTCACCCTGCTATCACGGGTTGTTTTTTTCAGCGGCGATCCCTTTCATGACTCAACGTATTTTTATCTTGGTCGATGGCGACAACATTTCTGCCTCACATGCCCGGACTCTTCTAACACTTGGCAGCCAACTGGGCCGCGTCGACGTGGCGCGCTGCTATCTGAACGCGCAGAAGAATTCGCCGTGGCTGTCTGAACCGGAATTTCGGGCCATTCATGCTGGCTCTGGCAAGAACGCCGCCGACCTTCTGCTTGCGATCGACGCCATGGAATTGGCCCAGCTGACAGAATCCGCCCAGTTTATCCTCGCCTCATCCGACGCCGACTTCAGCCATCTCGCCCATCGCCTTCGGGAACGGGGCCATGGCGTTCACGGTGTCGGGGAAGCCAAGGCCCCAGCGGCTTTCCGGCGCGCCTGTAGCCAGTTCAAAGAGGTCGGAGCGCCTCCGAAACAGGTAGTTGAAAAGGCTCCAACCCCGGCCAACGCTCCGGCCCCTTCGGCTTTCGATCTGAAAATCCGCGATGTCATCGCCCAACATTCCGAAAACGGCAAAGGCATGTTGATTACCACCCTGTCCGGAAAAATGCGGCAACTGCATCAAGAAGCAATCAGCACCCGCCCACAAAAAACGTGGCGCAAATACTTTGCAGAAAATCCTCATCTCTACGCCCTGGACCCAAAGGGACCAGAGGCACATGTCCGCTTTCTTTGGTCCGGCTTCAATCAGGCCGTGAACAGGGCCGTCTGACAGGCTTTGTGCCGCAGGGCGCTATCCGGTCGAAAAAGGTCAGCGCGTCACAACGCCCACGCCTGCGCCAATAATCGCGCCCTCGGCACAGCGGCCATCGACCAGAACCTCCCCGGCGGCACAGCCAATCGCAGCGCCGACAACGGCCCGCTCAAGCTTTGTATCCGGCCCGACGCAAGCCGACAGACCGACCGTCGAAAGGGTGACCAGCAAAGCGATTGATTTTCTCATCTTCGTTCTCCTTGAACTCTGTCAGCAGAAGTCGATCACAGGACGTTCTGCCGGAACATGATCTGCGTCAAGCGGCCAAGGGCCGTCTGGTGCCTGCAACCCAATCCCCGCCCTTGCATCCTTGGCCCCTTCCCGCTAACCCCATCTCGCTAAGCGCCGGAGGCTTATGAGATGGATCTGACCGAACTTCGTGGCAAGTATATCGAGGCCGTGGCCAAAGCTGCGGATGAGACTGCGCTGGAAGAGGTGCGCCTTGCCGCCCTTGGGAAGAAGGGCGAGATCAGCGCCATGATGGCGACGCTGGGCAAGATGGACCCGGAAGAGCGCAAGACCGCCGGGGCCGCGCTGAACGTCGTCAAGACCGAGATCGACGCCGCCCTGCGCGCCAAGAAGCAGGGCCTTGCCGATGCCGCGCTGAACGAACGCCTGAAATCGGAATGGCTGGACGTCACCCTGCCGGGCCGCCCGCGCCCACGCGGCACCATCCACCCAGTCAGTCAGGTCATGGATGAATTGACCGCGATTTTTGCCGATATGGGCTTCTCAGTGGCCGAAGGCCCGCAGGTCGAAAGCGACTGGTACAATTTCGACGCCCTGAATATTCCGCCGGAACACCCTGCGCGGCAGGAACATGACACCTTCTTCATGCACCGCGCCGAAGGCGACAACCGCCCACCGCATGTGCTGCGGACCCATACCTCTCCAGTGCAGATCCGCGCCATGACCGAAAAGGGCGCGCCGATCCGCGTTATCGCGCCGGGCCGTGTCTACCGGATGGACATGGACCAGACACATACCCCGATGTTCCATCAGGTCGAGGGCCTTGCCATCGACCGCGACATTTCCATGGCCAACCTGAAATGGACGCTGGAAGAATTCTGCCGCGCCTTCTTTGAGGTCGAAAAGGTCGAACTGCGTTTCCGCGCCTCGCATTTCCCCTTCACCGAACCCTCGGCCGAAGTGGACATCCGCTATTCCAATGTCGGCGGTCAGCTGCGCATCGGCGAAGGCGACAAGTGGATGGAAATCCTTGGCTCTGGCATGGTGCACCCCAAGGTGCTGCAAGCCGCCGGTGTGGACCCGAACGAATGGCAGGGCTTTGCCTTCGGCATGGGCATCGACCGCATCGCCATGCTGAAATACGGCATCCCCGACCTGCGCGCCTTCTTTGAAGGCGACCTGCGCTGGTTGCGTCACTATGGATTTGCGGCCCTTGACCTGCCGGATCTTCCGGGCGGCCTTAGCCGGTAATGACGGTGACCAAGGCCAAGGTCTCGGCGACAGCGCGCCCGGCCTTGGCAAGCAGGATGAAGCACAGCACGGTGATGCCCATCAAGGTGATCAGGCGCAACGGCTTCTTCCGCTTCAGGTCTTTGGGTATGGTCAAATCGGGTTCCATCATGGCAACCGTTCTACAAAAGCCTTCGACCCGAATTGTGGCAAAAGACCCCCCTCAGACGGGACAACCCGTTTCGTAAATGGAAACCAACTGCCCCGCCCTTCCCCTGCCCCGGCCTTTGCGATAAGGCCAAACCAACACGATCAAAGGGACACCCGCGATGAAATTCACCCTTTCCTGGCTCAAGGACCATCTGGACACGCAGGCCACGCTGGATGAGATCCTCTATGCCCTGACCGACCTCGGGCTTGAGGTCGAAGAGGTGGTGAACCCGGCCGCGCGCCTGTCGTCCTTTACGCTGGCCAAAGTCCTGCATGCCGAACAGCACCCCGATGCCGACCGCCTGCGCGTCTGCCGCGTGATGACGGATGAGGGCGAAAAGCAGATCGTCTGCGGCGCCCCCAATGCCCGCGCCGGCATCACCGTCGTCCTGTGCAAACCCGGCGATTACGTCCCCGGCATCGACACCACCCTTGGCGTCGGCAAAATCCGCGGCGTCGAATCGCATGGCATGATGGCCTCGGAACGCGAGCTTGAACTCTCCGACGAACATAACGGCATCATCGAACTGCCCTCGGGTGAGGTCGGCCAGAAATTCGTCGACTGGCTAGCCGCGAACCGCCCCGGCACCGTTGACCCGATGATCCACATCAAGATCACCCCGAACCGCCCCGATGCGCTTGGCGTTCATGGCGTCGCGCGTGACCTTGCCGCCCGTGGTCTTGGCACGCTCAAGACCCTTGCCACCCCGGCGATCAACGGCCAGTTCGACAGCCCGATCCGCGTCGAAATCGACCCTGCGCTAAAAGAAAAAGGCTGCCCGCATTTCGCTGGCCGTCTGATCCGTGGCGTCAAGAACGGCCCCTCGCCCGACTGGCTGCAACAGCGGCTGAAAGCCATCGGCCTGCGCCCGATCTCGACCCTTGTCGACATCACCAACTACTTCACCTTTGGTCTGAACCGCCCGCTGCACGTCTTTGACGCAGCCAAGGTTCAGGGCGGCACCCTGCGCATCCACCCGACCAAGGGCGGCGAGGAGTTTCTGGCCCTCGACGGCAAGACCTACAGCCTGCGGGAAGGCATGATGGCCATTTCTGACGAGGCAGGCGTGGAATCGCTCGCCGGCATCATGGGCGGCGAGGTCTCGGGCTGTACCGAAGACACCACCGATGTCTTCCTTGAATCCGCCTATTGGGACCCGATCACCATCGCCACCACGGGTCGCGCGCTCAAAATCAACTCGGACGCCCGTTACCGCTTTGAACGCGGCGTCGATCCGGCCTTCACCCTGCCGGGGCTCGACATGGCCACCCAGATGGTCCTTGACCTCTGCGGCGGCACGCCCAGCCATATCGCGCAGGATGGTGCCCCCATCGACGTGACCCGTGCCTACAAACTGAACCCGGCCCGCGTGATCAGCCTTGTCGGCATGGACATCCCCGAGGCCGAACAGCGCGCCACGCTGACCGCCCTTGGCTTCACGCTGAACGGCGACATGGCGACCCCGCCGACCTGGCGCCCCGATGTTCTGGGAGAGGCCGATCTGGTCGAAGAAGTGGCCCGCGTCGCCTCGCTGACCAAATTGGTCGGCAAACCGCTGACCCGTGGCACCGCTGGCGTGCCAAAGCCGATCCTGACGCCGCTGCAACAGCGCGAGAAAGCCGCCCGCCGCACCATCGCGGCCTTGGGCTATAATGAATGCGTGACCTACAGCTTCATTGATGAGGTCGCGGCAAAGCTCTTTGGCGGTGGCACCGATGCGGTGCGGGTGGAAAACCCGATCTCCTCGGAAATGACCCACCTGCGCCCCGACCTGCTGCCGGGCCTGCTGCGCGCGGCAAGCCGCAATCAGGCGCGCGGCTTCATGGATCTGTCACTGGCCGAAATCGGCCCCGCCTTCTCGGGCGGCGAACCGGGCGAACAGCATTTGCAGGCCACTGGCCTTCTGGTCGGCGCCTCGGCCCCGCGTGACCCCTATGGCAGCCGCCGCCCGGTCGATGTGTTTGACGCCAAGGCCGATGCCGAGGCGGTGCTGGCCGCCCTTGGCGCCCCGGCCCGCGTGCAGATCACCCGCAAGGTCGCCGACTGGTGGCACCCCGGCCGGTCCGGCGTCATCGGCCTTGGCCCGAATGTCATGGCGACCTTTGGCGAAGTGCACCCAAAGATCCTGCGCGAATTTGACATCAAGGGCCCTGCCGTGGCCTTTACCGTGCTGGTCGCCAATATCCCCTATCCCAAGGTGAAAACCCCCACCCGCCCAGCGCTGACGATCAGCGATCTGCAAGCGGTGGAACGGGACTTCGCCTTTGTGGTGGACAAAGGGGTTGAGGCCCTGACCGCCGTGAATGCCGCGCAAGGCGCCGACAAGGCGCTGATCGAAAGCGTCCGCATCTTTGACCAGTTCACCGGTGAAAAGGCCGAGGCCCAGATGGGTGCGGGCAAGAAATCCATCGCGCTCACCGTCCGCCTGCAACCCACCGCTGGCACGCTGACCGAAAAGGACATCGAGGCGGTTTCCGCCAAGATCATCGAAAAGGTCTCGAAAGCCACCGGCGGCACTCTGCGCGGTTAATCCTTTCCGAACCGTTCTTAGATTGCGCCCGCCCCTGATCGGGGCGGGCCTTTCTTTTTCCCTCGCCTCTGGCCTGCGGCCAACCGGCGAGGCGATGCCTCCGGCGGGGATATTTTTTCCAAGGTAAAAGCAGGTTGCGGGTTGGTCTTGTGACCACGGAAAAACCACGCAAAAACGACGGTTATCCCACGGAAAGAATACGCCGCTATTCCGCTGCCGTCGGGCCGATGACCTTGGCCGGGTCATTGGGGGCCAATTCTTCGAAGTCGAAATTGTCCAGACGGCGGGCGCGTTTGGTGGCCTTGTCCGACGAGATCTTGATCTCTTCGATGTCTTTCGCGGCTTGGCCAAAGTGCCGATCAAGGTTTTCGACCCTTGCACCAAGACGCTCTACATCGCTGTAAAGTAAGGACAATTCCTTGCGGATTGCGCCTGCCTGTTCGCGCATGCGGGCATCTTTCAGAACCGCGCGCATGGTGTTGAGGGTGGCCATGCAGGTGGTGGGCGAGACGATCCAAACCTTGGCGGCAAAACCTTCGCGCACCACATCGGGGAAATTGGCGTGCAGTTCGGCGTAAACGGCCTCGGAGGGAAGGAACATCAAAGCCCCATCCGCGGTTTCGCCTTCAAGGATGTAACGCTCTGAAATTGCACGAATATGTGCACGAACAGCCGCCCGTAAAAGCTGCCCGGCCTCTTGCTGCTGGCGCGGATTTTCGGCCCGCCGCAGGGCCTCATAGGCCTCGAGCGGGAACTTGGCGTCAATCACGATCGGGCCAGGGGGATTGGGTAGATGGATCAGGCAATCGGCCCTTCGACCATTCGACAGGGTGGCCTGCATCGTGAAGGCATCCTTGGGCATGGCCTTTTGCACGATGTCATGCAACTGGATTTCCCCAAAGGCGCCACGGGTTTGCTTGTTGGAAAGAATATCCTGCAAGGACAGAACGTTACCCGACAGCTTTTCGATATTCGCCTGCGCCTTGTCGATGGTTTCCAGCCGTTGCTGCAACTCTCCCAAAGACCGGGCTGTGCGGGTCGCCGTGCCATGCAGGCTTTCCCCCATCTGGCGCTGCACTTCTGCAAGGCGCTGTTCCATCACCTTCACCATCGCGGTCTGACTGACCGCCTGTGCCTCGCTGACATGGTGCAAACCGCCTGACAGCCGTTCCTGCCCATCGCCCAACTGCTGCACGCGCTGCGACAGCCAGCCGATTTCGCGCATCAAGGGATCGGCCATCTGCGCTGAACGCCCCGCAGCCCGCAGGATCAGCAGCAGGAAAAGCAGCAACAAGAACGCAGCGCCGCCAATCAGCAGAACTTCCGGAGCGTTCCAGGGATAGGTTTGTCCAAAAAGCGTAATCATCTGCGCCCAAACAGTTTTTCAATATCTGAAAGCTTCAGCTCTACATAGGTTGGGCGGCCATGATTGCACTGCCCGGAATGTGGCGTGGCCTCCATCTCGCGCAGAAGCGCATTCATTTCCTCGGGCCGCATTTGCCGACCGGAGCGCACCGATCCGTGGCAGGCCATGCGGCTTAGAACGGCATCAATCTTGGCCTTCACCAGATCGCTCTGCCCTGCGTCGGCCAATTCGTCCAACACATCTTTCAGCAAAGCACCGGCATTCACCTGCCCCAAGATTGCAGGAACCTCACGCACCGCAATCGCACCACCGCCAAAGGGTTCGATCAAGAGACCGACGCTTTCCAGCGCCTCCGCAACCTCCAGCAGTCGTGCCGCATCACCGAGCGAAAGTTCAACGATCTCGGGGATCAAGAGCGCTTGCCGTGTGATGCCATGCGCGGCCATCTGGCGCTTCAGACGTTCATAGACCAGACGTTCATGCGCGGCATGTTGGTCGACAATCACGATGCCATCGGCGGTCTGCGCGATGATGTAGTTTTCATGCACATGCCCACGGGCGGCTCCCAGCGGGTGATCGGCGGTCTGCTGCGCCCCCTCTACAGGCTCCACAACCGCATCGGCGCGCGCCGAAGGGGCCTCGGCAAAGCCTGCTGGTGCTTGGGCTGCATAGGCAGCCTGGGTTGCCGTGAAACTGGGACGTTCTGGCAAGGGCGCGGACCACAGAGGCCGCATCACGGCGGGCTCCGGTCGCATCGCGGCCAAGGTTTCGCTGGCCACCGTTGTCGAGGCCCGATGGCCCGCCCCCGAAAGCGCATGGCGTAACCCGCTGATGATCAGCGACCGAGCCGCCTCGGGTTCACGGAACCGCACCTCGGACTTTGCGGGGTGAACGTTCACATCCACCCGTTCCGGATCGACGATCAGGTTCAGCACCGCTGCCGGATGACGGTCCCGCGACAGAAAGTCGAAATAGGCAACCCGCAAGGCCCCCAAAAGCAGCCTGTCCTGCACCGGGCGACCATTCACGAACAGGAATTGCTGAGCGGATGATCCCCGCGAATAGGTGGGCAGGGCCGCGTAACCGAGCAGGCGCAGCCCGTCGCGCTCAAGGTCGATCTTCAGCGCGTTCTGGGTGAAATCGCTGCCCAGAATCCCAGTCAAGCGACCGTGCAGCGCATCGAACAGATCGCCCGACATGGGGTCGGCCCGAAACAAGACCCGGCTTTGGCCTTCCGAAATTTCGGTCAGCGTAAAGCCCACGAAAGGTTCGGCCATGGCCAACCTGCGCACCACCTCGGCAATTGCTTGCGCCTCGGCCCGGTCGGTTCGCAGGAATTTCAGACGCGCAGGCGTCGCGTAAAACAGATCGCGCAATTCAACCACAGTGCCCCGCGTCAGCGCAGCCGGACGCACATCGCCCATCCGGCCGCCCGTCACCGCAATCTGCGCCGCATCCTGACCCTTGACGCGGCTAGTGATGACCAAGCGCCCCACAGCCCCCAGCGAGGCCAAAGCCTCGCCCCGGAACCCGAAGGAGCGGATGTTCAACAGATCAGAGCCGTCAATCTTTGACGTGGCATGGCGTGCCACGGCCAGCGGCAAGTCATCCGCCGTCATCCCCACGCCATCATCCGTTACCCGGATCAGCGTCTTGCCGCCTTCGCTGAAATCTATGGCAATCCGTGTGGCCCCGGCATCCAGCGCGTTTTCCACCAGTTCCTTAACGGCCGAAGCTGGCCGTTCCACCACTTCACCCGCTGCAATACGGTTGATTGCGGCCTCATCCAAGGCGCGGATCACAGGGCGATCTGTGGATATGTTGGGGGTCGGAATGTTCATACCCCCAATCCTAGCAGGCCCTTGGCCCAAGAGCCACAGATTCGCTTACTCTGTCGAGGCAAGACCCTCGGGCTGCCCGACCACGATGAATCGCAGATCATCCGGGCGGTACATCCGCTTGGCCACCCGCTGCAAATCCTCCATCGTGACGGCATTCACCTTGTCATTGCGGGTCTTTGGGTAATCGGCGGAAAGTCCGATCATCTGCATCCCGACAAGGATGTTGGCAATGGCACCATTGCTGTCGAACCGCAGGGGATAGCTGCCCGTCATATAGGTCTTGGCCTTGGTAACCTCTTCTTCGGTCACGCCCTCCTCGGCCATCCGCTTCCATTCGTTGCGGACGACCTCAATGGCCTCGGCTGCCGTTCCATTGGCCGTGGCAAACTGGCCCATATACATCTCGGCCAGATCGTAACCCACAAGGTAGCTGCCGATGCCATAGGTCAGGCCGCGCTTTTCGCGCACCTCCGTCATCAGGCGCGCACTGAACCGGCCACCGCCCATGATCTCATTCAGGATCGAGGCGGCAAAGAAATCTGGATCGTCGCGTTTCATACCTTCATGGCCGAACAGAATTGTCGATTGCGGCCCGGGGAAATCGACCACCGTGACGCCACCCGTCAAATTGAACGGCGCACGGTCAGGAATGGGGGCGCCGGTTTCCGGCAGCCCCGACAACAGCTTGTCCAACATCAGGCCAAGGTCGGCGGCAGAGATATCCCCCGCTGCCGCAACATAGATGCGGTCCCGTGCCAAAGTCGCCTTATGGGCCGCAACAATATCATCCCGGGTCAGGGCAGTCACCGTTTCCGCCGTTCCATCCCCCAGCGTCGAATAGGGGTGGGTGCCAAAGGTCAGTTCCCGCAACTTGCGCCCCGCCAGATCGCCGGGGTCTTTTTCTGTCGACCGGATATTTGCCAGAACCTGACCGCGCACCCGCTCTACCGCCTCGTCGGGAAAGCTCGGCTCCACCAAGGCGCGGCGCAACAGGTCAATCGCCTGATCGCGGTTTTCGGTCAGAAACCGGGCCGAGACCGAAACCGCGTCATCATCCGAATTGAACGAAAAACTGGCCGCAAGAGAATCCCGTGCCTTGGCAAAACCGGGGCTGTCCAGATCGCCTGTGCCTTCCTCGATCAGGGCCGCCATCAGGTTAACGGCGCCGCGCTTTCCCGGCTCATCCAAGGATTGTCCGCCCCGAAAACGGATTTCCAAAGCCGTGAAGGGGATATTGTGATCTTCGATCAGCCAAGCCTTGATCCCGCCGGGAGAAGTCACGGTCTGAATGTCGATCTCAGCTTTGACCGGCGAGGCAAAGGCCAGCAACAGCGCGGCAAGACGCAACATTTTCATTGATTTGCCCCTTCTTCCGGCATCACCCAACCTGTCACGGCCCGGCGCTTGTCCAAAACTTCCTTGGCTGCGGCGACAACTTCTTCGGCCGTCACATTCTCCAGAACACTGGGCCAGGACTGGATATCGTCAATCGTCAGCCCAACCGCCAATGCCTCGCCATAGCTGCGGGCCAGACCATCCACATTGTCGCGCGCATAGACCTGTGCGGCCGCAATCTGTGTCTTGATGCGGGCAAAATCCTCGGCATCCGGGCCGGTTTCGATAAAGGTGGAAATCACCGCATCCATCGCCTCTTCGGCGTCTTCCAGAGACTTGCCCGGTGCCGGCACAACGACCAGACCAAAGGTGCCGTCATCCAAAGTCGTTCCATCGTAATAGGCCGAGGAATAAACCGCGACGGGGTCGGCGCCGAATTGCAGGGCCTGCGCGAAAAGTGACGTGGTCCCGGACCCGCCCAGCAACTCGGCGAGCATGGTCAGCGCCGCCGCCTTCTTCTGGTCACCGGGATCACGTTCCGGGGCAAGATAGCTGCGTGAAACATAGGGCTGCGAAACCCGCGCATCGACGTAACTCAGCCTGCGTTCCGACAGTTGCGGCGGTTCCGAAGGACGGACACGCGGCGCAATCCCTTTGGACGGGGCAAGCGGGCCATAATGCTTTTCGGCCATCGCTTTGACGGCATCCGGGGTGACATCCCCGGCCACGACCAGAATGGCGTTGTTCGGCGCATAATAGAGCCGATAGAAATCCAGCGCGTCCTTCCGGTCCAGCGCCTCGATCTCGTGGTTCCAGCCGATGACCGGAATTCCGTAAGGATGGTTCAGGAACTGCGAGGCGCGGGTCTGTTCGTTCATCAGCGCGCCGGGGCTTGAATCGGTGCGCGTCTTGCGCTCCTCAAGGATCACGTTCCGTTCGGTCAGCACATCCTCTTCGGTCAGCTCCAGATTGCGCATCCGGTCGGCTTCCATCTCCATCATCAGATCAAGCCGGTCCGCCGCGATCCGCTGGAAATAGGCCGTGTAATCCCAGCTGGTGAACGCGTTGTCATCGCCGCCATTGGCTTCAACGGTTGCACTGAACTCACCCGGTTCCAGATTGGCCGTGCCCTGAAACATCAGGTGTTCAAGAAAATGGGCAATGCCGGAATTGCCGGGGGGCTCATCCGCGGCCCCCACCCGATACCAGACCATTTGCGTCACCACCGGGGCACGGTGATCTTCGATCACCACGACGTCCAGCCCGTTGTCCAAGGTGAAGGTGGTGACATCATCCGATGCCTGAGCGGCAGTCGCCGAAAAAAGGGCAAAAAGTACCGCACGACGCATCATCGCCGACCTCCCGTTACAGTGTTCTTGGGTCAAGCTACGGGCATTGGGGAAATCTTCAAGCCTCCCCAACGGCATCGTGACTTATTGCGTCTCGCCCTTTTCAGGCGGCGGAGCAGAAGGCGTGCGAACACCCTTCTTGCGCCAGCGGAACAGCTCGGCATGTTGGTCAAGCGACATGTTCTCATAGGCGCGGTAATAGACGTTCACATTGAAGATGCGTTCCAGAATGCGCCCATCATTGTCGCGGCGCCATTCCAGATCTTCGGCGGCAAGCGTTTCGCGGATATTGCCGTTTACGCCAAACCGTGTGGCATGGCCCACGATTCCCGCATCAAGACCCGCACCACGACCGGGTTTCCCGCCAAGCGCAACGATGGCATCAGCCTCGGGCGTTGGGTCGGTCAGGTTCGTGCCATTTGGCGTCGGCTCCGGCAAAGCCTGCAAATCTTTGGGCAATTCCAATGGCTTGGGCGGAAGAATGCCGAATTCGTCCGGCCCCGCCGTGGTAGAGCGTATGTTCATCAGGTTCGGAACTTTGTCGCCGCCGCCACAAGCGGAAAGCATCGTCGCGATGGTCATCGCGAGGAGTATCCGTCCTGACTGCATGCCTTGCCTCCGCACCTTGCTTGCCCCCTCTTAACCCAATCACTTGGGCACGTCACGGGGTCTTTCGCCCTTGCCGCCGCGCTTTCGGCTCATCCTTGCCGCTTCCGGTGAAAAGGACAAGTCCGAAGGCCCCAACGAAGATCGCGATGTCGGCCACATTGAAGGCAAAGGGATTTTCGATCCCACAGCAGGACATGTTCAGGAAATCGGCCACGGCCCCGTAAACAACGCGATCAATCACGTTCCCCAAGGCCCCGCCGATCAAAAGCCCCGCCGAGGCAAGGGCAAGGGGCCGGTGCTGCCCCTTGGACATCCAAATCCAGACCCACCCCGTGATGACCAGCGACAGGACGATCAGGCCCCAGCGGACAAGGTCGCCTTCGCCTGCGAACAGACCGAAATTGATGCCCTTGTTCCACGCCATGCGAAAGACAAGGAAGGGCGGCACGATCTCGATCACGCCGCGCTCGATCAGGTTCATCCCCTGCACAACGGCCCATTTTGAAATCTGGTCCAAGGCAAAGGTCAGGCTGGCAATCAGGGCAATTTGTTTCATGCAGCGATTAGTGCCGGAAATGGCGCATCCCTGTAAAGACCATCGCCAGCCCCGCTTCGTCAGCAGCGGCGATCACTTCTGCGTCACGCATCGACCCGCCCGGCTGAATCACGCAAGTGGCCCCGGCTGCAGCCGCTTCCATCAGCCCGTCAGGGAAGGGGAAGAACGCATCCGACGCAACCGCCGATCCAATGGTCAGCGGCTGGGGCAGGCCCAGAACATCGGCCATCCGCTCGGCCTTCTTCGCGGCGATCAGGGCACTGTCCACGCGGCTCATCTGGCCTGCACCGACACCCACTGTTGCGCCGTCGCGCACATAGACGATGGCGTTAGACTTCACATGCTTGCCCACTTTCCAAGCAAACAGCAGGTCGTCCATCTGCTCGGCGGTCGGTGCCTTCTTGGTGACGACTTTCAGGTCATCCATGCCAACAAAGCCCGCGTCCTTGTCCTGCACCAGCATCCCGCCCGCAACTTGGCGCACGGTCAGCGAGCGATCCAGCACACTTGGCAGACCTTCTGTCGTCAGCAGACGGAGGTTCTTTTTCGACGCGAAGATTTCCTTCGCTTCGTCACTGGCACCGGGGGCAATCACAACCTCGGTGAAAATCTCGGTGATGGCCTTGGCAGTTTCCGCGTCAAGCGGTTGGTTCAGGGCCACGATGCCCCCAAAGGCCGAGGTGCGGTCGCAGTCAAACGCCTTTTGATAGGCTTCCAAAAGGGTCTTGCCCTTGGCTACGCCGCAGGGATTGGCATGCTTGATGATGGCGACAGCCGCGGTTTCGGCGGGGTCAAACTCCGCCACCAACTCAAAGGCCGCGTCGGTGTCATTGATGTTGTTGTAGGACAGTTCCTTGCCCTGATGCTGCTTAGCGGTCGCAACGCCCGGACGGTTGGTGCCGTCCACATAGAAGGCCGCATCCTGATGCGGGTTTTCGCCATAGCGCAGGGTCTGGGCCAACTTGCCCGCCACAACCCGACGGCGCGGCGCGGTTTCTCCAATCGCTTGGGCCATCCAGCTGCTGACCGCAGCATCATAGGCCCCGGTCCGCGCATAGGCGATCTGCGCCATCTTCTGACGGAAGGCGTAAGAGGTCTTGCCGTCATGGGCGTCCAGTTCGGACAACAGGGCGGCATAATCCTCGACATCCACCACGGTCGTCACGAACCCATGGTTCTTGGCTGCCGCGCGGATCATTGCCGGACCGCCAATGTCGATATTCTCGATCATCTCGTCATAATCCGCGCCACGGGCCAAGGCAGCCTCGAACGGATAAAGATTGACGATCAGAATATCGATCTGGCCAATGCCATGCTCCTCCATCGCGGCCATGTGCTCGGCATTGTCACGCAGCGCCAACAGCCCGCCATGCACGCGCGGGTGCAATGTCTTCACCCGGCCATCCATCATCTCTGGAAAACCCGTCACGTCCGAGACGTCCTTTACCGGCATCCCTGCCTTGCGCAGCATCGCGCTGGTGCCCCCGGTCGACAACAACTCGACACCACGCTCATGCAGCGCGCGGGCAAGGTCCACCAGCCCGGTCTTGTCGGAAACGGAAATCAGCGCGCGGCGCGGAGCGACGAGGTCAGTCATGGGGCATACCTTCGGTCTTGGCACAGGTCAGAGAGGGACCGGCAGATCGTCCCGGTCCAGATCGCGGATGGCGGTGGGAGTATCCTGTGCCTTCGCCAAGGTCCAGCCGATACGGGTCTCAATCTCAGCCGCCAGCCCCGAAAGTATGATCTGTTTTGTCGCACGGGGCCGCAATCGGCCCCTCTCAAGGTAGACAGAAGGCTCCAAAGACAGCTTTGCCCGCCCGTCATGGCGGAAAACCCAGATCTCGCCCGACTTCAACGCGACAGAAATTGCATTGCCGCCCATATCCAGCGTTGCATCCGCATCGGGGTGCAGATGGAATCGGATGGTAAAAGGCACGCCCGCAAGTCTGGTCGCGGTCAAGACCTGCTCAAACCGCGCCTTGCCCTTGGGGTTCAAGGAAATCAGGGTATCCTGCCCCGCAACCTGCCGCCCGTCGGATGACAGGGCCAGATCGCGGGCATGGGTCAAGCCATGCGTCAATGCCCATCCATCGTGGGCCATGTGAATGCCGCGCCCCTGATCGGTGTCCATCTGACGCAGGGTCAGCACATGCGCCCGTTCGGCCAGAATATCGCCCCCCTTCTGGCCGAACCGGGACGAAGAAACCCCCTCGATCGCCAAGGTGGAATGCGAAGGCGTGGCCCGCCCCGCCCGTCGCCATTCGGTGCCAAAAGGCCCCCCCGATCCGCAATTCACGATAAGGGGCCGACGCCCGGACGTGATCTCGAACGCCAAAGTCGAGGCATGCGCGGAATGTCCGGCCGGCCCTCCGGGTGGGTCAGCCGCGTCAACGATCAATGTCGTGCGCCCGCCAGAGAGCCTAAGGAACCCCATCGCATGGTTCTCGGGCATGGTCGCCCGCACCCCGGCACTGGCCAAGGCATGATCCAGCCGCCCCTCAAGACCGCGCCCGCCCCCGTGAAAGCGGGCCAACCCGCCATCGGCATGGCGCAACGCCCGCAATGTGGGTGCGATTCGCTCCATCGCCGCCTGATGGCCCTCAGGCACCGGACGACCGGCATCGGTCATCGCCAACGCGGCCCAATTCAAAAGCGTAAAGACCTCAAGCAACTCTTCGGGATTGCGGGTCTGCAAACCGCCTGATGCATCAATTTCGCGCGTCGCTTCGGCCGCCAGTGCCGCGATGGCTGGCGAGGCCAAGGCATCCATTCCCATCAGAGACAGCCCGGCATAAACCAGCCCCGTCAAGGCTTCGAAACGTGCCAGACCGGGTGCCGCACGGTGCCAATTCGACGCCAAGTAGCGGGTCTGAATCGTCAAAGCCGCATAGTAACTTTCGGTCCGGCCCTTGTCCGCGCCATTCAACAGAAACAAGGCGTGGTGAATCCACCGGATGACACGCCGCCCCGTCAGATCGGCCGTCCAGCCCGGGCCTTTGCCCTGACCAAAGCGCTTGATCCAGTCATGTGTCCAGTTTTGCGCCCTTTGTCGCGCAGCGCCATCGCCCAAGGCCGCCAAATCGTCCAGCCAGACAAACCCCTGCGCCTCAGCGGCGAAATCCTCGTCGGGGGCTGTGATGTCCCAAAGACCCATCTCCGGCGCTTCGACCAGTTGGCCGGCAAAAAGGTAATTCCCGGCGCAAAGCTGCCGCCCGCGCGCAACCATGCCAATGGATCGCGGTTCAGGCGACGACGTAAAGCCAGCAGCCTTTGGGCCGCGCGATGCGCGCCAGACGGCAAGGCGTGACCGCCACCCACCGCTTGCGCCCGAGACCCAAGATGCCATGTTCCGCCCGCCCTGCTCGCCCGGATTCCCGGTGCATTCCAGGCGGAACCATAGCGCCAAAGGGGGCGACTTGTCACCCCGCTCTGGAGGGCCTAGGCAAGATGATCGACCCGGTCCAGATATTGGGCCAGATGACCGATCTCTCCCATCCACAGGCTGATCAGCGCAGGATCATGCGGTGCCGGATGCACGCCCGCCGCCACACGGCGTGCCAAGATCGCCTCAATGCCCAAAGACACGGGAATAGAGACAAGCCGCGACATCGCCGACCCTCTCGCATCCCCCCAGGCATCCATCGCCCAAGTCTCGTGATAGACAGGCTTTCCATCCCGCTCTGCCTTCAGGCTGACGAACAGAACCACGCGATCCGGTTCTCCGGGCTCGTACGAGTTGTCTTTCAAAAGATCGGTCGCGATTCCCGTCAACACCTGGTCCACTTCTGCCGCAGGCTTGCCTTCCAGCCCTTCGACGGTGCGGAAAATCCCCGACCAAGCTTCCGCCCAGCCATTCAGCCGGATCGTGCCGCGCACGAAATCGCGCACCTTCCAGTCTGCATCAAACCGGTAATCCTGCATGAAGGGATAAGAGTCACGGTTCGGATAAACCTCAAAGCTTTCCGGGTTCGGCAGCGGCGCGTCATAAGATGTGATGGCATCCCAAGGACGATTGACCCGCAACTCGCTGAAATTCTTCAGCGAACGCGACGGCGATTTCAACGCCTTCAGCACCCCCACCGGCGCCCAACTGAACTTGTACCGGAACGCATTCGCCATCTTCGGCACACCGCCGCAATAGCTGGTAAAGCTCAGGACATTGTCTGGGTGATAGGCTTTCGAGGCCCGATAGCGCGCCACAAGATCATGCGCCATCAGATGGTCAATCCCCGGATCAAGGCCGATCTCGTTCAGGCTGACCAGACCCTTTTCGCGAAACGCCTCGTCCAGCGCCTTCATTTCCGGCGCAATATAACTGGACGAAACAAAATGCGCGCCCTTTTCAAGGCAGACCTTGGCAATCGGCACATGCTGATCCGCGGGCAACATCGACACCGCAATGTCCCCCGGTTCTAGCGCGTCCGAAAGTGCCTCCAGCGAAAAGGCACGAATATCCTTGGCCACATCGCCCACGACCTTGCGCGCTTTGTCCACGGTCCGGTTCCATACGACAACGTCGTTTCCACCCTCGATCAGGCGGCGCAATCCCGGAACCGACGACAGCCCCGTCCCACACCAATGAATCGTCATGTCCGTCTCCCTTGTCCGGTCTCATCTCGCGCCAAGAATTTTCGAAAATTCTTGGCAAATTTCTTCAACGAAATTTGGGCGCGCCTCACAACGCGGCGCTGTGATGATCGTATTCGGCTTTCGCCCGCCCCCACACGCCAGCCTCTAGCTCCACCAATCCCTTCAGGCTTGGCAAAAGCTGCGCGGCATAGTCTTCGCTGCTTTCCACTGGCAACAGCGAGGGCAGGTTGTCGATCGCCGTGACATCCAGCGGCGGCTCCTCTGCCACCCGCAGCGCCGGAGCTGCCCAGTCCGTTGCCCGGTCATAGACCTTGATCGGTGAGAAATCCGAGGTCGGGTCACAGGCAATATCACCAATCACGGTCAGCTTGCGCGGGTCCGTCTTGGCCGAAGCCGGAACAAAGACCGGGCAGCCCGGACGCGCCAGAATGCAGTTCAGGAAAATCTCATGCTCCAGAACTTCGGGAAAAGGCCCGCCCGAGGCAGTTTCCGCCATGTCCCATTTCGTCACGGCAACCCCGAGAGCCGAACACAGGTCAGATGCCCCCGTTCCCACCCGGCCAAGGGCGCCGATGACGATGGCACGCGGCCGTCCCATCCCGGCCATGTCCTTGGCCAGATCGTCCAGCAAGGCCTGCTTGCCCGGATATTTTGCCACCGGCCCCACCAATTCACCGCGCTGCTGTGCAGCCCAGGTTTTCAGACTGACGGCGGCACCGGCATAGCCCGCCCAATAGCCAAAAGCCGCGACGCGACGCCCGGTTTCATCGACGAGATATTCCAGATCGTAGAGCGTGCCGCCCCCGGCCTTGAACCGCTTCAACAGCACCTGACCCGCGGGTTGCCCCTTATAGGCATGGCCGAACATGATGTGCCGATGGGTCAGCGGCGTACCATCTTCGGGCAATTCCTTCAGCCCGAAAATGATCGCATCGGCTGGCGCCTTGGGCCACAGATTTTCGTCGGCAATTTCGCATCCCGCCGCGATATAGCCGTCAATCGGAATGGCCCGAACCGACGACCGCTCCACCGTCACGCGGATCCCGGCCTTGACCAACTCTGCCGCACCAGCGGGCGTCAGGCCAACACGTTCTTCGTTCGGGCGCTGCTCAGCCCGGACCCACAAATGCGTCATTTCGACAATCCTTCCAAATTATAACCGCGCCGCATCGCCCGTTTACGCCACTGTTCGGCGGCAAAGCAGGCCTCGCGCAAGTTCGAAAACCAGACCAGCAAATGTTGGCCGCGTTGTCCGGCCTTCCCCCATTCCCGCATCACGGAATACTCGCCAAACAAATTGTAGGCGACTTCCACGCGGTAATACCGCGGCACCTGCTCGGTGGGTCTGGTCAAAAGAAAGGTCAGCACGAAAAAGCTGCTCCATCTGGTCTTTCGTCGACAGGACTACCAGATATTCCGGCAGGCAACAGGGGGTATCCTCATGCGTATACAAATGAGTTTGGCGGTACTTGCCCTTATGGCGGTCGCGGTCTGGATGTGGGTCCGCCTTTCTGCCCCGGCCTCTTTGTCCGAGGCGGATTTTGCCGCCCGCTACACCAACCCGCTGCCCCCAACCCCAACGAACCTCTCGGTCTACCACCTTGGTCATTCGCTTGTCGGAAGAGATATGCCGTCAATGCTGTCGCAGCTTGGTGGCCACGATCATGCCCTGCAACTTGGCTGGGGGGCCTCGCTAAAAGCACATTGGACAGGTGACATCCCCGGCTTTGAAGAAGAAAACGCCACCCCCCGGTTTCAACCCGCCCTGTCCAGCCTTGGCAGCGGAGATTTCCCCGTCGTCGTGCTGACCGAAATGGTCGAGATCCGTGATGCCATCCGCTATTTCGCCAGTGCGCAGCATCTGGCCAATTGGGCGACCCGCATCCGCAAGGTCCGGCCAGACGCACGGATCTATCTTTACGAAACATGGCACCGGCTTGATGATCCTGAAGGCTGGCTTGAACGGATCGACACCGACCTTGCGCGCCATTGGGAAGGCGATCTGTTGCGCCACGCCATGGCCAAGGACAGCGTTGGCACGATTTACGTCATCCCCGGCGGGCAGGTCATGGCCGCAACCGTCCGCGCCGCCGAGGCGGGGAAAATCCCCGGCCTGACAGATCGCGGCGATCTCTTCGCCAAGCTGCCCGACGGGTCAATCGACACGATCCATTTCAACGACCTTGGCGCCTATCTGATGGCCCTGACCCATTACGCGACGATCTACCAACGCTCGCCCGAAGGTCTGCCCGCCACCCTGACCCGTGCCGATGGCAGCCCGGTCACACCAATTGCCGCCGAAACGGCCAACGCCCTGCAAAGGATAGTCTGGGAGGTGGTCACGGGCTATGCTCTGACCGGAGTACCGCAGCAACAGACCGGGGGCTAAGTTCTTGATGACAGGCATTTGGGGGCTTTTGGCCGATATCCTGTTTGTCGGCCACAGCCTGATCGGCTTGGATCTTCCGGTGACTGTGCAAGGTGGGCTTCGTGCCGCAGGTGATCCCTCTTCTGTCGCTGCACAGGTGATTATCGGCGCGCCTCTCAAGTTCAACTACGAACATTCGGCCGAGGCGCAAGGGGTCGATGGCCGCGTCGAACTGCAAAAGGCGGAAACCGATGTTCTGATCGTGACCGAAGCCATCCCCTTGGCCGAGCATCTGAAATGGAATGACACGCCCGGACAAATCGCGCGCTTCGCCGATCTGGCCCGGGTGATGAACAGCGATGTCAGGGTGTTTCTTTACGAAACATGGCACAGCCGCAAATCAGGCCCCGGCACGCAGATCGAAGGCGATCGCGGCGCGGGAATACCGTGGCGAGAGCGTCTGACGGCCGATCTTCCCCTGTGGGAAGGCGCGGTCCATCAGGCGAATGCCCTCCTTGGATCCGAGATCGTGCAACTTTTGCCCGCCGGGCAGGCGATGGGGCTTTTGGCCGATGAGGTGGCCGCAGGTCGGGTGCCCGGCATCTCGAACATGGGTGAATTCTTTTCCGACGACATCCACCTGTCCGAAAAGGGCGAATATTTCGTGGCGCTTGTCCATCTGGCGGCCATTCGCGGCCAATCTCCCGAAGGGCTTCCCACCAAACTGACGCGGTCTTGGCGCACGCGCGACGGCGTGGTCAGCGATGACCTTGCCGCCAGCCTGCAACGCATCGCTTGGAAGGCGGTCAGCACCTACAAACCGTCCCTGCCACAGGCCGCCCTCATTGAACCCGCCCAAACCGTCGCCGTGCCGGAACCAACTGTGGCCCCGACGGCAGAGCCGGTTGTCGCTTCACCGAAACTCTTGGACAGCGCCGGTTTCACCCCCATCACCAACCCCAACCTCGCCTTGGGCCTGCATGGCATCACGGATTGGACCGTGCAGCAGCCGTTCCTGAACGTGCTGAAAACAGCGCGGGAATGGACCGGCCATTTGCCCGGCCAGTTCGGCGGCTGGGATCACGCGCGCCTGTCGTCGGCCGGGGTGTTGGACGAAAACGGATGGCCAAAATCCATCCCGCCGGAACTGACGGGCCTGTCGCTTCTGTTCCTGACCGACCTTCCCTCTGATGCCGAAGGCGTTTCAGGCCGCTATCTGGTGACCTTCGAGGGCAAGGGCGACCTCACGCTCGAGGGTCTTGCCCAGAATGTTCAGGCGAACGGAAACGAAATCCGCTTTGATTTTGTCCCCGGCCCCGGAACCGTCAGCCTGACCCTCACCCGAACCGACGCGACCGACCCCATTCGCAACATCACCGTCGTACGCGAGGACCGCGCGGCCCTTCTAGCCGAAGGCAAAATCTTCAACCCCGACTGGCTGAACCGCCTGCGCGGGGTCAAAACGCTGCGCTTCATGGATTGGATGAAAACCAATGACTCGCCGCTCGCGAACCTCTCAGATCGGCCAAAGCCCAACGACTACACTTGGTCCCGCCTGGGCGCGCCGATCGAGGTGATCATCGCTCTTGCCAATGAACTGGATGCCAACCCTTGGCTGACCATCCCGCATCTGGCGAAGGATGATCTGGTCCGCTTTTACGCCACCACCGTCAAAGACAGCCTCGACCCCGCCCTGAACGCCCATGTCGAGTTTTCCAACGAGGTCTGGAACTGGCAATTCGCGCAGGCCGCTTGGGCCGAAGAACAGGGCCGCGCCCTTTGGGGCGGGGAATCGCGGTGGGTCCAGTACTACGCCCTTCGCGCCGCCCAAGTGGCCGATATCTGGGCCGAGGTTTACGGCGACGCAGCCCAAGACAGGCTGACCCGCATCCTCGCCACCCAAACCGGCTGGCTTGGGCTCGAAGAACAAATCCTCTCCGCCCCCGAAATCATCGCCACAGGCTCCCTCGCCCCCTCAACCCATTTCGACGCCTATGCCGTCACCGGCTATTTCTCGGGCCTGCTCGGATCGCCCGAAAAAGCATCGGCCCTCAACACATGGCTTGATGCTTCCGAGACCGCCGCAAAGGACCAAGCCAAGGCGCAGGCCCTGACCGGCGCGGCAGAGGTCGATTATATAAGCCGCCACCGCTTTGACGCCGCCGTGGCCCAAGCGATTGCCGAAATCGAAACCGGCACTCTGACCGGCGAAGCCGCTGACACGCTGGACCGCCTGTTGACCGACATCCTGCCCTATCACGCAAAGGTCGCCTCGGATCACGACCTGCGCCTGATGATGTATGAAGGTGGCACCCATGTCGTGGGCTATGGACCCGCGGTGGAAGACGCCCGCCTGACCGCCTTCTTCACCCATCTGAACTACACCCCCGAAATGGCCGCACTTTACGAAAGGCTTCTGAACGGCTGGTCCGGCCTCACCCCGGAACCCTTCAACGCCTTCGTCGATGTCGCATCCCCGTCACAATGGGGATCATGGGGAGCGCTCCGCCATCTCGGCGACGAAAACCCCCGCTGGCAGGTGCTTGCCAAGGGTTGCCTCTCATGCTGACCGTCATCATCCCTGCCTCAAACGAAGAGCTTTGGATCGGCCCTTGCCTCTCGGCCCTCTGCGCCTCGTCCCTTCCACAGGCGCAGGTCATCGTGGTCGCCAATGGCTGCAAGGATAAGACCGCCGACTTGGCCCGTCAGGTCTTTGCCGAAGAAGCGCCCGAAAGCTGGGACTGCACGGTTCTGGACTTTGCCACCGGCTCGAAACCCTTTGCCCTGAACCAAGGCGACGCTTTGGCGAAATACCCCGTCCGCGCCTATCTCGACGCCGATGTCATCGTCAGCCGGGGCTTGCTTGCCGCGCTCGTCTCCGCGCTGTCGACAGACGCGCCCCGTTACGCCAGCGGCACACCCAAAATCCCGCCTGCCCGCAGCGCCGTGACCCGCGCCTATGCTCGGTTCTGGAAAGGCTTGCCGTTCAACCAGACAACGGCCCCCGGCTACGGCCTCTTTGCCGTCAACGCTGCCGGTCGCGCCCGGTGGCAAGAATTTCCGGCGATCATTTCCGACGACACCTTCGTACGGCTTCAGTTTCAACCCGACGAACGCGTTCAGGTAAACGACACCTATCTCTGGCCAATGATCGAAGGCTTTGCCGCGCTCACCCGCGTCCGCCGACGCCAGGACGCGGGCGTGAAAGAATTGGAGCGCCTTTACCCCGGCCTTCTGGAACGCGAAGGCAAACCGCCCCTGTCCAAAACGCGCCTTGTCGGGATGCTTCTGCAAGACCCGGTCGGCTTTGCGACCTATGCCGCCGTCTCGCTGGCGGTGCGTCTGAAACGCGGCGGCCCCGCCTTTACACGGGGCCGCTAGGGGCAGCTTAGCCGCCCATCCGCTTCATCATCGCCTCATGCACCGCCTGCATTCCCCGCTCGGCCATGTCGGACACTTCAGCCGCATGGGTGTGCAAGGCGGCAACCAGTTCAGGGTCATCACTGGTCTGCACAACGACAATCCCTTCTTCAGTCACATCAATCGTTGTCTCCAACTTCTCTGACCGCTCAAAGAAGATGTCCAAGGTCGGACTTTGGATAAAGATCTTCGGGTCATCCTTGGCGTCGACGCGTCCGATCATTCCGCTGACATGGCTGACCAAGGCCTCCATCACCTGCGGGTCCGACGATTTGGTGACCGTGCGAATACCGTTTGGCAGGTTCTCGACCGTGCGCGTCATGGTTTGAAAGCCCGCAAACATCACCGCCAGTTCGGCGCTTTCCTCGGGCGTGGCATTCTCGCCCCGCAGTCCCGGCATCGTGGCCTCATCATGGCCCATGCCCCCCGGCCCATGCATCATCTGATGCATCTGGTCGTGGTTCATCCCCATCATCTGCGCCCCGGCATATTGCGTGCCCGCATACCCTGCGAGAGCCAAAGCCCCCACGCCCACCAAGACCTTAACCGCTTTCATAGCGCGTCCTCCAAAATCACATTCGCAAAGTTATATACGTATTCATTTCGGGATTCCGACTGCGTTGTCTGGTCGCGGAGCAAATTTTTCAGGCGACGGCCGGCAAGCGTTGCGCCAAGATCGAAATGACCGCGCGCGCTTCCGGTATTGGCGGCGCTTCGACCCGGCAGTAATCGCGGCAATCCGCGCTCCGCGTGATCAGCCCCAATTCCACCATCGTCCGCCGTAAAATGGGGGCGTCGCCGAACGTGTGCCATTGGTTCAAGGCCGCGCTAAAGGCGCGCTCGTCCATCACGGCCCGCGCCGGAATCCGCGCCCACAGCACCCGTACCGCCAAATGCTGCAAATGGGTTTTCGCAGGCCAGCGGATCAACCGACCCTCTTTGTCGAAACAGCGCAACATCACCTCAACAAGGGCCGCATCTGCCACCGGCGCCACTTGCTCCACCTTCTCGCGGGTTTGCCCAGCGCGCAGGTGCTGCAAATTGCGAAAGCCCGCCGCACGGGCCAACATGTTCATCAGGGCCACATGCCCCGGCGGCTTTGCCTGCTGCTCCAGTTCCAGAAGCAGGGTCTTGGCAAAGGTGGAAAGGTCACTCACCGAAAGGGAAATCAAATCCCGTGTCATCATATCCTCATGGTCAGGCCAAAGCGTCGTGGTCACCGGCTTGCAACAGGGCCCCATGCAGGAAATGGGTCCGAAGGATGAGCAGGTTTAGCTGGCTGAATGGCCCGGTGACGCCTGGGTGAACTGCTGACCCTTGGGCAAAGCTACGCGTTGCATCCGCTCGTGACAAGCCGGCAAAGGCTCTGCCTTTTGTCTGCACGGGGGGTGTACAGGGGGTGTACGCAAGGTGCACCGACGTTTCTGGCGGATTTTTGTCGTTTCCGGTCGCATTCGGGCCTCACGCCCGGAAAGCTCTCACCGCTAGGCTGACCTGATTGGAGGACGTCATGACTCGGCACCCGCACCTGCTTTCCCCCCTGCAACTGCGCGGCCACACCCTGCGCAACCGCATCGTCTTTGGCGCCCATACAAACAACATGTCAGATCAGGGAATTCCCGGCCCACGAATGGGAAAATACCTTTTGGAACGGGCACTTGGCGGGGCTGCGATGGTTGTCTGCGAACCGGTTCCGGTGCATCGGACCGGGGTTCTGACACGCGGCAACCTGCTGCATTCGTCTGACGAAATTATCAAGCCATTTCAAAAGATTACGGATGAGGTAAAGGCCGCCGGAGCCGTTATCTGCCAACAGCTTTACCATATCGGCGCCCATGGCGACAGCGACCTCAGCTTCGCCCCCCACTGGTCCCCCTCCGGCCATTCCAGCTACCACGACAGCGACGGCTCTCATAAGATGACAGTGGCCGAAATCGAAGAGCTGATCGAGGCCCATATCAACGCCGCAATCCGCTGCAAAAAGTCAGGATTTCAAGGGGTTGAAGTCTGGGCCGCCTACCATTCCCTGCTTGATCAGTTCTGGACCCCATGGTCCAACACCCGTGACGACGACTGGGGTGGAAGCCTTGAAAACCGCACCCGTTTTTCCAGACGCATCATCGAAGGCATCCGCAAAGCCTGCGGCGAGGATTTCGTGATCGGCCTTGCCGTCAGCACCTCAGACAGTCACAACGTTCTGCTTTCAAAAGAAAATCTGGCCGAGATCGTGGCCCTGCACGATGCCACTGGACATGTCGATTACGTCACTTGCGGTCACGGCGGGTATCTCGATTTCGAACGCCTGATGCCGACTTTCATTTTCGGCGAAAAGCTGACAACGCCAATGACAGAGATCCTGAAAGGCGTTGTGAAACATGCCGTTATCACGTCCGAGGCGCATGTCCGCACCCCCGAAAACGGCGAGGCCGTCATCGCCAGCGGACAGGCCGACCTTGTCTCGATCGTCCGCGGCCAGATCGCAGACCCGCATCTGGCCCGCAAAACCAGCGAAGGCCGCGCCGAAGATGTCCGCGGCTGCATTTCCTGCAATCAGATGTGTTGGGGGCGACGCTCACGCGACTACTGGATCTCCTGCCTGATCAACCCTTCCGCCGGTCGCGAATGGGAATGGGGCGGCGACCGCTTTACGCCGACGGAAAATCCAAAATCGGTTCTCGTTGTCGGGGCCGGCCCTGCCGGCCTTGAAGCCGCACGCGCTGCAGCGGAACGCGGTCATCACGTTGAAATCGTTGAAGCACTGCCAAAGACCGGGGGGCAATTTCGGCTAGCGGGGGAACAGCCCAGACGGGCGCAAATCCTTGATCTGCTGGACTGGTACGAACGACAGTTCGCCCGCCTTGGTGTCACGCTCCGCCTGAACACCTTCCTAGATGAGGACGAAATCGCCGCACACCCGGCCGAAATCATCATCCTCGCGACAGGGTCCCTCCCGGACGATACGGCGCTGCAACGCTGGGCGCCCGACCTTGGCCCGCTTCCCGGGCATCAGCTTGGCGGGGTGTGGTCAGCCGAAGCCGCGATGCGCCGCGAAGCAAGACTGGGCGACCACGTCGTCGTCTATGACGAAGGCGGCAATTGGCGCGGCGTGGGTACGGCTTGGGCACTGGCGGAACGCGGCCACAAGGTCACCCTGATCACTCCCGACCCCTTTATCGGCAAGGAAATTGCCCGCACCTCCGCCGATGGGCCCGCGCGCCAACGGCTTGCAAAGCTTGGCACAAAAATGCTGACCGAGCATTGCCTGACCCGCTGGCACGGAAATGGTGTCAGCATCCGCAGCTTTCTGACCGGCGAAGAAACGACGCTGCCCGCATCTGGACTTGTCATGGCCACCACAAATGTGGCCTTCGATCCTTGGCCGGACAGCTTTGCGGGGAAGACCACCTATCGCATCGGCGATTGCGTGGCCCCAAGACAGGCCCCCTACGCCTTTCACGAGGGCCGCAAGATTGCCTTTGCCTTCTGATCTTTCTTCTGCCCGAAATTATCCCGGGGGTCAGCAGGTTTCAAAGAAACCTGCTGCATGGGGGCAGCGCCCCCTTTCTACAGAAGATCGTCCAAAACCAAGGCCATCACCTTGGCGCTGTCCAGCATGTCCTGAACGCCAACCCATTCGTCCGGTTGGTGGGCCAGATGAAGCAGGCCTGGACCGTAAGCGATGCAGTTTTGCAGCCGCCCGATGCGGTCGATGTGCTTCTGATCGTAAGTTCCGGGCGAAACGACATAATCCGCAGAGCGCGCCAAGACACGTTCAATCGCGGCCGCCGTGGACCGGACAACGGGCGCGTCCCTGTCAGCCATAACGGGCTGCACTTCGAAAAGATCGCGGATCTCATAATGAAAGCTCGGACGCTGCGACTTTACCCGCTCTAAAACTGAAACCATCTCGGCCTTCACTTCGGTCAGCTTTTCTTCGATCAGAAAACGCCGGTCGATGATGATCCGGCAGCGATCTGCCACACAGGGGGCTGGCAATCCGGTATATCCCGCCTCGGGCTCAGCTTCGCCACCATGGATTGAATTAATATTCAGTGTCGACTGGCGTGCACCTTCGGGGACCACGGGCATCGCAGTGTGCTTGGTTGCAAGCAAGGGATAAAGGCGTTCCTCGATTTCGGAAAGCACGGCCCCCATATGCCGGATCGCACTGTCCCCCAGAAAGGGCATCGAGCCATGGGCAATGCGGCCATGGGTTTCGATCTCGGCCCACCAGACGCCTCGATGGCCAAGGCAAATACGGTCTTTGTGCAGCGGCTCCGGGATGATGACATGCTGCACCCTGTCGGGTGAGAAATATCCACGTTCCGCCAAATAGGCGACGCCACCGTAGCCACCCGTTTCCTCATCAGCCGTGGCTGAAATTTCAATTGCTCCTTGCCAGTCGGGTTTCGCGTTCAAAAAGGCCTCGGCGGCAATGATGCTTGCCGCCAAGCCACCCTTCATGTCGCAAGCACCGCGGCCATAGATCCTGTCCCCATCCAGTTCTCCGCCAAAGGGGTCACGGGTCCAGCCATGCCCAACCTCCACCACGTCATGATGGCTGTTGAAGTGAACGCAGTCACCCGAACCCCTTTCAACTCGCGCAACCAGATTCCACCGGGGATGGAGATCGCTGTCCCCCGGGGCACCGCGCGCGCGAATGAACTCTACCTGAAAGCCGTGAGCGATCAGTCGGGCGGCGAGGTAATCGCAAATCTCCCGGTATTTGCGCCCCGGCGGGTTCAAAGTCGGGATTCGTATCAAGTCTTGCGTCAGACCGATAAGGTCTTGGCGACGGGCATCGACTGCGGCAAGAATGGCATGGTCTGACATGTGGGTATCGTGGCGTGGGTCTGTTGTTTCGGCAATCCGATTTCCCCGATGTCGGGGATGTAATTTGTTTTTACATTCCTAAGTAACAAACATAGGCGTGGTCCAGTGGAGGGCAATATGGCCGATTTTGAAGCGCAGATTTCCGAGAGCCAGAAACAAGTGGCAGAGGCACAGGCCAAGATTTCGGCCGTGACCAGCCGGATCGAGACCGCGCGCGCCAAACTGGCTGCCGGAGAGGCCGCGATCGACATTGAGAATGCGACGTTGGAAGACGTGCACAAGCACACCGATCTGATGAACGCCAACATCGCCGAACTGATCATGGGGTTGGATGATGTGACGGCGGGCTTTTCCAAGGACTTCGACGAAATGCGGTCGAAAACCGGTATGGAAAGCTTCATCGGCATTTTCAGCAATGCAAAGTCCGAAAGCATGCGCCAAGAACGCCTGCGGTCGGCCAGCATTGACGACAAACTTCAAGACCTGATCAGCAAGTCCGACGTGATCGTCAAACTGCTTCAAGGCCAACTCGACATGTTGAATGGTCAGAAGTCCAGCGTTGAAGCCAACTTGTCGGACACCCTGACTGAACGCGAAGACACCGTTGGCGCGCTGGAGGCCGTTCGGGCGGAGATCGCCGGGATGGACCCAAAGATCATTGAGTTGGAAAACAAGATCAGTGTCGAACAGGATGCAGCGGCGCGGACCAAGTTGGAGACGGAACTTGCAGCCCTGAACACGCGCTATAATGCGCTTGTGCAGGACGAGCAGGTGAAGCTGGCGAAAAGCCAGACGCTGGAGCGGTATATCGAAAAGGGTAAGACCTGGATGGACAGCCTTCAAAACCAGGCGGCCACCCAATTGGTGCTAATCAACAAGCTGCAAACAGACACCAAGCAGCGTGTTGTCTTGTATGATGCCCTGACCTCCAGCTTGAAGACCGCACAGCAGCAGGACGTGGCCCACCGGATCAACGAAATCGGGGTCAAGACCGATCAGGAAGCCCAAGCCGCAATGGCCGCCATCGGCGCCGCCACCAATGACAAGATGGCCGACATGCTGGAAGCCCATGAAGCTCATATGGTCTTTGCGCGCAAGATACTGGAACAAAAGGCAAAGGCCGATGAACGGTTCAATCGCCGCTTTGCTGCGATTGTCGAAAAGCATGACAAGAATGCCTATGGCGAATAAGCCTGCGGGGAATTCGTGAACAACGACGTCAAGGAAAAGCTGACGAAAGACCATGCCGAGTTGAGCGATACTCAGGTCGTGCGTCGCTATTTCGCGAAGTTTGACCGCATCTCGGGGCATCTTGGCCGGGTTGCGGCGGAACTGGAAAATGAAGGCACCCTCAGCCGCACTGAAACGCGTGTGCTGGGGCGCTATCTGGCAGCCCTAGCAAAGACCTTTCAGGCGCTTTCGCATAAGTACCTAATGACGGGGCGCGCAGATGGTGCGCCACGGTTGACCTTCGACTGGCATGAAAGCGGCTTTCCCGTTGCGCAAGAATTGATGTTGATGGCGGTGGATGCCGCCAATGTTCACAAACATCTTGCGGGCATTGCCAGCGTGGAGGAGTTGAAGGACAGGATGGTGCGTCAGATCGTTGGCGATCTTTCCATCCCGACGGCGCTTCAATTTGCCCTGTCGCAGCGGCTTTATTACGAAGCCTTGGCGCAAGGGGGAATGTTCCTGTCACGCAATGATCCCGAGGCGCAGTGGATTGAGAATATCGGTGAACGACGAAAGTTTCTAATCCATTGGGCGGTATTCGACACGCAGTTGAACCAGCCAGTTGTGTATCTGATGGATGTCGAGGATTCAGGGCGTAAGGCTTTGCCCAGCGACGATCGACGTTGGCCGATGGCGCAGCAGCATTTGATGGCTCAATCCATGGGCGGGCTGAAACTGTTGACCATCGCGACCGGGTTTGACACCGACTTTGCCGATCTGCACCCCAAACGTCTGCGGCGCATTCACCTTGGGCCGATGTATTCCAGCGCCTATACCCTGCAATCAGGTCCGATCTCTGATGTTCTGACCACGGCAAAGGCCCCGCAAGGCGAGGACTGGGCATTGGTCTGGACTGTCGAGGATCTGATTTCTGATCGCACCGAGCAGGTCAAGGACGGTTGGTTCTCGACCGTCGAACGCCAGATTTTCAAGCTTGATCCATTCTTGGGGCAGGGTGTTGACCACGGTGCAACCCGGATGGAGCGCATGGTGATCTTGCCGGAACGTCCATTCCAAGTCCTTATGGATTTGAAACCTCCGGGTTTTCGCGATGTGCGCAAATTCATCGTTGGCGCGGGTGGGCGCATCATTTCGACCCGTTGATTTCAAAGGAAAACGATTATGTCCACGCGTGATACGATGGAGCTGAAGGAAGAAGCGATACGGGCCCAGTATGACACCGCGCTGAACCTTTTGACCGGTTTTGATCATGCGCCGCGCCTTGCGAAATCAGTCGAACCCGCCGCCCCGGAGCGCAGCCCCGGCATTGGCACGCGCCCCCGGTTCCGATCCACGACACCCGGCCTTGTGACCCGACCGACCACCCGGCCCGGAGGAGTAAGGGTGGTTGAACGGGTTGAAGCGTTGGCAGACGGACTCCTTTCCCCGCAGCAATCCGCGGTCCTTCATGCCTTGCGGAGGGGAGTCGCCATCGCCTTGGCGATGGGAGAGGCTTTTGCCCAGCAATCCGCCTTGGGAGAGTTGAAGAAAGCCAATCTGGAAGGTCGGCTTCCAGACCTTCGTCGCGCCGAATTCACCGAACTTTTGGCCGCTGAAGCCTTAGTCTCGCTTTTTAGCTTTGCCAACGCCACGGCATTCCTTCTGGCGCCTCATCTGGGCGCACTGACGGTTGAGGTCGGCACGGTCGACGAAGTGCTGACCGACAATGCCCCCTTGGCCTTGCAAGGCGCTTTGTGGGAGTTGGATCAGGACATTGGCCTGCACGTGACGGAAGAACCGCGCCTTGCTACCACGGTTGCCGCCTTTTGCGAAGCGCTGATGGAAAAGGTGGCGTTGCGCGCGGCAAATGCTCCAAGGCTTGATGGGTTTATCAACAATTCCTGGAAGGTCGAGGCTGATGGGCTAAGCCTGTCCGGCTTCAAACCCGCCCGCGCCGCAAAGGGCGGGCAGATCACCATGCAGTTCAAGAAACCGCATGAGGTGGTGGGCAACCACATCGCCAAATATCAGTCGATGAAACTGGCCAAGATGTTGATGGCCTATGATTTTGACCGCAAGCTGAACCCCTTTGCCGAACTGGGCGGGTTCATCTTTACCTTCATGGGCGACGGCAAGCCGGGAACAGGCAAGACCACCCTGATCCAGATGATGGCGGGGCTGCTCAATGAGTATTGCAAGGTGGCAGGCTACCCATTCCGCTATCAGAACTTCTCAATCGACCAGATCGACAGTTATCAGGGCAAGTCGGGCCAGAACGCCAAGGCGTTTATCGACACGATCATCGACCCCGGCGTGATCGGCTTTGGCACCATTGACGATATTGACCAAGTGGCGGGCAAGCGCGGCGACCGGCAGTCGAGCGCCGGCCAGCAAGAGGTTACAGCGGTCTTCATGGGGGCATTCGCCGGGGCGGGCACTGTGGTGCGCGGCAATTGCACCTTTGGGATGTTCAGCAACTACCCCGAGAATGTTGACGACGCCCTGCGCCAAAGGGCCGGCGCACGATTCCTCGTCGATGGCCCGCAAACGCGCGAGGATTATATCGACATCCTCTCGCTGCTCTTGGGCAAGAACCACCAGATCCCCTTGGGCGATCATGAGTTATTTGCGGCCCAAGAGATCAAAAAGGCCGTCGCGGCCAGTTTCGAGGGCCATTCGCGGCCCCATGAAGACGGGCTGATCAAGGTCTGGGAAAAGGTTGCCGCCGAGATCGGGCCGCTGGATACGATTGCGAAAATCGGCCGCTATTTGAAGGCGATCCAAGAAGCGGATGAACGTTTCACCGGCCGTGCGATCAAGAATATCACCGATGCGGTCAAGGTGCGGGCGATGGATTTCGAACTGCCCGATGAATGGATGGAAAACCCCGACCTCTTCCTCTTCAAACCCTATGACGACAAGCTGGTGATGATCCGCAGCCTGACGACGCCGATCACCGTTGACATGGTGATCCAAGAGATCAACCGCTACGCCGACAGCGAATTCCGCTATGCCGACAAGTCGGATGAAGTTGCCATCACCAACATGGTGCGAGACTTCGGCCGCACCGAAGAGGCAAAGCGGCGTTATCTGGAGGGGAAAGGCTGATGATGCTGACCCAGACTTGGGGGCTCTGCCCCCGCGCCTTCGGCGCTCCCCCGGGATATTTTTCGACAGAAAATGGGAGTGCGAGCGCGTGAAACGCCTCATCGAAAAGGGCCTGATGTTCGGCAACCTCATCGAGGTGTCCTCCCCCGCTCTTGTTGAACGATACAAGCGGGCGATGAAGCATCTTTGCGGGCGGGAAACGCGTCTGGAGGATTTCCACATTGATATCTCGGGTTACTCGCCCGAGATCGGGGCGGAATTGGGCGACGACATTTACCTCAACCCCAATGGCGCGAACCGACAGTTCATTCTGCTGACCACGGCACAGAAACACGCGCCATTGCTCAATGCCAAATTCTCGACCAGCCGCGGGATCATCCGGCAGTTTATTGATGCCAACGAAAGCCAGCTTTTTGCCCTGACTGCGCGAGATGCGGTGGCAGGGGAATTGCAGGATTCGGTTTATGACATCTCCTCACCCGCCAAGCTGATGGACATTCGGCGCATCACCGTCGTGGCGGATACCATCGGCGGGCATGTAGCGGATGCGGGCAAGCTGGCGAAGCTTATCGACAAGTTCCGAACCGACCCGGACGGGTGGCGTGATGATGTTCTGATAGCGGATATGATTGGGCTGGCCAAGAAAACCGGTGACGTCACGCGGGTGCCGATCACCCTGCCAGAAATGGGCTTTGAGCAGCCGAACTATTGGACCAGCCATTTTGGAGGGGTCTATGTGTTTCGCGATGTCGGCTTTCCTGCCGTGATCTCGGTCTTGCCGCGGCAAAGCCTTGGGCAATTGCCTATTTCGCCGGTTTTTGACCTGTCTAACCGCAACCAGATTGCCGATTGGCTGGAACGTAACAATTTGGTCGAACCGATCGTGCAGGCGCGCGGGATGGATGCGGCGGCGGTGATCCGCCAGAAGATGGACTTCATTCTGGTGGATGCGGCTGACCGGTTGAACCTTGAAGTAGGGGATGCGCGCCGTACGGAGTTGCGCAAAATCGCCTATCGACTGGGCGAGAGCCTTCCCTTGGAGTTTCAGGGCCTTGCGGCGCTTTTGCGGTGGATCGAGGCCGGTGGCCCCTGGCCGCGCATTGACAGTGAGCATCCTGCTTACTTTTACACGCTGCGAGCACGGGCACATAAGGACCGCGATCTGGTGAACATGCTGCTGTCTGAACTTGCGCCGATGGATGTGCGTCAGATGTATATCACACATAAGGAACTGTTCTACGCCAGCTACGCGCAGTGGTCGGATCGCAAGCGGCAATATGTGGCGGATTTCCTCGAGCGTGAGTATGTTGTCGACAAGCAAGGCGCGCGGGATGCGCTGTTTGGTCCAGAGCCGGGAATGAGTGAGCGCCATCGCCCCGACCCGAAACCCGCCCGCGACCTTGGAAGGGTTGTGGGGCCATGGGGGGCCGTAGAAAGGGGGCGTGGATGATCTTTGGCTGGATACGGCTTTGGGCCATGGCGCTGATAGGCCTGACGGTCATCTATTTTCTGGTCGGCATCTATTGGCGATCGTTGCACCGCGAAGAGCTTGAAAAGCGCTTTGATGCGGGGGGCATCGAGGGTGAGCGGAGCGCGTATATTGAAAACGGGATGGTCAAGTACGAGAAGGGGTTGAAGAAACGCCTGCTCTGGCTGATTTACATAATACCGACCATCGCCTTCTTCGCGCTGGTTTACATCTTGAATTTCCAGTGAGGCGGCAATGCGTTATGTGAAATGGACCCTGTGGCTGATCATCGCCACGCTGATCTTTGGCTTCCTGCACTATACCTTGCCGCAGCATGACATCGTGCGGATTGTCGGCACTGAAAACCGTCGCATCGACTTTGGCGAGAACTCGATCTTCTGGGCCAGCCCGGATGCAGGCACGGCTGCGACCGGAAACAGGGATGTCCGGTTTATCAACACAGTGCTGACCAATGGCAAAGTCATGGTCTACCGTAACGAAGACACCGGATGGGGTTGGCCGCCTTATTTCAAGCTGGACAGTTCGAACCTGCAAACCGAAGCACAAGAGCTGACTTCGACCACAGAGGCGCCGAAATGGGTCGCAATCACCCATTACGGCTGGCGCAATGAGTTCTTCACCATCTTCCCGAATGCCGTGGGGGTGCGCCAAGTCGAAGGTCCGGATGTGCGGATCATACCTTGGGTCAATATCATCCTCTTGACCATAGTGGCGCTGATCTTGCTGATGATCCGGCGGATGTGGCTGCAATTCCGCGAACGCACGATCGACCCGGCCTTGGACGAAGTGTCTGAAACTTGGGAGGAAATTGATGCCAAGGCAGATGCCGCGCGCGAACAGGCCCGAGGGGTGTTTGGCCGATTTGGCGCTTGGCTGGATACGTGGAAAAGGAAGCCGCCGCGGCGTTAAGCGAAAGCTGGGACACGGATAGACAGGGCTTCTCCGCTATCCCTAGCCTTTGCGGCGTTGTTGGCCTCGACTTCGATCCCGGGGGCACACTACCCAGATTGGGCGTGGGCTTTGCGTGGTTATTCCGTGTTACAACCGTGGTTTTCCCGTGGGCACAACGCCGACACGGGAAAAACGCCTTTTAGATACGGAAGAAGGGCTGCGCGAGCCGCGGGATCAGGCTGTTAAAGCGCAGCTTGCCTTCGGTGGCGGCAAGGCAAATGCAGCTCTCGCCCTCTTCGGCCACGGGCGTATGTTCGAGACTGTCATCGGCAACTTCGACATCACCGCGACCGAAACGATCTGTCTCGTCCCGGAAAGCCCCTTGCAGCACCAAGGTCAGTTCTACACCGCGATGGCTGTGTTCCGGCATGGCCGCACCGCCCGGGATTGACAGCAGGCGCACCGACGCGGAACTGTCGTTCAGATGCAGGATCGCCTGCTTTGCGCCAAACCCCAGAGGACGCCATTTGACTTCGGACAGACCACCGCCGATGTAATCCACCAAGGGGGCAGGCAGAACCGGGTCCGCTTTGCGCCGTGGGGCCGGACCCGACTGGGCAAGACCGTCGATTCGAGACAAGCAAGCGTCAAGGCTGCCCGACGACATGGCGCAAAAACCCTGATTGATGACGGCCCCGCCGACGGCGTCAAAAGCCTCGGATCGGGCGCGGCAGTCATCGCACATCGAAAGATGTGTGGAAACGACCAACGAGAAGGCCTCGGACAGATCCCCTGCCGAATAGGCCATCAACAACTGGTCAGAAAGATGGTGCCGGATCGTCATTCTTTTTGTGCCTTCACGTCTAATGTCTGACGCAACTTGTCGAGCGCCAGTCTGATGCGCGATTTGATTGTGCCCAGGGGCAGGCCCGTTTCCGCCGCGATTTCGCTATGAGACAGGTCGCCGTAATAGGCGCGTTCAATCAACTCACGTTGTTTCGGTGGCAATTGGGCAAGCGCGCTGCCCAATCGTTCTGAATCTTGCTGCACCTCGAACACTTCGGCCTGATCCGGTTCATGGTCCGGACCCCAGCTTAGGTCTTCGGGTTCTGGTCGGCGCGCCTTGCGCAAGGCGTCGATCCTGCGGTTTCGGGCGATGGTAAAGACCCAAGTCGCCACGGAAGCCCGTGTCGGATCGAACATGCCCGCCTTCTGCCAAAGCGTTGCCATGACATCTTGCGCGCATTCCTCGGCCAGTTGCTCGGATGCGCCCGACTTCATCAGAAAGCCTTTCACGCGTGGCGCGAAATGCCGAAACAGGGCCGCAAAAGCGGCCTTATCCTGATGGTCGCGCACCCGAAACACAAGCGCCGTCCAATTTTCGTCTTCGTTCGTCACCGAGCGGCGCATTCCCTTTGGGCGGACAGTCGTCTGTTGGATCAAAGCATAGTGCCTTGTATCCGCAACTGCATCCACATTTTCTGCGCGCATGGTTTCGAACATCATGACGTGTTTACGGGGGCTGACCGAAAGTGGATCACCCACCGACGGAAAATTTCCCTCGATCGTGGTTTGTCCTGTGGACAGGCGGAAGGAGTGATCCAAACAGAGCGCCGTTGCGTAACCATCAGAACTGTCGTCGAAAGGATGCACCATGCCGTTTGAAGCCCCCTCGCTTGCCCCCCGCCGTATCGCTGTGATTGGCGGTGGCATTTCGGGGATGGCGGCAGCACATATGTTGGCCGAAAGCCATGCTGTTGTGCTGTTCGAGGCTGAGCAGAGGTTGGGCGGACATGCCAGAACGGTCATGGCCGGAAAGCGGGGCGATCAGCCGGTGGATACGGGGTTTATCGTCTTTAACCGGGTCAACTATCCGCATTTGGTCAAGCTGTTTGAAAAGCTGGATGTCCCGGTGACCGAAAGCAATATGAGCTTTTGCGCCAGCATTGATGGCGGGCGGATCGAATATGGGCTTGCGTCTTTGGACACTCTTTTTGCCCAACGTCGAAATGCGTTGAACCCGAAATTCCTAGCCATGTTGCGCGATATTGTGCGGTTCAACAAATACGCGGCCGAGGTGGCAAAGCCGGGCATGGTGATTGGCGATTTGCTGAAAGCCTTGGGCACCGGAGCGTATTTTCGCGACTATTACATCACGCCGTTTTCCGGGGCGATCTGGTCGACCCCGACAAAGGGTATTCTGGATTTCCCGGCGGATGCAATGGTGCGGTTTTTTGAAAATCATGCGCTGCTGTCGGCCAGCGGCCAGCACCAGTGGTATACTGTGAAAGGTGGATCCGTTGAATATGTCACCCGGCTGAGTGCAGAACTTCGGCGGCAGGGCGCGGATCTTCGACTGGGGGCAAAGGTTGCGTCCGTTTCGCGCATTGGGGAAGGCGTGCTTGTTCGTGGTGTGGGGGGCGAGCCGGAGCTGTTTGACGATGTGGTTTTTGCCACGCATTCCGATGACTCCTTGCGGCTTTTGAGCGATGCGACCGAGGCAGAGAGGAAGGTGCTTTCTGCTGTGCAATACCAACCGAACGAGGCGATCTTGCATTGCGACACCTCACTGATGCCGCGCAGCCGGAAGATCTGGTCAAGCTGGGCCTATGTGGAACCGAAAGGCGGGCCGGGAGAGCGGATTGACCTGACCTATTGGATGAACAATCTGCAACCCATTCCGCAGGACGACCCGCATTTCGTGACGCTGAACAGCAATCGGCAGATCCGCGAAGAGATGATCTATGACAGCGTGACCTTCCGCCACCCGGTCTATGATCAGGCGGCCTTGGCCGCTCAGGCCGAGGTGCGGCGGATGAACGGGACGCAGAATACCTGGTTCTGCGGGGCATGGATGAAAAACGGTTTCCACGAAGATGGGTTTGCCAGTGCCGTCGATGTGGTCGAGGCCATGCAAAACCGTCATGCACGGCAGGTGGCGGCGTGACACAGGTCGAGTTGATCCGGGGCGAAACCTTTCACGGGCGCAAGGGCCCGGTGCAGAATGCGTTTCGTTATCGCGTCGACTTTGTGGCGCTGGAGCCGGAGAAGGCTGAGGGCCCTGCCCTGTTTTCGCGCAACCGCGCCAATCTGACAGCTGTGCATGACAAAGATCATGGCGGCGCACCCGGAGAGGGGCGCGGGGTGGATTGGGTTCGTGAGGTGTTGGATCGCCACGGGCTTGTCCCCCCACAGCGGATTGTGCTGATCGCGCAACCGCGCGTTTTGGGGCATGTGTTCAACCCGGTCAGTTTCTGGCTGTGCTATGATCAGCTTGGCCATTTGCGGGCGGCGATTGCCGAGGTTACGAATACCTATGGCGACCGCCATTCCTATCTTGTGCATCACGAGGACCAAGCCCCGATTACGCGGGAAGACACGCTGCCGGCGCGCAAGATTTTTCATGTCTCGCCCTTTCAGCCCCTGACTGGCGAATACCTGTTCCGGTTTGACATTCGGGCTGATCGGGTTGGTATCTGGATTGACTACACATCGGCCGAAGGCGGGGTCTTTACCAATCTGGTGGGGCAGCGCGTGCCGTTGACCAATGGCGCGATCCTGCGCACCTGCCTGCGTCGGCCCTTTGGATCACGTCGGGTGTTGGCGCTGATCCACTGGCAAGCGTTGAAGCTGTGGCTGAAAGGGGTGCACTTCCGGTCGCGCCCTGTGCCTCCGGGTGAGGAGGTTTCGCGATGATGCTTCTGGAGAGCGCCCAGCGAAGCGAGAGGCTTTGGCCTTGGTCGATCTTTGCCGCGATGATCGCTATGGCGGGCATCCCGATCTATATTCACGCGCCCAAATTCTATGTTGATGAATATGGCGTTGGCCTTGCCGGGCTTGGGGTGGTTCTGGCGCTGCTGAGGCTGATAGACGTTGTTCAGGATCCGCTGCTGGGATGGTTGGCCGAGCAGACTAAGGCCCAACGAAAGGCGATGGTGACAGGCGCAGCTGCGGTTATGGCCGTATCCATGATCGGGCTGTTCGCGGTGCCGCCCCTGTTGCCGCCTCTGCTTTGGTTCAGCTGCACTTTGGGTGGCCTGTTCACCAGCTTTTCGTTTCTGACCATCGTGTTTTATGCAGAAGGCGTTGGCCGGGCGAAAGGTCTGGGTGAAGGTGGTCATCTCCGATTGGCCGGCTGGCGGGAAACCGGGTCTTTGATTGGCGTTTCGCTGGCAGCAATGGCGCCTGTCGTCTTGGCGCGATGGACAGAGGAACCTTTTGCGCTGTTTGCCCTGTGCTTTGCAGTTTTCTCGGTCTCTGCTTTGGCGGTCATGCTTCCGGAATGGGAAACGGAAAAACCTGCAAACTCTACGAAGGCCTATGTCTTTGAGAGCATATCCACGCAATATAGCGGGCTGAAGGATCCGGTTCTGCGCCGCCTTCTTTTGTTGGCCGTGGTGAATGCAAGTCCGGTTGCCGTGACCTCGACCTTGTTCTTGTTCTTCGTCGACTCCCGGCTGGATGCAGCAGGCTGGGAAGGGCCGCTTTTGCTGCTTTATTTCTTATCGGCAGCTGTTGCTGCGCCAGTCTGGAGCGCTTTGGCAGGCCGTATCGGTGCGCGATCTGCCCTGATCGTGGCGATGAGCCTATCGATTGCTGCCTTTGTCTGGACAGCCAACCTTGAAGCTGGCGATCTTGTCCCATTTGCCGTCATTTGCGCGGTGACTGGCTTTGCCGTCGGCGCGGATTTTACCCTGCTTCCTGCGATGTTTTCCCGCCGATTGGCTCGTTTGGCACAGGGTGGGGAAACCTCGGCTTTCGGGATGTGGTCCTTTGCATCGAAACTGTCCTTGGCCCTTGCAGCGGCCGTGTTGTTGCCCTTGCTGGAGGCCAAGGGTTTTGCATCGGGTGCCGCAAACGGGCCTGACCAAATGGCCCTTCTGACACTGCTTTATGCGGCTTTGCCTTGCGGGCTGAAGATCGTGGCCTTGGGTCTGGTGATGACCTTTGACAAGGTGGAGGAGCGGTAATGGAAGCGATTTTCCAGATCGGTTTGGGGATGCTGGTGATCTTGGCGCTTTTGGCCATGAAGACGCGGTTCATCGGGTTCCGGAGTCAATCCCCAGAAGACTTCGCAGAACGTGGCCCTGCTTTTGACCTGCGCAATCACCTGAATGGCCCCATCCTGTGCGAGGGTGTGATCTATGGTCCGACAGGGCGCGTCAGCAGCCGGTTTGTGGCCGATATGGTTGGCGAATGGGACGGCAATACAGGCCGCCTGAAAGAACGGTTTCACTATGACAGCGGCGAAGTCGTTGACAGATGTTGGACCCTGCGCTGCGGGAATGATGGCCGGATCATCGCGACTGCGCCCGATGTCGTGGGCGAGGGCAAAGGTGTGGCGTCAGGCCCCGCCGTGCAGATGGTTTACAGGATCAAGCTGGATGAAAAGGCGGGGGGGCATGTCCTGTCAGTCACGGACTGGATGTATCTGATGGAAAACGGCACGATCATGAATCGCAGCCAGTTTCGCAAGTTCGGCCTTCCCGTGGCCGAATTGGTGGCGACCATGCGGCGGGTTGAACCATGAGGGATTGGGCCGGAAAACGTTATTGGCTGGTGGGTGCGTCAGAAGGCTTGGGATTGGCCTTGGCGCAGGTGATGAGCCGCGCCGGTGTCGAGGTGGTCTTGTCGGCACGCTCTGCTGATCGTCTGGCCGAGGCGGTGGCCAGCCTTCCCGGCAAGGCCAGTGCTGTGGTCTGCGATGTGTCGGACACCGCTTCGGTCCGCAGGGCGGCAGAAGACGTCGGCGAGATTGACGGCGTTGTCTATCTGGCCGGGGTTTATTGGCCGATGCGGGCGCAAGACTGGGTGCCGACGCGGGCCGAGGCCATGTGTGACATCAATTTCACTGGCTGTGCGCGTGTGATCGGGGCAGTGCTGCCCGAGATGGTTCACCGGGGGCATGGGCATGTGGTGTTGACGGGATCGCTGTCCGGCTTTCGCGGATTGCCCGGGGCAATTGGCTATGCCGCATCGAAAGCGGGGGTTATGGCTTTGGCCGAGTCGATGTATTGCGATTTACGGGGAACGGGAGTTGCCGTGCAGGTGGCAAATCCGGGCTTCATCCGGACCCGGCTGACCGAGAAGAACGATTTCTCGATGCCCTTCCTGATGGAACCGGACGAGGCCGCGCGGGCGATGTTTGAACACATGGGAACGAACCGGTTCAAGACCAGTTTCCCGACGGTGTTTTCATGGGTCTTCCGGTTGTCGCAATTCTTGCCCGACTGGGCCTATTACCGGATCTTCGGCCGCTCTTAGGCTTTCTTCAGGCAAGCCATGAAAAAGCCGTCCATCCCGCCCTTTTCGGACCAGTAATCCGGGCGCAAGCGCAGACCGCCTTCTTTGGAGATCCAAGCCGCATCGACACCTGAAATCTCTGGCGCGATGACGCTTAGGGTCGGATGGCGCTCAAGCGCGGCGGAAAGCTGTTCCTCGCCTTCGGCTGGAAGCAAAGAGCAGGTGCAAAAGACCAACCGCCCACCGGGTTTCAGCCAGCCAAGGGCACGGTCCAGCAGCGCGGCTTGCAGGGCGACAAGGTCGGAAATCTCGCTGCCGTCTTTGATATGGGGAAGGTCTGGATGACGGCGCAGCGTGCCTGTGGCGGAACAGGGCGCGTCCAGCAGGATGGCGTCAAAGCGTTCGGCGGGTTGCCATGTCAAAGCATCGGCCACGACGAGTTCTGCCGAAAGCCCGGTGCGGGCAAGGTTTTCCCGCAGGCGGGACATGCGGGCGTCAGAGATATCAAGTGCCGTAACCTTGGCCCCGGCATCGGCCAGTTGCAGGGTCTTGCCCCCCGGTGCTGCGCAGAGGTCAAGCACCTGATCCCCCGCCTTTACGGCCAACAGGCGCGCGGCAAGGCTGGCGGCGGCATCCTGCACCCACCAGTCGCCTGTGGCATAGCCCGGCAGGGTCGAGATCTGGCCGGGATTGGCAAGACGCAGCGAGCCGTTCGGCAGGCGTTCACCCTCGGGCAGGTCGGTTGCCTTTGCCTTTGGCGTCAGATCGACGGGCGGGGTCTGGGCGTGGATTGCTTCGATCGCTGTCACGACCTCGCGCCCCCAAGTATGAACCAGAGGTTGGCGAAGCCAGCGGGGCAGCATGGGCGCCGGCAGCGTCGACAGGTCAAGTGGCTGAGGAACGGCGCGCAAGACGGCGTTGACCAGACCCGCCATGTGCTGCGTCTTGCGATTGCGGCGGATGGCATTGACCGCCTCGTTCACCACGCCATGCGCTGCTGTGCCCTGAGACAGTTCCAGCACAGCCAGACGCAGGGTGTTGAGGACAGGCAAAGGCGGGGCCTTGCGCATCAAGGGTTTCAGCACGCGGTCAATCCGGTCAAGCTGGCGCAGGGTTTCTGTGGCAAGGCGTTCGGCCCGCGCGCGGTCCGCCGGGGAAAGGCCATCAGGCGCCGCAAGCTGGGCCAGCATCCGGCCTTCGCTCAAAACCGCGTTCAAAAGGGCGATCGCGGCCCCCCTTGCGGTGACCCGCGCGGATGTGTCCTTGGTCATTTCAGCGGCCCCGGCCTTGTTTCCTTTGCCCCTGCCCGTATATCAAAGATCAAGCCGAGGGAACCTGCCATGACCGACACACCCGCTGACACCCCGATGAAAGACTTGCCCCCCGCCGCACAGCGCGCCTTGGCGGAGGCTGAAGAGCGGCGAAAGAAAGCAGCAGAGCTGGCTTTACCGCCTGAACTTGGCGGTCGTGACGGGCCAGAGCCTGTGCGTTTTGGCGATTGGGAAAAGAAAGGGATCGCGGTCGACTTTTGATCTGCGGACCTTAGCGCAGACGGAAGGTCGCGCGTTGGCCCGCGCCCTTATCCGACGTAAAGCGAAGCTCTGACTCGCCGCGCTTTTCGACCAGTTGGCAGTTGTAGTCGATTTCCTTCCCCGACCAATCCATCTGCCGGCAGAAATACCCGCCCTTCCAGTCCCATGCGCCGGTGATGTCCCACCCCATCGCCTTGCCAGAAATCTGGCCATCGGGCGTGACTTTCAAGGTCAGGTTATACAGACCGATCCGCAGGTTCTTATCCCCGACGAGCGACAGAAATTCATCGCGGTCCTTGATGGGTTCAAAGTCATTGGCCAAAGCGGAAAAGGGAAGAAGAGCGGCTAGGAGAGCGATCAGGAAAGGACGCATGACACACCTCTGGGCACGAAACCCAAAGGATACGCATCACCATGCAGGCCGGATCACTTTTTAGTGGATCAAAGGCCCAGCACATCCATCATGTCATATTGGCCGGGCTTTTGGCCCTGTCCCCAAAGGGCGGCACGAAGAGCGCCCCGGGCAAAGATGGCCCGATCAGTTGCGACATGACGCAGGATCACCCGTTCACCATCGGCGGCAAAAATCACGTCATGCTCGCCCACGATGTCGCCGCCACGGATGGCGGAAAATCCGATGGTGCCCTTGGCCCGCGCACCTGTGATTCCGTCACGGCCAGACACGCTGGCCTGATCCAGATCCACGCCGCGCCCATCGGCGGCGGCCTGACCCAGCATCAGCGCCGTTCCCGAGGGCGCATCGACCTTCATGCGGTGATGGGCCTCGACCACTTCGACATCCCAATCTTCGTCCAAAGCAGCCGCGATCTTTTGGGTCATCCGAACCAGCAAGTTGACACCAAGGCTCATGTTCCCGGCCCGCACGATGACAGCGTGGCGCGCCGCAGGTTCCAGCTTGGCAATGTGGTCTTTTTCCATGCCGGTGGTGCCGATCACATGGACGCAGCGGGCCTGAGCGGCAAGCGCCGCAAATTCCACGGTAGCCGCAGGCGTGGTGAAGTCGATCACGGCCTGAGCCTTTGCAAAGGCCTCTAGCGGATCGTCGGTCACGGTCACGCCAAGAGAGCCCATGCCGATGACTTCGCCAATGTCTTTGCCAACCGCCGGGGCGCCAGAACGTTCAACACAGCCGACCAGCTTCATCTTGTCAGAGGCCGTCACCAGACGCACCAGCATCTGGCCCATACGTCCCGAAGCCCCAGTGATGACGATACCCGGCAGATTTGACATGGACTGTCCCTTCGCTTGCTTGCCCCCCGTTTAGCGCCTTGTTGCGCTGGACAAAAGCCCGCCGTTGCGGGGGGGGCGAAAAGAGATTATGGGAACGCGCATGGCAAACAAACGCTTCTCCTCGGGCACTGGCCCGTCTCAGCGGCAGCTTCGCGTGGGCGAACTGATCCGCCGCACCTTGTCTGATGTCTTGAACCGGGCCGAAATTCACGACCCGGGCCTGAACCGCATGTCCATCACGGTGGGCGAGGTTTCCTGCTCGCCCGATCTGAAGGTAGCAACGGTTTACGTCATGCCCTTGATGGGATCGGTCAAAGTGGAAGAGGCGATTGAGGCACTTGCCCGCAACAAGGCCGAGCTTCGTCACCGCGTGGCATCGGAACTGACGCTGAAATACGCACCCGACCTGCGGTTCCGCCCCGATGAAACCTTTGACCGTCTGGACGAAACGCGACGTTTGTTTTCAGACCCCAAGGTTCGCCAAGATATCGCGTCACCTGAGGGTGATGATGAGGATGACGGGGACGCGTGAGATGTGGCGTGTCATCGCCTTTCTGACCGTCCTGTTGCCGCAGGCGGTTTTCGCTGCTTCCTGCCGGGATACCGAGTTTGAAGACGTCTCGCTGACAGTTTGCGAAGCGCAGCAGGACGAGGATTTGCGGCTGTTTCATACCGGGCCAAACGGAATCTACGGCAGTTTCGGTGCCGTGGATGACGCACTGGCCGAAGAAGGCAAGCAGCTTGGCTTTGCGATGAATGCGGGGATGTACCACGCGGATCGCGCCCCGGTTGGTTTGTTCGTCGATAAGGGCCGCGAAGTGGCCCGGATTGTGACGCGTGAAGGCCCCGGAAATTTCGGGCTGTTGCCGAACGGTGTGTTCTGCATCGGTCGCAGCTTTGCTGTGGTTGAAAGCCGGACCTTTGCGGCCTCTGCCCCGGCTTGTAATTGGGCCACCCAGTCTGGCCCCATGTTGGTGATAGATGGAAAGCTGCACCCGCGGCTGATCCCGGATAGCGATAGCGAATATATTCGCAATGGCGTGGGGGTTTCGGCGGATGGGACAACCGCGCTGTTCGTCCTGTCGAACGAGCGGGTGAATTTCCACCGGTTTGCGCGGTTCTTCCGGGATGTGCTTCAGACCCCCAACGCCCTTTATTTTGATGGCAAAATCTCGCGCCTTTATGCGCCAGAACTGGGGCGGGATGATCTGGGCTTTCCGATGGGCCCGATCGTTGGGCTTGCGGTACCAAGGGAATAACGATGGGACGCACGAAAAAAGGCCGGGCCGTGTCGGGCTGGGTGATCATTGACAAACCGGCAGGCGTTGGATCGACGCAGGTGGTCAACAAGGTGAAATGGGCGTTTCAGGCGCAGAAGGCGGGCCATTCCGGCACGCTGGACCCCGATGCGACGGGCGTTCTGGCGGTGGCTTTGGGTGAGGCCACGAAAACCGTTCCCTATGTGACCGATGCCACCAAATGCTATCGCTTTCGGGTGACTTTCGGTGCCGCAACCTCGACCGACGACGCCAGCGGCACAGTGATCGAAACCCGCGACAACCGCCCGACAGATGCCGAGATAGAGGCCGCCCTGCCTACGTTCCGGGGGCAGATCACGCAGGTGCCACCACAGGTTTCGGCTGTGAAGGTTGACGGCGAGCGCGCCTATGATCTGGCACGCGAGGGGGTTGAGATGGATTTGGCCGCCCGGCCGCTTTGGGTGGAAAGTCTGGAGGTTATCGGCAGGCCGGATGCCGACCATCTTGATCTGGAAATGGTCTGCGGCAAAGGGGGCTATGTGCGGTCAATCGCACGCGACCTTGGCAAAGCTTTGGGATGCCTTGGCCATGTCGCTTGGTTGCGCCGGGAATGGAGCGGCCCGTTCGAAGCGGAGGGTGCCGTCACCTTGGAGCAGATCGAGGAACTGGCCCGCACGGATGACATCGACACATTGCTCCAACCTTTGGAAATCGGGCTTGCCGATCTGCCGCAAACCATCGCCACCCCGGAAGGTGCGGCGCGCCTGCGCAATGGCAACCCCGGAATGGTGATTGCCAGCGGTCTGGAGTGGGGAACCGAGGCTTGGGCAAGCTATGAGGGTCAGGCGATTGCGATTGGCCGCTATCAAGGCGGCGAGTTGCATCCCAGCCGGGTGCTGAACCGGTAAGGTGGTAAGGCCGTGATCCACCGAAGCCATCTGAAAGGGGATGCCGCGTCCGAGGCCGTCTATTCCGACTGCGAGACCTATCGGTATCTTCTGACACGAAGCTGGAACGATACCGCCCCGCGGATCATGCTGATCATGCTGAACCCTTCAACCGCGACAGAGGTTCAGAACGATCCGACGATCGAGCGCTGCGAAAGGCGGGCTCGCAATCTGGGCTTTGGGGCCATGCGGATTGTCAATCTATTCGCCTTTCGCGCAACCGACCCGCGCGTGATGAAGGCCGCCGCCGACCCGGTTGGTCCGGAGAATAACGATTTGCTTCTGCACAGCCTGACAGAGTGGCGACCCAATATGATCTTATGTGGATGGGGGGCACATGGCGCCCATCTGGGCAGAAGCGATGTTGTCGCGCAGATGCTGCGGGGACGGGATCAGATTTTGTGGAATCTTGGCGTGACAAAAGCCGGGCTACCAAGGCATCCGCTTTATATCGCTTACGACCAGAGACCGGAGCGATGGACCTAGGCGCTTTCCTTGCTAGAGTACAGGGGCAGTCCTGACGGCGAGGAGGCCCGAATGTCCGAACCTGTTATCCCCGGATTTCAGCGACAGCGGGTTGCGCTGCGCGATGTGACACTCTCGGTCCAGACCGCGGGAAAAGGTCCGGCGTTGATGTTGCTGCATGGCTATCCGCAAAACGGAATGTGCTGGTCGCGCGTTGCACCGAAACTGGCAGAAAGTCATCAGGTCATTGTCCCGGATTTGCGCGGATATGGGTTGTCTGATGCGCCGCCTGACGATCCGCAGCACTATACCTATTCCAAGCGCCGGATGGCGTTGGATATCGTTGACTTGATGGAGGCCTTTGGTTTGCCTGACGCCGACGTTCTTGGCCACGATCGCGGCGCGAGGGTCGCCTATAGGCTGGCGTTGGACCATCCCGCCCGTGTGAGGCGGTTGGGCATTATCGAAATTGCCCCAACCGCCGATTACTGGGCGAATTGGGGGGCGGATCTGGCTATGGCGGCCTATCACTGGACGTTTCTTGCGCAACCATCACCCTTGCCTGAAAGGATGATCGGGGCAGATCCGCAAGCCTATTTTGACTGGACACTGAAAAGCTGGACCAAAGAGAAATCTTTGGATGTCTTTCCGGCTGACAGTCTTTCCAGTTATCGTCAGCAAGGCGCAGAGCCTGCGCGCATTCACGCCATGTGTGCCGATTACCGTGCCGGTGCAACAACCGACCGCGCTGACGATGAGGAAGACCGGTCTGCTGGCAACGAGATCGTCGCCCCATTGCGCTTTCTTTACGGGCATCATGGATTTCCTGCCCGAACTGGAGACCCAGCTGGCATCTGGCGAAAATGGGCACTGAATGTTGAGGCAAGCCCCTGTGACAGCGGCCATTTTGTGATGGAAGAAGACCCGCAGGCCGTGCTGGACGCCTTTGTTCCGTTCTTCAGCTAGGAGTCAGTTCGGCCGCAGGGAAATCAGGTCGGGCGTCAGTCCGGAGGCAATGTCAACAACAGCCAGCGGAACGCCGTCCAACAGGACCGTCGCGGCGTCAGAGCCTTCGGCGAATGATAGGGTCAGAACCGGGTCTGGGTGCATCGCCAGATCGAACAAGATCACAAGGTTGTCTTCCCCTATCACAAAGTCCGTGATGTGAGCCGGGGCCGCGTCGGCGGAAATATCCGTCAGTTCGAACCGATCCGCACCAGCGCCACCCGAGCCCCAATCCCCGGCGCCCAATTTCAGCACATCATCGCCGTCGCCGCCATTTAACAAGTCTATGTCAGTGTCGTCCTGTCCATCGGCCGTTCCGATCAGCGTGTCATCGCCAGATCCGCCATCCAAAGTATCTTGGCCTGTACCGCCCGACAAAAGGTCATCCCCGCTGCCGCCGGTCAACCAATCGTCGCCGCTTCCCCCATCGACCTGATCCTGACCTTCCCCGCCATGAAGCGTGTCCGCACCATGACCGCCGAAAAGAACATCATCTTGGGCATGGCCCGCCAATGAATCGTCGCCATCTTCCCCACGAAGCAGGTCATTACCCGCTCCGCCCTCGCCAATGTCATCGCCATCCCCACCGAAAATCTGGTCATCGCCGTCTTCACCAACCAAGATGTCATCGCCATCTTCGCCGCGCAGGCGGTCGTTCCCGCCCCGCCCGGTCAATTGGTCATTGCCAGAGCCACCGCTGAGATCGTCTCCGCCATCTTGGCCAGACAAGATGTCATGTCCAAATCCGCCTGTGAGTGTTTCGGAAGGGTCGACAGGATCAGGAAGATCGATTGAGACGGGCATCCCATCATCGACATTCTCGAAATCGCGCGCAAACAGATCCGCGAACCGATTCACGGCGCGAGGCGCTTCGACCTCCGCCTCATCATCATCCGATTCATCCGCTATGCTGGCCCAATCGAAAAGCGAGCGGCCCGCCTGCTCATCGTCTTCATCCTCGGCGCTTTCCGTCTCTTCCAGATCATCCTCATCTTCTGAGACATCCGCACCACCCCGGGAAGACAGGAAGGTATCGGCAAGCAGACCAGCCCCCAAAGCACCAAAAATCGCGAAGAACGCCAACATTACACTTTTCCTACATCAAACTCAGCCGCTCGGCGCAGTCTGTAGCGAGATCAGATTGCGTCGACCGCCACGGCGCCGAAGGTTCGCTGGGCACCTTAACCGGAACATACCACGAAAACACCTGACCAGATAGAACAGGCCCATGATAATAAACGGTTTTTTCAGAAACTGGTTAACGAAGGGCAAACACCCTTCTCTCTAGACGGGCTTTGGGCGCAAACGCCCTTTTCTTTCAGCCGGTTTTCCCCTATACGCGCGCATCCCTTCCAGATGCCGCTCAGGAATCGGTTGGGGCCATCGGTCTTGCTGGACGACATCCCGGCTTGCACCTTCACCCTTCTGAACAAGGAGACATCCGATGTCGATTACTGTTGAAGAAAAGACCCGCCTGATCAAGGAATACGCAACCAAGGAAGGCGACACCGGTTCGCCAGAAGTTCAGGTTGCGATCCTGTCGTCGCGCATCGCCACGCTGACCGAGCACTTCAAGAGCCACAAGAAGGACAACCATTCCCGTCGTGGTCTTCTGATGCTCGTCGCCCAGCGTCGTAAGCTGCTCGACTATCTGAAGGCAAAGGACGAAGCCCGTTATGCCAGCCTGATTGCACGGCTCGGCCTGCGTCGCTGATCCGAAACCACAGGTTTCAGGAAAACGCCCGCCCCATCAGGAGCGGGCGTTTTTCATTTTACCTTAGGCATCGCGCTGCGCGATCCAGTCATGGTCTGGGTCATTCTTGAACCGCCATTTCCGCAGTGGACCAGCCATGACGTTCAGATAGTAAAGGTCATAGCCATAGGGGGCCGCACAGGGATGATGGCCCTTTGGAACAAGGGTCAGATCGTGGTTCTTTACGGTCATCGTTTCATCCAGACTGCCGTCTTCGGTGTAGACGCGTTGGATTGCGAACCCCTGTTCCGGGTTCAGACGGTGATAATAGGTCTCTTCCAGATAAGTCATGTTCGGGAAGTCATCTTCATCATGCCGATGCGACGGATAGGACGACCAGTTGCCTGACGGCGTAAAGACCTCGGTCACCAAAAGGCTGTCAGCCACATCCCGGCCTTCCATGGCGATGTTGTTCACATAGCGTGTATTTGTGCCCTTGCCACGCGGGGTCAGCTCAATGCCCTCCGGCCCGATCTGCGCCGCGGGATGCCCGCCCTTTCCGGGAGCCGTGCAGATCGCCAGCACCAGATCCGTCGTCGCCTCGACCGACCAGTCCGACCCGTCGGGCAAATAGACGGCATGGGGCGGCGTCCGCTCAAAGACGCTCAGACGATCCCCCAGAACGCCCCAATCGCGCCCGGCCCCTTTCAGCCGCCCTTTGCCCTCGACATAGAGAACAATCGCCTCTCTGTCCCCCAAGGAACCGGCGGCCTTTTCCCCTGCGGACAGCCGATAAAGCTGAAAACCAACATAACCCCAACCAGCGCTTTCCGGGGTTGTGTCATGAACCTTGCCAGAGGTTCCGCTTGGCTTCACCAAAAGCTTGCTCATCGGCCCAATCTCCATTTTCTGTCTTGAAATATCCCGGGGGTCCGGGGGCTGGCCCCCGGACCTGCCCTGTCCGTCAGATCAGACCGGCCGCTTTTGACAGACGTTTCAGCGTGGCCAGACCCAAGGTCTGATACAGCAGCGGATTGCGCTGATCGGGGTCCTGTTCGGCCTCGATCACGATCCAGCCGTCATAGCCATTCTCGGCAAGGATTTTCAGCAGTGGCGCGAAATCAATGGCGCCATCCTGGTCACCGGGAACTGTAAAGACACCAGCGCGAACGCCATCCATGAAGGACAGGCCCTCGCCTTCGACCTTGGCCCGAACGGTCGGGCGCACGTTCTTGGCATGGAAGTGCTTAACACGGCCGACATGCTTGGCCAACACCTTGGCCGGGTCGCTGCCACCGAAATAGCAGTGACCCGCATCGAACAAGAGCTTGGTCGCAGGCCCCGTCGCCGCCATGAAGGCATCGATGTCTTCGGGGCTTTGCACAACGGTGCCCATGTGGTGGTGATAGACCAGATCTATCCCTTGGGCCGCGCAATAGGCCGCGATTTCCTCGACCTTTGCGCCAAAGTCTTTCATCCCTGCCGCATCCAGCACGGGCCGTGTCGAGAGCGGCTGATCCAGACCCTGAACCGAGTTCGAGGTCTCGCAGGTGATCGCCACCTTGCAACCGTTGTGCTTCAGCTTGTCCAGATGCGGCTGGATTGCCTTTTTCTCGTCCTCGACCGAATTCGCAAGCAAGTTGAGCGAATGCCAGCCCGAGACGAATTTCAGGCCGTATTCGGCCAGCAATGCGCGCAGGGCTTCGGGGTCGTTCTGCGGCCAGCGATGGCCATTTTCGATCCCGTCAAAGCCAATTTGGCGGCCCGCTTCGTCCAGAATGCGGTTGGTAGGGATGTTCGCCCCAAGCGACTGGTCGTCGTCATTGGCCCAGGCGATGGGATTGGTGCCGAAGCGGATCATATGCGAGCCTGATCTTTCCGTTTGGTTTCATAATTTGCGCGGGCCTCGTTCACCGATGGCCGCACGCTGACTTCGGGGACACCAACTTCCCACCATGTGCCGCCCAGCGGATGGTCATGATAGGGGGTGGTGTCGATTACGATGACATAGGGGCCTTTCACTGACCGACGCTTGGCCAATGCGGCCTCGAACTCAGCAATGCTGCTGACCTTTACGCTGGTCGCTCCCATGCTGCCAGCATGGGCGGCAAAGTCGATTTGCGGCTGTGCCTCAACCCGGGAATGGGCATAGAGGTTGTTGAACTCGGCCCCGCCGGTGCCCATTTGCAGCCGGTTGATGCAGCCATAGCCGCGGTTGTCAGTGATCACGACGGTAAAGGATATGCCCAACATGGCGGCCGTCGCCATCTCGGAGTTCATCATCATATAGGTTCCATCACCGGCAAAGCAGATCACGTCGCGTTCCGGCTGGGCCATCTTGATACCCATGGCTCCAGCAATTTCATAACCCATGCAGCTAAAGCCATATTCCATGTGGTAAGACATGGGCCGCGTCGATTTCCACAACTTGTGCAATTCACCCGGCATAGTGCCAGCGGCGCACATGACCACGGTGTCTTCGCCCGATGCGCGCTGAACCGCGCCAACCACCTGTTGATCCGTGGCCAGAGCGTTCTGCTCACCCGGTGCGACACATGCTGCATCGGCAGCAGCAAACCAGTCGGCCTTCAGCTTGGCGCTTGGGGCCGCGAATGACTTGCCTTCCAGCGCCTTGGCAAGCGCAACCAGACCGTCGCGCGCATCGGCGCAAAGCGGTTCAGCCCCGTGTTTCATGGCGTCATAGGCGGCCACGTTCAGGCTGATCAGCTTGCGGTTAGGCTCTTTGAACAGTGACCACGAGCCGGTGGTGAAATCCTGAAAACGGGTCCCGACGCCAAAGACCACATCCGCGTTTTCGCAGATCGCGTTGGCGCTGCTGGCACCGGTTACACCGACAGGACCAAAATTCAGCGCATGATCCCAGGGCATCGCCGACTTTCCGGCCTGTGTTTCCACAACCGGGATCTGGTGCGCCTCGGCAAAGGCACGCAGCGCATCGGTGGCAAAGGCATAATGCACGCCGCCCCCGGCAACGATCACCGGACGCTTGGCTGCTTTCAGGATCGCGGCAACTGCGTCCAGTTCTACCGGATCGGGTTGCACGCGGCGCAGGCGCCAGACCTTTTCGGCGAAGAACTCTTCGGGGTAGTCGAAGGCCTCACCCTGCACATCCTGACAGAAGGAGAGCGTCACCGGCCCACATTCCGCAGGATCAGTCATCACCCGCAGCGCGCGCGGCAGAGCGGTCAACAGTTGTTCGGGACGCGTGATGCGGTCGAAGTAACGGCTGACCGGGCGGAAGCAATCATTCGCGGTCATCGAGCCGTCGCCAAAATCCTCGATCTGTTGCAACACCGGATCGGGGCCACGGTGGGCGAAGACATCACCCGGTATGAACAGAACCGGCAGGCGGTTCACATGCGCCAGACCTGCCGCCGTCACCATGTTCAATGCGCCCGGTCCGATCGAGGAGGTCACCGCCATCGCCCGCTTGCGACCCAACTGCTTGGCATAGGCGATCGCGGCATGGGCCATCGACTGCTCATTCTGGCCACGATAGGTCGGCAGGTCATCTTGAATGCCGTGCAGCGCCTCACCCAGACCGACCACGTTACCGTGACCAAAAATAGCCCAGACACCGGCCAGAAAACGGTCGCCATCCTCATTCTTTTGCGCTGCCAGATAGCGCACCATCGCCTGTGCGGCGGTCAAACGGATCGTCGCCATTGGATTACCCCCTGTTCTTCCGCGCAGCGTCCCAAAGGGTGCAAAGGCGCGTGTAATTGTCTGCCATCATCTTTACGGCCTGATCAGCCGCAATCTTGCCCGACATGTAGCCTTCGGCCGCCTCAGCAAAGATCGTGCGGCCAACGGCAAACCCTTTCACCAGATCGAATTTTGCCGCTTTGGCAAAGCTGGCGGCCAAGGTCTCTTCGCTTTCGCCAAGCCCCAGCACGACGATACCACGGGTATGGGCATCATTGCGCGTGATCGCGTCACAGGCCGCTTGCCAACCCGCATCGGTTTGCATCGGTTCCAGTTTCCACCAGTCGGGATAGACCCCGATATCGTAAAAGCGCTGAATGACATTTGCCGTCGTCTGGTCATCCACCGGGCCTGCCTTCGACGGGATCACCTCGAGCAGGAACTCCAGCCGGTTGCGCCGTGATGCATGGAACAGGCGCGTAACGGTCGCTTCCTGCTCGGCCTTCATTTCGGCAGTGTCATCAGGGTGATAGAAGCAGAGAACCTTGACCACATGCGACAGGGGCCATTCGTTCAGTGCGCCGAAATCCGGCCCAAGTTCCGGCTCCAAGGTCAGCGGGCGCGAGCCCGGCCATTCGACGGGGCGCCCGATCCACAGACCCGTTTCGGCAGCTGCGTAAAGCGCGTCACGCCCCAGACGGTTGTCGCAAAGAATACCGTATCCGGCTTTGCCACCTTGGACCTGCGTCGCCGCATCAAGGCACAGCTTCTTGAACGCGCCGATCTTCTTTGCATCAGCCCCGGCCAGCGTTTCAAGCTGCATCCGGTGGTCGAAGGCAAAGACCCGCATGGTGGACCAATCACCGGTCCGGTTAGTGGACCAATGAATTTGTTCCAGCGGCTGGTCGTGGCGCAAAGCCTTGTTCACCACCCCGCGCTTGAAGAAGAACTGAAGTTCTTCCCAGCTTGGATAGGCGGGCGCACAGCCATGGCGGCTGACGGCAAACGCCCCGCAGGCATTGGCGTATTTCAAGGCGACAGGCCAAGTCTCACCATCCAGCCAGCCTTTCAAAAGCCCGGACATAAAGCCGTCACCTGCGCCCAAAACGTTGAACACCTCGATCGGAAAGCCCGGTCCGGCCTCACCTTCATCAAGGCTGTCTGGCACATCGCCGGTAAAGGCCACGGCCCCCATCGGGCCGCGTTTGCAGACCAGCGTCGCCTTCGACACCTTGCGGACGGCACGCAGCGCTTCGATAGTGTCGGTCGAACCGCCTGCGATGTGGAATTCTTCCTCTGTCCCCACGATCAGATCAAAAAGATGCAGGGTCGATTGCAGCTTTGCCGTCACGGCCGCACTTTCGATGAATCGGTTCTCACCATCGCCATGGCCCGAAAGCCCCCAGAGATTGGGGCGATAGTCGATGTCCAGCGCTGTCTGCGCGCCATTTTCACGCGCCAGACGCAAAGCCTTTAGAACGGCGGCTTCGGTCTTTTTATGCGACAGATGGGTACCCGTCGCCACGACTGCGCGCGCACGGGCGATGAAGGCCGGATCAACGTCATCCTCACACAGCGCCATGTCGGCGCAATTTTCGCGATAAAAGATCAGCGGAAAACGATGCTCGTCCCGAATGCCTAGCAGAACCAAGGCCGTAAGCCGATCTTTGTCGGTGATTACTCCATCCACGCAGACGCCTTCGCGCGCCAATTGCTCGCGGATAAAGCGGCCCATGTGTTCATCACCCACACGGGTCATCAGGGCCGATTTCAACCCAAGCCGTGCGGTGCCCACCGACATGTTGGTGGGCGAACCGCCGACATATTTCTGGAAGGACGCCATGTCTTCCAGACGACCGCCGACCTGACCACCATAGAGGTCAACCGAACTGCGCCCGATGGTGATCAGGTCAAGGTCTTTCATCACAGGATCTCCGACACCAGAACCGCGCGACCCTCTTTCGCTGATTTCAGTGCCGCTTCTGCCAAGGCAAGCGCCATCATGCCATCATGGGTGGTCGTCGGCGTTTCAGCGTTGTTGTTCACCGCCGCAACAAAGGCTGCGATTTCATTCGCGTAAGCCGCGATGTAACGGGTCATGAAGAAGTTCAGCAGCGGTGCCGAACGGAAGCCTTCTTTGTCTGCCAGAACGACGCGGCTTTCACCGTGGTTTTCAGCCTGCGCCATGCCTTTCGATCCCAGAACTTCGATCCGCTGGTCGTAACCATAGGTGGCGCGGCGGGTGTTGGTGATGATCGCCTGCTTGCCCGATGCTGTGCGCAGGATGACGTTGACGCTGTCGAAGTCGCCCAACTCGCCGATCTTCTTGTCCGTAAGGACAGAGGCAGCAGCCATCACGCTTTCCACCTCTTCGCCCAACAGCCAGCGAGCCATGTCGAAGTCGTGGATCGTCATGTCACGGAAAATGCCGCCCGAGCGGGTGATGTAGTCGGCAGGTGGCGCGCCGGGGTCGCGGCTGGTAATGGTGACCATTTCCACTTCGCCGATCTTGCCCGCGTCAATGGCGGCCTTGACCCCCATGAAGTCTGGGTCAAAGCGGCGGTTGAAGCCGACCATGACCTTGCCCTTGTTTGCCTCAACCGTCTTCAGACATGCCTGAACGCGGGCCAAAGACAGATCGACGGGCTTTTCACAGAACACGGCCTTGCCCGCTTTGGTGAAGCGCTCGATCAGGTCGGCATGAGTATCTGTTGGCGTGCAGATCACGACAGCATCAACGTCTTTCGACGCTTCAATCTGGTCGATGGTGCGAACATCGCAGCCATAGGCGGCTTTGACGGATTCCGCGGCGGCAGCAACCGGATCGGCAATCGCAACCAGTTTTGCACCGGGGGTTGAGGCGACCGCACGGGCATGAACTTGACCGATACGACCGGCCCCAAGGATGGCGAATTTCAGCGACATGGCATTCTCTTTTCTGCGCCCCTTACTCGGGATAAGCGCCGTTGACGTTTTGATCGAAATCTATGTTAGCGCCGGTCATTACACCAGATTGAGGCCCAAGCAAGTAGCTCGCCAGACCTGCGACATGATGCGGCTTTACCAGCATTCCAAAGGGTTGACGCGCTTCGGCCGCTTCCAGCCAACCCTCTTTTGCACCGTGGTATTTTTTCTGAATCAAATCCTCACCGGGGGTGTCCATCCAACCGCAGTTGATGCCGTTCACGCGGATGCGATCATGGCGCAAAGCGTTGGCCGCGTTCTTGGTGATATTTGCGAGCGCCGCCTTCGACGCCGAATAGGGTGCAAGGAAACTTTGGCCGCAGTGAACGACCATGGACTGAATTGCGACGATGCTGGCCGGATGCCCCGCCTCACGGGCCAACTGAGCGACCCGCTGAATCGCAAAGAAAGGCCCCTTGGTGTTCACGGCAAACATCTGGTCAAAGGCGTCTGGAGTTGTATCCAGGATTGATCCGCGCTCGGTGCTTGCCCCTGCAATGCAAAGCGCATTCACCTGCCCCATGATGACGGTGGCCCGGTTCACGCAGGCAATTACATCAGCGTGGTCAGCAAGGTCAACCGCCACGAAACTGGCCCCAAGCCGGCTGGCGGCAGCTTCCCCTTTGACAGGGTCGCGGGCCGCCAGCACAAGCCGGGAGCAACCATCAGCCACCAGCCGTTCGGCGATGGCCAGGCCCAACCCCTGAGTTCCCCCAAGGATCAGGGCAGACGTATTTTCATGCGGTTTCACGCGGCACCCTCAAACTCTGATCCGGTTTTGGCACCGGTGATGTAGGAAACCACATCCTGACCATCCGTCTCGTCTTTGCGAAGGTTCGCCACGATCTGGCCGCGCCGGAACACGACGATGCGATCCACCAGATCAAAGACCTGCCGCATGTTGTGGCTGATCAGGATCAGTGGCTCACCCGCATCTTTCAGGGTGCGGATGATGTTTTCAACCTGCGCCGTTTCCTGCACGCCCAAGGCTGCGGTTGGTTCATCCATGATCACCAGTTTCGACTTGAAGGCCGCCGTCCGGGCAATCGCCACACACTGCCGTTGTCCGCCCGACATGTTGCGGATCGTGTTCAACAGATTAGGGATCTTAACCGCTGTTTTTTCCAGCGCCGCCATTGTCGCCTCGCGCATCGCCTTCTTGTCCAGAATAGAGAAAGGACCAAGGTTGAAGCGAATCTTTTCGCGACCCAGAAACAGGTTCGAAGGCACATCCAGATCATCTGCCAAAGCAAGGTTCTGGAACACCGTCTCAATCCCAGCCTCGCGCGCCTCAATCGGGCTTTCGAAAGTATGTTCCTTGCCGTCAAAGATGATCTGACCACGGGTCGGCTGTTCCACACCTGTGATCTGGCGAACGAAGGTGGATTTACCCGCACCGTTATCGCCCATGATCGCGACATGCTCACCCTTCTTCAGGGTAAAGTTCGCGTTGGTCAATGCGTGAACCCCGCCATAGTGTTTGGTTAGGCCGCGGGTTTCCAGAATGAAATCGCTCATCTCGCTTACCCCTTTCTGCGGCTTTGCTGGCGCCATTGGTCAAGCACGACGGCACCGACGATGATCGCACCTTTGACCATTTCCTGATAGTAGGCATCGAGCTTCAAGAAGGTGAAACCAGAGATAATCACCCCGAAGATCAGGGCACCAAGCACGGTGCCAAGGATAGACCCTCGCCCCCCTTGAAGCGACACGCCGCCAATCACCGCCATTGCGATGGCGTCAAGTTCGTACATTACACCCATACCGGCTTGTGCGGTCAGGTTCTTTGAGGACAATACGACGGCAGCCAAGGCGGCAAGCGCCCCTGCGATGGTGTAGACCAGCACCTTATGGCTGGCGACGTTGATCCCGGACATCCGGCTGGCTTGTTCGTTCGACCCAATGGCATAGCAATGCTTGCCGTATTTCGTCTGCGTCAGGATCAGGTGGAACAGAATGGCCAGCGTCACAAAGATCGCCACGGGCATCATGCCTTTGCCGATGGAGGCGAAGCTTTCGGTCGGGAAGGAAACCGGGTTTCCGTTCGACCACCAACGCGATAGACCACGGGCAAAGACCATCATGCCAAGTGTGGCGATAAAGGGCGGAATTCGGGTAAAGGCGACCAAAGCCCCGTTCACAAAACCCGCTGCAATGCCGCAGGCCAAACCGATGACGATGGGAATGATCACGGGCAAATCCATTGCCCAATCGCCAAAGATCGCCTTGGGGTTCGGGTTGCCGTTGACGATGGCCGTTTGCGCAAAGCTCATTGTAATCATCGCCGTGGCACCCACGATCGAGCCGGAAGAAAGATCAATTCCGCCCGTGATGATGACCTGCGTCACCCCAAGGGCAATGATGCCGATGATCGACACCTGAAGGATGATGATGTTCAGCCGTGGCCAGTTGAAAATGGCATCCACGTTGTCGCGCGTGTTGAACAGAAAACTGTCCCCCATCACGCGGCCAATCAGTTCAAAAGCCACCGTGATCAGGATCAACGCGATCAAAACGTTCAGTTCAGGTGGTCTGGCCTTTTTCGCCGGATCGTAGGTCAAGCCTCCGATCCCATGTGTCGCTTGTGCCATCTGGTCTTCCTCTCCCATTACCCGCGCGCAAATTCTTCTTCTGGCGGGAAACAGGGGCGGCACCGCAGCGCCGCCCCCTTTTGCCTTGTGATCCAGAACAGCAGATCAGTTCTTCGACAGGTAATCGCCGATATTGGCTGGAGTCACGAGTTCGAACGGCACCCAAACTTTCTGGTCAACAGCTTCTCCTTTGGCGAGCTTCACAGCCGCATCCAGCGAACCCGAACCCTGCGCAGCGGCGTTTTGGAACACTGTCACGTCCAGATCGCCTGCCTGCATGGCAGCCAAGGCGTCTTGGGTAGCGTCAACTCCGCCGACGACGACGTCTTCCATCGAGATACCGGCAGCCTTCATCGCCTGAATGGCGCCGATGGCCATTTCGTCGTTGTTGGCGATGACGCCGTCAAACGCGGTGTTGGTCGACAGCCAGTTCGTCATCAGCGACTGCGCCTGATCGCGCGACCAGTTTGCGGTCTGTTCGTCGATGATATTCAGGGTCACAGCGCATTTGCCGGCGGCCATCACGTCATGGATGTCAGCCGTACGCTGAACTGCGGCCTGGTTGGAAAGCTCGCCCATCATGACATAGACATTGGCGTTGTCCTTGCCCTTTTCCTTCAGCAGGCGGCAGACTTCGATGGTTTCCAGCGTGCCCGAGTCGACTTCGTTCGAGGCAACGAAGGCCTGATTGTCGGGAAGCGTGTCGAGGTTGATCGGCTGACGGTTCACATAGACCAGCGGCACACCAGCAGCAGCAGCGGCGTCCGTCATCGCTTGGGTTGCCGAGGTATCAACCGGGTTCACGACAATGGCATCAACACCAGAAGCGATGAAGTTGTTGATCTGGTCAAGCTGCTTGGCCACGTCGTTCTGGGCGTCTTCGATCTGGACGCTGATGCCGTTTGCATCGGCGTGCGACTGGATGCCGTTGCGCAGAACGGTCAGGAAGTTGTCGTCGAACAGTGCCATCGAAACACCGACGGTTTCCGCCATGGCGGTGGTCGACATCAGTGCGGCAAAGCCGGCAACGAGCAGTGTCTTTTTCATCGTCTCTCTCCCTATTCGGGTGTCCGGCGCACCCATGATTTTACCGGAAGGGCCACCTTCTCCCAAGGGCCCCGTTTCCATACCGCTGGTCAGGCCGCTTTGCTGGCAAGACCGCTGCGGATGAAGGCGATAGAGGCAGCAACATCCGCCTTTGGATTTGCGCTTGCGTGCGTTTCAGGCGCGAACGCCTCGAAACTGACCGGGCCGTTCCAACCGAGTTCAGACAGCTTTGCCAATTGCTCGACATTGCCCAAACGATCCGCCCGATCGACCAGAATCCGATGCGCGTCAGTCATCTTGTCGACCGAGACATGCGGATCCGCGACACCGGAAATATGCACGATCCCAGTATGTTCCGGGAAATAGGGCCCACCATGCGCCAAGGTGTGATGGAAGGTATCGTGGACCAGCTTGAAGCGGTCCTTGGCATTCAAGGACTCGATGGCTTCGACGGCTTCCGCCTTGTAACGAAGTGCACAGATTTCAAACCCAAGCGGCTCGACCATTCCAACAAGGTCATGGTCATCCAACATCGGGTGCAGCGCCTTCAACGCCACGCGTAAAGCGGCCTGCCGCTCTCCGTTGCCCATGCCCAGATTGTCGTTGCGCGGGATCAGACTGACAGCCTCGGCACCGGCGGCCTTTGCGATTTTCATCAGCGCAATAGCTTCAGCCTCTTTGTCGACCGACCAGTCGTTGAAACGCTTGACCTCTGCAACGGCCAACAGGCGCAGACCTTTCGAACGGATCAACGCACCCGCTGCTTCGGGCGACATCCCGTCAAACAAGGGTTGCGGCAGATCGTTTCGAACCTCAATACCGACGCACCCAAGATCGGCAGCCAAATCCACAAGCTCGACGAAGCTTAAACGGGCGACGGTCATGTGGTTCAGCGCGAAGGAAATCATCGCATGGCCTCCCTAACCTTGCGTTAATGGCGGGACCGTGCGTTGGGGTGGGGAGGGGCGTCAACGGTTCTGAAGTTTTTTACATCATCTCTGACGAAAATCAGCGGCCATTTCTGACGAAAATCAATCAAACCGACTCGGGCAAGTAGAGATCGGGTTGGAGGAAATGCTGGCCGGCCACCTGCTGAATCCCAGAGTTCAGGGCCTCTTTCGACATCTCGATCAGGTCGCTGCACAGGCGCTGAAGCGGCGTTCCGATCACCATTGTCACATTGCGCGTGATCAGGGCCGAGCGGCTTTCGGGCGTCAGCTCATTGACCACCAAAGCCACCTCTCCGGGTTGCCGCAATTCTTTCAACGCCGCAATCGCACCCTCCATCCCGCCCCCGGCGCAATAGATGCCGCGCAGGTCCGGATGGCGACCCAGAAGATCCAGCGTTGCCTCATAGGTCAACTGGCGCGTTTCCAGATTGACCAAGGTATCCAGAATCGAAAACTGCGGGGCATATTCCCGGAAATAGCTGCGGAAGCCGGTCTCTCGCAATTCGTGACCATGCCAGCGATAGCCCCCGACAAAAACGGCGATCTTGCCCTGCTGGCGGCTGGTCTGAGCGATCATATGGGCCGCGATGCGCCCCACCTTGATATTGTTAAGTCCTAAATAATTCTGACGAATTCCCTGCGCGAAATCGTTCAGAAGCGCGAAGCAGGGAATGCCTTGAGCGTTCAGACGGATCACGGCATCCGTCACCTCGGGATGTGTGACGGCTGTGGCGGCCACCACATCCACCCGACCGGCCAGGCCTTCCATGAGGGCTGCGAATTCGGACGGCGCCTGAGAGGCTGAAAATTCGATCACGACAGAGGCGCGCACGCCAATTGCCGTGGCGATGGACCGTTCGAGTTCGGCCTTGAAAGCCTGATAGAAGGACTGTCTTTCCTTATGCAGAACGACCCCCAGACGCAGGCGCGGCAACTCGGCCTGCACCCTTTGCCCAATCAGCGGCGCGGCGTGGTAGCCGATCTTTCTGGCGGCTTCATACACCTTTTGCGCAGTATCCTCGCGCACCTTTTCCCGCGCATTCAAGACCCGGTCGACCGTCGCGGAAGAGACCCCAGCGGCGCGGGCAACGTCATGGATGGTGGGGCGCTTTGCCATGAGATAATGCCTGATGTGATTTCGTCATCTTCGTGTTTATTCTTGATGTAATTTGACGAAAATTTCAAGCCACGGTCTAGGTGTCTTGACGAAAAAAACGCTATCGCTGCGAAAGAGCTGCGTGGGATTCGTGTGGTTTTCGCGTGTGCTTTCCGTGGGCCATCCGTGGTCACATCAAAACACAGAAAGCCAAAACGACCATCACGCACGCCTGCACGCACGGAGGAGGCTTGGGGAGGCGTCGATGGGAAAGCGTGATTACAGCATGTTGGGGCCGGATGCCCGCAGGGCGGTGGAAACCGGACTTGTGGCGGCCGAATGGTACCATTCAGAGGTGCCGCGCAAAGAGATGAAGGCGCTGATGCAGCGGTCGGATCAGCCGGCCATCCGCGACACCGCTCTCTTATTCGGTGCGATGGTGGTCTTTGCAGGGTTTGGCATTGCGTTGTGGCCAAGCCTTTGGTCGCTGCCGTTCTGGCTGGCCTATGGTGTGCTTTACGGAAGCGCGATGGACAGCCGCTGGCACGAGTGCAGTCACGGCACTGCGTTCAAAACCGCATGGATGAATGACGTGATCTATAACATCGCCAGTTTCTGCATGGTGCGGAATCCGGTGACATGGCGCTGGAGCCATGCGCGCCACCACACCGATACGGTGATCGTTGGCCGTGACCCGGAAATCGCCATCATGCGCCCGCCGGTCTTTGCCAAGCTGATTGGCAATTTCTTTGGCATTTTCGATTCCCTCGGTGGCTGGAGCCGGATGCTTTACAACGCCTTTGTTGGCGTTCATCCGGAAGAAGCGACCTGGATTCCCGAAAGCGAGCAGCCGAAGGTCGTCAGGGTGGCCCGGCTTTGGGTGCTGATCTATGCCGCGACCATCGGCCTTGCGCTGTGGATGGGGTCGATCCTGCCGTTGATGGTGATTGGTCTGCCCCGCCTTTATGGGGCCTGGCACCATGTGATGACCGGGCTTTTGCAGCATGGGGGGCTGGCCGACAATGTCACCGATCACCGCCTGAACAGCCGGACCGTGTATATGAACCCGATCAGCCGGTTCATCTATTGGAACATGAACTACCATGTCGAACATCACATGTTCCCGATGGTGCCCTATCACCGCCTGCCCGAGCTGCACGAGCGGATCAAGCATGATCTGCCCGCGCCGAACCTGTCGATTGCCGAGGGCTTTGCCGAGATGTGGCCCGCCTTGAAGCGGCAATTGAAGAACGAGGACTATTTCCTGAAACGCGATCTGCCGCCGACCGCCCAGCCCTATCGCAAGGATTTTCACGCGGCGGCTTTGGGCGCAGCGCAGTAAGGAGAACAAGACATGAGCCAGTGGATTGAGGCCTGTGGAACAAGCGATATCGACGAGGAAGACCTGATCCGTTTCGATCACGGGTCAAAGACCTTTGCGATCTATCATTCGCCCGATGGAGCGTTCTTTGCGACCTCGGGAACCTGCACGCATGAGGATGTGCATTTGTGCGACGGTTTGGTGATGGGCCATTTGATCGAGTGCCCCAAGCATAATGGGCAGTTCGATTACCGGACCGGGGAAGCCATGCGGGCCCCGGTGTGCATCAACCTGAAGACATTTCCCGTCAAGGTTGAAGGCGAGCGGGTGTTCATCGACATCGGCTGATCGGGGCAGCAGCTTGCAGCGTCGGAGCGGGGGCTGTCTGCCGCCCGTTCGCGTTTTGCGGGGCAGGACGGCTGATCGTGGCGAGTCATCTGTCTGTGAGACGGCAGGGAACCGGACGTGCGGGCACCGCGTTGAAAGAGCGAGGGCTGAGGCTTTTGCTTGGAACGAGGTGCCCATGTCGGAGAGAACCAGACCCGCGGTCGATCCGCTGAAAGTGATCGAAGTCGTGCTGTTGGCCCGGCGCTATGCGGGGTTGCAAATCGCGTTGATCAAACTTGAGGCGAAGCGGCGTGCTCGGAAGATTGTGACTGCGGCCGTGCTGGCGGTGATCGCCGGTTTTGGACTGTTCATCAGCGTCGGGCTGGGGGCCGCTGCGGCGGTATCCGGGCTGCATGACGCCGGACATTCGCTGACCTCGTCCTTGGCGATGGTTGGGGGCGCAGGGCTTTTCTGCGCTGTCGGCCTGATCCTCTGGGCGCGGCACCTGCTGCGAAAGACTTTTGATTTCTGAGACATTCATCGAATTGAAAAGGAGCTTGTCATGAGCAAAACCTATACATCCGTTGATCTTGATGCCGCCGCCAAGGCCACCGAGGCCGCCCTGCAGGCAGGCATTGCTGGTCTGTTGAAGAGCTTTGGGAACAGTGAGAGCGGACTGAGCAACATCGGAAGCCGTGCGGCTTCGGTCGTCCGAAGCCACCCGATTGCCACGGCCGTCGTTGGTCTGGGTCTGGCCTGGCTTGCCTCTTCGGCGCGGTCGGGTGGGTCGAAGGACCCGAAGCCCGAAGCGTTGATGGGTTGGGAAGATGAAGGTGGGGCGCCGGCCCCGGTGGGAGAGATCGGTGAGATCTCGGAAGCCTGGATGGACCGTGCGGTTGCGGCGCGGGACGCGGCACGCACTCAGTTGGAAGCTCTTTATGATGAAGGGCGGTCGACCATGCGTGAGCAGAGCAAGATCGCGGCGCAGTTGGCCAAGGATCTGGCCACGGCTTTCCGCCATGATTTGTCGGACCTGACTGATGAAGCGGCTGAACGTGTGGCCGCAGCGCGGGAGCGCGCTTGGGACGCTGTTCAGCGTGGGCGCAATGGTGTGCAGAACGGGATTTCCAAAGGCGCGGAGTTTGCCCGCCAGAATCCCGCCACGACCGCCGTTACCGGATTGGCTGCAGCGGCCGCTGTGGCAGCACTGACCCCGAAAGCTCGGCCCGTTGTTTGGCGCGTGGCATCGGCTACGGCCTCGGTTGCGGCATCGGCCTTGTTGGCGGAAGCAGCAGGACTTCTGACGCGGGAGCGGACGGCTGCAGCTAAGGTGAACGGCACCGCAGAGCGTCTGCGGGCGCGAGCGGACGAAATGGTCGAAGAATTGACGGCAGCAATGTCTGCCGGACGTGACAAAGCAGAGGCGGCCGCCAGCCACCTTGCCGATCGCGCCAGATCCGTTCGTCCTCAGTGAAAGGCCGGATTCTAAATGGAGCGTGGATCGCAACTTGCGTTGATCGTTCTGGCCACGCTGGCAACATTCGCGGCACTTGATGCCCTGAGTGAGCTGGCTGCCCCCATGGCCCTTGCACTGGTCATGGGGGTTGTCCTTTCGCCCCTGTCTGGGCTTTGGTCACGGTTGGGGCTTTCCTCCGCGGTTGGCGCTTCGCTGAGCCTTGTTATGGCTCTGTCTTTCCTAGGTCTGATCGGACTGTTGTTGCAGCCACTGGCGGCGCAGATGGTTGAGCAAGCCCCCAAGGTCTGGGCCGACGCGCAGGATCTGGTTCGGGCCGTCCGCGGATTGGCGTCGGGGTTGATGGAAGCGACCCGTGAGGTGTCTTCTGCCGCCGTCCCGCCCGCGAATGCCGCCCCGGCGGCAGAGGCCGAAGTGGTTGAAATGCCAACTGTTACCGATGCGCTGATGATTGCGCCGGCGGTGGCGGGGCAGATCCTGACCTTTGTTGGCACGCTGTTTTTCTTTATGCTGACCCGCAATGACATTTATGACTGGATCGCACGCCGCTTGGCGCCGCCGTCACAACGCGGGCAGGTCGCAACACGGCTTCGCGATGCAGAAATGATCGTGTCGAAATATTTTGGCACCGTCACCCTGATCAACGGATCTCTGGGCTTGGCGACAGCAGCCGCGCTGCAAGTCATTGGCCTGCCCGGTGCCTTTCTGTGGGGTATCGTTGCTTTCCTGTTGAACTACATCGTCTATCTGGGTCCGGCGACCTTGATTCTGGCGCTGCTGTTTGCAGGCATTGCCCATTTTGACGGGGCCGCAGTGCTGCTTCCGGCCTTAGCCTTCGCCTCATTCAACTTCATAGAGGGACAATTCGTGACGCCGTCGCTGGTCGGCAAGCAGATGGAGTTGAACCCTTTGCTGGTCTTTGTGGCGCTGTTGTTTGGTATCTGGCTTTGGGGTGCGATTGGCGGGATCGTCGCCATCCCCCTGCTGCTTTGGGCCGAAGTGCTGCGGCGGGGTGTGGATCTTCCTGCCGCTCAGGCCTGAGGCTGGGGCGGCAGGATCAGGATCGCCCGGAAATCGTTCACATTGGTCAATGTCGGCCCCGGAACCACCTGCGAGCAGACCGAGGCAAAGAAGCTGTGCGCATCGTTGCGGCTGAGCGAAGCGGCAGGGTCCACGCCTGCCTGCCTTGCGCGATCAAGCGTATTCGGGTCGACGGTCGCGCCCGCGACTTCTGCTGCCCCATCGACACCATCTGTGTCGCAGGCGATGGCATAAATCTGCGGGTGGCCTTTCAGGGCGATGGCAAGGGCAAGGCAGAATTCCGCATTCGGCCCGCCGATGCCGTCGCCACGCCGGGTGACGGTCAGTTCGCCGCCGGACAACAGAAGGACCGGTTTGTCTGTAGCAGAGAGGCGGTTAGCGATGCTGATCGCTTGCCCGGCCTGATCGGCGGCGACATCACGCGCTTCGCCCTCTAGCGCATCGCCCAGCATTTGCACTGTGCAATCAACAGCCAGTTCGGCGGCGGCGGCAAGGGATTGGGCCGGGGCTGCATAGATCTTGTTTGTGACGTGGGAAAGGCGCGCATCGTCGGGGGGGATCACCCCCGAGTTTCCGGCCAAGGCCCTACTGACCGAGGCCGGGACAGGGACGTTCCATTTGGCCAGAACGGCGCGGGCATCGGCGGGGGTCGAGGGGTCGGCAACCGTTGGACCAGAGCCGATGAAGGCCGGGTCATCGCCGGGCACATCGGAAATCATCAGGCAAAGCATACGCGCCGGATGGGCGGCGGCGGCCAGCTGCCCGCCCTTTACCCGGCTGAGGTGTTTGCGCACCGTATTCATCCGGTCGATCGGCGCGCCGCTGGCAAGAAGGGCGGCGTTGACGGCCTTTTTCTCTTCAAGGCTGACGCCGTCGGTGGGCGAGATCAAAAGGGCCGACGCCCCGCCCGAAATCAGGGCCAGCACGAAATCTTCCGGGCCAAGTGTCGACAGAAGGTCCAGCATTTCAGCGGTGGCCTTGGCGCCGGCCTCATCTGGGACGGGATGGGCAGCCTGCACGATGCGGATGCCAGAGCAGGGCCGCTGATAGCCATAGCGGGTGATGACCAATCCTTCACACGGGCCCCATGCGGCCTCGACCGCTTCGGCCATGCGAGCGCTTGCCTTGCCGGCCCCGATGACCACGACCCGGCCCGCTGGCTTTGGTGGCAAATGGTCTGCAAGCGAGCGCATGGGGTCGGCGACCTCGACGGCCCGGTCAAAGAGGCGCTGCAAAAACAGGACAGGGTCTTGCATGGGGAGGTATCCGATTGTGAAACAACTAGGTGCGCGTCGAGGCGCGGGCGATCAGTTTAACGGGGGTCACCATTTCTGGTGGCGGGGCGCGGCCTTCCTCCAGCCATGCCAGAACCGTTTCGGCCATTAGGCGGCCAAAGCCTGCAATATCGCAGCGCACCGAAGTCAGCGGCGGCCAGACCAAGGCGCAATCTTCGATATCGTCAAAGCCCATGACCTTGAGATCGGTGCCGATGGTGCGGCCCAGTTCGGCGCAGCCCGACATCACACCAAGGGCAACCAGATCGTTAAAACACATCACGGCATCAACCTGCGGAAAGTCATTGGCAAGGCGGGCGGCGGCTTCGCGGCCAAAGGCACGGCCGGGGCGGCCGGGCAGTAGGATGGGGTCTTGTCCGGCCTCGCGCAGAACAGAAAGGTAGCCCGACATGCGGCGTTGCGTGACGGCGCGGCCTTCGAGGCCGCCGACAAAGGCAATGTGACGGGCTCCGCTGTCCAGAAGATGTTGGGCCGCAGCGCGACTGCCGGTTTCATAATCCGGGGCGGCAAAGGGGGCGCGGGCGGGGTCCACCACCTGACGCAAGACTTGCATGACGGGAATAGCGGCGCGCTCTATGGCGTCAAAGGTGTTTTCTTCGCCACCATAGGCAGGTGACAGGATTAGCGCCGAGACGCCATGTTCGATCATCGCGCCCACGACTTGCGCCTGAAGATCCGGGTCTTCGTCGGTATTTGCCAGCACCGTGGCGTAACCGCGGGCGGATAGGGCCATCTGCACCGATGTGGCGAATTCGGTGAAGAAGGGGTTGCGCAAATCGTTGATGACAAGGCCGATCAGCCCCGCATTTGACGACCGCAAGGTGGCCGCGGCGCGGTTGTAGACATAGCCGATTTCGGCCATCGCCCGACGCACGTCTTCGCGGGTTTCCGCCTTTACCGCCGGGCTGTTCTGAAGCACGAGGCTGACGGTCGATTTTGAAACGCCGGCCTGTTTCGCCACGTCTATGATCGTCGGCCTGCGGTCCATCCATGCTCCCTAGTCGATCCCATGCAGGGACAAAAGTGTCGTCATCCGGGCAGTGGCGAGATCGGGGACCGCAAGAAGCCCCGCCTGATCGGCCAGCCGAAAGACATTGGCATAATGGACGATATCGCGTGAGGATTGGAAGCCCGCTGGCATGATGAAGTGACGCTGATGGCCGTTTAGCCACGAAAGGAAAGCGATGCCCGCCTTGTAGAACCGCGTGGGCGCGCGAAAAATCTCGCGGCTCAGCGGCACCGTCGGCGCAAAAAGCCGGTCATAAGTCTGCATGTCACCAATTGCGAGCGCCTCAAGCGCTTGGGACGCGGCCGGCGCAATGGCGGCGAAGATGCCCAGAAGAGCATGGGAAAACTGCTGGCCGTCGCCCGCGATCAGGGGCGCGTAGTTAAAGTCATCGCCGGTATAAAGCCGGACACCGGCGGGCAGGCGGGCCCGGAACGCCTCTTCGTGGGCCTGATCCAGAAGCGAGATCTTGATGCCATCGACCTTGGCCGGATTTTCGGCGATCAGCGACAGCATGAAATCGCTTGCGGTGGCAACGTCGCTGCTGCCCCAATAGCCGGTCAGCGACGGGTCGAACATATCGCCCAACCAATGCAGGATCACGGGGTCACGCGCCCCGTCGATCAGGCGACGATAGACCTGATGATAGGTTTCCGCCTTGGCCCCAATGGCCGGAAAGGCGCGGCTGGCCATCAGGATCAGCTGTCCGCCTGCGGCTTCGATGGCTTCGGCCTGCGTCGTATAGGCCGCAAGGATGGCGTCGGCATCTGTCAGTTGGGCCAAGGGCAGATGGTCGGTTCCTGCCCCGCAAGCCACGCGGGGCCGCATCGGATGCGATTTGGCCGCGGCCATGGTACGCTGGATCAGCTCCAGCGCTGTCGCCCAATCGACGCCCATGCCACGCTGCGCCGTATCCATCGCCTCGGCCAGTCCTAGGCCCTGATCCCAAAGCTGCGTGCGAAAGGCCAAGGTCGCATCCCAATCCACCGCCGGGCGTGTGTCCCACGGGCTGCGTTCGCGGATAGGGTCGCTGACGACATGGGCGGCGGCAAAGGCCGTGCGCGTCAAGGCCACGCGCGGCGGGCGGATTTCAAGCGGTGTGCCCGTCAGGCGGTAGGGTTCAAGTTTATTGGCTTCGGTCGGAAGGGTCAGCATGGCGGGCCTCAGGAGGGCAGGTCAAAGACGAGGATGCCGTCAAGGCCACCTTGCGCATGGGCAACAAGGGCAGCCCCGACACGGCGGTGATCGGGATGGTCCTGATAGGCGGCAAGGGCCGCCCAATCGTCGAAGTCAGCGGTGAATCCGTGAAGATAGCCGCGCTCGATCTGTTCCGGGCTTTCGCTGCGGCCCGCATGGATGGGGCCGAGACCGGGGATCTTGCCCTGTATGCTGGCAAGGTCGGCAAAGATTGCGGCGATGGTGTCCTCGCTGATCTCACGTCGAAAACGGATCAGGACGATGTGGCGGATCATGGATCAAATCCCGTGGCTTTGGCGGATCAGATCGGCACCTTTTTCGCCGATCATGATCGCGGTGGCATTGGTGTTGGCCGAGACCAGTGTTGGCATGATCGAATTGTCGACCACGCGAAGCGCGCCGATCCCGTTAAGCCGCAAGGCCGGATCAACCACGGCTTGCCCATCCACCCCCATTCGGCAGGTGCCTGCGGGGTGATGGTCGGTCTTGGAATGCGTGCAGGCATAGCGGAAATAATCAGCATCGGTTCGAACGTCTGGCCCCGGAAGTCGTTCGGCTTTGACAAAGGGTTTCAGCGCGTCTTGGCGCATGATCTCTTGCGCCAGTTTCAGCCCGCGGATCGACATTTCACGGTCATGCGGATCTGCCCAATAGTTCGGGTCGATCAGGGGGGCGGCCAGAGGATCCGCCGAAGCAAGCCGGACGGTGCCACGCGACCGCGGGCGCAGATAGGCCGAGTTGAGCGTGACACCACCCTGCGGCATGGCGGCAACGCCTGCCTCGATGCCAGAGCCAAGGCCAAGGTGGAACTGGATATCGGGGCTGCGGGCATTTTCATCGGCGTACCAGAAACCGCCGGTTTCAAAGAGCGAGGAGGCGACCGGCCCTGTGCGCGTCAGCAGATATTGCAGGCCAGCAAGGGCGGACCAATGCGGTTTCGCGTAGCGGTCATAGGTGTGTGGTCCGGTGCATTCGGCGATGACAAACAGATCAAGGTGGTCTTGGAGGTTCGCTCCGACCTGCGGCTGGTCAAGCGTCACCGTCACGCCAAGACGGGAGAGATCATCCGCCGGACCGATGCCGGAAAGCTGCAAGAGCCGCGGCGAGCCAATGGCACCAGAGGAGAGGATAACCTCGGTCGCGGCGCGGATAATGCCCTCGTCGGCCAGCTCGACGCCAGTTGCCACGCCCTTTTCGACCACGATGCGAAGAACCTGCGCGCCGGTGCGGATCGTCAGATTGCGTCGGTGACGGTTGGGGTTCAGGTAGGCGATCGAGGCCGAAGATCTGCGCACATTGCGTTGGGTCAGCTGGTAATAGCCGACGCCATCTTGGGTTTCGCCGGCCATATCTTCGTTGAAGGGAATGCCCAGCTGGCATGCGGCTTTGAAATAGGCGTCGCAAATGGGAAGGGGTGCTGCAGGTTTGGAAACACCAAGCGGCCCGCCCTTGCCGTGATAGCGGTTGTCGTAGCTGTCATTATCCTCGGCCTTGCGGAAATAGGGCAGCACATCTTCATAGCCCCAACCCGCACAGCCCATTTGCCGCCATTCGTCATAATCGAGCGCATTGCCGCGGGTGTAAATCTGGGCATTGATCGACGACCCGCCGCCGATCACCTTGGCCTGGGTGTAGCGGATCACCATGTCGTTCATGTGCTTTTGCGGCACGGTGTACCAGCCCCAGGAGCCGATCCCTTTGGTCATTTTCGCAAAACCGGCCGGCAGGTGATAGAAGGGGTGGCGATCCCTCCCCCCGGCCTCGAGCAGCAGAACCGAGACCTCTGGATTTTCGCTGAGCCGAGCGGCGAGAACGGACCCGGCAGAGCCACCACCGATGATGATGAAATCATAACCTTTGCTCATCACGCGCCTCCCTTGGCCGCGAGGACCAAGAATTTTCGAAAATTCTTGGCAAATTTCTTCGAAGAAATTTGCGGTTCACGATGCTGCATCGTCACAGCCTTCCGATCGAAAGACCGCCATCAACGGGAATGACCGCACCGGTGGCAAAGGCGAGTTGGCCAGTGGCCAGAGGTACGACGACCGAACCGATGTCAGAGGGTTCGCCCCAGCGTGCTGCGGGGACAAGGCCGCCTTCGATCCGGGCGGTGTACTTGTCTTTGACGCCAGATGTCATTTCGGTCGCGATGATGCCGGGCCGCAATTCAAAGACGCCGATGCCGTGCGGCGCAAGCCGCAGAGCAAGGGTTTGTGCGGCCATCGCGGCCCCGGCCTTCGAGATGCAGTAATCTGCCCGTTCGATGCTGGCCATCTGGGCCGAGACCGAGGTCACGAATGTAATGGACCGGTAGGTTTCGGCTTGCGCAGCCAACATCCGCTTTGCCACCTGTTGCGCCAGAAAGAAGGCGCCGCGCAAGTTGATGCCGGTCACGAAATCGAAATTCTCGGGTGTGATCTCTAACAAGTCGCCGCGCACCTTGGCGGCGACTCCTGCATTTTGAACGAGCGTCGAGATCGGGCCCATCTCGGCTTCAATCTGATCCAGCAGCAAAGAATTCGCCTCGATATCGGAAAGGTCGTGGCGGAAGTAGCGGGCCGTTGGGCCAAGTTCCGAGAGAGCCGAAACTACGGCCGGGCTTGCGGGATCGGAGCGCGAGGCCAAGGCAATATGGAAACCTGCCTCGGCCAGTGCTTTGGCGATGCCAAGGCCGATGCCTTGCTGACCGCCGGTAACCAGCGCGAGAGGGGCTGTCATGGCAATCTCCTTGCGATTTCCTCGCCCGCGCGCAGAGCGAGCGCCGCGATGGTCAAAGACGGGTTCACCCCGGCCGAGGTTGGCAGCACAGAGGCATCAACGATGTAGAGGTTCTCGACGTCATGCGCCTTGAGGTTCACATCCACGACCGAGGTGGAAGGATCTGACCCCATCCGATTTGTGCCACATTGGTGCGAGGGTTTGGACTTGGGGAATCCACGCGCCAAGGTGATTGGCCAACCTGCGCGACGCATGGCCTGTTTCAGGCGTTTGACCAGCAGGTCATGGGCGCGGGTGTTTGTCTTTCGCCAATCTAGAACAACGCCACCGTCTCTCCACAGCACGCGCGAATTCGGGTCTGGCAGATCCTCGGACATGGCCATGATGTGGATTGAATGATCGGCAATGTGACGGGCGAGAAAGAGCGGCAGCCCCGCCTCGCCAGCCAGAATGGGCCCGGTTACGCGGCCCAGCATCTGGATATTGCCCAAGGGTTCACCATTGGGGCCACCTGTCAGGTAGTAGTCATTCACCTGAATCGTCTTTTCATAAACCGTGCGATTGCGGCGGAAGGGGTTGTAGGCCACCATCGCGGTCAGGTTGTGGTTCATGAAGTTCCGGCCAACCTGATCCGACCAGTTCGCCAGCCCGTTCGGATGATTGTCATTGGCAGAGGCGAGCAGCAGAGCCGAAGACAGGATCGCCCCGGCGCAGAGGCAGACCACGGGGGCGCTGAGGGTTTCCCGTGTCCCGTTGCGGTCCACTTCCACGCCAGTGATGCGCCCGCCTTTTTCCAACAGACGCAGCGCCCTTGTTCCGGTTTGCAGAATGACGTTCGGATGTTTCAGCGCCTCGGCCAATCCGCAAGACTCGGCATCGGACTTTGCCCCTGTGCTGTCAGGGAAAGCATCCCATGTCGTCGGTGCCCGATCCAGCCAGCGGTCGATGTCAATGCCCAAGGGCAAGGGCGAGACATGCAGCCCTTGCGCCCGGAACGCGGTGGACAGAGCGGCAATATCCGGCTCATCAGGAACGGGTGGAAAGGGATAGGGTGCTGAGTGTGGCGGCTCGGTCGGGTCAAGACTTGCATCCCCCCGCACCCGATACAGGCTTTCGGCCCGCGAATAATACGGCTCAAGCGCGTCGTAACTGATCGGCCAGCCCGGTGTTGTGCCGTCGATATGGCGCAGGGGCCTAAAGTCTTCGGCTCGGTAACGCAGAAGGACCGCGCCGTAGAATTTGGTGTTGCCCCCAACATAGGCATAATTGCCGGGATGTAGCAAAGCGCCCGAGACATCGCGCCAAAGCTCGTTCGGTTTGAAGTGGCCGCGCTGGAAAATGGCCTCAGGGTCCCGCGCCTCTGGACTGTCGGGAAGCCTTTCTCCGCGTTCAAGGATCAAGACGCGCTTGCCTGTGGGTGCAAGGGCCGCTGCAAGTGTCGCCCCTCCCATGCCAGAGCCTATGATGATGACGTCAGGTTGCATTATGGGGCGATCCGTTCCTCGGTCTTGGGGTCAAAGGCCACAGCCTTTTCCATGTTCACGGCAAAGTCGAAGATCTGCCCTTCATTCACGCTGGCATCGGCCCGCATTCTGGCAACGATGTCACGGCCCGAAAGGGGCATCGTGACAAAGGTATCTGACCCCGCAGGTTCCGTCACCGAGACACGGTTCGACAGGGCCACGATATTTCCGGATTTCCGATCAGCGCCTTCGGGATCGGTGATAGCCTCGGGGCGAATGCCCAGAAGAATTTCCCGCCCATCCCAAGCGGCAAGGTTTTGCTGGCTGAAGGGCAGGAATTGCGCGACGCCGTCGGCATCGACGATGCGGGCATGGGGGCGGCCATCGCGCAGCGAAACCTGTGCTGGCACGATGTTCATGGCCGGGCTTCCCATGAAGGTGGCGACAAAGATGTTGGCCGGGGTGTCGTAGATTTCTTTCGGCGTTCCAAGTTGCTGGACATACCCCTTGTTCATCACCGCAATGCGGGTGGAAAGCGTCATCGCCTCGATCTGGTCATGGGTGACGTAGACAATGGTGGTGCGCAGCTTTTGGTGCAGCTTCTTGATTTCGGTCCGCATATCGACGCGCAGTTTTGCATCAAGGTTCGACAACGGTTCATCAAAGAGGAAGACATCCGGGTCACGAACAAGCGCACGGCCCATAGCCACGCGCTGACGTTGCCCCCCGGAAAGCTGGCCGGGTTTGCGGTCGAGCAGGTGGTCGATCTGAAGAAGCTTGGACACGTCGGCCAAGGCCTGCTCGCGTTCCGGCTTTGGGACGCCGTGCATTTCAAGCCCGAAGGTCATGTTCTGACCGACGGTCATGTTGGGGTAAAGCGCGTAGCTTTGGAACACCATCGCGATATTGCGTTTGGAAGGGTGGACCCCATTGATCACGCGGCCCTTGATGCTGATGTCGCCACCCGTGATACCTTCCAGCCCGGCAATCATGTTCAGCAAGGTTGATTTTCCACAACCGGATGGGCCGACAAGAACAAGGAACTCTCCCTCTTCAACCGCGATATCGACGCGGTGCAGAACCTCGACTTGTCCGTAGGATTTGGTGACGTTGGAGATATCGAGAAAGCCCATGGTCCGCTCCGTTCGGTTTCGTTTCGACTTGTGGTCCCGCGCGGCCGTGTAGTTGCGCGCGGGACCGATGCATTAGGCGACAAGGCCCGACAGGATTATATGCCGCCTTGGCGAGCCGGGTTTTGAGCGGCTCTTGTGGACCTAGCCCTTCACCGACCCCGCCATCAGACCGCGCACGAAGTAGCGGCCAGCGACGATGTAGACAAAGAGGGTGGGAAGGGCCGCGAGGATCGCGCCTGCGAAGTGAACATTGTATTCTTTAACCCCGGTCGAGGATTGGACGAGGTTGTTCAGGGCGACCGTCATTGGCTGCGACGTGCCGCCAAAGGAGGCACCGAACAGGAAGTCATTCCAGATATTGGTGAACTGCCAGATCACCGATACCACGGCGATCGGTCCGCTGACGGGCAGAAGGATGCGCCAGAAGATGCGAAAGAACCCTGCCCCGTCGATTTGGGCCGCCCGGATCAACTCTGTCGGAAAGGCCGCATAATAATTGCGGAAGTAGAGCGTCGTGAAGCCGATGCCGTAGACGACATGGACAAGGATCAGCCCCGGCACCGATCCCGCCATGCCCAGTTTGCCAAGGACGACGGCCATTGGGATCAGAACGATCTGGAAGGGAATGAAACAGGAAAACAGCATCAGGCCAAACACCCAAGTGTCGCCGCGAAAACGCCATTTCGTCAGGATATAGCCGTTCATCGCGCCGACGATGGTCGAGATCACGACAGCGGGAACGACCATCAGGATCGAGTTGAGAAAATAGGGTTTCAGGCCCGTTGGCTCGATCCCGATCTGCGCGGTGGACCAAGCCGACCGCCACGGCTCCAGCGTCCAGACCTGCGGCAGGGCCATCATGTTGCCCCCCGTTATCTCTGCCAGCGGCTTCACCGAGTTCACGCCCATGACGTAGAGCGGCAACAGGTAGAAAAGCGCGAACAGGATCAGGACGAGATAGAGGAAAACCCGCGTGATGCGCCCCATGGAAACAGCGGTGTCTTGCGTGACAGCTGACATCAGCGTTTCTCCTTCAATTCGGCATAGAGGTAGGGGACCATGATGGCCGCAATGGTCATCAGCATGATCACAGCAGATGACGCGCCAATGCCCATCTGGTTGCGGGTGAAGGTGTAGGAATACATGAAGGTTGCGGGCATTTCGGTGGCCCGTCCGGGTCCCCCACCGGTAAGGGCTATCACGAGGTCATAAGATTTGATCGCCAGATGCGAGAGGATCACGAAGGCCGACAGGAAAGCCGGGCGGAGCAAAGGAATGACGATCCGGCGGTAAAGCTGCCAGTTCGATGCTCCGTCGATTTGCGCGGCTTTCAGGATTTCATTGTCGATGCCACGAAGCCCGGCCAGAAACATGGCCATGACGAAGCCCGAGGTTTGCCAGACCGCGGCGATTACGATGGTGTAAATCGCCATGTCACTGTCCTTGATCCAAGTGAAGGTGAAGCTCTCCCAGCCCCACTGCTGCATGACTTTTTGCAGGCCGATGCCGGGATCCAGAAACCACTTCCACGCCGTGCCTGTCACGATGAAGGAGAGCGCCATCGGATAGAGGTAGATCGGCCGCAACAGCCCCTCGCCGCGGATCTTCTGGTCAAGGAAGATGGCAAGGGAGAGACCGATGATCGTGCAGATCAAGATATAAAGCGTGGCAAAGACCGCGATGTTGGAAATCGCCGTGTGCCAGTGATTGAGCGCGAAGAGCTTTTGATAATTTTCAAATCCTACCCAAGTGAACTTGGGCAGCATTTTGGAGCCCGTGAAGGACAGGACCACTGTGAAGGCGATGAAGCCATAGACGAATAGAAGCGTCACGGCGAAGGACGGGGCTAGCACGAGTTTTGGCAACCAGTCCTGCAAGCGTGTACGGAAATCGGCATCGACCGAAGCAGCCATCACGGCACCTCCCTGCCGCATCGGCCGCGGCAAAAGTTTTCGAAAACTTTTGCAAATTCCTTCCAAGGAATTTGCGGGAGGCCGACCGAACGGCCTCCCCTTTCTTGCGATTACTGAGCAGCGGCCACGGCTTCGGCCAGTGCCGCGGCTGCGGCGGCACCATCGGCATATTCGCCGTTGAAGGTGGCCGTCACGACGTCATAGACCGCGTTCTTGACAGCCGCTGGCGCCGCATGACCGTGGGCCATCGAGCCGAAGAGTTGGCCAGAGGTATTGGCCTCGGCCAGATCGGCCATGCCCTTCTTTCCACAATCATCAAAGGCATCGTTCGGCACATCGGTACGCGCCGGGACAGAACCTTTGACAACGTTAAAGGCCGATTGGAAGGTCGGATTCATAATGGCACTTGCCATTGCGGCCTGTGCGGCCACAGCACCTTCGCCCTCGACCCCGAACATGGCGAACTGGTCGGAGTTGAAGGTTACGGCCCCTTGCGTTCCAGGGAAGCGGATGCAGACGAAATCCGTACCCGGAACTTTGCCAGCCTTCAGGAATTCGCCTTTGGCCCAGTCGCCCATCATCTGCATGCCGGCTTCGCCGTTGATGACCATGGCCGAAGCCAAGTTCCAATCACGACCGGAGAAGTTGTCATCCACATATGAGCGCAGCTTGATCAGGCGATTGAAGGCTTCAGCCATCTGATCTCCACCAAGGGCTGCGGGATCCAGATCAATGAAGGCGGCCTTGTAGAAATCGGTGCCAAGCGACAGAACCACACCATCAAACACGGTCGCATCCTGCCAAGCCTGACCGCCATGACCAAGGGGCGTGATGCCGTTGGCCTTCATCGCATCCAGAACAGCAACCAGTTCATCCCAGCTTTCCGGAGCCTTGCCGCCCGCGGCATCCAGCGCTGCCTTGTTGATCCAGACCCAGTTGGTCGAATGCACGTTCACCGGGGCGGAGATCCATTTGCCATCGGCTTTCGCGAAGGCTTGCAAGGCCGATGGCACCACGGCGTCCCAGCCCTCGGCGGCCGCGACCGGGGTCAGGTCGCCCAACGCGCCTTCATTGGCCCAATCAAGGATGTCAAAGCCAAGCATCTGCACGGCTGTCGGTGGGTCGCCTGCGGTAACGCGGGCGCGCAACGCGGTCATGGCGGCTTCACCACCGCCACCGGCCACGGGCATATCGACCCAACCGATACTCTTCCCGGCAAGGTCTTCCTTCAGCACGTTCAGAGCAGCGGCTTCACCACCCGAGGTCCACCAGTGCAGCACCTCGACATCCTCGGCCGAAGCCATTCCGGTCGTTGCCATCAAGGCCGCGACCATCGTCATTTTCCGTCCAAAGAAACCACGCATTGGTATTCCTCCCATTGTTGCGGTCTTTGTTGTGCCCCCTGACGCCGGAACAGCGGCGTCAGGAGGCCTTCACCCAAGGCGCTCTCGTGCGGCCCACCCGCATGACGAGCGATTTCACCTCGAGGAATTCTTCCAGGCCATAGCGGCCGATTTCGCGCCCCTGACCCGACTGTTTCATTCCGCCGAAGGTGACTTCGGGGAATCCGTCCATCCATGTGTTGGTCCAGACCGTTCCGGCCTTTGCCGCCCGCGCAAAGGCCAGACAGGTGTGGATGTTCTCGCTCCAGATGCCTGCCGAGAGGCCATAGTCGGCGTCGTTCGTCAGGGCGATGGCCTCTTCCAAGGTGCGGAAGGTCAGCACGGTCAGCACGGGGCCAAACACTTCGTCACGCGCGATCGCCATGTCGGGGGTAACCCCTGTTACGATCGTCGGCTGATAAAATTGCGCCCCTAGACCTTTCAAGGCCAAAGGGGCACCACCCATAACGACCTGCGCGCCGGCATCGCGGGCGGCTTGCACCGCTGCGTTGATTTTGGCCCCATGTTCCGGCGTCACGATCGCGCCCACTTGGGTGGCGGGGTCCATCGGATCACCGAAAGCTACCCGTCGCGAGAGTGCCTCGACCTGTGCTACAAACTCTTGCGCGATGTCTTCGTGGACAATGATCCGGCTTCCTGAATTGCAGCATTGGCCGACATTGAAGTAGACGCCAAAAGTAACTGCATCGGCGGCGCTTTCCAGATCAGCATCGGGAAAGATCACCTGAGGGTTCTTCCCGCCCAGTTCCAAAGCCACCTTCTTCAAACTGTCAGATGCCGTTCGGGCGATCAGCTTTCCAACGGCCGTGGAGCCGGTGAAGGTCACCATGTCAACGTGACGGTGAGAGGTCAGCGTTGCGCCAACCGGGTTGCCATAGCCAAGGACGATGTTCACGACCCCCGCGGGAAGTCCGGCCTCGACCAGCAGTTCAGCCAGCATGACCGTTGTCGATGGCGTCATCTCGGAAGGTTTGACCACGCAGGTGCAGCCTGCAGCAAGCGCGAAAGGCAGCTTTTGGGACAAGATCCAGAATGGGAAATTCCACGGCGTGATGATCGAAACCACGCCAATCGGCTCTTTCAGAACCACGGCAAGAATGTCCGCGCCCAAGCTGTTATGGCTTTCACCATGAAGGCTTCGCGCTAGGGCTGCGGCGTAGCGCCAAAGATCGGCGGCGCCTTCAATTTCACCCCTTGCCTGGGTGATTGGCTTGCCGGATTCCAGCGTTTCGATCACGGCAAAGCGTTCGACATTCGCTTCGATCAGATCAGCGATCTTCAGAAGGACCGCCGCCCGGGCTTTGCCTGAAAGCTGGCTCCAACGTCCGTCGTCGAAGGCGGCGCGTGCTGCTGCTACTGCGGCTTCGGCGTCAGCAGCGGTACCTTTTGCCGATTGGCTGACCAAATTGCCATGTGACGGCGCGTTGCGGTCTGAGAGAGTGTTGTCCGAACTGTCTTGCCATGCGCCATTGATGAAATGGCGGTTCAGGCGCGGCGCGGGCAAGATTGCACCAGAGTTCGGGATGAGCGTGAGGTCATTCATGGATCAGGTTCCCGGAAATTCGGCTTTGCGTTTGGCCCGAAACGCAGCCACGCCTTCGGCGCGGTCATCACTTGCCGCGATCGCCGCGCTGCCGAGGGCTTCGATCATGGCGGCTGGATCTTCGCCCCTTGCGGCATGGATCATCGCCTTGTTGATTTCGACGGCCCGCGGCGACATCTCGCAGACTTTGGCAGCGATCTGGTCGGCGGCTGCCCGCGGATCATCCGACACCTCGGAAGCAAACCCAGCCGACAAACAGCGTTCGGAACTGATGCGCCTGCCAAACAACGCCATTTCCTTAAGCATGGGCTCGGGGATCAGGCGACCCAATCTTTGCGTGCCCGACCAGCCGGGGACGATTCCGATCCCGGCCTCGGGCAGCGCAATGGTTGCCTTTGGCGCCATGACACGCAGATCGCAGGCTGCGGCGAGTTCAAGCCCGCCGCCAAAAGCATGCGCCCCAAGCACGGCGATGGTCGGCTTGGAAAGCCGCGCCAAACGGTCAAAGATACGGTGGCCGTCGCGCACCCAATGGCGCGCAAATTCCGCAGGGGACAGATTGCCCCAAGCCAAGATATCAGCGCCCGAGCAGAAGGCGCGTGCCTCGGTCGCGGTCAGCAACACGCAGGCGATGGCCGGGTTGCGATCAATCGTCTCCAGATGGCCTGCAAGCTGCGAAAGCATCTCGATGGTGAAAGCATTCAGCTTGGACGGATTGTCGAGGCGGAGTTCCGCGACGCGCCCCGAGAGGTGAAGGTGAACTGCCCCTGTCATGGCTGCCACCCCATCGGTTGGGTGGAGAGCAATGACCGAGACATGACGATTGCAGTCTCAGCCACCTGAACGCGACCGTGGCTGGCCGCGATGATATCGCGCTGCGGGTCGATGCCGGGCATGATTTCGGTTGCGATCAACCCGTTTCCGGAAAGCCGCATCACGCAACGTTCGGTGATGTAGAGAACCTCTTGCCCCTGCTCTCGTGCACGACGACCCGAAAAGGTTACATGTTCGACCTTTTCCACCATTTTCGTGAATTTTCCGGGCCGTTCTACCGTGATCCCGTCTTGGGTCAGCCCTATCTGAGCCCCGGCCTCGAACCAGCCGGAAAAGACGATCTTTCTGGCATTGGCGGTAATGTCGACAAAGCCACCGCATCCGGCAGTCAAATAGGGCTTCTTTCCAAGTTTCGAGACGTTCACATTGCCTTCTATGTCGACTTCCAGAAACGACAGGAAGGACATATCAAAGCCTGCGCCTTGGAAGTAAATGAACTGCTGAGGCGACGGGACATAGGCATCGGCATTCGACGCACAGCCAAAGGCAAAACCAGTCAGGGGCATTCCTCCAACGGCCCCTTGTTCGATCGCCCAAGTGACCGCTTCGGGGTGGCCTTCTTCCAACAATATGCGTGGCACCATCGCCGAAATGCCAAAGCCGAGGTTGGCTGTCATCCCGCCTTTCAGCTCCATCGCTGCGCGGCGCGCGATCACCTTTTCAATCCCGTGTTCGGCAAGCGAGAAGCTTGACCAAGGGCGCATGATCTGGCCGGAAATCGCAGGATCATAAGGGGTTTCGCAGGTCTGTTTCTGATCCGGGTCGATCACGATCATGTCCACCAGATGCCCCGGAACCCGCACGTCATGCGGCCGCAAACTGCCGCGGGCCGTCACCCGTTTGACCTGCGCGATCACAAGCCCACCGTGATTGCGCGTGCAGATTGCCTGCTCTAGGCCGCCGAGATAGGCCCCTTCGTGCTCATAAGTCAGATTGCCGTGTTCATCCGCTGTGGTCGCCCGCAAGATGCAGACATTTGGGACGATGTTAGGGAAGTGAAGCCAGGTCTCCCCCCCAAATTCGACCCTGTGGACGATGGGATTTGCAGCCCCTTTGTCGTTCATGGCGCAGCCTTCACGAACGGGATCAGCGAAAGTGTCCATTCCGACTTTCGTCAGAACGCCAGGACGGCGCGCTGCGGTTTCGCGGTGCATATCGAACAAAATGCCCGAGGGAACGTTGTAGGCGGCAATTCTGTCTTCGACGATCATCTTCCAGATTTCGGGCATGGGAAGGTTGGAAGACCCCGACGGGTATGAGCCCGCCAACACCCGCGTCAAAAGTCCATCCTTTGCGATATGGTCGATGCCTTTCACGCCATACATGTCGCCCGCAGCGATGGGGTGAAGCGTGGTCAGGTTTCGCGGATGGCCCATTGCGTCAAACCGTTCCCCGATGGCCCGCAGAACAAGATCAGGGCAACCGAGTGAGGAGGATGACGAGACGGTGATGACTGCCCCGTCCGGGATGCGCGCGACCGCTTCGTTGGCACTGACCACTTTGGACATCAGATGGCTCCGTAGTTGACGGGGGTTCTCTTTCCCGTTTGCGCGGCCTCTTGGACCGAGAGGGCAATGGCGAGAGATTTGACACCATCCCAACCGGTGGCTGCCGGTGTTCCATCGCCACGGACAGCGGAAAGGAAATCGGCCACCGCTTGGCGATAAAGGTTGTGGGCAGAGAAGCTGACCTCTTCGACACCACGTTCGGACGTGAAGGTGATCTTCCCGACGGGTTGCTGGGTCATCACGCCTTGGGCAAAGACCGAGCCTTTGGTTCCGTGCACTTCGAGGCCGGAGCCCGCAAAGGGATGCGTAAAGCTTTCATGGGCAAAAACCATTGCACCTGAAGGAAAATCCCAGATTGACATGCAACTGTCTTCGACGCCCTGCCCCATGCCAGATGCCGTCGAATGCGCCACGACAGAAGTGGGATCCTCTTCCAGCAAGAAACGGGCAACATCGGCATCGTGCACGGTGATGTCGGCAATCACGCCACCGCCCGCAGCGGGGTTATTGATACGCCAGCCGCGCAGCGTTTCCGGCAAATGCACGGCATGGTGAATCCGCACGGACAGAACCTTGCCCACGGCACCAGAGCGAATGATTTCCCTGATTTTCCGGTGACTTCCGGAACAGCGGAGGTGGTGATTGGTAGCAAAGCAGAGATTGGATTTCTCGGCAGCAATCACCATCGCCTTTGCATCCTCCAGACGCATGGCGAGCGGCTTTTCACAGATCACATGCTTTCCCGCGGAAATGGATTCCATTGCCTGCGAGAAATGCTTTTCGTTGGTCGAGGAAATGTAGACGGCGGAAATCGACGGATCGGAGAGGATCTGAGCGATGTTGTCGGTCGCATCCGGAATGGCGTGTTTCGCCGCGAACTCCCTAGCGCGCCCAAGCGTAGCACTTTGGACAATCGCGGGGGTCTCACCACAATCGCGCAGCGCAGCAATCATGTGTTGCTCGGCAATCGTACTTGCCCCTATCAGCCCCCAGCGCATGATTCCCCCAATTTGGATCGTTCCAAATCATTAATGGAACGATCCAAATTCTGTCAACTAGGAAAAATTTGCTGGGGTTTCATTCTTCGTTTGGCAGGCGCAATATGCCGTCAAACGGGGGAAAAGATGGACATTCGCTGGCTTCAAGATTTCTTGGCCTTGGCCGAATTGCGGAATTTTACGCGGGCGGCGGAGTTCAGGAACCTGTCACAGGCTGCGTTTTCGCGCAGAATCCAATCGCTGGAGCACTGGGTTGGTACAGGGTTGGTGGTTAAGGGTTCGCAACCTGTGCGGTTGACCGAAGCAGGCGAGCAGTTCCGCGAAGGCGCGCAGGTCAGTGTCGAGCGACTGCTGGAAACACGCGCCGGCATCCGTGGGCATCAATTCGAAGTCATGAGTCAGATCAGGCTGGCCATGCCTAACGTCTTGGCGAAAAGCGATTTTCGACGCATCCTTGGGCTGATCGGGACCACGGGGAAAGCCTCTTTTTCGGTCATTGTGGGGACAACATCCGAGGTTACGGCGCGCTACCTTGCGGGGGACGCGGATATTCTGTTGGCGCATGATTGCCCAGCGCTTCCCAGCCATGAAAGCCTTGCAGCGCAGGAGCGTTTTGTCCTGCGAAAAGACCGTTTCTTGCCCTATGCGACAAAGGGAAAGGACTTTGATTTTCCTGGCACCGCAAAGACCCCCTTCCCGCTGATCGCCTATGCGCAACGTGCTTATTTTGCTGAACTTTTTGAACATGTCCTAGAGCGAAACGGGGGACAGATTTCCTATCGGATGGCCGTTCAATGTGACATGTCAGACATTTTGAAAGAGGTGATCGTTGCCGGGCATGGCGTGGGTTGGCTGCCAGAGAGCGCAGTGGATGCCGCCAGCGCCGCGTTGATTGCGCCGGTAGGTGGCCCGGAATGGGAGCTTCCTCTGGATATTTGTGCGTTTCGGCCACGCCGCAAAGCCGGGCCGAAGCTTGAGGCGATCTGGGCTGCGCTGACTGGAGCCCAGTCATAAGCCCGAAAAACGCGATGCACCTTGCGTACACCCCCTGTACACCCCCCGTCCAGACAAGTTGGCCGACAGTCATCTGCGCCTTCTGCATCGGCGATGCAGGATTTGCATTGGACGATTAGACCAATCCGGCGCACCAAGGTTGCCAATGAAACCAGCGGGACACCCCAACCAAATGATGCACGACATGCGCCGCGAAGAAGACAGCCTCGGCCATATGGATCTTCCCAGAACCTGTCTTTGGGGCATTCACACCCAAAGGGCGATCGAGAACTTTCCGATTTCAGGGATACCGCTGAGCCATTTTCCCGAATTCATCCGGGCTTTGGCATGGGTCAAGAAGGCCGCAGCATCTGCCAATCTGGGACTGAAGGTGCTGTCCGCCGAGAAGGCGCGGGTGATCGAGGAAGTCTGCGATGAGATCATCGCCGGACGTTGGCACGATGCCTTTCGTGTGGACATGATCCAAGGCGGTGCGGGCACATCGACCAATATGAATGCCAATGAGGTTATCGCAAACCTTGGCCTTTTGAAGATGGGCTACAAGCCCGGAGACTATGCCCATCTTCACCCCAATGATGACGTGAACCGCAGTCAGTCGACGAATGACGTTTATCCAACGGCAATGCGGCTTGCCATCGTCTCGCAATGCGAAGCGTTTTCGGCTGCGCAGATGCGGCTGGTGGATGCGCTGCGCGAACGGGCCGAGGCGTTCAAGGATATTCGCAAGATCGGGCGCACCCAGTTGCAGGACGCGGTGCCGATGACCTTGGGGCAAGAGTTCACTGGCTTTGCCGTGACGATCATGGAAGATGTTGAAATCATCGACCGCCTGAAGAACCTGCTGCTGGAGGTGAACCTTGGCGGCACGGCGATTGGCACGCGGGTGAACACCCCTGAGGGCTATGCCGAGGCCGCCGTTGCCGAGTTGGCCCGTGTTTCGGGGATGCCCGCGAAACTGGCGGGAGACCTGATCGAAGCGTCAAGCGATACGGGCGCCTATGTCACCTTCTCGGGTGTGTTGAAGCGGATCGCGGTCAAGCTGTCGAAAATCTGCAATGACTTGCGCCTGCTGTCCTCGGGCCCGCGGTCAGGTTTTAACGAGATCAAACTTCCGGCTGTTCAGGCAGGATCGTCGATCATGCCGGGCAAGGTGAACCCGGTGATCCCAGAAGTCGTCAATCAGGTCGCGTTTCAGGTGATCGGCAACGATCTGACGGTCACGATGGCGGCAGAAGCCGGGCAGTTGCAATTGAATGCCTTTGAACCGGTGATCGTGCTGAACGTCCTGCAAAGCATGCGGATCCTGAGCCATGCGATGGACACCTTGGCCGAACGCTGCATCAAGGGGATCGAGGCCAATGTGGCCCAGTGCGAGGGGCTTTTGGAAAACAGCCTTGTTCTGGCCACCATGCTGGTCCCGCATATTGGCTATGCCAAGGCCGCGAAAGTTGCAAAGACCGCTTTGGCCGAAGGTGCCGCCGTTGCAGAAACAGCCGTCGCGCTTGGCTATGGAAGCCGGGAAGAAATAGAAGCGATGCTGCGCTAGCGGGTCTTTACCCCTGGCAACTGTGGTCCGGGGCGTTCACGCGCCTCGGACCTCTTCCTTGACAATTCGGCCATCTTCCAAGGTCAGTATCCGGTCGGCCTGATCCAGAATGCGGTTGTCATGCGTGACCATCAAGGTGGTCGTGCCACGGGCCTGACCCAGCCTTTTCAGGATGTTGACGACATTTGCACTGCTGTCCCGGTCAAGCGCGGCGGTTGGTTCATCGGCCATGATCACATCAGGGTTGCCGACCAAGGCCCGCGCGATTGCAACACGTTGCTTTTGCCCGCCGGAAAGGTTCGCGGGCAGATAGTGCAATCTTTCGGACAAACCCAGCAAAGCAAGGGAGTGGGCGGCGGCGCGAGCGGACCATTGGTCATCGACCCGTCCATGAACCTGAAGACCCATCGTGACATTCTGGATGGCTGTCAGGCTTTCGTGCAGGTTATGGGCCTGAAAGATGAACCCAAGGCGACGCCGCAGAAGGATGAGGTCGGTCTCTGATGCGGCGTTCAACTCATGCCCCAAAAGTTGGGCCGAGCCTTCTTGGACATCCCGCAGGCAGCCCAGAAGCGTAAGCAAGGTCGTCTTGCCCGAACCAGAGGGGCCAACAAGAGCGGTAAAGCTGCCGCGAGGGATGGAAAGGTCGATGTCGAAAAGCGCCTGCTTGCGGGCCTCGCCGGTTCCGAACCAGTGGTTCAGACGTGTAGCGGTTATGGGGAACTGGTCCATCGCCTCTGCCCCTAGAACAAATCGGCCGGATCGGCGGCGGCAAGTCTTCGCGTCGCGATCGCCCCCGAGATCGTTGAAAAGACAATGGTGCCAAGGAAGACGCCAATGGCCATGGTCGGTGTCATCATAAGTGGCAGCGTTGTCATCTTGCCCATGAAGGTCAGGATGGCCGTGCCGATGAGAAGCCCCGGAATGAAACCAAGGATGCCCAGCACCAAAGCCTCTTCGAAAACGACGCCCAAGAAAAACCCGGGGCCGTAGCCCATTGCCTTGAAGGTTGCGTATTCCTTGAGGTGGTCTGCCACGTCGGTCGACAGCACCTGATAGACGATGACCAGACCGACGAGAATGCCGATGATGACCCCAAAACCAAAGATCAGGCCGGTGGGGCGTTTCGTCTGTTGGTAGGTCAACTCTTCCTGACCTGCTTGCGTGTAGGTTCTGATCCGCAGGCTTTTGTCCGAAATCAGATCATGTAGGCGGGTGACGACCGTTTCGGCATTTGCCCCCGGTGCCACCTTTAAAAGGATATGGTCGGGGGCCGCCGACCTGCGCGCAGCAAAGAGCGTCAGGAAGGTCTGGTCGGAGGTGAACATGTATCCATCGCCGCCGAAGCCACCCCCGCCCGAAAAGGTATCATACAAGGTCAGCGTCTTGCCTGAGGTTTCGAACGACACCGGCGTTTGGGGGCGGATGGCGGCGGTTTCGTCGCGTGGCAGACTTCGCGCAAGGCGATCCAGCAGGGCGGACATTTGCACCTGAAGCGGGCCGCTCTTTGCGGCAATGTCAGGCGCAAGAAACTCTGGCTGGGCTGGGTCAATGCCAAAGGTGGTCAGGGCAAGGTTGGCGGGTTCTCGTTGCCAATTGGTGTTCGCAAGAAACAACCCCATGCCGGCCGTGACATCGGGGTCTTCCATAGCCTGAAGCATCCATTGCCGGGCGACATTTCCGCCTTCGTTCAGGGCGTTCGAGTCACTGGCCGAAATCATGATATCCGCGCGGAAGAAGGCATAGGGCTTGAGCGTGGCAATGGCCATCGAGTTCATGATGCCAAGTTGCACGAAGACCAGCACATTGGCGAAAGCTACCCCCGCCAAGGCCGCCCCAAAACGCGTTCGGGAATGGGTGAGTTGCAACCATCCGATGGGAAGGCGGCCAAAAAGAGCCTGCAAAAGCCGGCTCATTGAATGCGACCCGAATGGGTGTCGATCCGTGCGATGACTTCGAGATTGATGAAGCGAGCGGCGACTTCGGTCGAGGCATCGTCAAGTGCAACCATGACCTTGACCACACGCGCATCCGTGTTTGCCGCCGTGTCGTCCGACAGCAAGCCCTGCCGTCCCACGGTCAAACCAATAGACGCCACTTTGCCCTGAAAGGTGTGGCCCAAAGCGGTAGAGACCAGTTCGACGGGCTGACCGACCTTGACCTGAACGATCCGGTCCTGCCAGATTTCGACCTCGGCCATCATGACACTGATATCGCCCATCTCAAGAATACCCTCGGCGGGCGGGCGTTGTCCGGGTGTTGTGTGGATGTCAAGAATGGTCCCGTCTATGGGGGCCAAGACCGTTGAGCGGACCAAATCGGCTTCTGCGCGGTCAAGATCCGCGCGTGCGGCATCAAGGTTGCGTTCGGCAACAACAACATCGGGCTGGTCATCAATGGCCACAGCCGTAAATCGGGCCAAGGTTGCTTCAGCCCGTGCAACGGAAGCAAGGGCCTGCCGTTCGGCGGCTTGCACAGCATCAAGTGTGGCTTGCGTGGTGACTGCACGCGTGAACAGATCGGCGGTGCGCTGGCGCTGCGATGTTGTCTCATCGGCTGCAGCTCGGGCCTGATCCAAGGCGGCTTGCGCCTCATCGCGGCTGGTCTGCACCGTTGCCTTGGTCTGCGCGAGCGTTGCCTCGCGAACGGCAAGATTGGCCTCGGCCAACAGGACCGCACTTTCAAGGACAGAAACATTGTCGAGCATTGCCAAAGCATCCCCGCGATGCACCTTATCTCCGATCCGCACCAGTATTTCGGACACCCGCGCATCGCCCGCACCATAAGGCGCTGCCACAACGGAAACATCCCCGCGTGGCAAAAGGCGCGCCAAGCCAACAACATCTGTTGGCCGCATCGTTTCAGCCATATCTTTTGGAAGTTCGACTTCCGGCGGCAAGGCAATTGGATTGGACGCCCCCCCGCCCGGAATTAGCCCGGTCATTTCGTAGAATTTCTTCAACCCCGGCGGCTGGTAATACATTCCCATGACGCCGCCGGAAAACAGCAGGGCAGGGATCAAGAGCACAAGAAAGATGCGTCGGTCAAAGCGCAAGAGCCTTTGACTTCGCGTGGTTGGCGGCTTGGCGAAGTCCAGCGGCAGATCATCTGATGGCGTGTCTGACATGTTCGTTTCCTGTCTGATCGCCGCATCTAACGTTCAAACCAACATTCGCGAGATGACTTAAATCAATAAATTCGAATCTTTAATGTGCGAGACTTGCATCTGTGCTGCCAGAAAAGCCGAATTCCGTTGCCCGGTTTTCGTCCTGTGTGCTGGCCCTTTTGGAAAAGGAAATCGAGATGCGGCTGACCACTCGGACAAATCTTGCCGTTCGGGTGCTGATGTTCTGCGCCGTGAACCAAGGGCGCATTGTGCGGACCCCGGAAATCGCCGAGCGCTGCAACGCCAGTGTCAACCACCTGTTTCAAGTCGTGAACCTGTTGCAGGAACTTGGTTTCATTCAAACCCAGCGCGGACGGGCGGGCGGGGTTCGGCTGGCGCGAGCCGCCGAGCAGATTTCGATTGGAGCCGTGTTTCGAGAATTCGAAGCGGGCGCACCCTTTGCCGAATGTTTCGACGAAAAGACCAACACCTGCCCGCTGCATCAAACCTGTCGCCTGCGCGGGTACATTCACCGCGCGCTGGAGGCCTTTTATCACGAACTGGACTTGATCACGCTGGATGATCTGGTGCGCGGCAATTGTGGCCTGGTTGGGCTATTGGACCTTGCTCCGAAAGTTCCAGAAACCTGCCTTTCGGATCGGTAAGCGTGGCAGTGGCCGCTCGTCCAACCGTTACTTCGCGGCAATTGGAAAGGCTTTGCGTAAGGGCATCAACGCCCGCCCTAACGCGTGGACGCCGCTTTGCCCGTTGCCAAGGCTTTCGGGACCGGAGCGCACCCTTTTCCAAACAAGATGTCAAGGAAGGCCAAAGCCCCGACGGAAAGACGTTTGCCCTGAGGCCATGCGACATGCCAGTGGCGCAAGAGAGGAAAGTCTTCCAAGGCAAGTTCGGTCAGATAGCCTTGCTCAAGCTCTAATAGCGCCGATCCCCTTGAAAGCACCGAAAGGCCAAGCCCTGCCATAACGGCCTGCTTGATCGCCTCGTTGGCGCCCAGTTCCATGCGGACCAGCGGCTCGATCCCTTGCTGTTTGAACCACCGTTCCGCAGCAATCCTTGTGCCCGACCCCTGTTCCCGCATGACGAAAGCCTCGGTCGCAAGGTCGGTTGGCTGCACCGGCTTGCCCGCCAAGCGGTGATCGGGTGGCGCAACCATCACCAGTGGATTTTCGGCAAATCTGTGGGATTCCGCATCAAGGCCCTCTGGCGGTGTGCCAAGGATGTAGAGATCGTCCTCATTTTCGGCAAATCGACCAAGGAGTTCTTCGCGGTTGCCCACGGTCAGAGAGACGTCAATTCCCGGATGCGCCCGGCAAAATTCGCCAAGGCGGCGGGGAATGTCATATTTTGCCGTGGACACGATTCCAATGCGAAGCCGCCCTCGCGCCATGCCAGAGAGATCGGCCAAACGCATTTCCATCTGCTCCAACTCGCCCAACAGGTCACGGGCCGAGCGCAAGACAACCTCGCCGGCCTCCGTCAGAAACAACCGCCGCCCAAGCCGTTCGATCAGCGCCATACCGACCTGATCTTCAAGCTGGCGAACCTGCGTGAAAACAGCGGGTTGTGTCAGGTTCAGCGACTCTGCCGCACGGGTATAGGACAGGTGGCGCGCAACCTCCTGAAAGATCTGCAATTGCCGAAGACTGACATGCAAAGGAATAACCTTTTCTAAAGTCTTTCACTAAAAACTATTCATTTTTCTGAATTCACGCAAGTTCATAACCTGCCCCTCAGAACCGGATGGAAACATTCGAACCGCAACCGCCTGGGAGGAGACCGGGACATGAACGCACAGCCAAAGAAAAGATATGACGCCGGTGTCAAAGAATACCGGTCGACCTACTGGGAACCGGAATATGCGGTGAAAGAGACCGATATTCTTGCGGTTTTCAAGGTGATCCCACAGGCAGGCGTGCCGCGCGAAGAAGCCGCCGCCGCTGTGGCAGCCGAAAGCTCGACCGGGACATGGACGACGGTCTGGACCGACCTTCTGACCGACCTTGACCATTACAAGGGTCGCGCCTACCGGATCGAGGATGTGCCCGGCCATGACGATGCCTTCTATGCCTTCATCGCCTATCCGGCAGACCTGTTCGAAGAAGGCTCGGTCGTCAACGTCTTCACCTCGCTCGTAGGCAACGTCTTTGGTTTCAAGGCCGTCCGCAGCCTGCGTCTGGAAGATGTGCGCTTCCCGATCTGGTTCGTGAAAACCTGTTTTGGCCCGCCCCATGGCATCCATGTTGAACGCGACAAGCTGGACAAATACGGCCGCCCACTTTTGGGCTGCACGATCAAGCCGAAACTGGGCCTCTCGGCCAAGAATTATGGCCGCGCCGTCTATGAATGCCTGCGCGGCGGGCTGGATTTCACCAAGGACGACGAAAACGTCAATTCGCAGCCCTTCATGCGTTGGCGTGACCGTTTCGATTTCTGCCAAGAGGCCATCGTCAAATCCGAGGCGGAAACGGGCGAGCGCAAGGGCCACTATATGAACGTGACCGCGCCCACGGTCGAAGAAATGTTCCGCCGCGCCGAATATGCCAAGGAAATCGGCACGCCGATCATCATGTCGGATTACATCACGCTGGGTTGGGCCGCGCACAATTCGCTGTCGAAATGGTGCCGCGACAATGGCATGCTGTTGCACGTCCACCGCGCCATGCATGCGGTGCTGGACCGCAACCCCAATCACGGCATCAACTTCCGCGTTCTGGCCAAGCTTTTGCGGCTTCTGGGCGGCGACCATCTGCATTCCGGCACAGTGGTCGGCAAGCTGGAAGGCGACCGCGAGGCCACCCTTGGTTGGATCGACCTGATGCGCGACCGCTATGTGAAAGAAGACCGCTCGCGCGGCATCTTCTTCGATCAGGACTGGGGCTCGATGCCCGGTGTCTTCCCGGTCGCCTCGGGCGGCATCCATGTCTGGCACATGCCGGCGCTGGTCTCGATCTTCGGCAATGACTCGGTCCTGCAATTCGGCGGCGGCACCCTTGGCCATCCATGGGGCAATGCGGCGGGCGCCGCGGCCAACCGCGTGGCGCTGGAGGCCTGCGTTCAGGCCCGCAACGAGGGCCGCCAGATCGAAAAGGAAGGCAAAGACATCCTGATCAACGCCGCCAAGCACAGCCCGGAACTGAAGGTCGCCATGGAGACCTGGAAGGAAATCAAGTTCGAGTTTGACACCGTCGACAAGCTCGACGTGCAACACCGCTGATCATTTTCTGTCTGAAAATATCCCGGGGGTAGGCGCTTTGCCCCGCAAAGCGACAGGGGGCAGCGCCCCCTGACCCGGCCAACCGCAAGGACCACCAAAATGACCGTACAGGACTACACCTCCCGCCTTTCCGATCCCGCCAGCCGCAAGATGGGCACCTTTTCCTATCTGCCGGAAATGACCCAAGACCAGATCCGCAAGCAGGTGGAATGGATCGTCAAGCACGGCTGGAACCCGGCCATCGAACATACCGAGCCGCAATTTGCCCGCTCGAATTACTGGTACATGTGGAAGCTTCCGATGTTCGGGGAAACCGATGTCGATGCGATCATGGCCGAGCTGGAAGCCTGCCACAAAGCGAACCCCGGCAACCATGTCCGCCTGCTTGGTTACAACAACTTCACCCAGTCTCAGGGGGCCAACATGGTGGTCTATCGCGGAGCACCGGTCTGAGTTGGGATGACGGCCCGCCGAGTTCTCCCCGGCGGGCCGATGAAAGGTCGGGAACGGTGACGGAAGCGGGGTCTTATGAAGGATATGATTGCAGATCATCAGATGGCAGAAGAGCCGTGGTATCGCCCCGTTGGTGATGAGATGGCTCTGTTTCAGGCAGCCTATGCTGCGCGGATGCCTGTCATGCTGAAAGGCCCGACGGGATGTGGGAAAACGCGATTCGTCGAACATATGGCCTGGCGTCTGGGGCGCCCGCTTGTGACCGTTGCCTGCAATGAGGATATGACCGCGTCAGATCTGGTCGGGCGCTATTTGCTTGATGCAAACGGCACCCGTTGGCAGGACGGGCCTTTGACGCTTGCTGCCCGTCACGGGGCGATCTGCTATCTGGATGAGGTTGTCGAGGCGCGGCAGGATACGACGGTGGTCATTCACCCGTTGACCGACAATCGGCGGGTTCTGCCGTTGGAAAAGAAGGGTGAACTGCTGAAAGCGCATCCCGACTTCTTTCTGATCATCAGCTACAATCCCGGATACCAGTCGCTGATGAAAGACCTGAAGCAATCGACAAAGCAGCGGTTTGGTGCCTTGGATTTCACCTGGCCTGCGCCCGAGATCGAGGTCGAAATCGTGGCCCACGAAGCTGGCGTTGATGCGCAAACGGCGAAGAAGCTAGTGGATATCGGGGCAAGGGCCCGGAACCTGAAGGGTCACGGTCTGGATGAAGGCGTCTCGACCCGCATGTTGATCCATGCTGGGAGGCTGATTGCACAAGGGGTTGCTGCTGTCCCGGCCTGCACCATGGCGATTGTCCGGCCCATTACTGATGATCCCGATATACGGGATGCGCTTGATGCCGCTGTCAGCACCTTCTTCTGATCTGCCCGAGGGCTGGCCCGCGGCCCATGCCGACCTTTTGGCACGGATGCCAGAGGGCGCCCGGGGCGCGGTCATAAAAGTCTGGCCAGATGTCCGCAGGAAGCTTTCGCCCAATGGTGTGGAGATCTGGCTTCGCGGGGCGGATGCCTTGCTGCAACTGGGGCGCGGCGAGGCGGTGATCTTAGCTTGGGTTACGGCAATGCCCGATGTTGCCCGCGAATTGGGAGAAGATGTTCTGGCCGATACCGCAACGGCTTGTCTTGGCTTTGCCTCGCGGACCTCTGGCGCGGTGATTGAACGGATTGTGGAAACCGCTCCGCTCGCGGCACGCAGGTTGGGGGATGCCGGCCTGTTCCAATCCTACCTTCGGTTTCTGGAGCATGTTCTGGCCCGTGCGCCCCGCGCCATGCGGCCCATGTTGGCCCAGCTTTCTGCCCTGTTTGATGTCTTGACCTTGGGCGGCCTGCGTCGATGGGCCGATTGGGGGATAGAGGCCCATCGCACCGATTATGTTGGGCTGGAGGCCTATTTCTCGCTGGCGTCAGACGCGTCAAAGGCCGTGATGCAGGCCGAGCGCAAAGGCGTTTTGCTGGTCGACGTGCAACGGCGGCTTGGCATGTACCTACGAGCGCTGTGGGGGCGGGATTTTGCCTTGGTGCCCACGGCGGGTGATTTCGAAAGCAGGGCCGGACTGCGCCCCTTTGTTTCAGATCATCTGCTGTACCTGCCTGATGCTTTAGACGATTGGCAGGGCCATTCCGGTCTTGATCTCTACCGGGCGCAGGCGGCCCATCTTGCGGCCCATATGGCGGCCATGACTTCGGCCATTCCGGCAGAGGGGCTAAACGCCTTACAAATGCAATGCGTTGCGCTGATCGAAGATGCGCGGGCAGAGGCGCTCGCCATCGCGCAATTTACGAACCTTCGTTCGCTTTGGCTGAAGTTTCATGCAACGACCGGCGTTGGAATTGCGGGCGTTTTCGACAAGATTGCAAGAAGTCTTTTGTCCAGAGTGGCGGAAGATGATCTTTCTTCTTGGCTTTTAGCGCAATTCAACCAGATGAATTTGCACGATTACACAAGTTCCAGACAGCTTGGCATTCTTTTATATGAACAATTGGTCATTTATCCGTATTCCGCGCATTCTGACCTTCCGTCTTGCCCCTACCGTTGTGATAACCGCATTCTCTGGGAGTTTGATGAGCTTGATTGGAACGTAAGCACGGGGCAGGATTCGGCCCAGACCCGGAAATACGTTTCCGTCACCGAAATGGTCAACGAGGTCGAAGTCGAAACCGCTGGTTCTGATGCTCAGGAAATCTGGGTGCAAGCCAGTGAGTTTTTCGATGATGATGGCACGAGCTTTAACGAACGGGAGGGCAAGGAACCGCTTGCCCCGCCCGTGCTGTACGAAGAATTCGACAATCGGCTGCAGATGGCGCGGCCGGCTTGGGCGACGCTGCGCGAAGTTCGCGCAAAGCGGGGCGATCCTGCCGTTGCTGACCAGATCTTGTCTGACAATCGCAAGATCACCGAGCGATTGCGCCATCTTCTGGATGCCATGCGTCCACAGGGTGCCATTCGCCAACGCAAGCTGGAAGACGGCGATGAGCTTGATCTGAACGCGGCTGTCAGTGCCGCGATTGACATGCGCCTGGGCCGGCAACCCGACCCAAGGGTGATGATGCGCGTGCTGCGGAAAACCAGAGACACGGCCATTCTGGTTCTGCTGGACCTGTCGGAATCCACGAATGATCTGGCGGGGGGCGGGCAGACCGTTCTGGACCTTACAAAATCGGCCTCGGTTCTTTTGTCCGAAGCGGTCAATCGCGTCGGCGATACATTTGCGATCCATGGCTTTTGTTCGGACGGGCGAGAGAATGTGTTCTACTCGCGCTTCAAGGACTTTGACCAAGACTGGGATGGTCTGGCGAAGGCGCGAATTTCCGGGGCGGAGGGGCGTCTGTCAACGCGGATGGGGACGGCGATCCGTCATGCGACGTCGCAATTGGCGCAGGTGAAATCCAGCCGCAAACTGCTGTTGATCCTGACAGATGGCGCGCCTGCGGATGTCGATGTCCGCGACCCGCAATATCTGCTGCATGACACGCGCCACGCTGTCGATGCGGCGAAGCGAAATGGTATTGTGCCGTTTTGCCTGACCCTTGATCCGCGTGCGGATGCCTATGCGCAGCGGATTTTCGGCACACGGAATGTGCAAGTTCTGGACCGCGTGGACCGCCTGCCCGAGCGTCTGCCGCAACTTTACGCCAGCCTTACGCGATAGCGAGCTTTGGCAGGTAGATGCCGTTCAGATCAACGATTTCCCGCGCGATCCGTTGCGCGGCGGGGCCTTGGGCCAGTTGAACCGGGGCGACAAGATACCAGTGGCGCATTACCGGCAAATAGGGTCCGCGCAACACAGCCAGCCGCTTTTGCGCCAATTCGTCATGCACAGTGTGCAGCGAAAGGAAGGCCAAGCCTAGCCCTGCCAACACAGCCTGCTTGATGGTTTCGTTTGAATCCATCTCGATCACACGGGTGCTGTGACCCTCTTCAAATCGTTCCAGAAAGCGCTGCATCAGGGTGCGCGTCCCCGATCCCGGCTCGCGGGACAGAAAGGTTTCACGCACCAGAAGCGAGGGGTCGTAACCATCCCCTTGGGCCAATGGATGATCGGGGGGAAGGACCACCCCATGCGGATGCGGGCCAAGCGGGGTTGCCTCGACCTGCGGTTCGCGGGGAGGGCGACCCATGATCGCCAGCTCGCAGCGGCCCTGATCCAGATCGGAAATCACCGCCTCGCGATTCCCGACGCGGAGGGATATTTCGATTTCAGGGCAGCGGTCGTTCAGATTACGAACCAGACGCGGCGCGAAATACTTGGCAGTCGATACGACCGACAGGCTGACATGCCCCACGCGGCCCTGAAACCTGGCCTGAATCTGCGCGCCAGCCTGCGACAGAATGCCTTCAATCCGGTTCGCCGCGCGCAGCAGTTCTGTCCCTTCGGAGGTCAGTTGCATACGCCCGGCATCGGCCGACCGGATCAACACAAGTGTTCCCACCGCGGATTCCAAGTTCTTGATTTGACTGTGAATTGCAGGAATTGTCAGACCGACTTCGCTGGCCGCAGCGGTCAGTGATCCGTGAGCGGCAACCGCTTGCAGGGTGCGCAGTTGTTTCAGCGTGATGGTGTCTAGTCGGATCATTTTAGATTTTTCTGAATAAGGTTATTTTATTTTTATATTTCCCTGAAACTCAATCCCGCGCAACTGTTCATCAAAAGGGCTGCGCGAGACGGGAGGAGTTATCGTGCCGATCCACATGAATGAAGTTCCGTCGTCGGTTAATCCGGCGCTGATGCGCACCGTGGACCGGCTTGCCGGGGTCTGCGCCCAGGTTTCGCGGCGGATTGCCCGTGGCGGGCTGGACGAACACCTTGGCGCTGCGGCCGGAACGAATACCGATGGCGACGCACAAAAGGCGCTGGACGTGATCGCCGACGATGCCTTTCGGGCCGCCCTTATGGGCAGCGATGTGCGCGACTATGCCTCGGAAGAACAGGATGTGGTGGTCACGCTGAACAAGGGCGCGACGCTGGCCTTGGCGATTGACCCGCTGGATGGGTCGTCGAACATCGACACAAATGTTTCGATCGGGACAATCTTTGGCATCTATCCGGCCGGCGCAACGCCAGAGGCAAGTTTCCTGAGACCGGGCCGCGAGTTGGTGGCGGCAGGATATGCGATCTTTGGGCCGCAAACTTGCCTGATGGTATCGTTTGGCGATGGTGTTCTGAAATACGTTCTGGAACCCGAAACCCAGAAATTCGTACTGCTTGGCACCATTCCTCGGGTCGTTCCGGAATCTGCCGAATATGCCATCAATGCCTCGAACTATCGGCATTGGCCCGCACCGATCCGCGCCTATGTGGATGACCGAGTGGCCGGGATTGACGGACCGGCAGGCCGCAATTTCAACATGCGCTGGATTGCGTCTTTGGTTGCGGAAACTCACCGCATTCTGACACGGGGCGGCATCTTCCTTTACCCGTCAGATGATCGCAAAGGCTATGAAAGAGGCCGCCTGCGATTGGTCTATGAATGTGCGCCGATTGCCTTTCTGATGGAGCAGGCAGGTGCCTCGGCGACAACCGGAACGGACCCCGTGCTGGATGCCGTGCCAACCACCTTGCATGAACGCATCCCCTTTATCTTTGGCAGCGCGAACAAGGTGGCCCGCGTGGCAACCTATTTCGACCTGCCCTCCCAGGAAACCTCGGCCCTGTTTAACAAGCGCGGCCTATTCAGAGCGTAGCCATGAGCAAAAAGTATCCGATCATCAGCGTCACTGGCTCCAGTGGCGCAGGGACCTCTACTGTCAAAGCAACCTTTGACCAGATCTTTCGCCGCGAAGGGATCAGCGCCGTTTCCATCGAGGGCGATGCCTTTCACCGCTATAACCGCGCCGAGATGCGGGCCGAACTGGCCAAGCGGGCAACCGAGGGAGAGAGCAATTTTTCGCACTTTTCCTATGAAGCCAATGAACTGGGCGAATTGGAGCGGGTGTTTCGGGAATTCGGCGAAACCGGCAAGGGGCGGACGCGGCATTATGTGCATGATGCGGGCGAGGCAGAGCGTCATGGCGTGCCGCCGGGCGAATTCACAGCTTGGGCCCCGTTCGATGACGGTGCGGACCTGCTGTTCTATGAAGGGCTGCACGGGTCGGTCGTGAACAGCGAGGTGAACCTTGCCAAGCTGGCCGATCTGAAGATTGGCGTGGTGCCGGTCATCAATCTGGAATGGACGCAGAAGATTCACCGTGACCGTGCGGCGCGGGGGTATTCGACCGAGGCGGTGACAGACACCATCCTGCGACGGATGCACGCCTATGTGCATTGCATCTGCCCGCAATTTACCGAAACCGATATCAACTTTCAGCGGGTGCCGGTGGTCGATACCTCGAACCCCTTTATCGCCCGCTGGATCCCGACGCCGGATGAAAGCCTTGTCGTGATCCGCTTCAAGAACCCGCGCGGGATCGACTTCCCCTATCTGACCTCGATGATCCATGGATCGTGGATGAGCCGAGCAAATTCCATCGTCATTCCCGGCAACAAGCAGGATTTGGCGATGCAACTGATCCTGACGCCGCTGATCGAGCGGCTGGTGACCAACGCGCGCAAAATGCGCGCCTGACAGGAGCAAGACAATGACAGTCCAAATGACGGCCGCTGATGAGCGGACGATGGCCAATGCTGTGCGTGCGCTTGCCATGGACGCAGTGCAGGCGGCGAATTCCGGGCACCCCGGCATGCCGATGGGGATGGCCGATGTGGCGACAGTGCTGTTCAACCGGTTCGTGACGCTGGACCCTGCGGCGCCCGACTGGGCCAATCGCGACCGGTTTGTTCTGTCAGCCGGGCATGGGTCGATGCTGCTTTATGCGATCCATCACCTCTTGGGCTATGACGACATGGGAATGGACCAGATTCGTGCCTTCAGGCAATTGGGAAGCCGGACCGCCGGTCACCCGGAATACGGCCATGCCAAGGGGATAGAGGTCACGACTGGCCCTTTGGGACAGGGCATTTCGACGGCGGTCGGGATGGCCATTTCGGAACGCCTTGGCCGGGCGCGGTTTCCGGGGCTGATTGATCACCACGTCTATGTCATCGCCGGGGATGGATGCCTGATGGAAGGCATCAGCCATGAGGCGATTGATCTGGCTGGGCATTTGGGTCTTGGGCATCTGATCGTGCTTTGGGATGACAACAAGATCACCATCGACGGCGATACCGATCTGGCGACCTCGACCGACCAGATGGCACGGTTTGCGGCGGCGGGTTGGCATGTGCTGGCCTGCGATGGCCATAACACCACGGAAATCGCCGATGCGATTGCGGCTGCCAAGGCCGATCCGCGGCCCAGCATGATCGCCTGCCGGACAATCATCGGCTTTGGCGCGCCCAATAAGCAGGGTGGGCACGATGTTCACGGTGCCCCATTGGGTGCGACCGAGATCGACGCCGCCCGCAAGCATCTGGGCTGGTCTCATGCGCCGTTCGAGATGCCCGAGCCGGTCTATATGGCGTGGCGAAAGATTGCATCGCGGGGGGCAGAGGCACGCAAATCATGGAACAATCGCCTTGCGACCGATCCCAAAGCGGACGGATTGCAGAGCCTGATTGCACAGGACACGACGGCGCTAACGGCAGCGATGGCCGCCTACAAAGCGCAACTTTTGGCCGACAAACCAAAGGTCGCCACCCGCAAGGCCAGCGAAATGGCCTTGGGTGTGGTCAATTCCGCCCTGCCCTTTAGCATCGGCGGCTCGGCTGACCTGACCGGGTCGAACCTGACGAAATCCAAGGGTCAGGTTTCGGTCACCCCGCAGGATTTCACCGGCAGCTATCTGCATTATGGCGTGCGCGAACATGGGATGGCGGCGGCGATGAATGGCATCGCGCTTTCGGGTCTTTTCCGTCCCTATGGCGGCACTTTCCTTGCCTTTGCCGATTACTGCCGCCCGTCGATCCGGCTTGCGGCACTGATGGGGGTCCCGACGATCTTTGTCATGACGCATGACTCGATTGGTCTGGGAGAGGATGGCCCGACGCACCAGCCGGTGGAAATCATCGCCTCATTGCGGGCCATTCCCAACCTTTTGGTGCTGCGCCCCTGTGATGCGATTGAAACCGCAGAAGCCTGGGAAATTGCGATGGCCAGCACCGACCGCCCGGTGCTGATGGCGCTTAGCCGCCAGAACCTGCCTGTGCTGCGGACCGAGGTTTCGGAAAACCTGTCAGCCCGTGGCGCCTATGTCCTGCGCGATGTGGCGGAGCGACAGGTGACACTGATCGCCACCGGGTCCGAGGTGGAGATTGCCGTTGCCGCCGCCGATCTGCTGGCCGCCGATGGTATCCGGGCCGCTGTGGTTTCGGCCCCCTGTTTCGAAACCTTTGCCGAACAGGATGAAGCCTATCGCGCCGGGGTTCTGGGCAGCGGCCCTCGCGTAGGGGTGGAGGCCGCCATCCGTCAGGGTTGGGATGGCTTGCTGCGCCATACAGACGGCTTTGTCGGCATGACCGGCTTTGGCGCCTCGGCCCCTGCCCCCGCCCTTTACCGCCATTTCGGCATCACGCCCGAGGCCGTTGCCGCCGCCGCCAAGGCCCGCCTCTGACAAAATCATCATAAGGGACTGACATGACTGTAAAAGTTGCCATCAACGGCTTTGGCCGTATCGGAAGAAACGTGCTGCGCGGCATCGTGGAATCGGGTCGGACAGATATCGAAGTTGTTGCCATCAACGACCTTGGCCCGGTCGAAACCAATGCGCATCTGTTGCGCTTTGACTCGGTCCACGGCCGCTTTCCGGCCGAGGTCACGACGGGTGAGGATTGGATCGACGTCGGTCGCGGCAAGATCAAGGTCACAGCGATCCGCAACCCGGCAGACCTGCCTTGGGGCGATGTCGATATCGCCATGGAATGCACCGGGATTTTCACCACCAAGGAAACGGCCTCGGCGCATCTGAAGAACGGGTCAAAGCGGGTTTTGGTCAGCGCGCCCTGTGACGGCGCGGACAAGACGATTGTCTTTGGCGTCAACCATCGCAGCCTGACCGCGGAAGATAAGGTCGTCTCGAACGCCTCGTGCACAACGAACTGCCTGTCGCCTGTGGCCAAGGTGCTGAACGACGCCATCGGCATCGAAAAAGGGATGATGACCACCATCCACAGCTACACCGGCGACCAGCCGACACTGGATACGATGCACAAGGACCTGTATCGGGGCCGGGCGGCGGCTTTGTCGATGATCCCGACCTCGACCGGTGCAGCCAAAGCCGTGGGGTTGGTACTGCCAGAGCTGAAGGGCAAGCTGGACGGGTTTGCCATTCGCGTGCCGACCCCCAATGTCTCGGTCGTCGATCTGAAGTTCATCGCCAAACGCGCAACATCGGTCGAGGAAATCAATGCCGCAATCCGCGCGGCAGCTATGGGGCCGCTGAAGGGCATCCTTGGCTTTACCGACCTGAAGAACGTCTCGTCAGACTTCAACCACGACCCACATTCAAGCGTCTTCCACATGGACCAGACCAAAGTCATGGATGGCACGATGTGCTCGATCCTGTCTTGGTACGACAACGAATGGGGCTTTTCCAACCGCATGGCCGATACCGCTGTGGCGATGGGGGCTTTGCTATGATCCGGTCGGTCTATGACATTGACGTCTCGGGCCGCCGGTTGGTGGTCCGGGCCGATCTGAACGTGCCGCTGGCCGAGGGGCGCGTCTCTGATCCGACCCGGATCACCCGCTTTGCGGGCGGGATGCGGCCACTGCTGAACCGGGGCGCGGCCTTGTTGATCCTGTCGCATTTCGGGCGCCCCAAGGGAAAGCCCGAGCCGGCCTTTAGCCTGCGTCCGCTGCGGGATGATCTGTCGCGCGCCTTGGGGCGTCCGGTGCGTTTTGCCACGCTGGAGGAGGCCGAGCGCGATGCCCCACGGCTGGAACCCGGCCAGGTGCTGCTGGTTGAAAACCTGCGGTTCGAGCCGGGAGAAGAGGCCAATGATCCCGCCCTTGCCCGTCGGTTGGCCTCGCTTGGGGACACCTATGTGAATGACGCCTTTAGCTGTGCGCATCGCGCCCATGCCTCGACCGAGGCTATTGCCCGCCTGCTGCCCTCGGTCGCTGGCCCGTTGATGATGGAAGAGATGACGGCGCTGCAAAAGGCGCTGGAGAAGCCGCAGCGCCCCTCGGTCGCCATTGTCGGCGGGTCCAAGGTTTCGACCAAGATCGACGTGCTGCGCAATCTGGTGGCCAAGGTCGATCATGTGATCGTGGGCGGCGGCATGGCGAATACCTTCCTGTTCGCCGTTGGTGCACCTATGGGCAAATCGCTGCATGAGGCCGATCAGGTGGCGACGGTCGTGGCGATCCGCGATCTGGCCGCGAAATCGGGTTGCACGATCCATCTGCCGCAAGACGTTGTGGTGGCGCGCGAGTTCCGGGCCGGTGCGGCGTCGGATGTGCGGGCCGCGCAAGCCTGCCCGGCTGATCAGATGATCCTTGATGCTGGCCCCGCCGCCGTGCGCGCCTTTACCCGCGTCTTGGAAAGCGCCCGCACGATCCTGTGGAATGGCCCCCTTGGCGCGTTTGAGATGCAGCCCTTTGACCGCGCCACAATGGCCCTTGCCAAGGTGGCCGCTGACCTCACGCGCGGGGGAACCGCCGTCAGCGTGGCCGGGGGCGGCGATACCGTCGCGGCCCTGAACGCCGCCGGCGTCACCGATCAATTCACCTACGTCTCCACCGCCGGAGGCGCTTTCCTGGAATGGCTGGAGGGGCGGACACTTCCCGGCATCGCAGCGCTGATGCGCGAAACAGAAGAGGTTTGACCATGGCCCTGATTACCCTTCGCCAATTGCTCGATCACGCTGCCGAATATGGCTATGGCGTGCCCGCCTTCAACATCAACAACATGGAACAGGGATTGGCGATCATGGAAGCCGCCCGTGCCACCAACTCGCCTGTCATCATGCAGGCCAGCCGTGGGGCGCGGTCTTATGCCAATGACATCATGCTGTCCAAGATGATCGAGGCGCTGTCGCTGATCTATCCCGAGATCCCGCTGTGCATGCATCAGGACCACGGCAATGACGAGGCCACCTGCATGAGCGCCATTCGCCACGGTTTTACCAGCGTGATGATGGACGGCAGCCTTGAGGCCGATGCCAAGACCCCTGCAAGCTATGAATATAACGTGGCGATCACCGCGCAGGTTTCAAAGATGGCGCATTGGGTGGGCGCCTCGGTCGAGGGGGAGCTTGGCGTTCTGGGGTCGCTGGAAACCGGGCAAGGCGAGGCCGAGGATGGACATGGTGCCGAAGGTGCGCTGGACCTCAGTCAGCTTTTGACCGACCCCGATCAGGCGGTGGATTTCGTCGCCCGCACCGGGGTGGATGCCTTGGCGATTGCCTGCGGCACCTCGCATGGCGCGTATAAATTCAGCCGCAAGCCGACGGGCGACATTCTGGCCATGTCAGTGATCGAGGAAATCCACAAGCGCCTGCCGAATACGCATCTGGTGATGCATGGATCATCGTCGGTGCCGCAGGATTTGCAGGATGTCATCAACGAATTCGGCGGCGAGATGCCCCAGACCTTTGGCGTCCCTGTCGAAGAAATCGTCCGCGGCATTCGCCACGGGGTGCGCAAAGTGAACATCGACACCGATTGCCGCATGGCGATGACCGGGCAGTTCCGAAAAATTGCCACGCAAAGCCGCAAGGAATTTGACCCGCGCAAATTCCTGAAACCGGCGATGGACGCGATGCGCGTTCTGTGCCGCGACCGGATGGAGGCCTTTGGCACCGCCGGACAAGCCAGCAAGATCAAGGTCATCGCCATGGATGACATGGCCCGGCGCTATAAGGCAGGCACAGTTGGAGGGGAAAAGGCATGGGCCAGAACCGCCGCATAAAGATTGCGCCGTCGATCCTTTCCGCCGATTTCGCCGATTTCGGGCGCGAGATTCAGGCAATTGAAGCAGAGGGGGCCGATTGGGTGCATGTCGATGTGATGGACGGGCATTTCGTGCCCAACATCACCTTCGGCCCGCCTGCCGTTGCGGCCTTTCGGCGGCATGTGAAGACGGTGATGGATGTGCATATCATGATCTCGCCCGTCGATAGCTATATCGATGCCTTTGCCAAGGCCGGGGCGGATATCCTGACCGCGCATGTCGAGGCGGGGCCGCATATTCACCGCACGCTTCAGGCCATTCGCGCTGCGGGAATGAAGGCTGGGGTTGCGTTGAACCCCGGCACCCCGGCCGAAGCGGTGGCGCATCTTCTGGACCTGACCGATCTGGTTTGCGTGATGACGGTAAACCCCGGTTTTGGTGGGCAAAAATTTATCGACATGACCGGAAAGGTCCGTGCCTTGCGGCAGATGATCGGCGACCGCCCTGTGTTGATCGAGATTGACGGCGGGGTGGATCCGGTCACGGCCCCCGGCCTTGCAGCGGCTGGGGCGGATGTGCTGGTGGCCGGATCGGCGGTGTTCCGGGGTGGGTCGGTCGAAAACCCCTCGCCCTATGGCGCCAATATCCGCGCCATCCGCGCGGCGGCGGAGGCGGCACTTGCTTAGGGCGTTGATTTTCGATGTCGACGGGACCTTGGCCGAGACCGAAGAGCTGCATCGGCATGCCTTCAACGACTGCTTTGCCGAGGCAGGTTTGGGCTGGCACTGGAGCCGGGAAGACTATCACCGGTTGCTGAAAACCACCGGCGGAAAAGAACGCATTGCGCGCTATGTCACTGAAATCGGGGAAAATCCCGACAGCTTTGACATAGCCGCCCTGCATGCCGAGAAGACCCGCATTTACACGGCCCTCATGGCCCGAGGTGGACTTTCCCTGCGGTCTGGCATTGCGGAACTAATCGCCGAGGCGCGATATTTGGGCTTGGCACTTGCGGTAGGCACCACGACCAGCCGGCCGAATGTCGAGGCCTTGGCCTTGGCGTGTTTTGGACAACCCGCCGAGGCGGTGTTTGATATTCTGGCGTGTGGGGATGAGGTTGCGGCCAAGAAGCCTGCACCTGATGTTTACCAATTGGCCGTGGAACGGTTGGGGCTTTCGGCCAAGGACTGTGTGGCGTTGGAAGACAGCAGGAATGGTCTGAACTCTGCTGTTTCGGCAGGTATTGCTTGCATTGTTTCGCCATCTGCCTACACCGCAGAAGAGGACTTCTCTGTCGCTTTGCGCGTCGTTCCGGAGTTTTCGGAACTGGGAGGAGTTACGGGAATTCAAGGACTAATGAAAGAGGGTGCGATGTCTAAGACTGCAAAGGGTGCCATTGTCTTTGATCTGGACGGGACGCTGATCGACAGTGCGCCGGATTTGCATGCAGCCCTTAACAAAGTCTTGACGGAAGAGGGGGCGGAGCTCGTCAGCCTGACCGAAACCATTGGTTTCATTGGACATGGCATCCCCAATCTGGTGCGGACGGCCTTGGCCTATCGCGGGCTTGGTGCCGACCGGCTGGAGCCGATGACGGCTTCGATGTTCCGGCATTATCTGGCCAGCCCGTCAGCGCTGACCCAGATTTATCCGGGCGTGATTGCCGCGCTGACGCGGCTGAATGAGATGGGGCATCCGCTGGGGCTGTGCACGAACAAGGCATTGGCCCCGACGCTGGATATTCTTAAGGCACTGGATTTGAACAGGTTTTTTGACGTCGTGATTGGCGGCGACAGCCTGACGGAAAAGAAGCCACACCCCGCGCCGTTGCAGGCGGCCTTTGCCAAACTGGGCACCCCGCTTCTTTATGTGGGCGACAGTGAGGTGGATGCGGAGACCGCGAAAGCGGCGGAAATTCCCTTTGCGCTTTACACCCAAGGCTATCGGAAGACCCCGGTCGAGGCGCTGCCGCATCGGGTTGCCTTTGACCATTTCGGCGCCTTGCTGCCCGAGATCGCAGCGATGGAGCAGGCCCGCGAGACGGCCTGAAACGCCGAAAACGGCAGTCCACCTTGCGTACACCCCCTGTACACCCTCCGTACAGACAGTCGAAGTTGACAGGAACAGGCGGCTTGCTAGCGTGATGGCATTTCTTTGGAGCCATAACACATGCGTTGCTTGACTGCCCTGAGCCTTTCGATTGCCTTGCTTTCCACCCCTTCCTTGGCCGAAACCACCGCTGAGGCCCCTGCGCCGAAGCTGGGGCCGAACGCCGTTCCGGTGACGGCGGATAATGCCTTTCTGCGGGCCAACCCGGCCCCTGACTATTGGGCCTTTGGCCCGTTCGTGAAACCGCAATTCACCACCTCGGCCTGTTCGATTGCCACGGTCACGGCGGCGGTGAACGGGCTGTCTGGCCTGCCGCCCCATGCGGAGAACACGGTCACCACCCAGCCGCAGATGCTGGAGGCTGTCGGCAATGCCGAATGGGCGGCGCTGTCGGCGGAAGGCGGGGATGGGGTGACCTTTGCCCAGTTGGAGGAATTCACCAAGGCGGCGCTGAACGCAAAGGGCATGGCGCTGACGGTTTCCAGCTTTCACCCGGCACGCGCGGATGAGGCGAACCTGACCGAGATGCGTCGCCTGCTGACCGAAAATGAAAAGGCGGCGACCGATGCCTTGCTGATTTACTTCAATCAGGGCGTTGTGACGGGCGATTGGGACGGGCCGCATATTTCGCTGATCGGGGCCTATGATGCAGCAACTGACCGGGTGCTGATCCTTGAGGTCGATCAGGAATGGTATGTGCCTTACTGGACCCCGGCCCCGGTGCTGCTGGAGGCGATGGTCAAGCCGACCTCGGCCGAGCATGGACCGCTGGAAGGCCAGACCGGGGGATTTGTTCGGATCGGCGGCTGATCCGCGGCAGAAACCGGCAAGGGCAGGGCCTGCATGGGCCTTGCCCTTTGCGAATTACGGGCATGTGATTGGCTGAAAACCCAAGCTTTTGGGAACCAGATCGCCGCCCCGGCTCTTTCTTTAGGGACGCAACCTTGAGTGAAAGAGTAAATGATGGATGATCTGAAAAGCGAATTCTGGGACCGGATGGACTCTGTGCGGACCGCGATGCTGGGCATTTCGGGCGAAGGCCGGATGGTGGCGATGTCACCCACGACCGATGATGATTTCCCCGGCAAGATCTGGTTCATCACCGCCAAAGGAACCGATTTGGCCCGCGCAACCGAGCTTGGTGCAAAGCCCGCGCGCATGGTCGTCGCCTCGGATGAGGCTGGGCTTTACGCGGATGTTGATGGATCGCTGGCGCGCAGCCATGACCGTGAAGCATTGGATGAAGCGTGGAACTTTGTTGCTGATGCGTGGTTTGAGGGCGGCAAGCATGACCCCGATGTCTGTCTTTTGTGCTTTACCCCCGGCGTGGCCGAGATGTCGGTGACGACGACCAGTGCAGTGAAGTTCTTTTACGAAATCGCCAAGGCGCAGGTGACCGGAGAGAAGCCGGAAGCTGGCGCGCAGGGTGTCGTTGCCTTTTAAGGCGCGACTCTCTTGTTGAACGGGCCGCGGTTTTTGCCGCGGCCTTTTTCTTGCTTGGCTGTGCGACTGCACCCGACAAGAAGCTTTCCAAACAGTCGATTTTCCTATATGCGCCCCGCATCTGTGACGTGAGCCCTGCCCCCGGGCGCATGCGAAGGATTGGGGGCGGCGGCAATGGGGCCGCCATATGAACGGAAGACACGGCAGGGGCCGTGAGTGCTTCCAAGAGGAAACGATAGATGTTCAACGTGACGAAAAAGTCGATCCAGTGGGGCAATGAAACGCTCACTCTGGAATCGGGCAAGGTTGCCCGTCAGGCCGATGGTTCGGTCATCGCCACCCTTGGCGAAACCAGTGTTATGGCCAACGTGACCTTTGCCAAGGCCGCAAAGCCGGGTCAGGATTTCTTTCCGCTGACCGTGCACTACCAAGAAAAATACTATGCCGCCGGCAAGATTCCGGGCGGTTTCTTCAAGCGCGAAGCGCGTCCGAGCGAGAAAGAAACGCTCACCTCGCGTCTGATCGACCGTCCTTGCCGCCCGCTGTTCGTTGACGGCTTCAAGAACGAAGTTCTGGTCATGTGCACCGTGCTGAGCCACGACCTTGAGAACGAGCCCGATATCGTTGCGATGATCGCGGCCAGCGCCGCGCTGACGATTTCCGGCGTGCCGTTCATGGGCCCGATCGGTGCCGCCCGCGTTGGTTTCTCGAACGGCGAATACGTTCTGAACCCGAGCGTCGACGACATGCAGAACCTGCGGTCGAACCCCGACCAGCGTCTGGATCTGGTCATTGCCGGCACCAAAGACGCCGTGATGATGGTGGAATCGGAAGCCTATGAACTGACCGAAGCCGAAATGCTGGGCGCGGTGAAGTTCGGCCATGAGGCCATGCAGCCGGTAATCGACATGATCGTCGATTTCGCGGAAGCCTGCGCCAAAGAGCCGTTCGACTTCTCGCCCCCGGATTATTCGGAGCTGTATGCCAAGGTCAAAGCCGCTGGCGAAACCCAGATGCGCGCTGCTTTCGCCATCAAGGACAAGCAAGAGCGGACCAATGCGATTTCGGCTGCTGTCGATGCCATCAAGGCCGCGATGAGCGAAGAAGATCTGGCCGACATCAACCTTGGCTCGGCGATCAAGAAGCTGGAAAGCAGCATCCTGCGTGGTGACGTGGTCAAGAACGGCACCCGTATCGACGGCCGTGACACCAAGACCGTCCGCCCGATCGTTTGCGAAACCGGCGTTCTGCCGCGCACCCATGGTTCGGCGCTGTTCACCCGTGGCGAAACTCAAGGCTTGGTTGTGACCACGCTTGGCACCGGCGAAGATGAGCAGATCATCGACGCGCTGCACGGCAATTCGCGTTCGAACTTCCTGCTGCATTACAACTTCCCTCCCTACTCGGTTGGTGAAGTTGGCCGCGTGGGTTCGCCCGGTCGTCGTGAAATCGGTCACGGCAAGCTGGCATGGCGCGCCCTTCAGGCCGTGCTGCCGGCCCCGACCGACTTCCCCTACACCATCCGCGTTGTCTCTGAGATCACCGAATCGAACGGGTCGTCCTCGATGGCTTCGGTCTGCGGTGGTTCGTTGTCGATGATGGATGCGGGCGTTCCGCTGAAAGCCCCGGTCGCTGGTGTGGCCATGGGTCTGATCCTTGAAGACGACGGCTCGTGGGCTGTTCTGACCGACATCCTTGGTGATGAAGATCACCTTGGCGACATGGACTTCAAGGTGGCAGGGACCGAGAACGGCATCACCTCGCTGCAGATGGACATCAAGGTTGCTGGCATCACGCCCGCGATCATGGAGCAGGCTTTGGCACAGGCCAAGGACGGCCGGATGCACATTCTGGGCGAGATGGCCAAGGCCATTTCGGCTCCGCAGGGCTTTAGCGAATACGCCCCGAAGATCGAGACCATGCAGATTCCGACCGACAAGATCCGTGAAGTGATCGGCTCGGGCGGCAAGGTGATCCGCGAGATCGTGGAAACCTCGGGTGCCAAGGTCGACATCAACGACGACGGCCAAATCAAGATCGCCTCGAACGACGCCAATGCCATCAAGAAGGCCTATGACATGATCTATTCGATCGTGGCAGAGCCGGAAGAAGGCCGCATCTACACCGGCAAGGTCGTCAAGCTGGTCGACTTTGGTGCCTTCGTGAACTTCTTCGGCAAGCGCGACGGTCTGGTCCACGTTTCCCAGATCGCCAACAAGCGCCTGAACCATCCGAATGAAATTCTGAAGGAAGGTCAGGAAGTGAAGGTTAAACTTCTTGGCTTCGACGATCGCGGCAAGGTGCGCCTTGGTATGAAGATGGTCGATCAGGAAACCGGCGAAGAAATCGTCGAGAAGAAGGAAGAGGCCAGCGAGGCCTGATCCTTTTTCCGGATCAAAAGAACAGAAAGCCCCGGTGGAAACGCCGGGGCTTTTTCTTGCTTAAGTCTTGCCAATTGCGCAGCTTGAGCGGCCACCGCCTTTGAAGACCGGCCTTTGGCCGGCGCACAGGATATTCATGTACAAGACAAGCGCGCTTCTTGCCGTGACCATCTTTCTGTCCGGTGCGGCCTTTGCCGCGATGACCCCCTATCGGGCTGTTGCCGGGGTTGAGATCTTGGATCTGTCCAATGCGGGCTTTGGGCTGATCATGGGTTTAAGCGCCGTTGTCAGTGCCTTCACCGCCGTTGCACTTGGCTGGTTGTCGGACCGTGTGACGGACAGACGTGTGATCCTTTTCCTGTGCGCCGCAATGGGGATTGTGGCCTTTGCTGTGGTCTGGACCTTTCAGACCCCTTTGGTGTTTGCTGCCGTCTTTGTCTTTCTGGTACCCTTTGGAAGCGCCCTGTTTTCGCAGAGCTTTTAGTTTTCCCGCGCTTTCTTTGACCGCGAAAGGCCGGACAAATCACAGTTCATCTTGTCGTTCCTGCGGGCGGGTTTCACCCTTGCATGGATCATCGTTCCCCCCTTTGCCGGATGGCTTGCGGCCAAGATCGGCACCCCGCCCGTTGCCGCACAGAAGGATGGCACTGCGGAACGGCCCAATGTTTCGAAATCCCACAAGTTGGGCATTGCGGGGATCGCGCTTGCCCTTTCCGCGCTACAACTGAACATGGTTTCGCTGCCGATGCTGATTGTGCGCGACTTGTCGGGCAGCATGGCACAGGTCGGCCTTGCTGCGTCTTTCGCCGCCGCCATCGAAGTTCCGGCGATGATCCTTTGGGGCTATTTGGCCCTGCGGATGGACAAGGAGTTGATCCTTGCCATCGCGGCTGGCTTTTTTGCGATTTACTTCGGTTTCGCCTTCACCGCCGAAACCTTCTTACACATCCTGATCGCACAGGGCTTTGCCGCAATTGCCATTTCGGCCCTGCTCAGCATCAACATCGCCTATCTGCAAGAGGCCATTCCGGGACGGATCGGTCTTTCAACCTCTTTGGTCGATGTGACCCGCGTTCTGTCAACATGGGCCGCGGCTGCGGTTTTCGCGCTGAACACAGGCACGACCTATGCGCCCTTGATGGTGGTTGCGGGTGTCTTTTGCCTGATCGCGATTGTGCTGCTGCTTGCGGCGCGCAACCTGCGGCGGGCGATCTGAACGACCCGTGAAGAAGCCCGTAGACGAGGCAGGGGCGGTTGCAGCAGAATCAGCGGAATTTAAGGCATCATTTTCTAAGGGAGTTTCCAGATGAATACCCCCCGCGGCACCCTAATCATCGGACTTCTGGCCATCTTGATCGGAGGCGGCCAGATCCTGTTCATGTCCGAAGGCGCCAGCACCACCGTGCTTGCGATGCAGTATTTCTTCCTGATCCTAGGCGTCGTCGCGGTCGTCGGGGCCTTGGTTCAGATGAACAAGAAGTAAACGTCGGCGGGTAAGCCAAGCGGCGAAGCCGACGCGCCCGCCATTTCCAGACGCGATTTCGGAATCCTGTGCTAGTGTGCAACTTTGGAACAGTGATGAGAGGTGCGTGATGAAAGCCCTTGAGTCTGCCTTTCCGGGACTGACAGACAGTCAAGCGCGCGCGATGGAACTGGCGGCGAATGCCGCGCGCGATTTCCGAAAATCCTTGCCCCTTTCCCCTGCGCGTCCGGCGCTTTCGTTAGACGAAGCAACGGCGCGATTTGACAAACCGCTTGCGTCATCAGGGAAAGCCGAGGTCGAGGTGATTGCCGATCTGATCCGGAACACGGAAGGCGGGCTGCACAGCATGGCCGCCCCTACCTTCTTTGGATATGTGCTGGGCGCGTCACATCCCGTGGGCGTGGCTGCCGATTTTCTGGTTTCGGCATGGGGACAGAATGCGGGATCTGCGGCAGAGACCCCGGCCATTACCGGGATCGAGCGTGCGCTTTGCGATTGGGTGATGGATCTGCTGACCCTGCCTGCATCGTGCGGGGCCGGAATTGTAACGGGCGGCACGGTTGCCAATATGGTGGGCGTGATGGCGGCGCGACATGCCCTGTTGGCCGCCGAAGGTTGGGACGTCGAGGCCGATGGTCTGTTTGGCGCCCCGGAAATTCCGGTCCTGATCGGCAGCGATGCCCATTCCGCGCCTTTTGCTGCGTTGCGCTATGCCGGCTTTGGGGCAGCACGCGCCCGCAAGATCGCGACCGACAGTGAGGGGCGGATTCTGGCAAAGGCGATGCGCGAGGCTTTGGACGATTGCGCGGCCCCCCCTCTGGTCATCTTGCAGGCGGGGCAAATCAATACCGGGGCCTTTGATCCCTTTGTCGAGTTGATCCCGATGGTCCATGAAAAGCGGGGCTGGGTTCATGTCGATGGCGCCTTTGGCCTGTGGCTGGCGGCAGTGCCAGAACTTGCAGGGCGCTTGGAAGGCGTGGCGGGAGCTGACAGTTGGGCGGTGGACCTGCACAAATGGCTGAACGCCCCTTACGATGCAGGGCTTGTCATTGTGCGGGACCGACCGGCCTTGGTTGCCACGATGTCAGCGCGTGGGGCCTATCTTCCGGCCACGACACAGCATTGGGAGCCAACGGATTCTACCCCGGAGTTGTCACGACGGGCGCGGGGCGTGCCGAGTTATGCCATTCTTCAGCATCTGGGCCGGGATGGCCTGCGCGAGATGGTGGCCCGCCATTGCCGTCTGGCCCAGCGCATCGCAGCGGCCATCGCCGCCGAACCGGGCCTTTCGGTGCTGAACGAGGTGCACAGCAATCAGGTTGCCATCGCTTGCGGCAGCGGGCCCGAAGGTGATGAATTGACGATGCGGGTGTTGCACCGTGTGCATGAACAGGGGCGGGTTTATCCAAGCCACGGTGAGTGGCGGGGTCGCAAGATCATTCGCGCTTCGGTCATCGGATATGCGATGCAGGATCAGGATGCCGATCTTCTGGTGCAGGAAATCATCGAGGCTGCCCGTTGGTGCGCGGCGCATCCGGAAGTGAAATAGGCCCCAAGGTTTCCCTTGGGGCCAGAGTCCCGGAGTGGCGGGGGAGCTATCCGCCAGCCGGGGAAGAAATCAGCGCGGCAGCAAAGCTTCGGCGATTTGGACGGCGTTCTGTGCCGCGCCTTTCAGAAGCTGGTCACCAACCACGAACAAGGCCAGCGTACGCCCCGATGGATCGCCGATGTCTGTCCGAATCCGACCTACCAGCACGTCTTCCTGACCACTTGCCTCGGACGGCATGGGGAAATGGTTGCGGGCGCGGTCATCGACGACCCGGATGCCGGGGGCGGATTCCAGCAGGGCGCGGGCCTCTTCGGGGCTGACGACCTCATCAAATTCGACCGAAATCGCCATGCCGTGGGCGCGCAGGATCGGCACGCGGATGCAGGTGATGCCGACCGGCAGATCGGGCAGGCCCATGATGCGGCGGGTTTCGGCGACGACTTTGGTTTCCTCGCCGTTATAGCCCGTCTCCGGGTCCATCTCGGCGTTGTGCGAGAAGAAGTTGAAGGCATAGGGGTGCGGAAGGACCTTGTGGTCGTAGGTTTCACCGGCAAGCGCGGCAGCGGTGGCCAGACGCAATTCCTCCATCGCAGCGGCCCCTGCCCCGGATGCGGCCTGATAGGTGGCCATCGAAAGACGCTTGATGCGGTGCGCGGCATTCAGGGGGGCCAGCGCAACGGTTGCAATCGCCGCCACGCAATTGGGGTTGGCAATCACGCCCTGATGCGCGGCCATGGCGCCGGCATTCACCTCTGGCACCACCAGCGGCACATTTGCCTCCATGCGGAAAGCAGAGGAGTTGTCGACGACGACAGCGCCTGCGCGAACGGCGATAGGGGCGAATTTTTTGGACAGGCCAGAGCCGGCAGAGAACAGAGCGATGTCGACGCCGTCAAAGCTGGCTTCCGTCAGTTCCTCGATGGTGATTTGCTGACCGCGGAAGGCCATCTGCTTGCCCGCCGAGCGGGCCGAGGCCAGAAGTCGGAGGGATTTTACCGGGAAGTTCCGCCCTTCAAGGCAACCAAGCAGTTCAACGCCAACAGCGCCAGTCGCGCCGACGATGGCAACGACAGGCAGCGCGGGCATGGCGCGGGATTGGGCTTCGGCGGGGCGGTCTAGGTCGATCAGCATGGTCTTCTCCATCTTGGGGGAGAGGACGGCGATCTTTCACATCAGCCCCGTCCGTCTCCGGCGGGGCTTTTGGGGTTCAGTTCGATCTGTTGACCGCGCACACCAAAAGTTCCCCCGCGCAAGCGGTGGTCTTAGTGGTGCGTTTAGTGGTTGCGATCATGAACATGCTGCGGCGCATAGCAGTGACCGTTACGCCACGCAAGATGGCTTCTTCACTGTCAGTTTTTTGATCCCTGCACGGAACATTTGCGCCACGTCAGGACTTATCTAATCTGGACGGAAGCAAATTAGGGGTTCTGAATGTCATCTTTCCTCACGCGTCGTGTCTTTGTGTCTTCTGTGGTAGCAGCCTTGGCCGCACCAGCCTTTTTGCGCCCCGCAGAGGCGCAGACAAAGCCTGACCGCAAGACCTATGTCGTTCCGCCCGAGCATCAGCCAACGATCGTGCAGTTGCGCGACAAGTTTGAACCGGGTCAGATCCTGGTCGATCCGAACACCTATTCGCTGTACTGGACGATGGAAAAACGCCGCGCCATGCGGTTCATCGTGGGTGTTGGCAAAGGGAATTTGTACACTCCCGGCAAGTTCCACATCGGGGCCAAGAAGGAATGGCCAAGCTGGACCCCGACGAAGGAAATGATCGCGCGCGACCCGGGGCATTATGCGAAATGGGCCGATGGGATGCCGGGCGGCCCCACCAACCCGCTGGGCGCACGGGCGCTGTACCTGTTTGACGACAACGGCGGCGATACGTTCCTGCGCATTCACGGCACGCCGGACCCTTGGACCATTGGGTCGGCCGTATCGAATGGCTGCGTGCGGCTGGTGAATGACCACATCACCCAGCTTTACGAAATGGTGCCGATGGATACGCCGGTCACGCTTTATTCCAAGCGGTCACAGTCCAGCTGAGGCTGAGTGTCAGAAAAGACATTGAAGCTAAACACCCGCTGAGGGACTTGCACGCAATGTCGCCCAAGACCGGCTGCGGAGGCACCCCAATTGGGCTGCCCCCTTTAGTGGGCGGGCTTACGCATTTGGGGCAGTCGGGGAAGTGTCAGCACAAGGCCACCGATCAGATACACGGCGTAAATCATGTCTGGAGGAGGACCGGTCCAGTCCCATCCTTGCCTGGCTATCCACCAAAAAAGCGTGAGCACCGGGAAATGCATCAACCGACCGATTACCAGCAGAGGCCGCCGCAACCCGCGCTCTTTTTCAGGCACCCAGAGCAGTGCCTAAGTAAGCGCAAGCAACCCGATGGGCACCACTGCGTAGACCCAGATGACCCCATCGGGCGCGGCCAGAAGGAATAGGCTTAGCCCGTTGCCGCAATGCATGTGATCAGGATGGCTTTGCTCATGGACTAGGCCTTTGCGCAAACCAATGGTTCAGCCGCCATGCCCCCCATGCCAGCGGGATGGCGGCGAAGCCGCCGATCACATAGGCCAAAGGTTGGTCGCCAAAGCTTTCAAAAAGTTGCGTATAGGCATGGATGCCGCCGAAGGTGAGCGCCGCGTTGAACAGAACGCGGCGGCCCGTATGGGCCGACCATGCGCCTATGGCGATCAGGGCCAGCGCCCAGATCACGGCATAGGCATTGGCCGAAATCACCAAGGTCTTTTCCCGGAAAGCCGCTAAAGCCGCGTCCCATTCTTCGAACGACAAGCCACTGTCGGCATCCCAGCCCGGTCCCCAAAGTGTTTCGCCGACCATATCGCCCCAAAGTGAGCCGACAAGTGCCGCAAGGTTGGCCACGATAAAAGCGAAAATGGCCAGAGTACGGGCATGGCGGGCCTTGCGTTCGTCCAGCCGCAGCGCCCACCACAGCATCAAGGCAACCAAGGCGCCCATTTGCAGGATCGTCAGCGTGGGTTCGGGCGAATAGAAGAAATAGGCCGCGTGGAAATAGCCGGTGCCTGTATCCAGCATCTGGGCAAATGGGGCAATCGCACAGGCTGTCACAAAGCGGATGTCGACGAGGTAGCCCGCAAGGGCGATGACGATGGCACAGTAAAGGAAGATGGCCGACTGTCCGAGGCCCGCGATCTGGTAATCTTCGGCCAGAGTTGCCACGCCCACCAGATGCAGCGTTACCCCCATAAGCAATATGGAACCTTGGACAAATCGCGTGGTCAGCCCGCCCCAGATCATGGCCCGTGCGGCGATGGCGGCAACGAGCGCACCGCCGATCAGCATGATCATGCCGGCTTGCTCTTCGTATTTTTCAACAAGCTCCAGCGCGGCACCGCCGATCAGCATGCCTGCCCCGATCAGCGCCGAGGCATTGCCGAACATGCGCACCATCTCGCCCGCGGCGGACAGTATGAAAAGGCCGATGACCAAAAGCAGAACCCCCGAAATGGCCACGGCTACGGCATTGCCCAGCCACAGGATCATGCCCCCCGTGGCCGCCAGAATTCCCACGCAAAGGACCGTATTGATTGCCAGTGACACCATGATGTCACGCGCGCGCGCCTCGATGATTTTGGCCTGTTCGGGCGTAATCACCCCATCTGCGGTCAGCGCCTTGGTATCCGCCAAGCTGTGCATCTCATGTCCTCCTGAAATGCTTTTCTTAACGCCAAGGATACGCCTGCCTGCCGACAAAAGCAAAAAGCCCCAGAGCGATCTGGGGCATTTCTAGGGTCAGGTATTCCTGATTATTTCGGTGCTTTTGCGAAACGCAGGTAGGGCAGTTTGATATCCAGATCGCCGTAACGCTCTTTGGCCTGATCGTTGTTCAGAGCAAGGGCCACGATCACATCCTGACCGGGCTGCCAGTTTGCCGGGGTGGCCAGCGGCACGCCATCGGTTTGCTGAACGGCGTCCAGCGCCCGCAGAATCTCGGCAAAGTTGCGGCCAACCGACATCGGGTAGGACATGGTCAGGCGCACCTTTTTATCCGGACCGACGATATAGACGGTGCGGACGGTCGCGGTGTTGGCCGGGGTGCGGCCTTCCGAGGGCAGATAGTAATCGGCGGGCAGCATGTCATAGGCCTTTGCGACCGACAGGCTGGTGTCGTCGATGATCGGGAAGTCAGCCGCGCTGCCGCCGAAGGCTTCGATGTCGCGTTTCCATTTCTGGTGGTCTTCGACCGAGTCAACCGAAACGCCGATGACCTTGGTGTTGCGCTTTTTCCATTCGGCGGCCAGTTGGGCCACAGCGCCGAATTCCGTGGTGCAGACAGGGGTAAAGTCGCGCGGGTGGCTGAAGATGATTCCGTAGCCATCGCCCAGCCATTCGTGGAACTTGATCGTTCCGGCGGTCGATTCCGCGGTGAAATCGGGGGCGACGTCGTTTATACGCACAGACATATGTCTCACTCCTGTTTGGTTACGGGACAGATAAGCCAGATCAGAACAAAATTCATCCCCCTGCCTTGCCTCTGCGACAAAAGAGGACGGACGCCTTTGTTTGGGGCAGATGAGAAAAGGATTTCCCAAGGCGGAATAGGCCCGCGGTCCGTCATTCTGCTGGAACCGCCGGTCATTCAGAGCGTTTCCCGACGCCTTTCTGTCGGAGTTGTGGTTGCACTGCGCTTTCTGCTCTGACAAAATATGATCAAATTATCACCAAGGAGGCATCCGATGCTTGAGAAACGCCAGTTCTATATCAATGGCCAGTGGGTGAACCCGGCTGCGCCGCGCGATTGTCAGGTGATCAATCCCTCGAACGAAGAACCTTGCGCCGTGATCAGCCTTGGGGATCAGGCCGATACCGATGCCGCCGTTGCCGCCGCCAAGGCCGCCTTCCCGGCTTGGGCCGCCACGCCGCCGTCCGAGCGGGCGCGTCTGGTGCGCAAGATTCTGGATCAATACGAGGCGCGGCTACACGAGTTCGCCGAGGCGATCAGCATGGAGATGGGTGCGCCCATCGACTTTGCGCTGTCGGATCAGGCGCCCTGCCTGCCTTGGCATACGAACAATTTCCTGACGGCCTTCGAGTCAATTGAATGGGTGCGCCCGCTGGGCCCGCAAGCCCCCGGCGCGGCCGTGGTGATGGAGCCGATTGGCGTCGTTGGCCTGATCACGCCGTGGAACTGGCCGGTGAACCAGATCGCGCTAAAGGCCATTCCGGCGATGCTGGCGGGATGCACCTGTGTGCTAAAGCCTTCGGAAGAAAGCCCGCTGAACGCGATGCTGTTTGCCGAATTCTGCCATGATGCTGGCATTCCTGCGGGCGTGTTCAACCTTGTAAACGGAGATGGCGCAGGGGTGGGATCGCAGCTTTCGGTCCATCCGGATGTCGAGATGATTTCGTTCACCGGATCAACCCGTGCGGGGCGCGCGATTTCCAAGGCGGCGGCAGACAGCCTGAAACGGGTCACGCTGGAACTGGGCGGCAAGGGCGCTAATGTGCTGTTTGCCGATGCCGATGAGAAGGCCGTCGAGCGGTCGGTCAAGCGGATGATGGAAAACACCGGCCAGTCCTGCAATGCGCCCTCGCGCCTGCTGGTCGAACGGTCGGTCTATGAGCAGACCGTGGCCAAGGCCGTGGCGGTGGCCGAGACGATCAAGGTTGGCCCCGCCCATGAGAAAGGCCCGCATATCGGCCCGGTGGTGAACAAGCGTCAGTGGGATCAGATTCAGGGCTATATCCAGAAGGGCATAGACGAAGGCGCGCGGCTGGTGACGGGTGGCCCCGGCCTGCCGGAAGGGTTCAACCGCGGCTTCTATGTCAAGCCCACGATCTTTGCCGATGTGAAGCCCGGCATGACGATCGAGAAGGAAGAAATCTTTGGGCCGGTGCTTTGCGTGATCCCGTTCGAGACCGAGGAAGAGGCGGTCAAAATCGCAAATGACACGCCCTATGGGCTGACCAATTATGTGCAGACCATGGACCCGGCCAAGGCCAACCGGATGGGGCATAAGCTGAAATCCGGCATGGTGGAAATGAACGGAAAATCGCGGGGCGCGGGGTCGTTCTTTGGCGGGGTCAAGCAATCTGGCCGCGCCCGTGAGGGCGGGATCTGGGGGCTGGAAGAGTTCCTCGAACCCAAGGGCATCTCGGGCTATGATTTCACCGTAAAAGACGCCGCAGAATAAGCGTCCCCGACGGGGACGCAAAAGCGACCGAACGAAATCAAAGGGTTAGGCATTCAGCTTAACCCTTTTTTCATTTTCGTACCTTGCAAGGCTTGGGAAGGCACTGGACTCCGTATGCGTTCACGGCATGATGATGGCCGAACGCGCGGAGGCCGCCAATTTGGACTGGTTTGTAGAGCAACTTTTCCGCATTTCGGCATTTCTTGCATTCGTGGCCACCATTGCGATTGCCGGGTGGCTGCGTGACAGAGGTGTGCCACGGCGACTGGTAAAGTTTCTTGGAATACTCGCCGGCGTAAACTGCGTTCTTGCAATTTTGATCGTGGGTCTTTCCCGCAGCGAATTGGAAAGCCTTGGCTACGAGTTTTTGCTGCCATTCTTCGTGGCAATCTTCTTTGGCATCATTGCAACCTTGGGATACCTCTGTGTTCGGGTGGCTGACAGAAAAAGGCTGATCGTGGTCGGCGTTCTATGGTGCATCGCCGCCCTTTCGTTCGTCAGCTTTTCGGTGTCCGAATATTTTGGGCGTTTCTAATGCGAAAGAGTCAGCCAAGTTGCCTGGCTTGTCCCGCAGGTCCGTCGTTGCGCGCTGTTGCCGAATGTCCGCTATCGGCCCGCACCCGCCGTTCGACCCTGTCACAATGAATGGCCGCCCCCGCCCAAGGCGGACAATGCTGCGCTTATATTAAGAGGTCCGCACTGGGCCTAAAGCCACCTCGCGGTCTGCTGGCCTCGGGACTGGGTTCATGGTCGGGGCGTCCATCGCCTATCGGATGACAATGCCTGCTTCACACATCCGTTTTTCCGCTTCTTCTGTTGGCGCGGAGGCAAGGCTGCCGCTTTTCAGAACGGTCACCTCATACCCCCGGTTACGGGCGGCGAGGGCGGTTTTTTGGACGCAGTAATTGAAGTCGAGGCCAGCGATGACAAGCGTGCCGATGTTCAGCCGCGCGAGGAGGGCGTCTAGCTCGCCTGTCACGAAGGCATCCTGCACAGGTTTTACAAGGACATGGTCGGCAAGGGACGCAAAGGGTTTTGCGAGGTCTGTTCCTGCGCTGCCCGCGATGGCCTGCCCTTTCATCGCCAGCCGCGCGATGGCCTTTGTCGAAGGGATCGACCATTCCTGACGGACGGCGATGACGGGGCGCCCTTGGGCGCGTGCGGCTTGCACCTCGTTCAGGATCGCGGTCTGGGCGGCGTCTTTGGCCGCAGCCGCGTAAGTGCCGCTGTCCCAGAAGATGGTTTGCAGATCAATCAGCAACAGGGCCGATCCGTCGCGGTTGCCGATCTTTTCGCCTTGGCTGACTGCGCCGATGCGGCGGACGCCATTGGCAAGCCACAGGACAAGAAGAAACGATGCAAAACCGATTGCATATACAAAGGTCATCTATCTTTTCCCGATTGTGCCTTTAGCCGTTCTGTCACCGCAAGCACGACCCTTAGGGCTGTCGAAATGTCTTCCTCGCTCAGATCGCGGCCAACCTCGTGCAGGATCGCCAGTTCCTGCGCGATGATCGTTGTGATCAGGCTGCTGCCGCTTTCGGTCAGTGCGAGGATCGGGGAGCGCTTGTGGCGGGGGTTTGGGCGTTGCTCGACCAGTCCGGAGGACAAGGTTTCGTTGCACATCACCTGAACATATTGCCGCTGGATTTCCAGTTTGGCGGCAATATCCGGGACGGTCATCGCACCATGTCGGTGCAAGATTTCGAGAACGGCGCGCATCCGGACCGTGAGGGCGGTGCCGTTCAGACCCGCCTCGACACAGGCTTCGGCGGCCTGCATCAAGGGGCGCGACATCCAGACGAGTTGGTGTAGGTTTTTCTCTTTCATGATGACAATATGCATGTCATTTTGACATGTATGTTGTCAATGTGCTTTTATCGCCGATCACACGCCTTGCGTTCCGTGCGCCACTCCTAGCGGGCGAGGTCTTCGAGAATCACTCGGCAGAACCGTTCCAGCGTTTCGGCGTCATCCGAAGGGGCGGCCCAGTGACGGTCGAGGGTCAGTGATCCGACGGGCACAAGGCGCGCAGCAATTTCGGGCGGCGTGGTGGCGTCGATCTGTCCCCCGGCCCAATCATGAAAGGCCGAGGAATAGCGGACTGCCGCCCCGCTGGCCGGAAGGTCAAGCGTTCCACCTTCGGCAAAGAAGGTCAGCCCATCCCCCATCTCTTCGCCGATCAGGACGAGTCGTTTTCCCAAACGGTGCTTCAGGATGGCGACGAATACGATGGCGGCCGAGAAGGTGAATTTATCGACGAGAAGGGCGACCCGCCGATCCTGCGCACCTTCGGACAGCGCGTCGATCAGGGGCATGGTGCGGAGGAAATCGCCGCCCGTGTTTCCGCGCAGGTCAAGGATCAGAGGGAGGCCGGGGCGCGAGTTTACAAGGTCTTTGGCCGTTGAAATCGCATTCGCAAGAGCGGTTTCACCGGGGTCAAAGAAGCTGGGCAGGACCAGCAGACATCCGGTTTTGCCAAAATCCCTGATCGTGAGGAAGTTTGTGGGAGACCAAGAGGCATCGGCCTTTCCATGCTCGCTGCGCGGGTAAAGCATCGCGCCGGGAATCTGATTTGCGGGATCGAGATGCAGGGTGCTGATCCGCCCTGCGGTGCTGCGTATCGTGTAGTCGATCGCGTCACCGCCCGACCAGACGCCCAAAACACGCAGGGCGCCGGGCCAGACGAAAAGGATTGGGCCGATCACGCGTTTTCGCGACGGGGTGCCGGCCAGAAGGCTGGCGGCGCGGGTTTCGATCTCGCCTGTGGGAATGCCGTTGATGGAGATCAGTTCCCCCCCGATCGCTGTTGCATGGTCTGGCGGGGCGGAAAGCAGGCGGACAGTGGTGCCAATTGTTGCGAAGCGGAGCGGCAGAACCGAAATGGCCCCGTTCGGGATCAGGCGCGTATGACCGTTTCCCGGAAGGGACAGAAGGCGCATCAGGGAAAGCAGGAAGTCGTCTTTCGCGTTTGCGACGGCATGGTTGCGGGCCTTGGCGATGTGAAGGTCCAAAAGCTCGCGCCCGATGGATCGGAAGCTGGGATCGGTCGGCAAGACCGTTGTCACGATGCTTTCAAGGTCTTGGATCAAAGCCATGAGCGAGACAGTCGTCTTGCGGCGGCTGGTGTGAAAGATCGCTGTGCGGCATCACCCATGCGCCCGCCTTAGCCACCTGCCCCGAGTGAAGCTGGTGAAAACAGGACGCCGAATTGTTCGCACCAGACGACGACGGATTTGTATTTGGACAGGTCTGTGCCTGCGGGGATGCGGTAGCTTTGATCGCCGACATTGCCGCGCAAAAGGCCGAGCGACAGCCATTCGGCGCCGGTGACATCAGAGGATTTGGCCGGATCGGGATGGGCGGAGAGCCAGAGTTCCAGATCGGGGCCATTCGTCACGGAAAAGTCGGAAAGCTGCACCTCGACCCCGCCGCCGGGCAGGGTCACGATGCGGGCCGTGCCTTTGCCCTTGTGGGCGGCATCGGCGTCGCGGAACTGGCCTTGGGCCAGTGTCATGACCTGATCGCCTTGGGCAAGTTCTTCGTTCACCACGCGGTCGATCCAGAGGGGCGAGGCGAGATACCAAAAGGCCGCGCCTGCAATGGCGCCCAAGAGAAAGCTGGGAATGGCAATTTTCAGAAATCGAACCATGGGCGGCCCCCTGACACAACCAAGATGGCCGCAGCCTAACGGATCTGGCCTAGAGGTCAAAGGTTGCGAAGACCGGAACGTGGTCGGAGGGCTGGTCCCATCCACGGACGGGGCGCAGGATGCGGCTGGAATGGCTGGCGTTCGAGATGTCGGGGGTGGCCCAGATATGGTCAAGCCTGCGGCCCTTGTCGGCGGCATCCCAATCGGCGGCGCGGTAGGACCACCAGCTGTATAGCAGGCCGTTCGGAATGTCCTTGCGGGTCACATCGACCCAAGCGCCCGCATCTTGAGTTTGGGCCAGATGCTCCACCTCGATCGGGGTGTGGCTGACGATCTTCAAAAGCTGCTTATGGCTCCAGACGTCATCTTCGCGCGGGGCAATGTTCAGATCGCCGACAAGGATGGATTTCTGCGGCTTTGCGCCGTGAAATTCATCGCGCAGATGGGTGAGGAAATCGAGCTTTTGGCCAAATTTCTCATTCTGCTCTCGGTCGGGAATGTCGCCCCCGGCGGGGACATAGCAGTTGTGGATGGTGACACCGTTTTCCAACCGGGCCGCAACGTGGCGGGCATGGCCAAGATTGGCCCAGTCGGTGGAGCCTGCATCCTCCAACGGGAGCTTCGACAGGATGGCGACGCCGTTATATCCCTTTTGCCCACGGGCAACCATGTGGGTGTAACCAAGCGCCCGGAACTGTTCGACGGGGATTTTCTCGACCGGGCTTTTGCATTCTTGCAGGCACAGGATATCGGGCTGCTCTTCTGCCATCAGGCGGGCCACCAAGCCTTCACGCAGGCGGACTGAATTGATGTTCCAAGTGGCGAGGGTAAAGGGCATTGCGGTCTCCCGGTCTTAGGGCTGCCGCGACCCTATCGCGGAGCAGCGCCGGATGCCACCGCAGATCGGCGCAAAAAAAGAGCCCGGACGCGTTGTCCGGGCCGTAAGTCCAACAGGGAGGTGTGGAGAGAATGCGTGGAATGCCCAGATGGTTCCTTGACCTAAATCAAATATCTGGGACTCAGGAAAAAAGAGGCCGGGCATTTGCCCGGCCAGGTCCAACAGGGAGGTTCCGTGTCATAACCCCGACACGGAGAGGGGAACTTTCGTCACCAATCTCTCTCATAATGGTATATGAAAGATGAATATGGCAACAATAGGACATTAGGCTACCAAACGATATCCACCGCTTTCTGTGACCAAAATGCGCGCATTTGCGGGATCGGGTTCGATCTTTTGCCGCAAGCGGTAGATATGTGTTTCCAACGTGTGGGTGGTGACCCCCGCATTGTAGCCCCAGACCTCGTGCAGAAGAACATCGCGGGCCACCACGCCAGACTGGGCGCGGTAAAGGAACTTCAGGATGTTGGTTTCCTTTTCCGTCAGGCGAATCTTCTTTTCACGCTCATCCAGCAGTAGTTTTTGCGCAGGGCGGAAGGTGTAGGGGCCAAGCTGGAACACGGCGTCTTCGGACTGTTCGTGTTGGCGCAGCTGGGCACGGATTCGCGCCAGAAGGACCGGGAATTTGAAGGGCTTGGTCACATAGTCATTGGCGCCAGCATCAAGGCCCAAGATCGTGTCAGCGTCGCTGTCATGCCCGGTCAGCATCAGGATTGGGCATTTGACGCCCGATTTCCGCATCCGGCGGCAGAGTTCGCGGCCATCGGTATCGGGCAGGCCAACGTCAAGGATGACAAGGTCATAGATCGCGGCCTTGGCTTTTTCCATGCCTTCGGCCCCGTTCGCGGCCTCGAACACGTCGAAATCTTCGGTCATGACCAGCTGTTCCGACAGCGCCTCGCGAAGGTCGTCATCATCGTCGACCAGAAGGATTTTACGCAGTTGAGCCATTGTTGCCTCCGTCACTCGGTTACGGAACTGATTTCGCCAGAGATGCGCCCCGATCACGAAGCCTGCAAGAATTGCAACGGAAGCCTCACGCGGTCGTGTCGGGGGACCGGGATATGTTTCAATTCCGTCATCCGGGCGATATGAGTGGGGTGAGAGATGAGGTAAAAATGAGCCTTGGACCCAGCATTGCCGAACAATTGAACCGCGCCCGCATTGATTTGCGGATGGGGGTGCCGGTGGTATTGGCCGAAGATGGGCGGGCCGCATTGGTGGCGGCGGTCGAGACTTTGGGCGGTGAGCGGCTGGCGGGATTGCGGGCGATGGGGATGCCGGAACTGGCGATCACCGCAAGGCGGGCCGAGACCTTGAAGGCGCGGGCCTATGACGGCGATCTAGCGCGGATTGGTGTGGGGCCGGACCGTGGGCTGGAGTGGTTGCGCGCCATGGCAGATCCGTCTGACGATCTGCGGGTGCCGATGAAGGGGCCGTTTCATGCGTTGCGTGACGGGTCTGCGGGCTTGCACCGGGCTGCGATTCAACTGGTGAAATCAGCGCATCTTTTACCTGCGGCATTGGTGGTGCCGGTGGCAAATGGCTTGGCTATTGCGGCGGAACAAGGGCTGACTTTTCTGGCCTTGGATCAGGCCGCGGCGGCGCTGATTGCTTTGTCCCCGCTGCAAGAAGTGTCGTCGGCCCGGTTGCCGATGGTCGCAAGCCACGCGGGCCGAGTGCATGTGTTTCGCCCCGACGACGGCACTGAAGAGCATTACGCCATTGAAATCGGGCGTCCTGACCGTGACGCCCCGGTGCTGGCGCGGCTGCATTCGGCCTGTTTTACCGGCGATGTCTTGGGGAGCCTGAAATGCGATTGCGGGCCGCAGTTGCGGTCGGCCTTGGCGCAGATGGGGGAGGAAGGCTCTGGCGTGTTGCTCTACCTGAACCAGGAAGGGCGCGGGATCGGGCTGGCCAACAAGATGCGAGCCTATAGCCTGCAAGATCAGGGCTTTGACACGGTAGAGGCCAATCATCGGTTGGGTTTTGAAGACGACGAGCGGGATTTTCGCATTGGGGCAGAGATTCTGCGGCGCATGGGATTTTCCTCGGTTCGGTTGCTGACCAACAATCCAAAGAAGATTGCGATGATGGAAGGCTGTGGCATCAAAGTGGTAGAGCGGGTGCCGCTGAAAGTGGGCGAAACCCATGAAAACGCGGCCTATCTGGCCACCAAGGCCAAGAAATCGGGGCATTTGCTGTGAAAGAAGGCGATCTGGTCGTCACCCGTCAGGGCGCAAGGTTCATGGGGCGGTCCTTTCCCTGCAGCATCGGGCGCGGTGGAATTGTTCCGGCCAAGGAAAAGCGGGAAGGCGATGGGGCGACGCCAGAGGGCACGCATCGGATTGTGGGGATGCTCTACAATCCCGCCCGCATGACCCGACCGACGGGCTGGGCGCTGCCGGTTTCGCACGCGGACCGCTGGTCTGACGATGGAGATGACCCGGACTATAATCTGATGGTGCGGATGCCTCATGCCTATAGCCACGAACGGCTATGGCGGGCGGACCCGCTGTATGACCTGATTTTGCTGACCGATTGGAACTGGCCCCATGCGGAGCCGGGGCGCGGTTCGGCCATTTTCATTCATACATGGCGCAGACCGCGCTATCCCACGGCGGGATGTGTTGCCTTTTCCCGGCAGGACCTTTTGTGGATTGCCCCGCGCATTGGCTATGAGACGCGTGTGATCATTCGGGGATAGGGGGCAGACTCCCTCTTCCCAAAGCGCTTTGGAAACCGTATTCTGCGCCTTGAAAACAGGGGGGCGCGCTTATGGCCAAGATGGCTGCATCCGCAGACGACGATATTTTTGACCTGCGTTTGGCGCGGTCCGCGCCTGATCTTTGGCCGATGCTGGAACAGCTTTACGGTCAGCATCCGGATTATGCCGAGTTCGTTCCAAAGCTGGAAAAGGCGCTGCGAAAATCTTGGGCTGCGCGCCCGTCAGACCTGAAACGGCTGGACCTGAAGCGCGATCTGGAGCCGGACTGGTTTCAGCGCCCCGATATGGCGGGCTATGTGTTCTACATCGACCGCTTTGCCGGCACGCTGAAAGGCGTTCTGGAAAAGCTGGATTATCTGGAAGATCTGGGCGTCAGTTACGTCCATTTCATGCCCTGCCTGAAGCCCCGCCCCGGCGACAGTGACGGTGGCTATTCGGTGATGGATTACCGCAAGATCAACCCGGATTACGGGTCGATGGAGGATTTTGAAGAGGTCGCTACGGCTTTGCGGCAGCGGGGCATTTCGCTGTGCATTGATCTGGTGCTGAACCACACTGCAAAGGAACATGCGTGGGCCAAGAAGGCGGCCAAGGGAGAGGCAAAGTATCAGGATTACTACCTGATGTTCGACAGCCCCGAAATTCCGAACCAGTATGAACAAAGTCTGGTCGAGGTCTTTCCAGACAATGCGCCGGGGAATTTCACGCATTATCCCGCATTCGGAAAATGGGTGTGGACGACGTTCAACGAACATCAGTGGGATCTGAACTGGGCCAATCCGGCAGTGTTTCTGGAAGTGGTCGAGATCATGTTGTTTCTGGCCAATCGCGGCGTGGATGTGCTGCGACTGGATGCCGTGGCGTTTATGTGGAAGCGGATGGGAACGCGCTGCCAATCGGAACCCGAGGTGCATATGCTGCTTCAGGCACTGCGGGCCTGCTCGCGCATCGCGGCACCGGCAGTGATTCATCTGGAGGAAGCGATTGTCGCGCCCGAAGAGATGCTGCCCTATCTTGGGCGAGGCCAGCATGACGGCAAGGAAGGCAATCTGGCCTATCACAACAGCCTTATGGTGCAGTTCTGGTCGGCGCTGGCGACACGGGACACGCGTCTGATGGCGCATGTTCTGGGCACACATTTTCCGGAAACACTGCGGAACGCGACCTATGCGACCTATATCCGCTGCCATGATGATATTGGCTGGGCGGTGACCGATCAGGATGCCGGGGCCTTGGGTTTTTCGGGCCCCGCGCATCGGGCCTTTTTATCGGATTTCTATGATGGCAGTTTTGAGGGCAGTTTTGCCCGTGGCGCGCTGTTTCAGGAAAACCCGGCAACGGGGGACAAGCGGATTTCGGGCAGTTTCGCGTCACTCGCCGGGCTGGAGAAAGCGATGGCCGAGGGGGATTCGGCAGCCATTGACCGGGCGGTGCAGCGGATTTTGATGGGCCATGCGCTGATCGCGAGTTTTGGCGGCATTCCTTTGATCTATATGGGCGACGAATTGGCCCTGTTGAATGATCGTGGTTATCTGGATGTGCCGGAACATGCCCATGACAGCCGGTGGATTCACCGGCCCAAGATGGACTGGGCGCTGGCGGCCAATCGCGAGGATGGGCAAGATCCGGCGGCGCGCGTTTTCCGGGGCACGCGCGAGATTCTGGCGCGCCGTCGGGCGGTGCCGGGGCTTCACGCGGGATATGGCACGCGGGTTTTGCATTGCGACGTGCCGGGCATTTTTGCCTTTGCACGGCTGGCGCCGACCGGGCCGATCCTGTGCCTGTTCAATTTCACCGAAAGCTGGCTGAACCTGCCGGAATCCTGGCTGCGGCTGCATGGAATTCGCGAGATGCATGACCTGCTGTCGGATCATCCGGCCGAGCTCCATCACGGGTCGATCGCCTTGCCGCCCTATGCGCGGGTTTGGTTGTCTTAAACGCTTTATCGGCTGCTGTAGTCGCGGGCACCAAAGATGGCGCTGCCCACGCGGATGTGGGTTGCGCCATGCGCGATGGCAGATTCGAAATCGCTGCTCATGCCCATCGACAGGCCCGAAAGCCCGTGATCTTTGGCCATTTTCGCCAGCATCGCGAAATGCGGGGCGGCATCTTCGGATTCAGGTGGGATGCACATCAGCCCGTGGATGGGCAGATCAAGCTTGGCGCAATCGGTTAGGAAAGTGTCGAGGTCATCAGGCAGGACGCCGGCCTTTTGCGGCTCGGCCCCGGTGTTGACCTGAACGAAAAGCTGCGGGCAAGTGCCGCGGGATTGGGCAAGGCTGGCCAGCTTTTGCGCGAGGCTGGGGCGGTCAACAGTGTGGATGGCGTCAAAGAGGTCGACGGCGACCTTGGCCTTGTTGGTTTGCAAGGGTCCGATCATATGAACCTGAACCGCGCCATAAGAGTCGCGGAAGGCGGGCCATTTGCCCTGCGCCTCTTGGACATAATTTTCGCCGAAAACGCGGTGGCCTTGATCCAACACAGCCTGAACGCGGTCCAATGGCTGAACCTTTGAGACGGCGATCAGCGTGACCGACCCGGGCGAACGGCCATGTTCGGCTTCGGCCTTGGCGATGCGGGCGGTGATTTCGGAAAGCGACATGGGAACCTTTGGTGCTGTTTCTGCCGTTTCGGCCAAACAATCACATAAGGCAACCGGGGGAAAGATCAGCACCCCGGAAAAGAGAAGAGCGGACCCGAAGGCCCGCTCTTCCCTATAACCGTTTCGTTCAGATTAGAACGAGAACGACAGACCGACGTCTGCAACGGTGGTGCTTGCACCAGCGCCGACTTTGGAGTTAGCGATACCGCCAACAACCTTGGCACCGCCGCCGAGGTCGTAGGAAGCGCCAACGCCGTAGGCCTTCATGTCGCCGCCGAACACGTCGACGCCGTTCTGACGGTAGTAGGCGGTCAGGCCCAGGCCGTCCATCGAGTACGAAGCCGAAACAGCGGTCTGCTTGTATGTAGCAGCGCCGATGTCAGCCTGGCCGTGAGCCAGCTTGAAGGTGATGCCCGAGAAGGTTGCCGAGCCGCCGATGATCACGTGGTCAACCGAGGTGCCAGCGATGTCGGTGGTTTCGTAGCCGAGGCCAACGGTGTAAGCGTCGGTCGAGTACTTAACACCAACTGCGTAGGTGTTCTGGGTCGGCAGCAGACCGGTAACCACGTTGCCGAGGTTGTACGAAACGCCAGCGCCGTCGAGACCTGGGTTGTCAGCCGAGATTGCGAACGAGATCGCGCCAGCCGAGTACTCGTAACGAGCGGCCGAGCGGCGCTTGTTCGAGAGGTACAGGTTTTCGTTCATGTCGCCGAGGCCGGTGAGGCCAACGCCGTCAACGTGCGGAACTGCGAATTCAGCAGCGCCACCAACGTCACCCATGGTCAGTTTGCCGAAAGCGCCCGAAACGAACACCGAACCAGCGGTGCCAGCAGCGCCGCCACCAGCGTTGTCAGCGCGGATCGAGCCGCCGAACGACAGGCCGCCGTCGGTTTCGCCCGAAGCGGTGAACGAGATACGGATACGGCTGGTGAAAGCGAGCTCGTTAGCAGCGCCTTCGGTGTAGGTCACGCCCATACGGCCATCGCCGCCGACGGTGACTTCAGCAGCAGCGACGGTTGCGGACATTGCCAGCACGGTCGTTGCGAGAAGAAACTTTTTCATGTTGTTCCCTTTCGTATTTCAACACATACCGCCGTCTTACTGGCGGCGACATGAGTTTGTCTAACCTGTACCTTCGGACAATTACATATCCTTCTGCTCTTTTCCGAGCCAAAGCCCGCACCCTGTAGCTTGGATGCAACAATGCTGTCGCAGGCCCCTTATTATTCAGGGGTTACAGGACCATATATATAGAGTGTTCTGGGCGATTTCCGGCCGATTGCCGCGCAATCCGGGCGCAGAAATGAAAAAGAGCGGGCACGAGGCCCGCTCTTCCAAGACTGAGTCTTGCGTTCAGATTAGAACGAGAACGACAGACCGACATCTGCAACGGTGGTGCTTGCTCCAGCGCCGACTTTCGAGTTGGCGATGCCGCCGACAACCGAAGCGCCGCCGCCGAGGCCATAGGACGCGCCAACACCATAGGCTTTGAAGTCGCCCGGGATCACGTCGAGGCCAGACTGCTTATAATAGGCGGTGAGGCCGAGGCCATCCATCGAGTACGACGCCGAAACAGCGGTCTGCTTGAAGGTAGCAGCGCCGATGTCAGCCTGGCCGTGGGTCAGCTTCATGGTCACGCCCGAGAAGGTGGCCGAGCCGCCGACGATGACGTGGTCAACCGAGGTGCCAGCGATATCGGTGGTTTCGTAGCCGAGGCCAACGGTGTAAGCGTCGGTCGAGTACTTAACACCAACTGCGTAGGTGTTCTGGGTTGCCAGAGCCGGGGTAACGAAGTCGCCGAGGTTGTACGAAACGCCAGCGCCATCGGTGCCTGGGTTGTCAGCCGAGATTGCGAACGAGATCGCGCCAGCCGAGTACTCGTAACGAGCGGCCGAACGACGGCTGTTCGAGAGGTACAGCATTTCGTTCATGTCGCCGAGGCCGGTGAGGCCAACGCCGTCAACGTGGCCGACAGCAAAGTTGGCAGCGCCGCCAACGTCACCCATGGTCAGCTTGCCGAAAGCGCCCGAAACGAACACCGAACCAGCGGTGCCAGCAGCGCCGCCACCAGCGTTGTCAGCGCGGATCGAGCCGCCGAACGACAGGCCGCCGTCGGTTTCGCCCGAAGCGGTGAACGAGATACGGATACGGCTGGTGAAAGCGAGCTCGTTAGCAGCGCCTTCGGTGTAGGTCACGCCCATACGGCCATCGCCGCCGACGGTGACTTCAGCAGCAGCGACGGTGGCCGACAGGGCCAGAACGGTCGATGCGAGAAGAACTTTTTTCATCTTTATTCCCTCATGGTTCGAGATTTTCGACCATGCCCCACACAACGATGCGAGGCTGGCTCCCCCCTCAATCTTCCTTGAAGAAGGCCCTTTCAAGCGAGCCAAGGAGACGGTCGCGAGATCATCAAACTGTGCGGCCTACTTGCTACATCATATTGTTTCTAAATACATATTTTAGAATGCCCCAGACACATTCTTTTGCTTCTGAGTTAACTTTTGGAGATGCGTTTTTAGACTTTCGCCAATTTTCGCCCGAGCGGCCGCTTGCAACCGCCTTTGGACCTGCCGTCAAAAAGCCTTGGCACGCTGTAAGGGCTAGGCTAGACAGCAAAAGAATGAATTTCGGGGGTCGGGATGTTCCTTCACCGCTTTACGCGCATTGCAGTCATGACCGGCGTCCTTGGCGCCCTTTCTGCCTGTGGGGGCGGTATTGGCAGCAGCAACCTGTTCAGCCGGACCGGGGTTCCGACCGACGAGCAGCTTGCGTCGAAGGAACGGGCCGATGCCCAGCGTGCAGCCTTGGCCCGCGCCAATGGCGAAGACAAACGCCGTTCGACCATCTGGGATCTGTTCACCAACACGTCTGACCCGAACACCACGGTCGAAGTGAACAAGTATCTGTGGCAGGCCAGCCTTGAAGTGCTGAATTTCCTGCCGATTGAATCGGTTGACCCGTTCACTGGCGTTATCGTGACCGGCTACGGCACGCCCCCCGGCGGCGGTCGCGCCTATCGCGCGACGATCTATGTGCAAGACCCGGCGCTGGATGCGCGGTCGCTGCGTGTGGCCCTGCAATCGCGGGGCGGCGCTGTTCCTGCAGAGACGGCCAAAGCGATCGAAGACGCGATTCTGACTCGTGCGCGCCAGTTGCGTATCCGCGATTCGAAGCTTTGATCAGACGCTGGATGCGATTTCGCACGGCGCTTGTTACAGCGCTTCACGGAGCGGTGATCTTCGCGGAAATCTGAAACTTCGATAAAAATGGACTCGTTCCTGCTGCATACCCGGTCGATTGGCGGCCGGATTGTGGAGGAAAAGAACCATGAACTTCAAAACCCTGACCGCTGTGCTGGCACTTTCCGTTGCAACGCCTGTCTTGGCCGAAAACCCGATGGTGGGCGGTGCGGCAATGTTCGAGACAAAGAATATTGTCGAGAATGCCGTGAATTCGGCGGATCACACGACGCTGGTGGCTGCTGTCAAAGCGGCGGGTCTGGTCGACGCTTTGCAATCTGACGGTCCGTTCACCGTGTTTGCGCCAGTGAATGCCGCCTTTGCGGCGCTTCCCGCTGGAACCGTAGACACGCTGCTGAAGCCTGAAAACAAGGATATGCTGACCAAGGTGCTGACCGCCCATGTCGTTGCGGGCAAGCTTTCGGGCTCCGAGATCATGCGGAAGGCAAAGGCTTCGAAGGATGGCTATTTCCACATGCAAACCCTTTCGGGCGATGCCCTGTCGGCCACGGTGCGCGGTCGCAACCTCTATCTCGTCGATGAATCAGGGAATGCGTCGCAGGTCACGATTGGCGACGTGAACCAGTCGAACGGCGTCATTCACGTTGTGAACGCCGTACTTGTGCCGAAGTAAGGCCACCCGTCGGAACTGTTTAAGGTGATGGGTCGGGATTTTCCCGGCCCATTTCTTTCTGGGCAACCGGATCCAGCCATTGCACTGGACCTTGGCCCGCGCATCGGTGTAATTCCCCCCGGAACCCGGAGGTTACTCATGTCGCGCTACGAACCCGCCCAGATCGAAACCAAATGGCAAAAAGCCTGGGATGAGGCGCAGGCCTTTCTGGCCAAGCGCGATCCGGCCAAGCCGAAGTACTATGTGCTGGAGATGTTCCCCTATCCATCGGGCCGCATCCACATGGGGCACGTCCGCAACTACACGATGGGCGATGTGGTCGCCCGCTATAAGGCCGCGCAAGGGTTTTCGGTGCTGCACCCGATGGGTTGGGACGCCTTTGGGATGCCGGCTGAAAACGCCGCGATGGAGCGAGGCGGCCATCCGAAGGACTGGACCTATGGCAACATCGCCGACATGCGCGGCCAGATGAAGCCACTGGGTCTGTCGATCGATTGGACCCGCGAATTTGCCACCTGCGACCCGGAATATTACGGCCAGCAGCAGGCGATGTTCCTCGACATGCTGGAAAAGGGTCTGGTCTATCGCAAGAACGCGGTGGTGAACTGGGACCCGGTCGACATGACCGTGCTTGCCAACGAGCAGGTGATCGACGGCAAGGGCTGGCGGTCGGGCGCGGCGGTGGAGCGGCGAGAACTGACGCAGTGGTTCTTCAAGATCTCGGATTACTCAGAGGATCTGTTGAACGCGCTGGACGGGCTGACCAACTGGCCAGAAAAAGTGCGCCTGATGCAGGCAAACTGGATTGGCAAGTCGCGCGGTCTGCAATTCGCCTTTGAAACAGTTGGCGCGCCAAAAGGCTTTGAAAAGCTAGAGGTTTACACGACCCGGCCCGATACGCTGATGGGCGCCTCTTTTGCTGCGATCAGCCCCGATCACCCGCTGGCCAAGGCGCTGGAGGCTGATCCGCAAGTGGCTGCTTTTGTCGCGGAATGCCGCAAGGGTGGCACCTCGGCTGAAGAGATTGAAAAGGCCGAGAAGGTTGGTTTTGACACCGGCATTCGCGTGCGTCACCCGCTGGACCCGAATTGGGAACTGCCAGTCTGGATCGCCAACTTCATTCTGATGGATTACGGCACCGGCGCGATTTTCGGCTGCCCCGGCCATGACCAGCGCGACTTTGACTTTGCCACCAAATACAGCCTGCCGATCAAGGCCGTTTTTGTAGCCGAAGGCGCCGAGGATGCGGCCCTGACCGAGGCCTATGTGCCGATGAAATCCGAGCGTGTGCGCTATGTGCGCGGCTTTGCCGGGGATGCGGTGCAGACCGGGGATGACGGTGTTGCCGCCGCAATTGCCCATGCCGAGACCAATGGCTATGGCCAAGGCGTTACCAAATTCCGCCTGCGCGACTGGGGCATTTCCCGTCAGCGCTATTGGGGCTGCCCGATTCCCGTGGTGCATTGCGCCACTTGCGGCGTTGTGCCGGAAAAGAAGGAAAACCTGCCGATCAAGTTGCCAGATGACGTGAGCTTTGACATTCCCGGCAACCCGCTGGACCGCCACCCGACATGGCGTGACTGCACCTGCCCGGCCTGCGGTGCGCCTGCGCGGCGTGAAACAGATACGATGGACACCTTTGTCGATTCGTCTTGGTACTACGCCCGCTTTACCAGCCCGCGCGCCAATACACCGACCAGCCTGCCCGATGCCGAGTACTGGATGAATGTCGATCAGTATATCGGCGGCATCGAACATGCGATTCTGCACCTGCTGTACAGCCGGTTCTTTGCGCGTGCGATGAACGAAACCGGACATCTGCCGGAAAAGAGCCGCGAGCCGTTCAATGCGCTGTTCACCCAAGGCATGGTGACGCATGAGATTTACAAGACCACGGATGCTAATGGCCGCCCGGTCTATCACCTGCCCGAAGATGTGACGGTCTTCACCATCGCCGACCGTCGCGTCGTGGTCATGGGGAATGTCGAGCCGCCGCTGGACATGGTAGATGACGTCGATGCCTGGGTTCGCGCCCTTTCTGACGAAGGTCTGCTCGTCGAGGTCATCCCATCGGCAAAGATGTCGAAGTCGAAGAAGAACGTCGTCGATCCGATGAACATCATCGCCCAGTTTGGCGCGGATACCGCCCGCTGGTTCGTGATGTCGGACAGCCCGCCCGAGCGGGACGTGGAATGGACCAGCGCCGGGGCCGAGGCGACCTACAAGCATCTTGCCCGTGTCTGGGCGCTGTGTTCGCGCATTGGCGAAATGCCGGCCGATCATGTGGGCGAAGGCGATCAGGACTTGCGAAAGGCGACGGCCCGCGCGGTGCATGACGTGACGCAAGCGATTGAAGGTTTTGCCTTCAACAAGGCGATTGCCGGACTTTATGGCTTTACCAACACCTTGTCGAAGGCCAATGCCTCGACCCCGGTGATGAAAGAGGCGATCCGCACCTTGGCGCAACTGATGCAACCGATGGTTCCGCATATCGCCGAATCGATCTGGGCCTATCAGGGCGGCGTGGGGCTGTGCTGTCAGGCGGCCTGGCCAAAGGCCGATCCGGCGCTCTTGGTTGATGATACTGTCACGCTGCCGATCCAGATCAACGGCAAGCGGCGGGCGGAAATCAGCGTGGCAAAAGACCTGCCCGCGTCTGAGGTTGAAAAGATCGCGCTTGCGAATGAGGATGTGGTGAAATTCCTTGCCGGACAGCCGGTGAAGAAGATCATCGTTGTTCCGGGGCGCATCATCAATGTCGTCGTTTAACCGTCGAAGCCTGATTCTGCTGCCGCTGGCGCTGGCCGCCTGCGGCTTTTCCCCGGCCTACGCGCCGGGGAGCCCTGCGTCGAAGTTGCAGGGTTCGATCCGCGTGGCAGAACCGAGCGACAAGGCAGGATTCGATCTGGTGGAACGGCTGGAAGAGCGGTTGGGACTGCCCTCGCAGCCCCGCTATGCCTTGAATTACACGATCAAGACACGGTCCAGTCAGGTCGGGATCACGCCCGACAATACAATTCAGCGCTTTCACCTGACCGGATCGGTCGAGTGGTCGCTGATCAGCACAGAAACCGATGCCCGAGTCGCAGGCGGTAAAGTGGAAAACTTCGCGGCCTTTTCGGCGACCGGGTCGACCGTAGCGGGGCTTGCTGCCGAGGAAGAAGCCAGCCTTCGGCTGATGCGGATGCTGGCGGATCAGATCGTGACGCGGCTGATTGCCACTGCTGGCACTTGGGCGGAGCAGAGCCAATGATCCTGAAAGGGATCGAAGCCAGCCGTTATTTTGCCAAGCCTGACCCCTCGAAAGCGGGCCTGCTGATTGCCGGGGCCGATGCCATGCGGGTGGCCTTAAAGCGGCAAGAGGTGATCGCTGCCCTGATTGGCCCGGAAGGTGAGGCCGAGATGCGGCTGACGCGGCTTCCTGCCGGGGATTTGCGCAAAGATGGGGCGGCGCTGCTGGATGGAATAAAGGCGGTGGGGTTCTTCCCCGGTCCGCGCGTGGTTTTTGTCGAGGACGCAACCGATGGTCTGACCGGGGTCATCGGGGATGCGTTGAAAGAGTGGAAGCCCGGCGATGCCACGATTGTGGTCACGGCGGGCGGTTTGACGGGCAAATCCACCCTGAAAGGCCTGTTCGACAAGGCCCCACACGCGTTTTCAGCGATTCTCTACGACGACCCACCCTCGCGGGAGGAAATCGAAGACGCGCTGAAAAAGGCCGGGCTGGTCAGCATTGACCGCGAAGCGATGGCCGATCTGACGACCCTGGCCCGCGCGTTGGACCCCGGCGATTTCCGCCAGACCTTGGAAAAGATCGCGCTTTACAAGTTTGGCGACCCGACGCCCCTGACCCCTGCCGATGTGGCGGTGATGGCCCCTGCCACGGTTGAGGCCGAGGTGGATGATCTGCTGAATGCTGTGGCCGACGGGCGACAGAAAGAGATTGGCCTTCTGATGCGGCGGCTGGAAGGCCAAGGCGTGACGCCGGTGACGCTGTGCATTCAGGCGATGCGGCATTTCCGGTCGCTGCACATGGCGGCGACCGATCCGGGTGGGGTGCAAGCCGGTTTGCAGAAGGCGCGCGTCTTTGGCCCCCGCCGCGATATGATGCAACGGCAAGCCAGCGCGTGGGGCGGGAGAGCCTTGGAAGGCGCCGTCACCACGCTGCTGGACACAGACCTGACCCTGCGATCTGCCAGCCGGGCGCCGGGAATGGCCCTGATGGAACGCGCCCTGATCCGTCTGGCGATGATGCGTCGTTGATTGGGGCCTTGACCTGCGGCCTTGGGAATTGCATCCCGAAAGCACCAGACCCGAGGCCGATATGTCGCTTGATGTCATCCTGAATCAGCTGAAAAGCACCCTCCGCCGCGCAAAGGGCGTTGAGGCCTTGGCCTTTTGGGCCGGCAATGGCGAATGGACCGATGCACTGGGAGAAACGCTGGAAAATGAAGAAATCGTTTTCTACGCAGAGGGTCTGTTGATGGAAGGCACTCGCTTGGCTTGGCAACTGATTGCCGAGGATGGCGCGCCCGATCATCTGCGTCTGTATTTCTGGCAAGAGAGCCGGCCCGAATTTCCGCCGGCGCCCGAAGGGCAAACCGTTCTGGAAACTGTCGAGGCCCCTGCACCGTGACCCCTGACCGCCTGATCCGGGCGGTTTGGCGCCATATGACCCCGGCCATGGGCGAAACATCCCGAGGGGAATTGTTGCGTGCCACATTGGGCACGGCCTTGGCCATCGCGCTGACCGACATTCTTTTGTGGACATTGCGCCATTTTACGCCCGCGCTTCCGGGCGGAACGGGCGATCCCATGCGCGAGTTGATCCTTGTTTCTCCGTTTGCGGCCACGGCCTTTCTGATCCTGACGGTGCCGAACAGCCCCTTGGCGCAACCGTGGTCGGTGATCATCGGCAATACGATTGGCTGTGCTTGCGGCGCACTTTGCGTCTGGCTATTGCCCTATCCGGTTTTGGCCGCGGCCACGGGGGTTGGGCTTTCGGTCATCGCCATGTCAGCCGTCCGCGCCCTTCACCCGCCCGGCGCGGCGATGGCGCTGAACGCGGTGCTTTTGCATTTTTCTGGGACTGAAACGGGCGTGGCCTTTGTCTTGGCCACTGTCACCGTGGGGTCGGTCTTGCTGGTGCTGTTCGGGATGGTTTTCAACCCGCTGACCGGGCGGCGCTATCCCTTCCGGCAAGCCAACGAAACCCTGCCGAAGGAAGCGATCAGCCTTGCCGCAATCCTTGAACGGTTGAAACTTTCGGCAAATATCGGCGTCACCGACCTGTCACGCCTGATTGCGGCTGTCGAGGCTGAGGCGACGGCCCATCATCTTGGTCATATGGCCGCTGGGTCGATGATGACGGCCGCCCCCTTTACCCTGCCCCCAACGGCCACGCTTCCGGAAATCGGCGCGGCCTTCAAGGAACATCCCTTTCGGTCGATTCCCGTCACCGAGCACGGTCTTTATCTGGGCCTGTTGCGTCAATCCGCGCTGCTTGATGCCGCTGAAGACGCCAGCGCACAAAGCCTTATGCAAAAGGTCGATACGGTTGCGCCTACCGCCGAATTGCCCGAGGTCTTACCCCACCTGACCACAGGCCGCCTTCGGGTCTTGCCCGTGGTCGAGGATGGAAAGCTGGTCGGGATCATCACGCGGTCAGATCTGATCGGCGTGCTGGCGCGCGCGTTGCGCGGGGAATAGCGTCGCTGCTACTTGGATCGTCCGACGTTCATCACCCAGTAATATTTGCCATCGGCCACGGCCAGACCGATGCCGATTTCGCGCACATTGGATTTCAGGATATTAGCCCAATGGCCGGGAGAGTTTTTCCAGATCATCGCGGTGGAGTTCACGGATGGGCTGCCCATCTTCGCGATGTTTTCTGCGGCCGTGCGGTAACGGTAGCCATTGGACTTGATGCGCTGCCCCATATCCGGCCCACCAGCCCGCTGATGGGCGAAATACCTGCGGTCGGCCATGTCGCAGGCATGCTGTTGCGCAGCCTTTGTCAGGTTTCCGTTCTTGGACAAGGTCGCCAGTCCCTTCGCCTTTCGCTGTGCGTTGATCCAGCCAATCATCTCTGCCTCCATCGCGGCGGCTTGTTTCGGCTTGGTGCAGGCAAAGCTGGCCGTCGTGGAAAGCGCCAGAAGGCTGGCCAAAACGATTGATTTGGAAAACATACGATCCTCGCTGCGCAATTTGCAGGAAGGATAGCAGCAGTTTGAAAGAATCGCTTGTTTATCTGCACAAGGCCGCGTGACGGCCTGCCCATTTGCCGCTGGCCCAGCACCCGGTCAGCAGATATCCGCCCGTAGGCGCCTCCCAATCCAGCATTTCGCCACAGGCAAAGATGCGAGGAAGGGCTTTCAGTTCCAAACCTTCGGTCAGCGCAGCGCGAGTGATTCCGCCGGCGACCGAGATCGCCTCATCTATCGGGCGCGGACCCAACAAGGGAATTGGCAATGCCGTCAACGCCTGCTCCAAGTCCAGTCCGCGCCCGAATTCCAAGACCAAGGCCGCTGCCACCGGCGAAAGGCCCAGCTTGCGCAGCCGGTTTCCAAGACTGTCGGACGCTTTCAACCGTGCCAATCGCGCTTGCAGGGCTTGCGGTGACAAGTCTGGCATCAGGTCAAGGTGCAGCCGTGCCCCGCCACGCAGAGCGCGACTGACAGCATAGATGCCCCCGCCCTCCATCCCCTTTGCAGACACCACGAACTCCCCACGCTCACGTCGACCCTCCACGCTCAGAACGGCCCCCTTGACCGCCTGCCCAAAATGCCGTGCCATATGAGGCGACCAGTCGACACGAAAGCCCATATTCGCGGGCTGAAACGGCGAGATCTGAACACCCTTTTCCACAAGCCACGGCACCCAGGCGGCATCCGACCCCAGCCGCGCCCAGCTTGCGCCGCCCAGCGCCAGTACCGTGACCTTGGGCCGCAAGACTTGGCGTCCCTCGGGCGTGTCAAAGGCTAGAGCGTCTCCTGCAAACCCCAGCCAGCGCCACCGGGTTCTGATCTCCACGCCCAAGTCCGCCAGTCGCGCCAGCCAAGCCCGCAGCAGGGGCGAGCCTTTCATTTTCACCGGAAACACCCGCCCGGAAGTGCCGGTAAAGACCTCTTGGCCCAAGTCGCGGCACCAGTCCTTCACAGCTTCCGGCCCGAACGCGGCCAGCATCGGGGTCAGCCAATCGCTGTCGTAGTGCTGGGAAAACGCGGGCAAGGCTTCGTCCTTGGTCACGTTCAACCCGGATTTTCCGGCCATCAGAAACTTGCGCGCGACCGTGGGCTTTGCCTCAGCCACCAAAACCCGCCGTCCTGCCCGGGCCAATTCCTCGGCCGCCATCAGGCCCGCGGGACCGCCCCCAATGACCAGCGCGTCACTCATGCGCCTGCTTCAGATGCACCACGCGCTGCGGGAAGGGCATCTCGATGCCTTCGGCCTTCAGCGCGTTCCAGATGGCAAACAGCACGGGCGAACGGTACTTGTTCTTTCCGTCGTCAATGCCGTTCACCCAATATTCCAGCACGAAATCCACACTGGATTCGCCAAAACCAGTTAGCTCGCAATCCGGGCCATCAGGTTTTTCCAAGACAAAAGGCAGGGCTGCGACGGCCTTTTCCACGATTTCGGGGATGCGGTTGATATCGGTGTTATAGCTGACCGAAAATTCCGCCTCGTAACGGTTGGCGCTGCCTGCATCGGAATAGTTCACCACGCGACTGGTGATGAAATGTTCATTCGGAACAACAATCCACTTGCCGTCAAAGGTTTCCAGAATACAGGCCCGTGCCGTCATCTTGACGATGGTGCCTTTTTCGCCGCCATCCAGTTCGACATAGTCGCCCACGGTCGTCTGCCCCTCGACCAAGAGGATGATGCCGCTGATGAAGTTGGCGGCGATCTGCTGCAACCCAAGCCCGATCCCAACGCCAAGCGCGCCGCCCAAGACCGCGATGGCGGTCAGGTCGATTCCCATGATCGACATCAGCAGCAAGAAAGCCGCGCCAAAGATCAGGATCTCGGTCGCCTTCACCGCCAATTCCCGCGTGGCAGGACGCAGTTCCTTTTGCGACTTGATGTAATCGGCCGACTGACGATTTGACCAAGAGCCCATCCAGAACAGGATGGCCCCGGCAATCACGCCGCGGATCAGCGCCATCACCGAAAACTGGATATTGCCCAGAACGATCTGTGCTTCTTCCAGCTTGACCATGATCAGGTCCAGCACGCCCAGCGCATAAAGCGCGGCCACCGGGATCAGCACATATTTCCCCAAAAGCCGCAGGAAGCCGTCGGTCAGCACCTTTTCCACGAACAGGCGTGCGGCGATGAAAATGAACAAACGCTTGCCAAAGGCGATGACATCACCCGATCCGAACATTGACCGCGTAAAGGCCTCGCCCAGCGCGGTAAGCCCGTAGGCAATCAGCGGCAGCAAAAGGGGAAGAAATCGCAACGAGAACCGGCGCAAGCTGGCGATCATCCCGGTCTTGTCCTCGGCCGGGGTCACGAACTTGGTCACAGCGCGGGTCGCCTTTGCGGCGATTACACGTGCTGCAAGAAAGGCCACCACCAAAAGCGCGAATTGCGACCATGCGGCGGGTGACGTAAGCCAACCCAGCGCCATTTGTCCGGCTTCATCCAACCAGACCATCACATTGCCCAGAATTTCCGGCTGACCGCCCATACTCATACCTTGCCTTTTCCCGGTTCCCCTCCATCCTTTGGCGCGGAACAAAGCCCATGACAAGTGATCCCGATCCGATCTGCCCGCTTTGCCTGCGTCCGATCCCCGCTGACGTTGCACAAAGCCTGCATCACCTCATCCCTCGCCTCAAGGGTGGCAAGGGAGGGCCAACGGTTTTGCTGCACCATATCTGCCACAAGGAAATCCACGCCCGTTTTACGGAAACCGAACTGGCCCGGCACTTCAACACGCCCGAGGCTCTGCGAACAAGCGACCGGCTTCGCCCTTTCCTCGACTGGGTCGCCAAACGCCCTCCCGGCTTTCTGTCGCGCACCCCCGGTGGCCCGCGCCGCAAGAAATGACCAAAGCCCACCGTCTTTATCTTGGCTCAAATATCCCGGGGTCCGGGGCAGAGCCCCGGTCCGCTCTTCCGGCGACAAAGCAACAGGGGGCGAATGGAAAAAACCCCGCCATGAAGACATGGCGGGGCAAGTCGCACCGCGGGCGGACCACGGCGCAGGCGTAAACCATCAATCGGTGTGAAAAAGGCGCGTGCAGCACACGCGCCCCATTGGATCAGTTCGGGCGGGCCTGATCGGCCTCCATCTCGGCGCGAATCTGCTGGCGAAGGATGTCAATTGGAATCATCTTGCCATCGCGCTTGAAGTGCCAATAGGTCCAGCCATTGCAGGACGGCGCCTTTTCATAGGCTGCCCCAACCTGATGGATTGACCCCTTGATGTCATTGCCCACAAGCGTGCCATCGGCACGGACCTTGGCCTTGAAACGGCTGCCCTGCGAATAAAGCTCTTCGCCCGGCCGCAGCATACCACGTTCGACCACTTGGCCAAAGGGCACGCGCGGTTCGGCGCGCTTTGACCCGGTCACTTCCAGACCGCTCGCGTCAAACTTGCGGATCCGGGCCAGACGCTCGGTTGCGACCTTGCGATAGGCCTCTTCGCGTTCAATCCCGATGAAATCGCGGCCCAGCATCTTGGCCACAGCCCCGGTCGTGCCGGTACCAAAGAACGGGTCCAGCACCACGTCGCCCGGATTGGTGGTGGCCACCAAGACCCGATGCAACAGGCTTTCCGGCTTTTGCGTCGGATGCGCTTTGTCGCCGTTCTCGTCCTTCAGACGCTCGTGCCCCGTGCAAATCGGCAACACCCAGTCCGACCGCATCTGCACACCGTCATTCAGCGCCTTCAACGCCTCATAGTTGAAGGTGTACTTGGCGTTTTCTTCCTTGCTGGCCCAGATCAGCGTCTCATGCGCATTGGTCAGGCGCTTGCCCTTGAAGTTCGGCATCGGGTTCGACTTGCGCCAGACCACATCATTCAGCATCCAGAACCCGGCATCCTGCATTGCGGCGCCAACCCGGAAAATGTTGTGATAGCTGCCAATAGCCCAGATCGCACCCGTTGGTTTCAACAGGCGACGCGCGGCTTTCAGCCAGTCGCGGGTGAATTGGTCATAGACGGCAAAGCTGGAAAACTGGTCCCAATGGTCGTCCACCGCATCAACCTTGGAATTGTCGGGACGATGAAGATCGCCCTTCAACTGAAGGTTATAGGGCGGGTCCGCAAAGATCAGGTCTACGGACGCCTCGGGAAGGCTGTTCATCGCCTCGATGCAATCGCCTTCAAGAATTTGGTTCAGCGGGAGTTTCGCCCCCTGCTGCGCGGTCATCTTCGTCATATTCTGCCTCTGTCCCAGATCAATCTGGCGGCCTCATTTGGTGGGCCGGTTGATGGGTCTAAGATGAGTCAGAGCTGATTCGCCGTCAAATTCTTTTTTGAATCAATCACTTACAGAAACGTCTTGATACAAGATGTTGTGCACAGGCTTGAACGAACGTCTATGCACGGGGGTCACCCCAAGATTTAGAAGCGCATTCAGATGCTGTTTTGTCGGGTATCCCGCGTTCACTTCCCAGCCGTAGCCGGGGTACTGTTGCGCCAAATCCACCATGAGCCGATCACGTGTGACTTTTGCGCAAATCGAGGCCGCTGCGATCGACAACGATTTCGCATCTCCCTTCACCACCGCTTCGGCGGAAAGAGCCAGACCTTTCGGAATCATGTTGCCGTCAATCAGCGCGTAATCGGCGGGAAGGCCCGCGATCGCGCGCTCCATTGCCAGATGGCTGGCGCGCAGAATGTTCAGCGTGTCGATCTCTTCGACCGTGGCATGGGCGATGCTGACCCTTGCGACGGCCATTAAAGTGTCGAACAGGCGCTCTCGCTTTGCCGCCGACAAGGCCTTGCTGTCTGCCAAGCCTTCGGGGATGCGGCTCGGGTCGAGCCAAACCGCAGCCGCTGTCACGGGGCCGCACAGGGGGCCGCGCCCGACCTCATCGACGCCAACGACAAAAGCCGCACCCTTTTCCAGTGCGGCCGATTCGAAGCTGTAATCTGCGATCGTCTTTGCCATGACCCTGACTAGCTTGGGCGCCGGGCAATAAAAAGGGGGCGAAGGGCTGCTCGTTCCTTCGTCCCAAGGGCAGGTCGGGGATGCGGGCCGGACAGGGGGCAGATGGCCCGCCCCTGCCCGTTCAGTACCCGCGATGGGGTCCGCGGCGGCGGTCGTCGCGGTCAGGACCATATCCACGGTCCTTGTCGCGGCCGTGGCCATAGCCGTGATCACGGTAGCCACGATCGCTGTTGCGCAGGACCGGCACGCGGAACCCGGCGTCCCGCAGACATTCTGCGCCATAGACCCGATCCTTGCGGCCGTAGATCGTCGCTTCAAACCCGCATTGCTGCGGTAGGCGCGACCGCACGCCTTCACGGCGCAGGCAACGTTCCGGGTAAACCGTGGCAGACCGACGGCTGCCGTGGATCTCAATCGCGCAACGGGCAGGAATCACACTGGGGCGCGAGACATGGACAGGCTCTGCACGGCGCTTCCCGGTGTTGTTGACACCATGGATCAGCGCTCCCACGGCAATCGCGCTGATCAGGGTCCGGGCCATCTGGTCGCTGCGGCTGTCCGCCCGTGCTGGAAGCGAGGCCGCAATCATCAAAGCCAAAACCATCAAAGCAATCGTGGCTGAAGACATCAGGCGGCGCATCGGATGGCGGGACGGTTTGCGGAAGGTCAGGGCAGGACCATGAAATTCTGTCGGGAACCGGCTTTGGCTCAGAGAACGGGACATCACATTTTCCTTTCGGATCGAGGTCTGATCGGGTTTACCTGACCGCCGCAGGTGTCACGCCGGTCGTCATGTCAGAACCCTCGCCCCGGTCCAAAAGGTCAGGCAATATCAGGCCCCTGTCAGGGGATAACAGCCGACCAATTGGGCCTTGTTATCGGATAACATCGCAACCTGCCCCTTGCGGATATTGAATATCAGGGGCCAGATGCGCCATGTTGGGTCAAACAACGCCTGTCGAGCCATCTCCGGAAAGGAGAGTTTCATGTCCCGACCCAAGACCCGTGTGTTGCTATCGTTCGTGGCAGCGCTTCTTTTCACCGCGATGCCCGCCTCGGCGGAATGCTACGCAGATTACAAGGCCAAGCAGGATGACCCCTTGCGCCTGCATTACGGAGTGGCACAAGTCAGTGATGCCAATTGCTCGAAAAAAGGGGCAAAGGCTGAACTGGGCGACCGGCTGGCAGCGGCGGGCTGGACGCTGCTGAATGTTGTGTCCACTTTTGGGCCAGAGGGCCTAGCGGAAAGGCAAGCGAGTGCAGGAGAATATTTCCTCCGTTTCTGACAGTCTGAAGGCCGGCAACCGGGTGGTTGCCTTCGGTATCGCCTCAATCGTGCTGATCCTTTTCGGCGCGGCGCTCTTTCTGTTTCTGAACCTGCCCGATGCCAATGCTTTCAACGCCCGTGTCGAAAGGCTGTTCGTCGAGAATGACAATCTGACGACCGGGGCCGAGATCAAGCTTCTGGAAATCCTTGCACAAAGCGGCACCTCGTTTTCCGAGGTGCTGCAAAGCTACCGGATGGTGATCTTTGTCCTGCTGGTGTTTTCGACCGCCCTGCTGATCGCGGCGCTGGTCTTTCTGGTGATGATCATCGCCCTGAACCGCCGGATTTCGGCCATTCAACGTTCGGGCATTCAGGTGGCCAGCCTTATGATCAGCCGCGAAGGACGCGCGGTCTATATCAACGATATGGAATTCCAACTGACCGAAGCCGCGCTTGAAACCCTGTCGGTTCTGGCCGAAGCGCGTATGGACGACGAAGTGCTGACCGGGTCACAGATCGAGGCCGTGATTTCAGGCCGCAGCGAGGCGGACTGCGACGAGGCCGCCGGCGCCACCCGCGTCAAACGCCTGCGCGATGCTTTGGGCAACCAGCTTGTCAGCGAACTTCTGGTGAAAACCATCGCCCGCCGCGGCTATGTGCTGGCGGTTGGAAAAGACGTGATCCGAATGGTCTAAGCGCCAAATTCGTTCAAACGAATTTGCAAATTTCTTGCAAGAAATTTGCGCTGGTCACGCTTCTGTCGCGCAAAGACGACAGAACCCTTGCATCAGGGGGGAGGGGGCCCTAAATAGCGCCGCTCTTGTCCGGGATGCAGCCGTGGGGGGATTATAGATGATCCAGACGCCGTTCTACCTGATCGACCGCGCAAAATTGGCGCGCAACATGGCCATCATGGACGAGCTGCGCCAAGGTTCTGGCGCCAAGACTTTGCTCGCGCTGAAATGCTTTGCCACTTGGCCCGTCTTTGACCAGATGCGTCAGCATATGGATGGCACCACCTCGTCCTCGCTTTACGAGTTGAAACTGGGCCGCGAGAGATTCGGCAAGGAAACCCATGCCTATTCCGTCGCCTGGGCCGATCACGAGATTGCCGAGGCCGTGGGCTATGCTGACAAGATCATCTTCAATTCCATCGGCCAGCTTGAGCGGTTCGACAACCAGTCGGCCAGCATCGCTCGTGGCTTGCGCCTGAACCCACGGTTTTCGACCAGCGGCTTTGATCTGGCCGATCCGGCCCGCCCCTTTTCGCGTCTTGGCGAATGGGATGCGAAAAAGATTGAAACGGTCATCGACCGCATTTCGGGCTTCATGATCCACTACAATTGCGAAAACGCCGATTTCGGCCTGTTCGATCAGCAATTGACCCGGATCGAGGAAGAGTTCGCGCCCCTTCTGAAACGTCTGAAATGGGTCAGCCTTGGCGGAGGAATTCACTTCACCGGCGAAGGCTATCCTGTGGCAAAGCTTGCCGCACGGCTGAAGCAGTTTTCAGACCGTTTCGGCATTCAGGTCTATCTGGAACCGGGCGAGGCTGCGATCACCAATTCCGCCAGCCTTGAGGTCACCGTTCTTGATGTCCTGAACAATGGCAAGGATCTGGCCGTGGTCGATGCCTCGGTCGAGGCGCATATGCTTGATCTTCTGATCTATCGCCTGTCGGGCAAGATGGAGACCTCGGGCGATCACCCCTATATGATCTGCGGCAAATCCTGCCTTGCGGGCGATATCTTCGGCGAATTCACTTTCCCCAATCGGCTCTCGGTTGGCGATCGGCTTTCGATTTCCGATGCCGCGGGCTATACTATGGTCAAGAAGAACTGGTTCAACGGCGTCAAGATGCCCAGCATCGTGGTACGCGAACTGGATGGAAGCCTGACCGTAGCGCGTGAATTCGGCTATGCCGATTTCGAGGGCAACCTCGGCTGATCCGGGCCTTGGCCCACTCTCTTGTGGGGCTTTGAACGCCCCCCTTCCCTCTGTCCGCAAAGGAGACGGTTCGAAGTGAAACGGAATGTTCTGATCATCGGCGCCGGTGGCGTGGCTCAGGTCGTCGCGCATAAATGCGCACAACACAACGATCGGCTGGGCGATCTGCACATCGCCAGCCGCACGCTGTCCAAGGCCGAAGCGATCATCGCCTCTGTTCACGCGAAATCCGCGATGAAGGTTGATGGCGTGTTCAAAGCCCATGCGCTGAACGCGATGGACAGCGCCGCCGTGGCCGCCCTGATCCGGGAAACCGGCTGCCAGATCGTCATCAACGTCGGCTCTGCCTTCGTGAACATGACCGTATTGGAAGCCTGCATCGAAACCGGCGTGGCCTATATGGACACCGCGATTCACGAGGACCCGACCAAGATCTGCGAAACGCCGCCTTGGTACGGCAATTATGAATGGAAGCGCCGTGAACGCTGCAAGGCTGCAGGCGTGACCGCAATCCTTGGCGTGGGTTTTGATCCGGGTGTCGTGAACTCTTACGCCCGTATCGCCGCCGACATGCTGGATACTGTGTCATCAATCGACATCGTCGATATCAATGCTGGCAGCCACGGCCGCTGGTTCGCCACCAATTTCGACCCGGAAATCAACTTCCGCGAATTCACCGGCACCGTTTATTCGTGGCAGAACGGCGCATGGCAGACCAACAAAATGTTCGAGGTCGGCCAAGAATGGGATCTGCCCGTGGTCGGCAAGCAAAAAGCCTATCTCACAGGCCATGATGAGGTGCATTCGCTGTCAGCCAACTATCCTCAGGCCGACGTGCGGTTCTGGATGGGCTTTGGCGACCATTACATCAATGTCTTCACCGTGTTGAACAACCTTGGTCTTCTGTCCGAAAAGCCCGTGAAAACGGCCGAAGGTCAGGAAGTGATTCCGCTCAAGGTCGTCAAGGCGGTCCTGCCAGACCCGGCCAGTCTTGCCCCCGACTACACCGGCAAAACCTGCATCGGCGATTTCGTCAAAGGCACCAAGGATGGCAAGCCAGCCGAGGTGTTCATCTACAATGTCGCAGACCACAAGGAAGCCTATGAAGAAGTCGGCAGCCAAGGCATCAGCTATACCGCAGGTGTACCCCCGGTCGCGGCGGCTCTCTTGATCGCGGATGGCGTCTGGGATGTAGGGCATATGGCCAATGTCGAAGAATTGGACCCCGCCCCCTTCATCAATCTCTTGAATGAAATCGGCCTGCCAACCCGCATCAAGGACACCCAAGGCGACCGCCCGCTCAGCTTCTGAATCCTTACAGTCATCGAACAATGTCCAAAGCCGCCCGGAACCATTCGGGCGGTTTTTCTTTGCCTGCCTCTCAGGTGATTCCCAAAAAGATCGGGGCCTTGGCCCGAAAAGCCAAAAGCCCGGACTTGCGCCCGGGCCTTTCAGGAAAGAAGTGGTGAGCCCGACAGGATTCGAACCTGTGACCCACTGATTAAAAGTCAGTTGCTCTACCAACTGAGCTACGGGCCCACAACTTGGGCGCTGATTACGGGCAGGCGCAGGTGGGGTCAAGGGCAAAAAATGCATCCCTCTGGCAAAAACTTAGACTCAGGCGTATATGCCCCGCATGAACCAGAAAACACACTCCCCCGGCCTGCCCTTCATGAAAATGCATGGCGCTGGCAATGACTTCGTGGTGATCGACTCGCGCGGACGCGGGGCGATGGTCACGCCTGCGCTGGCCCGCGCCTTGGGCGACCGCAATCGGGGCGTCGGCTTTGATCAGCTGGCCGAGATTCGCGATGGCGAGAACGGCGCCGATTTCACGCTCGATTTCTGGAACAACGATGGTACGCGCGCCGGCGCTTGCGGCAATGCCACCCGCTGCGTCTCGGATTACATGATGCACCAGTTGGACAAAGAGACTGTCAACCTCGTGACCTCGCGTGGCGGGCTGTTTGCCCTGCGTCAGGCCGATGGCCGCGTCTCGGTCAATATGGGTGCGCCCCAGCTGGAATGGGATCAGATCCCGCTGTCTCATCCGGTCGACCTTCTTCACCTGCCACTGGACCGCGACCCGGTCGCCGTTGGCATGGGCAATCCCCATTGCGTGATCTTTGTTGATGATGCCGAAGCCGTGGATGTCGCGGGCCTTGGCCCCTCCTACGAACACGATCCGCTCTACCCTCAGCGCACCAATGTCGAATTCGCCAACCTGACTGGCCCCGACCGCCTGCGCATGCGCGTCTGGGAGCGCGGGACCGGGATCACCCTCGCCTGCGGCTCTGGGGCCTGCGCCACCGCCGTCGCCGCCCACCTGCGCGGCCTCACCAGCCGCCGCGTCACACTTGATCTCGACGGCGGCACGCTGGAAATCGATTGGCGCGAAGACGGCGTCTGGATGACAGGCCCCGTGGCCCATGTCTTCGATGGCGTCCTGTCAGAAGCCTTCCTGAAGCAGCACACATGAAACCCCCGGTCTTTTCCACCCTCGGCTGCCGTCTCAACGCCTATGAGACCGAAGCCATGAAGGAACTCGCCAGCGCGGCAGGGGTCGAGGGTGCGGTCATTGTGAACACCTGTGCAGTAACGACCGAGGCTGTCCGCAAAGCCAAACAGGAAATTCGCAAACTCGCTCGGGAAAACCCCGGCGCGCCGGTCATCGTCACCGGCTGCGCCGCCCAGACCGAACCGGAAACCTTCGCCGCCATGCCCGAGGTCACGCGCGTCATCGGCAATCACGAAAAGATGCAAGCCGAGACCTGGTCAGCCCTCCGCGCGCCCGCCGATTTCATTGGCGAAAGCGAAAAGGTCATGGTCGATGACATCATGTCGGTGCGTGAAACTGCTGGCCATCTGATCGACGGCTTCGGCCGCCATCGCGCCTATGTTCAGGTCCAGAACGGCTGTGACCACCGCTGCACCTTCTGCATTATCCCCTATGGACGCGGCAATTCCCGCTCCGTCCCCGCCGGCGTTGTCGTTGACCAGATAAAACGCCTTGTTGACAAAGGCTTCAACGAAGTCGTCCTGACCGGCGTCGACCTCACCTCCTGGGGCGCAGACCTCCCCGCCACGCCCCGCCTGGGTGATCTGGTGATGCGCATTCTGAAACTGGTCCCCGACCTGCCGCGCCTCCGCATCAGCTCCATCGACTCGATCGAGGCCGATGAAAACCTGATGCAGGCGATCGCCACAGAACCCCGTCTGATGCCGCATCTTCACCTCTCGCTACAGGCCGGAGACGATATGATCCTGAAACGGATGAAACGCCGCCACCTGCGCGACGACGCCATCCGCTTCTGCGAAGACGCGCGCAAACTGCGGCCGGACATCATCTTTGGGGCCGATATCATCGCAGGCTTTCCGACTGAAACAGAGGAAATGTTCACAAACAGCCTTCGCCTCGTCGAAGACTGCCACCTGACATTCCTTCATGTCTTCCCCTTCAGCCCCCGCAAAGGCACCCCAGCCGCCCGTATGCCACAGGTCAAGGGCCCCGAGATCAAGGATCGCGCAGCCCGCCTCCGCACCGCAGGCGATCTCGCGCTGCAGCGCCATCTCGCGGCGGAAGTCGGCCAGTCCCATCGCATCTTGATGGAGTCGCCGCATATGGGCCGAACCGAACAGTTCACCGAAGTCGATTTCGCGACGGCCCAGGCCGAAGGCCAGATCGTGACGGCCCGCATCACCGGCCACGGCCCGCAAAGACTGACTGCCTGACGCGCCGCCACACCTTCCCCTGTTCTTTTCTGTCCTGAAATATCCCGGGGGTCAGCGGCTTGCGGCCAGCAAGCCGCGCAGGGGGCAGCGCCCCCTGACAAAGCAAAGCCGCAGGGCCGAAAGGCCCGAAGGCGCATGAAACCGGAATGCGGCGCAGCCGCGCCGATTGAAAACCGTCTGGGTCAGCTGCCACGCGGCATCGGGTTTTGCGCTTTGTTATAGGCCTGCCACTCGGTGATGTCGGGGTAGAACTGCTTGCGCCACGCCCGGACCTTCGGATTCATCACCCGCTTCCAAAGGGGAGGAATCATCGCAAGCGTGGTCATGGCCGGATAGCCATAGGGCAGTTGTGGTGCCTCTGCCTCGGCATAGGTCTGCAACAGCGGAAAGCGGCGGTCCGGTTTGTAGTGGTGGTCGGAATGGCGCTGAAGGTTGATCAAAAGCCAATTCGACGCCCGGTGCGCGGCATTCCACGAATGGCGCGGCAAGACATGCTCATATTTGCCCTCGCCCAGATGGCGGCGCGTCAGGCCGTAATGTTCGATATAGTTGACCAGCTCCAGTTGCCAGATCGCGACAAAGGCCTGCCAGAGAAACAGCGCAAGGCCCTCCCACCCGCCAATCCAGAAGGCCAAGCCCAGCATCACCAGTTGCAGCCCGGCATAGCGCCAGAACGGGTTGGACTGGTGCCAGACGGCAAGCCCTTTGCGGGCCAGCATGGCCTTTTCGGCTTTCCATGCTGATTTCGGGCAGCCCAGCAGCACACGCGGGAAAAACCGCTGAAATCCTTCATTATAGCGCGCCGACACAGGGTCACGCGGGGTGCCGACCCAAAGGTGGTGAACCCGCAAATGCTCGCTGCGGAAATGCGAATACAGCACCATCGCCAGCAAGATATCGGCGAGCCAGCGTTCCAGACGATCCTTCTGGTGCATCAACTCATGGCTGTAGTTGATCCCGATCGTGCCCGAGATCACGCCCATGCCAAAGAACAGACCGATCTTCTCAGCCAAACCCAGATGGCCCGTGCGGGGGACGTACCACAACAGGCCGAACAGCACGATGACTTGCAGCGGCGCCCAGATCAGCGTGATGAACTTGTACCAGATCAGGTCGTCATCTTCAGTAGAAAGGTCCGCATTGTCCTCGTTCAATCCGGTGATCGCATCCAGAATCGAGAACATGACCCAAGAATAAAGCGGCAGCAAAAGAACGGTCCAACCACCCACAGTCGCCCCGGTCAGGGCAATCGGCACCATCAAAAGCGATAGCCAGAACGGCAGCGCGTTCTTCAGTTGCCTTACCTCGTCGGCAGGAATGGTGGTCATGCGGGTCTCCGGCTTGTCACGCTCTGTTGTGCCAGTTTAGCGCCCTCCTTGCCGCGGTTTCAACGCGACGCAAAGCGCGCCGAGGCAAGATCCCAGGCCTTCCGCATCACCGTGGGCAAATCCCCGGGACGAAAGGCCGCCCGGGGCAGGATTTGCCCGCGCAACGGGTCAGGGCCAGACTCCAGACTGGCGGTTTCCACCCTTAGATAAAGGTGGAAATGGGTGAATGTGTGGCGCACTTCGCCAATATCCTGCCAATCGGCATCAAGGGGCGCAGGCCCACCTGCGCCATCCCATCCGTCGCCCGGAAACCCCCACATCCCGCCCAAAAGGCCGCGCTCGGGCCGGCGTTCCAACAAGAACCCGTCTCCCACCCGTGCAATCCACAGCCGCCCCTGCCGAATGGGCTTTGCGGCTTTTGGCAGCTTGCGCGGCAATTCTGCGGCGATTCCCTTTTGTCTTGCGGCGCATCCGGCCATCCACGGACAGATGCCGCAGGCCGGGTTGCGTGGCGTGCAGATGGTCGCGCCCAGATCCATCACCGCCTGCGCATAGTCGCCAGGCCTTTGCGCGGGGGTCAGACGCTCGGCCAAAGCCACCAGGTCCGGCTTGGCCGTGGGCATCGGGGTTTCAACTGCGAAATAGCGCGCCATGACACGCTCGACATTGCCATCGACAACGGTTGCCGGCTCATCATAGGCAATCGCAGCAATCGCGCTTGCCGTATAGGGCCCAATTCCCGGCAGGGTCAAAAGTCCGTCCCGGCTGCCCGGAAATACACCGCCATGATCGGCCACCACAACCCGTGCGCATTTCAACAGGTTGCGGGCGCGGGCGTAATAGCCAAGCCCGGCCCATTCGCCCATCACCTCGGCATCCTCTGCCGCTGCCAGATCGGCCACCGTCGGCCAGCGCGCGGTGAACCGACGGAAGTAATCCCGCACCGCCGCCACGGTGGTTTGCTGCAACATCACCTCGGACAGCCAGACACGGTAGGGATCGGGCCGCTCACCCGCCGCACGCTCGGCCGGGCCAACCCGCCACGGCATCACCCGCGCCGCCCGGTCATACCATGCCAACAGCGCCGCGCTCATCTCTGCGTCACGCAATCTTTATAGACCTTCCCTGCTCTTGATGCGCCAAAGCACTGGCACCCACCGCTCTCCTGCGTAAGATAGCGACAAAGCCCACAAGGACCAGACCTCAGACCCAATGGCCCGCAGCCCCGCCCCTCCCCCTTCTGCCGAACGCCGCCTGCGCGGCTTCGAGGCCGCTTTCGGCTTCATGAAGGATCCGGTCCGCCGTGCGGGGGAAACGCGGGGCTTTGCCGTGGCCCGGCTTCTGACCCATTGGGCCGAGGTGGTGGGCGAAGACCTTGCCCGAACAACCGTGCCGGTCAAGGTCGGCTACGGGCGCGAAGGGCTGGGCGCCACACTGACCATCCTGACCACGGGCGCGCAGGCCCCGATGATTGAAATGCAGAAAGACCGGCTGCGCGAAAAGGTGAATGCCGTCTATGGCTACAACGCCATTTCACGCATCCACATCACCCAAACCGCGCCTACCGGATTTGCCGAAGGCCAAGTGGCTTTTCAGCCCGCTCCAAAGGTCCCAAAGGCCCCCGATCCCACCATCCTTGCCAAGGCCGCAGAAACCGCCGCCCCGATCCAAGACCCGGGTCTTCGCAGCGCGCTTGAAGCCTTGGCCCAAAACATTTTAAACCGTCGCAAAGCGAAAGAAGAAGAATGAGCATGTCGATGAAAACCACCTTGGCCGCTGTGGCCGTTGCCCTTGTCGCAGGCCTTGGCCTCTGGTCGGCGCTGCCGCAACAAACCGCCGACTCGCTGCTGCCCATCACCCCGGCACAGGCCGAAACCACCACCTCGTCCAATGCCGAGGCTGCCGCGGTCGAAATCAAGGACATGACCCTTGGCCAAGAAGACGCCAAGGTGACGCTGATCGAATACGCCTCCTATACCTGCCCGCATTGCGCCAATTTCCACAGCGCCGTGTTCAAAGACCTGAAAAAGGACTACATCGACAGCGGCAAGGTCAAGTTTGTCTACCGCGAAGTCTATTTTGACCGCTACGGCCTCTGGGCCGCGATGATGGCCCGCTGCGGTGGCGACATGCGCTATTTCGGCATTCAGGACATCCTTTATTCCACCCAGCAGGAATGGGCCGCCTCGAATGACGCCAATGTCGTCGTCGGCAATCTGAAAAAGATCGGCAAGACCGTTGGCATGGATGACGCCACGCTGGACGCCTGCATGCAGGATGGTGCAATGGCGCAGGCCATGGTCGACCACTACGAAGCGAACATGAAAGAATTCGACATCAAGGGGACGCCCACACTGGTGGTCAACGGCACCGTTCATTCGAACATGTCCTATGCTGACCTGAAAGCCATCCTTGATGCCGAGCTTGCCAAGTAAATGACAACTGCCCCCGTTTCTGCTCCGAAAGCAGCCCCGCTTGCCGGTGTGAAAGTCATCGAACTGGCCCGCATTCTGGCAGGGCCTTGGGCTGGACAAACCTTGGCCGATCTGGGGGCCGATGTCCTGAAAGTCGAGGCTCCCGAAGGCGACGACACTCGCCGCTGGGGGCCTCCGTTCATTGAACGTGAAGGCGACCGTTCGGCCGCCTATTTCCATGCCACCAACCGGGGCAAACGCTCTGTCACCTGCGATTTCCGCACGGCCGAAGGTCAGGCACTGGTGCGCAAACTGGTGGCCGATGCCGATGTGGTGATCGAGAATTTCAAGGTGGGCGGTCTGGCCAAATATGGCTTGGATTATGAAAGCCTGCGCGCCGTGAACCCCGGCCTGATCTACTGTTCCATCACCGGCTTTGGCCAAGACGGCCCCTATGCCCATCGGGCAGGCTACGACTTCATCATTCAAGGCATGGCCGGGTTGATGAGCGTGACAGGCGAACCCGATGGCCAGCCGCAAAAGGTGGGGGTGGCCGTCACCGACATCTTTACCGGCATCTATGCCGCCACCGCCATTCTCGCCGCTCTGCACCAGCGCCACGCCACGGGGCTGGGCCAGCAGGTTGACATGGCGCTGATGGATGTGGCCGCGTCGATCATGGCCAATCAGGCTATGAACTTCCTTGCCACCGGCACCCCGCCGAAAAAGATGGGGAACGCCCATCCGAACCTTGCGCCCTATGCAGTCTTTGACTGCGCCGATGGCTGGCTGATCCTTGCCACCGGCAATGATGGCCAATATCGCAAGCTCTGCGGCATTCTGGGCCTCTCCGATATGGCCGAGGCTCCCGAATTCCTGACCAATGCCGACCGGGTGACGAACCGTGTCGAAATGACCCGCCGCATCACCGAGGCGACGCGCAAATGGACCAAGGCCGATCTTCTGGCCGCCTGCGAAGATCAGGGCGTGCCTGCTGGTCCGATCAATGATCTGGGCGAGGTCTTTGCCGATCCGCAGATCGTGGCGCGTGGCATGCAGATCGCACCCGATGGCGTGCCGGGCGTCCGCTCGCCCTTCCGCTTTTCAGGGGCCGATCTGGCACTGGATCGCCCCGCGCCAAAGCTGGGTGAGCATCAGTCAGACCTGCCGGAATGACGGGGTATCCGTGGTCGCGCCTGTGACCACGGATGTCATACGGAAAAACCACGGAAAACCCACGTCTTGCACACGCTGACTTAGCGGGCGGGAAGAAGGCGCTCCAAAGCCGCGTTCAGTGGGGCGGGATCGTCCAAGACCAAACGCACGACCAGCGCCAGAACCCGGTGACGATGCGCTTCGGGCAGCCGGATCTGGTCCTTTTCGGTGGTCACCAACTGCGCCCCCAAAAGCGCGGCCTCGTTTTCTAACCTATTGAGAAGCAATTCAGAAATTGGCTGATGGTCGTCAAGCGCAACGGTTTTGACGACCTCTGCCCCCTCACCGCGCAGCGTGGCAAAGAACTTTTCCGGGTATCCGATCCCCGCAAAGGCCAGAACGCGCTGCCCCTTCCAGTCCATTCCCATCTGCAAGGGTGCGAGATGGCCCCGCACTCTTGGCAAGGGAGCTTGCTCAGACCATTGATTATCAAAGGTTTTCTGGTCAGCTTCCGACCCGATCGACAGCAGAAGATGCCCCCGCTTTACCCCTTCGCGCACGGGTTCCCGCAGCGGCCCAGCAGGCAGACAAAGCCCATTGCCAAAGCCCCGTGCGGCATCCACCACGATGATCGACAAGTCTTTGATAACGCTTGGGTTTTGAAAGCCGTCATCCAACAGGATTACCTCGGCCCCGGCCAATTCCGCGGCCTTCACCCCCGCAGCGCGATCCTTCGCCACCCAAGTCGGCGCAAAGGCGGCCAAAAGCAGCGGCTCATCCCCCACCTCTTCGGCCTTGCCCTTTATGGCGTCAACTTGAACCGGCCCTGTAACGCTGCCGCCATATCCTCTTGAAACCACATGACATTTTATGCCTTTGGCCATCAGGATCATCAGCACGGCAATGGCCGTCGGCGTCTTTCCTGCCCCGCCAGCAGTCAGGTTTCCAATGCAGATAACGGGCACTTTGGCCCGATACCCCGCTTGTTTGACCCGCCTTGCCGTGACGGCTGCGTAAATAGCCCCCAATGGCCGCAAAAGGTTGGCCCAAAGCCCTAATTTGTTTGGAGAATTTTGCCAGAAGGACAGGGGCCGCATCAGCGTGCTTCCTTAATCATGCTGTGCAAGGTGGCGCGAACGTGGTCTGTAACTTCCGCGCCCTCCGACGCAATCCCCCACGCCGCTTGGGCCAGTCGCGCAACCTTGTCCGGCGCCATCAGGTCGGCCAAAGCCTCTGCCAGATCACGCGCATTCCCCACAGCCCGAGCCGCCCGCCCCGCCCCAAGACGACCGAAACTGGTTCCGAAATTTCCAGACCTGGGCCCATATAATATGGCGGAACCAAGAGCCGCGGGTTCCATCGGGCTGCGAAGACAGCCTTGGCCCGCCAGACTTCCGCCCAAAAAGCTAATAGGAGCAAGACGATACCAAAGGCCAAGCTCTGTCATGCCATCGGTAATAAAGACCTCGACATCGGGTTCAGGTTCTTCATCAATGGCGCGTCTTGCCACCACCCAACCCTCCTCCTTGGTCAACCTGTTCGCAAGCGCCTCGGCGCGTTCCGCATCTTGTGGTGCGATAATCAACAGCAACCGATGCGCCAAGGAGAGCGTCGCGCGGTGCGCAGCGATCACCGCATCCTCCTCGGCCTCGGGCAGTCCTGCAGCAAGCCATACAGGCCGTGTCGCCAAGAGTTTGGCCAAAGCCGCACGTTCCGCTTCAAGACAGGGCAACACGGCAGAGTTTTCTTCCAGTCGCCCCAAGGCAACAACCGTCTCAATCGCTGCGCCAGCCTTTCGAAACCCGCGCGCTGCCGTTTCATCAACGGCGACGATTTTCTGGAATGCCTGCAAGGAAGACTTGATGAGTCCGGGATACCATCCATCCCGGTCGCGCATCATATAGGGTATACGCGCATCGGCCATCAAAAGCGGGATCCGGCGCTCACCCGCCTCATGCAGGACCGCAGGACGAAGTTCTCCGTCAGAAAAGACTGCGGCATCTGGTCGCCAATGATCAAGGAATGTGCGGACATCAACCTGATTGTCTTCTGGTGGGCTGTCTTGCAAAAGCCAATCAAAGCCCGTTTGAAGTTCAGAGCCGGTCAACAGAACCGAAAGACCATCTTCTTCAACCAAAAGCCGCGCTAATTCCAGCAAGCCCGACAAGGAGGCTGGCGTTGGAGCATGCAACCAGATTAGCCGCCCTGCCGGGCGTTCTTTCCTGACGATCGCCGCACCTGACACCAGGCGCGGCCTTAGGTTGTAAAGGGTCAGGCCAAGGGAATGAACCATCTGCGCTCTGGCTTATTCCCCCAGTTCCTCGGTTGAAGAGCCCGGGCGCTCTTCGTCCCGAAGTCGATGAATATGCGCAATAAAATAGCGCATATGGGCATTGTCGACAGTGCGCTGAGCTTCGGCCTTCCAAGCCTTATGCGCCGAGTCGTAATCGGGAAACATGCCAACGATGTGGATGTCGTTGACATCCTTGAATACCGATTTCGACGGGTCGACCAGTTCGCCGCCGAAAACAAGATGAAGCCTTTGGGCCATGCTGTTCTCCGATTTGACTGAGGTGTTACCTCGAATGTTGCGCAGCCTAGCGAGGTGGGGTCTGGGGTCAAGGGCGGCACGGATTTGCAAATCCGGTTTACCGATTAGGAAGAAATGCGCGGCTATCTTGCTTTAGGCCGCGAAAAGGCGGTGCACAGCGGGTGGAACCCCAAATGCGTCTGAAACTGCTTTTCATTGCGTTCTTTGCGCTGCCTTCGACAGGCATCGCCGCACGCCAAAACGATGCCTGCGATCAGGCCGCAATGTCGGCGGCAGAGCGGACCGGAGTTCCCGCGCGCCTGCTTATGGCTATCGCCCGGACCGAGGCTGGAAGACAGCAAGATGGCGTTTTTTCACCATGGCCCTGGACAGTGAATGAGGCCGGAAGCGGAAGCTTTTTTCCAACCCGGAAGGACGCCGAAACTCATGTCCAAAGCGCGCTCGCCTCTGGTTCCCGCAACATCGATGTCGGGTGTTTTCAGATTAACGTCCGGTGGCACGGGCAGGCGTTTTCCTCTGTCTCCTCCATGTTCGATCCGGAAAAGAATGCTTTCTACGCAGCCTCATTTCTGAAGCAGTTACTGCAGGAAACCGGATCATGGGAGGGTGCCGTTGGTGCCTACCATTCCCGGCTGGAGGAGGCTGCGACAAGCTATGTCGCCAAGGTCAAAGAACATCTTGACCACCCGGCTGAGATTGCTGCTCCGACTATCTTTCGGGCCGCAACACCCCTGCGAACGAACACCTATCCCTTGCTGCACGGCGGTGGGGGCTCGATGGGTTCGCTTGTTCGCCGAGAGGCGAGGGCAGCAATTTCCTCGTTGTTGAGGTGAGATTGACGATGCCAAGACTGTCCGCTCAGGATCTCTTTCGTCCGACAATTCTTTTGGCGCTCGCCCTTATGGCCGTGATCGTCATGATGGTGCTGCCGATACCGGCGTGGCTTTTGGACATCGGGCTAGCGCTGTCCTTCGCTTTGGCAATTCTGATGCTTACCGTCACGCTGTTCATCGAAAGACCGCTTGATTTTTCGGCCTTCCCGACCATCTTGCTGGCGTCTTTGATGCTGCGCCTGTCCCTGAACGTTTCGTCGACAAAGCTGATCATTGGAAACGGCCATACAGGCACCGACGCTGCTGGCCACGTCATTCAAGGATTTGCTGACTTCATCATGGGCGGCAACCTTCTTTTGGGGCTAGTGGTGTTCTGTGTCCTTTTGATCGTGAACTTCATGGTCATCACTAAAGGCGCAGGAAGGATGGCCGAAGTTGGTGCCCGTTTTGCACTGGACGGCATGCCCGGTCGCCAGTTGGCCATTGATGCTGACATGGCGGCAGGTGCGATCACCCATGCAGAAGCAAAGTCGCGGCGGGAAAGCGAGCTTGCGGAAACCACCTTCTTTGGTTCTTTGGATGGCGCCTCGAAATTCGTAAAGGGCGACGCCGTCGCGGGTCTGCTGATTACGCTTTTGAACATTGTCATGGGTTTGATCATGGGCGTGGCCGTTCATGGCATGCCAATAGGACAGGCCTTTGAAACATATTCCATCCTGACGGTCGGGGACGGTTTGGTCAGCCAAATTCCCGCGGTCGTCATTTCGGTCGCTGCGGCACTGCTGTTGGCGCGCGGCAGCACAAAAGGCGCGGCCGATATCTCTTTCTTTTCCCAACTTGGCCGCTATCCCGGCGCTTTGGGAACTGTTTCAGTCCTGATGGCACTCTTTGCCTTTGTTCCAGGAATGCCGTTTCTGCCATTCATTCTGGGGGCAGCAGCCCTTGCAGGCGCAGCCTTTCTTGCCAAGAAAAAAGACGAAAGATTGGCCGCTCCTGCAAAGCCAGAAGATGACATGCCGGTGATTCGGCCACTTGGCGATGTTCTCGACTTTGATGAGATCCATCTAGAATTCGCCCCAGATCTTGTTTCCATGGTTCTGGACCCCGCGACGGGAATTGATGGCCGAATTGGCAACATGCGAAATCATATCGCTGCACAGTTCGGCTTGATCCTGCCAGAGATCCGGCTGACGGACGAACCGACATTGCCACCAAACAGCTACCGTATTCGCATTCAGGGCGTAGAGCGCGTGACGAATCGGCTGATGCCAGAGCGCTGCCTTGTGCTTTTGGCCGATGGCATTGAGGCGCCTGCCGGGAAAGACGTAAATGAACCGGTTTATGGAACTCCTGCACGTTGGATCGACAAGGAATTTCAAGAGAAAGCGGTTCTGTCCGGCCTGACGGTGGTCAGCCCCGCCGAAGTTTTGGCGACCCATTTGCTTGAAATCATCCGAAGCCACTTGGCCCGGCTGCTATCACTGCGGGGGCTGCGGCGTTTGCTTGACGAATTCTCGAACGTATCCGATCCGCAGCGAGCACAAAGCAACCGAAAGCTGCTCGACGAACTGGTGCCGGACAAGGTCCCGATGGATTTGCTACTTTCAGTTCTTCGGTTGTTGCTGGATGAACGTGTCTCGATACGCAATCTGCCGCTTATTCTGGAAGCAATTTCCGAAGCGCGCGGCATGCCAGCGCCCGAACTCGTCTGCGAACACGTACGCCAACGACTTGGCTTCCAGTTGGTCGCCGAACTGCGCCGTCCTGATGGAACAATCCCATTGATCCAGCTTGCGCCCGAATGGGAAAAAACATTCCGGGAGTATCAGATTGATGGCGACCGGGGGACACGCGATGTTGCTCTGCCGCCAGATCAGTTCGCACGACTTTCGGGTCTTTTGGCAGACCGGTTAAATGGCCTCACCGAAGCAGGCACATTCGCTGGTGTCATCACTTCTGGGATACGGCGACGGTTTCTTCGCACCGTTTTGGCAGCCAGAGGCCTGACGGCTCCGGTCTTATCCTACGAAGAGGTTGGCCTTGAGGTCCGACCCGCCTTTGTAGGTCTGGTGCCGCAATGATCGAGGTTTTGGATCTGCTGCTACGCGAGTTCGGGATTGCCGCGCCGCTTGTCCAAGCCTGGGCACTGACGTTTTTAAGGGTCGGATCTGCGATGGCCGTTCTCCCGGGTCTTGCGGAGCATTCCATTCCTGCCCGCATCCGCCTGATTTTGGCGCTGATGCTCTCTCTAAGCATTTTGCCAGCAACTATGCCAATGGCCGGGGGCGTCGAATTTACCTCCGCCTTTGCCGCCGAAATCGTTACTGGCCTGATCCTGGGTCTCAGCCTTCGCTTCTTTGTCTTTGCGTTATCCGTTGCGGGTGCGATCATCGCCAACGCGACATCATTATCACAATTGTTCGCACCCGGAGCAGAGGCCCAACCCGCCATTGCCCAACTGCTGATCTTTGCGGGTATTGCGATTGCCTTTCAATTGGGACTGCTTACAAAAATCGTCGGCTTCTTTCTTCTCTCTTATCAGGTCTTTCCCGCAGGTGATGTCCCCGACTCATCTGCGGTGATCGAATGGGGCGTTCGCCACACAGGCATGATCTTTTCTCTTGGGTTCAAGATTGCCCTGCCCTTCGCCATTGCCTCGCTTTTGTACAACTTTGCACTTGGCATCATAAATCGGGCGATGCCGCAATTGATGGTGACCTTCATCGGGGCTCCCGCACTTAGTCTGGGCGGTCTTGCCTTGATGGCCTCTGGGTTTCCAACTGCCATCACAGTGTGGCTTTTCGCGTTTCACAGTTTCATCGGCTCTGCCCCCGGGTGGTGACGTGCAATGGCAAGTGATGAAACCAGCGATGCGGAAAAAGAGCATGAACCCTCTACAAAACGGATGGAGGAGGCCCGCAAAAAGGGCGATGTCGCCAGATCAACTGACCTGACAACGGCCGCGTCCTATACCGGCTTTGCCGTTGCCTTCTCGGCCGGCGGGGCAATTGTCCTGGCCGCTGCAGAACACCTTTCAACGCTTCTTGAGTCCGTTGCCAAATTGGATGGGGGAACCCGCGCAGAGAACGCTGTCATTGGGGCAGGGCTGATTGTTCATGTTCTCTTGCCCTTGGGGGCACTCTTCCTAGTGCCAATCCTAACAACACTGGGCGCGCTTTTTGCACAAAGGGCACTTGTCTTTGCCCCGACGAAAATCCACCCGAAACTTTCCCGCATCTCGCCCCTTTCAACGGCCCGGCAAAAGTTCGGCATCGAGGGTTTGGTCGAGTTTCTCAAGAACACTGCCAAGCTTGCGCTGGTTGGCGGGCTTTTGTCTTCGTTTCTGTTGATGAATCTGAACGAAATTATGGCGACAGCGATGCTGGAGCCAGGTCTGGGAATCTCATTTCTGATCGCCATACTGGGAAAGTTCTTGTTTCTGGCGACTTTAATCACGGCCCTTATCGGAGGAGTGGATTTCCTTTGGCAGATCAGGACGTTGCGTCGACGTAACCGCATGACACGCAAAGAGATGTTGGACGAACACAAGGACTCCGAAGGGGACCCACATACGAAGTCTGAGCGTCGTCAACGAGGACAGGAATTGGCAATGAACCAGATGCTTGCAGAAGTTGCCACGGCAAGTGTCGTCATCGTCAACCCAACACACTATGCCGTGGCACTCCGGTGGAAACGAAGCGATCCATCCGCCCCAGTTGTCGTGGCCAAGGGCGTTGACGAAATCGCGATGAAGATCCGATCCGAGGCAACGAAATGTGGAATTCCGATCCACAGTGATCCACCGACAGCACGAGCGATCCATGCCACAATCCGCTTGGGCCAACCGATACAGAGAGACCATTACAAAGCGGTCGCGGCAGCGATCCGCTTTGCGGATATCATGCGAAAGAAACCGAGGACCTAAATTTGGATGCGAAGCGCAAAAAGTTAAACGATCTGGCACGAATCGCGACTCTCGTTCGCGACACAGAGCTGCATAAATTGGCTAATGCCTCACGTCCATTACTAGAAATCCGGCTCCAGATTGCGGCTCTGAGCGAGGTTGATTGCGGTGCACAGGTGGACATCTCGGCAACTCGAACGGCTGCGAAACATGATCAGTGGCGTTTTCAGAAACGCATAGAGCTGAACGGAACATTGGCACACAAAACTGCGATCTACCTCGCTCAACATGATATTGCGGCCCGGGCCTTTGGCAGAGCCGCAACACTTGAGAGAATTGGGAGAAAATGAGTTAGCTGTCTTGGCGAATAAGATCAGTGATCAGGACATCCGTCACCGACTGTCCAAGTATGCCTTGCGCGACATTCAGCAAGCCTTGGCGCAAAACATCAAGAGTTGCGGTCTCCGTAAACTCTCCGCTAAACCCTCCGCTGTTCGCAAAATCGAACAGCATCCGTAGGAACCCATCCCGTAGTTTGGGTTCATAGGCAAAGACCCGACTGGTTTCTCCTGCCTCTACTTCTATGCTCAGTGATAGCACCATAAGGGATACAACTTGGCTTTCGTCGACGATTGGCACGACGAACTGATTGGGCAGTTTTACGAACTCGGGCACCAGTGTTTCACCGGCCTCTTTCTGGGAAACAGGCGCAGGGACGGCTGCTTGCGATGCGTCTTCTCCCTGCGGCATCGCTGCCTCGGGACGCAGGAATAGACCTGCTCCTGCGCCTGCGGAAAGACCTAAGGCCAATAATGATACGGGGAGGAGAGCTTTCTTCATGACGGTCAGAATGGCAAAATAATGTCGGTGATTTGCTGACCATACCGTGGTTGCTGGAAATCACTGATCTGACCGCGACCACCATAGGAAACGCGCGCGCCTGCCATTTTGTCATAGGTCACTTCATTCTTCCGAGAGATGTCTGCGGGCCGGACGTATCCGGTCACGATCAGTTCCCTCAGCTCATAATTGACGCGGACTTCCTGCTGGCCTTCGATCCGCAACACTCCGTTTGGCAGCTCTTCAACGACAGTTGCCGCAATTCGCAAGGTGAGCTTTTCGTTCCGGGAGACAGAACCATTCCCCGAAAAGGCTGAGCTAGAGGATGTGTCAACGGCTTCTGCCACGGTTGCGCCTTCAGGAAGTTCGCGGTCCAGTCGTTGGGGAATGCCAAGTAGGGATGGGATTGCCATCGTCTGGCTCCCGGATCTACTACGCCCGGTCGTGTTTGAGATTTCGGCGCGGTCGTCAATTTCAATCACGACAGTTAGAATGTCACCTCGATGGCTGGCCCTGCGGTCACCAAGAAGAGACGCCTGGCTCGCAGTCCAAAGCGAGGAAGCATCCGAAGGGTCATTCATGTCGGCCGTTTGGGGAAACGGCGACGAATACATCGCATGATGCTGGTAGCTGCCCTCAAGAGGAGAGAAATCGGGCGCTTTCCCAACTTCATCGAGCCTGCTGCATCCCGTAAGATAGAGCGCCACCCAAAAAATCCGCGTCTTTTTCATCTTGTGGGTACCTCGACATGGACTGAGCCATCATCCTTGACAATTCCTGTCACGATCTTTCGAGAGCTTGGATTCAACACACGGATAATTTCGCCAACACTGGCGCGCGACAGAGCCTTGCCTTCGGTCAGAATCTCCAACCCTCCGGAATGAAAAATAAGCGGGACCTTCTGATTTCTTTCGACAATTGCTGGGGCAGTTACTTGCGCATAAAGGATCGGACGGCCGGGATAGATGATTGATTTTGCCTCTAGCCCTACGATTTCATCAACCGACTGAGCGGCCCCCGAAACCGATATGCTGGCAATCGACAAATCATTGGCACCAATGATGCTGCCAGATCGAATAATCCGAGAACTCACGACTGCGTCTGCCGAGACCGCCGTTGGAATCATGAAAAAGAGAAGCCAAAGCATCATCTGACCTGCGTCGTTGCTGAAAGCATCTGATCTGCTGCCGTGATCACCTTTGCGTTCAACTCGTAGCCGCGTTGCGCCTTGATCAGTTCGGTAACTTCCCTCACCGCATCGACAGAGCTTTCTTCCAGATAGCCCTGCCGCAATGTGCCTAGTCCCTCTTCCCCGGGAATTCCTGAATACGGTGGACCGGATGCTGCTGTCTCGAGGAACAGGTTTGATCCAATTGCTTCCAAACCCTTTTCGTTGGAGAACCCGATCAACGACAACTGGCCAAGCAACTCCGGTTCAACTCGGTTCAAGTAATATGCGTAAACCTCACCCTCGGAATTGATCGCAAGGGACCGGGCTTCTGCCGGAATTGTGATGCCCGGCGCGACTTGGTGGCCCTCTGATGTGACGATCAGACCGTCGCCCGTACGCTTTAGCGCACCATCCCGGGTAAAACCGGCCCCGCCGCCGGGAAGGACGACCTCAAGATAGCCTCGCCCTTCGATTGCCAGATCTAGATCCCCGCCCGTCTGTACCAAAGATCCTTGCGCAAGGACGATCGAAACGGCCGAGGGTCGGACGCCCATACCCACCTGAATACCTGTCGGTAGCATTGTACCATCTGTCGCCGAAATGGTTCCGGGGCGCGCCATTTGCTCGTAATGCAAATCGGCGAAATCCGCCCTACGCGCATTGTACCCGGTCGTCGACATGTTGGCGAGATTCTGAGACACGACATCGACACGCATTTGTTGCGCTGCCATACCGGTCGCCGCGATCTGAAGTGCTTTCATCTTTCGCCCCTATCGGCCCAGCGTCTGCAAGACGCTTTTCTGCCGCTGATCTTCACTGTCTAAGAAGCGCTGCCCCATCTCATAGGCGCGTTGAACCTCGATCATCCGAGCAATCTCGCTGAGTGTGTTAACGTTGCTCTCTTCGAGGTGGCCCTGAAGAATTGTTCCCGACGCTACCGGAGACCACCCTTGTGCCATGATCAATGTTCCAGACTGCCTCCGTAAATCTGACGGATTTTCGGGCTCCCAAAGAGCGATTTCCGCGACCGGGACACCGTCTGCCGTCATCGTGCCATCTTTGGAGATAGAGACATCCTTGGCACCAGTAGGCACCGGAATTGGCGCCCCCCCGCTGTCAAGCAGCGCGAAGCCATCGGCCGTGACGAGCGTCCCCTCGGCAGATGGGAAAAAAGCACCTGAGCGCGTCAGGCGTTCGCCTTCTGGGGTGGCCACCAGAAAGAACCCTTCGCCTTGGATCGCAAGGTCGTATTTTCCGCCGGTCCTCGTAAGAGCGCCCTGGGAAAGATCGACATGTCTGACATTTGCATGAGCCATAGAAATCGACTCTTCGCCCCGACTTGCCGATATATACTCTGAGAAAACAACGCCTTCTCGACGAAATCCGGTTGTTGACGCGTTGGAGATGTTGTGAGCCAAGACCTGCAATTCGTTGATCAACCCAGTTTGGCGGGTAAGCGTTGTATAGCCAGCAGCCTCCATTTCACATCCCCTCAATTCTTGGAATGATTTCGTCCGTAAAAAAGGTGGTCAGAGTGGAGGTCATGAAACTCATGGACACCCAGAACACGATTAGCATGGCGCCCACTTTTGGAACGAAGGTCAGCGTCATTTCCTGCACTGAGGTCAAAGCCTGAAACAGACCGACGCCGACACCGGCAATGAGCGCAACTGTTAGCATCGGCGCGGCAATCAACGTGGCCACCCAAAGCGTTTGCCGAACCAGATCGAAGTACACCGCTTCCATCATATCAGACCGGCATCCGTAGAATTTCCTGATAGGCCTCGACGACCTTGTCGCGAACGGTAACCACTGTCTCGACGGCCATTTGCGTGGATGCGAGCGCCTCAACCAGAGCATGAGGGTCGGCTCCACCAGTCATGGCGGAACGCGCTACGTCTTCTCCATTCTGCAGCGTTGCCGCAAAGCTGCCCAGAAATTCTGAACCGATTTCTTCTGCTGTCCGCGAGCTTGAAGCAACGGGCGCGGCAATCCTGGTCTCTGCATAAATTTGTGTGGCGAGGGATTTCTTGATGTCCATTTTGGACCTCCTTATCTGCGGATAAGTTCGAACAGGCTTTGAGCCATTTGCCGGGCTTGGTCGAAGACCTTAAGATTTGCCTCGTAGCTGCGCTGTGCTTCGCGAGCATCGGCGACCTCAATGATCAGGTTGACGTTGGAGCCGTCGTAGTAGCCAGAGTCATCGGCCAGTGGATGACCCGGGTCAAAGACCCGCTCAAGTTCGGAACGGTCGAGGCGGGTCTTGGCGACTTCAACAAGCCCTTCCGAAGACTGCTTTATGCTGGCAATCTTCCGATGAAAGCCGGGTGTGTCAGCATTTGCGATGTTCTCCGACACTGTGCGAAGCCGCATCGCCTGGGCACGCATCGCTGCGGCGGAAGAGTGTAGGCTTTTTAAAAGATCACTCATGTCTTACTCCCTCAACCCATTCGGCCAAGCGAGGTACGAAGAACAGCGGACGCTGAGCGATAGACAGCCAAAGCCATTTCGTGGTCTTGGCGAACTTCTACCGAGCGCGCCATCATCAGATCAAGCGAAACATCATTTCCGTTTGGCGCCATCGCCCCGCCGGAATAAACGGACCCGTTGAAAGGTGACTGATCTTTTTCAAAGTGATCTCGCCCGTCCCGCCTTAAAGCGAAGCTGGCGAAGTCATCATACTGTTCATTAAAGCGAGGTAGATCGCGCGCCCTGAATTTTGGCGTATCGGCGTTTGCGACATTGTCCGCTATCAGCGCCAGACGCGCGCCGGAATGCGCGGCCAATGCTTGTGCCATTCTGGTCAATCCGAGTTTTTCAAACATCGGGGCTTCTCCCTCGATCTGCTTCACCAGTTCTTAGGAGTGATTCCTTTAGAAACTGTAATCAGTGAACGGAAAGGGAACAGGATGGTCTCAGTTTTTGCTCCCCTCATGCAGCGCATGAATGCGCTACCGAGCATTCATAAGGTCGGTCGCGTTTCGAAAATCGCGGCCGGAGTAATGAATATTGAAGGGCTTTCCGCCGCGGCAGCGATTGGCGACGGCGTCTGGATTGGGCCCGAAGCTTCACTGGGTGAAGTGGTCGGGATAGACCCAGAGGAGATTACGGTTCTGGCCGAAGCGGGTGGTGCTGGTTTCAAAAAGGGAACCGAGGTCTTGCTCGGGGGACCGGTCACAACTGCCCCTAGCAATGACTGGATTGGCCGCGTCATTGACCCACTCTGCCACCCTTTGGACAACAGGCCATTGTTTCCCGGACCGGCGCCACGCCTGACGAACGCTGCGCCACCGTCGCCGGGCAGGCGGCGGCGGCTGGGTAAACGTCTTTCGACCGGAACAACGATTTTTGATACACTTCTTCCGATCGTCCGGGGCCAAAGGATTGGTTTGTTTGCCGGATCTGGCGTCGGAAAGTCTACTTTACTGGGTAGTTTAGCGCAGCGCGTCATGGCCGATGTCGTCGTCATTGCTCTGGTTGGAGAGCGCGGACGAGAGCTCAGAGAGTTCGTGGAAACAACCTTGGGTGAGGAAGGGCTCGCGCGAAGTGTTGTTGTCGCGGCGACCTCTGACCAATCCGCTCTCGTCCGTAAGCGATGTCTCTCAACTGCCACCACGATTGCCGAACATTTTCGTGACCAAGGGCTAGAAGTTCTATTACTGGTTGATAGCGTTACACGCTTTGCAGAGGCTCATCGTGAGGTCGCCTTAGCCGCCGGCGAAGCCCCCAGCCTGAAGGGATACCCGCCTTCTGTCCAATCCGCATTAATGGCGATGGCCGAACGCGCTGGCCCGGGGTGTGAAGATCGGGGAAGCATCACGGCAATCTACTCCGTTCTCGTTCCAGGATCAGACATGGAAGAACCTGTCGCGGACATCCTGCGTGGCGTCCTCGACGGGCATGTCGTTCTGGATCGCAAAATTGCGGAGAGGGGGCGTTTTCCCGCGGTTGACATTCTTCGATCCGTCTCTCGGTCCCTGCCTTGGGCGGCAACAACTGAACAAAATGAAGCGATCAGTGCCGCGCGAAATATTATCGCAACTTGGGAAAACTCCGAAATGATGGTCCAGGCAGGGCTGTACCACTCCGGTTCTGACCCGGCGATCGATCGTGCAATCCATCGCTGGCCCGCGTTAGAAAAATTTCTTTCATCCCAGACCCACGATGAAGGAATCGACGGTAGTTTTCGGCGCCTTTATGACGTTCTGAAAGGCCGTTAGCTGCTTCTGTAGGCGCCCTGCTGCAAAAGTGTCAAAGCGATTTGTCCGCGTGACACATTGGCTGCGTAATCGGCGGTCTCTGAACGGATGACAAACATCCGAACCAACTTGTCGATTTTTTCCTCGTCGCTGAACTGGGAGATCACAGCACTTCCAAAGGCAGTGCGTGTTCGATCCTGCAAAACTTCGACCTGCTTATCCAAATCAATTGCCGCAAAGGTAGGCGGCAATCCGAAAGCTTTTTCAAAGACTTCTCGAAGTGGAGGCGATCCAAGGACAGAGAACCATTTTGAGGACTCGGCCGTGCTGGATCGCGCCAGATCCTTCAACTGCGTCTCGGCGTTCATCGCGATGCGAAAACTTGAATTCTGTTCACCAACGGACGCTTGAAATTGTTTTTCAACAAATTTTTTCAAGAGCTTATCCGCAAAATCCGAGAGCTTCGTCCGAGGTGTCGAAAAATCCCCGAACCCAAAGGCCTTCGCGAACTCGGAATAACGCTTATCGGCCAATCTGTTGGACAAGGCTTTTGGATCAAGAGTTCCGTCCTGCAGAACTTTCTTGATAAAGAATTTGTTCGGCAAATCAGCTTCCAAGCCATGGGCCGAAAGAGCGACACGCAAGAGACGTTGGTCACTGACCAGCTCTTCTGCGGATTTGATCCCACCGATTTTTTCCCGGAAGTAAGCACTGTCCTTTGTAACGGATGCCTGTGCGGAATAGGCGGCCAGTTGAGTAGCGGCCGTGCGTTTCAGAAACATCCATCCCGCGTAACCGGCCATCGGTAGGACGGGGCTGAAAGTCATGATGACACAACGGCCATCAACCGATCTTCCCGTGGCAAAAGGCTGCGAAGCGCCTTCAATGCGGGGTAATACAAACCTTCCAGAACCGACTGACTTGCCACAGCAAGCTGGGCACGACTGTCCATGTCGGTAAGAACCTGGCTAAGCTGCTCTATTCCCCGCAACAACTGCAATTTTGCAGTCGACGGATCGGCATCCCCTGATAAGACAAGTTGCGCGATGTAACAGACACGCCGTACAGGGGTCGTCACTTCCTCGGGGTGTATTGCATCCTTAAGCCGCAAAATATTTGCGTCAGGCGTCATTATCGACAAGCGAGAGCGGCGATCACCATTCTCGATGACAGCCCCATTGATCAGCACGCGCTCGTGTGGTCCCAGTTTCAGTACGAGTCCGCTCACACTGGTTCTCCTTCGCCGCGCAGTCCGCGCATGACGGCCATATTCACATCAACCAAGACTTCGACGCTGCCCTCGCCCCGCAAAATGCGTCCGCTGTGCAGGTCTGTAAATTCGAACAAGTAAAAGAGCTGCGCACGTAGAGATTGAGGCAAAGAGTTCGACGCTTCGGCAACGTCCATTGCCAAGATGCGCCACAGGGAAAGATTGTCGTTCAGCGACTTGGCCAGTGCAGGGTAGTCGCTTTTCCGACCAGCCCAAGTTTGAGACAAGCGTCGCGTAACGCGCGCGAAGGCGTCGTACTCAATTGCGCGCAAAGGACGCAAGGCAGCATCATTGGGTGCATATCCCAACTTTTTGTGGGTCAAGACGTTCACTATGGATCCTCACATTATCTCAATCGATCTTGGAGTGGGCCGGGGAAAACCCCGGCCCCCTTGACGATCAGCGGAACAGCGAAAGGATGCTCTGAGGCGCCTGGTTCGCAATCGACAGCGACTGAGTGGCAAGTTGTTGCTGAACTTGCAGTGCCTGCAGACGGGCTGATGCTTCCTCCATATTCGCATCAACCATGGAGCCAATTCCCGAACGCAGGGAGTCAACCAAGCTTGAGACAAAGTCTTTCTGCACATCAATTCGTTTCTGCGATGTGCCGAAATCAGCCGCGGCCTGAATAGCAGTTTGCGTCAGGCCTTCAATCGCAACCAGGGCAGCCTCGGCCCCAGCACTTGTGGAAACATCAATATCACGCAGGATTTCCAAGCCACCACCAGCAGTTCCGCCCGTCGTCAGGGTCGTCGTTGTGGTGATACCCGTCGTCGTTCCATTGGTGATCTTGACGCCCGGGTTTGCGCCAGAGTTGTCAAATTCGGCAGTAATCGAGATGCCTGCCTTCTTCGCCTCGTAGTTCAGCCGATCGACCAATCCCTTTGCAATGTCGGCGGTCGTGTCACCATCGCGCGCTACATAAGAGATCGTTGCAGAGATGCCCGTCAAGCCGCCTATGGCATAGGTATCGCCAGCCAAGACACGATTGCCACCGCGCACTGCAGTTGCAGTATCGCCAACGATGCTGATGGTACCGCTCGCCCCGGCTGCAACAGCTCCAGCGCCTGTGGCGGCGGTTGCCGCGATGTCTGTTCCCGCACCGGCAGTTCGGGCTTGGGTGCCAAGGTCGGCCTTGTTGACCCCAATCGACGATGATTTCACCCCAGTTGAACTACGATCCAGCGACGAAAGGATCTGAACTTCAGACCCTTTCAGAATACCCGCGCCGGCACCCGTATTGCCAACAATCTGAGCAACCGTCGCGCCGCCTTGCCGGTTGTTCAAAAGGTTCAAACCGTTGAACTGGGCCGCACCGACAATAGATCCGATCTGGTCCCGAAGCGCCGCCACGTCTGCCTGGATCTTGGTACGATCGACATTGTCTTCTTGCGAAGCGACAATCTTGCCTTTGATTTCGGTAAGAAGATCAGCGATCTGCTCCGATGCGGACCTTGCCACGGCAATGGTCGACGAACCGAGCGAAAGGCTGTCCGAAATACCCTTGAAGCCCTTCACATCGGATTCCATGGTCTTTGAGATCGCCCAAACTGCGGCATTCTCTTTTGCCGAGGACACGGCCTTACCGGTGGAAATTTCATTCTGGACGGCCGCCATGCTTTTGTTGATCGACTTCATCGTCTGAAGTGCGACCATGGCGCCGTTGTTCGTCAGAATCGAAGACATTTGGTAATCCTTCACATTCGCCGCAATTTTCGCGGCAGGGTTGACCGTCTACGGACGGCTGGAAGGGCATTCTTGCCATTACCGAGGTTGAGCCGCGGTGCCACCCCAGCCTTGGGGCGCTGTGGTCATCTGAGCGTTGAAAACCTAACCACAAATGAATTCCAAAATACTTCTCGTCTGGGATTTGATGAAAATCAGAAACGCCTTCCCGGCTTGGGTTTGACGCTTAAAACTGAAAGGCAGCCGTTCACGCTGTAAGTGGTCAGACCCTGCGTGGCCTTGGTGATCTCTTCGACACGGCTATGCGCCGACCGAAGGCCGCGCAATGCCGCAAGCAGACATTTTTCATTGCGAAGTGCCTTTGTTCTGACCGCTGCGGTCATCGAAGCGTTATTGCTGGACAAAGCCTCAGCGTCAATTTCGAGCGCTTCGGTCAGCGATGCCAACTCGGCAAAGCGACCTGTAAGAAGGGCTGCGTGGATGTCGTCGAGCAGGGATTCCACTGATTCAGACATTTGCTCCCCCCTCTGACTTGATCAGCGAGGCAAAGATCATTTCCGCCAATCCTACTCCTCCCTTGTCAACAATAGCCTTGGCTTGGGTGTGGCGAAGGAAAGAGCCGAATTGCTGCTCTCCCATGCCGCCGTCGAAACCCTCGGAGGCGGCTTCCGGCTGCATATGAGTCAACATTTCTGCCAGAAAGGCCGTTTCAAGTTCCCGCGCCTTTTCTCGAAGAGCCTGAGACCTGTCGGGCAAGGACGGTGCATTTGCTATTTCCATTTTAGCCTCGGATTTTGATTGAATTGTCCCAACTATCTGAAAAGGCGGTAAACAAGTGGTAAGCATTTCAGGGCCCATTAGAGCAGTCGACCAAGCCACTCGTGGGATGCAGAATGCAGATCGCAAAAGAACTGTCGTGGTCCGCCGCCAAAGCGGGACTTCCAAGTGATCAGAGCCAAATTTCGCGAAGAACAACATCTTCAGACGCATCACAGCACGGTGCAGATGGAGGAACCTTTGGCGAAGCGTTTTCGCGGCTAGAGGTAAAGGTCACAAAGTCATCAGCCGAAGCCCGAGAAGGTTCGGTAAGCGGAACAGATACCTCAAGCGAGAAAGATCGGGACCGGTCAAGTACATCGCAATCTGAGGATGCTGCAGAGCCCGTCCAAATTGATCCGTCCACGGGTGGTGCGACTTCTACCCTCCAGACTGATCTGTTGGGCCGAAATCTTGGGGATCAAGATAGCGATACCGCATCCCTTGCCTTCAGTTCAGAAGAAACGATGCGCCCTGATGGGCCAGCAGTTCCAACTGATACGGCTAGTCAGGTCCGAGCGCCCATAGAGCACTTGGCAGAAGGATCTGTAGCGCCGGGCAACCCCGATGAACATCACGGCTGGTTTCCGATCGTGGGTAGGGGAGAGGGAGAGCGCCAACGCTCGGACATTCAGGCCGCGTTTATTGCGAAAATAAATCCTGTATCAGCTTCGAATGCCTCCCCGGAAGCACCTACCGCCAACGCCTCTTCCAATCCGTCCGATTCACAAACGAAAGCGCAGATTAGCAACGACGAGTTCTCTCAGGATCCTTCAGTTCCGCCAAAAGCAGCAGGTACAGTGAATGCGCGGCAACTCTTGCCTCCGCAATCTGCGCTTGTTGAGGCTAACGAACCAGAAATCCACCCCATCAAGACTTTCAGTCTGCGGTCCGGTTTGGATCAGGCGAAAGCTGCCGAAGATGCCCGACCCACGGCAGGGCCAATTTCCACTTCGCAGGCCGCGACACCTGCCAAATCTCAGGGTTCCGGGCCCGTTTCGGCTGCTGCGCTCACGGCTTTCTTGCCGGCGCTCGTTTCAGGCGATCAAGGCACTCTAAGCTCAAATCAAAATGTTAATCAGACCGACCTGTCGACCAGGATCAGTCCAGGCGCGAACTCGCTAAAGGTCGGCGCTTCCGTCAGCGGATCGCTTCGGACGACAGATCGATTCCGAAATGACGCGAATGCAGGGACATTCCAAGACATCAAAACAATCTCTGATGCAGGCTACATTGGCCAGATCTCAGAATCGGTCGTGCTGGGCGAGGGGAGCTTGTTCTCGTCAGGCAATCAGGCCGGGCATTTGACGTCGACAACCGATAGTTTTCTCGACGTGGCAGGAAAGCATCCGCAAGCCTATGCAGCTTACAGAGACGCCGTGGTGTCGCAGACAATCGAGGCGATAGTTCGCAGTGTTTCGACAGAACAGTCACAGACAACCGAGCTCACTCTGACGCCGGACGAATTGGGAAAGCTGAAGTTCGAAATCACCACGCAAGACGATCAGACATCAATCAGGGTGTTCGCGGAGCGCGGCGAAACACTTGAACTACTACGCCGAAATGCTGACTCGCTTCTAAACGAATTGCGTCAAATGGGCTTGTCTCAAGGGTCGCTAAGTTTCGGAAGCTGGAGTCAGCGTTCAAAATCAGAACCGCAGACGACCGGCGGGAACCAAAGTCCCGATCAACGGGATGCGGCGCCAGACAGTACGCATTTCTTATCTTGCAACACGCCGATGCAAGGGCGGCTCCACATTCGCCTTTGAAAGGAAAACAGATGGACATTTCTCAGACTTCCAACCCGTCCAGAACGAACCAGACTGCCGCGTCATCGGGTGGACTCACGTCGGATTTTCAGACTTTTCTCAAGATGCTGACCACACAGATGCAAAACCAGGATCCATTGAATCCCATCGAAGCGTCAGACTACGCCGTCCAGCTTGCGACCTTCTCTAACGTGGAGCAATCGGTAAAGACCAACCAACTGTTGGAATCCATGCAACAACTATTTGGCATCATGTCGATGTCCCAGCTAGCAGGGTGGGTTGGACAAGAAGCTCGTGCTTCAGGGAAAGTCTATGTGCATGGCGAACCGATCACATTGTCACCCAATCCGGCAGCAACAGCAGACAGGGTTGTGCTTGTGGTTCGAGACAAAGCGGGACAGATCGTTTCGCGTGAGGAGTTGCCGATTTCTGCAGAAAATTACGAGTGGCAGCCCGTTGATGCGACCGGGGCGCCCCTTGCAAGCGGCCTCTACGATCTATCGGTCGAAAGCTACTATCGCGACACTTTGCTGATCGCAGACTCGGTTGAGCACTATGCGCGCATTCTCGAAGCTCAAGGCGGAATCGGTGGAACGAAAATTGTTCTGGAGGGCGGTGTCGAAGTCGCCGCAACAGAAATAACAGCGCTCCGCGTTCCACCGGGATCCTAGATTAAATCTGTGTTCCCACCCAAACAGCGGCAGCTAAAGCAACGCCCAGAACCATAGCCTGACCTACCGTCCTTAGCCGCGATGGCCGAACCACTGGCGGCGGCATATCCGCTTGGCGAATAAGCGCCTGCTCTACCATGCGGGGAAGCTTTGGGCCGAAACGTGCCAAGACGCGTGCCGTTTGCGCCAGATCGCGCAACAGAGCAGCTGGGCCAACGTTCTTGGATATGTAGCTTTCCACGATTGGCTTGGCGACTTCCCAGATGTTGATATGTGGGTCCAATCCGCGAGCCACGCCCTCAACAACGACCATCGTGCGCTGCAACAGGATAAGCTCTGTCCGCGTCTCCATCCCGAAACGTTCTGTAACTTCGAAGAGATAGGCCAAGAGCCGTGCCATACTGATTCGGCTCGCATCCATCCCGAAGATAGGTTCGCCAACCGCGCGCAGCGCCCGTGCAAATTCGTCAATGTCCCGATCTGCAGGCACATAGCCTGCTTCGAAATGCACTTCGGCGACGCGACGATAATCTTTGCGAATAAAGCCAAACAATATCTCGGCATAAACACGGCGCGTATATTCGTCTATCCGCCCCATGATCCCGAAATCATAGGCGATAATATCACCATTCGCTGCGACCTTCAGATTGCCTTGGTGCATATCGGCGTGGAAATATCCGTCGCGCAGCGCGTGGTTCAGAAACAACTGCAGGACGCGGGCACCCAGAATCCGTCTATCATGGCCGGCAGCATCAATGGCTGCATTGTCTTTCAGCGCGATGCCTTCTGCCCAGCCAAGAGTCATCACCGTTCTGCCGGACAAATACCACACCGGTTCGGGCACCTGAAATCCTTCATCATTGGCAGTATTTGCAGCGAATTCAGAGGCGGCACTGGATTCAAGCCGGAAATCCAACTCGCCCATAACGACGCCTTCGAAATGGGCAATCACGTCCATCGGGCGCAAGCGACGCGAAGAAGGAGCAATCAGTTCAATGGTTTGCGCGGCAAGATAAAAGGCATCAATGTCCCGCCGAAACGCACGTTCGATCCCTGGACGCAGTACTTTGACGGCGACCTCGGCACCCGTGTCAGCCAAACGCGCGCGGTGGACTTGCGCGATTGAAGCCGCAGCAACGGCGTCAGAGAATTCGCTGAAAATCTCATTCACGGGAACTTCCAACTCTTCCGCAACCATTCGTTTTGCGATGTCTGTTGGAAAAGGCGGGAGTTTGTCTTGCAGGTATTTCAGTTGCTCGGCGAGTTCATCGCCGACGATATCTGGTCGGGTCGAAAGGATTTGGCCAAACTTGATATAGGCCGGACCAAGGGCTGTCAGAGCCCGGGTCGCGGGGGGCAGATCCGGGTCGCCTTTAAGGCCTAAGGGTTTGAAAGGCCACCCTAAAATCCGAGCAAGAACGCGGATTCTCGGGGGGGCGCGGAACGCCTCCAGCACCACACCGATGGCACCGGTGCGTTCCAGTGTCGCGAGCGTGCGGACAAGCCGCCAGATGTTGTGAGGCCCGCGCAAATCAGATCTTCCAGCCAGAGTGAAGGGCCGCTATGCCCATGGAAAGATTACGATATTTGACCTGATCAAAGCCCGCGCTGCGGATCATGGTGGCGAAAGTATCCTGATCGGGAAACTTGCGGATGCTTTCTACCAGATATTGATAGCTGTCCCGATCCCCGGCAACAATTTGACCCATCACTGGGATCACGTTGAAGGAATAAAGATCATAGGCTTTCTGCATCAGATCATTCGGAATCTGGCTGAATTCCAAAACCATCAGACGGCCGCCCGGGCGCAAAACGCGATAAGCCTCGCGCAGTGCATCGGGAATGCGGGTCACGTTCCGAATACCAAAGCTGATCGTGTAGACATCGAAACTATTGGATTCAAAAGGTAATTGCATGGCGTCGCCAACAACCCAGTCCAGGCTTTCCGCCAGATTGTCGGCCTCGGCCCGCTGACGCCCGGCCACCAGCATCGACTCTGTCATATCGCAGACAACGGCCGAGCCCTGCTTGGCGCGGCCCAGAAAGCGGAAGGCGACATCGCCAGTGCCGCCTGCTACATCTAGTAGGCGTTGTCCCGGTCTTGGGGCCAGCCAATCCATCATCGCGTCTTTCCAGACCCGGTGGATTCCCATCGACATCAAGTCGTTCATGATGTCGTACTTGCTGGCCACGCGGGTAAAGACGCCATGCACCATTCCGGCTTTTTCCCCTTCGGGAACAGTCTGATAGCCGAAATGGGTGGTGCTTTGGGTGTCGTCGTTCATGGGCCTTGCCCTTTTGTCATTCCGCCCCTTCTTATAGGGCGCAATCGCGGCGCTGCAATGCGTCGCCCTGTCCGAAACAGCATGTCACCCTCTGTACACCCCCTGTACAGACAGTGATCCGCCCTTTCAGGAGCCCGAAATGCCAGAATTGCCCGAGGTAGAAACCGTGCGCCGCGGCTTGGAACCGGTGATGACGGGCCGCATCATCGAGCGGGCCGAGGTCAACCGCGACGGTCTTCGCTGGCCCTTTCCGGCAGGCATGGCCGACCGGCTGACGGGGGCGCGGGTTCTGGGACTGCGGCGGCGGTCGAAATATATCCTTGCCGATCTGTCGACCGGAGAAACGGCGCTGATCCATCTGGGCATGTCAGGGCGGATGCTGATTTCGGGTGTGATGCTGGGCGAGTTTCATCAGGACCACCCCGCCCCGCAAAAGCACGATCATGTGGTGCTGCATATGGAGGGGGGGGCGCGGGTCACGTTCAATGACGCGCGCCGATTTGGGGCGATGGATCTGTTGCCCACGGAAACCGCCGAGGCACACCCCTTGCTGGCCGCCTTGGGACCAGAGCCTTTGGGCAATGCCTTTGACGAATCTTATCTGGTGGCAAAGCTGAAGGGGAAGGCCAGCCCGATCAAATCGGCCTTGCTGGACCAGCATTTGGTGGCCGGTCTGGGCAACATCTATGTTTGCGAAGTGCTGTTTCGTGCAGGAATTTCGCCCAAGAAGCAGGCAGGCAAGATCAGTGCTGCACGCGTCGCATCCTTGGTGCCGATTGTTCGTGAGGTGCTAAACGAGGCCATCGAAGCCGGGGGAAGCAGCCTGCGGGACTATCGCCAGGCAGATGGTGAATTGGGCTATTTCCAGCATGTTTTCAGGGTTTATGACCGCGAAGGTCAGCCCTGCCAGACCGAGGGATGTGGGGCCAAGATCGCGCGTGTCGTGCAATCTGGGCGGTCATCGTTCTATTGCCCGCACTGCCAGCGATAATTCAGGGCGACTTGTCATCCGCGCATTTGATGGTAGGAGTCACGGCCACGTGATCCGCAAGGGGAAGCTGCTCATGGCCTATGAAACGCTGATCGTCGAGGTTGAGGACTATGTTACCCTCATCCGGCTGAACCGGCCTGACGCAATGAATGCGCTGAATGCCAAGCTGATGACCGAGCTGGCAGCGGCCATGACTGCGGCGGATGCAGACCCAAACACGCGCTGCATCGTCCTTGCAGGTTCGGACAAGGCCTTTGCCGCCGGTGCCGACATCAAAGAGATGGCGGACAAGACCTATACCGAGGTTCTGTTCGACAATCTGTTCACGGCCGAGGCCGAAGCGATTGCCAAGGTCCGCAAGCCGACGATTGCCGCCGTGGCGGGATACTGTCTGGGTGGCGGGTGCGAATTGGCGATGATGTGCGATTTCATCCTTGCTGCCGATACGGCCAAGTTCGGCCAGCCCGAGATCAATCTGGGCGTGGTTGCGGGGCTGGGCGGAACACAGCGCCTGACGCGTCTGGTGGGCAAATCAAAGTCGATGGACATGCATTTGACGGGCCGCTTCATGGATGCGGTCGAGGCCGAACGTTGCGGTTTGGTCAGCCGGATTTTCCCGGCAAAAGATTTGATGACGGAAGCGCATAAAGTGGCGCAGAAGATCGTCGAGAAGTCGATGGTGACGGCAATGGTCGTCAAGGAATGCGTGAACCGATCGCAAGAAGTCGGGCTTTCGGAAGGTCTTCTTTACGAACGCCGCGCCTTCTATGCCCTGTTCGCGACCGAAGATCAGAAGGAAGGCATGGCGGCTTTCCTTGAAAAGCGCCAACCGCAGTTCCGCGACAAATAACGTCTTTCCATTCTTGCCAGTTTGCCCTATAGCCCCGCCCTACATGCGCGTGGGCCCGCTTTGGCAAGAATCGAATCCGTTCCGAGGAACGGTGCCTTCGGTCTTTACGTGCGACAGTGAAACACGAAGACCGAAAGAATCGAGACGCCCATGGCTAATACCGAACAGTCCAAAAAACGCGCCCGCCAGTCGGAAGCGAAGTATGCCGTTAACAAGGCCCGTCGTTCGCGCATCCGCACCTATGTTCGCAAGGTTGAAGAAGCCATTGCTTCGGGCGACGCTGCTGCTGCTGCCGAAGCTCTGAAAAACGCTCAGCCTGAACTGGCCCGTGGCGTCACCAAGGGCGTGATGCACAAGAACACCGCCTCGCGCAAAGTGTCGCGTCTGGCCTCGCGCGTGAAGGCTTTGGCCGTCAAGGCCTGAGTCGGACGGCACGACCATTTTCTGAATTTCTGTCAAGGGCGCCCCGAAGTTTGGGGCGCCCTTTTCCATGCCTGATGGCAATTTCATAGAGAATCCGCGGGGTGCGTTGCGGATTTGCCAGAGGGTCTCGGATTCGGTCACGCCATTCGTATGTCAACCAAAGAGTTCGATTGCAGAGCCGATCACGGGCTTGTTAGCGTAGGGGTGCGATTCACATCGTCTTGGGGGACATGACGTGGTGTGAAGCGAAAATCGAGCCCGGTTGCTGCCAGTTTCCGAATCGGTTTTCTGTTTCATGCCAAGGGGTTATGCAGTCTGCGCGGAAAATCCCGCACAGTGTGTAGATTCGCCGGGCCTTGGCCGGGTGGAAGCTCTTAGCGCTTGTCCCGCCGTCACGCATTGTAAAGCACATGTGGATTTTTTCCGCAGTGTTTGCAGTGCGTTTTGGCTGTGAGTGATGCGGGAGGTTGGCCCGGCGAGGCGCCGTGTGCCGGATGATGACAAGAAACGTGAAACAGGTCGAGAGAATGCCGAACGAAGCGTGGGGGAAGGTCCGGGAAGAACTGATCAAGCGGGTCGGTTCGAACAACTATAAGACATGGATCGAACCGCTGCGTTTGTCTGATCTGAAGAACGGTGTCGCCCGTTTCGAAGTGCCGACGACGTTCTTTGGCGACTGGGTATCCCGAAATTTCTCGGACCATATTCGTGGTCAATTGGCCAAGGCTGGAAATCCTGTGGACCGTATCGAGTTTTCGGTTGCGCAAGCGGCGCGCCCTGCGGTGAAGCGGGCGGAAACCATAGGGCAGTCACCGGCTGCTCCGGTTGCGGCAAGGCGGTTGCCGCTGCGGAATGGCAGCGCGGACGAGGTGGCGGGTGCACAGCTGGAATCGCGCTTTACGTTTGATTCGTTCGTCGTGGGCAAGCCCAACGAATTGGCCCATGCGGCGGCACGTCGGGTGGCCGAAGGTGGCCCTGTTACCTTTAACCCGCTGTTCCTTTATGGCGGCGTTGGTCTGGGTAAGACGCACCTGATGCATGCGATCGCGCATGAATTGCAGCAAAAGCGCCCGGATCTGCGCGTGCTGTACCTGTCAGCCGAGCAGTTCATGTACCGCTTTGTGCAGGCGCTGCGCGACAAGCAGATCATGGATTTCAAGGAGCTGTTCCGGTCGGTTGACGTGCTGATGGTCGATGATGTGCAGTTCATTGCCGGCAAGGACAGCACTCAGGAAGAGTTCTTCCACACCTTCAACGCGCTGGTGGACCAGAACAAGCAGATCGTGATTTCGGCTGACCGTGCGCCAGGCGAGATCAAGGATCTGGAAGAGCGGATCAAGAGCCGCCTGCAATGCGGGCTGGTCGTTGACCTGCACCCCACCGATTACGAGCTGCGTCTGGGTATCCTTCAGTCCAAGGTCGAGCATTACCGCAACCAGTATCGCGGCCTGACCCTGTCGCCGGGCGTGCTGGAATTCCTTGCGCACCGGATCACCACCAACGTTCGCGTGCTGGAAGGTGCGTTGATGCGTCTTTACGCCTTTGCCTCGCTGGTTGGTCGCGAGATTGATCTGGATCTGGTGCAGGAATGTTTGTCCGACATTCTGCGGACCTCGGAAAAGCGCCTGTCGATCGAAGAGATTCAGCGTAAGGTGGCCGAGCATTACAATGTGCGCCTGTCCGATATGATCGGGCCAAAGCGCCTGCGCACCATTGCACGTCCGCGCCAAGTGGCGATGTATCTGTGCAAGCAATTGACCAGCCGGTCGTTGCCGGAAATCGGCCGTCGTTTTGGAGGCCGTGATCACACGACAATCATGCATGGCATTCGCAAGATCGACGAACTGATGGCGGCAGACAGCCAGATGGCTGACGATATTCAGCTGCTGAAGCGTTTGCTGCAAAGCTGATCGTCAGATCAGGGAACCCATCCTGCCCTTTTTGCATTGACACCCCGTAGGCCGAATTGCGGGCCTTTGGGGATGTGTGATGTATCAACAGCTTGAACCGCTGGACCTGAAGTCTTGCAGGCTTGCCCTGATCACCAATGGGGGGGCGGGAAAGAAAGACGCACATCGCAACGGATTGATCGTTCACGACACCCTGCGCCCGCTGGTACAAGATCTTCGCGAAATTCCGGTTCGAAATGGGGCGATGATTACCCAAGTGGCCCGGCAGGCGATTGCCGAGGGGTTTGACGTGGTCGCTGGCCTTGGAGGGGACGGCACGCAGGCCGCAATCGCCAATGCGGTGACGAATAGCGGCGCGGCGATGGCTGTCCTGCCGGGGGGCACGTTCAACTATTTCGCCCGGGAACTGGGATTAGACACGATGGAAAAGGCGCTGGCGGCGATTTCCAGTGGCCAGATTCTGGCCCGCGATGTTGGTCAGGTGAACGACCGGATCTTCTTGAACAATGCAAGCCTTGGGCTTTATCCGAAAATTCTGGACACCCGCGAAGACATTTATCATCGCTGGGGGCGCAGCAGGTTTGCGGCCTATTGGTCTGTGCTGGTGGGCCTGCGGGATTTGTATCGCCCGATGCGGCTGACGGTTCGGTCACAGGGATTGAGTCGGGACTATGTGACCCATCTGGCCTTTGTGGCGCGCAGTGCCTTTCAACTTGAAAGCCTTGGGCTTGAGGGCGCCGAGGCCGTAAGGGCCGGAAAGTTCGTGCTGTTCATTGCCAAGGCACAGTCGCGCGGCGGGCTGGTTGGCGGGTCTATGCGGCTGGCCTTGGGTCGTGTTGCCCGTGGCGACGATTTTGAACTGGTCGTCGGCGATGACGTGGTGCTTGAAACCGGGCATATGAAAAGGAAGGTGGCCCTTGATGGCGAACAAGGGCCCATGACGATGCCTTTGAACTTGAGAGTTTTGCCAAATGCGTTGCGGATCGTTGCCCCGGCGATCGAAAACAAGCCGGTAGATCTGGCAGGAAAGGTGGCATGACGCGGATTGTACATCTGACGGACCTTCATTTCGGACAGGAACGGGTCGAATTTGTGAACCCCCTGATGCGGGCGGTGCGCCTGACGGAACCTGACTTGGTTGTCGTTTCGGGTGATTTGACGCATCGCGGCAGGGTCGACCAGTTTCGCAAGGCTATGGCGTTCCTGAACGCATTGGGGCGCCCGTTTACGGTGGTGCCGGGGAACCATGATGTCCCCCTGTTCAACCTGCCAAAGCGGCTATTGTCACCGTTTCGCAATTGGCGCAAAGGCACCGGCCTGCCGACGACCAGTGACAATGATCTTGGGCCGTTGAAAGTGGTGACCGCGAATACGGCCGACCCCCTGCAATGGCGTGGCGGGATCTTGCGGGACGACGACGTGGCAAGGATCAGGGCCGATTTGTCGACATTTGACGATCGTACGACCTGTGCGGTTCTTGTCTGTCACCATCCCCTGAAAGAGCCGCCGGGGTTTGACCGTGGCGAGACGAAGGGGGCCGCCGAAGCGCTTCCCGGCCTGATCAATACCGGTGTTCGGATTGTCTTGTCTGGGCATCTGCACAGTTGGGAGATTGGCTTGGGAATCGCGCAAGGGTCTCCCCGCCCGGTTCTGATGGTTCAGACCGGAACGGCGCTTTGTGCGCGGGAGGGGGAAGTCGATCACGGCTTTTCCGTTCTGGATATTCAGGCGAACGAGGTTTCTGTCACACCTTGGCTGGTCAACGAAGATCAGGCCGTTTTTGGACCAAAAGAGACCCACCGCTTTTCGCGCAAAGGCGACCTTTGGTATCTGCGGGCCTAGGGTTCGGTTGCGGCACAAACACCACCTGCTTGGCCTGACGGGCGCCGGAATGGGCGCCCTGCCCTTGACCTTGACGCCAAAGCCCCACAATGTCGCCGGAAACACTTGTAGACCGGCAAAAGCCGGGTAAAGTCGGCGTCCCTGTTTGACCCGGCTAGGGGATGGAAGAATGAAGCTCTCGATCGAACGTGGCACGCTTTTGAAGGCGCTGTCCCAAGCCCAATCCGTTGTGGAACGCCGCAACACGATTCCGATTCTGGCCAATGTGCTGATCGAGGCCGAGGGCGATCAGGTCAGCTTCCGGGCGACCGATCTGGATATTGAAGTGGTGGATCGCACGCCCGCCATGGTGGAGCGCGCCGGGGCCACGACGGTTTCCGCCGTAATGCTGCACGAGATCATCCGGAAATTGCCGGATGGGGCGCTGGTCTCCTTGAGCGAAGACCCGGCCTCGGGGCGTTTGACGATCACGGCGGGGCGGTCGACCTTTAGCCTTGCGACGCTGCCGAAAGAAGATTTCCCGGTCATGGCGACCTCGGAATATTCGTCGAATTTCTCGGCCCCTGCGCCGGTGCTGCGCCGCCTGTTCGACAAGGCGAAGTTCGCGATTTCGACTGAAGAGACGCGCTATTACCTGAATGGTGTGTATTTCCACGTCTCGACCGGCGAGGGCGGCCCGGTGTTGCGGGCTGTGGCGACCGATGGTCACCGTTTGGCGCGGATTGATGCGGATTTGCCAGAGGGCGCGTCGGGGATGCCGGGCGTGATCGTGCCGCGCAAGACCGTAGGCGAGTTGCGCAAACTGTTGGACGATGACGAGGCGACGATTGCGGTTTCGGTCAGCGAAACCAAGGTGCGTTTTGCGACACCGGCGATCACGCTGACCTCGAAGGTCATTGACGGCACCTTCCCCGATTATACCCGCGTGATCCCGATGGGAAACACCCGGCGGCTGGAAGTGGATGCGAGCGAGTTTGCCAAGGCCGTTGACCGTGTGGCCACCGTTTCCAGCGAACGCTCGCGGGCGGTGAAGATGAGCCTTGATGAGGATCGTCTGGTGCTGTCAGTCAATTCGCCAGACAGTGGCGCGGCAGAGGAAGAACTGGCCGTGGCCTATGGCGACGAGCGGCTGGAGATCGGGTTCAACGCGAAATACCTGCTGGAAATCGCAAGCCAGGTGGACCGTGAGAATGCCGTGTTCATGTTCAACTCCTCGGGCGATCCGACCTTGATGCGCGAGGGCAATGACACCAGCGCAATCTATGTCGTGATGCCGATGCGTGTCTGACCGAGGCAGGAAGGGGGCGCTGCCCCCTTTCGCGTCTTGGCCGGGGCCAAGACGCTGACCCCCGGGATATTTGAACCAAGATAAAGGGGAAGGGTGTGAGCGGGCTTGCGATCACCCAGTTGCAGCTTCTGCACTTTCGCAGCCATCGGGTGACTCGGCTGGCCTTTGATGGCCGGCCGGTGGCCTTGCACGGGCCGAACGGGGCTGGGAAAACCAATGTTCTGGAGGCGGTGAGCCTGCTGTCACCGGGCCGCGGGATGCGTCGGGCCGGGGCAGAGGAATTGGCGCGCCGGCCCGAGGTTCTGGGCTGGAAAGTCTTGGCCGATCTGCGCGGATTGGCCGGGGAACACGCGGTGGAAACCGGGGCCGAAGGCGGTGAGGCGCGGTTTGTGAAGGTCGATGGCAAGGCCACGACACAGGCCTATCTGGGGCAGATCGCCCGGGTTTTGTGGTTGGTCCCGTCAATGGACCGGCTTTGGATTGAGGCGGCCGAGGGGCGGCGGCGGTTTCTGGACCGGATGACGCTGAGTTTTGCCCCGGACCATGGCGAGGCGGTCTTAGCCTATGAAAAGGCGATGCGGGACCGCAACCGGCTGTTGAAGGACAATGTGGCCGATCCGCATTGGTATGGGGCTTTGGAATCGCAGATGTCCGAGGCGGCAGTGCGGATTGATGCCAATCGCGCGGCTGCGGTCAGCCGATTGATGGCGGCGCAAGAGGGGGCGGAGACCGCGTTTCCCCGCGCCGAGTTGGACGTGGTTTTTCCGGAACCGTCGCCAGAGGATTGGGCGGACGCATGGGCCGAAGGGCGGCGGCGCGATATGGCGGCAGGGCGCACCTTGGCCGGGCCGCATCGGGCCGATTTGTCGGGCGTCTTCGCCGCAAAGGGGGTTCCTGCGGCGCAATGTTCGACGGGAGAGCAAAAGGCGCTGTTGATCAGCCTGATCCTTGCCAATGCCCGCGCACTGGCCGCCGATCTGGGGCGGGCGCCGATTGTGCTTCTGGACGAGGTGGCCGCACATCTGGATGAGGGACGCCGGGCCGCGCTTTATGATGAGATTTGCGCCTTGGGGGCGCAGGCGATCATGACGGGGACCGAGCCGGGCCTGTTTGACAGCCTTGGGGAAAGGGCGCAAAGCTTTGCCGTCACCGAGGATGGTGGCGTGTCAAAGGTAAGCGAATGACCCCGCAGCGCGTGACCCTGATTACCTTGGGCGTGGCCGATCTGGCTGCGGCGAAGGCGTTTTACGCACGGCTGGGCTGGCGCGAGCATGGGGCGCAAGAAGGTGTCGCCTTTTACCAGATGAACGGTCTGGTCTTGGGGCTTTTTGGCCGAGAGGATCTTGCTGCCGATCAGGGACGACCGGGGGCCGCCTTGGGCACCGGGGCCATCACGCTGGCACAGAATTTCGCGACCGAGGCCGAGGTGGATGCGGCCTTTGAGGCGGCGCTCGCCGCAGGTGGAGTGGCGTTGAAACGTCCGGAGAAAGTATTTTGGGGCGGCTATTCGGGGTATTGGGCGGACCTTGACGGCCATGTCTGGGAAGTTGCGATGAACCCGTTCTGGCCCTTGGCCGAAGATGGCAGCCTGACCCTGCCGGAGTGATTTCATGACCATCACGCTGCATCAATTGGCGCTTTATGCGCTGGCCATGGTTGGCCTGTGGGTTGTGCCCGGCCCGGTTTGGGTGGCCCTGACGGCGCGCGCCTTGTCGGGCGGCATAGCGGGGGCTTGGCCCTTGGCCGTGGGCGTGGCCCTTGGTGATCTGATCTGGCCGTTCTGCGCGATCATGGGGCTGGCTTGGGTCCTGTCGGTCTATGGCGACCTGCTGTCGCTGATGCGTTGGATTGCGGCGGGCGTGTTTATCGTGATGGGGGTGCTTTTGATCCTGAAGCCCCCAGTGAAACCCGGTGCCGACAGCCGACTGACGCGCCCCGGGATTTGGGCGGGGTTTTCGGTGGGTGTTGCGGCGGTGATCGGCAACCCGAAGGCCATTCTGTTCTATATGGGCTTTCTGCCGGGGTTCTTTGACCTGAGCCGCGTGACGCCTGTGGATATTGCCGCGATCATCGCGGTTTCGGCCATCATCCCGATGATTGGCAATCTGGGTTTAGCGCTGTTTCTAGACCGAGCGCGGCGTTTGCTGTCCAGCCCCGAATCCCTGCGCCGCCTGAACATTGGAAGCGGGGTTTTGTTGGTATTGGTTGGCATGGTCATTCCGTTCACCTAAGCCGCTAAATCTTGTGTCCAAGGGGTGACATTCCCCGCCCCAACCGCTATAAATCGCGGGCAATTTGAAGGGTGCAGAACACATGGCCGAAGAAGCCAAGAAACCCGCCGAGTATGGCGCGGATTCCATCAAAGTTCTCAAGGGGTTGGAGGCTGTTCGCAAACGCCCCGGCATGTATATCGGCGACACCGATGATGGCAGTGGTTTGCACCACATGGTCTATGAGGTTGTCGATAACGGGATCGACGAGGCGCTGGCGGGCCATGCGACGGCTGTCACCGTGAAAATTCACGCCGATTCTAGCGTTTCGGTGCGCGATAACGGGCGCGGCATTCCGGTGGATATGCATGCCGAAGAGGGCGTGTCGGCGGCCGAGGTCATCATGACCCAGTTGCACGCAGGCGGGAAGTTCAACAACACCGATGACAGCGGCAATGCCTATAAGGTTTCGGGCGGTTTGCATGGCGTGGGCGTGTCTGTTGTGAACGCCCTGTCGGATTGGCTGGAGTTGCGCGTCTGGCGCAATGACAAGGAATATTACGCCCGCTTCGAAAATGGCGAAACGGTCGAACATGTCCGCGAAGTGGGCGATGCACCGGGGCAAAAGGGCACCGAAGTGCGCTTTATGGCCAGTGCAAAGACGAACCGGACTGACGGAACCTTCTCGAATCTGGAATACAGCTTCAAGACGCTGGAAACCCGTCTGCGGGAACTGGCTTTCCTGAATTCCGGCGTGCGGATCATCATCGAGGATGAACGCCCTGCGGAATCCTTGAAGTCCGAGCTATTCTATGAGGGCGGGGTCAAGGAATTCGTCAAATATCTGGACCGCTCCAAGACCTCGGTTATGGCCGAGCCGATTTATATGGTGGGCGAAAAGAACGGGATTGGCGTCGAAATCGCGATGTGGTGGAACGACACCTATCACGAGACAGTCCTGCCCTTTACCAACAACATTCCGCAGCGCGATGGCGGCACCCATTTGGCGGGCTTCCGGGGGGCACTGACGCGGACGATCAACAGCTATGCCCAGACCAGCGGCATTGCGAAAAAGGAAAAGGTGGATTTCACCGGGGATGATGCGCGGGAAGGTTTGACCTGCGTCTTGTCGGTCAAGGTGCCGGATCCGAAGTTTTCCAGCCAGACGAAGGACAAACTGGTGTCCTCGGAAGTGCGTCCGGCGGTCGAGAATTTGGTGAATGAAAAGCTGGCCGAGTGGTTCGAAGAGAACCCGGCCAATGCCAAGATCATTGTGGGCAAGATCATCGAGGCCGCTTTGGCGCGGGAAGCGGCCCGCAAGGCCCGCGAACTGACCCGCCGCAAGACGGCGCTGGATGTGGCGAGCCTGCCTGGAAAGCTGGCCGATTGTCAGGAACGCGATCCGGCGAAGTCTGAGGTCTTCCTTGTCGAGGGTGACTCGGCTGGTGGGTCGGCCAAGCAGGGCCGTAGCCGGAGCAATCAGGCTGTTCTGCCGCTGCGGGGCAAGATCCTGAACGTGGAACGCGCCCGGTTTGACCGGATGCTGGGCAGTCAGGAAATCGGGACGCTGATCACCGCGCTTGGCACGGGGATCGGGCGGGACGAGTTCGACATCAAGAAGCTGCGCTACCACAAGATCGTCATCATGACGGACGCCGACGTGGACGGCGCGCATATCCGGACGCTGCTTTTGACCTTCTTCTTCCGGCAGATGCCGGAACTGATCGAGGGCGGATACCTGTATATCGCGCAGCCACCGTTGTATAAGGTTTCTCGTGGTAAATCAGAAGTTTACCTGAAGGATCAGGCGGCGCTGGACGACTATCTGATCGAAATGGGCGTTGAAGGCGCGGTGCTGAAACTGAAGTCGGGCGAAGAGATTGCCGGGGCCGATCTGGCCCGCGTGATTGAGGGCGCACGGCAGTTCCGCCGTGTTCTGGATGCCTTCCCGACGCATTACCCGCGCGCGATTCTGGAGCAGGCGGCTTTGGCTGGTGCATTTGATCCGGGCCGTGCCGATGATGACTTGCAGCTTGTCGCAGACACCGTGGCGCGGCGTCTGGATATGGTCGCGCTGGAATATGAGCGCGGCTGGACGGGCCGTATTACGCAAGATCATGGCATTCGTCTGAGCCGCGTTCTGCGCGGGGTGGAAGAGTTGCGGACGCTGGATGGCGCGGTTCTTCGGTCGGGTGAAGCCCGCCGCCTGAGCCAAGTGGCAGGCCAGCACCGGGACGTCTACCGCGACCCGGCCCGACTGGTTCGCAAGGACCGCGAGCAGATGGTGCATGGCCCGATTGACCTGTTGAAGTCGATCTTGGCCGAGGGCGAAAAAGGGCTTTCGCTACAGCGCTACAAAGGCTTGGGCGAAATGAACCCGGAACAGCTTTGGGAGACCACGCTGGACCCAGAGGCCCGCACGCTGTTGCAGGTGAAGATCGACGATCTGGCCGAGGCTGATGACATTTTTACCAAGCTGATGGGCGACGTCGTGGAACCCCGGCGCGAATTCATCCAGCAAAACGCGCTCAGCGTGGAAAACCTGGACTTCTGATAAAGGGCGCCAAACGGCGCCCTTTTCTTTGGTTGGTTGCTTTGCGCCATGACCTCTCAAAGCGTAACCATGCTAGTGCAGGCGCTGCCCCAACTCTTGTAGAAGGTCAGGCAAGCGGCGGGCTTTCGGCTGGAAGTTCACAGCCCTTGCGATTGCCCGGACATGCGGCGGGATCACCGAGGCAATCGCCTCGGCCGTTGAAAGACAGATCGTCATATGATGCTTCTCGTCATCGCAGTCACAGTTCGAGATGCTTTAACCGGCGATGCTTACAGCCAAGTGAACGGGCGGCTTCGGAGCACGATCTTTCATCTAAGGATTTGCGACAGATGCAATGTCCGGCTTCGGAGAGTAATGGTGATCCCGACAGGACTTGAACCTGTAACCTGCCCCTTAGGAGGGGGCTGCTCTATCCAGTTGAGCCACGGGACCACTTTGCCTTTCATGGGCAAAATTTTGCGCCACTTCAAGCGAGACCGGTCTGAAAATGGAAAAGGGGGAGTGAATTTTGGCCCACCACTCCCCCTGTAGGTCCATTGCGTCTGGGTTGAGAGCTTGCAGGACGCTTTGGATATCGCCATCCGCCATTTGGCGGCTGTTAGCGGTAACAATAAGCCAAAAACTTAGCTTGGACAAGGGGAGTCTTTGGCGCTAACAAGAATTTTGAGAGTGACTGGATAAAAGGCCCAAGCGCCCCATGGCAAAGCCCCCCATGCAAGACCCACGCCGCCCGCTGACCCTGCGCGATGTATCAGAGGCCTCGGGCGTCAGTGAGATGACGGTCAGCCGGGTGCTGCGAAATCGCGGGGATGTGAGCGAATCCACACGGGAGAAGGTGCTTGAGGCAGCGCGGGCGCTTGGCTATGTGCCGAACAAGATTGCCGGGGCCTTGGCTAGCCAGCGTGTCAATCTGGTGGGTGTGATCATCCCGTCTTTGTCCAACATGGTCTTTCCAGAAGTTCTGACCGGCGTTTCTGATGTCTTGGAAGACACCGGGCTTCAGCCCGTCGTCGGCGTGACGAACTATCTGCCGGAGCGCGAAGAATCCGTGCTGTATGAGATGCTCAGCTGGCGCCCCTCGGGGCTGATCCTTGCCGGGCTTGAACATAGCGAAGCCAGCCTTGCCATGTTGGCACAGGCCGGTGTGCCGATTGTCGAGATCATGGATGTGGACGGCACGCCTATCGATTCGGCGGTTGGAATTTCGCATCGGCGGGCGGGTCGGCAAATGGCCGAGGCGATCATTGCGGCGGGCTATCGCCGGATCGCTTTTCTTGGCACACAAATGCCCAACGATCACCGAGCCAAAAAGCGGCTTGCGGGTTTTGAAGACGCCTTGGCGAAGGCTGGATTGGTCTTGGCTGACCGGGAATTTTATTCCGGTGGGTCCGCCCTGTTGAAGGGGCGAGAGATGACCGAAGCCGTGCTAAGCCGCACGCCGGATGTCGATTTCCTGTATTATTCCAACGATATGATTGGGGCGGGCGGGCTGCTTTACTGTCTGGACAAGGGCATTGATGTGCCCGGAAAAGTGGGTCTTGCCGGGTTCAACGGGGTGGAATTGCTGGATGGCTTGCCGCGCCGGTTGGCCACGATGGATGCCTGCCGTCTGGAAATCGGTCGTGCTGCTGCCGAAATCATCGCGGGCAAGCGTCCGGGTGGCGTGATCGGGGGCGAGATCATTGAAATGACCCCGACCATTGATCTGGGCGACACCATCCGCAAAGCCTGAGCCGACTATCGCACCAGCGCCTTGATTCCGGCGACGTGGCTTGCTTTGGCGGCTAGACTGTCGCTGGCCAGAGTGCGGGCCTGCATCAGCAGATCTTCCGGGGCGACGATCCGGTCGATCAGACCCCAGGACAGGGCCTCGTCAGCCTCGATCTTTTGACCGGACATCAGGATCATCTTGGCCCGGGCGGGGCCGATCAGGGCGGCCATGCGTGCCGGGTCAGAGGGTTGCGGCAGGAAGCCCAGTTTCATGACCGGGTAAAAGAATTTTGCCGTTGGCACGGCAAGCCGGATGTCGCAGGCCAGAGCCATTCCCATCGCGCCGCCCGCTAATGTGCCGTTCAGGGCGGCAATGGTCAGGCAGGGCAAGGCCGCGATGCGACCTGACAGCCGCTCCCAGACCCCATCCGTCGCAAGACCCGCACGCGCCTCATCCAGATCCGCCCCGGCAGAGAAGACCTTCCCCGCCCCGGTCAAGAGGACCACCCGTGCGTCCTTGGCGGTTGCGATCGCGGTATCGAGCTCTTCCAGCATCGCCTTGGTCAAGGAATTGGCCTTGTCAGGACGATTGAGGATCAGGGTCAACAAGCCATCATCGAACTGCGTTTCGATCATTGGATCACCCCAATGGCGCGACGAATGCCTTCGTCGCGCAGGCTGATTTCCTTGCCCAGCCAATCATCCCCGCCCGGACCACACATCCACAGCAGACATTTGGCAGGCCATTCGGCAGGGATATGCACTGCCGGATCAAGCTGGCTGACCGGGTTGATGCCGCTGGCCTTGATCTTGACCTGCATTTCCGTCGCCACCGTTCCGGGCGACAGGCCCATGATCCGCAGGCCGTTCGCGCCTTCCTCCAGATGGGCGGCGCGGGTCAGCATGGCCGCACCGGCCTTGGCGCTGCAATAGCTGCTCCAGCCTTCCAGCGGGTTATGCGCGGCACCGGAACTGACGGTGATGATTGTGCCGCCACCCTGCGCTTTCATTTGCGGAAGGGCCGCACGCATTCCATAGAGTACGCCTTTCAGATTGATGTCGATGGCCTTGCCCCATGCCTCGGGATCGGCGTCTTCGATTCGGGCAATCGGGTCGATGACGCCCGCATTGTTGATCAGCGCGTCCAGTCTTCCCCATCGGGCCACGACAGTTTGCAAGGCGGCCTGAACACTGGTGAAATCTGCCACATCGCACCGCAGGGCCATTGCCGCTTCGCCAATCTCTTCAGCAATCGAGGCGATATCCTTTTCGCTGCGGGCCATCAGAGCAACGCGCCATCCGGCCGAGGCAAATTCGCGCGCTGCTGCCGCGCCGATGCCACGGCTTGCCCCGGTAATCGCCACCACTTTTGCGTCCATGATCCCGCTCCTTCCTGATTTGCCATAGGCTTAGCGCAAGGAAGGGGAAAACGGAAACCCTTGACCGTCATAGCGGGCGGGAAGAGGATGGTTCCAAGATTTTCGTAGGAGGTTTTTATGGCACGGTGGCAGCAGGCGCCAATCTTTGTGACGGTTGGTGCATTTGGCGCATCAACGGTATCGGCAGAGGTGACGCCCGAAGACGTCTGGCAGAATTGGCAGCGCGTCTCCGCCGCTTATGGTCAGGCGCTGACCGCGGACAGTGTGGCCCGTGATGGCGATACCTTGGTGGCCAAGGGCGTCAAAACCTTCATGAGCGAAGATGGGGCGGAGTTTAACGGCACCGTAGAGGAAATGCGGTTCCGCGATCTTGGCGATGGATCGGTCGAGGTGACGGCCTCGGACACCTACAAGATGGCGATGAATTTTCCGGGCGAAGACGGGGCAAAGCAGGCCGTCAATGCAACGATCCTTGAACCCGGTCTAAAGGTCATTGCCACGGGCACACCGGAAGAGACGCACTATGCCTATGAGATTCCGACGTTTTCCTTGACAATGGAGGCGCTGGAGGATGGCAAGGCGGTGGCCGACATCAGGGCCGATGCCTCGGCAATTTCCGGGACTTATCTGGTGAAAAGCAAAGGCGAGATCACCGAGGGCGAGACCTCGATGGCCTTGTCTGACTTGAATGTTGCCATCACCGGCAGTGACCCGGAAACCCCGTTCACCGCGACGGCAAAAAGCGAAAACATGACCTTCTCTGGAAGCGGAACATTCATCGGGCTGGAACCGATGGTGGATCTTTCCGATGCCTTGAAATCTGGACTGAAGTTCGACCTGTCATTTTCTTCGGGTCCATCTGATCTTGACCTGAAAGTGACGGAAGAAGGTAAGGCCACAAGCATCAAGGCGGCAACGCAAAGCTCTGACTTTTCATTTGGGCTGTCTGCGGACAATCTGCGTTATGGTGCAGGGGCCAAGGGTGGAAGTTGGATCGTCTCGGGCGGGGACATCCCCTTTCCAGAATTGACACTCAGCTATGCAGAGGTGGCGTTTGACCTCTTACTGCCGGTTATGGCCAGCGATGCGCCCAAGGATTTCACTTATGTGACGCGCTTTGTCGATTTTGCCGTTTCGCCGGAACTTTGGGGCATCGTTGACCCGGCTGGCGCTTTCCCGCGCGATCCGGCAACTGTCATCATCGACGCGAAGGGCAAGGCCCGGTTGACGACAGACCTTTTTGACGAAGAGGGAATGGACGCCTTGGGCGACGTGCCGCCCGGTGAGATCCATGCGCTGACCTTGACCGAACTCTTGGTTCGGGCTGTTGGCGCTGAACTGAGCGGCAAGGCGGACGTCACCTTTGACAACTCTGACCTGACGACCTTTGACGGGGTGCCCGCGCCCACCGGCACGGTTGACGTGACGGTGACAGGTGGAAATGGCCTGCTGAACAAATTGGTCGATCTGGGATTGGTGGCTGGCGAAGAGGCCATGGGAATACGGATGATGCTGGCCATGTTCACCAAGCCCGGAGAGGGCGAAGATGTCCTGAATTCGACACTCGAATTCAAGGACAAGGGTTTCTATGCGAATGGCCAACGCCTGAAGTAAGGGCAAAGCCTGCAGTTTGGGGCCATGGTTGGCTCTGTGGACCCTGTCCTATCTTGCACCCTGAGGGGCGAGGCTTTACCTCGATCCCAAAGGAAGAGGATGCTTTGATGACCGACCTTGCCCGACTGACCGATGCCCTGCTTGATGCTGCCAAAAAAGCAGGGGCGGAGTCCGCTGACGCCTTGGCCGTTGCAGGCACGTCGCTTGCCATCGACATTCGTCAGGGCAAGCTGGAAACGGCGGAACGGTCGGAAGGCACAGAGATTGGTCTGCGCGTGCTGATCGGCGGGCGGCAGGCTTGCGTCTCGGCTTCGGATATTTCCGATACGACGATCCGCACTTTGGCGGAACGGGCTGTTGCGATGGCCAAGGAAGCGCCGTCAGACCCCTATGTCGGTCTGGCCGATGAAAGCCAGATCGCCCGCGATTGGGATTTGGCCGCTTTTGAAATGACCGATCCGGGGGCGGAACCGACAGCAGCAGAGCTGGAGGCAGCGGCCCGCGACGTCGAAAGCGCGGCAATGGCTGTCGACGGAATTCGTCAGGTCGAAGCCTCGGGCGCATATTCCCGGCGCGCCATGCATCTGGCGGCGACCAACGGGTTTTCGGGGGGCTATGGCCGCACCTCTCATTCGCTTTCTGCTGTGGCCTTTACTGGCGAAGGCACCGCGATGGAGCGGGATTGGGCTGCCGAAGGCCGGACATTCGCCGCGGATATGCCCGGTGCCAAGGGCATCGGCCAACTGGCCGCAGAACGCGCCTTGCAGCGCGCGGGGGCGACAAAGCCAAAGACCGGGACATTTCCCGTGCTGTTCGATGAACGTGTGGCCTCTAGCCTGATTGGCCACCTGCTGTCAGCGGCAAACGGGGCTGCCGTTGCGCGTGGGGCCACTTGGCTGCGCGATGCGCTTGGCCAACAGGTGCTGCCTGCGGGTTTTAGCGTGATCGAAGACCCGCATCGCCCGCGCATTTCGGCAAGCCGCCCGTTTGATGGTGAGGGCCTGCCCACCAAGCGCCGGGCGATTGTGGAAAACGGCGTGCTGACCGGCTGGACGCTGGATCTGGCCACAGGGCGTAAGTTGGGCATGGCCTCGACCGCCAATGCCGCGCGGGGGGTCTCTTCTCCGCCATCGCCCGCCACATCGAACATCGACCTGACGCCGGGCGCCCTGACGCGGGACGACCTGATCGCCCAGATGGGAACGGGGCTTTTGGTGACCTCGATGATCGGGTCTACGATCAACCCGACGACAGGGGATTATTCGCGGGGCGCGGCCGGGTTCTGGGTGCAGAACGGGCAGATCAGCCACCCGGTGAACGAATGCACCATCGCGGGCAATCTGCGGGATATGCTGATGCGGATCGTTGCGGCAAACGATGCGCGGGCGCATCTGTCGACACGCGTGCCATCGCTTTTGATTGATGGGATGACCCTTGCCGGCGCGTGATCTTGCCCTTTTGACCGAGGTGATTGCCGAGGCAGGCCTTATTGCCATGCGGTTCTTTGGCGCGAACCCGAAGGTCTGGGACAAGGGCGGCGAACACGGCCCCGTCACCGAGGCTGACCTTGCCGTGAATGCCTATCTGAAGGACAAACTTCGCGCGGCCCGGCCAGATTACGGCTGGCTGTCCGAAGAGACGCCGGACGATGCCGAACGCCTGACGAAAGAGCGCCTGTTCATCGTTGATCCCATAGACGGCACACGGGCCTATATTGCCGGAGAAACCAACTTTGCCATCTCAGTTGCCGTAGCCGAAGCGGGGGAGGTGGTCGCAGGCGCGGTGCTGCTTCCCGCGAAAAACAGGCTCTATACCGGCGTAAAAGGTGGTTTGGCCTATCGGGACGGGGTGGCTATTCGCGCCTCTCAGCGCGCCCATCTGGCCGGGGCGCATGTCTTGGCGACCAAGGCGAACATGGCGCCGGATTACTGGCCGGGCGGCGTGCCGGACCTGCAACGCAGCTTCCGCACCTCGCTGGCCTATCGGCTGTGTCTGGCCGCCGAGGGCCGGTATGATGGCATGCTGACGTTCCGTCCGACATGGGAATGGGACATTGCGGCTGGCGCATTGATCTGCGCTTGCGCCGGGGCGCGGGTGTCGGACCGGTTCGGGGAAAGCCTGCGATTCAACTCGCCCACGGCGCAAACGGCGGGCGTCGTGTCGACGGCACCGGGCATTCATACAGACCTGATGCAGCGTTTGGGGCGGTAATCGCGTGAACGAAACAGGCCGGGGTCTTGCGATCCCGGCCTTTCCTTATTCAGCGTTTGCCCTTTGGCGGAACAAAACGTTTTGAGGTGTCGCGCGCATCGCCTTTGGGTTTTGCTGGAGCCCCTTTCGCGGCAAAGGGCTTTTTGCTCTCGGCGCCGTGGCTTTTGAAACCGGCGGACTTTCCGGCAGGCTTACCGCTGTATTTTCCACCTTCGCGCTTTGCGAAGGGGCGGGCATCATCGCCCTTCGGCGCATAGGTCCGCTTTTCGTCACCGCCTTCACTGCGGCGTGGACGCTCTGTTGGGCCTTCGGACTTGTGGCTTTTGAAGCCAGACGACCGCGCAGGTTTGTCGGGGCTGCCACCGTGGCTTTTGAAGCCGGCAGATTTGAAGCCACCTTTTTCCGCACGGTCATCGGGCGACCAGCGGGCCTTGCGTGGGGCATCACCGTCTTCACGCTTGGCATAGGGTTTGCGGTCGCCATCCTCACGCTTTGCGTAAGGTTTACGGTCCCCATCCTCGCGCTTTGCCCAAGGCTTGCGGTCCCCGTCTTCGCGAGGAGCATAGGGTTTCCGCGGGCCATCTTCGCGCTTGCCATAGGGCTTGCGATCGCCGTCTTCGCGCCGCGCATAGGGTTTACGGTCGCCGTCTTCACGTTTGGCGTAAGGTTTACGGTCGCCATCCTCGCGCTTTGCGTAAGGCTTGCGATCAGCATCTTCCCGCTTGGCATAGGGCTTGCGCTCCGCCGCCGGTGCCGCTTCGCCAGCGTCATCCTCATCGACAAAACGCGATGGCTTTTTGGCATAGGCTGGCTTCGGACGGTCATCGCGCTCGGGACGCGGTGCGCGGGCCGGACGGGCGGGACGTTCCAGATCAGGCTCACCTTCCATACGGGTCATGATCAGATCACGGTCCAGTTCAACCGTCGCCCCAAAGCGTTCGGCCAAGGGGGCTGCGATCTGAACAAAGGTTTCGTCCTGCTTGACGCGGATTGCACCGATGCCGTCTTTGGCAATTGCGCCCGCATCACAGATCTTGGGCAACAGCCACCGCGCCTCGGCGCGACCGGAATGGCCGACCGAGACCGAGAACCAGACGGACGGGCCGAATTCCCCACGTTCACGCTGTGGCAGTGGGGCCGGTGGCGGCAAGCTGTCAGAAAGGACTTCCGGCGCGGAGCGGTTGGTGCGCCACTGGCGGATAAAGGCCGCGGCAACGGTTTCGGCCCCGAACTTGTCAAGAAGCGCCGTTGCCATATCGCCTTCTTCGCCCACACCTTCTGCCAGCGATGGGTGATCCAGCAGACGCTGATCGTCTTTTTCCTGAACTTCTTCGGCACTTGGAGCCTTGGCCCATTCGGGCGTGACTTTCGCGCCCTGGAGCAGACGGTTGGCCTTCTTGAATTCCGAAGGCACCACGATCAGCGCCGAAACACCCTTGTTTCCTGCGCGGCCCGTACGGCCCGAACGGTGGAGAAGCGTTTCGGAATTCGATGGAAGATCGGCATGAACCACAAGTTCAAGGCCGGGAAGGTCGATCCCACGGGCGGCAACGTCGGTGGCAATACAGACCCGTGCACGGCCATCACGCAGCGCTTGAAGCGCATGCATCCGCTCGGTCTGGCTGAGTTCACCAGACAGTGCCACGACCTGGAAGCCACGGTTGACCATGCGGGCAAACAAGTGGTTCACGTTCACGCGCGTCTTGCAGAACACGATGGCCGTCTGCGCCTCGTAGAAGCGCAGAAGGTTGAAGATCGCGTGCTCCTTGTCGCGCTGTGCAACCGACAAGGCCCGGTATTCGATATCGACGTGCTGGCGCGATTCACCTTTCGCCACGATACGCATTGCATCGCGCTGGAAGCTGGCGGCCAGCTTTTCAATCTCTTTCGGAACGGTGGCCGAAAACATAAGGGTGCGGCGGTCTTCGGGGGCGGCCGACAGGATGAATTCCAGATCCTCGGCAAAGCCCAGATCCAGCATCTCGTCGGCTTCGTCCAGAACAACCGCACGGCATTCCGAAAGATCCAGCGAGCCGCGCTCGATATGGTCACGCAGACGGCCGGGGGTACCGACAACGATGTGCGCGCCACGTTCCAGCGCCCGGCGTTCGGTGCGGTAGTCCATGCCGCCCACGCAAGAGGCCAGATTGGCCCCGGCGACCTGATACAGCCAGTCAAATTCACGCTTGACCTGCAACGCCAATTCGCGCGTCGGGGCCACGATCAGGGCAATCGGCTTGTCCGCGTAAAGCAGTTGGCTCTGGTTGCCCAAGACTTCCGGCGCAATCGCAAGGCCAAAGGCCACGGTCTTGCCCGACCCGGTTTGCGCCGAAACCAGAAGGTCGCGGCCCTCCAGCCCTTCGGCCAGAACAGCGGTCTGGACGGAGGTGAGGTTTTCATAGCCCTTGTCGGCCAAGGCCTGCGCCAAGGGCGCGGCCAAGTTCATGTCGTTCATGGTATCTTTCCCAAAGGGGGTGCCATCTGCACCCGTGAAGCCTGACGGCACCACCCATCCCCTTGGCCGGGCCTCCTCGCCCGGGCTGCGGAATCTCGCGCCGTACTGGGGCCGCATAAAGCAAAGGGGCCAAGCTGTATAGGGGGTTTCGGATTTACCCCCTGCAATCGGGTTCTTCCATTTTCTTGAACCTTGGCCATTTCGATTGCCGAGACGGGTCGCGTCGGCTGACAAGATGGTCAATTCGTGACCGGAGGCCCAATGACCGTCCTTACGTCTGCCCCTGATTTCATCAAGCGCGCCGCGGCGCGATCCGAAGACGCTGACCGCGCCTTGACCAGCACCGTTGCTAAGCTTTTGGCCGAGCTGGAAGCAGGTGGCGAAGCCGTTGCGCAGCGGATGGCGCGAGAGCTGGACCGCTTTGAAGGGGAAATCGTCATCAGCGAGGCGGCGATTGACGCAGCCTGTGCGCGGGTGCCGCAAAAGCTGAAAGATGATATTGCCTGGGCACAGGAAAACATCGCCAGATTTGCGCAGGCCCAGCGCGATTCCCTGCATGAAACCGAGGTCGAGTTGCGTCCGGGGCTGATTGCCGGTCAGCGGCTGATCCCTGTTCAGGCGGCAGGGTGCTATGTGCCGGGAGGGCGTTACAGCCATATCGCGAGCGCCATGATGACGGTGACAACCGCAAAGGTTGCGGGCGTGCCGCATGTGGCCGCAGTCTCTCCGCCACGCCCAGATGCGCCGGCCGGCGTTCCGGATGCGATCCTTTACACCCTGCGGCTTTGCGGGGCGGATCGGGTGTTGGCCTTGGGGGGCATTCAAGGTGTTGCCGCTATGGCCTTTGGCCTGTTTGGTCTGGCAGCTTCTGATATTCTTGTGGGGCCGGGAAATCAGTATGTCGCCGAAGCAAAGCGCCTGTTGTATGGCCGCGTGGGCATCGACATGGTGGCAGGGCCGACAGATTCGCTTGTGTTGGCAGATCACACAGCCGACCCTAGGGTCGTGGCGTGGGATTTGATTGGTCAAGCTGAACATGGGGCCAATTCCCCGGTCTGGCTGGTGACCGATTCACCCGACCTTGCGCGCGAAGTCGCCCGACTGGCCCCGATTTTTGCCGACGAACTGCCGGAACCGAACCGAAGTGCGGCAAGGGCAGCGTGGGACGGGTTGGGAGAGATCATCCTTTGTGCGGATCGTGAAGAGATGGCCCAGCAGGCTGACCGGATCGCGCCGGAACATCTGCATGTTCAGGCAGCAGACTTGGACTGGTGGAAGGCCCGGCTGCGCGCTTATGGGTCCTTGTTCCTCGGCGCGGAATCGACCGTGGCCTTTGGCGACAAGGCGGCAGGCACGAACCATGTGCTGCCAACCAGTGGCGCAGCCCGCTATACGGGCGGCTTGTCTGTTCACAAGTTTCTGAAAACCGTGACATGGCAGCGTGTGGATGACCGCGCCTTGCCGCGACTTGCCGCTGTCACCGCCAGCATAAGCCGGTTCGAGGGCATGGAGGGCCATGCGCGGACAGCCGACATAAGGCTGGAAAAATTCGCCCCCCTTCGCTGAATTGCGTAGGGTGCAGAAGAGCGGGGGTTTCACACCCCCGGAGAGATTGGCGGGGCCAATCTCTCTCCCCCGTGGGATATTTGAGCCAAGATAAAGGGCAGACAGATGCCCCAGAAAGACCGAAGGAACTGACCATGCACCTGTCCCGTTTCCCCCGTATCCGCCTTGGCCACCTGCCGACGCCATTAGAACCAATGCCCCGGCTTTCTGCCCTGTTGGGCGGGCCGGAACTCTGGATCAAGCGCGATGACTGCACCGGGCTTTCGACCGGGGGCAACAAGACGCGCAAGCTGGAATTCCTGATGGCCGAGGCGCTGGAACAGGGCGCGGACATGGTGCTGACGCAGGGGGCGACTCAGTCGAACCACGCCCGGCAGACAGCGGCGGCGGCAGCGAAACTGGGGCTTGATTGCCATATCATTCTGGAAGACCGGACCGGATACAACGAGCCGAACTATCGGTCGAACGGAAACGTCCTGCTCGATGTATTGCACGGCGCAACCATCGAGCATCGCGGTCCGGGGTTGGACATGAACGCGGAATTGCTGGCGGTGACTGAACAGTTCCGGGCCAAGGGCCGCAAGCCCTATGCCATTCCGGGGGGCGGGTCGAATGCGACCGGGGCCTTGGGCTATGTGAACTGCGCGCTGGAGCTTTTGGGCCAGATGGTCGATCGCGGGATTGCCTTTGACCATATGGTGACGGCAACCGGGTCGGCGGGAACGCATGCCGGGTTGATTGTCGGGCTGAAGGCCCTGAACGCGCAACTGCCCCTGTTGGGGATCGGGGTGCGGGCGCCAAAGGAAAAGCAGGAAGAAAATGTCTTTAAACTGGCCCAAGCGACCGAAGAAAAGCTGGGGGTGCAGGGCGTTGTGAAACGTGCAGATGTGGTCGCGAATTGCGACTATATCGGTCAGGGCTATGGTATTCCGGCAGAAAGCACGCTGGAAGCGATTGATCTTTTTGCCAAGCAAGAGGCGATCCTTCTGGACCCGGTCTATTCGGGCAAAGGGGCGGCGGGGCTGATCGACCTGATCCGCAAGGGGCATTTCAAGAAGGGCGAGCGGGTGGTTTTCCTGCATACCGGCGGTGCGATTGGCCTGACGGGCTATACCCATGTCCTTCCAAAGCCCTAGTCGCGGAATGAAGACAGTAGGCATCCTTGGTGGCATGGGGCCGGAGGCGACGATCCTTTTGATGCAAAAGGTGTTGCGGGCCGTGGACGCCAAGGATGACGCCGACCACATCCCCCTGATCGTGCACCAGAACCCGGGCGTGCCCAGCCGCATCAAGCGGTTGATCGAGGGGGTGGGCGACGACCCTGGCCCGGTTCTGGCCCAGATGGCGCAGGATCTGGAAGCCGCGGGGGCATTGGCCTTGGCCATGCCCTGCAATACGGCCCATGCCTATGCGCCCCAGATCCTTGCCGCCAGCACCCTTCCCTTTCTGGATATGAGGGCTGCAACCGCGCGCGTCTTGCCTGTGGGGCGGATCGGGATGCTGGCCTCTCCGGCCGTGCGGATGACGCGTGCCTTTGACCGCGTCTTTCAAGACGCTGGCGTCCAAATTGTCTGGCCAAAGGATGAAGCGCCGGTTCTCTCGCTGATCCGGCAGGTCAAGGCCGGACAGGTTCAGAGCGGATCACGGGCCGAGTTTCAGCGAATTGGCGAGGATTTGCTGCAAAGCTGCGATCACCTGCTGGTGGCCTGCACGGAGCTTTCGCTTTTGACGGACGACTTGCCTGACGGGCTTTGGACCGACAGCCTTGACTGTCTGGTGCGCGAGATTGTGGATTTCGCCAAGGGCTAAGTCGCGTCAGTCGTCTTCGGAAAGCACTTCGATGGCACCGGCCAAATTGGGTGCAAGCAGATTGAATCGCGGCACCAAACGGGCCTTGGCAATGATCCGGCAGTCTCGGGCCAAGTTTTCTGGCAGATTGCCGAGTTCGCCTTCCCTTGCGATCAGCGATACCCGTCGCGTTTCCCCGGCAAAGGGAAGCGGCAGGATATCCAGCTGTGGCAGAAACCTTTCGGCGTCCATCAGGTTCAACGGGGTTGTCAGTGTCCAGCCGCCGGTTTGCACGACCATGGCCAGAACCGATCGCGTGGCCTCTAGCGCGAAGCGGCGATCCGGGTTCAGGCGGACCCTTCGAAGATGACGCGCGATCTTCTGACCAATGGGAAGGGTTTCGGAATATTGCACGAAAGGCAGTTTATCCAAGGCAGCCCGCGGGTCGGAGGTGATGGCCCCTTTTGCCGCGACCAAGACAAAGTTTTCGCGCAGGATCGGCAGGATTTGATAACCCATCCCCTCGGGCGCCAAGGCGCTGACGCCGATGTCCGAAGCGCGATCTTCCAGCCATTCCACGACCTGATCTGACCGGCCCGAAACCGCGTGAACAAAACAGCGTGGCATCCGCTGTTGGACAGCCGAGACCAAGACCGGGGTCAAGGATGCATCCAGATCGTCGATGATCGCCAAATTCAACTGGGGAAGGGCCGAAAGGCTGAGTTCGGCAAGGTCTGTCTGCGCCTCGGAGACTGCAGAGAGGATCCGATGGGCATGACGGCTGAGCGATTGGCCCGCCGGTGTCAGTGTCACGGGTTTGGCCTTGCGATCAAAGAGTTTCGCGCCAACGGCCTGTTCCAAGGCGGTGATGTGCTGCGAAACGCCCGAGGGCGATCCGCCAATACGGGTCGCGGCACCAATGACAGAACCAGTTTCCTCTAAGGCGATAAAAACGCGTAAACCGCGCAGGGTGAGTTCGGGGGTTTTGGCGTCGTCAGTCATCAGGGGCGCAAACTGTCCATAACATGTACCAACGCCTCTGATATTCCCGGTTCGGACAAGGCATGACCAGCCAGCGGGACCATCCGCAAATGGCACTTGGGCCAGTCTTGCGCCAGACGATGGGCCGATATGGGTGGGCAGATCATGTCGAACCGCCCCTGAACGATGGTCGCCGGAAGATGTTTGATATTGTGCTTTTCCTTAAGGATCCAGCCATCGGAATCCAGAAACCCGGCATTTTGGAAGTAGTGGTTTTCCAGACGCGAAAAGGCGCGGGCATAGTCGCTTGGGGATTCACCGATAAATCCGTCATAATGGACGCTTGCCAGTGCATTTTCCCAATTGGCCCAAATCCGGCCAAAGCGGGATTCTTCCATGAGATTGCCGCTGAAAAGACGCCGATGATAGGCGGCAATCAGGTCGTGTCGTTCGTCTTCGGGGATCGGGGTGGTAAACCGGGCCCACAGGTCTGGGTAGAACGCCCCTGCCCCGCCGCCATAGAACCAGTCCAGTTCGGCCCGAGTCATCAGGAAGACGCCCCGCAAGGCAAGGCTGGTCACACGGTCTGGATGGGTGATCGCGTAGACCAGTGCCAAGGTTGCCCCCCAGCTTCCCCCAAACAGGATGAACCGGTCGATTCCAAGACTTTTTCTAATTATTTCAATATCTTCGACAAGATGCCATGTTGTGTTGTTTTCGACGCTGGCATGGGGCTGGGACCGTCCACAGCCGCGTTGGTCGAACAAGACAACCCGGTACACCGAGGGATCAAAATAGCGGCGCATGGCAGGGCTGCAACCACCGCCCGGACCGCCATGCAGAACAAGAACGGGGATGCCATCCCGACGTCCGCATTGTTCGACAAAGATGCGATGACCATCCCCCATGTCGATCATCCGCTGATCGAACGGGTCGATCGGCGGGTAAAGAAATTCAACTGCGCGCTTTTGGCCTGATCTCTGGTCCATAATCGCACTATATACCTTGGAAAGCCCCGCTCCCAAGGGCATTCGGAAGGAAAATAGATGGATCAGCAAACAACCGTAGATCCTGCCGAGGTGGCAAAGTTCGAAGCGATGGCCGCCGAGTGGTGGGACCCGAACGGCAAGTTCAAGCCGCTTCACCTGATGAACCCCTGCCGACTGGATTACATCACGAGCCAGATCGCGGCCGAGTTTGACCGCGATCAGAAAACACCGAATGCCTTCAAGGGGTTGCGGATTTTGGATATTGGCTGCGGTGGCGGGCTTTTGTCTGAACCGATGGCGCGGCTGGGGGCCGATGTGGTTGGGGCGGATGCGGCGGCGCGCAATATTCCGGTGGCGCAGGTGCATGCCCGCCAATCCGGTTTGGACATTGATTATCGCCACACCACGGCGGAAGATCTTGCCGCCAAGGGCGAACAGTTCGACGTGGTGTTGAATATGGAGGTGGTCGAGCATGTGGCCGACCCCTTGGCCTATCTGACGGCCTGCCAAAAGCTGTTGAAACCCGGTGGGCTGATGATCTGTTCGACGCTGAACCGCAATCCCAAGTCGTTCATGATGGCGATTGTTGGGGCCGAACACATCATGCGGTGGTTGCCCAAAGGCACGCATGACTGGAAGAAATTCATCACGCCTGATGAGCTTTACGATCTGATCCGCAAAGCGGGATTGGACCCGGTCGATCGCAAGGGAATGGTGTTCAATCCGATCAGCTGGTCGTGGTCGATTTCCTCACGCGATCTGAGCGTCAACTATGTGACCGCGAGCCTTAAACGCTGAGGTTGAGCGGCGTGTGCTATGCGTGGTTTTCCCGTATGCTGGCCGTGGTTTTTGCGTGGTCACAGTCTGTGGGGCACAATTTGGCCTGAAATCACCGGGCCTTGATGCGGATGAACGACCCAATCGACTGTTTCGGGGCCAATCCGGGCGACCAATGTGGCGATGGTATTTTCGTCATCCGGGTCGTCGGCGGCGTCGCGGCGGATCGGCAGACCGGGGCCAGAGGCATCTTGCAGGATGGCCAGCGGTTCGGTGCCAGCGGCCAATAGGGCATCGGCGCGTGCTTGGCGGTGGGCGCTGCTGTCGGTGATGATCTGATCCGGGGCGGAGAGGTGGAGCGCATGGTTGGCATGGGCGTGCGGCTGATCCAGTGTTTTGACCGAAAGCCCGCCTTTGCCGAATTCGACGCTGAGGAGACGAGAATCGCCCGCTTGCGCCAAGGCAAAGTGGAACCCGCCAGATTGGGTGCCCTGTTCCAAGACCTGAACCGCCTGATCCAGCGTCTTGCAGGACAAGACAGCACGCCCCAAGACCATGCGCGAAATGGTGGCGGTGACGCCAGTCAGCCGGATGTTGTTGACGGTTTGCACCAGACCTGCCCCGTTCATGGCAAAGGTATGCCCCGGAATGGACCCCGGATAGGCGAAGCTGGTCAGGCTTGGTTCGCCTTCGGGGCGCAGTTCCGCAAGAAAGCAATGCCCGCGCAAGAAGGGAAAGCCGTCTTCGTTATGGGCAAGTGTCTGGGTCTGGCCGGGGACCATGACCGTGGTGCAGCCATCGGGCACGCCGGCCAATAGATCGCCCCGGCAGTTCCAAGCGAATACCTGCATCACGGGCAGATCAAGCCCCTGCGCCATTCCCTGTAGCTCGTCCCAGATGCGCGGGAAACGGGCCTGTGTGTTCGCTACCATCAGCCCGACTTTGGCGGATTGGTCGGGACTGTTCACCATCGCCCAAAGTGGATGAGGCACAAGGAAACGTTGGACCGCCTCTTTTCCCGCCAAGCCAAGACCAATCCCAAGTTTTTCGGGGGAACCTGAAAGCGTCAGCCGAGTCAGTGCGGGGGGCATTCGAGCTCCGGATTGGTTGCAATCAGGTGTTGGATCGCCTTTGATTAGAGCCAAGACCGGGGGAAAAGCCAATGCCAAACCACATCTTTGGACGCAGCACCAAAGGAAGCCTTCCAGCAGCGGTTTCGGGTGATGGATGCTATATCGTCGATGCTGCGGGCAAACGCTATTTCGATGGGTCTGGCGGGGCGGCGGTGTCTTGCCTTGGGCATTCGGATGCCGAAGTGCGGGCAGCCATTCATGCGCAGGTGGATAAGATCGCCTTTGCCCATACCGGTTTTTTCACCAGCGACGCCGCCGAGGAACTTGCCGACCTTTTGGTGGCCCATGCGCCAGAGGGGATCGACCGGGTCTATCTGGTCTCTGGCGGGTCCGAAGCGGTGGAAGCGGCGCTGAAGCTGGCGCGGCAGTACTACCTTGAAATCGGACAGCCCGAGCGGCGGCGGATCATTGCGCGGCGGCAAAGCTATCATGGCAATACGCTGGGGGCCTTGGCCACGGGCGGAAATGCGTGGCGGCGGGCGCAATTCGCGCCGCTGCTGGTTGAGGTGAGCCATATCGCGCCCTGCTATGACTATCGGGGCCGCGAAGAGGGCGAAGGGCTGCATGCCTATGGGCTGCGGGTTGCCGGGGAACTGGAATCGGAAATCCTGCGCTTGGGGCCAGAGACGGTGATGGCCTTTGTGGCCGAACCGATCGTGGGCGCAACGATGGGGGCGGTGCCAGCGGTGCCGGGCTATCTGGCCAAGGTGCGCGAGATTTGTGATCGCTATGGCGTCTTGTTCATCGCCGATGAGGTGATGTGCGGCATGGGGCGGACGGGGCATCTGTTCGCCTGTGCCGAAGACGGCGTGGTGCCCGATATTCTGTGCATCGCAAAGGGCTTGGGTGCGGGCTATCAGCCGATTGGCGCGATGTTGTGTCAGGGCCGGATCTATGACGCGGTGCGGGATGGGTCGGGCTTTTTTCAGCACGGGCATACCTATATGGGCCATCCGGTGGCGGCAGCGGCGGCAAAGGCTGTGGTTTCAGCTATTTTGAACCGTGGGCTGTTGGCCGATGTGCTTGCGCGGGGCGCGGAATTGGACGCGGCCTTGCGGGCGGCTTTGGGCCAGCACCCGAATGTGGGCGATATTCGCGGGCGCGGTTTGTTCCGGGGCATTGAACTGGTGGCCGACCGGGCGACGAAAGAGCCGTTTGATCCGAAGCTGGGGGTGAACAAGGTGGTGAAGTCCGCGGCCTTTGAGGCGGGTCTGATCTGCTATCCGATGGGCGGCACGATTGATGGTCAGCGGGGCGATCATGTGCTTCTGGCGCCGCCCTTCATCACTAGTCCAGCGCAGGTGGGGGAAGTGGTGGGCAAGCTGACCCACGCCATTGGGGTTGCCGTCAGCAAGGCCACGGCATGACGCTGCCGAACATCATGGTGGCGCCGAATGGGGCGTTCAAGCGGAAATCTGATCATCCAGCCATACCAGAGACTGTTTCGGAACTGATCGAGACAGCGGTGGCCTGTGCCAAGGCCGGGGCGGATGGCATTCATGCCCATGTGCGGGACACCGAAGGGCAGCATGTGCTGGATGCGGGGCTGTATTGCGAATTCCTGACCGAATTGGAGGCGGTTCTGCCGGGGTTTTATGCCCAGATCACCACCGAGGCGATTGGCAAGTTCACCCCGGACGAGCAGCGGCAGGTGGTGCGGGAGGTTCAGCCGAAAGCCGTGTCTGTGGCCCTGCGCGAGATGATGTCGGGGGAAAAGGCTTCTGCGCGGGCGTTTTACCACGGGTCGCAAGAGGCTGGGATCGAGGTCCAGCACATCCTTTACGATGCGAAAGAGGTGGATTGGCTGGCCGATTTGATTGCGGAAGGCGTCATCCCGGAGCGGCCTTTGTCGCTGCTGCATGTTCTGGGCCGCTATAGGCCGGGGTATGAGACGGTGCCCTCTGATCTGAACGGCCCTATCGTGCGGCAAATGGTGCGGGACTTGAAGGCGGATTGGGCGGTCTGCGCCTTTGGTGCGGCGGAAACCGATTGCCTGAGGCACGCGGTGCGGTCGGGGGGCAAGGTCCGGGTGGGGTTCGAGAACAACCTGTTGAATGCCGATGGCAGCGTGGCAAAAGACAATGCCGAGCGTGTAACCCGTTTGCGATGGGCTTTGGACCGCTAAGGACGGGTTGGCCGACTTATGCCCGCTTTCTGACAGCAGTTTTCATTGGACAGTTGGCCGCGCTTTGCCATGATCGGCGCATCATGTATTTGCACCGCGTTCTTATTCTAATTGCCGGATTGTGCCTGTTCGCAGGGCTTGGCGCGCGCCCGTCTTGCGCGGCCGAGTTGATCGACGAAGGCTTTATTGCCGCGCAAGAAGGGATGCTGTCACAGGCCGGGTCGGCGCTCCGGCAAATCGGGCTGCGGAAAGCGGCGGAAACAGGACCTTTGGCCGATCTGGTGCGTGATCGGCAAGGGGTGGAGGAACGGCTGCGTGAGGCCTCTTTGGCGATGGCCAAGGCAGGCGCAGACCGGATCGGGCTTGCCGGGCAGATTGACGGGCTGAACGCGGAACTGGGGGCGCTGGACCGCAAGTTGGCCGAGGGCTTTCCGCGCTATGCGGAACTGACGCGTCCAAAGCCGCTGACCATCGCCGAGGTGCAGGCGCTGCTTGCGCCGGATGAGGCGCTGATTTTCACGTTCATCGGCGAGACCTACAGCTTTGTCTGGGCGATCAGCCCGACGCGTTCGGGCTGGCATCGGGTCAATGCGGTGCGGGATCATGTGGCCGAGGCGGTAGCAAAGCTGCGACTGCAACTGGACCCTAATTCCGTCACCCGCGGGGCCGCGTCGCTGGAGGAAAATGCGGATGAGGCGCCACAGGGGCCAGCCTTTGACCGGAGGTTGGCAGGGATGTTGTATGATGTGTTTTTGGCGGTGTTAGAGCCTGTTTTTGGTGAGGCGGCGCATGTTTATGTGGTGACCGATGGGCCGCTGACCTCTTTGCCTTTTGGGTTATTGGTGGCCGGGGCCTATGATGGGGCCGATGACGACCCGGAGGCCTTGCGCGCGACACCTTGGATGATCCGGCGCTATGCGCTGACCAACTTGCCCTCGGTGGAAAGCCTTGCTGTGGTCAAGCAACTGCCCCCTGCGGCGGAAAATCGGCCCGTTCTGGCGGCCTATGGTGACCCGGTTTTTGCCGGGGGTGGATCGCTTTCCGGAGTCACTCGCGGGGCGGCGCTGGTTGCGGGCGGTTTGGCCGATGTGGATCGGTTGCGGGGGCTGCCGCCCTTGCCCGCAACTCGGCGGGAGTTGCTTTCGATTGCCGAAACGCTGAAGGCAGACAGGGCGACCGTGCATCTGGGGGCCGAGGCCACGGAAGCGGCAGTCAAGCAGGGCATTGGCCCAGCGCAAGTGGTGGCCTTTGCCACACATGGCCTGCTGTCAGGGGAATTGCAGGGCTTGGCGGAACCGGCGCTGGTGCTGACCCCGCCGGAAAAGGCCAGCAAGCTGGACGATGGGTTGCTGACCGCGTCAGAAATCATTGACCTGAAACTGGATGCCGATTGGGTCCTGTTATCGGCCTGCAATACGGCGGGCGGGTCGGAACCGGGGGCCGAGGGACTTTCTGGTCTGGCGCGGGCCTTTCTGTTTGCGGGCGCGCGGTCCATCGTGGTGTCGCATTGGCCAGTGCGGGATGATGCAGCGGCACGGCTGACGACCCATGCATTGTCGATTTACGCTGGTGGCGCTGTGCGACGGGCCGAGGCGCTGCGCCAGTCCATGCTGTCTGTGATGGAGGATGAAAACGACCCTACGCTTGCCCACCCCTCGGCTTGGGCGCCTTTTGTGATCGTGGGGCAAGGGGGATGAGGCGGCTGATCCTGTCGTTCGCTGTGGTCTTGGCGCTGGTCCTGCCTGCTTTGGCGCAGGACGACCCATTTCCCGACCCGCTGGTGGTTCTGGATGAGGCTTTTGCCCTGTGGTCGGCAGAGGATTTGGCAGGCTATCGCGAATATATGAGCGCGGCGATCCGGCGGGCGCGGCAGGAGGACAGTCTGAGCGCGGATTGGGCGTTTATCTTCGGAACCTATGCCGATTTTGTGCGGAATGAAGACAAGAATTCCCCGCTTGCCTTGCGCTTGGCAGAGGAGGGTTTGGCCTATCTGGCACCGCATGGGGCAGAAAATGCCGATCTGTTGGCCCTGTTGCAGGTCAGCCGGGTTTATGCGCTGGCCGATTTGGGCCGGTTTGACGAGGCCGTGACAGCCGCGCGGCTGGCAGAGCCTTTGTTCCGCCAATCTATGGGCGATGAGATGGCGGATGACCTGCTGGAGACGGTGAAGGCCTGGGACAAGGGGGAGACCACGATTTTCAACAATGCGCCGGCGGAATTGGCGCGGGCAGAGTTGAAGAAGGCGGATGAGGCGCTGGATCGGGGGGAATACGGGGTCGCGATGACCATTGCGGCGCGGGCCAGCCTGCCGGAGGGTTCTGGGATTGATGCCGCAGAGGTCGCACGGGTGAATGCGGCGGCGGCGGCGAAAACGGGGCGGGCGCTGTATTGGCTGGGACGGCGGGAGGAAGCCTTTGCCTTGTTGCGGCGGGCGGCGCTGTGGATTGCGGCCGAGGGCTGGGAAGAAGCGCCAGACGCGGCATTGAAGGTGGAACCGATGGGCGAAGCGCAGGCCGTGACGGAGATGTTTTTCTGGTTGGCCCGCGCTGGGCTGGATACGGAAAATTTCTGGATCGTCCCGCCCGCGCTTCAGATGGCCGAGCGGTTGGATGACGGCACGCTGGGTTTGCTGCCGATTTCCTATGCGCGGGCGACGCTGTACGACGCGCTTTACGATGGTGCCGCTGCCGAGGCGGAATTTGCCAGGGCCGTCACGGTTGCCGAAACCGGGGGCAAGACCGAAGAGATCCTTATGTCGCGCTATTATCTGGCCTTGCGGCGCTATGCGAATACCGGGGCGGATAGAGAGGCCAAGGCCTTGATCGCCCTGACCCGCGAGATGGCGCAAAAGGGCAGCAATACGACCTTTTATGACCCGGTTCATGTGCAGTCTGAAACGGCCGTGGTGCTGCTTGAATCCCCCTATAGCCAAGAGGCGCTGGAGTTTGCGCGGGCGGCGCTGAAGGCTAAACTTGCGGGCATTTTCGCAAGCACAGACACGAAAATTGGGCAAGACGGTCAGCGCGCCCAGACGCGGAGGCTGGTGGAGACGCTGCTTCAGACCGCGCATTTGCAGGACAGCCGCAAGCCGACCGCCGATTGCAGCCGACCGGCAGATCAAGGTTTTGGCTGCGCGATTTTCTACGACCGCTGAAGCGTTTCCAGATGGGCCGCAAATTCCGGGCTGGCCATCAGCGCGCGGCAGCGGGCGAAACGACCATCGGCATAGGCGCGGAAATCGTCGGCGGGGTTGTTGTTGGCCAGTTGTAGAAGGCCCCACAGTGTCCAGAGCAGGTCACACATCGCCTTGTAGATCACCATACGGGCATGATCGGCGGGGGCTGGCTGGCCGTCGAAATAGGCGGCCAGCAGTTGGGCGTCTTGCGTTGCATCGAACTGGCCCTCGACCGACAGATCGCCCAGATCCCACATCGGGTCATTCATGCCGGAATATTCCCAATCGACGATCCACATCCGGCTGCCGGTATCGAGAAAATTTTCGCACAGCGGGTCGCAATGGCAGGGGACCAGAGGTACGGGGTTGCGGGCAAGGGCTGAGCGAACGGCCTCGGCCTCGGCCAAGATGTCGTGATAGCCTTCGGGAAGGGTGACATCCTTGCCCGACAGGTGGCCAAGATAGTCGTCGATCATGGCGAAAAGTTCGAACCTTGCCGGGAAGGTTTGGCCGGAGCGATGAAGCTGACGCAAGGCCAGTGCAGCGCGGGCGGGGCTGCCTGTGCGGGATTTGAAACCTTCGGGGGTCATCGTCGTGCAGTCGATGTATCGGGTGACCATCAGGCCAGAGGCCGTGTCGAAATGGATCACCTCGGGGCTGACGCCTGCCGCCGCTGCTGCTCGAGCGGCAAGGGATTCATCGGCGCGATTGATATAGTCTTCGGTGCCCTCGCCCGGAACACGGATGATGAGATCGCCCATCCGGTAGACGCGGTTGGTAAGGCCACCCAGCCGGGTGACTGGGGCATTGGCCTGAACTCCCTGAAGGCCCGCCACCAGTTTTCGGATATCGTCCTGCATATCGCCACCGTTGCGTGAAGGTTCGCCCTGCGCCAAGCTAATGGCCAAAGCATCGGGGAGTCTACCTATGGGTTCTGGGCAGCATGACGGACGTTTGGGCGCGGTCTATGGCGCCAAGGCTCCGGCAGAGGTGGCGGCAGTCTATGACGGTTGGGCGGAAAGTTACGATGCCGAAATGGCGAAGGCCGGCTATCGGCACCCGTCGATCGGGCTTGCGCTTTTGGCCCGCTATGCGCCGCGCGGGGCTGGGCCTGTTCTGGATGCGGGCTGTGGGACCGGGCTTTTGGGCGATTGGCTGGGTATTCTGGGCCTTGCCCCGGTAGAAGGGCTGGATCTGTCATCGGGGATGTTGGCCGTGGCGCGCAAGAAGGGGGCTTATCATCGCCTGCACCAATTGGCCTTGGGCGGTCCGCTGCCTTTTGCCGATGGCCAGTTTCAGGCTGTGATTTCGACGGGGGTCTTTACCACGGGCCATGTCGGGGCCGAGGCCCTGCCTGAGTTGGCGCGTATCCTTGCGGTTGGCGGGCCAATGGTTCTGACAGTGAAAACGACGCTGTGGCAGGACGGATTTGATTCGGTGCTGCGGGGTATGGACAGCCTTTCGGTGGTTGAGGTGACCGAACCTTATGTATCGATGCCCGGTGAGGTGGGCACTGTGCCGTCACTGGCTGTCGTCGCGCTGCGCCGCTAGGGTCAGGGTGACATTGGCCATCCGCATCGCGTTGGCGATCGGGTCTTCTGGTGTGGTCTCTGTCACCACCTCATCCACGGCGTCAAAACCGGCCACGCGAATGAACCCGCGCCGCCCGAATTTGCTGGAATCTGTCACCACAACACGGCGTTGACCGCAGGCCAGAACCGCGCGGGCGAATTCCGACTCTTGCAGATCGAAGTCCATGATCCCGCTGACATCGACAGCCCCGGCCGAAATGATGGCGTGTTGAACAGCGAAACTGCGGATGAAATCGAGAGCCGAGGCGCCCAGCGCGGCACCGGAATCGCCCTGTAACTCTCCACCCGCCATGAAGACGCGGTTGCCATTGACCGTGGCCAAGGTGCGGGCGATGTCAGAGCTGTTCGTCACGACGGTCAGTCGGCGATGGCCCAAAAGCTCACGCGCGAGGAAACTGGTCGTGGTTCCGGTATCCATCATCAACGAATCCCCGTCGCTGATGCTATCGGCAAGGGTGCGCGCGATGGCCCGTTTGGCCGACGCGTTTTCGCGCATCCGGCGATCAAAGGGAGCTTCGCCGATTTGACCCGCCAAGCCGACCGCCCCATGCACACGAACCACGGCCCCGGATTCCGCAAGCGTCCGCACATCGCGACGGACGGTCTCGGAAGAGACCCCCAATTGCTGCGACAAGGCAGAGACCGACAAAGAGCCGCTGCCCTGTAGCAAAGTGAGAATCGCGCCGTGTCGTTTGGTGAGCATTCTGCGGCTTTCTGTGGTTATTGGCCCGCATTTTGACCGTGATTTGTCCATATTTCAATCATTCGGGCATGATTTCCACAAATTTCCATGAGTTTTCGTTGACAGAAAGACCCGCTTGGACAGAACATCGGGAAAAGAGAAGGCACAGGCCTTGATCTATCGGCCCTGCGCCCGCCGCTGATAATTCACGCGATTTCCCTCGTGATACGGGGGACAACCAATGCAGGGAGTTTGTCGATGCGTCTTTTCACGCTTACTTTGCCAGCCTTGTTTCTTGCCTCGACTGCGATGGCGCAGGATTCAACGGACCCAATCAAACTGACCTTGCACGATTGGACGGGGCAACTGATCACCACACAACTGATGGGCGAGGTTCTGAAAAAGGGCGGCTACAACGTCGAATATGTTCAGGCCGATTACCTTGCCCAATTCGCCGGTCTGGAAACCGGCGATTTGACAGTCGCGATGGAGATTTGGGAAACCACGGGCCGCGAAGCGATGGATGCGGCTGTTGGCACAGGGGGCGTCGAAGTTCTGGGCCCAACCGGGATGCAGGCCAAGGAAGAATGGTGGTATCCGATCTATATGAAGGAAAAATGCCCCGGCCTTCCAAACTGGGAGGCGCTGAAAGACCCGGCCTGTGCCGAAGCCTTCAGCACCGCCGAAACCGCGCCAAAGGGGCGGTATCTTGGTGGGCCGGTGACATGGGGCGGGTTTGACGAAGAGCGGATCGAGGCCTTGGAATTGCCGTTTGAGGTGATCCATGCCGGCACCGATGCCGCGCTTTTTGCGGAATTGGAATCGGCCTATCAGCGTCAGGCCCCGGTCATGCTGTGGGTCTATGCCCCGCATTGGGCCCCGGCAAAATACGAAGGGGAATGGGTCGAATTTCCGACCTATGACGCGGCCTGCTACACCGACGCGGCATGGGGCGGAAATGCGGATGCGACGCATGACTGCGGCAAGCCCTTTGGCGATATCTGGAAGGTTGGCTGGTCTGGCATGAAGGACAAATGGCCGGGCGCACATAAGGCCGTTCAGGCCTTCACGATCGACAATGACGAAATGGGCGCGATGATCACCGAGGTCGACCTGAACGGGAAAACGGTCGAAACCGTTGTCGCCGACTGGATGGCTGCCAACGAAGCACGCTGGAGCACTTGGATTGCAAAGTGATCCTGCTCTGACGCGCCCCGGCCAGATAATCCCCTCTCTGGCCGGGCTCTTTTTCCTGGCTTTCTGAATGTCCTTGCCCCCTGACACCCTGATTTGCCGCAATTTATGGAAGCTTTTTGGTTCGCGGGCCGAGGAGCATCTGAAATCTATCGGCCCCGATGCGGCGCGATTGACAGAGGCGGGGCTTGTTCCGGCGGTGCGGGCGGTCGATTTGTCTGTGCGGCAGGGCGAGATTTTCGTGATCATGGGCCTATCCGGGTCGGGCAAGTCCACCTTGGTGCGGCTTTTGTCGCGGTTGATCGAACCGACGGCAGGCGAGGTCTGGTTCAACGGGCAAAATCTGCTGACCGCATCCGAGGCCGAGATGACCCAGATCCGGCGGCACAAGATGGGCATGGTGTTCCAGCATTTCGCGCTGTTGCCGCATCTGACCGTGCTGGAGAATGTGGCCTTTCCCTTGGAAGTGCAGGGCGTGGCCCGAAGGGAGCGCGAGGCGCGGGCGGCGGAAATGGTGGCCTTGGTGGGGCTGGCCGGGCGCGAGGCGGCTTTTCCGCGGCAGTTGTCCGGGGGGCAGCAGCAACGGGTTGGCATTGCACGGTCTTTGGCGGTGGAACCCGAGTTGTGGTTTCTGGACGAGCCGTTTTCGGCTTTGGACCCGCTGATCCGCCGCGAATTGCAGGACGAGTTCATTCGTCTGCAGTCGCGGCTGAAAAAGACCATCGTCTTTATCACCCATGATTTCGACGAGGCCATTCGGCTGGCCGACCGAATTGCCATCATGAAGGACGGCGCCGTGGTGCAATGCGGAACGCCCGAAGATCTGGTGCTGAACCCGGCCACCGATTATGTGCGCGAATTCACCCGCGCTGTGCCAAAGGCCAAGGTGGTGCGTTTGGCGTCCTTGGTCCGGGCGGGCGAGATTCCGGGGGGCATTACGCGCCTGTCTGCCCGTGCGACGGTGGCTGAGGCGGGGCCTGCCTTTCTGGATGGCGCGGCACTTGTGGGGGTTGACGATGAGGGCCGCGCGCTGGGCACCGTGGCCCGAGAGGATGTCATTCGCCTGTTGTTGGGGGGTGAGGCATGACGCCGGCGGGTCAGATCTGGTCTGGCCGCATGGTCTGGGCGGTTGCCTTGCTGTTGTCCTTGGGTCTGTGGCTTTGGGGATCGGCCTTGCTGCCTGCGGCCTTTGACTATCCCAAGGCATGGCGCATCCCTGCCGCCAAATGGATTGGCGGGTGGATCACTTGGCTGGTGAAAGAGGCCGCTATAGGGCCGATTGCTTTTTCTGACGTCACACGGGCCATCGCCGCAGCAGTTGATCTTCCCTATCAAGCGGCCTTGGCCGTCTTGGCCGATGGCGTTCAGCTACAAGAGGCTGGGCAGGTCTTGCAACTGATCCCGCCCCTGCCGTGGATCGCCGTGATTGGCGTGGTGGCGCTGATTGGTCATTGGGCGAAAGGCCCGGGCTTGGCCCTGCTGATGGCGGGCTGTTTTGGCTTTGTGGCCGTATTTGGCCAATGGCATTCGGCTATGGTGACGCTTGCCTCGATCTTGGTCGCAGTTCCCTTGGGTGTTCTGGGCGGGCTGACGATGGGTATCCTCGCTTGGCGGTATGCGTGGTTAGAGCGTGCTTTGCGCCCGATCCTGGACCTGATGCAAACCATGCCTGTCTTTGCCTATCTTGTTCCGATCCTGATCCTTTTCGGCTTTGGCCCAACCGCTGCCGTGATTGCGACGCTGGTTTACGCAACCCCCCCCATGACGCGGATCACGACGCTGGCACTGCAGCGGGTGCCGGATGAAACCCATGATCTGGCGCGCATGATTGGCTGTTCTGGCCAACAGAAATTGTGGAAAGTTCTGATCCCCACCGCGCGCGAGCCGCTGATGGTGGGCGTGAACCAGGTCATCATGTTGTCACTGAACATGGTCATCATCGCGTCGATGATCGGCGCGGGCGGTCTTGGCTTTGACGTGCTGAATGCACTGCGGCGGCTGGATTTTGGGGCGGGGCTGGAGGCGGGTTTTGCCATTGTTGCGCTGGCCATTGCCTTGGACAGGCTTTCGCAGGCGGTGGCGCATCGCAGCACCGGGGCCGAGCCATCTGGACCGTGGACTCGTCGGCATCCCTATCTGGTTTCCGCGGTCATTTTCGTCTCTATTATTGCCTTTTTGAGCCTGATCTTTCCATCAGTGCAGACTTACCCTGACAGTCTTCAGCTATCGACCAGCACATTTTGGGCCGCGGTCGTGCAATGGATCAACGTGACCTTTTTCGACACCTTGGAAGCGGTGAAGAATTTCTCTCTTGTCTGGCTGCTGGTTCCCGTGAAGCGGTTCCTTCTGGGTCTGCCTTGGCTTGCCGTTGTGGCGTTGCTGGGTTTGACGGGGTGGAGGCTGGGCGGCTGGCGGTTGGCGCTGCTTTGCGCCGGGCTGTCCTTTTTGATTGCAGCGACCGGACAGTGGGAAAAGGCCATGATCACTGTCTATCTTTGCGGAATTTCGGTTTTTGTTGCCATGCTGATCGGTCTGCCCATCGGGATTTGGGTGGCGGAACGAGACAATTGGTGGGCGGTCACTCGGGTTGTGATCGACACGCTGCAAACGCTGCCAAGTTTTGTCTATCTGATGCCGATCGTGATGCTGTTTCGCGTTGGCGACTTTACCGCGATGATTGCGGTGGTGGCTTATGCTGTTGTGGCGTCCATTCGCTACACGGTGCTTGGTCTGCAAGGCGTTGACCCCCGACTGATCGAGGCGGGCCGGGCGATGGGCTGCACGCCGTGGCAGATCCTGACTCGGATCCGGTTGCGACTTGCCCTGCCGGAAATCCTGTTGGGGCTGAACCAGACGATCATGTTTGCCCTGTCGATGTTGGTGATCACGGCCTTGGTCGGCACGCGCGACCTCGGTCAGGATGTTTATATCGCTCTGACCAAGGCCAATCCGGGGAACGGGTTGGTGGCAGGATTGGCCATCGCCTTCATAGCGATCATCGCCGACAGGTTGTTGGCCGCCGTGGCCCGAACGGAGCGCGAGAAATTAGGATTGGGAGGCGCGCATGGTTCCTGAAAAGGTTCTGAGCCTGCCCTGTTGGGAAGGTGAGATCGCTGCCGTTCCGCTGGAAGGCGGGCTGTCGAACGAAAGTTGGAAGGTGACGGACCGTAAAGGCATGCATGTCGTGCGCTTTGGGCAGGATTTTCCGTTCCACCATGTCGACCGCGCCAGAGAGGTGATGACAGCCCGTGCCGCCCATAGCCTGGGCTTTGGGCCAGAGGTGGAATTTGCAGCGCCGGGGGTTTCGGTTGTTGCCTTTGTGCCCTCGACGACATGGCAGGCGCAGGACGTGTGCGCTGCGCCTGATCAGGTTGGCGCCTTGCTTCGTCGGTTTCACGACACGATGCCCTCGCAGATCAGCGGGGCGGCGTTTCTGTTCTGGCCGTTTCATGTGATCCGAGACTATGCACGCACGATTGCGGCAGGGAACAGCCCCTTCGCCAACGATTTGCCGGGCTATCTGGACTTGGCCCATCGGCTGGAAGCGGCGCAGGTCCCGATGCCCATTGTCTTTGGCCACCATGATCTGCTGCCGGCGAATATTCTGGATGATGGCGAAAAGCTCTGGCTGATTGATTACGAATATGCGGGCTTTGGCACAGCCATGTTTGATCTTGCCGGGGCGGCCTCGAATGCGGGGATGGATGCCTCCGAGACGGCTGCGTTGCTAGAGACCTATTTCGGTCGCAAGCCAACGCCTGCCTTTCAGCGGGCCTTTGACGCGATGCAATGCGCAAGCCTTTTGCGAGAGGCGATGTGGGCCATGGTTTCCGACCTGCATCTGGCGGCACCGGGGGCCGATTATCGTTTCTATGCACGCGAAAACCTGCAAAAACTTGCCGCAAACCTGACCCAGTTTACCCAAGCACACGGGACGCTTTGAAATGACCCTGCCAAGCCATTCCCAAGTCATTGTCATCGGGGGCGGCATCATCGGATGTTCCACCGCCTATCATCTTGCCCGCGATTACAAGGCGGATGTGATCTTGCTGGAGCAGGGCAAGATCACCTCGGGCTCCACTTGGCATGCCGCCGGTCTGGTGGGGCAATTGCGGTCCTCGGCCAGCATCACCAAGGTGCTGAAATATTCGGTCGAACTGTACAAGGGTTTGGCCTCCGAAACGGGACTGGACACCGGATGGAAGATGACCGGCTGCCTGCGCCTGGCCACCAATCCTGACCGTTGGACAGAGTTCAAACGGCTGGCGACGACCGCCCGCAGTTTCGGGATGGAGATGGAATTGATCTCGCCCGCCGAAGTGAAGCAGATGTGGCCATTGATGGATGTCAGCGACCTGATCGGGGCAAGTTGGTTGCCGACCGATGGGCAAGCCAGCCCCTCGGACATCACGCAAAGTCTTGCCAAAGGAGCAAGGATGCACGGGGCGCGTTTGTTCGAGGGCGTCACGGTGACTGGCTTTCGCATGGACGGCCAAAGAATTACCCATGTGCAGACCGACCAAGGCGACATTGCCTGCGAAAAAGTGGTGAATTGCGGTGGGATGTGGGCGCGGGAATTGGGCGCGATGGCCGGGGTGACGGTGCCGCTGCATCCGGTCAAACACCAGTACATCATCACCGACAAGATCGCAGGGCTGTCTGCCGATGCCCCTACCCTGCGCGACCCCGACCGACGCACCTATTTCAAAGAAGAAGTGGGGGGTCTGGTGATGGGCGGCTATGAACCAAATCCGCAGGGATGGGTGACCGGCGACATTCCAAAAAACTGGGAATTCCGCCTGTTTGGTGACGATTTTGACCATTTCGCCCAGCATATGGAACAGGCTATTGCCCGCGTGCCGGCCCTTGAGACTGTAGGCGTCAAACAGATGATCAACGGGGCTGAAAGCTTTACGCCGGACGGGAATTTCATTCTGGGGCCATCGCCGGACTGCGCGAATATGTATGTGGGCGCGGGTTTCAATGCCTTCGGTATTGCTTCGGGTGGGGGCGCGGGCTGGGTTTTGGCCGAGTGGGTGATGCGGGACGAAGCCCCGCTGGATCTTTGGGCGGTCGACATCCGGAGATTTTCAGGCTTGCACAAAGACCGCGACTGGGTGGCAGAGCGTACGCTGGAAGCCTATGGCAAGCACTACACCGTGGCCTTTCCCCACGAAGAATACGACAGCGGCAGGCCACGGATCGTGTCGCCGCTTTATGATCGGTTAAAGTCTTATGGCGCCGTGTTCGGGTCGAAGTTGGGTTGGGAGCGGCCCAACTGGTTCGCGCCGGAGGGTGTGGCGCCGAAGGATATCTACTCGATGGGACGGCAGAACTGGTTTGGCCCGGTGGGAGAGGAACACGCCCATGTCCGTAGCCATGCTGGCCTGTTCGACCAATCAAGTTTTGCCAAATATGAGCTGTCCGGTCCGAAGGCCGCAGAAGCGCTAGAGTGGATTTGCGCCAACCGGGTTGCCCGCGATGTGGGTCGGCTGACTTATACACAGTTGCTGAACAGCCGTGGCGGGATTGAGTGTGATCTGACAGTGGGGCGATTGGCATACGATCACTTCTACATTGTCACCGGCACCGGTTTTCGCACGCATGATGCTGGTTGGATCACCGATCATTTGCCCGCAAGCGGTGTGATTTTCCGAGATGTTACGGAGGATTGGGGGACTCTTTCCCTGATGGGCCCGCAAGCAAGATCAATCCTTGAAAAGGTAACGTCGAGCGATGTTTCTAACGTCGCTTTCCCCTTTGGCCATCTGCGCGAAATCAAGATTGCCGGTGTGCCTGTTCGTGCGCTTCGAGTGACATATGTGGGTGAATTGGGTTGGGAATTGCATTGCCCGATTGACCAATTGGGGATCGTCTTCGATGCGCTGATGGGAGCTGACCCGATGTTAAGGCCCGTCGGCTATCGTGCTTTGGAAAGTCTGCGGCTGGAAAAGGGCTATCGGGCATGGTCTTCGGATATCACGCCTAACGACAGCCCCTATGAAGCGGGGCTTGGTTGGGCGGTCAAAATGAAGTCGGGTGTGGATTTCATCGGACGTAAAGCGTTGGATGCCGTTCAGAACCAGCCGTTGCAGAAGATGTTTGTTGGCTTCACCGTCGACGATCCCAGCGCCGTCTTGGTTGGCCGCGAAACTATTCTGAGAGATGGCCAGCCGGTTGGGTATCTGACATCTGGCGGATACGGATACACTGTCGAAAAGAGTATCGGTTTTGGCTATGTTAGAGACGAAGCTGGTATTTCTGACAGCTGGCTTGAGCAGGGAACATACAGGCTGATGATCGCGGGCGAAGAAACGCCCGCACAGCTTCATCTTACCCCCCTGTACGATCCTTTGGGCAAAAATATCCGGTCATGAAGTTCGGCCATAACAGGGTCGGCAACCGATCGGCCGGCTGAATCGCAGATCTCTCTTGCCGCATCGAGACGCAGGCAAGACGCCATCAGCGCTCGCGCAGCGCCTCATTGGCTTTGTAAAGCGGCTTAGTCAGATAGGTCAGAATGGTCTTGCCACCTGTCTGGAGTTCCACAGTGGCCTGCATGCCGGGTCGGATTTCCAGATTGCGCTGACGTTCGGTCAGGTGGCTACGGTCCACTTTCAGCGTCACCTTATAATGCGGGTCGCCATCCGGGTTGCGGGAGCGTTCGTCTTTGAATGTATCGGCAGAAACGAAGATGACCTCGCCGTGCAGGCTGCCATAGATGGTGTAGTCATAGGCCGAAAGCTTGACCGCCGCCTGTTGGCCAAGGCTGACCTGCGCGATGTCTTGTGGCTTTACCTGCGCCTCGACAAAGAGTTCCTCGTCAAGCGGGATGATCTGCATGATCTCTTCACCGGGGCGCACAACGCCGCCGATGGTGGTCACCGAAAGCTTGTTCACCACGCCCCGCATCGGCGCAACCAGATGGGTGCGCGAGAGCTGGTCTTGGCTAAGCTTCAGGCGCTGCCGCAGCGACGCCAGTTCGCCTTGGGTTTCGGCATAGGTATTGGCGCGGTCCAACTCGGCGCGGGTGCGGGCCTCGGCCAGTGTTGCCTCGGCATCCGAAGCCGCCTTGCGGGCGCGGGTCACCTCGATGAGCGGCGCAATTTCCTGTTTGAACATCTTTTCCAGAAGTTCGCGTTCCTTGGCGGCCTGATCATAAACCGCCTGTGCCCCCGCGATCCGGGCAGCGGATTCCTGCATCCGAGCCGCCAAAAGCGCGCGTTCCGACGCGACGACTGCTGGAACACGGGCCATCAGTTCCTCAGAAGCCGTAAAATCGCTTTCACCGGCGATTTCGGCCTCTAGCCGCAGGCGTCGCGCTTCAAGCGTGGCGATCTGGTCGGTCAGGTCGTCGACATTGGCCTGATACTGCGTACCGTAAAGACGTGCGAGGGTTTGTCCGGGCTGAACGATATCGCCTTCGGCAACGGCCAGTTCGGCAAGGATGCCACCTTCGAGGTTCTGAATGATCTGCGGCCGAGAGGACGAGACGATTTCACCCTGGGCGCGTACAATTTCGGCCACCCAAGCGAATGCCGCCCAGATGAAGAACACCAGTACGGCCGCCGCAATGACCCAGATTGTCAGGCTTGGGCGCTGCATCTTTTCGTCGAAGCGATCGTCGAAGGTGGTCATTGCGCGCCTCCGGCCACGGCACTTGGGGTGGTTTTCATCAGATGGGCAAGAACGGCGTCGCGCGGTCCGTCAACGGCCAACTTGCCGTTCTGCAAGATCACCGTGCGCGTGGTCAGTTGCAGGATCGGAACGCGGTGGGTGGCGATGATGGCCGTTCGGCCTTCCAACCAGGTCCGCAGCCTGCTGACCAATGTGGTTTCCAGCGTTTGGTCCAAAGCAGCCGTAGGTTCATCCAGAATGGCAATCACCGGGTCTTGCAGCCAGATGCGGGCCCAGCCGATGGATTGGCGTTGACCAACCGAAAGACCCTCACCAAGTTCCTTGATTTCCAGATCAAGCCCGCGCGGGTGGTTGCGAACGAACTGACCCAGACCCGCGAAGTCCAACGCCTCTAGCAGGCGGTCGTCATCGCGTTCCAATTGGGTGGTGTTAAGGTTGTCGCGGAGCGTACCTGAAAAGAGCCTGACCTCTTGTCCAAGGTAGCCAATTCCGCGCCGCAGATCGCGCGGGTGAATCTGCCCTAGATCAACACCATCCAACAGGATCCGGCCTGCAGACGGCTCGTAAAGTCCGGCCAACAACCGAAGGAAGGTGGATTTGCCTGAACCATTGGTCCCAAGCACGGCAATATGCTGGCCGGCAGGAATATTGAGTGCAGGAATATCGACTGTTGGCGTCGCATTCGGATCGTAGCGGAAATCGAGGTTTCGCAATTCATAGGCGCCGGTCAGCTTTTCGCGACGAAGGTATTTGCGGTCGGCTTCTTCGGCTTGCTTGGAGTCCGCAATCGCATCGAGCGCCGATAGAGCGGCCTTGACGTTCGACCAGCGCGCCATGGTGGCAGACAGCGAGGCAAGTGGACCAAGAGTACGGCCCGAGAGGATACCGATGGCAATGATGGTGCCGACAGTAAACTGACCTTCAAAGACCATATACGCCCCCAGCATGACCGAGCCGACATAGGTGATCTGCTGGATGGCCTGCGCCCAGTAGGTCAGGGCCGAGGTCAGGTGGCGCTGATCCGAGGTTTTTGTGGCAGAAAGCGCCACGAGTTCCGACCAGAGGCGCTTCATCCGTTCTTCGCCACGGGTGATCGCCACGGTTTCCTGCTCGAACACTGCTTCATAGAGAAGCTTTGCCTGCTTGGCGCTGGCGCCTTGGGTGGCTTGGGTCATGGCCACCATCTTGTTCTGCATCAGGAAGCCCGGCAGCACCATGAGGAAGCCACCAGCAATCAAGACCCAGACAATATTGCCGCCGATGGTCGCCACAAGCGCAAGGAAGATCAGGATGAAGGGCAGGTCAGCGACCGTCCCGATGGTCGAAGCGGTGAAGAATTCGCGGACCGAGCCGAATTCGCGCATGGCGTTGAAGATCTGGCTTGGGCGGCGTTCCTGCGGGTTGGCGCGCATTCCCAACAGGCGCTGCATCAGACGGTCTTGGACCATCAGTTCAATTTTGCGGCCGGTCATATCCATCAGGCCAGATCGCGCCGATTTCAGCAGACCTTCCAAGAATATGGCGAGGAATGCCCCGATGGCCAACACCCAGAGCGTTGGTTCCGACTGGTGCGGGATCACGCGATCATAGACCTGAAGCGAAAAGAGCGCGACGGCCACGGCCAAGAGGTTGGCGACCAGTGAGCCTGCGGCCACTTCGAACAATTGACGGCGATACTTACGGAATTCACCCCAGAACCAGTGTGGCGTGTCCTGAACGGAATGACGGCTTTCCAGCTCGCGCATTGTGGTGCGCGCACGCAGGATACGCCCGCCATAAACCTTCAAGAACTCTGCCGCCGGAATTTCAGCGCGGGAATCGGCTTCGCCGGGATCGTAGATTTCAAAAGTATCTTCGTGCTGGACCAAGACCAGAACGATATGGCCCGAAGTCATTTCGGCCAAGGCGGGCCAATGATCGGGCGCGGGCTTGGTCAGCTTGCCGACCTGCGCCGTCAGGGCCATGCCGTTCAGTGCGAAGGCAATCTCATCAAGGCCCAGTTTGCCAGCACCCGCGGCGATCTGGATATGTTCAAGAAGATCGCCGACCGACAGTTCAACGCCTAGTACGCCAGCATAGACACAGGCCAGCTGAGCGCGGTTCATTGCTCGGTTGGTGTGGCGCGGGCGCGATTTGCGGGCGGCCGGTGCAGGACGCGCCGAAGCCGGGCTGGCTTGCGCCACCCGGCTGGCATTCATGTCAAAGGAGATGACCCTATCGTCCGTCACATCCTAGCCCCGTCCACCAGGGCCCCCCTCTCCAAGGCGATTTGCAACCGAAGATCGGCTGAAAGGTATTTCAGAGCTACCTGATCCCTCTCTGCATGTGCAAAGGACTCATATTGCTGAACCAGTTCCAAAAGGGATCGACGACCGACTTTGTATTGTTCGGTGAACATCGAAAGGTTGGCCGCAGTTTGCCGCAGCACTTCGGCACCCTGTGCTTCGCGCGATTGCAGCGACTGCATTTCGCTGGCAAGGGCTGTGATGCGGCGGTTGGCGTCCTCGGCGGCTTGGGCATTGCGCCGATCGACCAGATCGGGCGTCGCTTCGATGGCCTCACGCGTTGCAGACGAACCAAAGTCAAAGTTGCCGCCGGAAAGCCCAAGGCCACCATGAACGCCGTCTTCCCCTACTCGCGCCGTCGCATTGACGCCCGGGAGAAGCTGAGCGCGGGCCAATTGGGCCTCAGCCAAGGTGCGTTGGCCCTCTCCACGCGACTTGATGACGGCCAAAGGCTCTGGTGCACCCTGATCTTGCGGCAAAACCTGAAGGCCCGAAATCCCTGCCAATGAGCGCGATGTCATTGCAGCGAGTTCTGCCCGCGCATTGGCTGCGGACTGGCGGTCGGCACTGGCCATTGCCTGCATTTCGGCAAGCTTTTGGCTTAGCACACGCTCTTCGGAACGGTCAGAAAGACCGCCCTCCACGCGAAGGCGCATGATCCGTTCAAACTCAGTCAGGCGGGAGACCGAACGTTCTGAGACCATGGCCTGATCCGTTGCGCGGAGGGCGGCAAGGTACTGCTTTAGGCCTGCATAGACCCGATTATTGGTTTCCGTCGCAAGCGTGATGGCTGCGACTTCGACATCTGCGGCAGCATAGGCGCGTTCGGCTTTTCGGGCACCGCCATCGAACAGAGCCTGATCAATCAGAATGCTGGCGGCCAGAGTTCCCAACGAGGTCAAGGAAACATCAGGCCCGATCTTTGGAAGCCAGTTCTTCGACTTTGCTTCGGCCTTAAGTCGGGCGACGCGCAATTCAGCAGCAGCAACCCCTGCGCCAGCATCAAGCACTGCCGAAGCAACCTGACCATAAGGACCTGCCGGATCCAGTATCGAACGACGCGATTGAAGCTCATCAATCAGGGAAGATGTGACCTCACCCTGCCTGCTCAATTGCGCGGTTGGCGGATCGGCCGGCGCTGCGCCCCGGCCAAACCCCATTTTCGTCACACCTTGGCCAGCACCTGGTACGCAGGCTGCCAAGAGGGTAACAGAGAGCGCCATCAGGCCGGGACAAAGGGCCCCGAACCTGAAGTACTTGCTGTGTAGGTTGGGCATCTTTGGCCCTCCGTCAGACGACCGTGATGTCGTCGTCCAGCAGAACGGTCGCGCCCGAGCTGCCGACGGTGTAGATGTTGTAAAGCTCGCCGTCGATTTCTTGGGTGGTGCCGGTCGACGTTGCGTCAACCAAGGTGACGCGGTCATCCACTCCGCCCTTGACGACCAGCGTATGATCCGGGCCCGTCAGGGACAGGATTTGAGCTTCGGTGATCGTCAGCTCCGCATCCGGTGCGAAGGTCAGGTCGACCGCCGAGAGATCAAAGCCCGACAAGCCGGGACGCGACAGGTCGACGTCAGGCGCGTTGGTGTTGTTGACGACAAGCAGGGTAGAGCTTTCGTTGCCCGCAACATCGGTGGTGTTGACAACCAGATAGCTGCCGTCTGGTACCGGTGTTGAATGGAAGCTGCCGCCCGAGAACGAACCGAAGCTGACGTTCTGGGTGCCAAACACTTCGTCGATTGTTCGCACCGCCTCGATATGCGAAGCGTTTCCGTTCTGATCAATCCGAGTGAAATCGTAGCTGTCTGTGATTTCGTCGGTTTCGATGCGGGTCAGACCCGCCGCGTTCCGCGTGAACTGCAACACATCCGGCGCACCTGGAGCGATAGTGTCGATCACCAGAGGCTGGCTGTAGGTAGACACGTTTCCGGCACGGTCTGTGGCCGTGACAGTGACCGTGGTTTCCAATTCGCCGCGTGGCAAGTTCGATCCGGTAAAGACGGTCGACCAATGGCCTGAGGCATCGGAGGTAACGGTCATCGACCCTCCACCCGCGATACGGATAACAACCGTCGCTCCAGGTTCAGCCGTCCCGGTTACCGTCAGTCCCTGCGCCGCCTCTTCGGCATTCAGATAGCCGTCTCCTGCCAGATTGGCCTCTGCCGGAGCAAAGTCGCGGACGACCCGGTCGATAGCAATGTCTTCGCTGTGCGTGCGGCTGTTGCCATAACGGTCTGTTGCCGTGACCGTCAGGGAAGCCGAAGTCTCCCCCATTGGAATGTCGGCTTCAGGAATGTTGATCGACCAGCTTCCATTGGCGGCGACCGTTGCACTGATCGGCTGGCCCGAACCAAACTGGACCAGCACCGAAGAACCGGGTTCCACCGTCCCCGTGATGGTAATGCCACCGGAAGCCTCAGCCGCGTTCACGACGTCATCCGCCCCCGCACCAAGACTTTCACGGGTCAGCGGGACAACTTCGGTGTCGATATTCACCGTATGCGTTGCCGTTGCCGTATTGCCCAGAACATCTGTCGCGCGCACCGATACCGATTGTGTCGAGGTGCCGGCTGGAATTTCGGCGGTGGAATAATTGGCGCTCCACTGGCCCGAACCGTCGGCCGTCACAGTACGCATGGTGCCAGCGAAGGTCACTTCAACCGACGCGCCCGGTTCTGCGGTGCCCGTCAATGTGATGCCCGAGTTGCGCTCGGCGGCTGAGACAACATCATCTCCACCGACTTGGCCCGCATTGATCGAAACGAAGGTTTCGGTGTCAACAAAGACCATGCGGGCATCGGTCGCAATATTCCCCGCCGGGTCCGTCGCGGTGACATGGAGCCCAGCTTCATAGAAGCCCGGACGAATGTCGCTGCTGGAATAGGTTACGGTCCAGTTGCCACTGGCATCTGCCGTCGTCGTGCGGGTGACGCCATCAAACTCGACGCTGATCAAGGCATGGACTTCGGAATGGCCCGTGATCTGGGCCCCGGCAGTGCGCTCCAGCCCAGAAATCTCGTCGTTTCCGGCAGCAGGGTTCAACGAAACACTGGTGAAAGTGTCAACGGTGATCGTGCGTGTTGCGCTGCTGGTATTGCCGACGGCATCCGTCGCCGTAACCGTTGCAGTGGTCGTGCCATCCAGCGGGATCGTGTTGCTAGGGAAGGTCACGCTCCAGTTTCCTGCGGCATCTGTCGTCGCATTCAGAGTGGTTTCACCCCACTGAACGGCGACAGTCGATCCGGCCTGCGATGTGCCATTCATGGTCACACCGTCAGCGGTTTCCGCCATATTGACGATGTTATCGCCTTCGATCGGGTCAGGCGCAAAGGCTACGGTGACTTCCGTATCCACTTGGAACGTCCGTGTTGAAGAAGAGGGGTTACCCGCCGCATCAACTGTGCTTGCCGTTACCGTGGCCTCATACGTTCCGCCAGCAATGCTGCCTGCGGGGAAATTAATCGACCAAGCGCCGTCGGCACCGGCGACAACAGTCTGGGTCGCCCCGCCGATCGTAAGCGTGACCGTTGCGCCAGCAGCCGTTGTGCCGCCAATTGCAAAGCCTGCATTGAATTCGGACTGGGAAACCGTGTTATCGGCAGTTACTGCCGAGATGTTGATCGGATTTGGTGTGGTGTCGACCACGATGGTCCGCGTCGCGCTGTTGGTATTGCCAACGGCATCCGTCGCGGTAACCGTTGCCGTCGTGGTACCGTCGGCAGGAATAGAGCCTGCGGCGAACTCAGCCGTCCAGGAACCATCGGCCGAGACAGTTGCTGTCACGGTAGCGCTTCCCCAAGTGACAGTGACCGTGCTTCCGGCATCTGCGCTGCCTGTCATGGTGACACCGTCAGAGGACTCGGCAAGGTTCACAACGTCATCACCTTCGATCATCGACGGAGCGAAGGAAACGCTGACCTCTGTATCAACACTGAATGTGCGCGTTGTCGACGAAGCGTTGCCAGCCGCGTCAATGGTGGACGCAATGACGGTTGCTTCATATGTGCCTGCTGCAATGCTGCCGGATCCAAATTGGATCGACCAGCTTCCGTCGGCACCCGCCGTCGTGGTGTGGGTTTCGCCGGCTATCGTCAGTGTTACGGTCGCTCCGGCCGCCGTGGCACCGGCGATGTCAAATCCGGAGGTAAGCTCAGTTCCTGAAACGATATTGTCTGCCGTAACGGGCGAGATATCAATCGGGTTAGGGATCGTATCAAGCACCAGAGTTTCGGTGACGGTTGTGGTGGCACCGGTTGGGCTGGTTGCCGTTACCGTCACATCAGTGCTGCGCTCGCCGCCATCAATCTCGGTGGTAGGGAATGTAACCGACCAAGTACCGCCATCCCCGACAGTTGTTGTCCGGGTGTGCCCATCAATCGAGACTGAAATTGTCGACCCGACATCGCCTTCGCCGCCGATGGTCACGCCGTTAAGATAGTCTTCTAGATTTTCAGTGTGCCCAACGCTCTCGGTGCCTTCGGTCACCGACACGTCAATGGTGTCGTTCCCACCGCCGCCGCCGCCAGTATCGCCACCGCCACCGCCGCCAGTATCGCCACCGCCGCCAGTATCACCACCGCCGCCGCCACCGGTATCATCACCGCCGCCGCTGCCACCACCGCCCAGCAAACCAACGCCAAGCAAACCAGCGCCAATTGCACCAGCACCGCCAAGACCCGTCAGAGCAGCCGGAGCGAACATACCCATCGTTGCTGGGTCGTCAGAGGTTTCGCCCATAGCAACAATCAGGTCCGGGTTGTCGAACTTCAGATCGTCAAGCGGACTCCACTTTTCGTAACCTTGAACCGGACCGAACTGAGCCGTCAGAACGCCAGAGCCATCACCGGTGAAGTCAACCGGGGCAATCGTTCCGTCTGCGCTGAGGTATAGCTGGGCGTCCGGGGCATCAAAGTATCCCGCGAGCACGACGACCCGACCATCAGCCAATTGAATGACAAGGTCCCGCCCCTGCTGCTCGTAAGCCAGCACACTGGAGGGGGACAAATTTAGGGAGATATGGTCGCCCGCGCCGACCTGAATGAAGTTGCCCTGACCATCGCCTGCGATAGTGCCAAGCTGACGTCCGCCCGCAGAATCGCGGACGGCGAAGTTAATCGCCGATACCATTTTACTACTCCGCCTCATCGCGGGCCATTTTTTGGTCCCGCATTGTTATTTGCCCCCATTTTCGGGGTGCATTTCAAACAGGCATACAGCTATTTGAATACCAAATCTAGCCTTTTGCGTGAGCATTTGCCCGGATTGTGTTGATTTCGTTAACTGTTGCCAAGAAATACCACTTTGCCCCAAGATTTGGTAAGGCAAGCGGTAGACCGCCTTGGTTCACCCAATTGAGACGTATCCGGGAAAAATGGGTTCATGTTACTTCGCGAGCAGTAAAAGGGTAGCGGGATGCCAGTAGCGTTAAGCGGAGCGCAGATCTTTGATGGCTGGACGATTAGGCCGGGCGTTTTGATCCTTGACGGAGAGCGTATCGAAGGGATTGCCGATAAAGTACCCGCAAATGCGACCGAGGTAAGGTTGGAGGGCGGGGTTCTAGCGCCTGGTTTGGTTGACCTGCAAGTCAATGGTGGCGCGGGATTGATGATTTCTGGTCAGACCACGCAACGAGATTTAGCTGCAATTTGCGACGCCCATGCCCGTTTGGGGGCGACCTCGATGCTGCCAACCCTCATTACTGATAACCCGGAGGCGACGGGCAGGCTGATCGGCACGGCGATCGCATCAAAAGACTTGCCCGGATTTCTTGGACTGCACCTGGAAGGTCCGCATCTGGACCCAAGAAGAAAGGGCGCGCATGAAGCCAGCCTGATCCGATCTATGACCGATGAAGATCTGGAGCGACTTTGTCGCGCGGCACAAATTCTTCCTTGCCTGATGGTTACATTGGCACCAGAGGCGACGACTACCAAACAAATCGAAACGCTATGTGCAGCGGGTGTCATTGTCAGTCTTGGCCATAGCGATTGCTCTCACGAACAGGCGCTTGACGCCATCAACGCCGGTGCAAGTTGTGCAACGCATCTCTTTAACGCAATGAGCCAGATCGCAGGGCGAGAACCGGGGCTGGCAGGAACAGCCCTGACCACAGATATAGCCTGCGGGTTGATTGCCGATGGGATCCATGTTCACCCGAAGGTTATGGCTCTTGCGCTTGCCGCAAAGACAGAGCGCGTGTTTTTGGTCTCGGACGCCATGGCACCCGCAGGAACCGACCAAAATGCATTTGATCTTGGCGGTCGCCGAATTTTGCGGTGCGAAGGCAGACTGACACTTGAAAATGGAACCCTTGCAGGCGCCGACCTGACGCTGCCCCGCGCCATTCAAGTGCTTGTAGACCAGGTTGGCGTGCCTTTGGAGCGAGCGCTTGCCATGGCGACCCGCAATCCTGCAGATGTTGTTGGACGATCGGACTTAGGCCGGTTCACGACCGATGCCCGCGCTGACTGCGTTCACTTATCGTCAGAACTGGAAGTCAAAGCAGTTTGGCGCAGGGGCAAAAGATTTGTCTGAGGTCGCTTGGTGAAAGCGCGTCTTTTCTGGATTGATCGGCTAAATTCGTCACTAATCTTGCCAGTTCCAAAGTTCTTTCGCCTGTTGTGGACTGTATCTGCCCAAGCGAACATCTTCTGCGACAAGTGATGGATCTCGCTCTGACGGGTCGCCATACCCGCCACCCCCAGGTGTTCGAACCCTGACACGATCCCCCGGCGACAAGACGACATCCTGTGCTTTTGAAAGATGCGGCGGAACCCAAGTCTCCCCGCCTCGCATGACTTCGACACGATTTACCGCACCGTCACTGCCGCCTAAAGCGCCCTGCGGCCCGCTCCGACCGTGGTCCATCACAAAACTTGCGCGCGCCGTCCCCCTAAGAAGCTCGATTTCGTAATCAAGCCCAAAGCCTCCACGAAATTTCCCGGCCCCGCCAGACCCTTCATGAAGCGCATATCGCCGATAAAGCACAGGGAACTTTTGTTCCATAATCTCGACAGGCGGTGCCTTGGAGATACCTATGGTCGAACATCCGTTGGCAATTCCATCACCTCCGACAAAGCCGCCATACCCACCGCCCGAAATCTGGTACATCACATAACTCGCGCCCGTCACCGGATCATGACCGCCAAGACCAAAATTGCCGCTTGTGCCCGCGGGCGAAGCTGTAACGCGATCAGGCAAAGCCTGAATCAAGGCGGCAAAGACCGCCTCGGCGATCCTTTGACTGACCTCGGCTGCACATCCGGAGACTGGGCGAGGATAAGCGGCATCAAGGAAGGTGCCCTCGATACCTCTGATCGAAAGCGGGTCGAACGCTCCAGCGCTGATCGGGACATCAGGAAAAATGTGACGCATTGCGAGGTAAACCGAAGAATAGGTCGTTGCGCGAACCGAGTTCATCGGACCCATGCAGGGTGGTGACGAATTCGAAAAGTCGAAGAACAGCTCGCCTGCCCTTTTCGTCACGGCCAAAGCAATTTTTAGCGGCTCGTTGACGACACCATCACTGTCCACAATTGCTTCAGAAGAATAGCTGCCATCGGGGATCAGGTCGATCATTGCGCGCATCTGGCGGGCCGCCAGATCGCGCATCCGTGCGATCGCCTGTTCCACAGTGCAATCGCCATAGCGGTCCATCAGCCCCGCCAAACGCTCGGCCCCAACCAAAAGCGCCGAAGCCTGCGCTTGAACGTCGCCGATCCGCTGTTCGCTGACCCGAATGTTTGAACAGATGATCTGCCAAATTTCCGTATCTAGGATACCCTTTTTGAACAGTTTCACCGGCGGCAGGCGCAAGCCTTCCTGTTCGGCGCTGATTGCGCTTGCAGAGAAACCGCCCGGCACCGCGCCCCCGGTGTCTGGCCAATGTCCCGTGTTTGAAAGCCAACAAAATATCTTGCCTTCACGCCACACCGGCATTGCGAAGCGGACGTCCATCAAATGTGTGCCCCCCAAATAGGGGTCGTTCACAATGTAAATGTCGCCCGGCTCTGGAGCAGCGGTTTCACCGTTGGAAATTCTTTGGATCAGCGTGCGCGTGGAGAATTGCATCACGCCAACGAAGACGGGCAGTCCTTTTGACCCTTGGGCAATCAGGCTGCCATCGGCGGCCGAGTAAATTCCATCTGAACGATCATCTGCTTCCGCAATCACTGGCGAAAACGCAGCCCGAGAAAAGGTCAGGTCCATTTCGTCACAAACTTGCTGTAGACCAGCCTGAATGACTGCAAGGGTAATCGGGTCCAGCTCAATGGCCATGCAGCACCTCGACAATCAAATTTCCGTCTTGATCCGAACTGACGGAACATCCTGGATCAATGATGATTGTTGTATCCATCTGTTCGATAATCGCAGGCCCGGTAAGTGTAAGGGTAAGCGGAAGGTGATCGCGCCAATAAACTGGCGTATCGACCCATTCCCCGAACCAGACACGACGATAGGCTTTGGGATTTGCCTCAGCGTGGCGTGCGTCGACATCTATCAATGCCGATAGATCCATTTCCGGTCGGGTGCCAATGACCGAGGTATTCAGATTCACAAGGTTGGCCCGGATAGATGGTAAGGCAACACGAAAACGCTTATGATAAGCCTCTTCAAACAGTTTCTGCATTTCTTCCCTGCTTGGCGCAGGTCCCGGAAGGGTGACCCTTAACAGGTGTGTCTGGCCCACAAACTGCATATCCGCCGAATATTCTGCACGGATACCCGTCAACGCGATCTTTTCCTGACCGATGAGACTCCGACCTTCACTTTCTTGCTCGGCCAAAATCGAATGAACAGCCCCAATATCAGCCGTATCAAGAGGGAGGTTAAGGGTACGAACAAAGTCTTGCCTTAGGTCAGCAACCACACAACCCAAGGCGTTTGTAATTCCTGGACGCGCAGGGATCAGGACTTTGGGAACGGCCAGTTCTGCGGCAAGCGAAACAGCGTGAAGTGGACCTGCGCCGCCAAAGGCGAAAAGCGCGAAATCGCGAGGATCGGCACCCATCGAGATGGAAACCATGCGTATTGCCCCTGCCATATGGGTATTTGCGATACGCAAAACGGCCTCGGCAGCTTGCTCGATACTTAGTCCAAGTGGGCGTGCAACCTGATCTTCCATTGCCTGACGCGCCGCGGCGGCCGCTTGTCCAAACCTTTCTGCAGGCAAGCGACCAAGAATCAAATTGGCATCAGAGATGGTCACCCGCGTTCCGCCGCGCCCATAACAGATTGGTCCCGGCGTCGAGCCAGCGCTTTCAGGTCCAACACGCAGGATACCGCTCGCATCGACGCGCGCGATCGAACCGCCACCCGCGCCCACGGTCCGGACATCCACCATCGGCACATGGATGGGCATCGCGTATTCGACTTCAATCTCGTTGGACACGGGAGCGCGACCGTCTTTGATCATCGCCACATCGGTCGACGTGCCCCCCATGTCATAGGTCAACAGATTGGCCATCCCTGCGCGGCGACCCGTTGCAACAGCGGCCATCACGCCAGATGCGGGCCCAGACATGACGGTTTTCACTGCCTCTTTCGACACTGACTTTGCCGAAACCATGCCCCCGTTGCCATTCATCACCAGCAGTTCACTGGCATACCCCTTGGCCTTTAGTTGATCGGCAAGCCGAGCCACATAACGTTCCAGTAACGGCTGGACGCTGGCATTCACTGCCGCCGTCACCCCACGCTCATATTCCCGACTTTCGGAAAGAAGAGCGTGCCCCATAGTGATATGATTGTTGGGCCAAACCCGTGCCGCAGCAGAGGCTGCCCTTATTTCATGATCTGGGTTTGCGTAGGCATGCAGAAAGTGGATCACAAGGCTTTCACAGCCCATTTCACGCAATGTTAGAGCCGCTTTTTCGACGTCGTCTTCGTCAAGTGGCGTGATGACATTACCGCGCGCATCCATGCGCTCCGAAACCTCAAGTCGCAGATCACGCGGGACGATTGGAGTGAATGTTCCGTGCATGCCATAGGCGTGGGGACGGGTCCGCCGACCAAGTTCGAACACATCACGGAAGCCCATTGTCGTAATGAGACCCGTCTTGGACAGTGCACGCTCTAGCACAGCGTTCGTTGTCGTCGTCGTTCCATGAACGATGAGATCAATTTGCGAAAGATCTGCCCCCGCGGTCTCGAAAGCATTCAAAACACCTGAGGCTTGATTGGGTAGACTGGTGGGAACTTTCGCAAGTTTGACCCCACCGCTTTTCGGATCAAAGATTACCAAGTCGGTAAATGTGCCGCCTACATCCACCCCGGCCACAAGACCCGACATTCAGACCCCCACAAACTGCTGAAATTCTTCGGAATGAGCGGTCAAGGTCGACACATCGCGATGCGCCTCCACCCGGCCGTGCGCCATGAAAGCGACCCGGTCCGCCATTTTCAGAACCGCGTCGACACGCTGCTCGACCAGAATGGTGGCCATCCCGCTCTCACGCAGTTTGAGTACGGTTTCGCGGATCAAGGCGATCATAGACGGCTGTAAACCCTCGGTCGGCTCATCCAAAAGCAAAACCTGAGGCTCGAGGCACAGCGCCCTCGCAATGGCCAACATTTGCTGCTCTCCCCCGGAGAGGGTGCTGGAAACTTGATCAAGCCGCTCACGCAGACGTGGAAAGAGCTCAAGCACGAAATTGCGAGTGTCCGTTCCGCGCTTTCGGGTGTTCAGACCGACAGCCAAATTTTCACCGACCGTCAGGGGTCCGAAAAGGCGCCGACCTTGAGGAACATAGGCGACGCCCCGGAGGGGAACCTGATGAGCCGGCAAATTTGTCAGCTCCATGCCATCTAGCCGGATACTGCCTTTGCTCGCAGGAACCAGACCCATAATGGTCTTCATCAATGTCGTCTTGCCCGCCCCATTTCGGCCCATGATACAGGTGATTTGACCCGGCTGTGCGGTGAAGTTGAGATCCCGCAAAACGGTTACGGGGCCATAGCCCGCAGTAAGGGAAGTGATTTCAATCATTGTGCCCACCTAGGTAGGCGTCTTGAACCGCTGGATTGGCGCGAATTTCAGCTGGCGTTCCTGTCGCCAAAACCTGACCGAAGTTCAAAACGGTGATCCGATTGGCCAAATCCATCACAACATCCATATTATGTTCGATTAAGAGAATGGTCGTCGTAGGGACGAGACTGCGGACCAATCTCTTGAAGCCTTCGATTTCACCCGAGGCGAGACCCTGCGTCGGCTCATCCAGAATCAAAACTCGTGGCTGCAAAGCCAAACCCATCGCCACCTCAAGCAGCCTTTGGTGCCCGTATGAAAGATTGCCGGCAAGCTCGGCTTCCAATTCACCAAGATTGACACGTTTCAGTGCCGCGATAGCCGCTTGGCGCAAAGGACGAGTACCGGCAGATTGAACCGCCAAGGCCACGTTGTCGAAGACCGAGAGTTTTGGGTAAATCGACGTAATCTGGAAGGTGTAGGCGATGCCCTTCTTCACCCGCTGATGGGCGGGAAGAGAAGTAATATCTTCGCCTGCAAGCGTGATCGTTCCGGATTGCACCGGTACGCGCCCTGAGAGCAGACTGACAAAGGTTGTCTTTCCTGCACCATTCGGTCCGATCAGAGCATGGATTTCGCCGTGTTCGAGACTGAAATTCACCTCATCCACGGCCCGAAGGCCACCGAAATGGCGGCTCAGGGAAGTGGTCTCCATCAAGGCAGCCATTTGATCCCCCGTTCCCGAATTGTGCCTAAGAGCCCTTTTGGCGCAAAAAGGATTAGCGCCACCAAAGAGACACCCACGAGAAAGAGCCACGCGTCGGTGAAGCCAGATGCGATGTCGATGAGGTAAAACATCAAAGCGGCGCCCAGAAGCGGCCCAAGTACGGTTCCCGCCCCGCCCATAAGCACATAAAGCATTGGCAGAATTGAATATTGGATCGTGGCAAAGGTCGCACCCACATAGCCAAAGAGCATGCCATAGGCCGCTCCGGCCAAGCCGGCATAGAAACCAGAAATTACCAGTGCCAACAGTTTTACACGAAAAGGATCGTAACCAAGCATCCGGCTCCGCTCTTCGTTTTCACGCATGGCAACCATGACCCGTCCAAACGGTGACCGGACCAGCCAAATGCAAAGCGCCATTCCCGTTCCGTAAAGCCCAAGGGCCACCATAAAACGCGGGCCATCGGCGGCCAGATCTATCCCACCAATCATCCGGTAGGCGCGTTCCACTACGAAGCCCTCATCCCCTCCGGTCCAGGTGTTCAAATAGAGAAGAGTCAGGTAACCAGCCTGTGCGAACATGAGCGTTACGATCATGAAACTGACACCGGTCGTTCGAAGTGCCAAAAGCCCGACTGCACCCGCGCCGACGCCCCCCGCTACCAAACCAAAGATGAGGGCAGGAACTGGCAACCATTCCAACTGCCAAATGGGCAGACCCATTCCATACATCCCGAGGGCAAAGAACAGGGCATGGCCAAGCGAGAGAAGCCCCGTGTAGCCGAAGGCAATGTTATACCCCATAGCGTAAACCGCCATGACCATGATCCGAGCAAGGTTCGTAGTATGGTATTGAGGAAGGATATACTGAGCCGCGAAAAGAACGACCAACACGGCAAGATGGGAGAGCCAGATCTTTTTGGTTTCCGTCATGCTTTGGCTCCGAACAAGCCTTGCGGGCGGAAAACCAGAATCATAGCGACAAGTAGGGTAGCGATGATTTTTGCCAGTGTCGGTGCATAAAACATTGAGATGACGCCGTCTGAAAGGCCAATCAGCAAAGCGGCAATCACCGTACCCCTAATCGAACCAAGTCCGCCAATGATCACGACGATAAAGGACAGAAGAAGCGGGTCGTGCCCCATAAGGTAATGGGCCTGCTGGATCGGAACGATCAGTACCGCCGCCATCGCGGCAAGAGCGGCCCCAAGACCAAATGTACCAGCGTAAACCACATCCACATTGATCCCGAAAGCGCGGGCAGTTTCGCTGTCAATTTGTGTCGCCCGCATGATCAAGCCGGCCTTTGTTCGGGTCATAAAAAGCCAGACCCCCAGAAGGATTAGCGCCGCAGCTGCAACGACAAAAAGCTTGTAGCCTGAATAGCCGAACCAAGGCAGCTGAATACGCCAGTTGAAAGGAGCGGGCACGGGTCGTGCATCGGGGCCGTAAAAGGTCAATGCGGCCTGTTGCAGAATGTAAAGAAGGCCAATCGTGGCAACGATTGTCGCTTCCGGATCGTATTTCAAACGCTTGAGGATTGTCATGTCAGCCACTGCGGCCAACACCCCAACGATCAATGGTGCGATTAAAAGAGCGGCCATCCAGGCGACTGCGGGGGGCACAGGAAGGTGATACGTCACGAACCAGGCCACAACAGCGCCCAGCATGAAGAACTCTCCATGTGCAACGTTGACAACGCGCATAACACCGAAGACCAAAGAAAGGCCAACAGCAGTTAATGCCAGCACGGCCGCCATAGTGGTGCCTTCAAGCAAGGCAAGAAGAAGAAAGGGTCCAAAGGCCAAGCTGAGATCCGCACATAAATAGGGCGCGACAATTGTCGCGCCCCGGGTTTCAGATCAGAACGATTGGGCGGTATAATCCACCGCGTCCTCGTACATGCCGTCTTCAAGGCTTGTGGTGTGAACCTTCGTCAGCTTGCCACCCTCGATCTTTGAGATAAACTGATGCCCGAAGACTTGGTGGGTCTTGCCGTTGAACTTCTTGTCACCCTGCACATGTGCAAGGCTTGCTGGCATATCGGTCATGGCCTCAACAGCCTCGACAAATTTCTGTCGGTCGCCAGTGCCTTGGTAACCCGCAGCTTCCATTCCGGCTTTGATGACATGCAAGGTTTCCCAGACACTGAACATATGGGCGTAGGTCGCCACATCTTTCGCGTCGCTGGTGCTGGCGCCATTGTCATCAACGCCAACAGCCGCGCGATAGGCGGTTTCAGCTTCGGATGCATCGGCCTGCTTTACCCGGCAGTGACCTTCCCAGAAATGGGTGCCTTCTAGGAACTCAAGGCCCGGTGAGGCGGTATCGACTGCTTCAAGAGAGTCGATAAAACCAAAGATTTCAGGGCGTGTGCCAGAACCGTAGAATTCGCCCAATTCCTTGACAAAGGTCAGAACGGCCGGGCCAACCATGACGTGATAGAGAACTTCCGTATCGGCCGGAATTTGAGGAAGATAGCGGGTGAAACTGGTTTCCGTTGGCGGAATGGCGATCTGGGCAATGACTTCGCCACCATTTGCCTGAACGGCGGCTGTAAAGAAGTCGCGGTGATCATGGCCGAAGGCATAGTCCGGGAACACCATGGTGACCTTTTTCCCAAGATTACCCAGCACCCAAGGTGCCATCGACGATACCTGCGCACGAACATCAGTGATGCCGGGCTGCATGGTCCAACGGTTCAGCATACCCGATGCGACGTGATAGCCTTCTGAGCAAACAAGATAAGGCACCTTCAGTTCACCAGCGCGAGGGGCAGACCCAATGACAACGTGTGAAAAGAGCGGTCCAAAAATCAGGTCGCAGCCATGCTGGCTTGTCAGCTTTTCGACCACCTCGGCGCCGCGCTTGGGGTCCGTGCCATCATCTTCGAACACAATTTCGACCGGGCGACCGTTAATGCCGCCGGCCTCATTCACGGCTTTGAGCGCTGCCTGTGCCGTACGTTCGTACCAACGGCCATAGGCCGCACCAATTCCGGTACGGTGCAATTGAAAGCCAAGCTTGATCGGGGCGGATTGCGCCCAGACCGGGGCGGCAAAGGCGCTGGTCACAAGACCCGCACCGGCCGCCTTGAGAAGACTGCGCCGGGACGGCGCAAAGCCAGTCAAATTGGTCGTCATCTGTCTCTCCACTGTTGCGAGGCGCTTCTTTGAGGCGCCTCCTGAGTCAAGATTGTAGGTATACAAACAAAAAGTCCACGTTTTTCTACCCGCTTCGGGCTGTTGAAAGCAGCCACAGACCCAAGACCGTATAGGCAACCATCAAAACCGTCATGGGAAGATGTGCGGCAATTGGAAGATTTCTGCCAACCAGCCGTAAGGACAGGAAAACTGCCAGAACATGCGCGCCGAGAATGGTGAAGAATTGGGCAGCGTAAATCAGGGTCATTAGGCGCTGGTCACTTAGAAATCCAAAAGAGACGTAGAGTGCAGGCAGGCCCAAGACGCTGTCGCCCCGGAACAAGGGGTCATTCAAAGCGGCCAATGTGTACTGACCGGTCGTAAGCAAGGTGATCAGGTAATGTGCTGCGTGATAGCCAGCCGCAATCGCCAGAAAAGACAGCATAACCGGGCCAGCTTTCAGGTTACCACCTGCCAACCATGATCCCATCAGATGAACGAGGTAGATGCTGAAGCAGGTCAGAACCCAAACAACAAAGAGGCCGGTCGTGTTTTCAACGACCACCGCCGATCGTCCCGTCGGCTCCAGCGGATTTTCACCGATAAGACCCTGCCACCAGAAGGTGTCTTTCAAACCATCAAACGTCAGCGAAGCCAAGGCGATCGTCACGAAGGCCATTGCCGAGATCGTAAGCGCAGGAAGTGAAAGCACCTGCGTCCCCGGCCATCCGAGGCGCAATGAAGCTCGAGTTCCATTGAGTTCAAGCCAAAATGGCGAAACCTTCGCCAGATAGGTCATAAACACTGTAAGAAACTCGCCTTGGGCCAAGAACTCCTCGCCTTCAAGGACACCCAAAACAAGAATTAAAGCCCAATAGATACTTAGCACTACTGCCAGAACAAAGGGATCATCTGGCGACAGAGACACCATCTGGAACCATGAAAATCCGGCAAATCCAATCACGGCGGGCCAATGCCCAAATCGGTGCAAGCCGATTGAATTGGTGCGCCCAAATGCTGTGCGGGTTAGGCGGACTGGCGCAGTCCAAGGATTGATGGAGCGCCAAAGATTGCCAAAGATCATAGAGGCTAAAGGAACGGCCACCCAGATCACCGTCCAAAAGACCAGGGTCAGAAGGTTGTGCATAGGGTCGCGCGCGCCGAAAAACCCGATCAGCAACAGCGCGATGAAGGCTAGAAACGAAATGTAGGAAGCAACGGTGACTGGAACCCAGATAGCACGTTCTGCCAAAGTGACAGCGCGCATTTCAGGCAATTTCGAAAGTGAAGCGCCCATCACGGCGGTCAGCAAAACCGTTAAGGCACCACCCAAAATGTAATAACCGGTCGGCAAGGTCAGGATGACGCTTGGAGGTAGCGCACAGGAAAAAGCCGCAGAGGGCAGCAAAAGCAAGAGGGCAAGTTGAAAGCAAAGCCTTTCAGCAGGCTGGCGCAGTTCCTTCAAGGAAGATGCGCCGCAATTTGCCATCAGCGCAGCCCGTCCAGACCTTTGACCTGATCAAGTTCAAGGCCACCCATCCGGCTGTGAACGCGCCCGCCCCTTGCCATTGCAAGGGCAAATAGAACCTCGTTCGCTCTGGGTCCGTCTTCACAGGCTACCGTAATCACATCAAATCGGGACCGCACATAGGCTGCGTTCAAATGGCCAAGTGGAATGTCGAGCGTTGTACCCAAACCGCCGACCTTCATCGCCGAAGGGACGATGGCACGGCATTCGCCAAGACGTTCACGCATCCCGTAGCCGCCCGAGACATGCCAGATCGCTCCGTGCTCGGCTTCACCGTTTTCACCGACGATCGCGCCTTTGCCGTACGCATCAATTCCGTCTCGTCCGCCCAAGGCGGCAACAAGTCGGTCGGTCAATTGAAGTGCAAGTGGCTTAAGCTTGTCCATCGCGGGTTGCAGGTCAGGCTCATAACGACCAGCGAATGGGTTAGCACAGATCGCGTAGATTGCGCCGCGGACTGGCGCTGGCGACACAACGGGGCCGCCTTCATGGAAAATCTCTTCGATTTGAACCACGATCTTGCGGACGGTAAAGTCAGTCATTGGTTTCCCCTTAGTGAACCAAAGCAAGTCCTTGGGTGATACGGCTTTCACCCTGAAGGAAAAGAGCGGCACCTTCAATCAGGCCGAGCTTAAGATAAGTTTCAGCAGCCCTCAGGCCGCGATCCAAAGCCAAGGCCTTTTCCTTGAAGGACAATGTTGGAACTGCGACCGTTACCAGTCTTTGTCCAAGATCGCTGTCAATTTGCATATCACATGCGGGCCGACGCTCGATTGCCAGACATTCAGGCAAATCGACAGCATTCGCGATCATTGTTGCCGCCGCATCGGCCTCAGCTGCTGATTTGGCAAGTACAGTGACTGAATCTGCAATTCCAAGAGACCAACTTCTTCCAGCCCAGCCAGAAGTGGCGACACCGCGAACCGGGCTGTCTGCCACGATTGTGACATTCCCCGATGCACCCGTTTGTCCTGCAATCGCACAGCGAAATGTGTGACCTGAAGAAAGGTGGAGAGCTATATCCCCACCGTTATTTACATATGCACGATCAATTCCATCACGTCGAAAATCGCCAAGCACCCAATCAGCGACTGCACCTGCCACCGCTGCCATTGGTGTTATGAAGTCAGGCCTGAAAGGCGCAACTGCCGAAGCCATCGCTCGAGCCACCGGGCCAAAAACAATCTTGTTTTCCGAGCGGAGCGACGGCAACTCGGCGCTTAGCTCTGCCAAAATCGACGAAAACCGCCTGATAGCGCAGTCTTCTGCTTCAGCGACAGCATCAGCCCTGCCCCAAGCTTGAAGGATGATGTCGATAGGTCCGTGATGCAGGTGTAGCCGCCCATCTTTCAGGCGTGCAATCTGGGCCTGCCACATATCCGTCCTTTCGAGTGGGCGAAGTTCAGTCATCGCACGGGCCAAGGCTCTATGCGTGCTGACGTAGGATACTCACCTCCCTTATCGCGCACTACGTCAAGTCCGCGAATTTCGTCACCGTGGCCGCCCATGGCAAGATAGTCGGCTACCGGAAGCGTGAACTCCAACGGGGCGACCAGAGCAGGAGTCGGCACGTAACCAAACGCACCCTTGGGGAGCTTTGTCACATCAACCATGAAGGTGATGCCCCCACCAGGCCAAACATAGACTTCTGCACCTCCGCTTGTAAGCCGCGTCCCGCGGGTTTGGACAGATCGCGTCAATCGCACCGGGTTTTGGGTCACGCCGGCTCTAAGACTACCGCCAGCGCCACCCATGAATAGCACTGTGCACAGCGAGGGTTCGCAGTTTTCATCAATAAGGGAAACTGATTGCCTCAATTGTTCAGGCAGAGGCTTTTCCTGAGGACAGAGGTTCTCATCCAATTCAAAATAAGCAAATTCTTCGCCCGTCGTAGACACCATCAAAAGCCGTAGACCCGGCCTAGCGCCCTTCTTTGGGTTCCATTCGCCGAGGATTTCCAGCGGATTTGTAAGCTTTGTCCCTCCCCAGCCAAGACCTGGCTCGGACACACGGAAGTATCGGCCCGGCGTTGATCGGTGACCTTTGATACGGATCCCGGTAGGCTGCCAGTCCAAAACCTTTCCAGCTTGATGTTCGCTGACAACGCCCGTGATGTGGTCATCCACGACAACAACCTCGTCGACGAGGCCAACCCATTGGCTGGCAAACATGCCAATCGTGGCCGAACCACATCCGACACGCATACGCCGCTCTGGCTTGCCATCGACAATCGGCGCCTGACCAGCCTGAACGACAACGGTCGACCCGCCGTCGATCGTAACTTCCACGGCTTCGCCGTTACAGAGGGAAAGCAATGAGGAGCAGGTCAGCCGACCCTCTGGCTTTGAACCGCCAGTCAGGTGATGTACGCCGCCGAGGGACAACATTTGGCTCCCGTACTCGGCGGTCGTCACGTGGCCTATTGGCTCCCCCTGCGCGCGAACAGTCGCACCTTCGGGGCCAAGAAAGCGGTCTGTATCAATCTTAACCTTCACACCGCAGTAGGAAAAAATCGCCTCTGTGACTACCGTTACCATATCAGCGCCTTCGACGTTCGATGACACGATGAACGGAGCAGGTTTATAGTCGGGATAGGTTGTCCCGGAACCGATTCCGGTTATGAAAGTGTCCTGCGGAAAGGGATCTCCATCCCAATCTCGGACAGCAAACGGAACGATCCGCGACCCATTTTCAAGTGCGTGGGACAACATTACGACAGGATCGGTTCTTACAATTCTACCCGCGTCGTTGGCGTATCGGTCGCAAGCCCCGGTTTGGCCGGGGGCAATATAGCACATGACCGGACATGCATCGCAACGGATCTTGTCTTCCGAACGGGCGCGCACCTCATCAGTCATTGTTTTGCCCTCATGGCCGACAACACCCGGTGTGGCAAAGCGGGAACCCTGTCAATTTCGGCACCAGTTGCGTGACGTATTGCATTCAAGATTGCCGGGGCCGTTGGAATGAGGACATGTTCACCCAAACCTTTGGCGCCAAACGGGCCCTCTGGATCCGGCACTTCGATTATAAGGCTTTCAATCGGTGGCACATCACCGAAGGTTGGAATCAGGTAATCGTGCAAGTTTTCGGTTCGCCCAGGTATGTACTCTTCCATCAAAGCCAGACCAATTCCTTGGGCCACCCCCCCCTCGATCTGCCCCGAAACCAGCTGCGGATTGATAGCGCGACCGACGTCATGTGCGGCCGTGATTTTCAGAAGCTTCACAGTTCCCAAAGCTTGGTCAACTTCAAGTTCGACCATCTGGGCGCCATACCCGTACTGTGCGTAGGGTTTCCCTTGGCCATTCGTATCAAGCCCCGTCGTAGGAGGGTCGTATGTCTCTTCGGCGGTAAAGACATAACCAAATTGATCCGGCCGGTGCATAGACAGGTCAATGCAGTGAACGTGACCGTTGTCTTCCACAGAAAGTGTCGCGCCCTCCAGTATCAAACGTGCCGCCTGTCCGGCATTCGAAACGCGCAAGATCGAAGCCCGCAGCATTTCTGCAGTAAGTCTTGCCGCATTTCCTGACACAAATGTCTGCCTGCTGGCGGACGTCTTCCCACCATCTGGGGTTAAGGCGGTATCTGCTCCGATAAGGTCAAACTTATCAGCCGGCAAACCTAGAGCCTCTGCGGCGATCTGGGTCATTACGGTATTCGAGCCTTGCCCAATATCCATCGCCCCCTGATGGAGCACAACACGCCCTTCGCGAGAGATCCCGATACGCATAGTCGAAGGGTTGGGCAAAGACGTATTGCCGCAACCGTACCAACAAGACGCGACACCAATGCCACGACCAGGCACCAATTCCGAATGGGCACGGAGCCAATGCGGGCGGAGTGCCGTCAGACAGGCCTCGATCCCTGCGCCTTCCAGCACTTGACCAGTAGCCGTCGCATCGCCGTCGCGCAGGGCGTTTCTAATGCGGAACTCTAACCGATCAATACCGAGCCTATCGGCCAACTTGTCGTAAATTGTTTCCTGCCACAGAGCGGCCTGAGGTACGCCGAAGCCACGAAATGCACCTGAAACTGGTCCATGTGTGTGGATCGCACGCGCACGCGCGGAAATGTTTGGCGTCAGATACGGCCCAGAAACATGTACGGGGACACGATTTGCCACCGTTGGACCCCAGCTGGAATAGGCACCGGTGTTAAAGCGCCCTTCAAATTCTACCGCCAATATTCGGCCATCCGCATCTACTCCGATGCGTCCCCGCATTTCTGCAGGATGCCGCTTGGTCGTCGATGTCATGCTTTCAGTTCTTGAATAGACCATTCGGCTGGGGCGGCCGGTACGCAACGTGACGAGCCCAATAAGCGGTTGAAGACTGACGTCCAGTTTCGAACCAAAGCCACCGCCGACAGCTGTGGGAATGATCCTTACTTTGTCCGGCGAAAGACCAAGAATCTGTGCCGTTTCATCGCGGTCCATAAATGGCGCTTGCGTGCAGGCACGAATGACCAACGTGTCTCCATCCATCCAAGCAGAACCCGCTTCAGGTTCGATATAGGCATGCTCAACGAAGGACGTTTCCATCTCTCCATCGATCACCAAAGCAGCCGATGCCATCGCGCCAGAACTATCGCCCTTGATAACCTTTCCTTCGATCAGGCGGTTTCCCGGACGATTTTGGTGAATGAGCGGAGCGTTTTCTGCCTCTGCTTGACTTGGCTCCAACATGGCGGGACGAGGAAACCAAGTGACTGGAAAACCCTCGATATCGACCGATGCGCCAGGTTCCAACGCAACAAGTGCAACGCACTCGCCTCTGAACCTAACATGGTCAATTGCTATCGCAGGCTGATCTGCGAATGAAGGTATTGTTCCAAATGCGTTCACTCCAGGAATATCCGATGCCGTAAACACAGCAGCTACACCCGGTCTTTTCGAAAAACTGGCAAGATCACCAATTTCAAAGCCTGCGTGGTGATACGGCGACCGAATAGCAACCACGGTCAACGATCCATCGGGAGCTTGATCAGCACCGAACAAATCTCCGGAAATCTTTGCTAGGCCGTCGACCCGTTGCATCAAAGTACCCACGCCACCCGAGGTATCTTCGTGTTTCGGGGGGGGCGCCCCGCAAACGGCAGACAGGATTTTGCGATAGCCCGTGCATCGACAAAGCACCCCGCCCATTGCGTCCTTAGCTTCACTTTCAGTCGGGTTGGGATTGCGCCGAAGAAGATCAACGCCCGCCATCAACATGCCGGGTGTACAAATCCCGCATTGCGCGGCCCCATGAGCCAAGAAGGACTTCTTTAGGTTTTCGAGGTCCGCATTTGAAGACTCAACAGTCTCAACAGAATGTCCATCCACCCTAGCAAGAGGTAGCAGGCAGGCACAGACTTGTGCTCCGTCAAGCAGGATTGTGCAGGCGCCGCAATCGCCTGCATCGCAACCGACCTTGGTTCCTGTCAAACCCAGGGGGCCTCTGAGAACGTCGGTTAAACGCGTCGTTGGAGACGCCGTAGTTGTAACCTCTTTGCCGTTAAGAGTGAACCGGATCATGCCAAAACCTCAGATACTGCACGACGCACCAGATCAGCTGCGGCCCAATGCCGATATTCGGCCGTCGCGCGCACGTCGGAAATTGGTGACAATGCGTCTCCGATTTGAACTGACCTCATAAGGTCGAGAGCTAATTGGGGTGTTTTTCCAATCAATGCCTCTTCCAAACTGCGAAGTCGAATTGCAGATGCAGTGCAAGAGCCGACAGCGAGAGCAGCAGACCGTATTGTGCCTTCCTGCACATGGACACGGGCCGCTACCATAGCAATCGAGATGACAAGGTAGGCCCTCGCACCCAGTTTCAGAAATGTTGAACGACCAATCAGTGCTGCCTCCGGCAGCCAGATCGCCGTAAGGATTTCTTCGGGATTCCGGCTTGTCTTATGTGGTCCTAGAAGGAAATCTGCCAACGGCAAAAGGCGCGGCCCTTTAGCTCCATGAAGTTCTACGGTCGCATCAAGCGCAAGAAGCGGTGGTACACCATCGGCAGCTGGGGATGCATTGCAGAGGTTACCACCGACTGTCCCAACGTTCTGAATCTGCCTGCCGCCAATTTTACGAGCTGCCTGCTGAAGAGCACGACAAGAAGAGGGCAGTGTTGCATCGGCAAGTTCGGTCCATGTGGTACAGGCACCAATTCGAAGTCCGCCTTCATTCCTGATCCCTCGAAGGTTAGGAATGGTCGTTAGATCCAAGATCGGCCCACTCAGATCGCGCCCCGCTCTAGGGAATATGTCTGTGCCTCCCGCCAGCAGGAGATGGGGCGTTTGGGCCATGAGCGAGACTGCTTCCTCGATAGAGTGAGGACGCGCTAAGGCGTTCATGTGGCACCTCCCACGAACCACCAACGATAGGTGATTTTGTTTGTGTACAAATCAGTTTGATGCTCAAGCTTACTTTCTGTCAACGGTTCAGATGCATCTGCCATCATACTTGCGCCACAGACCTCATCCGGATAATTCGGAAGAATGGAAAAATCGGATCCATATCGACTTGACGAACAAGTCGGCTACATCCTGCGGCGCGTTACGCAGCGGCATCTTGCAATCTTTTCAGATGCCATTCCACAGGTGACAACTACACAGTTTGCCGTTCTTGCGCGACTAAGTGAGCTAGGCCCTCAATCCCAGAATCAGCTTGGCCGCGAAACCTCGATGGATGCAGCGACCATCAAGGGTGTTGTTGATCGACTTTCTCGACAAGGCTTGGTGGTGATTACTCCTGATCCAGAGGACAAACGGCGCTTGACCGTGGGTCTGTCAGAAGCGGGGAAAACACTGTTTTCGGAAACTCGGGCCGCTGCATCTGCTGTATCTGTGAAAACACTGGAACCGCTCACACAAGACGAACGAGTGTCGCTCCTTCGGCTTTTGTCGAAACTCTGCTGACGAGTGGCCGAATAGGGCACGCTCAATCCTAACCAGACCTTTGTCTATTCGACATCTCTTTAGGAGTAGGATTTCATCCTACTGCGCGTTCGGACATCCGTGACGCGGAATGTAGGATTACTCTACAGACAGTCGAAAGACGGGGCGCGAAGCGATGAGTTCTATCAAGGCAGAGATAAGTTGGAATGCCTCATTTGGTGTCTCACGGCCCGTCGATCATCAAACCCTCAATAAAAAGCGCTCTCTTGCCGGCTGGTGGTTGCTGCCAGCTGTCTTTTCTGGGGCTGCGATCTGGGTCTGGGCAATATCCTTAGTGATCAATTGACACTACGACCCCCGCCACCACTCACTAGGAAAAGCCGGATCTGTGATCCGGTTTTTCAATTTTCAGGCCTTTTCATTAGAGAAAACCTGTTTTTGCTCTTGACCTTTTTACCGGTTCGCCCAACTGATGAATGAACGTTCATTCTCAGATCGACCCCATGAACCAGTCCAAAGAGATTCCGCTCGCCGATCAAAGAACGGCAGAGATCCTAGAGAGTGCTCGCGCCGCATTCTCTGAAAAGGGTTTTGATGGCGCTTCAATGCAAGACTTGGCGCGCAAGGCCGGCATGAGTGTTGGCAACTTTTATCGCTATTTCCCGTCCAAAGCAGCCATCGTCTCCGCCCTAATTGCCCAAAACATGGTTGAGATGGAGCAGGACTTTGCTGCGATCCTGGAAGAAGACGACCCTCTGGCTGCATTTCGCAGCAAGATCGCGGCTCGCATCGAAGAAGCCCGCTGTCGCGCAGAAGGACAGCTTTGGGCCGAAATCACTGCGGCTTCATTGCGAAAACCTGAGATCTGTGAAGTCGCGTGCAAGATGGAAGATGAAATCATCGGCCACCTTGTCCGAGTTTTCGCTCATATTACGCAGTGTGGAACCGATGAAGCCTACTCGCTCTGGTCTACCCATGCCCGTTTGATCGTCATGCTGGTCAAAAGTTGTGCGATGCAGCGGCCGAATTTACCTGAGCTCGCAAACCTTGAAACGTTGGTGCTACGCACCATCGACCGAACCCTTGAAGATATTTCCCTGCTTGCCGTGAAAGGCTGACCTGATGCGTTCTGTTTTGTTTGTTCCCGCTATTTTTTTTGCCGCACTTTCGTTGGGCCAGCCGGTATTTTCCGAGGCGGCAACCCCCACTAATGATACCGCCTCTGTTCAGGCACAAAGCTTGCCATCAATTACGGTGACGGCAATTGCACCGCGCCTGATGCGCGACACGGTGATTGCCACTGGCTTGATATCGCCGGTCGAAATGGTCCAAGTCGCACCGCTGATCGAAGGTCAGCCTATCGAACAGCTTCTGGTCGATGTCGGCGACAAAGTTGAAAAGGATCAAGTTCTAGCAATCTTGTCGAAAACGACTTTGGAATTGCAGAAAAGCCAGTTTTTCGCATCGCTTGCTTCGGCAAAAGCGACGATAGCACAGGCTGAAGCCCAGATGCTTGAAGCCAAGTCTTCTGCAGAAGAAGCCCAGCGTGTTTCTGAAAGAACATCCAAACTGCGCGAGCAAGGCTCGGCGTCCCAAGCCGCAGCCGACTCTGCCAATGCGAATGCAGTCTCTGCAACAGCAAGAGTGACAGTAGCAACGCAGTCTCTTGAGGCTGCGCGGGCTCAGTTGGCTTTGGTCGAGGCTCAACTTGCGAATGTCGAACTTCAGTTGAGCAGGACCGAGGTCAAAGCACCTGTGGCTGGAGAAATTACGGCCAGAAATGCCGTCATCGGTTCCGTAGCATCAGCTGCTGGCGCACCGATGTTTTCCTTGATCAGGGACGGCGCACTGGAATTGAAAGCAGATGTCGCAGAGGTAGATCTGATGCGCCTTGCTGTTGGCCAGAAAGCGGAACTTCGCATGGTTGGCACAGCCGATATCCTATCGGGTTCCATCCGCCTGATTGAACCGACAATTGATGCCAACACCCGTCTCGGGCGGGCGCGCATCGCGGTCGATGAGTCTCATCGTGTTCGTTCAGGCATGTTTGTCGATGCAGAAATTCTTGTGGCCGAACGCGAAACGCTTGCCGTGCCTGTGACCGCTGTTGGTGCAACAGCAGATGGTTCAACGGTCATGAAAGTAACCGATGGTGAAGTCAGCCGCATCCCTGTGAAGTTGGGTATTCGGGAGAAGGGGTGGGTTGAGATCACCGATGGACTGAAGGCAGGGGACCAAGTGGTGACCAAGGCCGGGGCATTTGTCCGAGACGGAGACCGGATCAATCCGGTTATCGCGTCGAACTAAGGATTTGATTTATGAATTTCTCAGCTTGGTCTATTCGAAATCCAGTAGCGCCACTCTTGGCGTTCGTTCTCTTGATGGTGTTGGGCTGGCAAAGCTTTAATGCCCTGCCCATCACGCGTTTTCCGAATATCGATGTTCCTATTGTTGCCGTAACAGTAGCACAGCCCGGCGCGGCGCCTTCCGAACTTGAGGCGCAAATCACCAAAGAGATCGAGGATGCAGTTGCCGGCCTGACTGGCGTAAAGAACGTAAGTTCAACCGTTAACGATGGGGTATCCACTACCGCCATCGAGTTTCGGATGGAAATCACAACCGACCGTGCAGTCCAGGACGTTAAGGATGCCATTGATCGCGTTCGCGGCGAGCTACCGGCAGACGTCGAAGCTCCGATCGTAAGCAGGGTAGAGGTCGAGGGACAGGCCATTCTTTCCTTTGCCGTCTCCGACCCGGAAATGACGTTGGAGGAGCTTTCATGGTTCGTCGATGACACGGTGACCCGGGCGTTGCAGGGACGCCCCGGAATTGGACGAGTTGACCGCTACGGCGGAGCCGATCGTGAGATCAGGGTAGAACTGGATCCCGTTCGTCTTGGAAGCTATGGCATTACCGCGGCGGCCGTCAGCCAGCAAATCCGGGCAACCAACGTCGATATCGGCTCGGGTCGGAGCGAATTAGGCGGTGGCGAACAGTCGATCCGCACATTGGGCGACCAAGGTACTGTCGAGCAGCTTTCCGCAATGTCGATCGCACTTCCATCTGGCACCAAGGTCCGCTTGACCGATTTGGGCACGGTCATCGACACATATGAAGAACCGCGCTCTTTTTCGACGGTCGAGGGTGAGCAACTTGTCGTATTCTCGGTTTATCGGGCAAAAGGTGCGTCAGAGGTAAGTGTCGCGGAGACCACAACTGCAGCTTTGGATCAGGTCCGCGCTGCAAACCCAGACGTAAAGATCGAAGTTGTCGACGACTCTGTGTTTTATACGAAAGGCAACTACGAAGCGGCACTGGCGACCCTTGTTGAAGGATCCATCCTCGCTGTTTTGGTGGTGCTTGCCTTCCTTAAGAATTGGCGTGCAACGCTGATTTCGGCCGTCGCATTGCCTCTGTCCGCCGTTCCTACATTCTGGTTCATGGACATGATCGGGTTCTCGCTGAACCTCGTCAGCTTTCTTGCGCTGACATTGGCGACGGGGATACTTGTCGATGATGCAATTGTAGAAATCGAGAATATCGCACGACATATACGGATGGGCAAAACGCCATATCGTGCGGCGATTGAGGCTGCCGACGAAATCGGTTTGGCAGTTATCGCAACAACGATGACCATTGTTGCAGTTTTTGTGCCCGTCAGTTTTATGCCGGGCATTCCGGGCCAGTATTTTCGACAGTTCGGATTAACCGTTGCAATCGCCGTGTTATTTTCATTGCTCGTTGCGCGCCTGATCACGCCAATGATGGCAGCCTATCTTATGCGTGCAAAGGATGCGGAAGAAGATGAGCACAAGGAAGGCCCGTTCATGCGCGGCTACCTGTGGATCGTCAAACATACGACAGCATCACCCCGCATTCCGTTCACGAAGTGGCGGTTCCCCGGCTACTATCTGACCCTTGTCGCGGCTGTAGTCGTGACGATCATCTCGGTCTATTTCATGCTTCAGGTTCCGGGTAACCTGTTTCCCCCAGATGATGAAAGCCGATTTGCGATCTCTGTAGAACTGCCCCCTGGCTCGACTCTAGAAGATACCAGCAGAACGACCGAGGCGATGCGGCAGGCAATCACGGATATCGACGGCATCGACCATATTCTGGTCATTGGTGGCGCATCCCCATTGGGTGATGTGGACATCAGGCGCGCCAACATGGTTGTTGTTCTCGATCGGTTGGACAACGGGCTTGAAAAGAAGCTTTTGGACCTTGCGGCAAAGATCCCTGTTATTGGCCCGATGGTCCCGCATCCCGAAGGAAACGGCAGAACACGTCCTCAGGTCGAGATTGAAGCCGAAGTCTTTGCACGGCTGTCGGCAATTCCAGATATTCTGGCGTTCAAATTGGGCGGACCCGGAGGTGGCGGGAGACCAGTTTCTTATAACATTCTGTCGACCAGTGAAGATGATCTGAACGCGGCTATCGCGATCATTGAACGGGCTATGAGCGAAGAAGAAAAAGCGGAAAAACCGCTCTTGATCAACGTCTCGACAGAGAGTTCTCTGCCCCGCCCTGAAATTCAGATCAAACCCCGTACGGAAGAAGCAGCGCGACTGGGCGTCACCACTGCCGCCATTGCTTCTGTTGTTCGCGTGGCAACGATCGGAGATTCTGATGCTGCCTTGGCCAAGCTTTCAATCGACAACCGATTGATTCCCGTTCGCGTACGGCTGGACGATGCCACGCGCGAAAATCTGTCGCGGATTGCTGCCCTGAAGGTCCCGACAGCTTCGGGTGCGGCAGTGCCTTTGTCGGTCGTAGCTGATCTTACGATTTCACAGGGCCCCGCAACAGTTAAGCGTTTAAATCGGCAGCGCGTGGCAACGGTGGGCGCGGACCTGCCCGTAGGGGTTCCACTCGATCTGGCAACGAACCGCTTCGATGAAATCATCGCCACACTTGACCTGCCACCTTCTGTACAGGTCAAACCGGGCGGCGATGCAGAAATTCAAGTCGAATTGGTATCAAGCTTTGTTAACGCCATGATCATGGGCCTGTTGCTCGTTCTTACCGTGTTGATCCTGCTTTTCCGCTCGATCATTCAACCTTTCACCATCCTCTTTTCGCTCCCATTGGCTATCGGTGGCGTGGCAGCGGCGTTGATCATGACAAACAATCCCTTGTCGATGCCAGTCATGATTGGGCTCTTGATGCTGATGGGAATTGTGACAAAGAACGCAATTCTGCTTGTCGATTTTGCGATCGAAATGCGGGCACGCGGTATGTCTCGTGTGCAGGCAATAGTTGAAGCAGGCCACAAACGGGCAAGACCGATCGTCATGACCTCGATTGCAATGTCTGCTGGTATGTTGCCGTCGGCCTTGGGCGTTGGCGAAGGCGGTACATTCCGGGCCCCAATGGCAATCGCCGTGACTGGTGGTATCATTGTTTCAACCGTACTTAGTCTTGTGGTTGTCCCATCCTTCTATTTGATCATGGACGACCTGAGCCGCGCGTTGGTTTGGATCTTTGGCCGCTTCATTGGGAAGAAGGAGGCCGAGCCAGAAAGCCCGCCTGCCGAGGTCTTGGCCGAGCGAATTGCACTACTTGATGCTGAGCAACGCGGACTTCGTGATCGTCTTGACGCGGTGGCTTCGGGCCGAAAGCCTCCGTCTCTCGCGGCGGCCGAATGATTTGAAAAGGGCGGCCTTTGGGTCGCCCTTTTCCGTTAAGATGCTCGGATTGGATCCCACAAGAGTCGTAGACTGTTGAGCACAACGAGCAGAGTGCCGCCTTCGTGTCCGATAACAGCCAAAGGCAATGGCAGTTCGAAAAACGCACCTGCTGTAACCAAGGCAATCATTGCAGTCAGAGCGAAGCCGAGATTTTGCCTGATCACTGCCTTTGTGCGACGGGCAAGCCTGTGCGCCTCGGCCAGACGCTGCATGTCTTCGGATAGCAGTGCAACATCTGCAGCCTGAAGCGCTACTTCACTCCCCGCTACACCCATGGCGATCCCCACGTCCGCGCGAGCCAGTGCCGCGGCGTCGTTGACGCCATCCCCCACAAAGGCCGTTGGAGCTGAATTTGCCAACTCATCGACAAGTTGGACCTTGTCGGCGGGCAGAAGATCCGCGTGAACTTCGGAAATGTTCATCTCCTTGGCGACAAGTTCGGCCAGTGGGCGCCTGTCGCCCGTCATCATGACTACTCGTTCAATGCCGGCTGAACGAAGTGCTCTTATCCCGCGGGCAGACGTATCACGCGGCTCATCCGCAACAGTTATCACGCCCAAAAGTCGCTCATCTTCGCCAACGTAAACCAGGGTCTGGGCGCTTGCCTGAACGTCCCGTAGTCGCAAGTCACCGACATTTGCACCGCGCAAAAGTGCTATACGCGGATTTCCCGCCCACACCGATCTTTCACCTGCTCGGCCGGCGATGCCAACAGAGGCTGTAGACACAACTTGTTCAACAACAACTTCTGTCAAACTTCTCGATTTTGCTTCTGAAACTATTGCCGATGCGATTGGGTGTTCTGAGAATTTTTCCAGCCCAGACGCAATTGCCAGTAATTCGTCAGCCGAGCCGTGCAGAGCGAGGACACCGGTCACGACGGCCTTGCCTGTTGTAAGCGTGCCGGTTTTATCAAATGCAAATATCCGGGTTTCCGCGAGTCGTTCCAACGCGGCGCCGCCCTTGAACAAGACACCCCCTCGGGCGGAAGCTGAAAGCGCACTTAAAATCGCTGCTGGAACCGATATGACGATTGCACAGGGGCTTGCCGCGACAAGCAAGGTTGCGGCTCGATACAATGCAAGTTCATGAGAATAGTCATATAGAAGGAAGCCGAAATAGGCCAAAACAGACCCTATCAGGACAGCCCAAGTGTAACGCTGCCCGAACCATGCGCTGAATTGTTCTGAAGGCGCTTTCATCGCTTGGGCTTCGGTGACAAGTTTCACCATTTGTGAGACCGTGCTTTCCTCAAGACGCCGTCTAACCTCCATAATGAGCACGGCATTCAGATTCACCGTAGCCTCATGTAGCGCCGCACCGGGTGCTTTGCTGACCGGCATACTCTCGCCTGTGATGGTGCTTTCATCCATGCTACCTTCACCCTCTCGCACCAGACCATCGACTGGAACCCGCGCTCCTGGACGAAGGATAACTTGATCTCCTGGCTTTAAGTCCGACACGGGCACAGTTCTGGTCCCATTTTTGTCAATGAGTTCGGCTACTGAGGGACGGAGTTGCATAAGCGCCTCGACCGCTTTTCGCGCTTTTCCCATCGCACGATGTTCCAGCGCACCAGAGATCGAAAACAAAGCCAAGAGCACGGCACCTTCGACTGGCGCGCCAACCAGGGCAGCCGCTACTGCAGCGACTACCATCAAGAGATCAATATCCAATTCGCCTTTGCTGAACAGCGCTTTCAATGCTGAAATGGCAGGAGGAATTGCGCCCGCGCCATAGGCTGAGATTAGCCCCACTAATGTAATCGCCCCTGAGCCAACCAGATATTCATCAACCAAAGCGGCCGCCAATCCAGTAGCTGTCATTAGAGCCAGCCAGATACTCGTGTCACCGTGGTCATGTGGTTCGACTGTCAAATCAATCTCCAAACTATGATTTTCGCATAGGGTTGAAATCGGAGAATGAATCTCTTTTTGCCCGAAATGGACGTTAGACCGAACTGATCCGAAAGTGGCCGGACAAAATGTCACGATCCCTCAACCGACAGTTCCCCAGCATGGTTGCTAGGGCCACTCCAACGCAAGTTTTGCGGAAAGTGGTGCCGGTGAAGGGACTCGAACCCCCGACCCCATCATTACGAATGACGTGCTCTACCAGCTGAGCTACACCGGCTAAGGTGCGGCGCTCTTAGCACCCCTCAAAGCCGGTGTGTAGCCCTAATTTGAATTCTTTCCATCATCTGAGAGTTCTGCGTCAACGACGGCGTCTTCGGGCCCAAAATCAGCTGCATCGGGTGGGCTGGAGACGTCTTGAGAACCGACGATCAGTGGCAGAAGCTCTGTGCCAGTTGCGCTTGGACCCGATGTCTCAGGCGGTTCACGCCATGACAACGTGTCAAACCCTCCGCAATTGTCACAGATCGGCGACCATTGCGCATGAATCGCCTGACATTTGTCGCAACACCACTGCGGTCCTCTGGGGGCCGTCAGTGCGCGCGTAAGCCAGCCGCGCACAACTGCATCGTCTTGGCCCTCCCCGCGCTCAATTGCTGCCATGATCGCCAGTGATCGTTGGGTTGGATGATCCGTGGCTATAGATCCCAACGCTTTGCGCGCCGATGGGAAGTCTTCAGCAGCAACCTGAAGTTCTGCCAGCAAAAGACGGGTTTGCTCGTTGTCTGGTTGAATTGATGTCAACAGGCGGAAGCGCTTCAGTCGTTCGGTAGGCGTCTCTTCTGGCTCTATTTCCGCAAACGCTGCAGCAAGATCGGGATGAGGCATGGCGGACCAAGCCTTCTTCAATATGCGCGTGGCCTCTTTCTTATTACCTTTTGTGATAAGTCCGCGGGCCGCCATCGCCGCCGCTGGAATGAGATCCGGCGACAATCTGTTTGCCTCAATTGCAGCCTCGCGTGCTTCAATGCTGGCTGTCTCATCAAACACTGTCTTCGCCTCCTGTAGGGCAAGAACCGCGTCGCGTCGCCGATAGATGTCGCGGGGAAGTGCGCCAGCTTTCAGCTTTGCGCCTAATGTCGCCCGCGCGCCCTTCCAATCGGCTTGTTCAGCCTGAAGCTTTAGAAGCAGGTCTTGTGTTTCGGCGTGGCGAGGTTTCATTGCGAAAGCCTTTTCGGCCAATTTCAACGCCGTCTCCGTGTCGCCCTCTTCGATCTTCTGCTTAAGCAATCCACGGATTCCGACGAACCGTGTCTTTTCGTCACCAAGAAGCTGTTTGTAGGCCTCCGTCGCCCGTTTTCCGTCACCGATCTTTTCTGCAGCTTGTGCCACCAGAAGTGTCGTCAGTTCAGGTTTGGCCAAATACTTTTCGGCCTTTTGCGCCCGGCTTAGGGCCAAACGATCCTCGCCAGCTGCCAAGGCCAAAAGCCCTTCACTCAAAGCTTGATAGCCTTTCCTCTCTCGATTCCGGTCAAAATATCGCGAAACTGCCGTTTCATCACCGTTCAAGAAGCGCAAAATTGCGACAATCAGACCAATGATCCGCAACAATAACCAAAGCCCGATCAACAGGGTCAAAGCCGCAATAACGGCCATCAATGGACCAAGCGTGAATTCCCAGTCGGCAAAGGAAATGCGGAGCCCACCATCGGTGTCCAGCAGAATGCCCGCACCGTAAGACAACGCTGCCACAGACAGAATAAAGAGGACGACTTTCAGAAGCGACCAAAGCATAAAAGCCCCCTTATTCCGAAATTGACGCCGAGAGCGTTTCGAATGCGGCCAGAACATCAAGCCGCGACTGTGCCATTGACGTCCATTGCGACATGGCTTCCTGACCTTCTGGCGGCAGTGCACCGATCTCGGTCAAAGCGGTTTCCAGATTGCCTGCGCCTACCGCAGCCTCAGCACGAGACAATATTGCATCGGGGTCGCTCCCCTCCCGCGGAGAAAGCGAGCGCGCACCGGTCGCTGTTTCAAGGAAGGATGAGATGCGGTCCGTCAGGCCCTCTCCCATCGTCGCGCGACGAGAAACTTCGAGTGCAGTTCGCGCCGATTCTGGAAAGGCATCCATTAGAGCTTGTAAAGTCGGCACACCTGTCGAAGCCATCGTGGTCAAGGTTTCTGGGATAGAAAGACCGTCCAAATCACCAAGGGCACCCTCGTATGGCCCACCTGCCTCAAGTGATGCAGAGATCCGCCCAAGAGCGGCGATATGAAGTGCCTTTTTTGCTGTTGCCTCGGCTTCTGCTTTCAAGGCAACAGCCTGCGCTTCAGCCTCAGCTAGACGAGCCTCTGCTTCAGCAGCAGCGGCGGCAATTGTAGCCGCGGCGGATTCACCTTGACCTTTGAGTGCCTCGATTTCTGCTTTCATAGAGTCTAAAGCCGCTGCCACGGTGGCGGTCGACTGACCGACTTCACCCGCTGGCAAGGATTCTATGGCTGCCAATCGTGTCTCTAATGATGCCAAGGCAGATTCAATCGGGCCAAGATCAACTGTGGTGGTGGAGACAGGTTCAACATCCTCGACTGCAGCCAATCTTTGCTCAAGGTCTTCAATCTTTTTCGCTGAGCCTTCGAAATTTCGAATGGAATTGGCCTGCGAATCCACAGTCGCTCTAAGCTCTGCCAGTTCCGTAGGGGAATCGGGCTTCGATTGGATCGGGAAGTAGGTCGCGGTGCCATACCCTATCGCTGCAGCAACCAACCCTCCGAAAAGCAGTCCGACAAATCCCCCACCAGACCTGTGGTTTCTTGAGTCTGAACCGACATGACGCGCTTCAGGGGGCGCGTCCGGCGGACTGTCTTTGACGACATCATCAGATGCAATGGCCTCGTCAGATAACTCTTCGTTTTCAGCTACCAGTTCTTCGGCAAACGCCCCAGCATCATTGGTCATACCTGCCGAGGAATCTTTCAAAGGTTCTTCCATGATTATTGGGTCAACGGACTTATCAACAGCCGCAACGACCTCTTTTGCCTCTTCCGACGCGACTACCGGATTTTCTTCTTGATTTTTCGGTCGGCTGGTTTTGGCCATTTTGTCCTTCCCATGCATCGCGACCCAAAAGGGATCTCTCATCCAACCCTACCCCTCGATGCAAAGAGGGTTCAAGCGCAGTTCAATGCCTGAGACATCATGTGGCGGATGCTCTCCTGCGTTGGATTATCTGCAATCTCTAAATGAACGGGTTCCAGACCCTTAAGTTCCTCTGCAACGGCTGGACTTAACGCAAAATGGCTAAGATTGGCCAGCACCTTGAACTTGGAGATTTCCTGTGCCCAAATTCTTGCGGTCCGCGGCGAGAATAGTGGCACGAAGACTTCGCCATCCTTTGAAAGAGTAAACTTTGCCTCTTCCGTCAGGCAAAGTGGCTCTTGGAAGTAAGTTACCAGACCAATCGCTTCAACATTTTGGGCTGTAAGCTTGCCAACAATATCCCCCCGCGCTTCTTGACCATGCAAATGCAGAAATGGAGCGTCTTTCCTATGTTCTAGCAGCAAGCTAACCAGATCCCGTGCATCACCGCTCGCAGAAACGGGCAAGAACCCGTTTTGGCGCGCCACTTGCGCTGTTCTATCACCCACACAATAGGCCAAATCTGGAATGATGACGCCCTCTTCTCTCAAACGTAGCGCGGATTGAGCGCCCATCTCTGAAGTAAGCACTAGGGCGCCAAATCTGTGGTCAGGGGGCTGATTTCCCGAGAATCTCAACTGAAGCAGTGGCGAGATAATTGGAATGGCTTTGTTTCCGAGGTCTCGCCGAATTTCTTGCGCGAAGCGGTTCGCCTGCGGCTCGGGTCGGGTAATGATAACAGGTATCGCTCGGGATTGCAGGGGCATACAAGCGGTGTTACCTCCCATCTATCCTTGGCACAATGGCAGATGATGACAACACCACTGACCTTTCTAGGAATTGAATCCAGCTGCGATGATACCGCTGCCGCGATTGTTCGTGCTGGGGAACGGACAGAGATTCTCTCAAATGTTGTCGAAGGTCAAACAAGTCTGCACGCTGCTTTTGGGGGTGTTGTTCCTGAAATCGCAGCCCGTGCCCACGCCGAAAGGTTGGATGACTGTGTCGAGCGGGCCTTATCAGAAGCGAAATTGCGGATTGGTCAGTTAGATGGGATCGCCGTAACCGCCGGCCCTGGACTCATCGGGGGCGTTCTGTCCGGGGTGATGTTGGCCAAGGGACTTGCGTTAGCAGCTGGATTGCCGCTTGTCGGTATTAACCATCTTGCGGGCCATGCGCTTACCCCGCGACTTTCAGATAGGCTCACATTTCCTTATCTGATGCTTTTGGTCTCAGGGGGGCACTGCCAGTTCTTGGTCGTGCGCGGCCCGGAAGAGTTCAAACGGCTTGGCGGGACGATAGACGACGCTCCCGGAGAGGCATTTGATAAAGTCGCAAAGATGCTTGGCCTTGCCCAACCGGGCGGCCCGCATGTTGAGGCCGAGGCTAGTGGCGGCGACCCGGCTCGTTTTCTGCTGCCACGTCCTCTTTTGGACAGGCCGGGTTGCGACCTCTCTTTTTCTGGCCTGAAAACGGCTGTCCTTCGCGCTCGAGATCAACTGATCTTACAACAGAACGGCTTAACTCGACAAGACCGGCGCGACCTTTGTGCAGGGTTTCAAACTTCTGTTGCAGACGTGTTGGCCGAGAAAACTCGCCGGGCCATTGTCAGCTATCTGCAGGAACTTCCCGCAACGCCAGCTTTTGCCCTCGCCGGTGGAGTTGCGGCCAATATGGCAATTCGTGCCAAGTTAGAGACTGTTTGCAACGAATTTGGACTGATTTTCTCTGCCCCTCCACTTCGACTTTGCACCGATAATGCCGCAATGATCGCTTTTGCCGGAATAGAAAGATTTCGACTGGGGCAACGCGACGGGATGGACCTCTCTGCGCGCCCACGGTGGCCTTTGGACGATTCGGCGCCCGCTTTGATCGGCTCCGGAAAGAAAGGAGCGAAAGCATGAGTATAACTGTTCTGGGCGCCGGGGCCTTCGGTACCGCTTTGGCAGTATCAATTGGAAAGGAACGGTCGGTAACACTCTGGGCTCGCGATGCCGGCTCTCTGGCGGAGAACCGCGAGAGCGCGCGACTGCCAGGAATTGAACTGCCGGAGAATACCAGAGTTGTCGCGGACCTAGACACTGCTTTGAATGCAGACACAGTATTGTTTGCGATGCCGATGCAAAGTCTATCGCAGTTTTTAAGAAGTATTTCGGTCAGCCTCGTCGATAAGTCACTGGTCGCCTGCTGCAAAGGTTTGGATTTAACCTCCCTTCAGGGCCCTGCAACGCTTCTTGCAGAACGCTGTCCAGACTCGAAGGCGGCTATTCTGACTGGCCCAAGTTTTGCCACTGATATTGCCAAAGGACTGCCCACTGCTTTGACCCTGGCCTGTTCAAACGAAGAGGCTGCACTAAAGCTGCAAAAATCACTCTCGACCACCAATTTGAGACTTTATCGCACGACAGACTTCGTCGGTGCGGAACTTGGTGGCGCTCTAAAGAATGTCATCGCTATTGCGGCGGGGATCGTCATGGGCGCCGGTTTGGGTGACAGCGCGCGCGCTGCAGTCATGACGCGAGGGTTTGCAGAACTTAGCCGTTTTGCGACCGTGAGAGGGGCTCGGCCAGATACACTCATGGGCCTTTCAGGCTTCGGAGATCTGGTATTGACTTGTACCTCTGATCAGTCGCGCAATTTCCGCCACGGGTTCGCACTGGGCAAGGGCCAAGCCACAGACACAAATGTGACCGTGGAAGGAGTTGCTACCGCGCTTGCTGTGTTAAACCATGTCCGAAATACGGAAATCGAGTCACTCCTGCCGATTACAACAATGGTTGCCGGTGTCACCCAAGGCCAGATATCCGTTGCGAACGCGATCCACGCCCTGATGTCACGCCCCTTGAAGGAAGAATAGAATGCGCTTTGCCCTGATCTGCATTGATAAACCGAACCATCTCAACATTCGGACTGAAAACCGGCCCGCTCATCTGAAACATATTGAAGACAGCGGTGTGGTCGAGATGGCAGGACCATTCTTATCGGACGAGGGTGGCATGTGCGGCAGCCTTGTGGTGCTGTCGGTCGAAAGCCGAGAGGCAGCCCAAGCTTGGGCAGAGGCAGACCCATACGCGAAAGCCGGGCTGTTCCAAAGCGTCGACATCCGTGAATGGAAGAAGGTCATAGGATGAACTTTTGGCTTTTTAAGTCCGAACCAGACGCTTGGAGCTGGACACAGCAGGTGCAAAAGGGCGATTTGGGCGAAGAATGGACGGGAGTCCGCAATTATCAGGCGCGCAACAACATGCGCGCCATGAAAATTGGTGATCGCGGCTTTTTCTATCATTCGAATATTGGAAAAGAGATGGTTGGCATTGTGGATGTCATCAAGCTATCCGCTCCGGACAGTACCACTGACGATCCCAAGTGGGACTGCGTGACAATACGCGCGGTAGAAGAATTGAAGTGCCCTGTCAGTCTGGACACATGCAAAGTCACACCCGGCCTTGAAAACATGGTCTTGGTCAACAATACCCGTTTATCCGTACAACCGGTGTCACCCGAAGAATGGGCAATTATCTGCAAGATGGGTGGGCTTTAGGCTGACCGATTGAGCAAAGTAACAATGAATGCGGGAATGGGGGATTCCCAACCCACAAGGAACCCCCCATCCACCCCACGTGCTCCCCTGGCACCGCACGTGTCTCTGAAAGGTTCCGGGCCTACTGCCCTAAGCCACATCATAACGCACGCCCATGATGGCCAGCAAATGCCAACGTGATAAGCTTTAACTCAAAGTTGTGCTAACTTAAGCAAGAACGCTTTCATATCCCGCCTTTTTCATCGCATCAGCCAAAGACGAAGCCGGCAATTGGCTATCAATTGAAACGGTCCGCGTTGCCAAATCACATTCAACCTTGGCCGAACCGTCGGCAGCCTTGATCGACTTTTCTATCGCACTCGTGCAGTGACCGCAGCTCATATCGGGTACCGAGAACTTCATAACAGTTAATCCTTTCCGTTTGATACAAATGATAGATAGGGGTTCCAGCTGCTAGAAGGTCAAGCCCCAGCAGTTTACTGCGATAAAGTCGCACAGCAGCGCGGCCACACCTTGACCCTCCAGTAGATGGAATGATTAATCTGAATAAAGACGGCAATTTTGGAGGCCGACTTGCACAAGATCACACCTATCAGCCTTTCGGTGGAAGGGATGACCTGCGCCTCATGCGTCGGTCGGGTAAGCAAGGGCCTGACGGCAATTGACGGGCTCTCTGACGTATCTGTTAATCTGGCATCAGAAACGGCTCAGTTTAGGACAGATCGTGCAGACCTAATAGCCACAGCCGCCGAAACGCTCGCAAATTTGGGCTATCCAGCGCGAACGTCGACTGTGACGCTAAACATCGAATCCATGTCGTGCGCATCTTGTGTTGGTCGCGTGGATCACGCCTTGGCCGCAGTGCCGGGCGTTCTGGAAGTGAACGTAAATCTTGCTGCGGAAACAGCGCGTGTTACCTACCTGGAAGGCGCTGTTTCTGTTCAGGACCTGCTGAAAGCAAGCGCCGATATTGGTTATCCAGCGCATCCGGCACAAATGCATGCGACATTAGATCGTTCAGCACGCAAGGATGCCGAGGCGCAAGATCTTCGGAAGAAGGCACTGTTCGCAGCAACACTGGCGCTCCCCGTCTTTATTGTTGAGATGGGAGGTCACGTGATTCCGGCCTTTCACATGTTCATTGCCGAAACGATTGGCCATCACACGAGTTGGTCGGTCCAATGGCTTTTGACGACCATCGTCCTGCTTGGCCCTGGCAGGCAGTTCTTTGAAAAGGGGATTCCCGCTCTGCTTAAGGCTGCGCCCGACATGAACAGTCTTGTCGCTTTGGGAACAGGGTCGGCCTACACGTATTCTGTCATTGCAACCTTCGCTCCGGATCTTCTACCCGATGATGTTCGGGCTGTTTATTTCGAAGCCGCTGCTGTCATCGTCGTCCTGATCCTTGTCGGACGCTGGCTGGAGGCCCGAGCGAAAGGACGGACTGGTGCCGCGATTCAAAAGCTTCTCGGCCTTCAGGTTCGCACAGCTCGTATCATCCGGAACGCCGAAGCCGTTGAGGTGGCAATCGAAGATCTACAGGTTGGTGATAGCGTCTTGGTTCGGCCTGGCGAACGCATTCCAGTCGATGGTGATGTCATCGAAGGCGAAAGCCATGTCGATGAGAGCATGATTACCGGAGAACCAATTCCGGCAGCAAAAACTGTTGGCAGCACAGTTACCGGAGGAACCGTAAATGGCGGTGGCAGTCTGACATTCAGGGCCACCAAGGTTGGGCGAGACACAGTCTTGTCTCAAATCATTCAGATGGTCGAAACGGCCCAAGGAGCAAAGCTGCCCATTCAAGGAATGGTTGATCGAATTACGCTTTGGTTCGTGCCCGCAGTGATGGCTGCGGCGGCTGTTACCGTGGCTGTCTGGCTGATCTTCGGGCCAGAGCCGTCTCTGACCTACGCCCTTGTTGCCGGTGTTTCCGTGCTGATCATTGCCTGCCCATGTGCCATGGGATTGGCAACCCCGACATCTATTATGGTTGGGACAGGTCGCGCGGCTGAAATCGGTGTTCTCTTTAGAAAAGGGGATGCTCTGCAATCCCTTGGCTCTATCGCAGTCGTCGCCTTGGACAAGACAGGAACTGTCACCCAAGGCCGTCCGGAGCTGACAGATTTAGCACTGGCCAAAGGATTCTCTCGAAAGGATGTTCTTGCACTGGTCGGGTCCGTCGAGGCGCGATCAGAGCACCCTGTTGCTGCGGCCATTCATCGTGCAGCTGTGGACGACGGAGTTTCCTTAAAGCCGGTGACAGAGTTTACAGCTGTGGCTGGGCATGGCGTGCGCGCTAAAGTTGGCGACGCAGTCGTAGTTGTTGGGGCGGACCGAATGATGGCAAGAGAAGGCATCGACTTTGCCGACTTGGCCGAATCCGAGCGCTCTTTTGCACTGCATGGCAGAACCGCTCTCTTTGCTGCAGTAGATGGTAAAGTCACAGCCGTCTTTGGGGTATCAGACCCGGTAAAACCATCCAGCCGCGATGCGATTTCTGCACTTCGTGGATTGGGGCTACAGGTTGTGATGATAACCGGAGACAAGCAAGAGACGGCTGAGGTGATCGCAAAGGAAGTCGGTGTTGATCATGTCATTGCCGGCGTTTTGCCAGGAGGCAAAGTAGAGGCCTTAGATAGACTCCGCAGTCAGGGGAAAGTTGCATTCGTAGGTGACGGGATCAACGATGCGCCCGCCTTGGCGCACGCAGATGTTGGTATTGCCATCGGAACAGGAACGGATGTTGCCATTGAAAGCGCCGACGTGGTCCTTATGTCGGGCGATCTTCGGGGCGTGGTAAACGCCTTCACCGTCTCGCGTCATACCATGTCGAACATAGCACAAAACCTCGTTTGGGCTTTTGGCTACAATGTTGCACTAATTCCTGTTGCCGCGGGCCTGCTCTTTCCCAAATTTGGAATATTACTTTCTCCAATGCTGGCGGCTGGCGCGATGGCGCTGTCGTCCGTCTTTGTATTGTCAAATGCGTTACGGCTTCGTCGTATAGCGCCCGCGATGAAGGAACAGACCTCGTGAACATCAAGGAAGTTTCGCAACGGTCCAGTCTGCCCGCTAAGACCATTCGCTATTACGAAGAGATCGGTCTTATCTCTCCGCTTCGTTCAGAAAATGGATATCGCAGCTTTCGAGAGAAAGACTTGCATAAACTTGCGTTCATCGGTCGGGCAAGGACCCTGGGCTTTACCATAGAAGATTGCCGAACGCTGTTGGCGCTTTACGAGGACGAAAACCGTGCGAGTGCACAGGTCAAATCCGTGACCGAAGACCACCTGCGCGCCATTGATGAAAAGATTGCACAACTTCAGTCGATGCGGTCGACGCTAGCGCATTTGATAGACTGCTGTGCCGGCGATAGTCGTCCAGACTGCCCTATCCTGAAAGACTTGGCACAGCCCGTTTAAGCGATTTGTTTTATGCGCCAGTTCCGTAGGACAAAAGCAGCAATAAAGATGACCGTCAAAACGACTATGATCGTCGGAGCAGGGGCGGAGTCAATAAAGAAACTTAGGTAGATTCCGACGATCGAGGCCAACCACGTCACGAAAATGGCCACAGGAAGCATCTGACCAAACCTGCGTGTCAACAAGAAGGCAATAGCGCCAGGCGCGATAAGCAATCCGATGGAGAGGATAATTCCCACGGCCGACAATGTGCCAACGATGGTTAGAGAGATAAGGGCTAGCAAACCATAATGTAGCCGACCAACAGGGAGTCCGACCGCTTTTGCCTGAATTGGATCAAAAGCCTGCACGAGGAAGTCCTTGCGCTTGGCAAGAATAATGAAACCGACAAAGACGGCGATGGTTGCTGCAACCATCAAATCGGCATCTTTGACCCCAAGCATATTGCCAAAAAGTATGTGATCCAGATGAACCTCTGTTCGGATTTTTGTGTATAGCACCATCCCGAAGCCAAACATCCCCGAGAACACGATCCCCATCACCGTGTCCTCTTTGACTCTGCTGTTTCCGGAAAGGAAGCCCGTACCAACCGCGCAAACCATCCCAGCGGCAAAGGCACCAATGATCAAAGGGATTCCAGCGAGATAAGCGATCACGACGCCCGGAAGAACGGCGTGGCTGATAGCGTCGCCCATCAAGGACCAGCCCTTTAGCACCAGAAAACAGGACAGGAGGCTGGTTGGAATTGCAAGTAGCGCCATGACCAAGAAGGCCTTGTTCATGAATGCGAACTGAAACGGCAGAAGAAGGCTGTCGATCATGATTGCCTCAGTGCAGCAGCAATGCGCCTTCGTGCCGCAAGATAGCCGTGCTTTGGTGCCCAAACGAAGGCAACAAGGAAGATCAGAGTCTGAAGTGTGACGATCAACCCGCCGGTGGCCCCATCCAGAAAAAAGCTTAGATATGCGCCAAAAAAGCTGGTTGTGGCGCCGATGGCGACGCTAAGCAAAAGCAATCTCGGAAATCGGTCTGTAAGCAAATAAGCCGTGGCTCCGGGCGTCACCACCATTGCGATGACCAAAAAGGCGCCGACGGTTTGCAGGGCTGCAACGCAAGATGCCGAAAGCAGCGTAAAGAAGGTCAGCTTTAGCAAATCAGGTCGCAAACCGATGCTTCGCGCATGGCTTTCATCAAAGAAGGTCACCATCAAATCTTTCCACTTGGCCAGTAGGACGGCGAAGGAAACAACGCCGATCACAGCTAGTTGCAGCGTGTCTTCGGGTGTGATCGCAAGAATATTGCCCATGGTAATGGTCTCGACACTGACAGAAAGCGGCGAAATCGAAACCATGAAAAGGCCAAGTCCAAAGAAGGCAGTAAAGATCAGGCCGATGATCGTGTCCTGCTTTAGGCCCGTGCGTTGACCCAAGAACAACATTGCAGCCGCCGCCAAGCCGCCAGCCGCAAAGGCCCCAAGCGCAAAGGGGAGGCCCAGCATGTAAGCGCCAGCTACTCCGGGAACGATAGAATGGCTAAGGGCATCGCCAATCAACGACCACCCTTTCAACATAAGATAGGCAGAAAGAAACGCACATAAGCCGCCGACCATCGCGCTAACCCACATGGCCGTAAACATGTAGTTGTAGCTGAAGGGCTGCGTCAGTGTCTCAATCATTGGCTGCCGTCGCTATCATAGACAACGAAGGGGCGTTCGTCGTCCGTGATGACCCTTACCTTGCGATGATCATCATCGTCGTGCAGATCTGAACCGCCCAACACAAAATGGCGAAGTACGCCACCGAACGCCCGCTCAAGGTTCTTTTGGGTGAAGACTTCCGAAGTAAGCCCGTGTGCCAGCACCGTCTGTTTCACCAAGATCGTACGATCACAGAATTCCGGAACAGACCCTAGATTATGGGTGGAAACAAGCATCACCCGTCCCTCATCACGCATCGCGCGCAGAAGGGCTATGATGGCTTCCTCGGTCTGTACATCCACGCCAGTAAAAGGCTCGTCCAGCAAGATCACCTTACCGTCCTGTGCTAGCGCCCGCGCCAAGAACACCCGCTTTCTCTGACCACCGGAAAGTTCGCCAATCTGCCTTTTGCGGAAGTCGCTCATGTTCACGCGGTGCAATGCGTCCGTGACCGCCTGCTTGTCCGCAGCGCTAGGATGACGAAAGAAACCCATATGCCCATAGCGCCCCATCATCACCACGTCTTCGACAAGGACGGGAAAGCTCCAATCGACCTCCTCTGCTTGAGGGACGTAGGCGACAATATTCTGCTTAAGCGCTTCTCGAACGGGCATGCCCATGACAGTTATCTGGCCCTGCGCGACAGGCAGGAACCCCATAATTGCTTTGAACAGTGTAGATTTGCCTGCCCCGTTTACCCCAACGAGCGCTGCAATCGTGCCGATCGGCAACTCAAAACTGGCTTCCTTTAGGGCTGCGTTGCCATTTCGATATGTGACCGTCACGTTCTTTGCGGAAATCCCCGAACTTCCGGTCATTTCGAAAGACCTTCTGCAATTGTCTCGGACGTCACGCGCAGCAGGTCGAGGTAGGTTGGCACTGGTCCGTCTGCTTCGGTTAGACTGTCAACGTAAAGTGTCCCGCCATAGGTTGATCCCGTTTCGCGTGCAACCTGTTCGGCGGGAGATTGGTTGACGGTGCTTTCACAAAATATCGCTGGGATCTCATTTCCGCGCACAGCGTCAATCATGCGGCGAACTTGTTGGGGCGTGCCTTGCTGATCGGCGTTGATCGGCCACAGATACACCTCTTTCAAGTCGAAATCGCGCGCCAGATAGCTGAATGCGCCTTCACAAGTGGCGAGCCAGCGCTTGCCCTCTGGCAGAGAAAGAACCTGCTCACGAAGTGGGCCAATCGTAGCGGCTATTCTCTCCTTATATGCCTTGGCATTTGCAGCATAGATCGCTGCGTTTTCCGGGTCGTGCTGGCTGAACGCCGCTTCGATATTGTCGATGTAGACCATGGCATTGGATAGGCCCATCCACGCATGCGGGTTGGGTTTTCCGTTATAATCGCCTTCGACGATGCTGATTGGGTCGATTCCTTCGGAAAGCGTCGCACTGGGAACGCCTGATAGGTTTGCAAAGAACTGCTCGAACCACAGTTCTAGGTTCAAGCCGTTCCAAAGAATCAAATCGGCATCCTGAGCCTTGATTATGTCACGAGGTGTCGGCTGATACCCGTGAATTTCCGCGCCGGGTTTGGTGATGCTTTCGACAATGGCAACATCACCAGCAACGTTCTGAGCCATATCGGCAATCACCGTGAAGGTGGTGACCGCCTTAAACTTTTCTGCACTCGCCATCGTAGCGGTGCCTATGAGAATCAAAGAGGCGATTGCCCCAAGGAACCGTTGTGTCGCCATTCAATGCCTCCGAAGACGGTAGTGACCATTGAATAGTTAGGTAAGCAGCGACCGCTAAGCAATGCAATTGAGAAGCATTCTCAAGAAATTTTTAAAACTTGCGGTGCCTTCGGGTTCATCGTCGGACTTATGGCTGCGTGCGCCGCATCAGGTAGATATCCATGATCCAGCCATGTGCTTCTCTTGCGCTCTGACGCGTTTTGAGGATTTGGTCGGAAACGTCTGACAGCTTACCGGAAACAAGAATCTGCTCTTCCATACCGACGAAGGCACCCCACCAGATACTCACGCCCTGCTGGTCAATCTTCGCGAACGACCCGCCGGCATCCAGCATGACCACGACCGTATCGGCCCCGCTTGGCCAACCCTCGTCTCGCAAGCGCCTTCCCGTCGTCACAAAAAATGGAGCACCAAGATCATTCAGGGCGATTGCATGCGCTGCACAGAGGGCCTGAACCGCCGTAACGCCGGGCGTAACCTGCACAGTGATTGGAAATCGGGCTTTGACTCTTTCCGCAATGCGCAAAGTGCTGTCGTAAAGCGAAGGATCGCCCCAGACCAAAAGACCAACCGTGCCTGTTGCTTCATCGCCTAGATGATCTCGCATCGAACCTTCCCACTTCTCCGCGATCGCATCATGCCAGTTATTGACGCGATCCAGATAGCCTGGCGTGGCAGGGTCCCGAACGGGCAAGTCGAACTCCACTACCCGAGTTTTTGGATTTTCCAGACAACTGGCTAGTATCGCCCGGCGCAGACCGGCGAGGTCTGCCTTATCCTCGCCCTTCATCGGGATCAGGATAAGGTCGCATGCATTGATTGCTTTTTGCGCCTGCCGGGTCACATGATCCGGGCTTCCTGTCCCAATTCCAATAAGATGCAGCGTAATCATTGGGCCTCGGTTTCTGAAACGCGGCCCAACAAGGTCAGGCCGCGTTTCTCGTTCTATTTACAATTCTTCCGAGTCTTTTGCCCAAAGCGCGCCGGAAATCCATCCCAATGCAGCCCAGACCACCAGTCCCACACCCAGAACCCGTGCAGAGAATGCTGCACCAAGTTCTGGTGGAGCAGTGCCCGCATATTCTCCCAAGGTCGGTGCCCCGATGACATGCGGCGCAGCCAGAAGCGCTGCGCTTGCCAAGACAGCCAAGGGATTCGATCCATAGGCCAGCAATCCGATCGCTGCGATTGACGCAACGACTGTTCCCCACCACCACACCTGTCGCGCTCCCAGGTCCGCGGCAATTGTTCCGGGCAGTTCCGGCGCAAGACCCATAGCGGGGAACAATTGGAAAGCAGCAAAGCCTGCAATTCCCCAAAGCACACCTTCACGCGCTGTGATGCGCTTGTCGAACGCCTTGGCGAGACCATAACCAGCGACAAGAATTAGCGCATAGGCAACGTAAATCAGGACCGAAAAGACGACCGTCAAACCGTTGCGTACCAGAGGTGAGGCGGCATCACCATCATCGTGGCTATGTCCGTCCTCCGCTTCCGATGCATCAGAATGGTCGGGTGCCATGCTCCCTTGTTCAGGATGATCATGAGTTGACGCATCCGCCATGAAATGGACCAAGGCGCCCGATTCATATTCCTCGCCCAAGAGAATTAAATCTTGGACAAATGCGAAATGCAGCACGGCCGCAAGCAGCCCTGCTGCACCGCCAGCGATCACGGCGCTGGCCAGCAATTTCTGAATCATTGAATCAGGCGATCAGTGGCAAGGAAAGCCAGTCGCGTGACGAACATCATGGGCCGCATCGTGCAGGGCGGCAGACTGTGCGTGGCCAGCAATGAACAGAGTCGCACCACCCAGAACGGCGACGAACAGGACCGAAAGCAAGGCACTTGCTTTTGCGTTGCTGCGGATCGCGTTGAAAGTCGAAGTCATTTTTTCATTCTCCTTGCCGTCACACCCGACGGCAGTTGTTTCGTTCCCGCATGGCCGGTCTCCTGACTTGCGGGTCAAAGCGAACTTTCCACCTTCCCAGCCCCTTAAGGACCAGTGGCATCTGGAAAGCCGCTCGCCGCACACAGTCGCGGGGGCGGTTGGGGCTTTAGGTGCCGTATTCGGTCCACCCTTCCCCATTCCCGTTTCAGTCCCGGCGCTTTGCGCTCTGTGGGACACCATACTCTTTCAGTTGCCATCACCTTGCCATTTCGGTCAAGGCGCATTTGCGTCTTCCGCGGGTGAATTACGACAGTCAGCCCGGAATTCGAGCGATTGCCTTGAAACGCAGACCACCGATCACACGCGCATCTGCAAAATTGCCATCACTAGATTTTTCATAAACCTCGGCAAATCGAACGAGTTCGGCAAGATCCGACTCGGAAAGATCACCGAACAGATAGGCCGTCTTTCCCGGACTGCGAAAGGCACAGGTTGAAGGCCTCCGGCAGCCGGACATGCACTCGACTGTTGTGACTGGAAGATCTAGTCCAGCCTCAAGAAGACCTTCGCGCAAAAGCTCGGCAAATCCGACCCGTCCAAAGTCGCATGAGCCACAAACCGTAATCATCAATCCAAACCTAAAGCTCAGCCAATGGGCCGTAAAGAATAAGCGCCGGCTGATCGCTGCGTCCTTGCTCCAACTCCCTAGCCAACTCTCCGATTGTCGAGCGGTGTAAGTTCTGTTCCGGATGGCCGACCGCTTCCGCCAAGAGGGCAGGTGTTTTCAGCGGCAGACCGCGTAAAGCCAATTCGCGCGCCAAAGCCGGAAATGTTCTTTTCCCCATAAAAACCACCGTCGTCGCCTCGGCGTCGGCCAAAGCAGCCCAATTCAGGCTATCAGGTAAGTTTCCAGAAATGTCGGCCCCGGTCACGAATTGAACCCGGCGCGCCGTCAAGCGACGAGTCAGCGGGATACCAGCAACGGCAGCGGCGGCACAGGCCGATGGCACACCGGGAATAATCTCATAGCGAATGCCCGCATTGGAAAGCGCTACGATTTCTTCCTCTAATCGCCCAAATATCCCGCTGTCTCCGGATTTCAACCGAACCACCTTTGCGCCCGTCAATGCGTGATCAACCAAAAGCTGGCTGACGTGATCTTGCTTTGGCGAGGGTTTGCCCGCTCGTTTTCCAACAGCGATAAGATCTGCGTTCGTCCCTGCATGTGAGAGAATGGGACCAGACGAAAGATCATCGAACAACACCACATCAGCTTCCGCCAAGCGCCGCGCGGCCTTTAGGGTCAGCAGTTCTGGGTCGCCGGGGCCAGAAGACACAAAGGAAACAAATCCGGTCATGACGTGATCTCAGGTTGGTTTTGGGCAGGGGAAATCAAATGGAAAAAGGTTCCGGTGGTTACGCCACCGCCAGACATTTGCCGGAAGGAACCGGTCTCAGGAACCGTCGCTCCATTCGCGTCTTCCACTTTGGCAAGCGGAGCGTCTGGCTGGGATAGAATACTCGCATAGTGGAATTCGTGGCCCCGAAGCGTTTTCGTCGTTGTCATGCCGGGAATACAGCGTTCCGTGTAGGCAACGCGGTAGCCCAAATGCATCCGTCGCTTTGCAAAGCTTGTTTCCAACCCCAAAAGGCCCAGCATCCGATGCCTCTTGCCATCTGCAGCAACTATGCCTTGGCCTAAGGCCATGTAACCACCGCACTCTCCGTGGACGGGGCGCGTCTGTGCGAATGCCTGCATTCCTTGTCTGAAATTCTCGACGGCAGCCAGCCTTGCACCGTGCAATTCCGGATATCCGCCTGGCAGCCAGCAGACAGTGGCCGCAGCGTCCGGCGCCTCATCGGCCAGTGGTGAAAATGGCAGGATTGTTGCGCCTTGTGCCCGCCAATCGGCGATCAGATGAGGATAGACAAAGGAAAACGCTGCGTCACGCGCCAAGGCAATACGCTCGCCAGGTGCGGCGATCATCGTTGCCCCGTTGGTCGATAAGTTTGAAACTGCTGCAGTCTCTTTGATCGCGGCCAAGTCACAATTGGCCCTTACAAATTCACCGGCCTGCCGCAGCAATTCAGCCAGTTTTGGCAACTCTTCAGCTTGCACCAATCCCAGGTGCCGCTCTGGCAAACTAATGTCTTTGTTGCGCGGAAGTGCCCCCAAAACTTTCAGGCCGGCCGCTTCCATGCCAACCCTGACAAGGGCTTCATGCCTTGGGGAAGCCACCTTGTTCAGAATAACTCCGGCGACCTTCACACCAGCCCGAAAATGCGCAAGCCCCATCGCAACAGCAGCAGAGGTTTGCGCCTGCCCAGACACATCCAGCACAAGAACAACAGGCCAACCGGTGAATGCCGCCAAATCTGCACTCGCCCCTGTGCCTGCCTCACCCGATCTTGCAACGCCGTCGAACAGGCCCATCGAACCCTCGGCGATGATCAGATCTGCCCCTGCGGCAACTTCGATCCGCTCTGAAATCTGAGCCTCACTCATCGCCCAGGTATCCAGATTGACCGATGTCCGTCCGGCGGCTGCAGAATGAAACGCAGGGTCGATGTAATCCGGCCCGCTTTTGAACGGTTGAACATTCAGCCCTTCGTCACGAAAGGCCGCAAGTAGACCCAAAGTAACGGTCGTCTTTCCCGTGCCAGAGGCCGGGGCAGAAACAAGTAGACCGGCGGGGATCATGCGCTTTCCGGGAATCTGGGGTTGGTCCCAACCGGGCGATATCGACGATCATAATCCCCAGCGTAAAGGCGGCTTTCGTTGAACTCCTCGGCACCGATCGAATGACCCACAAGGATCAATGCAGTCCGTTCGCCTTCCCCGATCGACGCATCAATCGTCGAAAGAGTTGCGCGAACGATCCGTTGATCCGGCCACGACGCCCGGAAAATCACAGCAACAGGGCAGTCTTTCCCGTATTCGGGTGTCAGTCGCGCAACGACGTCCGGCAGAACATGGACCGAAAGGTGAATGGCCAGAACAGCGCCCGTACGCGCAAAGTTTTCAAGCGTTTCACCTTCGGGCATCGCAGACGCGCGGCCCGAAGTGCGCGTAAGAACAACCGACTGGGCAACGCCGGGAAGCGTAAGTTCCGCCCCAAGCGCGGCGGCGGCGGCGGCAAAGGCTGGCACACCCGGCGTCACATCATAGGCGATGCCCATAGACCGCAGGCGTCGCAACTGTTCCCCCATCGCCGACCAAACCGAAAGGTCGCCAGAATGAAGCCGGGCCACATCCTTGCCTTCGGCATCGGCGGTCGCAATTTCGGCCATGATCTCATCAAGGCTCATCGAGGCTGTGTTCACAATCTTCGCGCCCGCAGGGCAGTGCTGGAGCAGGGCCTCGGGCACGAGGCTGCCCGCATAGAGGCAAACAGGGCAAGCAGCAATCAGATCACGACCACGCAAGGTAATCAGATCCGGCGCGCCAGGGCCCGCTCCGATGAAGTGAACGGTCATTTCTTTTCTCCCAAGACTTCGGCGATGGCGGCTGTCGCCATGCCATCGGCGGACGATATCCGCTGCACGGTGATGGTTGAGCCGGGGCCGGCGATAACCAGTGCCGCTGCCTCTGCAACAGAACCGGTGCTGTGCATTTCCATGATCCTGTCAGACTGGGTGGGTGTTGCCACACCTTTCACATCGGCCGCGTGTATCGGCACGCCATGCAATTGCGCCAAGGCAAGCAGTGACGGGTCACCAGATTTCTTTTCAATCGTGGCGAAGGCCGAAACAGAGCCGCCAATGGATTCGACTTTGGTAAGAACCTCTTGAAGCGACCTGAAGGAAGCGCCTGTCCGAAATCCAATTCCAGCAACTCTCATTTCACAACGCTCCATTGAACCACTGGCCTGCTTGCAGACCAACCGCGAAACCCTCCCAGCGAAGTGGCTTCTGCCACATCAAATCGCATCAAAGCGCCTCCGTGTCGCGCATGACAGGCCGCCAAAACGGCTTCTGTTTCAAGTGTCACGCCATTTGCAACCAAGCGCGTACCTTCTGGCAGCAGGTTCCAAAGAACGGAATACAGCTCAGCATCCCCACCTCCGCCGACAAAGACAGCATCGGGCCTTTCTAGCCCGGAAACTGCCTCTTTGGCGCGTGAATGGACGATCGCCACACGGTGCGAAACCCCAAATTTTTCGGCATTTGCGCGAATGTTGGGAATGCGGTCACTGCGGGCTTCAACGCAGATGGCTCGCCCCCCAGAGACACACCATTCTACGGAAACAGACCCGGATCCAGCGCCGATGTCCCATAGGACTTCACCGCTCCTCGGGGCCAAAGCCGACAGCGTAAGCGCCCTGATTGGTCGCTTTGTGATCTGCCCGTCGCTAAAGAACAGGTCGTCAGAAAGGCCCGAAGCGCGCGGGATCCCCGCCGCTTTGGGTAAAGCTGCGCCATCCAGTGCAACAGCAACCGGCGCTGCGATATTTTCCGTCTCAGACCAACGTCGGACCTTCTCTCTTGGCCCGCCCAGCGCTTCGCAAACAGTGATTTCTGTTTCACCAAAACCGTTTGACGCCATCCAGTCGGCCAATTCCTGTACTGCCGTCCCATCCCTCAGGGTGCAGATCGCCCGAACACCCCTAGACAAAATGGGAGCCAATCGCGCGTAAGGGGCAGCATGAAGACCAAGGCAAAGCGCCTCCTCCAGCTTCCAGCCCATACGCGCAGCAACAAGCGAAAAGATCGAAGGACTGGGAAAAGAGCGCCATTCATCTGGGGTAAGATGCGAAGAAACAGACCCGCCTGCCCCGAACCAGAACGGGTCGCCCGACGCAAGCATCACCACTTTCTTCCCGCGCAAGGCCAACAGTGGCGCAAGATCAAAAGGTATCGGCCATTCCCGACCCCGCGCGCCAACCTTTGTCAGGGCCAAGTGCCGCGATCCGCCAAACACAACTTCGGCGTCGGCCAATGCCGACTTGCTTGCATCCGACAGGCCAGCCAGTCCATCTTCGCCCAGACCGATGATCGACAACCAAGGATCAGACATGACGCGCGTCCTTCTCTTGGGCGGAACGACCGAAGCCAGCCAAATGGCGCGCGCCTTGGCCAAGGCTGAAGTTGACGCTGTCTTTTCCTACGCCGGACGCACGGCTGCACCCATAGGGCAACCCTTGCCAACCCGTATCGGAGGTTTTGGTGGCGTCGATGGCTTGGTCGGTTATCTGCGGACCGAGCGTATCACGCATATCATTGATGCAACTCACCCATTCGCCGCCCAAATGAGCGCGAATGCTGTTGACGCCAGTCAAATGGCTCAAGTTCCCTTGATCGTCCTGCAAAGGGCGCCTTGGCAAGCTGGGCCGGGCGACAACTGGCATAGCGTTCCCGATATCGCTGCTGCAGTCTCTGCGTTGCCCGAAGCCAAGTCGCGTGTCTTTCTTGCGATCGGAAAGCAAAACCTCACGGCCTTTGCGGCCAAGCCCCAGCACCAATACCTGCTGCGCTTGGTCGATCCACCCGAAGAACCCCTGCCGTTGCCTGATGTCAGCATTGTCATTGCCCGCGGCCCGTTCGGGGCTGATGAAGACGAACGTCTGATGACTGAACATCGCATCACCCATCTTGTGGCCAAAAATGCCGGGGGAAGTGGGGCCGAGGCCAAGCTGATTGCCGCCCGCGCGTTGCATCTTCCCGTGATCCTGATCGACCGCCCAGCCCTTGCAGACAGGCAAGAGACGGACAGTGTCGACAGGGTCATGGAGTGGTTGGGTCATGCAGGCACCGAACGTGGGGTGTAGACCCATTTTCCAACCCGCCTCGTCAATTCGTTTCCGACAATGACCACGGTCCGCATATCCGCCATTTCCGGCTGAGCCTCGGCAAGGCTTACGGTATGGATACGTTCTTCCGGTGTCGAAACCGCACGCGCGAAAAGGATCAGCCGCTCGGGCTCACATTCTTCGCGCAAGATCTCCAGCACTCGGGAAAACTGATACGGGCGGCTAGCTGAACGCGGATTGTAGAACGCCATGGCAAAGCCACCCTGCGCCGCATGGCGCAGCCGGCGCTCCACCTCGGTGAATGGCTTAAGGTTATCTGAAAGGTTGATGGCACAGAAATCATGGCCTAACGGTGCACCAGCACGCGCCGCTGCCGCCAGCATGGCAGTTATACCGGGAAGAATGCGAATATCTGTGTCTGACGCGGCCGGATTCGCCTCAACCGCCTCGAACAAGGCACTGGCCATCGCAAAAACACCCGGATCGCCGGACGACACAATCACCACGCGCTTTCCTTCGGCGGCCATCTTGAGCGCAAGCCCTGCACGGTCAAGCTCAACGCGGTTATCCGAGGGGTGCAAGGTCAAACCTTGGCGCGGCTTAACCCGAGCCACATAAGGGATATAGCCAACCACATCTGTCGCCTCGGCCAAGGCTTCCATGACCTGCGGGGTGACCAATGCGTCATCACCGGGGCCAAGGCCCGCCACCATAACCCAGCCGCTCATTCCTCGCCCCCGGCAACGGGTCTGCGGCCGTGGCCGTGCACCAGAACGATTGCAAAATAGGGGCAGTCTGCCGCGTCAACAGCCGCTAGCTTGACCACGCGTTGCCCCGGCATCGTTCCCCGCTCGATCAGCCATGCATCGTCCAATCGACCCGCCGCTTCCAGTGCCCGCCGCACCCGCGGAAGGTTACGGCCCGTCTTCATGATGGCCAAGGCTTCGGACCCTTGCATGTGCCGAACAAGCTCATCCTCCGGCAGCGTTCCCATAAGGACGGTCAGGATATCATCGCCCCAAGTGATCGGAACGCCCGTCGCATTCCAACAGCCAACCATCCCGGGAATGCCGGGAATGACCTCGACCGGAACTTCATCCTTCAGTCGCACATAGAGGTGCATGAACGACCCATAAAAGAAGGGGTCGCCTTCACATAGGACAACGACCTCTTGCCCGGCCTGAACGAGGTCACGCAGACGAACCGCCCAGTCATCGTAGAATTCTGCAAGAAGTCGATTGTATTCGGGGCTGTCGAAGGGAATTTCGGTCGTGACCGGATATTCCATTGCGTGTTCAGTCGCGCCGTCTGACAGCATCCCTTCGACGATGCGCCGCGCTTGCCCCTGACGTCCTGCCTTTCGGAAATAGGCAATGTGCTTTCCGGAACGGATTACGCGATCGGACCGAACAGAAATGAGATCCGGATCGCCCGGTCCAAGCCCCGCGCAGATGACACGTCCGATTTGCCGCTGTTCCATTGTCATTCCTTGCGCGAAGCGAGCGCGTTTACCGCCGCCACCGTGATTGCCGAACCACCAAGCCGACCGTCAACGACAACCCAAGGCGCCGCGTTCGACTCGGCCAATGCGGCTTTCGATTCTGCCGCCCCGATAAAGCCAACCGGGCAGCCGATAATCGCGGCCGGACGCGGGCAATCCGGGTCTTCCAGCATGTTCAGTAGATGAAAAAGGGCCGTCGGTGCATTGCCGATAGCCACGACCGCCCCGGCCAGATGAGGCTTCCACAACTCAACGGCCGCCGCCGAGCGTGTGTTTGCCATCTTGGCTGCCAAAGCCGGAACCGAAGGGTCATGCAAGGTGCAGATCACTTCGTTGTTCGCAGGCAAGCGCGGACGCGTAATCCCTTCGCTGACCATGCGCGCATCACACAAGATGGGGGCACCGGCCTCCAATGCGGCGCGCGCCGAAATGGCCATCCCGGGGGAAAAGCGGACATGACGTTCCAGCCCAACCATCCCGGCGGCATGGATCATGCGAACGACCACCACTTCTTCTTCGGGCGTGAAACGCGCGAGATCAGCCTCGGCACGGATCGTGGCAAAGGAATTCACGTAGATGGTGGCGCCATCGGTTTCATAGGCGTAGGGCATCAGGCAAGGCCTCTTAGGTCCAGTCCTGCTTCTGGCAGGGACGTCTGCATGGGGCTGTCCTGTGCGGTGCCCCCTTTTACAAGATCAAATCCATTGGCTGTGGCAATCAGCGTCAGGTTGGCGATGCCGGGATGGGCACATCCCTTTGCACAACCCGAAACGTGCAAGATTGCCCCTCGTGGCATTTGCGGCGCCAATCTGCGCGCAATAGGCCGGGTCGCACCCAGCGCCTGAACACAGCTGGGCGAACCCGTACAGGCACGGACCCGAAGAAGCGGATCATCAGGGTCCAGAATCAAACCCGGTAAACCCGGAAGATCGGTCAGACCTTCAACCAGCAGCATCCGCCAAGGCGTCACGCGTATCGACCCCAATCGTGCAAGGCGCGCCAGCGTTTCTGCCTCCATCTGCCCGAATTCAAACCCCACCATAGCACCTTGGGCAACCAAACCCGGAGAAGGTTCAGGACGAGCCGGCGCAGGCTCTTTGGTCCCGGCCAGAGGTCCGGTCGGTGCCTTGCCCTTACCGATCAACGCAGCCATTCGACCGCGGCCTTCTTTCACTCCGCCAGCAGAAACAAACCAATGCGCCAATTCCAAAGCGCGGGCTGGTGCGTCGATTTCAGAAACAGGTGCGCCAAGCTCCGCACCATCACAACGCAATATGAGACACCCCGTGGAATCGCGCTCTAAACGGATATCAGCCGAGATGTTCGATAGAACGGGTTCAGTGCCCGTATCAACGGCAAAGCCAAACTTTCCCGGCAATTCGGGTGCGCCAACCAAAGCCGCCGCCAGCTTATGGGCCAGATCGTCAGTTTGCTGATCGGCAAATGGCGTCACCAATAGATTACGCCTCGCCTCGGATTTCACATCGGCGTCGATCAGTCCCAACACCCGCAGATCTTCGATCAGCTTCGGATGGCTTTCTTCCGTCACTCCACGCAACTGAACGTTCGCGCGCGCCGAAAGGTCGATCAGGCCATTGCCATGCGCCCTGGCCGCTGCTGCAATTCCTGCGGCTTGCGCTTGGGTCAATCGACCAGCATTCGGGCGAACCCGGACCACCAGCCCGTCGCCCGACATCATCGGGCGTAGCGCACCGGGGCACCATCCCTGAACGATGAAATCCCCTGCCCCGCTCATCGTGCGGACTCCAGCTCGGATGCAATCGAGTTCCGCAACGTCAGCCAAAGACCAGCGTCCCGAAGTCTTTGAAAGAGGTCACGCAGGGCTGCCAAAGCCGCAGGATTTTCACGCTCCATGAACGCAACCACATCGTCACGGCCAAGGGTTGCTTCGTGGTAGAGATCAAACAGATGCGGCGGAACAACGCCCGCCAGATGCGCAAAGGCAGCCATATGGTCCAAGGTAGCCGTAATTTCGGCCGCACCCCGGAACCCATGCGCCATCATCCCATCTGCCCAAGCCGGATTTGCAGCTCGTGCCCGCACGACACGCGCGATTTCTTCGGTCAGGCTACGGGCACGGGGGCGGTTTGGTTGTGTTGCATCCAAATGATAAAGCGCCGGGGCTTGTCCACCCAAGCGGGCGACCGCCGCGGCAAAGCCGGCCTCATGCGCGGCGTAATCGGCGGCCAGAAGGACATCGCTTTCCGGCAAGTCTTGAGCATGAACAAAGCCGTCCGCCGACAGAAGCCGCGCTTCAATTCCCGCGCGGTCATCGCGCGATTGGCCGTCCAGACCAATGGCCCAGGAAGATGCCGCGATCCATGCATCACCGGCAGCGGCGCGCGCTTCCGGCGTGAAATCATCCATCGCCACGCCCATACCCAAGCCATATTGGCCGGGCTTTGGCCCGAACACGCGCGAAGCCTTGTCGATATAGGGGTTGTCTTCTGATGCTTCATCCCGATCAGCCAACGCCGAAGCACCGGTCTCAAACAGCACGGCAAGACCCGGAAAAACGTCTCTGAACAAGCCAGATACGCGCAAAGTGACGTCGATCCGGGGGCGCCCCAACAAAGCCAATGGTATAACCTCGACGCCCGAAACGCGACCAGTTCCCGCATCCCACACCGGTGCCAAGCCAGCCAGATGCAGGGCCATCGAAAATTCCTCGCCGGCCGTGCGCATGGTGGCACTGCCCCAAAGGTCCACCACCAGCCCCCGCGGCCAATCGCCGTGGTCCTGCAAATGCCTGCGGACCAGTTCTTCGGCTAATTTCACCCCTTGCGCATGTGCTGACCGCGAAGGCACGGCTCTTGGATCGACCGCAAAAAGGTTGCGCCCTGTCGGAACGACATCCGATCTCCCCCTTGCGGGTGAACCCGACGGCCCTGCCGCCACGCGCTTGCCAGCAAGCGCCCGAAGCAAACCGTCACGCTCGGACGAACCACAGGCCCCGCGTGTCAGAACATGCAATCCATCGCAATACTGGCTTTCCTTGATGTCGCAAACGAAGCGATCAACACGGGTAATTGCTTCGGCCATGCTGGCATCCGCAGGAAGGCCCAAGTCCTTTTCCACACCTGACGCCTGTGCTTCGGCACGAATATCGGCCATCAATCGGTCGCGCCGCGATGGATCAAGCCCATCAGCCGTCGAATATTCATCCAGAAGCCGTTCCAGACGCGCCATGCCTTCTGGGACGACAGATTGCGCCAAGGGCGGCGGCATGTGGCCCAAGGTCAATGCCCCGATCCGGCGTTTCGCCTGAGCGGCCTCGCCCGGATCATTGACGATAAAGGGGTAAATCACAGGCAAATCGCCAATCAGCGCCTCGGGCCAGCAATCTTCGGAAAGCGCCACTGATTTCCCGGGCAGCCATTCCAACGTTCCATGCGCGCCCATATGCACCAGCGCATGCAAGCCCTGCGACCGCAACCAAAGGTAAAATGCGACGTAGCCATGGCGGGGAACGCGAGAAAGATCGTGGTAATCATTATCGCGCTGCGCGACATCCCCGCGTTCGGGTTGAAGTGCGATGATTGATTTGGCACGTCGAAGCGCCCGGAAACGGAAGGTGCCGTTCTGGCAGTCCGGGTCGTCCTCTGGTTGCCCCCAGGCCGAGGTCAGATCCGCCCGGAGAGTCTCCGATAGCGTCTCTAACAAGGCTGCATAGGCCGAAACCGGCCATTCCAGAGTTTCCGACAATAGGGCACTACCCAAGCCGTGTCCTTGGGTGACATCGTAGCCAGTTGCGGCAAGCTCAGCCAGAACAGCTTCGGTTGAAGCCAAGGCATCAAGACCGACGGCATGAGCCAACTGATGCGCGCGACCCGGATATGTTGACAAGACGATAGCGAGTCTACGTTCGGCAGGCTGCGCCACAGCCAACTTGCGCCAAGCTACTACCCTGGCGACGACCGATTTGATCCGCGCAGCGTCAGCCCGATGTGCGAAACGGGAAAACTGAAGATCAAGGTCGCGTTTGCCGGGTGACTTGAAGGAAACCAGCCCCGTGAAAAGCCTGCCGTCAACCTCTGGCAGAACCACATGCATCGCCAAGTCTGCAGGTGACAGCCCCCGGTCTGAAACCGCCCAGTCCCGCCGCCGAGCCGTCGACAAGGCAACCTGGAACACCGGGCAATCTAACCCGTCAAAAGGTGTACTGCCGTCTTCCGCTTGGGCTGAAAACGCCGTGGCATTGATGATCGCATTCGGCGGATTCGTCGCCAAATGCGGTTGGAGCCAATCAGCGAAGCCAGGGGCCTTCAAAGATGGAGCAAACACGCCGCATGCTGCGAAACCGGCCTCTCGCAAATGCTGGATCAGCGAATCAACAGGCCCGGTATCCGCCGCCGTCAGATAGGACCGATAGAAGCTTACGAATGCAACATCACCCGAGGGTGGAGCCGCAATGACACCCAGATCCGGGTCATAGAACCCCATATCCGGCACGCGCTTATCCCCCGGAACCGGACCGGCATAAAGCCCGGCAGAAATCGCCAATTGCGCCAAAGCAGCCTGCGCGGCCACCGCACCGCCTGCGTCGCAAAGTTGGGTCAACCGCCGAAGCGTCGACACAGGCAAGGTCGATGCCGCATCCAGCGCCGGATCAGGGCGCCCATCGGCTGGAAGCACGGCCAAGGCTATCTTGTTCCGGCGCGCCAGATCTTGGATCGACGCGATGCCATAGGGCCAATAGGCCTCGCCGCCAATCAACCGGATAAGAATTGCTTTGGCACCAGCCAAAGTGCGCTCGACATAGGTATCCACAGACACCGGATGCTTCAGCGCAACAATGTTCTGCACCCGCAATGACGGCAATTTTCCAGCTGCGCGATGCCAGCCAGCGGCAAATGCCCCCAAGTCGCTGTCCGAAAACGAAAGCACAACCATATCTGCCGGGTCTTGTCCCGGATCGAAGGGCGTTTCCGCCTCTTCCAGACCATGACTTTCGCGAAAGACAACATGCATGGCAGAGGATCAAGCCCCAAGAACGGCGCGAATGGCGTCTTCGTTGATGTCGTGATGTTCGGCAATCACCACCAGCTTTGACTGGCGAGGCGTGTCGCCCCAAGGCCGATCAAACTGATGGCGAACCCGCTCTCCCACGGCCTGCAACAGCAGGCGCATCGGCTTGCCCGTAACGGCAACATAGCCTTTGACCCGAAGGATGTCCTGTTCGCGGGCCAAACGCTGGACGCGCTCTACAAGATCGGTCACATCTGACACTTCCGGCAGGTCGATGACGACTGAGTCAAAATCGTCATGCTCGTGATCATCATGTCCATCATGATGGCTCGGACGCGCCTCAAGATCGTTCTCGGCAGCCGCATTCAAACCAAGGATAACACGCGGGTCGATCATCCCGTCCGTCATCGGCAGGATTGGAAGGCGACGAGGAGCCTCTGCCTCGATCACCGCTTTCGCCGCAGCGAGGCCAGTCTCTCCTGCCAGATCAGCTTTCGACAAGAGAACGATATCCGCGCAAGAGATCTGATCCTCGAACACTTCGGACAGTGGCGTTTCATGATCAATACTGTCATCCGCAGCGCGTTGTGCGTCGACGGCTTCGACATCAGGCGCAAAACGTCCAGCGGCAACCGCTTCCGCATCTGCAAGAGCAACCACACCGTCAACCGTGATCCGCGACCGGATGGCTGGCCAGTCAAAGGCCTTTAGCAGCGGCTTTGGCAGGGCAAGTCCCGAGGTCTCGATCAAAATGTGATCAGGACGCACCGGCATGGCCATCAAGGCCTCGATCGTCGGAATGAAGTCGTCGGCAACCGTGCAGCAGATGCAGCCATTGGCCAGTTCAACGATATTTTCAACCGGGCAGTTTTCATCCGCGCAAGATTTCAGAATGTCGCCATCAACCCCGACCGTTCCGAATTCGTTGACCAGAACCGCAAGGCGCTTGCCCTGCGGATTTTGCATCAGGTGGCGGATCAGTGTGGTCTTTCCCGCCCCAAGGAAGCCGGTGATGACGGTAACAGGGATCTTGGTCAGGTCAGACATCTAGCGGCTCCAATCTGGGTATACGGGCAAGGCTTTGCTTGCGGAAAATGACGGGGCGTTCACGCCAAGGCACCAATCCGTCAGACGTGGCGTCGTAAAGACCGGCCCCACGCAAGATTTCCGGCGCGTCTGCTTCGGTCATGCGGCCATAAACGTACGACCATGCACCCGGCTTTGAAAGCGCGATCGAACAGCCATGATCACAGGCGGAAAGGCATTCCACAGGTCGGATCGTCACACCTTCCGGGGCCCCAATTTCAACCAATGCATTGTGCAGGCGCGTACCGGGACAGGCTTCGCCTTCAGGAACAGGCTGACCCGCGCGGCAGGTCATGCACACATGTAGTACGGTGCCCATCGGCCACTCCGGTTTTGGCTTATGGGGATAGGCCGTCGGCAAGGATCAAAAATCCCGTTCCGAAGGTCGCGGCACACCCCGTCCGCCCGTTTCAGTCGCGGCACTGGCAGGTCTCCCGGCTTGCGGAGTCGAGAACAGCCCGGCTGCTCCTGCGCTCCGCCCGCCTTCCCGTACCTTGCGGCCAGTGGCATCGGGTGGAACTCTCCGTTCACGGTCGCGGGGGCGGCTGCGCTTCGGTTTCCCAACCCCTTGGGTCGCAAAACCTGTCGCATTCCCTCTTGGCCTGCCGTAGGACAGGCACCAGCGCTCTTGCCCTCTCCTTTGCCATACAGGAGGGGGGAGTCAAGGAGAAGGACCGTCACCATGACCGATGCAAACGACATTTCGTCCCAAAACGACCCAGATGATCTTCAGCGGCATGCCGCGAAGATGGCCAAGAAGAAGGCCGCGCGCGACAAGATCATGGCGTCCAAGGAAGGCGAAAAGGGGCTGATCATTGTCCACACCGGGGCAGGCAAAGGAAAGTCTTCCTCTGGCTTTGGCATGATCCTGCGTTGCATTGCTCATGGCATGCCCTGCGCCGTTGTGCAGTTCATCAAGGGGGCTTGGGACACTGGCGAGCGCCGACTGATTGAAGCCAACTTCTCTGACCTTTGCCAGTTCCATGCGATGGGAGAGGGCTTTACCTGGGAAACCCAAGATAAGGCCCGCGACATTGCCGCAGCCCGCGCGGGTTGGGAAAAAGCCAAAGAATTGATCCGCGATCCCAATATTCGCTTTGTCTTGCTGGATGAGATCAACATTGCGCTTCGGTATGACTATCTCGACATCGAAGACGTGCTCAGCTTTCTGGCGACCGAAAAGCCGCCGCTGACCCATGTTTGCCTTACAGGCCGCAATGCGAAGGATGCACTGATCGAAGCCGCTGACTTGGTCACCGAGATGTCCCTGATCAAGCATCCGTTTCGGTCGGGCATCAAAGGTCAGCCGGGAGTAGAGTTTTGAAGACTTGCGCCTTGCCCGCAGCCCCCGGGGCGCTGCCCCGGACTCCGGGATATTTTTCCCAAGATAAAGGCAACGAAGAATTAACCATCATGCCGCCGGGTAAGTTCGCGGTACAGGGAGGGATCCCGATGACCGTCCAAGGTAAAGGCGCCGCGCTTCCCCCGTGCAAACGGCCCGAAGCGCGGCTGCTGACATTGAAAAACGCTCTGCCCTTTATCTTGGCGATCACTATCCCCGCCGGAGGCTCCCGCAGTGGCAACGTTGAGCAGAGATTTCAGCCGAGGAGCATGGTTTGATGACCGCGCTGATGATCCAAGGCTGCGGCTCGAATGTCGGGAAATCCATGCTGGTCGCTGGCTTATGCCGGGCGGCGCGTCGTCGCGGATTTTCGGTTGCACCTTTCAAGCCGCAAAACATGTCAAACAACGCGGCAGTCACCGTGGATGGCGGAGAGATCGGGAGGGCGCAAGCCTTGCAGGCGCTTGCTTGTGGTCTAGACCCTGTCACCGACATGAACCCCATCCTTCTGAAGCCGGAAAGTGAAGTGGGTGCGCAGGTTGTCGTTCAGGGAAAGCGCCTGACGACGGTCCGAGCAGGTGATTATGCGAAGCTGAAACCCTCTTTGATGCCGCCTGTGCTTGAGAGCTTCGAACGTCTGAAGTCGAAGTATGATCTTGTAATCGTCGAAGGTGCGGGCAGCCCGGCCGAGGTTAATCTGCGTGCGGGCGATATCGCCAATATGGGCTTTGCACGGGCAGCGAATGTTCCGGTGGTTCTTGCCGGAGATATTGATCGCGGCGGAGTAATTGCCCAAGTCATTGGCACGCAAACCGTTTTGGACGTGGATGACGCCAAGATGGTGGCCGGTTTCCTGATCAACAAGTTTCGCGGGGATCCGCGTCTCTTCGACGACGGATACCACCTGATCGAATCCCGCACTGGATGGCGTGGATTCGGTGTTCTTCCCTGGTTTTCAGAGGCACATCTTTTGCCGGCCGAGGATGCATTGGATTTGAGTTCTGGCCCGCAGGAGGATGGGCTGACAATCGCTTGTCTGGTATTCTCACGCATCGCGAATTTTGACGACCTAGACCCCCTGAAGGCCGAACCGGGGGTAAAGCTGGTTATGGTCAAAGCCGGGGAAGCCATCCCCGGCGATGCCCGGCTGGTTATTCTTCCCGGGTCCAAATCCACCCGGGGCGATCTGGCATTTTTACGCAAGCAAGGATGGGACATCGACCTTGCGGCGCATTTGCGGCGTGGCGGGCATATTCTGGGAATTTGCGGCGGCTATCAGATGCTTGGAACGCGGGTTTCCGACCCGGAGGGCATCGAAGGACCAGCCGGAGACACCGACGGATTGGGGTTCCTGGATGTGGAAACGCTCATGACGCCCGACAAGCGTCTGGCGCGGGTCAAGGCGGTTCATGCTGCATCCGGCCTAGAAGTCGACGGATATGAAATTCACATCGGCCGAACCGAGGGCCCGGATCGGCGGCGCCCCTTTGCCTCTGTTGATGGTCGGGACGAGGGTGCGGTCAGTCGCGACGGTAAAGTGATTGGAAGCTATCTTCACGGGCTCTTTGCGGCAGATGATTTTCGAACGGCCTTCTTGGCCCAACTCGGCATCCAAGGCTCTGGAATAAACCACGCCCAACTGGTTGAAAAAACGTTGGATTCCTTGGCCGATCACCTGGAGGCCCATCTTGACGTAGAGGGCCTTCTGGGGTTGGCGCGCTAGGCGGTGCGTGCCCCTGTGCGGAAGCGAAGGACACGGTAAAGCCCGGCCTCTTTCAGGGCATCTTCTGCCTTTTCTGGAACCTTTCCCGGTGCAAAGATCAGGGCGCGGGCAGCGCCGGAGTGGGAGGATGCGTAGCCAAGCGCACCCAGATCGGAGGCAAGTTGCTGGGTAGGATCACCTGATACTCCTCGCCGATGATGACAACGCCGCGCGCTTTCCGATGATAGGGCCGCCTGTTCCGTGAGGCTGGATGAATTTCGCCACGCCGCCACCAAGTCGGACACGTCATCGTAATTCTGATCCACAGCCCGCGTAGGCAGGGCCGGGCCAAAAAATCCGCCCAAGACCTCTGCACGATAAGGCGGCAAACCACGCGAAAGCACGCGACCTTCGCGCGATGCCCAAAGAAGGCGATCCGGCTCATCGAACATCAACGGATCACTTGCACCTTCGGCGGCAACGGTGCCGCAAGCCAATTCTTGCGCTGATCCGGAAAATCCCGAGAGGAGCGCATGGGCAACCAGTGACGCAGTAGACATTCCTGTTCCCAGGCCGGGCGGGAACGGAAGATGAGACAGCGTCAGACCACAGGGAGGCAACCCAAGCGCATTCTCTAGCCGTATCAATGGGTTTCGCGCCATCGCACCATAACCCATCGCGTGACATCCACGCCTGGACTGGGCGTTCTGCCAGGCGCGGACGCGGATGTTTTGTGGCAAAAGAGTGATCAGCGCCAAAGGGCCGTCAGGGCCCATTCGGCCCTGTATCCATTCCCCGAAATGGCATGGAACGGAAAACCCCCGCGAGCCAAGGCGCCTGATGGAATTACCCTGCACTTTGTCCCCAGCGATCCTGATAGATCAGGTCTTCGAGTGGAATACGTTGACGCCAGCCTTTGGCCTGAAGTTCTGGTTCTGTGTAAAGTTCGTCGACGTGACCAAGGCAAAGGTAGGCGATTGGGACCACATGGTCCGGAAGTTCGAGGATTTGCCGCAGGTCTTCTTCATGAAAAATGCTGACCCACCCCACACCAATACCTTCGGCACGGGCTGCGAGCCAGAGGTTCTGGACGGCGCAAACGCTTGAATACAAATCCATTTCTGGGGCATGGGTTCGACCCAGAACGACTTTTCCACCGCGTGTGCGATCACAGGTGATGCATAGGTTGACCGGGGCCTGGGTGATCCCTTCCAGTTTCAGGCTGGAATAAAGGGGGCGGAGGTTTTCCGGAAACATCGTTTCCGCCTCTTGATTGGCCTTTGAAAAAGCGGTCTGAACCTGTGCCTTTACCGCTTGGTCGCGGATGACCAGAAAGTTCCACGGCTGCATGAAGCCGACCGAGGGGGCGTGATGCGCAGCTGTCAAAAGCCGCATCAATGTCGCGTCATCCAAGGGCCGGTCAGTGAACTGGCTCCGCACGTCACGGCGGCTGAAAATCGCTTTGTAAACAGCGGCTTGCTCATCTTCTGTGAAAGCATCCGCAGGGCTGGGCGCGGGGGGTAGGCTGGGCATTTGACACGATCCCCTGTCATCAGAAACGAGGTTGCCCGTTGACCATCAGGCACCCCGGTTTCGTCTGGCCGGTCTTCTGACTCGGTTTCACCTGCAGCTACACCTTCCCGGTCCGAAAACCAGTGGCATTTAGCAGCCGCATCCCCCTTACAGCGTTGGGCACGTTGCGGAATTTCACCGCATTCCCGATTATCCCTTGGCGAACCTTGGGCACCAGACCGGGGCAATCTAGCCATTGCCTTTTGACTTGGCAATCAGAGCAAAACATTCCTTTTGACCGGTACACCCCCTGTACACCCCCCGTACACCCTGCGTACAGACAGAGGGAGCCTTTGCCGGATGCGTCCTGGGCTGGCACTTTTGGCGGAGCGGACCAATGACGATCACCGAGGAAGACGATCTGGAGGGCCTGAAGGCCATTGGCCGGATCGTCGCGAATACGCTTCAGCTGATGTCCCGATCTGTCGAACCCGGCATCACCACCCTTGAGTTGGACGAGATTGGCCGCAAGGCATTGGAGCTGGAAGGGGCGGTTTCGGCACCGGAATCGGTTTATGATTTTCCCGGCGCCACTTGCATCAGCGTGAACGAGGAAATTGCCCACGGCATTCCCGGCCAGCGGGTGATCCGGGCAGGAGATCTGGTCAATATCGACGTCTCGGCCTCGCGGGATGGGTTCTTTGCCGATACGGGAGCGAGCCTTGTGGTTCCGCCCGTCCACGGCAGTCTGGCGCGCCTGTGCAAAGATGGCCATCGCGCCATGGAAATCGGGGTGGCAGAGGTGCGGAGCGGGCAGCCTTTGGCCGGAATTGGCAACGCGATTGGGAAATTTGCCCAAGCCAAGGGCTATACCCTGATCCGCAATCTGGCCAGTCATGGCGTGGGACGGTCGTTGCACGAATACCCCGAAGAGATTGCCACATGGCCAAACCGGAAAGACCAGAGAAGGATCACCAAAGGGCTGGTCCTGACAGTCGAACCTTTCCTGTCGACGGGCGGCCGTTGGGCAGAAAGCGGTGACGATGGTTGGACGCTGTTCAGCGAACCTTCGGCACCGGTTGTGCAATATGAACATACGGTCGTCGCAACGGATCGCGGTCCTGTTGTGCTGACCTTGCCCGATCACGTCGGGTGACGTGTTCAGGCCGGGAATGCGCCTGTTTTCCTGCCCTGTTTCGTTCAGTTATCTTGTCACGCCAGAAGTGTCAGGCGGGGCGAGGACATTAGGGTTGATGACATCAGCCCGATGGGGGTCTATGGTCCTGAACAGATTAAAAAGACCACTTGAAGGCATCCTTTAATGACACCTGCCGCAGTTTCATCCGCACCCTCCTTCTTGCTTCATATTGGCGCAAGGGAAGATGGGTCGATTCAGGCCACGGCAGACCAGAAGGGTTTGAAGCGCGTGCTGGTGCAGCCGGACCCGGATCAAGCGTCAGCGCTTCGCGCCACGCTTCCCGAGGATGTTGAAGTTTTGGCACTTGGCTTGGCTGAAAAGGACGGGCGCGCCGAACTTCTTCAGATGAACTTTGCTGCCCTTAACAGCTTTCGCGAGCCGACGAGCGATCTGATGGAGTTGTTTCCGGGGCTGAAGGTTTTGGGCCGTCAGGCGGTTCCGGTGCTAAGCCCCTTATCCTTGCTGGACCGGATCGGCGCGAAGGCGCAGGTCTTCGACCTTATATTGGATGCACCCGGTTCTGAATTCGAGATTCTGGAAGGCCTGAAATCGGTCGATGCCGTAAAGCAGATCAGACGCCTGACGCTGCGCTGTGGTTCTGGCGTTTTTTACGAAGGCGCGGCCGCACAAGACAAGATCGAGGCCTGGTTGGCGGCCGAGGGCTTTGCCAAGGGTGAGGCCGATCTGAGCGACCCGGATTGGCCGATCGTGCAGTGGAAAAGTGATCCTCAAATTCGCGCCCTGACAGTGGCATTGGACGAATTGCGGGCAAAGGATGACGAGACGACAAAGGCACTGGCCGACATGTCCGCCCGCGCCAAGGATCTTGGCGACCGGCTGAAGGCTGGTGAAGTGGCGCTGGATGAAGCCTGGAAGGGCATCGAGGCAAAGGAAAAAGCCCTAGCCGAAAGCGAAGCGCGGGCGAAAGCGGCGGCCGAGAAGGCGCGGGCTGCGGAAGAAAAGGTCAAAGCCTTGGAAGCCGCGGCGCAGGAAACCCATGAGCGCGCCGAGGCAACGGCCAAGGCGCTGGAAGAAGCCTCTGCCCGTGAAAAGGCCTCAAGTGATCGGGTCGCGACGGTCGAGGCCGCATTGTCCCAACTGCGTGCGGCGGTGGACGCGAAAAGCAAGGCGCTGACCGAGGCGGAAGCAAAATCAAGCAAGGCGGAAGAGCAGGCCAAGTCACTTGAGACCTTGTTGGCCGAGACGCAGGCCGCAGTTGAAGCAAAAGCCAAGACGCTTTTGGAAACCGAGACGCGGTTGAAGGCTGTTGATGAAAAGCTCCGCTCCAACACGGTGACCCTGTCAGAAGCCTGGGCGACGAACCAAACGAAGACGAAGGCGCTGGCAGAGGCTGAAAGCAAGCTGAAAGCGGCAGAGGCGGGGCTTTCCGAAGCGCAAACGGCTTTGGCGGCGCAGACCAAAGCCGCTGATGAAAAGACCGCGGCCCTTGAGGCCAGCCTGACGGACGCGCGCAGCCAGCTGGACGGCAAGGCGAAGGTGCTGACCGAGACTGAAGCTAAGCTAAAGTCGGTTGAGGCTGCCTTGGCAGAGGCGCAAACGGCGAGCGAGACCAAGGCCAAAACGCTGGCAGAGATGGAAGCGCGGGCGAAGGCTGCGGAAACCAAGTCCGAACAGCTAACGGCCACATTGGCCAATGCGCGTAAGCAGGTTGCCCAGCAATCGGACGATGCCCAGCGCTATAGTCTGGATTTGGCGCAGGCACGGCATGATCTGGGCGTTGCGTTGCGGATTCAGGCGCGGTTGCAGGACGATCTGAGGGATTTGCAAGGACGTTTTGAAATTGCCCAAACCGTCAGGGCTGAACAGGAGGAGTTGCTGCGGCAATTGACCCCGCGCCTGCGGCAAGCTGCGCAGCAATTGCACGCTCTGACGCAAGGTGCAGAGACTCCTGCCGCGCTGGTAGCTGCCGGACCTGCCGGCCTTGCGGCACCTTTGGCCATTCCCCCCGTGGACAAGGCGAAAAAGAAGAAAAAGGGGAAGAAAAAGATATGAAGCGCCGGACGCCGCCAAATTATGTTCCGGCTGTCGGGGAGTCCGTCTCTGTCGCTGACTTGACCGATATGGTCGATGAGGCCTTGGCGCTGCTTGAAAGCCGGTTTCCGGTGGATGGAAGAGAGGCGCATCGTCCGAACACGCCGCTTCCCAGCCTGCTGGAACGCTGTGAAGATTTGATTTCGCGGTCTGCCGAAGTGCCGCCGATCCGCGTGATCGTCAGTTTTTCACCGAGGTTGCCGAGCAGGATTCAATCCCTGATCGCCCATTTGCCGAACCTTTCGGAGATCTACGGAAGCAAGCTGGCCAACCCCGCCCTGAGCCGTGTTTCATCGGACCTTCCGGATGGTGTCGAAACACGCCGACAGGCGGGCCTATCCGCCTTTCTAAAGGCCGAGCTTGATCTGAGCAAAGCGGGGAAGTTTCCGGTTCTGGTGCTGGCCGGCAGTGCGCCAGCGGGTTCTGAACCCGGACTGCTTGCCAAGGATCTTGGTCTGCTGGAAGGCGAGAATCGACGGGTTGTGGGTGTGGCGATTGCCGAACATCCGCTTAAAAGCTGGATGAGTGACAGGCATTTTGGGCTGCTGTCCGAAAGCCCCATGCCACTTGAGACCTATGCTCAGCGGTATCTGGAATTTCTGGAGGGAAATCCCTTTCCTGTCCTGACGGTGGACGGGCTTTTGCAGGATCCGGCATCGGGGCTTGCGGAAATTGCCAAGCATCTTGACGTCCCTGTTGGGCGCGGGGGGGCCGAGCCGGAACTTCATTCCATTGCCGAGACAGGCGGTCCGGTCATCCATTATTCGGATGGGTCTATCGCGACCGATGAACCACTGGACACGCCACAATACGAAGATCTGTGCGAAACACTTGGATATGAGCCCGCTTTCGTTGCCATCAGCGACCCTGGGGCTGGGGTGCGTGCTAATTCTCCGCTGGCTTTGGCATCGTCATTGCGGGCTTTTTCGACGGATCGCCCGGCTGCACGGCTGGCTACCTTTCTTCCGCAACTGTCGCTTTTGCTGGATGCTAGTCAGGGGGCGTCGACCTTTACCGTTGATCTGAAACGGCTGATTGAACTGGTCGAAGATTGCCTGTCGCACGCGGACGGGTTTTACGAGCGGTTGGACGTCTTGTGTTCCGGCCTTTCCCCAGCGGATGGGGCGCTGTTGCTGGTGACCTGCGCAAGCCATTACGCGTCGATTGGGGAAAACATCCACTGTATCGCGCTTTTGAACGAGGCGCAGCGGATCATACCTTTGGAGTGCCGTCCGCTGCATCTTTTGGCGGCTCGGCTTTACTTGCGTTGCGGCAAGCCAGATCTTGCCGTTCGGCAATTGATTGTTGATGCGCTTGAAGGCCCGATGCAGTTGCCAGTGCCGCAGCGGGATGCCTTGGATCGGGTGATTGGTCCTGTGATTGCGCCGAAAGGGGCAGAGCATGGCCATGTTCTGCTGATTGATTGGCTGACAGCCCGGCCACCCGAAAAGATCGCGCGGCGCAGGGTATTGATCGAGATCGGCACCACGCGTGAGACGGTTCCCGGCCAAGGGTCGACCGAAAAGCTGGCAATGTTGTGCGACTCTCTCGGCATCGACTTTATCACCGTTGACATGGACCCGCGCAATTCAGCGATGGCGCGACGTCTGTTCAAACGGCTTGGCCTGAATTTCCGGGCGGTCACCTCAAAGGGCGAGGATTTTCTGGCGCAGTGGGATGGCCCGATCGACTATTGCTTCCTTGATGCGTACGACTTTGACCACGGCCAGCACAGCGAGTTGCGTCAGAGCCGGTACGAGAGCTTTCTGGGAAGCCGGATTTCGGATGCGCAATGCCATCAGATGCATCTGGACTGTGCGACAAGTCTGGTTGGCAAGCTGGCCCCGGACGGTGTGATCTGCTTTGACGACACTTGGACGGATGAAGATGGCGCTTGGACCGCGAAGGGCAAGACGGCCATGCCCTATCTGATGGATCATGGGTTCAAGGTGACAGACGCGCGAAATCGGGCGGCTTTGCTGGAGAGAGGTTAGGCGGCTGATCCGCCGTGTCAGGCGCGGAAATCTGTGGTTTGCAGGAACCATTGATAGGTCTCGGCAAGGCCGTCTTGCAGGCTGATTTGCGGCGACCAGCCCATATCCCTTAGCAGCGCGCTGTCCATCAGCTTTCGCATCGTGCCATCGGGTCTTGAGGGATCGGTCACGATCTTTCCTTGAAAGCCCACAACTTTGGCGACCAGATGCGCCAAATCGAGGATCGAGATTTCGGTGCCGCTGCCCACGTTGATGTGGCTGAGCATTGGCTGGGTATGCGCATCGTATTCGGCCTTTGGCGCATCCAGCACGAACAGAGCTGCGGCGGCCATGTCGTCGACATGGAGAAATTCGCGCAGGGGCCTGCCCGTGCCCCAGATGGTCACCTTGTCCAGACCATCCAGCTTGGCTTGGTGAAAGCGCCGGATCAACGCGGGAAGGACATGAGAGTTTTCGGGGTGAAAATTATCCCCCGGCCCGTAAAGGTTGGTCGGCATCACCGACCGGTAATCGGTGCCATATTGGCGGTTATAGCTTTCGCACAGCTTGATCCCGGCAATCTTGGCAATGGCATAGGGTTCGTTTGTTGGTTCCAAAACCCCGGTCAAAAGTGCGTTTTCCCGCATCGGCTGGGTGGCCTCTTTCGGGTAAATGCAAGACGACCCAAGCTGCAGCAGACGCCGCACCCCCGCGGCATGGGCCTGATGGATCACGTTGCATTCGATCATCAGGTTTTCGTAGATGAACTCGGCGGGGTAGCTGTTGTTGGCGTGAATACCGCCCACCTTTGCCGCCGCAAGGATAACCACCTCGGGGCGTTCGGCCTGCAGGAAGTCCCGCACGGCCGTCTGGTTCGTCAGGTCCAGTTCTGCGTGGCTGCGGGTGATCAGTTCCAGCGCCTCACCCGCCGCTTGCCGTGCCTGTAGCCGTCGCAGGATGGCCCCGCCGACCATGCCGCGATGCCCTGCGATGAAGATTCTGCTGACGCTTTGGGCCACTAACTGCTTGTCTCCGATGGGAGGCGCCGATTGCCCGTAGCATAGTTTCGCTGGGCCGGCAGCGGAAGGACATAGAGATCAACCCAACCCTTATCCTGCAGAGCGAGGTTGCGGACATAAGCCACAAAGTCCTTTTCACATCCGGCAACCAATGGCGGCCCCAAGAGGTCATCGAGGCATGTGGCGTTCCACCTGACCCGCGCAACGCTTTCGTGAACGGAATATCGATCCAAGAGATATCGCAATAGGGTCTGAGGATCTGTTCCTTGGCTTTCAAGCCACATCGGCGCAAATTCCGTCTTGATGAACCACCGGGAATTTGAGGTCAGGAACGTCTCGCCGCCAGCGAAGACCCGTTCCTCCCAGCCTTGGGTGTCGATTTTGATGTAGACAGACTGGTCAGCGCCGACATTACTTGCGAGCTGATCCAGAGTGACCACGGGCGTTTCTACAACTGTCCAGTTAGATTGTGCGATTACTCTGCTATCCTGACTGCTTCGTTCATTCACTCCGAAACTTGAAGTGGTTCCAGCCGCATTGGTTGACACAATCGCGGAATGCAGAACGTCGAAGGTCGTTCTGTTGGTTGCAAAATTGTAAGTAATATAATTCTTTAGCCACGGAATTGGTTCTACAAGCGTCAAATGCGCATCTGGAAAGGCACGGCGCATTAAAAGCCCTGTAAAACCGTAATTCGCGCCCACGTCGATACAAAATTCGGGCGCCAAGGCATCACGCAGGGTTGGATAAAAGCGACTAAGGTATTCTTCAGAATGCCCGCGGCTTAGATAGTGCTTTCCTCCGCCGTCGTTGGCTCGGTAGGCGAGTGTAATATCTCCGATCTTCACAGAAGCCATTTCGGCCTTTGGATCAGGAAGTGTCTCTTGTTCAATTGCACTCCCTTGAACGTAGCTTTTGGATTCTTCAGCAAGATCTGGGTAGAATCTTTCAAAAACAGGTCTGCAGGCCTTGCGAATTGCGGCCCGGTGTTCGGGCTCTAAATGTAATTTCCAGTCATTAGGGTCCCCGGATCGATAATGGCTGGTTTCGTCGGTTTGACCCACCGACCGACCGTTCGACATTTTCTTGAAGGTCAAATCAGAATCATCTGGCAACACCCTATATGGGAGCGTGTCATTCCCTGATTGAGCCATTGCTGACAACAGGTTGGTGACAGGTGCCTTGACAAACTCCTCCATAAGGAGCGGAAAGAAACGCTGATCCTCATAAGGCCAGTTGGAGAGGGCGTGTAGTGGGCCCGGAGTGGCCGGAAAAAACTCTTGATCAAGCAAGAAATCAATCGTGGCGCTCAGTCCGTCTCGTTTGTTCAGAACGGAAGTTCTTTCCCGTTGCTGTGCCAACTTCACCCAAGTTCCGGTTTTAAGCGCAATTGCATGCGTTCGGAGGTGAGAAAAATAGGCCGAAACAACTACAGAGAACGGATTTCGTATAATATGGATACCCCCTGCGTCGGGATCCGATAACATACCTGAATGTGCATTCTTTATGTGGAGAATATCGGCCTGTTTCCGAGCCGCTGAAACATCTGCGTCGCCGCGATCATCCATCCAGAACTGCAAACCATTCTTTTCGGCAATAGTATTGAGAGTTCGAGTCATGAAACCGGTTGCGCATTTATGATGGTTCCATATCTGCAACATTATTCAAAGCTCCCTCGCTGCCCCGAGATCTGCCGCGACCATTTCGGCGCACAGGTCGCGGGCGGAAATCGTCGGGGTCCAGCCCAGAGTCTCCCTTGCCTTTGAGGCGTCGCCCAGCAGGGTTTCCACCTCTGCCGGACGGAAATAGCGCGCATCAATACGAAGGATCACGTCGCCTTCTTTCAGTGCCGGGGCAAGATCACCCGTCACTTTGGCGGCGCGAGCCACTTCTTCCGGTCCCTTGCCCTCGAAAGCGAGGGTTATGCCCAGTTCTTCAGCCGTCCACTGAACGAAGTCACGCACCGAATGTTGAACACCGGTTGCAATGACGTAATCGTCGGGTTGGTCCTGTTGCAGCATCAGCCACATGGCCTGAACGTAATCTTTTGCGTGGCCCCAATCCCGACGCGCATCCAGATTGCCAAGATAGAGGCAACGGTCCAGACCCAAGGCCACCCGCACCAAGCCCCGCGTGATCTTGCGCGTGACAAAGGTTTCGCCCCGGCGCGGGCTTTCATGGTTGAACAGGATCCCGGCGCTTGCGTGCAGACCATAGGCCTCGCGATAGTTCACGGTGCACCAATGGGCGTAAAGCTTTGCCACACCATAGGGCGAGCGGGGGTGGAACGGCGTGTGCTCGGTCTGGGGGGTTTCGTGGACCTTGCCGAACAGTTCCGAGGTCGAGGCCTGATAGAAACGGGTTTGCCTTTCCCGTTTGAGAAAGCGGATCGCCTCTAACAAGCGCAAGGCGCCAAGCGCATCGACCTCGGCCGTGTATTCCGGCGTGTCGAAACTGACCCCGACATGGCTTTGGGCACCGAGGTTGTAGATTTCATCCGGTTCGAGTTCGGACACCAGCCGTGTCAGGCCAAGCGAATCCGTCAGATCGCCGTAATGCAGTTGGAACCGCAGGTGATCGACATGCGGGTCTTGATAGAGGTGATCCACCCGCTGCGTGTTGAACGAGGAGGCACGGCGTTTCAGGCCATGCACCTCGTATCCCTTGTCCAGCAAGAGTTCAGCCAGATACGATCCGTCTTGGCCCGTGATCCCAGTGATTAGCGCGCGACGGGTCATTGCAGCGGTCTCTGCCTTTCCTTGAAGAGCCGATAGTCACACCCGAAACCGCCAGGGCTGTCAATCAACCCAGCGATATCCCCCGAGACGACGCGACCGCCAGCAGATGCTTGACCGCCGGATGATCACCGCCAAGGGAAGCACGAGCGTCCTTGAGCTGCTTCAACAGCGGTTTTCCTTCGACAAGGGTTTCTGCCGTCTTCTCGAAGTTAATCAGCAAATCTGCTGCAACCTTAAGGACAAGGGCAGCGCCTTCTGGCGGTTTTGGTGCCGGAGCAGGTGTCGGACTCACCGGTTTTTCAACCGGCTTCGCCTGCGCCTTCAGCTTGGACCAGCTTTCGTCAGGGCGCGTCAAATCCAAGGGTTCCTGCTTGAACCGACGGTCAATTCCTCCAAAGAGGCCATCATAATCGACGCGTTCAAACTCTTCGAGATGCCCGCCTTTGGTGGCATTCAAGATCTTTCGCCCTGCACATTCATAGACCAGATTGGCCATTTTGTAGTTCATCAGGACGCGATCAAGCTTGGGATCCTTCCAAGTCTTGCCCTTGCCGAAATAGTCCTTGTGGAAGTGGTTTGGATCATCCGTATCCGATGTCAGGACATCGCCCTTGCGGGCATGCGATGCCGGAATGATGTAATTGAAGTCCATCCCGATCAGATAAACTTCGGTAAAGCCCATGTAATAGGCCAACTGCAGGTTCACATAGGTCACAGACTGACCGCAGTAGGCGACCTTTGACACATCCGTCGAAAAACGTGGAATGGCGTAATTCGGACTGAACTTGTCATAGAAACCACGGTTCAGCGGGAAGAAATACGTTCCGGGACGCTTTGGATGAAGGGATTGATAGATGGTCGGGAAGAATTTGAACGGTGTTTCGTAATTAACGATTTCTTCCTGATTTTCTTTGATGACCGAGCTGTCTTCGACCACAAAGAAAGTTGGCGCAAAGCCGGTTTCACGAGTCTTGTAGTAGAAAGAGTTCACCGCAAAGGTGTATTCATTCTTCAACAAGGAAAGATCGTGCTTATTGAGGGACGGACCGTTGCCGATGATAAAGCAGCGCTTCCCCTTGAACCGGTTGTAAAAGAACTGAATTTGCCGGGTATCGTCGACAGCGATCTCTGGCTTTACAGCGGGTGCCCAGGCATTTGCGAATCTTCCGGTAAGTTCTTCTGAGTCGTTGTATGGCTTGACGCCATCACACTCGGGCGGGAAGACGACCTCGCCTTTTTCGACGCGAACCAGCTTGATCCCGGTTTCGAGACGTCCGGGAAGCCCGTTCACGGTCACATAGGTGTTCGTCTGGTAGAGGTCCGGATCGCCAATATGGGGAAGCCGAAGATCGCGCAGCTTGGAAACCGTCGCGGAATCTGCGTGGCAGCAATTCTTGTGGATATAGTCCGTGACGCCCAATCCCGGCGAATATTCACAGCCGTAGTTTTCCGCCATGTGATTGTAGATGTCGCGGAAGTAGGCGCGCTCTGACTCTACGATCGGGTGATACTGATGGAAATATGCCTCTGAATCCATGCGCACCCGTGCCTGCGGGAGCAGCGCGAACATTGTGACGTCCAGCGCGCGGTCTTCGCAGCCATAACCGACGTATTGTTCAAAGCCACCGATTGAAAGGAACGCGTTGCGATTGACGACCAGCATTCCACCGGCCAGCGTGGTCGGGTTCTTGATGCTTTCCTGAGTTACAGGGAAGTGACCGTACTTTCCGGTTTTGCGGAACTCATTGGTTTGCGCTTCGGTCGCATAGTAGAGGCTGCGGTTCGGCGAAATGACGTCGAACTTTTCATAGCAGTCCAAGACACACTGAAGGAAGTTCGATCCTGGGATGACATCTGTGTCGAGGAAGCCAATCACCTGAGAGTCGGTAAAATGTTTCGCGGCGACGTTGTACAACCAGCCGCGATTATAAGCATTCGGGTTATACAGGAATTCGTAACGACAGGTGTCGAAGGTTTCGTCGTTCTGCAGCCGTCTCTCTTTGTCCTGTTCAACCAAGAGAATATCGAAAGCCCCGGGATAAGTGCTTTGCAGAGACTTTACGAGATGCCGCATATTGTCTTGGCGGCTGGTATCCGTGTCGTCGCCAAAACGGAATCCGATCACCAAAGTCGCAAGATGCTGGCCTTTGATCTTGTGCTTCTTGCGCACGTCCTCAAGAGCCGCCTTCGAGATCGGCTCTTGCTGGGTCAGTTTGATTGACTGAAGCGTTGCGGGATCTCTTGCCCCAGTCAGCGGCCATGGCGTTTCGTGCCCCTTGCGTGGCCAGATGGACTTACGATTTTCAAAGAAATCCCGCTTCTTAAGGCCAATCTCCTCCATGATACGGAGGTAGATCCAGTCACTTCCTTCTTTGGTCAGATGGATATTGTCGCAGGTAAATCTCCGCACCTGTGCCTCGCTCCACTGGTGCAGATTGATGACGTGGTCCAGATTTTCACAGAGGAGCTTTGAGTACTCCTCGATCATGTAAATGTTCTCTGGCCTTGCCTTTGGATAATCGCCTTCCCAGCCCCGAACCATCGTGTTGGAACTGATAAAGATAAGGTTCGGGATCGACTTCAGCTTTGGGAGGAGCGATCTTTGCAGCATTTCCAAGCTGTAAAGATTGATCGTCGGCTCACCTTCGTAGAGGGTAGGGAAAGGGGACGACAAATGCTTGTCGACAGCCTGCTTGCCAAACAGTTCTTCAAGCGCAGCGCGCTTGGCGTTGACCAGCTTACCTTTGCTGAAATCCCGGTTCACGATCATGTTGCTGATCGCGCTTTGCGGCACCCCATCGGAAGGATCCACCAGGCGGGTCATCATTGAAGAATGCCCACGAGGCGAATGATCCACGATCCCCGAATGCAGGATGACGTGATCAAAATTCTCTGCCCCCAACGCGTCGACGATCTTCAGAAGGTCAACGGTCGTCGTCCATTGAAAAGGACACCGATAGGACACCAGTTTTACACCCGCGGTCTTTGCCAGTCTTTCGGCATAAATCTGGTGGGTCGATCCCGCAGGTTTGTGAATTCCGCGGCTATCAGTGAGCAAAAGGATATTCTTCATAATATTACCTAGGCTTCAATAAAACCCGCTCAACCTGTCCAGCGCGGTGTGGCTGGCGCGGATGACGGCGTCGAGGGTGTTGGAGCCGTTATGGGTGCCCAGAATGCAGCGCTCCATCTCGCGCAGGGGGCTGCCTTCGGGCAGGGGTTCGACCTCGAACACGTCCAGCGCAGCAGAATGGACATGGCCGGATTGCAAGGCGGCGACCAGCGCGGCCTCGTCGATCAGCGGGCCGCGGGCGACGTTCACGATGCGGACGCCCGGCTTACACTTGGCCAGAACCTCGGCGTTCAGCATGTGGAAGTTGTGCTTGTTCAGCGAACAGGTGAAAACGAGGAAATCACAGTCTTCCACACGTTCGGGCCATGCGGCGCGCTCGAGCCCCGGAATGCCAGCGTCCGCGACGCCGGGATCATAAGCCACAACTTTCATGCCCAAGGCCTGCATACGGGTGACGGTGTTGCGGCCAATATCGCCCAATCCGATGACACCGACGCGACGGCCTGTGAGGCTGATGCCAGCGGGCTTCAGCCATTTGCCAGCACGCACACCGCGATCGATCAGGAAAAGTTGCCGGGCAAGGCCGATGACAAAGGCGGTGGCCACATCGGCCACTTCTGTGCCAAACATCATGGGCGTGTTGATGATCGGAATACCCAGATCCTTGCATGCGGCAAAGTCCACGTTGTCGACGCCGATGCCCCATTTGACCGCAGCCCGCAGACGCCCGGCGTAACCGGCCTCGAAGACCGAGCGGGTTGCCGGGTCATCGCCGATGATCCAGCCGTCATAATTCGGCAAAAGCTCTTTCAGCTCTTCTTCCGAAAGGATTTGCGTCACCTTGGCCGGGTGTAGTTTCAAGCCGCGCTCGGCAGCGTAGTCCATAAACAGGTTGATCTGGCCCAGCATCGGCGGGCAGGTCACGAGAACATCTTTCATGTGGATCACTCGGCAGCAGCAGCGTGGGGATAACGGACGGTGGCAATGGCTTCCGCCAAGGCCCAATCCTCGGGTGTGTCGATATCAACAGCTTCGGCTTTGCTCATGACATGCAGGATCGGCTTTTTGCCAATGCGGGCATTCGTGGCGGCAAAGCTTTCACGCGAGAAGATATAGAGGTTGGAATTCTCTTCGAACCACGGTTCCAGATCCTGAGTCTGAATCAAGTTGTCCGGGTCGTGGTTCACCGCGCTACCATCGGCGCGATAAAAGCGGGTCTGGATCTTGTTGACCGTGAACAGGGAATCCGCCGTGCCCGCCGAAACGCCAGCCTGATAGGCCGCCAAAGCCTCTGCGACCGTTTCGGTGGTCATCATCGGGTTGGTTGTATGGGTCATCAGATAGGTATCCGCCGGAACAGCGGCGATGTCATCTGCAAGGATCTTGTTCATCGAGACCGTATCGCCGCAAAGCTCGGGTTTGCGATCGCGGATGATGACGCGGCCACCTTCGACCAGCCCGTTTTCGGCCAGGATGTGACGTGCATCGGTATTGATCACAACGGCATCAATGCCGTCGATGGCCAGAAGGGAATCCAGAATCCAGCGGAACAGTGGCTTGCCGTGCAGGGGACGGAAGTTCTTCCCCTTAACTCTCTGGCTGTTGGCTTTCATGGGGAGGAGTGCGACGCAGCGGCCCGAGCCAGTCATCTTTGGCTTCCTTCTCATTCACTTGAGGATAAAAGAATTGCTCCTTTGCCGACTGGGAAAGAAGCTTGTGTTCGTGATTGCCTTTGTATGAACCAATATATTGGTTCCAGCGATAGCGCACCATGTCGCGCCGCGTTGTGGACGTCACGCCATTGGCCGCAGCTGCCCGCCAATCCCCAAGAACACTGGTTACAACGTAACGAACGACGTCTGTTTTCGAAAGGTGAACTTCCGGCATGATCGACCGCAGCGCCAAGGCTTCGCGTTCGAACCGGCGGCGGATTTGGGCCCAGCTTTCCTGATGGTGGTGAAAGACGGGCGCATCAGCCACATAGGCAATCTTCTGTCCTTTGGCGACAAGCCGCTTTGCCAGTTCCATATCTTCGAGACCGGTCAGCTCTTCGTCGAACGGGTTTTCCGACCATGCCGAACGCAGCAGAGCGGAATTGGCATTGTTGCAATAGAAGCCATTTTGCGGGATTGCCGATTGATCGGGATAATATTTCGCGAAAATCCGACGCTCACTGAAGTTGCTGTCGTCGTCTCCGATCTGCCGGCCATAGCTGTAAACCGCTTTGCCATCCAGCAAGGGTTGGCAAAGCCGCTGAAGCCAATGTTCATCTGTCGGAACGCAGTGGCCGGAAATGTAGACAAGGATCTGGCCTTTGGCAAAATCGCTGCCACGGTTAAGCGACCGGCCAAAGGAAAACTCTGATTTGCGGATTTCTGTGATCCGGGCTCCGTGACGGCGGGCGATTTCCACCGTTCCATCCGTCGAGCCTGAATCGATCAGGACTACTTCTGAACTGAGGCCGTCAAGCTTTTGCCTGGCTACCATGACCAGCAGGTCATCAAGATAGCGGGCTTCGTTCAGCGTGCGGATTACGATACTGGCAAGCATGACAGCGCTTTACCCCCAGAGAACCCAGAATACAAACTCGAACAGACTAAGAAATAGCTGCGGCAGGACGCTTTTCGTCTAATGCTGGCACCCACTGATGTCCAGAAACAATGCAACCGTGGAGAGTGCGTGCGCCAAATGTCGCTTTTTTGGGCGGTTCTGCGCGCTAACGGCGAAACGCCATGCGAGTTGTCCCCGGAATCACAGACCCGAAATCCACCTTTTCGAAGACCTGACAGGCGCCATCAACCGTCGCATCCAGAATGCGGCGGCCCTCGGCTTCGAAGATTTCGCGCGCGGCGGAATACGAGGCCTCTGATCGAATCAAATCGGGGTTGTCCCACTTTTGTCCCGAAAAATAATCGGGGCTGAAGTGGTTCAGGTCTGGCCCAGACAGCACGCGGGTTTCATGCGGAGCACCCTCAAAGGTAAACCGGTGGTCCATGCCAATGATGACCACTTCGGAAAAACCCATGTAATAGGCGATTTGAAGCGCAACAAAGGTCACGGTTCCGCCTTCGCGCAGGCCGTGTGTAAGGTCGCGTGAAAAGATCGTCGGCGGATTGAGGATGTTGACGTGATGCGTGTGGCCATCTTCGGGCAGATACTGCGCCGCCCGTGCGCCGATGAATTTGACGGCGGACAGCTTCGCCATATCGGCTGCGGCCTGTTCGACTACCAATGGGTTGACCGCGACAAGATAGCGCGGCTGAAAGCCGAACCTGTCCAGGCCGAGATGGATCTTGTTCAGCCCAAAAACGGTCTCGTTGCGAAGCGCGCGCAGGTCCATCTTATTCAGCGATGGCCCATTGCAGACAATCACGGCGCGCTGGCCAAAATGCAGGTCACGATAGCGATGCAATGCGCTGACTCTGGTCATTGATCAAACCTGTCAGGGCAAGGGCGCATGAAATCGTGGTCCGGCTTTGTTGTGCTTTCTTTGTGTGGCCGAACCTGCGCCAAGACGCAACCGGGCGATGCGCGGGCCCCTGCCGATCGGACCTTTCTCATTGCACGAGGCTGCGCTGCGTGGCACGAAACGGCGCAATAAGCAGTGTGAGGTTTAAAGATGGATCATGTTCTTGTCACGGGCGGCGCGGGCTATGTCGGATCCCATGCCTGCAAGGCCTTGGCAAAGGCGGGCTTTGTTCCCGTCACCTTCGACAACCTAACAACTGGCTGGGCAGAGGCGGTGAAGTTCGGGCCTTTGGTTCAGGGCGACCTGATGGATCGGCGTGAGATTGATGCGGCCTTTGCCCAATATAAGCCGGTGGCTGTCTTGCATTTTGCGGCCTTGTCGCTGGTTGGGGACAGCATGAAAGACCCGGCGCATTATTGGCGGGTGAATGTGGGCGGGGCGCTTAATCTGGCCGAAGCAGCGGTTGCTGCGGGGTGCAAGAAGTTCATCTTCTCCTCGACCTGCGCGACCTATGGCGATCAGGATGGGGTAGTTCTGGACGAGAACACGGTTCAGAAGCCGATCAATGCCTATGGGGCATCGAAGCGGGCCATCGAGGACATCCTTGCCAATTTCGAAGCGGCCTTTGGGCTGGAGCATGTGATCTTTCGCTATTTCAATGTTGCGGGGGCCGATCCCGAGGGCGAGCTGGGTGAGCAGCATCGGCCGGAGACACATCTTATTCCTCTGATGCTGGATGCGGTGGCGGGGCGGCGGCCGGCGTTGACCTTGTTTGGCACCGATTATCCGACGCCGGATGGCACCTGTGTCCGCGATTACATTCATGTCACCGATCTGGTGGATGCCCATGTTCTGGGTCTGAGATGGCTGCTGGACGGCAAGGGGTCGCGGTCCTTCAATCTGGGGACCGGCAAGGGGTTCTCGGTCAAAGAGGTGATCGAGCAGGCGCGGCTGGTGACCAATCGTGAGGTGCCGATGAATGTGGGGGATCGGCGGCCGGGCGATGCGGCGGCGCTGGTTTCGGGCAGCCAGCGGGCGGAAACCGAGCTGGGATGGGAGCCGAAACATTCCTCGATGGGCCAGATGATCCGCGATGCCTGGGCCTGGGGTCAGAAGCCTGAATATAAGGGCTGAGTGGGGCGTCCCCGTCGGGGACGCTTTTTTACCGAAGCAAAATCAATGGCTTGTCGTCGGGGATTTACGCTTTCTTAAGAAATTCCCTGATCTGGCAGCATTTCCCCGGCACGAATGGGGAAGGACAGGATGTTCTGCCGGGGGGGCAGCGGACAGACGGCATAGTCGGTAAAGGCGCAGGGCGGGTTAAAGGCCGTGTTGAAATCCAGCAGCACCTGATCGCCAGAGACATGGCCAATCAGGAAGCGCGCCGCGCCATAGGTTTCGGCCCCCGCTGTGGTATCACGAAAGACAAACATCGGATCGCCGTATTTCCAATGCGTCACCAGCAGCGTGATGGTTTGGCCTTGATGCTCAAAGCTGGCGCTGTGGGTGACAGACACCGAACTGTCGATCCCGCCCTTGAGGGCGATGCCCACCTGTTCAGGCGCGGCGAGTGCCTGCCACTGCGCGGTCATGCGCCATGCCGGGTCAACAGGATAACGGGGAATATCAGAAAACGCCTGCCGCGCGGGCAATGTCAGGTCGCGCACCCGCAAGGCATATTGGCCTTCGACAAACATGCGTTCCAAAAGCAGGCCGCCGACCTTGAGCACGGGATTGCCGCCACTTCCCGCGACAAAGGCCAAGGCCCCCTGATCGGTGGTCAAGAGTGCCAGACCATCCTGAGAGAGTTCCAGAATACCGAGATGGTCTGGCCCGGCTGAGATTTGCAGATCATTGGTGGCGTCGCGGCCGAGTCGATAGCGGCCGGGGTCAATCTCGACCCGATCGGTCAGGTGCAGCCACCCATCTTCGGCCTTCAGGGCTTTCAGGCGGTCTTGAAACCAGAGGTCAATTTCCTTGCGGTGGTCTTCGGTAGAAAGGGTCATGATCGGCTTTGTCCTTGCACTTCCCGGCAATGATCCAGTTTCGCGAGGACGGGGGCAAGGTCTGACCTTAGCCCAAAGCGTTTTGCGTCTAGGTTGAATCAACAAAAACGCAAAATGCTCTAATGCGCGGAATGAAGATCGAGGTCGGGCTTCTGGACAGTCCAGAGCACCAAGAGAAGGATGCAGGATATCTGTAAGAGCATCACCGCCAAGATTAGTTCGAGACTTGGTTCGCGCTGGCCCCGAAGAAAGACACCTGTCGCGCCATAGACGAACCAAGGAATTTGATAGCCAAGCGTCAGAAGAAGTTGAAGGATTCTGCTTTTGGTCAGAAGGGCTGCGATGGGATAGCCCAAGGTGAAAACGAAAGCATAGGCCAGCGCCAAGAAGACAAGCCAAGACGACTGGAACATGCCGAGGAGTTCATCCACCGGCGCGGCCAAGATGGCACCGCGCCTGTCCCACAAGGTGGAGAGACCGCTGAGAATTATGGTCAAAATGGTTGCAGTCACAGCGACCCGTACTTGGAGCAGCGCACTGCGGGCCAGACGGGAAGAGAGTGCATTTGGGTCTTGAACATCGCGTTGGAGGCCCATGATCCGTGCCCCGAAAAAGTTATTGGATAGGTAAATCAAAAAATCTCTGTCTGAATGATCATGCGTTTTGCGATGCTGGTCAATTTTTCTTTTGGGTCGCTGACCGTTGCTGGAGCCCGAAAAGAAAAAACCCCGCCAGTTCGGGCGGGGTTTCTGTCAGAAAATTCGGTCTTTTTAGCCGTAGACGGCTTCTTTGCCGAAATGCTTGACCAGCATGTAATAGACGACGGCGCGATACTTGCTGCGCTCGGACCGGCCATAGGTGTCGATCACGGCGTTGATCGCCTCCATCAGGCTGGGGCTGTCAGCAAGGCCCAGCTTCTTCATCAGGAAGTTTTTCTTCACGGTTTCCAGTTCCGACGGATCGCTGCCCGCAACGGTGGAGCTGTCCGCGTTATAGATTGACGGGCCGCAGCCAATGGTCACTTTGGTGAGGAGCGCCATGTCCGGCGTCACCTTGCACTTGTTCTTCAGATCATCGGCGTACTTAGCGATCAGTTCGTCGCGCTTGCTCATATCTTGTCCCCGTCAGACTGGATGTTGTTACGAAAAACCCCAAGGCGGTTGGGGCTGCGACGAAACATTAGGCGCAAAGAGAATCGATCACCAAGGGAAAATTTTAAGTTTTTCCCCGTTCAGGCGCGTTTCAGCGTGACGATGTACTGGTTCGCCATCAACCGGAGCGAGGCCTTGTCACCAAGGCTTTCAACCATTGCTTCGACGGCGCGTTTGACCGGGGCGGCCTGCGCGTCGGACATCCAGTTGAAATCGTCACCGGCGATGATGCCATTCGGTTTCACCTTTTGCAGCGAAAGCGCGATGTCATTGCCGACGACGGGTTCATTGTGGTTGCCGTCGATATAGACCCAGTCAAGCGAGGCATCGGGCATGGCCGAAAGGGCCACGTCAGACAGGGCGCGATGGATTTTGACGCGGGGATCGTCGGCGTAACGGGCGACGACCTTGTGGTAGCGTTCTTCCATCAGATGTTCGTTTTTCTTCTTGCCGAACCCGGTGTTCGAAAATTCGGGCATGTAAAGCCAAGGGTCGATCAGGTGCAGTTCCTTTGGCTGGCAGATTTCAAGGATGCGCTGCGAAAAGTCGCCCTCCCAGACACCGATTTCAGCCACCACGCCGCCTTTAGGCAGGCTTTCCAGCATACGACCGCGGACACGGTCGCGTTTGCTCATTTCCTCGTCACTCATTTACTGCCCCAAGATTGGTTGTTTTGTGTTGGATGCTACCAGACGCCGGAAAACTGGCAAGAAATGGAAAAACCCGCCGCTGGGAGGCGGCGGGTCTGGGGCATTTCTGTGACAGGCCTTTAGGCGATCAGTAGCGGTAGTGGTCCGACTTGAACGGGCCTTCGACGGTGACGCCGATATAGTCGGCCTGATCCTTGCGAAGCTCGGTCAGTTTCACGCCGATCTTCTTCAGGTGCAGGCGGGCAACCTTTTCGTCCAGCGCCTTGGGCAGGATATAGACGCCGGGTTTGTAATCCTTGCCCTTGGTCCACAGTTCGATCTGGGCCAGCACCTGATTGGTGAAGGAGGCCGACATCACGAAGGACGGGTGGCCGGTGGCGTTGCCGAGGTTCAGAAGGCGGCCTTCGGACAGAAGAATGATGCGGCTGCCCGAGGGCATCTCGATCATGTCCACCTGTTCCTTGATGTTCGTCCATTTGTGGTTGCGCAGGGCGGCAACCTGAATTTCGTTGTCGAAGTGGCCGATATTGCCGACGATGGCCATGTCCTTCATCTCGCGCATATGCTCGATGCGGATGACGTCCTTGTTGCCGGTGGTGGTGATGAAGATGTCGGCGGTGGCGACTTCGTCTTCCAACAGGGTGACTTCATAGCCATCCATTGCGGCCTGAAGCGCGCAGATCGGGTCAACTTCGGTGACTTTGACGCGGGCGCCAGCACCACGGAGCGAGGCGGCCGAGCCTTTGCCCACATCGCCGTAGCCGCAGACGACGGCGACTTTGCCTGCCATCATGGTGTCGGTCGCGCGGCGGATGCCGTCGACGAGCGATTCCTTGCAGCCGTATTTGTTGTCGAATTTCGATTTGGTGACCGAGTCATTGACGTTGATCGCCGGGAAGGGCAGCTGGCCCTTTTTGTGCAGATCATAAAGGCGGTGCACACCGGTGGTGGTTTCCTCGGAGACGCCCTGAATGGCGGCGCGCTGTTTGGTGAACCAGCCGGGGGATGCGGCGAGGCGCTTTTTGATCTGGTTGAAGAGGCAGACCTCTTCTTCCGAGGTCGGAACGGCGATCAGATCGGTTTCACCGGCTTCGACGCGGGCGCCCATGAGGATGTAGAGCGTGGCGTCACCGCCATCGTCGAGGATCATGTTGCAGGTGCCGCCTTCGCCGCCGAATTGGAAGATGCGGTCGGTGTAGTCCCAGTACTGTTCCAGCGTTTCGCCCTTGATGGCGAAGACCGGGGTGCCGCTTGCCGCGATGGCAGCGGCGGCATGGTCTTGGGTCGAGAAGATGTTGCACGAGGCCCAGCGCACATCGGCGCCCAGCGCTTTCAGCGTTTCGATCAGCACGGCGGTCTGCACAGTCATGTGCAGCGACCCGGCGATACGAGCACCCTTGAGAGGCTGGCTGGCTCCGAACTCTTCGCGGCAGGCCATGAGGCCCGGCATTTCGGTTTCGGCGATGGTCAACTCTTTGCGGCCATAATCCGCAAGATTGATGTCTTTGACGATGTAATCAGCCATTTTTGGCGCGGCTCCACTGAATTCTGTTGCGGAGCCACTTAGCACTGTCGATGCCATTCGACAATGTTAGCAGGGGTGAACCATCAATTTGTCAGTGCGACCTGAGCGAACACCTCGCCCGATTGACCATTTGAGGTCCAACCCGTGCCCGAAGCGATGATGCAGGAAATGCCGTCATCGCCAGCGTGAACCATTGTCCAGGTGCCCATGATTTCCGAAGCCCAGAGATCAACGCGCATACCATCGGCCAGAATGCGACGTTCGACGGCGCTTTCAGCAAAATCGTGTTCCAAGGTTGATGTCAGCGTCGCATGCGCACCGCAATGCGGCTCGTCGACCGGCTGCGCGCCATGGGCCAGAACGTCATAGACCGAGAGGTCGGCATTGTGCGTGGCCTCGTAGGCGGTGAGTTCCGGAGCGGGCATCGCATCAAACTGGCGTTCGGTTTCTTCAATGGCAACGGCATAGCCGGAAGCGACGATGGCCAGAGCGAGAATTGGCAGGGTGTTCATGGCAGTTCCCCCCTTTTTCTTTATAACGGGCATTTCTGTTGCTGTCGGATGATGAACGCAGGAAGCGCAGAAAAGTTCCCTTCGCCTGCTTTACAGGCTGGTAGCCCCCGCGTTATCCGGCTTTTCGGGTCAGTTTGATGGGGTGCCGGAATGGCAAAGCAGGTTCGGGCATGGCAGCGGATGCTGTCGGGACGAAGGCTGGATCTGCTGGACCCGACGCCTGTCGACATCGAAATCGAAGATATTGCGCACGGACTGTCATTTGTTGCGCGATGGAACGGGCAAACGCGGGGTGATTGGCCCTATTCGGTTTCCGAACATTCACTGCTGGTCGAGTCGCTGTTTACGCGTCAAAATCCGGCGGTCGATGCAAGGTGGCGGCTTGCGGCCCTGCTGCATGATGCCCCGGAATATGTGATTGGCGACATGATTTCGCCGGTCAAGGCGGCTGTCGGCCCGGATTATGGGGCGCTGGATGAGCGACTGACCGCGGCGATTCACATTCGGTTTGGCTTGCCCGCCGTTTTGCCCGCGCCAATCAAGAAGGCCATCAAGGCTGCAGATAAGGTTTCGGCATGGATGGAGGCGGTGAACATCGCCGGTTTCAGCAAGGAAGAGGCTGACAAACTCTTTGGGGCCCCGCCGCAATCTTTGATCCGGGGATTGTCAATTCAATTGCGGCCCCCTGCCATCGTTCGCGCGGAATTTATCCAACGTCACAAAGATTTGCTGGAAGGTATGAAATAATAAAGCCCGCCAGAAGCGGGCTTTATTGGGTTTGGGATTAGCTTAGATCGCGAGATCTTCTGGTTGCTTACCCGAATTAATGGCATCGTTGAACCAGCGTGGTTTGCGGCCACGGCCAGACCAGGTTTCCGCCGGATCTGCTGGATTTGCATATTTTGCGGCGGCGGGAGCGCGCTTTCTGCCAACAGAGACGCCCGTAAGTTCCGCAAGGGAAAAGCCCATGGCGCGTGCTTTTTCCTCAAGTTCTGCGATCGCCTCTTTTTTGCGACGATCTTCGAATGAGGCAATTGCCTTCGTCACTTGCGCCTGAAGGTCTTTGAGTTCCTTGAGGGAAAGTTGGTTCAGATCTAGGGTCAATGGATTATTCCTGCCAGTTGGATGGCCTAATTTATATTAATTGGCAGATTTATTCAATCTGTCCGAAGGAGGTGGAATCGCCAGAAACCTAGCGTGGGCTACGTTTTGCCAATATGCGCTGCAATGTGCGGCGATGCATCGACAATCGGCGCGCAGTTTCTGAAACATTTCTGTCGCACATTTCATAAACGCGCTGAATATGTTCCCAACGAACCCGATCCGCCGACATTGGATTTTCTGGCGGTTCCGGCATTGTATCGCCTTTTGCCAGAAGTGCATTTGTCACATCATTGGCATCAGCCGGTTTTGACAGATAATCAGTTGCCCCGATCTTGACCGCTGCCACAGCGGTTGCGATGGCGCCATAGCCAGTCAGCACGACAATTCGGCAATCCGGGCGACGTTCCCGCAGGGCTTCGACCACATCGAGGCCATTGCCATCTTCGAGACGCAGATCGACGACGGCATAGGCCGGGGGCCGGGCATGGGCGATGGCTTTTCCAGCCGCAACGCTTTCCGCGGTTTCAGGGATGAACCCGCGGCGTTCCATCGCGCGGGCTAGGCGCTTTACAAACGGCTCGTCATCATCGACGAGCAAGAGTGTGCGGTCGGGACCAAGGTCCACCGAAAGTTCTTCCGACATTGCGCGTTCCTTCACCTGTCTGGACAAAACCTAGGCGGTTTAAGTGCGACGGTCAATTTTGCATGGCATCGTCGGAATTAGAAATAAAGCAGGCGGTGCGTTCTGCCATCTGATCTGCCGTGTCTTCACGACGGAAGAAATCGACAAAGCCTGTGCCCGGAAGGACGAGGTAGGTAAAGGTGGAGTGATCGACGAGGTAGAATTCCTCATCTCCATCCTGTTTCTTGTAATAGGTCTTGAAGGCTTTTGAGGCTGCCTTGACCTGTTCGTCGCTGCCAGTCAGGCCAATCATCTTTGGATGCAGGTTTTCCGCGAAATCAGCCACGACTTCAGGTGTATCGCGGGCAGGATCAACGGAAATGAAAACGGGCTGAACGTCAAAACCCTGCTCTTCAAGGATATCCACGGCCTCGGCATTGCGCGCATTGTCCATTGGGCAGACATCGGGGCAGAAGGTATAGCCGAAGTAGACCAGCGAGGGTTTTGTCAGAACATCTGCGTCGGTTACGGTTTTACCCGTGCCATCCACCAGCGTGAAAGCACCGCCGATATCGCCACCGCCAACCTGACCTTGGCGGCATTCCGAAAAAGCATCATTGCTGCTTTGCGTGTAGATATAGGCAAGGCTTCCCCCAAGAAGCCCCACGACGGAGGCGGCTGCAAGGGCGGCATAGGCTTTACTGGACACTGGAACTCTCCAATTCTGCTTTGGGCGCATTGATCGGACAATCGACCCTGATTAACAATGGGAAAGATCGTCGCTGAGGAAGGCCCGCTGATGTATCCCACCGGATTTGGACTCATGGCTGGCGAAACACGCAGCGATTGGGTGCGCCTTCGGACGCTGATCTTTTTACGCTGGATGGCGATTCTGGGCCAGTTGGCTGCGATCACCGTGGCGGACCGCTATTACGAAATGCAGTTGCCGCTGGGGCTTTGCTATCTGGCTGTTGGCGCGTCGATCATTGCCAATCTGATTTCGATCTTTGTTTTTCCCGAAAACAAGCGCCTGACAGAACTTGAGGCGATGCTGACGCTTTTGTTCGATCTCTCGCAATTGTCGTTTCTGCTGTACCTGACGGGCGGGTTGAGCAATCCCTTCGCCCTGCTGATCCTTGCGCCCGTCACGATTTCAGCTTCGGCCTTGGAACTGCGGTCGACGCTTTTGCTGGGCGCCATGTCGATCCTGCTGGTCACGATCACCGCGTTTTTCCATGTGCCGCTGCGCTATGCGGATGGCAGCGTCTTGTCGATTCCGCTGCTGTTCGAATTTGGGTTCTGGCTGTCGATTGTCATCGGGATCTTGTTTCTTGGGCTTTATTCCCGTCGGATTTCAACTGAGATCCGGTCGATGTCCGAGGCCCTGTTGGCAACGCAGATGGCCTTGGCGCGGGAACAGAAATTGACCGATCTGGGCGGCGTTGTTGCGGCAGCGGCGCATGAATTGGGCACGCCACTGGCGACGATCAAGCTGGTCTCCTCTGAGATGATGGAGGAACTGACCGATGACGATCCGCTGTATGAAGACGCAAAACTGGTCAGGGATCAGGCGGACAGGTGCCGGGATATCCTGCGGTCGATGGGGCGGGCGGGGAAGGATGACCTGCATATGCGAAGTGTGCCCTTGGCCTCTTTGGTGGAAGAAGCCGCCGAACCGCATCAATCGCGGGGAAAGGCGCTGGCCTTTGCCTTTGAGCCGGGACCAAAGGGCGGAGAGCGCCAACCCGTTGTCCTGCGACGGCCCGAAGTGATTCACGGCCTGCGGAACCTGATTCAGAATGCCGTCGATTTCGCCAAATCGAAGGTTTGGATCAGTGGTGAGTGGACCCCCGACCTGATTTCCATTCGGATCGTCGATGATGGGGATGGTTACCCGCCGCATGTGATTGGCCGGATTGGCGACCCGTTCGTGCGAAGCCGGCGATCCGCGCAGGATCTGGCGCGGCGCCCAGAATATGAGGGGATGGGCCTTGGATTGTTCATCGCAAAGACCCTGCTGGAACGCACCGGCGCTGAGTTGACCTTTGCCAATGCCTCTGATCCGTTTCTGACCCCGGATGAGCGACCGGAGCGAAGCGGTGCCATTGTTGAGGTGCGTTGGCAGATTGACCGTCTGGTGGCGCCGAAAGAGCAAGCCTTGGGCGAAAACCAACGCATTGAAATCTAATCGCTTACCGGGTAACTAAATCACTGGTTAAGGGAATTTTAACAAACTATCCCTTAGGTTGAGTATTCAATTCAATCTGAGGCATTGCCCATGTATGCAAACGTGACTTTGGGACTTGGTCTCGGCATCACGGCTATTCTCGCGGCGTTCGGTTCATTGCTTTTTCTGATTGGCTCCAAGGCTGGGAATGCGGAAAACCGCAGTTCCAGCATATTTGACGACGCGAACGGGGCGACCATCTTTCTGTTTGACGGGGAAGCCTTGGTGGATTGTACCCCGGGCGGGCGGGCCGTTCTGGCCGCCTCCTTGTCGAACGGAACCGCGTGGCAACGGCTGATGGCCCATCTTGGAACCCTGTTTCCAGAGGTAGAGCAACGGCTGACAGAACTTTCGGACCGTGGAGTTGTCACGCTGGAGGGTGAAGACAGGGAAGGCAGGCCCATGTTGCTGCGGGCAGAGCTGCGCGGTGGGCTGACCCGCATCTTGCTGACCGTTGAAGGAGAGACAGGCGATAGCGCCATTGCTGATCCTTTGGCGCATCGTGCCATGACGGAAGAGTTGTCTTCATTGCGTGGAATGATGACACATGCGCCCATGTTGGCCTGGCGCGAGCGGGCGGATGGCGCGATAACATGGGCAAACACGCTTTATGTGCTGAAAGTTGCAGAAAGCCTGCCGAAAGGCCACGAGTTGACTTGGCCCTTGCCGCATCTTTTTGATCCGGTCGCGGCGACGCAGGGGGCAAAGGGGCAACGCCAAAAGCTGACGGCAGCGGATGGATCGACAAAATGGTTCGAACTTTCGGTGATCGAAGAAGGTGGAGACCGCAAACATTATGCCTTGGCCTGTGATGCGGCTGTTGCGGCCGAGAACACGCTGCGCGACTTGATGCAGACGCTGACGAAAACCTTTGCCCATCTTTCGGTGGGACTGGCGGTGTTTGACAGCAAGAGGCAACTTCAGATGTTTAACCCGGCGCTTCTTGATCTGACCGGACTTGCGCCTGATTTCTTGTCGTCGCGGCCAACCGTTCTGTCGATGCTGGACGCGATGCGCGACAACAACATGGTGCCAGAGCCGAAGGATTATCGGCGGTGGCGACAGCAATTGGTCGAGATGGAAGGGTCTGGGTCCACGGGCATTTATTCCGAGGTTTGGACCTTGGCGGGCGGCCAGACTTATCGTGTCGTTGGGCGGCCCCATTCCAATGGGTCGCTTGCCTTGATGTTTGAGGACATTTCGACCGAGGTTTCGCGCACCCGCCGCTATCGCGCGGATCTGGAGCTTGGCCAATCGGTTGTTGATGCGATGGAGGAATCCATCGCTGTATTTTCCGAGACAGGGCATCTGGTGATGACGAACCGGGCCTATGCCACCCTTTGGGGCGAAGACCCTTCGGTCAGTCTGGTGGAGATCGGAATTCGGTCTGCCATTACCGGATGGGCGGACAGATGTGCGCCAAGCCCGATTTGGAAGGACGTGCAGGATTTTGTGGCGACAATCGGGGACCGCGATCAATGGTCGTCCGATTTACGAATGGATGATGGTCGGGGGTTGCGCTGCCGGCTTGTGCCTCTTGAAGGCGGGGCAACGATGATCGGGTTTCGGGTCATTCAGGCCGAAGCTCCGAAACTGACCGCAGCCAAAAGGGCCGCGCAAAAGACGGCCTGACAGGACGCAAATCGGGCCTTGCAGCAAGGGGCGCTTGCGGCGGCTGTCGGGCGGGGTAAAACTGCCCGGATGGCGCAGCAGAATTCCTTCCATATTCCTCTTTCCGATCCGGACCGGACCGTGGCCTTGGGTCACGCCATTGCGCCTGTGCTGCGGCCGGGTGACACACTCTTGCTGACAGGCACACTGGGGGCGGGGAAATCTCATCTGGCGCGGGCGATCATTCGGGCGCGACTGGGCCGGGAAGAAGATGTGCCATCGCCGACCTTTACGCTGGTTCAGACCTATGACCACGCTGAGGGGGATCTTTGGCATGCCGATCTTTACCGGCTGTCGCATCCTGACGAGGTGATTGAATTGGGTCTGGATGAGGCGTTCGAGACGGCGATTGCCTTGGTCGAATGGCCAGACCGCTTGGGGGATCTGGTGCCAGCCGATCCGATCAGGGTTGAATTGCGCTATGACGGAGAGGGCCGGATGGCGGAGATCACCTTTGTCGGGCGGCCGGATCTGGCCGATTGCTTGATGGATTTCACCAAGTGACGGACCGCAACGCAGAAAAGCAGGCTTTCCTTGCGGCCATCGGCTGGGAAAAGGCGCGTCGTGCCTTTCTGGCGGGCGATGCCTCGGACCGCAGTTATGACCGGCTGTGGAGGGACGGGGGAAGCGCCGTTCTGATGGATGCCCCGCCCGGAAAAGGCGATGATCCGGCGGATTTCATCCGCATCGCTGACCATCTGCGCCAAATCGGGCTGTCGGCGCCAAGGATCCTTGAGGCCGATCTTGGGACCGGGTTCCTGCTGATCGAAGATCTGGGGGATGCCCTTTTCTATAATGTCGTTCAGCAGAGCCCAAAGCGAGAGGGCGGGCTGTATCTGGCCGCAACGGATGTGCTTTTGCATCTTCATAGGCACGAGGCGCCGACAGGGCTGGCTGATTTTCGGGCGCAAGACTGGGCAGAGGCGGCGGCCTTTGCCCTGGACTGGTACGCAAAGGCCGTGACAGGGGTCGTTCCTGAGGGGCGGGCAGAATTTGTGGCGGAACTGACCCGCGTGATGCAGGCCCACGCGGATGACCCAAGGGTGATGATCCTGCGCGATTACCACGCACAAAACCTGCTGGACCTGCCTGAGCGGGAGGGCGTGGCGCGGGTCGGGCTTTTGGATTTCCAATTGGCCCAGATGGCACAGCCCGGTTACGATCTGGTGTCGCTTATTCAAGATGCCAGACGAGATGTTTCGCCCGAGGTGACTGAAGCGGCCATACAGAAGTTTGCGGCAGAGCGGGGCGCAAGCGTTGCGGATGTTGCCCCGTCGCTTGCGGTGTTGGGCGCCCAGCGCAGCCTTCGGATTTTGGGCGTGTTTGCGCGGCTGTGTCTGGTTTCAGGCAAGCCGCATTACCTGACCCTTGTTCCGCGGGTTTGGGGGCAGATCCAGCAGAACCTTGCCCATCCCGCCCTGCGTGATCTGAAAGCCATCTGTGACACCGCGCTGCCCTTGCCAACGGCAGACGCCCTGACCCGGATCAAGGACCAATGCGCCCAAAGCCCCCTTTGATGTTGTTTGCTGCCGGTTTTGGCACGCGGATGGGGGCGCTGACTGCCTCACGCCCGAAGCCGTTGATCGAAGTTGCCGGAAAGGCCTTGCTGGATCATGCGCGTGAGGTTGGGGTTGCGGCCGGACTGACGCGGCAGGTGGTGAATGCGCATTATATGGCAGACCAGATCACCGCGCATCTGGAGGGAAGCGGGGTTGCCGTTTCCGTTGAACGGGAGCGGATTCTGGATACGGGCGGCGGTTTGCGGCGGGCCTTGCCGATGCTGGGCCCGGGGCCGGTTGTGACGCTGAACACCGATGCGGTCTGGACGGGCCAGAACCCGTTGACGCAACTGCTGGACGCGTGGGACGATGCGCGGATGGATGTGTTGTTCTTGGTTCTGCCCGCCTCGGTCGCCCGAAGCGCGACAGGAAGAAGTGATTTTGTGATGGATGCGGACGGGCGGATTTCTTGGGCCAAAGGGCGCGATGGCGTTCTGTATCTGGGCGCGCAGATTCTGAACCCAAGGATTTTGGAGGGTGAAGGGGACGAGGTCTTTTCCCTGCACAGGCCTTGGACCGCGGCGATTGAGGCCGGTCGGGCCTTTGGTGTGATTCATCAGGGCGATTGGTGCGATGTGGGCCACCCCGGCGGGATTGCCGAGGCAGAGGCCATGCTGAATTCACATGATGTTTGAGGCCGGAACCCCCAGACTGTTCGGCCTGCCGCCGGGGGTGGATTTCCCGCGTGCGCTGGTTGCCGGGATCAAGGCAAGGATGGCCGGATCGCCGCCCGAGGCGATGGGTCGGGTTACGGTCTACCTGAACAGCGCGCGTATGCAGCGGCGCGTCGAAGCCCTTTTTGCGGCGGAAGGCGCCTGCATCTTGCCCCGGTTGCGGTTGGTGACGAATCTGGGTGCGGATTTCATCTTGCCGGGATTGCCGCCCGCGGTGCCTGCCTTGCGGCGCAAACTGGAATTGACGGTGCTGATCAGCAGGCTTTTGGACAAAGAGCCTGATCTTGCGCCAAGGTCTGCGATTGCCGATCTGGCTGAAAGCCTTGCCGCGCTGCTGGGGGAAATGCAGGTCGAGGGCGTGGCCCCGGAAAAGATTGCCGATCTGGATGTGTCTGACTTTTCTGCCCATTGGGAACGGACACGGCAGTTTCTGATGATCGTCGCGCCGTTTTTCGCGAACCCGGAAACACCGGACAAAGATGGACGCCAAAGGTTGTTGGCCGAACATCTTGTCACCCTTTGGAAGGCAGCCGCGCCCGCCCATCCGGTGATCGTGGCGGGGTCGACCGGATCGAGGGGGACGACTGCGCTGTTCATGCAGGCGGTCGCGCAATTGCCACAGGGGGCTGTGGTCTTGCCGGGCGTTGATCCCGACATGCCGCAAGACATTTGGGACAAGCTGGATGATGCCCTGACATCGGAAGACCACCCGCAATTCCGGTTTCGGCGTTTGGCCGAGCGGATGGGGATGCACCCCAAAGACATTATTCCTTGGACAGAGGATACCCCACCCGACCCGGCCCGGAACAAAGTGGTTTCACTGGCGCTGCGGCCTGCGCCGGTCACGGATCAATGGTTGGTTGAGGGGCGCAATCTGCAAGATTTGCCAAAGGCGCTTTCCGGGTTGACGCTGGTCGAGGCCAAGACCCCGCGCCAAGAGGCGATGGCCTTGGCGCTGATGCTGCGCGAGGCGGCAGAAACGGGCCGGAAGGCGGCGCTGATTTCGCCCGACCGGATGCTGACCCGGCAGGTGACAGCGGCGCTGGCGCGGTGGAAAATCTTGCCCGATGACAGCGCGGGCATTCCGTTGAACCAATCCCCGCCCGGTCGGTTCTTGCGCCAAATTTCCCGGCTGTTTTGTCAAAGGCTGGGGTCGGACCGCCTGTTAGCGCTGTTGAAGCATCCGCTGACTGCCTCGGCCATGGCACGCGGGGATCATCTTTTGCTGACCCGCAATCTGGAGATCGAGCTGCGCAAAAAGGGCCCGGTCTTTCCAGAGGGGGCTGATCTGATTGCCTGGGCAATGAGGCAGAAGGAAGAGGCCGCCTTGGGTTGGGCGACGGCACTGGCCGGCGTGATTGACGCGCTGGAGACGCCGGGCCGCTTGCCCCTGTCGGCCCATGTCCGTCGCCTGCGCAATCTGGCGGAGAGATTGGCGCGCGGTCCTGTACCGGAAGGCACCGGAGGGTTGTGGGAAAAGAAGGCAGGCGAAGAGGCCTTGGCCTTCATGGACAATCTTGAAGCCGAAGCCGGTCATGGCGGCGATCTGACGGCGGGAGAGTTCAGGGACCTGTTTGACGATCTGATTGCGGCCGAGGAAGTGCGGGAACCCTTGGTTCCCCATCCGACGATCAGCATTTGGGGAACCATCGAGGCGCGGGTTCAGGGGGCCGATCTGGTGCTTTTGGCGGGCCTGAACGATGGCGTCTGGCCCGGCCTGCCCCCGGCTGATCCTTGGTTGAACCGCAAGATGCGGCAAGAGGCGGGGCTGTTGCTGCCGGAACGGCGGATCGGGCTGGCTGCGCATGATTTTCAGCAGGCGATTGCCGCGCCCGAAGTGGTCTTGTCGCGGGCCTTGCGGAATGCCGAAGCGGAAACAGTGCCGTCACGCTGGATCAACCGACTGGTGAACCTGATTTCCGGCTTGCCGCAGGCGGATGGGCCGAGGGCGCTGGAGGAGATGCGCGCAAGGGGGGTGCGTTGGTTGGCCATGGCCGCGGCAACGGATCGTCCGCTTGCGAGCCCACCGGAAGCATTGAAGCCCGCCCGCAGACCGGCCCCGCGCCCACCTGTTGCGCATCGGCCCGATGCCTTGTCCCTGACGCGGGTGGAAACCCTGATCCGCGACCCCTATGCGATTTATGCCAGCAAGATCTTGCGGCTAGAGCCGATGAACAGTCTGAAGCGGGAACCTGATGCGCGCGAGCGGGGGACGATCATTCATGCGGTTCTGGAGCAGTTCGTGCGCGAGCGGCCGGACGGAGAAACGCGCGAAGCCGCGAAGGAACGGCTTTTGGCGCTGACAGACGCGCTTTTGGAGCAAAGTGTGCCTTGGCCCGCAGAGCGCATTCTTTGGGCCGCGCGCATGCGACGTGCCGCTGACCATTTCCTGACGGTGGATGAGGAGTTGGGCGGCGAAACCCTGCGGCTGGAATCCAAGGGGGCGCTGGTTTTATCTGATCTGGGATTCACCCTTTATGGAACGCCCGACCGGATTGATCGTTTGGAAGACGGCACCTTGCACCTGATGGATTACAAGACGGGAAGCCCCCCGACCAAAGACCAGATCGCCTCATTCTCAAAGCAGTTGCATCTGGCGGCCTTGCTTGCCGAAGAGGGCGGCTTTCCCGGTCTTGGGCCGCAGAATGTAAGCCAGATCACCTATATCGGGCTGGGCAGCGGCGAAAAGCGGATGACGGTTCCGCTTTCACAAGAGGACCATCAGAAAACCCGCGAAGGATTGGCGAAACTGATCAGCAGTTATCGAAACCGGGCGCAGGGATATATCGCCCGGCGGGCTGTGATGAAAGAAGGATTCCCGGGCGACTTTGACCACTTGGCGCGGTTTGGAGAGTGGGAAATGACCGACGCCTCTTGCCCCGAAGATGTGGGGGACGAGACGTGATGGCCAAGGTTCTGCACGATGCAAGCGTTGCCCAGATTGTTGCGGCAAAGCCCGAGGTCTCGACATGGCTGTCCGCCAATGCGGGGTCTGGAAAGACGCGGGTGCTGACCGACCGGGTGGCGCGGCTGCTTTTGAACGGGGTCTTGCCCCAGCATATCCTTTGCCTGACCTATACCAAGGCCGCAGCGACCGAGATGCAGAACCGTTTGTTCAAACGGTTGGGCGTCTGGGCGATGAAGCCGGACCCGGAGCTGCGCGAAGATTTGGCGGAACTGGGTGAAGGGTCGGATCTGACGCCCGAGCGGCTGGCCTTGGCGCGCCAGCTTTTTGCCCGTGCGATTGAAACGCCGGGGGGTTTGCGGATCCAGACGATCCATTCCTTCTGCGCCACGCTGTTGCGGCGCTACCCTTTGGAAGCGGGCGTTTCACCCGGTTTTGCCGAGATGGATGACCGCACCGCGCAAGCGCTGCGCGATGAAATCTTGCAGGACATGGCAGATCGGATTGCACCAGATGCGGTGCGCCAGATGGCTGAACAGGGGCTAGGGGATGGCTTTGATTCCCTTTTGCAGTCGATTTGCGGGCAGGCCCAATCCTTTCCGCCAACTCTTCGCCGGGAAGAGGCGCTGGCGCGATTTGACCTGCCGCCCGGGTTTTCTGCGGGCGATCTGCTGGCCGAGGTGTTTTTGGGCCATGAGGCGGCGATCTTTGCCAAATGGATCGACGCTTTGGCGCAGTTTGGAAAGCGCGAGGCGAGCCATATCCCGAGAATTCGGAACCTGAATTTGCAGGCGCCCGGAATCGCCGATCTGGAACAGTTGGAACGCATGCTGCTGACCGGCAGCGACACCAAGACGCCGTCACAGGCCAAGATCGACAAATACGCGAACAAGGATGTTCGCAATGCGATGGGCGAGATGCTTGGCCCCTTCCACGACCTGATGGGGCGGGTGGAGGCGGCGCGTCCCAAGCGGCTGGGTCTGGTGGCGGCGGAGCAAATGTTGGTGCTTCACCGCTTTGCCCGGATTTTTCTGGATGAATATGAACGGCGCAAGGGTGAGCAGGGGTTGCTTGACTTTGACGACCTGATCCGCCGGGCCGGTCGCTTGCTGAATGACCCGGCCTTGGCCGCTTGGGTCTTGTTCCGGCTGGACGGTGGCATAGACCATATTCTGGTGGATGAGGCGCAAGACACCTCACCGCAGCAATGGGAGGTCATTGAGCGGCTGGCGGCGGAATTCACCGCAGGGGCGGGGGCAAGAAGCGAAGCGCGGACGCTGTTTGTGGTGGGGGATAAGAAACAGTCGATCTATTCCTTCCAGGGGGCGGATCTTTCGGCCTTTGATGCGCGCCATGCGCTTTTTGGTGCCAGCTTCTCTGAGGCCGGGCAGCCGATGCAGGATCAGTCGCTGGATTATTCCTTTCGGTCGGCGCGCGCTGTTCTGGAGGTTGTCGACAAGACCTTTGGCAATGAATTCCCGGCGGCGCTGGGCGCTGCGCCGCACCACCTCGCCTTTTTCAACGACCTGCCCGGTCGGGTTGATCTTTGGCCGCTGATCCCGAAGGTCGAGACCACCAGCGATAACGATGGGTGGAGCCCGGTCGATTTGCTGAGCGAGGACCACCATACGGTTCAACTGGCCCAGAAAATTGCAGGCAATATTCGCGCGATGATTGAAAGCGGTACGCAGATTATTGATGAGCGGCACCAGACGAGGCCGGTAAAGCCGGGCGATTTCCTGATCTTGGTGCAGCGCCGCGGGCCGCTGTTTGCCCAAGTGATCCGGGCCTGCAAGCAAGAGGGGCTGGCGATAGCCGGTGCCGACCGGTTGAAGCTGGGTGAAGAGATCGCGGTCAAGGATTTGAAGGCCTTGCTGTCTTTTCTGGCGACACAGGACGACGATCTTGCCTTGGCCAGCGCCCTGCGCTCGCCCTTGTTGGGCTGGTCAGAGGATCAGCTTTATCGGCTGGCGCATGGCCGAAAGGGGTATTTGTGGGAGGCGCTGCGGAATTCAAGCAACGACGCGACGCTTAACATCCTGAACGATTTGCGCGGCCAGACCGACTTTCTGCGGCCATATGAATTGCTGGAGCGGATTTTGACCCAGCATCGTGGCCGGGAAAACCTGCTGACGCGGCTTGGGCCCGAGGCCGAAGACGCGATTGACGAATTGCTGACGCAGGCGCTGATCTATGAACAGCGCGACGTTCCCAGTCTGACGGGTTTTCTGGTCTGGCTTGAGGCTGATGAGGTGGAGGTCAAACGTCAGCTGGGTGGCGAGGGGGATAGCATTCGCGTCATGACCGTGCATGGCGCAAAGGGGCTTGAGGCGAATATTGTCATCCTGCCCGATACGACGGACCGGCAAGCCAATGACCGTGATCTGTTTGTTCAAGGCGAAGACAAGGTCGCCCTGTGGAAGCCTCCGGGTGATCAAAGACCGAGCGAAGTGGCCTCTGTCGCCGCCCAGCGCAAGTTGCGGTCACGCGAAGAAAGCCTGCGGTTGCTTTACGTTGCGCTGACAAGGGCAAGGACTTGGCTGATTGTTGCGGGGGCCGGGGACGCAAGAAGCAGTACTTCCAAGGGGCCGAAGCCACGGGAAGAATGGTGCTGGTATTTGCAGGTGGATCAGGGGATGCAGGCGCTGGGAAGCCAAGCGCTTTCTGGTGGAGGGTTGCGGCACGAAACCGGCAACTGGCCAGACGCAGGCCAAAGGACCAGCTCGGAAAAAGTGCTGCCCGTCTTCCCGGTCTGGTATTCCTCCGTGGCACCAGAAATTGCGCGGGACTTGCCGCCGGTGTCGCCATCTGATCTGGGGGGCGCGAAAGCGCTGCCCGGCGAGGGCGAGGAAACCGAAGTCGCCAAACGGCGGGGGACTGTGTTGCATGCCCTGCTGGAACATTTGCCCGCCCATGATCCGGCTACTTGGCCGGAAGTTGCGCGAGCCATTGTGCCTGAAGACATGGATGTCGCGCTGTTCTTGGCCGAAGCTGCCGGGGTCTTGGGCGACCCAGCACTTGCTTTCTTGTTTGACCCTGACAGTCAAGCAGAAGCCGTTGTGACCGGCCCTGCGCTGGGCCGCACGATCCTTGGACAGGTTGACCGGCTGGTGATCAAACCGGATCTGGTTCTGGTGGTGGATTTCAAATCAAACCGAGTGATTCCAGAACGGGTTGATCAGGTGCCGGACGGCATCCTGCGGCAGATGGGAGCTTACGCGCATGTTCTGGCGCAAGTTTACCCGGGGAGGCGTGTCGAAACGGCGATTTTGTGGACAGCAGGGCCGAGTTACATGCCGCTTGATCCCGATATCGTGACTGCGGCACTGGGTCGTGCCACTATACCTTGACGATTCTGGGTCAGAGGCATAGCTTCCAAGCCCAACATATTCCCATCAGGAGATACGACCATGGGCGCTGCGACCGTCGCCGTCACCGATGCCACTTTTGACACCGAAGTCCGCAATTCGGACATTCCGGTTGTTGTGGATTTCTGGGCCGAATGGTGCGGCCCTTGCCGTCAGATCGGCCCCGCCCTTGAAGAACTGGCCAGCGAATATGCAGGTAAGGTCAAGATCGTGAAGGTCAATGTGGACGAAAACCCCGACAGCCCGGCGATGCTGGGTGTGCGCGGAATTCCGGCGCTGTTCCTGTTCAAGGACGGTCAGGTTGTTTCGAACAAGATGGGCGCTGCGCCGAAGGCCGCGCTGGCCAACTGGATCCAGTCCTCGATCTGAGTTCGACAAGACGAAATGCAAGAAACCGGGCCGCGTGCCCGGTTTTTTCATTTCATGCTGCGCGACTGGATGGGCAATTTGCTTTGCCAAGGGGAGCGTCACGCAATTGGCCAGCGCGCACGCTGTAGCGAACGGCGGATGGCTTCTTCAGCCTCGGGCCGACCGGCATTGATCGACATGATCTGCCAGAACCAAAAGATATAGCGTTCATAATCCGGGTTATGCGCAGCAAGGGTTTGGACGGCCGCCTGCGGGTCGGTGCGGGCATCGAGCGCGATGTGGTGAAAGTCGATATCGGCAAAGAGAACCGCAGGCTTGCCAAGGAAATAGCCGTTGAAAGCGACGGAAGAGTTCTGGGTGATCACGGCATCACAGGCAGGAAGATAGCGATCCATTCCCCCGGTGGTCAGGGTCAGGCGGTCATGCTGTGCACCAAGCTCGGCAAGGGCCGCGTGATCTTCTTCGGTATAGCTTTCCTTGGGGTGAAGCGCGGCGACAACCGGGCGGGCATCCAGTTCCAGAACCCTGCGGACCATCTCGACAGGCGAGCAGGACTGAAAGCTGCGATGTTCGGTCAGCTGCCCTTGAAGCGGAAGGTAGAGGAATCCGTCGCCAGTCGGGCAAGGCTGGGCGCGGCCAAACAGTTTCTTGCGCCAGAACCGCACAAAGCGTGCGGCCTCGTCCGGGTCGATTTGGTCGGGGAGAAAAGGGCAGCGCGCCGTGTGCCAATGCCAACGTTCCGCACTGGGTTCGATGGCCCAGAAGGGATAGTGATAGACCCGCCGAAAGACCAGTGATCGCGGCCCCACCGGGTGGCGCATGTGGAACAGTGAAAAGCTTCCATCGTCTTTTAGAGCGAGGTCAACCGCAGCGGGATCATCCCCGCAATAGTCGATATGAAAGCCGTTTTCGCGAAGCACGCCTGACACCTTGTTCAGAAAATTGTGCTCTCCCGCCTCGGCGCTTTCGCGCAGGCCGGGCTCAAGGAAAAAGCGGACAAGTCTGTCTGGCGTCATGTGCCAGCGGTAGCAGGGGGGCAATTGTCCGGCAAGGCTATGCCTTGTTCCCGGCGGGTCGGGCGATCATATTGAGACCAAATGGAATGGAGGGCCGCAGATGGCTGACGACAAGTTTCCCGGATGGCATGGCACGACGATCATTGGCGTGCGGCGCGGCGGCGAGGTTGTGGTTGCGGGCGATGGGCAGGTAAGCCTTGGCCAGACGGTGATCAAGGGATCGGCGCGCAAGGTGCGGCGGCTGAAACCCAGCGGTCATGACGTGGTTTGCGGATTTGCCGGATCAACGGCGGATGCCTTTACCCTGCTGGAACGGCTGGAGAAGAAGCTGGAGGCGGCGCCGGGGCAATTGGCGCGGGCCTGTGTCGATCTGGCCAAGGACTGGCGGATGGACAAGTATCTGCGCAACCTTGAGGCTATGCTGATCGTGACCGATGGGAAAGACCTGTTCATCATGACCGGTGCGGGCGATGTGCTAGAGCCTGAGCACGACATTGCGGCGATTGGGTCGGGCGGGAATTACGCCTTGGCCGCCGCACGCGGCCTGATGGGGAATGAGGCGCTGGATGCGGAAGCGGTGGCGCGGCAAGCGATGGCGATTGCAGCCGATATCTGTGTTTACACCAATGGCAATCTGACGGTCGAAAAGATCCGTGGATAGCCCGCCAATCCAATTCCGTCCGGTGACACTGGCCGATCTGGCAATGCTGGGCGAGTGGATGGAACGGCCCCACTGGCTAGAATGGTGGGGCGATCCGTCCGAAGAACTTGGCTATGTCCGAGAGATGATAGAGGGGCGAGACAGCACGCGTCCCTTTCTGATTTTGTTGGGGGGCGAACCCGCTGGCTATATTCAGGTTTGGCGGATGGCAGACGCTATGGTTGAACCTTGGCTGACCGAAGCACCTTGGTTGTATCAGATGCCGGAAGGCGCAGTTGGTGTGGACCTGTCCTTGGCCGAAGCTGAGCACCTGAACCGGGGAATTGGGACTGCGGTGCTGAAACGTTTTGTGGCGATGTTGCGCGACGAAGGGTGCAAGGAGATCTGGATTGACCCAGACCCGGAAAACATTCGTGCTGTCCGCGCCTATGAAAAGGCCGGATTCCGGCCCGTTCCGGGGATTGCTGACGCCACCGGGGCCTGCCTTTTGATGCGCCATCACAAGGTCTGACGGCATGGTCAGAGACTCGGACCTTTCATCCCAACTTAATCGACCCTACATCTGCCAGATGTCTGCCGAGGATGCGTGTAATGATTGACGACAAAGATTTACGGGCTGCAGTGCAGCGCGGTTTGATCACCGAGGCGCAGGCCGCAGGACTGGCTGGACTGGCAGATGCCCGTGTGCAGGCCAAGACACGGGTTGAACCCGGCGAAGAGCCTTTTGTCCTGTTCAAAGGGTTCAATGAGATCTTCATCGTCATTGGCCTGTCGATCCTTTATGGCGGCTGGGTTGGCGTGACGCTGCTTTTGGGGGCGGAGTATCTGCCGCCCTTTGGTGCGGACACCTTGTTGATCGTGCTGGGCACTTTGGCGGTTCTTGCCTGGGTTCAAAGGTATTTCACCCTGTCCCGGCGCATGATCGCCCCGTCAATCGCGCTGTCGATCATGTTCGCCCTGACAGCCGGGCATCTGGGCCGGGTCGTCGCCGACATGATCGGGCTTTACGGCTTTGCGGCCCAAGCCGCGCATTGGGCGGCCATTGCCGCTGTCATGGTCGCGCATTACCGCGTGTTCCAGGTGCCTTTTGATGCGGCGATCATCGCCGGGTCAGCCTTTGTCACGTTATGGGCTGTGCTGGCGGGGCGCGGTGTTGTTCCACAGGATACGCTGGGTCTGCTGCATCTGTCGAAAGAGGGGCCAACCGCCCTGTTGTCATTTGTCTTTGGCTTGGTTTGTTTTGCCTTGGCCATGAAATTCGACATGACAGACCCGCATCGGGTTTCGACCCGCGCCACGACCGGGTTCTGGCTGCATGTGATGGCTGCGCCCGCCATCATCAACACCTTGGCCTTGCGGTTGTTGGATCATGGGCAAGGCGGACAGGTCTTGCTGCTGGCGGTGTTGGTTCTGTTGGCCATTGTTGCCATTGTCATTGACCGGCGGTCTTTCCTTGTCTCTGGCGCCGGATATGCGATCTGGCTGATCTTTACCCTTTTTGACGGTTCGGCCCTGATTGTTGTCGCGCTGGGGCTTGGCCTTGTCTTCCTTGGCGCACAATGGGACCGTCTGCGCGCCTTTATCATGAACAGCTTGCCCGATTTTCCGGGCAAGGACCGACTTCCCCCCTATGGACTGAAAGCATGACCGATCTGACCCCCCGCGAAATCGTCTCGGAACTTGACCGTTTCATCATCGGGCAGGCCGAGGCCAAACGGGCCGTGGCCGTTGCCCTGCGCAATCGCTGGCGCCGCAAGCAATTGGGCGACGATCTGCGGGATGAGGTTTATCCGAAAAACATCCTGATGATCGGGCCGACAGGCGTTGGCAAAACCGAAATCAGCCGCCGTCTGGCAAAGCTGGCGAAGGCACCATTCCTGAAGGTCGAGGCCACGAAATTCACCGAAGTGGGCTATGTCGGGCGCGATGTCGACAGCATCATCCGCGATCTGGTGGATGCCGCCATGATCGAAACCCGCGAGCGGATGCGCGAAGAGGTGAAGGCCCGTGCCCATAAGGCCGCCGAGGATCGCGTAATTGAGGCGTTGGCCGGCAAGGATGCCCGTGAGCAAACGCGCGAAATGTTTCGCGGCAAGCTGCGCCGGGGCGAGTTGGACCAGACCGTGATCGAGATCGAATTGCAGGACACGTCCTCGCCCTTCCCGATGATGATTGGCGGTGGGAATGGAATGGAAATGCAGATGCAGGGTCTGCAAGACCTGTTCAAATCCTTTGGCGGCCGGACCCAGCGGAAGAAGGTGACCGTGGCGGAAAGCTACGAGCTGTTGATCGGCCAAGAGGCCGATAAGCTTTTGGATGACGAGGTGGTGAAACAAACCGCCATGGCCTCGGTTCAGGACAATGGCATCGTGTTTCTGGACGAGATCGACAAGATCTGCGCCCGCGCTGACGCCCGTGGCGCCGATGTCAGTCGCGAAGGTGTGCAGCGTGATTTGCTGCCGCTGATCGAAGGGACAACCGTTTCGACGAAATACGGCCCGGTAAAGACCGATCATATCCTCTTTATCGCCTCGGGTGCCTTTCATGTGGCCAAACCGTCGGACCTGCTGCCTGAATTGCAGGGCCGCCTTCCTATTCGCGTAGAACTGAAGGCGCTGACCGAAGGCGATTTCGTCCGCATCCTGACCGAAACGGACAACGCTCTGACGCGGCAATATGCGGCCCTGATGGCAACCGAAGAAGTGACCGTGACCTTTACCGAAGACGGGATCGCCGCCTTGGCGCGGATCGCGGCCGAAGTGAACGGATCAGTTGAAAATATCGGGGCGCGGCGGCTGTACACCATTCTGGAGCGTGTTTTCGAAGATCTCAGCTTCTCGGCCCCAGACCGTTCGGGTGAAGAAATCGTCGTCGATGCAGGCTTTGTGGAAACCAATGTTGGCCAATTGGCCCGTTCGGCCGATCTATCGCGTTACGTTCTGTAAGGCTTTGTGGCGGAAGGCTGCTTAGCAGTCTTTCCGCCGCACTTGACCGCGGGCTTCGCGCCTGTATGGCTTGCGGTCAGAGCCGGGGATTTTGGCGCGATGAAACCAATTTCTGTTTTTCTTTTGACCTTGGCGCTTGCCGCCTGCGCTCCACGCGGGGCGATTTTGGTGGTGCCGGAGGCGGCGAAGACAGGCGAGCTAATGACTGTATTCATAGGCACCACGCGGGGGCGGAGTGAAGCGGGCGATTTTGACAAAAGCCGCGCTGAAACTCTTTCTTTTGCCCGCTATGACATTTCCATCCCACCCGAACGTGAACCCGGTGAAATCGCTTGGCCGCCGGCCCATGGCAAACCCAACCCCAAAACCCATTTCCTGACTGCCGCCCGAACTGACTTTAGGGACGAGCCACATTTTCGGGCAGATCTTGCGACGTCGCTTGCCCACACCGGGGGTGAGGCCATTGTCTTTGTCCATGGGTTCAACAACACTTTTGCCGAAGGCACTTACCGCATCGCGCAGATGGCGCATGATCTGGAAATTCCAGGCACCATCGTGCATTACTCATGGTCCTCGGCCGCCGAACCCTTGGGCTATGCTCATGACCGGGATTCCGCACTGTTTGCGCGTGATGGGCTGGAAGGCTTGCTGCGCGAAGTGGAGGCCGCTGGGGCAAAACGGATGATCGTCGTCGCCCATTCCATGGGCAGTGCACTGACAATGGAAACCTTGCGGCAGGTTGCAATCCGTGGCGACAAAGATGTCATGGAGCGTATTCGCGGGGTCGTGCTGATCTCGCCCGATATTGATATTGATGTGTTTCGCGCCCAAGCCCACGCCATTCCAAAACTCCCGCAACCCTTCGTCGTCTTCACCTCGGAACGCGACCGTATCTTGCGGCTTTCTGCACGGCTTTCGGGCCAGACAGACAGACTTGGCACATTGACGGATGTGACGCGCGTGGCCGACTTGCCCATCACCTTTCTGGACGTCGCCGCCTTTAACCGGGGAAGCGGGCATTTCAACGTTGGAAATTCTCCGGCCTTGTTGCGGCTGCTGGAACGCATCGCCTCGGTCGATCAGGCCCTGATCGCAGACCGCGCTGCGCAGACCGGACTTCTTCCCGGTGTCGTGCTGACGGTACAGAATGCCACACAAATCATCCTGCGCCCTGTGGCAGAAATCGGCACTGCGCGCTGACCATTTTCATCGAAACTTCCGAAGATAGACGTAATAAGCGCCTGACCCGCCATGTTTCAAATGCGCTTCCGAAACCTGCAAAATGGCTTGGCCAACCGGGGGCAGGCGCAACCACTGCGGAACCTGATGACGCAGCGCCCCCACGCGTTGCGGAATTGGGCCGTGGTCGGGCTTTGCTTTTCCTTTTCCTGTAATCACAAGAACCAGCCGCAACCCCGCTGATTGAGCATTCAGAATAAAGTGGATGAGCTCCGGATGCGCTTCGGCCAGTGTCATACCGTGCAAGTCGATCCGCGCCTCAGGGACCAGCTTTCCGCGGGTCATCTTGCCATAGGCCTTTGCGTCCATCTGCACTGGGGCGGATGACAGGGCCTCGGCAATCGTAGGCGCCAGGTCATGGCCGAATTTAGGCTTTGCCCGCTCGCCAAGGCGGAAAGCTGGCATCCGGTGATTGGGTGCGAGAGGCTGGCTTGGCTCCTTGGGGTGGAAAGGGTTTGGCACCGGCGCTGGCTTTAGCCCTTCTTCCTCGGGATGAAGGATCTTGCGCGCCTGTGCGTGCATCGGTCGCGCTGTCCGGGCGACAGCGTGCCAGAGGTCCTCTTCCTCGGGTCTTAGTTTGCGGCGGCGAACCATGACTTGCCTTTTCAGCCTTCGGGCATCATCGCATAGGCGCGGTCTATGGGCAAAAGCAAGACCATCCGACCGCCATCCTTGATCCGGCCTGCGGCTTCGCCCGCGTCCCAACCTGTGCCGTAGAAAATATCCGCCCGCTGCGGGCCCTTGATTGCGCCGCCTGTATCTTGAGCGACCATCAGGCTGCGAATGGGATTGCGGCCTTCTTTTTCAATCCAGACAGGGGCGCCAAGCGGGGTGAAATCCGGATCAATGGCAACCGACCGCAGCGTGGTAATGGGCCTTCCCATTGCGCCCAACGGGCCAAGTTCGGCGGGATGGTCGGCAAGTTTGCGGAAAAAGACAAAAGACGGGTTCGAGTTCAGCAAGTCGCGCCCGGCAACAGGATTGGAGCGGACCCATGCCTTGATATCCTGCGCGGAAACATCAGACATCGAGGCCCCGCGCCGGATCAATTCTTGTCCGATCGAGCGGTAGGGATGGCCATTCTTGCCGCCATAACCCACCCGCATAACCTCGCCATTTGGCAGGCGAACACGGCCAGACCCCTGAACCTGAAGGAAGTAGACTTCCACCGGGTCATCCAGCCAGACGAGTTCGAGACCCCTGCCCCGCAGGGCACCGCCTTCGATCACGGAACGCGGGTGATAAAGCTGGCCTTCGGTCAGTTCGGGCGGTTTTCGGTAGAGCGGGTAGGCAAAGCGCGGAGTTCGGCTGAGAGAACCGCTGAGTTCTGGTTCGTAATAACCCGTGAAAAGCGCCGGCGGATTGCCGACCAGTACCGGCCGAAAGAACAGCTCGAAAAATTGCCGGGCCGCCACGTCACTGGCGCGCGCATCTGCGGCAAGGGCGCAAAGGGGGCGCCAATCCGGCCCGTCCAGCTTGCCACAAGTGACCAGAAAACTGTCAAGCGCGGCGCGATGGTCGTCTTCTTTCCAACCCTGAAGGTCAGAAAATTCAAGCATCTGAGCAGAAACAGAGGGGGCGGCCATTACGGCCGCCGCAAGAGAAAGCAGAAGGGCGCGAACCGCACGCAAGCGCCCCATCCTCTCATTCGCCAGTCGCGATCAGTTGCCAGTTCGGGTCCGAAGCGCCCATCGTCCGCCCATAGGTCCAGACATCGCGCTGACGCTTGATTTCCTTTTCGGACCCTTCGACGATTTCTCCGGCCTTGTTGCGAACAGCCGAGGTCAGTTCCGCAACGTAGCGCACTGTGATCTGGGCATATTTGCTGTCACGGTCAAATTCCGCCTCGACCAAGGACATTTCCCTTAGACCAATAAAGTTGGCCGAAACAGTCAGACCTTGTTCCTCGCGCGCATTGATCACCTGCACGAAAGCCGCCTCGATTTCGTCATCAAGGAACGGACGGATCGCGTCAATATCACCGCGTTCAAAGGACATCAGGATCATTTCATAGGCCCCACGCGCACCTTGAAGGAAGGTGTTTACCGAGAAGCCGGGTTCGGCAAGCTTCATGGCGGCAAGCGCCTTTGCGCTGTCGGACCCATCCGGCGCGTGGTCGGTGATATCGCGGTCAGGGCCGCCGTCAATCACTTCGAAATCGCGACGAACGCGCGGGCGTACGTCCTCCAGTGGAACGGGTGGTTTTTCGAACCCATCGCGCGTTCCAAGAACGGACCGCAATTTCAGGATCAGAAAGATCGCGACCCCGGCAAGGACCAGAAGTTGGATCAGGGAAGAGTTCATCGAGTGCCTCATATGACGCCCATCTTGCGAAAGACAGGCAAAGGGGTTGGTATCCAAGACCATTGATCCCTATGTAGGGCTGGGGTCGGGGCCTGTAAACCTGTGGCCCGATTTTCGATGTCCAAGGAGGCCGCCATGTGGCTTTTCGCCCTTTTCCTGATCGTTCCGCTGATTGAAATCAGCCTGTTCATCACCGTTGGCGGCTGGCTGACCCTGTGGCCGACCTTGGGGCTTGTCCTTTTAACGGGCATTATCGGCACAGCCTTGATGCGGTGGCAGGGTATGCAGGTTTTGGCAGAGTTGCGCGGCGACATGGACCAAATGCGCAATCCGCTGTCCCCGCTTGCGCATGGCGCATTGATTGTGGTCGCGGGCCTTTTGCTTTTGACGCCCGGCTTTTTCACCGACACGATCGGGTTTTTGCTGATGGTCCCCGCCATTCGATCAACTGTCATCCGCTGGGTCGGATCGAAAGTGCAGGTTCAGACCTTTGGCATGTCGTCGATGGAAGGCGATTTCCAAACTCATCGGGGTTCTCATTCCTCTGCTGGGCCGGTCATAGACGGCGAATTCTACGAAATGGACGAAACGCCGCCGAGGAATCCTCCGGGAAAAGGCACTTCCGGATGGACGCGCCATTGAGGCGGTGCTGAACACCTGTTAGGAACGCTGCCGAACAAATTTTCAGGGAGAGAACCGATGGCCGAAGAGAATGGAGCCGCAGCGCCCGCCCAGCCGCAGGTGAAAATGAGCGTATTGGCCCAATTCATCCGCGATATGTCTTTTGAAAACATGGTGGCACAGAAGGGCCTGACCTCGGGCGAAGTTCAGCCTGACATTCAGGTTGCTGTCAGCCTAGACGCGCGCAAGCGTCCGCAGGACCACCAGTTCGAAGTGATCCAGAAGTTCAAAGTCACCTCGAAGAACAAATCGAGTGGTGACACTTTGTTCCTGCTGGAGGTGGATTATGGCGGGATCTTCCACGTCGAAGGCGTGCCGGATGAGCAGCTTCATCCGTTCTTGCTGATCGAATGCCCGCGTCTTTTGTTCCCGTTCATCCGTCGTATCATCAGTGATGTGACGCGTGACGGTGGCTTCCCTCCGCTGAATATCGACACGGTCGACTACCTGATGCTTTATCGTCAGGAACTGGCACGGCGCCAGCAGGCACAGGCGGCCCAAGCCGCAACTGCCCAGCCGAACTGATCGGGGTAAAAGAATTGAAAAGGCCGGCCCGAGGGGGCCGGCCTTTTTTCATTGGCCCGAGAGCTATTGGCGTTTGGCCCAGATCGCGGCTTCGCCCAACTTGGCCACGAACTTCTGATGCGCCTCTACTTCTTCGCTGGTGATACGGGTTGGGAGCGGCGTAGGGCGAGGACGAGGTCGCCAGTCGGTCGCGGTTGCCGAACCGGTCTGAGTGACAGAGGCTGTTGTCATGGCCCCCAAAACAAGATCGGGCTGACGCCCGCCGATTAATTCAAGATACACCTCGGCAAGGATTTCAGAGTCAAGCAAAGCTCCGTGTTTTTCGCGGGCAGAGTTGTCGACACCGAAACGACGGCAGAGCGCATCAAGAGAGGCCGGTGATCCGGGGAATTTACCGCGGGCAATCATCAGCGTGTCGATAGCCCGATCATTGGGCAGGCCCGGAAGGCCAGCCCATTTCAGTTCCGCATTCAGGAATTTCATGTCGAAGGCGGCGTTGTGGATCACCAGCTTGGCATCGCCCACGAAATCGAGGAAGGCCCGGCCGATAGCCTTGAACAGCGGCTTGTCGCGCAGGGTGACCGAGCCCGGCTTCATTTCTCCGGGCGGTTCCAGAATATCGGGGCCAATACCGTGGACCTCAAAGGCCTCTCGCGGCATCGACCGTTCCGGGTTGATATACTGGTGGTAAGTCCGGCCTGTCGGCAGATGGTTGAAAAGCTCAATCGCCCCAATCTCGACGATCCGGTGGCCTTCCGAGGGTTCAAAACCCGTGGTTTCAGTATCAAGGACAATTTCACGCATGGGATTGTCTTATATGCGCGACAAGGGCGAGAACATAGGCCCGTGTCTGTTCTGGTGACAAGGTTTCCACAATATGGGTGGCAAGACCGCGTTTTTGCGCATCGGGCATTTGGCGTGACAGGATCAAATTGAACTGTGCCTCGGTCATACCAGGCCGGGAAAGAACGCGCTGGCGCTGAAGATCGGGGGGGGCAGTCACCAGCAGCGTGGCATCCATTTGTGCCTCGGTGCCCTTTTCGAACAGAAGGGGAATGTCAAAAACCGCAATGTCAGAGACACATTCAGCGGCAAACCTGTCACGATCTTCTGCGACCAGCGGATGCACAATCGCCTCGATCTTCGACAGGGCAACAGGGTCGATGGCAATCAGGGATTTCAACGCTTGACGGTCGATACCGGAAGACGTTGCAGCAGCTGGGCAAAGCCGGGTGATCGCCTGAAAGGCCGCACCTTCGGGGGCATAAAGGCGATGAACGGCCGCATCGGCATCCCAGACCGGAATGTTCTGTTCAGCGAAAAATGCAGCTGTCGTCGACTTGCCCATGCCGATAGAGCCGGTGAGGCCAAGGCGAAACGCAGTCATCCGCCCAGCACCGCGCGACGCGTGTCTTCATCCACTTCGGGCCGCGTGCCGAACCAGCGTTCAAACCCCGGCGCTGCCTGATGGAGCAACATGCCGAGCCCATCAACAACGGTGCAACCGACCTCCTGGGCCTCGATCAGGAATTGCGTCATGAGCGGCGTGTAAACGATGTCCGTCACGGTTGCCGAAGGGCTAAGCCCATCAAGCGGCACACGAAAATCAGGCTTCCCTGTCATGCCAAGCGAGGTCGTATTGACCACTGTGGTCGCCCCATCCAGCATATTTGCGGCCTGAACCCATTCGCTCACGACGACCTTGGCACCAAAGTCTGACCGGATCGCCTCTGCCCTTGGGCGGGTACGATTGGCGAGTCTAACTTCGGGAACACCCACCTCGATCAGAGCAGCAATCACAGCCCTGGCCGCACCCCCTGCCCCGAAAACCGTGGCCGGCCCGGCTGTCGGATCCCAATTCGGCGCATTTTGCCGAAGATTAGCGATGAAACCCGCTCCATCCGTGTTATCGGCGTGAATGCGGCCGTCTTTGCGGAAAATCAATGTATTGGCCGCACCAATCAGGGCAGCGCGATCTGTGATGATGTCCGCGATCTTGAGGATTTCTTCCTTGTGCGGGATGGTGATGTTCACGCCGACAAAACCCATTTTGGGCAGGGTTTGCAGCACATGCGCAAGATCTGCCGGGGCAACATCCATAGGAATGTAATGGCCCTTGATCCCATAGCGTTTCAACCAGAACCCATGCAGTGCCGGCGAACGGCTATGGGCGATTGGGTGGCCAATCACACCTGCAAGTGGGATTCTTGGATGTTCCGTTGTCATGATGCGATAATCCCCCTGTCCCCGAGATATCCGAGGATCGGTAGCAGGGGAAGGCCGAGGACAGTAAAGGTGTCGCCGGATACGGCGGAAAACAGCCGTGCGCCCTCTTCTTCCAATTTGTAGCCACCGACAGAATGGCGAATGCTTTCCCAGTTACGGCCCAGATAATCTGCCAAATACTCATCAGAAATACGCCGCATGGTCAGACGTGCCTCGGCGATATGCCGCCAGACCGGTTCGCCGTCATGATATATGACGGCTGCCGAGAGAAGCTTATGACTATTGCCGCGCAGTTGGCAGAGCTGCTCTTTTGCGTCCTCAACGGTTTGAGGTTTCGAGAACAGCTCTCCCTGAAACTCTAGAACCTGATCACATCCAAGGACGAAGTCCTGCGGATGCTTATCCGCCACCTTGCGCGCCTTCATCTCGGCCAGTGTGTCTGCAATATCGCGGGGTTTTGCACCCTCGGCAAGCAATGCAGACTTAATCGTCTCTTCATCAACGCGAGCTGCAAGCGCTGTTATCTCGACCCCGGCGGCACGGAGAAGTTGAAGTCGGATCGGAGACGTCGAGGCGAGGATCAAGGACATTGAAAATATTCTACTGAGCTACTTTGGGACGACTCTGTGGATATCCACATTTTGTTCCCGGGAACGGCGCGGGGGTCAATTCAGACCTTTAGCCGAGTTTCTGGAAGAAGGGGGTTCTGCCTGTCCCTTTGTCAAGAGCGCCGCAAGAGTTTTCCAGATGTGCATTGGAATGCACAATCTTTGTGGACGGACACATGATCAGCTGTCCAGTTGAGGAAGCTTTGAGGATAACTTTCCAAGTTAAAGAAATTTAGTTCATTGATTAAATGAGACATTTTCAATTTATCCGCAGCCTGACCTACTTATACTCGTATTGTCCACAGCCCACTTATCTGGGGATATCTGGCGGAAAAGATGCCTCATCCCGTTTTCCACAGCCCCTACAACATCGACTCTTTTCTTTATTTCTTCTTTATAGAAGGAAGGAAGACAGCGAAGAGGGAAGACGATGGGTGATTTTCTGGCCGGGTGGTATCCTTGGGTGAAATCCCTGCATGTTGTTTCCGTAATCAGCTGGATGGCGGGATTGTTCTACCTGCCGCGTCTGTTCGTTTACCACGTTGAAGGGCTGAAGAAATCAGGAGTGATCCGGGGTTCTGAAATGGACCTGCTGTTCCAGCATCAGGAAAGACTTCTGCTGAGGGCGATCATGAACCCAGCAATGATTGCGACATGGGTTTTCGGGCTGATGCTGGTGTTTACGCCTGGGATCGTGGATTGGACGTCCCCTTGGGTCTGGACGAAGGCGGCGGGCATTACTGGGATGACTTGGTTTCACCATTGGCTGGGTTACCGACGCAAGGAGTTCATCGAAGGCACAAATACTCGGAGTGGGCAGACCTATCGCCTGATGAATGAGGTCCCGACGGTCTGCATGTTAGTGATCGTCTTCTCGGTGATCGTGAAGTTCTGATTTATTGACTTTTCGAAGGCTTATAGATAGATCGCTGTTTGCAGGGCCGTCCGGCCCATGTGTTTCCCTTCTCTATCGCCCGATCACATCGCAGTTTTTGCGATGGTGAATGAGGATCATTGCATGACCACCGAACGCCTGAACCTTGCCGACCTCAAGGCCAAGACCCCTGCTGACCTTTTGGCTATGGCCGAGGAGTGGGAGATCGAGAACGCCCCTAGCATGCGCAAGGGCGAGATGATGTTCCAGATTTTGAAGGAACATGCTGAGGATGGATACGAGATCGGTGGCGATGGAGTTCTGGAAGTGCTTCAGGACGGTTTTGGCTTTCTTCGCAGCCCTGAGGCAAACTATCTGCCCGGTCCGGATGATATTTATGTCAGCCCAGAGATGATCCGCCAGTTCAGCCTTCGAACGGGGGATTCGATCGAAGGTGTGATTCAGGCGCCGCGCGAGAATGAGCGCTATTTCAGCCTTGTAAAGGCGACGAAGATCAACTTCGACGACCCGGAAAAGGCAAGGCACAAGGTGCACTTCGACAACTTGACGCCGCTTTACCCAGATGAGCGGCTGAAGATGGAAATTGAGGACCCGACGATCAAGGATCGTTCGGCCCGGATCATTGATCTGGTCTGTCCAATCGGGAAAGGCCAGCGGGCATTGATTGTGGCCCCGCCCCGCACGGGGAAAACTGTGCTGTTGCAGAATATCGCGCATTCGATCGAACAGAATCATCCGGAATGCTATTTGATCGTTCTTCTGATCGACGAACGTCCGGAGGAAGTGACGGACATGCAGCGAAGCGTGAAGGGTGAGGTTGTGTCTTCGACGTTCGACGAACCAGCCACCCGCCACGTTGCTGTAGCTGAGATGGTGATTGAAAAGGCAAAGCGTCTTGTGGAACACAAGCGCGACGTAGTCATCCTGCTTGACTCGATCACGCGTCTGGGCCGGGCTTTCAACACGGTTGTTCCAAGCTCCGGCAAGGTTCTGACCGGTGGTGTTGACGCAAACGCCTTGCAGCGGCCGAAGCGCTTCTTTGGTGCTGCCCGTAATATCGAAGAAGGCGGGTCGCTGACCATTATCGCGACTGCACTGATCGATACTGGCAGCCGTATGGACGAAGTGATCTTTGAGGAATTCAAAGGCACGGGTAACAGCGAAATCGTTCTTGACCGCAAGGTCGCTGACAAGCGTGTGTTCCCGGCGATCGACATTCTGAAGTCGGGCACTCGGAAAGAGGATCTGCTGGTTGAAAAGACCGATCTTCAGAAGACTTATGTTCTGCGCCGTATCCTGAACCCGATGGGTACGACAGATGCGATTGAATTCCTGATTTCGAAACTGAAGCAGACCAAGTCGAATTCGGAATTCTTCGAATCTATGAACACCTGAGTGTGAGGTGCAGCTGAAAGGCTGCGGGCAATCATGGCAGATACGATCTATGCGCTAGCCTCTGCGCGCGGCAAGGCAGGGGTGTCGGTCATTAGAATCTCGGGGCCGTCTTCTCGGCAAGCACTGGAGCGGCTGAGTGTTCGTGGCATTGTCCCGCGACTGGCGTCGCTTCGCCGTCTTATGGACGGCGATGATCTAATAGATGAAGCGCTGGTTCTGTTCTTTCCCTATGGCGGAAGCTTTACGGGTGAAGATGTCGTTGAATTGCAGGTTCATGGATCAACAGCCGTTATGTCCCGGGTGATGCAGTTTTTGTCGGGCCTTCCTGACCTACGTTTGGCCGAGCCAGGAGAATTTACCCGGCGAGCCTTGGCCAACGGTCGGCTTGACCTGACACAGGTTGAAGGTCTTGCCGATCTAATCGACGCGGAAACCGAGGCCCAACGTCGGCAAGCACAAAGGGTGTTGTCGGGTGCTATTGGTGCGAAGGTTGGGGAATGGCGGGCGAAATTGACCCGTGCTGCAGCGCTTATTGAAGCAACCATAGATTTCGCGGACGAAGACGTTCCGGAAGACGTGGTTCCCGAGGTGCTTGCGTTGATTGAAGGGCTGAAGTCCGAACTGGAAGCCCAGCAGAGAGGCGCCGTAGCCGCGGAACGGATTCGCGATGGTTACGAAGTGGCCATAGTTGGCGCACCAAATGCTGGAAAGTCCAGTCTTTTGAATGCTTTAGCGGGTCGTACTGCCGCAATCACCTCGTCAGTCGCTGGCACGACTCGAGATGTTATTGAAGTTAGGATGGATCTGGGTGGGTTGCCCGTGACGCTTTTGGATACGGCTGGCCTGCGGGAAACGGAAGATGAGGTCGAACAGATCGGTATCAGCTTGGCGCGAGATCGCGCAGCGCTGGCCGATTTGCGTGTATTATTGGTGGAACCGGGTCAAGATGTACCGGATGTTGAATTGCAGCCGGACGACCTTACCGTTTTCGTAAAGTCTGATTTGTATCCTGAACGTGGAACCATCTCTAGCCTGACCGGAGCAGGCATCGCCGACCTGGTCGAGCAAATTGCAGGGCGGTTGGAACGGCGTGCGATGACGGCTGGCCTTCTGATCAGAGAGCGTCATAAGATTGCGATCCATCAGGCTGTCGAGGCTTTGGACTCGGCGGGCAAATGGCTGTATCAAGGGTCAGGAAATCTGGAATTGGTTGCGGCTGATCTGCGCAAGGCGCGGATAGAAATGGAGTTGCTTCTGGGTCAGATAGATGTGGAAGCGTTGCTGGATGAAATCTTTTCCAGCTTCTGTATCGGGAAATAGGATGTTTCACGTGAAACAGTTTGACGTCGTTGTCATCGGTGGTGGTCATGCCGGAGCAGAGGCCGCGGCTGCGGCCGCGAGATCGGGCGCAGACACAGCGCTGATTTCGCTGCGGATTGATGGAATCGGCGTGATGTCCTGTAACCCGGCGATCGGGGGGCTTGGTAAGGGCCACTTGGTCCGCGAGATTGATGCGATGGACGGCATCATGGGTCGCGCCGCTGACATGGCTGGCATCCAATTTAGAATGCTGAACGGTCGGAAAGGACCCGCCGTTCAAGGCCCGCGAACTCAGGCTGACCGCGCTTTGTATCGGGCGGCCATCCAAAGCCTTTTGCGCCAGGAAGAACGGCTTACCCTCATCGAGGGCGAAGTCGTTGATTTGGTCGTCGCGGATCATCGAGTGGCTGGTGTGGTTCTTGCTGATGACACTGTTCTTTCTGCAAAAGCAGTGATTCTGACTGCCGGAACTTTCTTGAACGGTCTGATTCACATTGGACAAGAAAAGCGGTCCGGCGGCCGGATGGGTGATAAGCCTTCGATCCGGTTGGCGCAGCGTTTGGCAGAGTTGAACTTGCAGCGTGGCCGTCTGAAAACAGGGACACCACCACGGCTGGATGGGCGCACAATAAATTGGGCGCGTTTGGACAACCAGCCGGGCGACGAAAATCCGAAGATGTTTTCCTTTATGCACAAGGCCCCGTTTGTTCGCCAGGTGACTTGTGGGATTACGCACACGAATGAGCGGACCCACGACATTGTTCGTGAAAATCTATCAAAATCAGCCATGTACGGTGGAATGATCGAAGGCGTCGGTCCACGGTATTGCCCGTCTATCGAGGATAAGGTGGTTCGCTTTGCGGATAAATCGAGCCATCAAGTCTTCCTAGAGCCAGAGGGGCTGGATGACGATACTGTCTATCCCAATGGGATTTCATCTTCCTTGCCTATCGAGGTGCAGGAAGCATATGTCCGCAGTATTGTAGGCCTCGAAGAGGTGACCATCCTTCAGCCAGCCTATGCGATTGAATACGATTACTTTAACCCGCAAGCCCTCCGTCCGTCCTTGGAATTGATGGCAATGCCGGGGTTGTTCCTCGCTGGACAGATCAATGGCACGACCGGGTATGAAGAAGCAGCGGCGCAGGGATTGGTGGCTGGACTTAATGCGGCGCGGCTTGCTCGGGGTGAGGAGTCAGTAAGGTTTGATCGCGAGCAATCCTACATCGGTGTCATGGTTGATGACCTTCTGACCCGCGGGGTAACCGAACCATATCGAATGTTTACGTCCCGAGCGGAGTTTCGTTTGCATCTGCGCGCCGATAATGCAGACCAACGATTGACTCCGCTTGCATTGCAACTTGGTTGCGTCAGCGAGGAACGCCGACTGGCCTTCGGCATCAAAATGGATCAACTGCTGTCTGTTGAGAAAAAAACGAAATCGGTGGATTTTGGATCGAAGGATCTGACGTCTTTGGGCTTCCGGGCGAGTTCTGATGGAGTGCGCCGATCGGCCTACGATCTCGTTTCAGCTCAGTCGTTGACGGCTGAGGATTTGGCAAAGCTCGTGCCCGATCTGGCTGGCTTTGAGCCCGAGATCGTTGAACAGTTGCTGTACGACGCAATGTATGCCCCGTATATTGCCAGACAGAGAGCGGAAATTGAGCGCATGCAGGGAAGCGGAAGTGCGCAGATTCCGGGCGACCTGGATTATGGGCGGATTTCCGGGCTTTCGAATGAACTGCGATCAAAACTGGAACGGCTTAAGCCTGCCACGGTAGCGGACGCTGGTCGGATTGAAGGTATGACGCCGGCTGCCCTCGCTTTGATCCATGCAAACGTTGTGCGCATGAAACCTGCTCAACTGGCCTGATGGTTATGCATCACCAGAATCTCTCCTGTTTTGATGTTTCACGTGAAACATTCGAAAGGTTAGAGGCCCTTGTGGCTCTGCTGGAGAAGTGGAATCGCAAGATCAACCTCATTTCCAAGTCAACGACACTAGATATTTGGAACCGGCATATCGAAGATTCTGCCCAAATCATGAGATATGCACCCGAGTCATGCGACCACTGGCTCGATTTGGGAAGTGGGGGCGGCTTGCCGGGCTTGGTGATTGCGATCATTGGTGCGGAGCATGGCCGTATCAAGAAAGTGACGATGGTTGAATCAGATGGCCGAAAATGCGCTTTTCTAGCCGAAGCCTCGCGCCAGCTTGCCCTACCGGTAGAGGTGATCAACGAGCGCATTGAATCCATATCCCGTCAAGACGCGGATGTGGTCTCTGCCCGAGCTTTGGCAGATCTCTCTATATTGCTGGGTTTCTGCTATCCGCATGTTGGAAAGCGATCTAAGTTGCTGTTTCCCAAGGGTGCAAATCACCTAGCAGAAATTCAACGGGCAAGAGAAAGCTGGAGGTTCCAATTGGAAGTGCACCCCAGTATGACCGATCCAAGCGCTGCTGTACTTGAAATCAGCGACTTGGCGCGGAATTAAGTAAGGACAACAGCAATGCGCATTATCGCAGTTGCAAATCAGAAGGGTGGCGTTGGCAAGACGACCACGGCCATTAACGTTGCCGCCGGCCTTTCCGAATTTGGCTATCGGATTCTTCTCGTAGACCTTGATCCTCAAGGCAATGCCTCAACGGGGTTCGGAATTGCGCCGACAGATCGGACCGTGACCAGCTACGATTTGCTGTTGGAACAGTCGACAATCGGAGAAACGATCAAGGAATCGTCTTTTCCTAACGTATGGATAATTCCTGCAAATTCCGATCTCGCTTCGGCAGATATCGATTTAGTAGCAAATGAAAAACGGTCGTTCTTGTTGCATGACGCTCTTCGCGGCGCCGAGCTTCGGAATATTGGTTTTGATTTTGTCGTGATCGACTGTCCACCCTCTCTATCTTTGCTCACTGTGAATGCTTTGGTGGCCTGTGACTCTGTCCTTGTGCCGCTGCAAAGCGAATTCTTCGCGCTGGAGGGTCTTTCTCAACTGATGTTGACCATTCGCGACATCCGGAAAACAGCAAATCCTCAGCTTCGTATTGAGGGTGTTTTGATCACAATGGCTGACGGACGAAATCGCCTGTCGCAGCAAGTTGAAGCAGACGCGCGGGAAAATCTGGGCGACTTGGTGTTTGAGACAACTATTCCTCGCAACGTACGGGTATCAGAGGCCCCAAGTTACGCGATGCCGGTTCTGAGCTATGACCCTCAATCGAAAGGTGCCGAAGCCTATCGTAAGCTGGCCCTTGAGTTAGTGACCCGGCATAAGAAGACGGCTGTCAGGGCCTGAAAGGACAGATATGGAAAAGAAACCCGAACGTAAGGGCCTCGGGCGCGGTCTGTCCGCCCTCATGGCCGATGTGAACCTGTCTAATGACGCCGGGGCGAACAACGCCAGCGCTTTGTCTTCCGCGGATACCATGATTCCGATCGAATCCATCCGTCCGAATCCTGATCAGCCGCGCAGGGACTTTGACGCATCTGCACTGGAAGAGCTTGCGGAATCAATTAAAGCAAAAGGGATTATCCAGCCGCTGGTTGTTCGTCCGATTTCGCCTCCGGGCAGCTACGAAATTGTTGCTGGTGAGCGGCGTTGGCGCGCGTCACAAATGGCGCAGCTTCATCGTGTGCCGGTGGTCATTCGCGAGTTCACGGATGAAGAAGTCATCGAAGTAGCCATCATAGAGAATATTCAGAGGCAAGATCTCAGCGCTATTGAGGAAGCGATGGCCTTCAGCCAGTTGATGGAGCGCTTTGGCCACACTCAGGAAAAGTTGGCCGAGGCCCTTTCGAAGAGCCGAAGCCACATCGCCAATACGATCCGGTTGCTGACGCTCCCCGAAGGCGTTCAGAACTTGGTTCGGACTGGAAAGCTGTCAGCTGGGCACGCCAGAACATTGATTGGGGCGCCCGACCCGATGTCGCTTGCGCTGAAGGTCATCACTCAGGGTCTTTCCGTGCGGGAAACTGAAAAGCTCGCCCGCCAAGTCGTTCCAAAGAAACCCGGTGGACCTAAGTCGGGGAAAAGTGCCGGGAAAGACGCTGACACGCGCGCAATAGAGGCAGATTTGTCTGCCAACCTCGGCATGGGGGTCTCTATAGACCACGGCGTAGGTGGTGAAGGCGGCACTCTCAAGATTAAGTATCGGTCCTTGGATCAGCTGGATCAGCTTTGCCAGGTTCTTTCGGTCATTCCGCGCGATCTCAAAAACTGAGTGTCTGCCACTAATGCGCCTAGTTTGGGCTGGGTAGCAATTCCAGTTTGGCCAGGACCGAATTTAGCAAAATACGCCCGGCTGCTGTTGCGGCAATTCGGCTTCCGTCCTGTTCGAGCATGCCAATCTCAATCAGTTCACTGATCGAATTTTGAGATACTCGGTGATGCGATACGGCCTGAAGATCGCTTAGATCCAGGCCACCACGCAGCCGTAGACCCATGACCAGAAACTCTTCCGCCGCTTCCATTTGCGTTAGGGACGACCGTTCGCATTCTCCCGTTCCCGTGGACATCACGCGCGCCATCCACTGTGCGGGGCTCCGCTCGTTTTCAAAAGCGGAGCGAACGCCAGATGGACCAGTTAGACGCCCATGAGCCCCAGGGCCGATGGCAGCGAAATCGCCGCTCCTCCAATAGATCATATTGTGGCGGGATTCTTCGCCCACGGCCGCATGGTTCGACGTTTCGTAGGCGGGAAGACCGTGCGCCTCACAGATTTGCTGGGTGAGCTCATACATCTCGGCGCTTATGTCCTCCTCTGGCAATCCGCGCAGTTGTCCGCGTGCGTGCCTTGCGCCAAAAACCGTGCCCGGCTCGATGGTGAGTTGATAAAGCGAAAGGTGGCGTGACCCGATCTTGAGCGCTTCGTTAAGCTCCGCCTCCCATTGCGCCAAAGTCTGGTCTTGGCGAGCATAGATTAGATCAAAGCTGAATCTGTCAAAGATGGTCTGTGCCATGTCGATTGCCGAACGCGCCTCTTTTGCGTCGTGCATTCGGCCCAGTTGCCTTAGGTCTGCATCGTTTAAGGATTGCACACCGATGGAGACGCGATTGACTCCGGCAGATCGAAACGCACGAAACTTCTCGATTTCCGCCGAAGTTGGGTTCGCTTCAAGAGTGATTTCGATGTCATTCGCGGCCGACCAGTGACCCGTAGCGGAGGAAATGATGCGCTCAACCAACGAGGGCACCATCAGGGATGGCGTGCCGCCCCCAAAGAAAATGGACGAAAGGCGTCTTGGCCCGGTCTCTCGCCGCATTCGGTCGAGTTCCAACTCGAAAGCGTCGCCCCAAGCGTTCTGATCAACACTGCTCGCAACATGACTGTTGAAATCACAATAAGGACACTTTGACTGGCAGAACGGCCAATGAACATAAAGTCCGAAGCCGGCCTGTTGCCATCTTTCAATCCCAGTCACCGGTAGGCCTGGTTGTTTCACGTGAAACATCCTGTGATCAACTTGCGGAAGGCGTCCGCACGGTGGCTGATTTTGTTTTTCTGCCAGCGATCCATCTCCCCAAAGGTGATATCGTAACCATCGGGTTGGAAGATTGGGTCGTAGCCATGACCCTGGTTTCCGCGTTTTGGCCAGACGACTTGGCCAGGCATAACGCCTTCAAACACCTCGTCGTGACCATCGGGCCAAGCTAGAACGAAGGTACAGCGAAACTGGGCAAGACGCGGAAACGGGGCGTTGGCGGTCTCTAAAGCATCCCAAGTACGCTGCATGGCCAGGTCAAAATCGCGACCGTTGGGGGTTTCTGCCCAGTCGGCGGTGTAGACGCCTGGCGCACCGTTAAGACCGTCCACGGTAATTCCAGAATCGTCGGCAAGAGCAGGCAAACCAGTGGCTTTGCACGCGGCATGTGCCTTGATCCGTGCATTGCCCACAAAACTGGACTCTGTCTCCTTTGGCTCGGCAAGAGCCAAAGCCCCCGCCGAAACAACGGCCACGCCGTAGGGCGCAAGAAGATCTTCAATTTCTTCCAGTTTACCCTTGTTGTGGGTAGCTATCAGAAGCGTTTTGTCCTGAAATTTCCGCATGTTACGCGCCGATGGCCGCCTTTTGCGCGACAACCAAAGCTGCGTTCCCTGCAGTAGCAAGATCCAGCAGTTGCATCATTTCTTCCCGAGCAAAAGTGGCCCCTTCCGCGGACATCTGCACTTCGATCATCTTGCCACGTCCAGTCATAACAAAGTTTCCATCTGTACCCGCGACCGAGTCTTCGGCGTAATCAAGGTCAAGCACGGGTTGGCCCGCATAGATCCCGCAGGAAACAGCGGCGACATGATCAAGGATGGGATCGCTGACAATCGTTCCAGCCTTCAGCAACTTGTTCACCGCAAGACGCAGCGCAACCCATCCCCCTGTAATTGAGGCGCAACGCGTACCGCCGTCCGCCTGAATGACATCACAGTCGATGACAATCTGGCGTTCTCCAAGTGCGCTTCTGTCGACGCCAGCGCGCAAAGCACGACCAATCAGGCGCTGAATTTCTTGGGTTCGTCCGCTTTGTTTTCCGGCCGCGGCTTCGCGGCGTGTCCGGCTGTTGGTGGCGCGGGGAAGCATTCCGTATTCCGCAGTGACCCAGCCTAAGCCGGTATTCTTTAGGAACGGCGGCGCTTTTTCTTCCAAGGTTGCTGAACACAGGACATGGGTGTTCCCGACCTTGATCAAACAAGACCCCTCGGCATGGGCCATTACGCCCGTTTCAATAGAAATTGTCCGCAGTTCATCCAGTTTCCGGCCAGAGGGGCGCATCGCTTTTTCCTTTAATCTTGGGGTTAGGCCAGATAGGCCCGTGCATCACAAGGATGCAACCCCGATTGACGTCTGTGCCCGGCGGAATAATCTGATCCTGATGGTACAACAGATGACAAACCAAGGCTCAAAACTTCTATCAGACCTCAACGATCGCTCGAAGGAGGTTTTCCGGCGCGTGGTCGAGGGTTACTTGACCTCAGGCGACCCCGTTGGGTCGCGCACGCTGACGCGGGCCATGTCTGAAAGAATTTCCGCGGCGACGATTCGAAACGTCATGCAGGATCTGGAATTCATGGGCCTGCTGGACAGTCCGCATATTTCAGCCGGGCGTATTCCAACGCAACTCGGCCTTCGTATGTTTGTCGATAGCCTGCTCGAAGTTGGGACGGTTTCGAACGAAGATCGCGAACGGATCGATTCGACCTTTGGCAGCACGGATCAGGATGTCACGAGCCTACTTGATCATGTCGGGGCGGCCTTGTCGGGCATCACCCGCGGCGCGTCTCTAGTCCTGTCGCCGAAACACGAAGCCCCAATCCGGCATATCGAATTCGTTAGCCTCGCGCCAGATCGCGCTCTTGTGGTCTTGGTAACCGCCGATGGTCATGTCGAGAACCGCATTTTCACACCACCCCCCGGTCAAACCCCGTCTTCAATGCGTGAAGCTGCAAATTTCCTGAATGCATTGGCCGAGGGAAAGACGCTTTCAGATCTTCGCCGGAGCATGACTGCAGAGATTGCAAAGCGGCGCCAGGAAATCGACAGCCTGGCCCGCGAGCTTGTTGAAAGCGGACTTGCGGTCTGGGAAAATCCCGGAGAGAGATCAGAGCGCCTGATCGTCCGCGGGCGCGCCAATTTGCTCGACTCGGCAACCGACGAAACGGAAATTGATCGTATTCGTACGTTGTTCGATGATCTGGAGCGCAAGCGCGACATCGCTGAATTCCTCGAATTGACAGAAACCGGCGATGGTGTGCGCATTTTTATTGGTTCTGAGAACAAACTCTTTTCACTTTCGGGTTCCTCTTTGGTCGTCTCTCCCTATATGAACGCTGATCGAAAGATCATCGGTGCCATCGGTGTTATTGGTCCGACCCGGCTGAATTACGGTCGGATCGTGCCCATCGTCGATTACACGGCACAACTCGTTGGGCGGATGGTGTCCGAACGCGGTAAGGGATGATCGTCGTAACGGACGGACGAAGGTAAGGAAGAAGATGATGGCTCAGGAAAATCCGGCCCCGGAAGAGGTCGAACTGGACCCGGCCCAAGAAGAATTTATCGACGCGGCCGAACTTGATGCGCTTCGCGCTGAGCGGGACGAAATGCGTGATCGGTATATGCGCGCTTTGGCTGATGCGGAAAACTCGCGCAAACGTGCCGACCGTGACCGTCGCGAAGCAGAGCAATATGGCGGCTCGCGCCTCGCTCGCGACCTGCTGCCGGTCTACGACAATCTTAAGCGCGCGCTTGAGGCTGCATCGGATGAGACCCGCGAGCAGGCCGCCGCGCTGATCGAAGGCGTTGAACTTACTCTTCGCGAGCTTAGCAATGTTATGACGAAGCACGGAGTCACGGCAGTGTCGCCTTCGGTGGGCGATCAGTTCGATGCCCAGGTTCATCAGGCAATGTTCGAAGCACCTGTTCCTGGCACAAAGGCGGGACAGATTATTCAGGTGATGGCTGAAGGCTTCCTGCTCCACGACCGCTTGTTGCGTCCTGCTCAGGTTGGCGTTTCGTCCAACATTGGCTAATCTGGGACAACACCAAACTTAAAGGCCCCAGAAAGGGGCCTTTTTCTTTACTACGCACTATCCTGGGCCAATTGCTTCAACTCATAGACAAGTCGCAAAGCATCCATTGGTGTCATCTCATCCGGATGACTGTCCCGAAGACGTAATTCAACTTCTGAAGTTTTAGGTGCAACGGGACGCGGAGCAGGAGTTGGTGGCGCGGCGCGGAACAGCGGCAAATCGTCGATCAGAGCCGCCTGTTTTCCACCTTCCCTTTCACCCTTCTCCAACGCCTCAAGCACCACCTTGGCACGCTCGACCACAGTTGCCGGCAAGCCGGCAAGGCGTGCCACCTGAACCCCATAACTGCGGTCTGCAGCTCCTTGCTTTACCTCGTGCAGGAAGACGACTTCACCCTCCCACTCCTTGACCGTTACAGTCGCATTTTCAACGCCCGGAAGCTTTCCGGCCAAAGCGGTCATTTCATGATAATGCGTTGCAAAAAGTGCGCGGCAGCGATTGACCTCGTGCAGATGTTCCAACGTGGCCCAAGCGATCGACAAGCCGTCATAGGTTGCCGTGCCGCGCCCGATCTCGTCCAGAATAACTAGGGCCCGATCGTCTGCCTGATTAAGAATGGCCGCGGTTTCCACCATTTCGACCATGAAGGTCGATCGTCCGCGCGCAAGGTCATCAGCCGCACCGACGCGGCTGAAAAGTTGGCTTACAAGCCCGATATGTGCAGAGGAAGCTGGCACGAATGATCCGGCCTGAGCCAACAGAGCTATGAGCGCATTCTGCCGCAGGAAAGTCGACTTACCCGCCATGTTCGGGCCAGTCAGAAGCCAAATCGCAGGAGTATCCGTTTCGGTTAGCGCACAGTCGTTGGCAACAAATGGCGCGCCGCCTTGCCGCTTCAACGCACGCTCAACGACAGGGTGGCGGCCGCCTTCGACCTTGAAGGCGCGGCTTAGGTCGACAACCGGTTCGCACCAGTTTTCCGCAGTAGCCAAATCCGCCCATGCCGCCGATAGATCAATCTCTGCCAAGGCGCGCGCCGCGCCACCAATCGGTCCAGCATGCTTCAGGACAGACTGCTTCAGGCTATCAAAATGCCGCTTTTCAATCTCAAGAGCGTGGTTTCCAGCGTTAAGGATTCGCGTCTCAATTTCACTTAAGCTCACTGTGGTGAAGCGTACCTGACCTGCCGTTGTTTGGCGGTGAATAAACGTCTCTGAAAGCGGCGGAGAAAGCATCTTTTCCGCATGTGTCGATGTGGTCTCGATGAAATAGCCCAGAACGTTGTTGTGCTTTATCTTAAGGCTTTGGATGCCCGTCTGGTCGATGTAATCCGCTTGCATCCGACCGATAACACTTCGTCCTTCGTCGCGCAGGCTGCGGGTTTCATCCAGTTCTGGGTCAAATCCTTCTGCCACAAACCCACCATCCCGCGCCAAAAGGGGAGGTTCTGCGACCAATGCTTCGTCAAGTAGGTTGATCAGGTTTCCATGGCCAACCAAGGCCTGACATACCTCGTAAATCAGTTTGGGTGCGCCGCTGGCCCCCAATCGTTCGCGCAAGACTTCTGCTTGTGCCAGGCCGGCCCGAATGGCAGTCAGATCGCGCGGTCCCCCTCGGTCAAGGGCAAGACGGGACAAGGCGCGATCCATATCCGGCACGCGCCGCAGGGCCTCGCGAAGATCGTTCCGCAGGGTGGCTTGTTCGGTAAGGAATCGTACAGACTGCAAGCGGTCGTGAATTGTGTTCAGATCGCAGGACGGCGCAGCAAGCCTTCTCTCTAAAAGCCGGGCGCCTGCCGCTGTTACCGTCCGATCAACGGCGGCGATCAAAGATCCCTCGCGACCACCGGACAGGGCTTGCGCGATTTCCAAATTACGTCTGGTCGATGGGTCGATCTGAATTGTCCCGCCCGCCGCTTCTTTCAAGGGCTGGCGCAGAAAGGGCAATTTCCCGCGCTGGGTCAGATCCAAGTAATCTACCAGCCCGCCCATTGCGGAAACTTCGGCTCGGCTGAACTGCCCAAAGGCCTCTAGCGAGCCCACGCCGAACAGATCGCAAAGTCGCTTTTCCCCGCTTGTTGAGTCAAAGCTGCCTCGTGACAAGGGCGTCAGGGCCGCACCCATATCCTCGATCATGGGCGCCAGATCTCTGTCGCGCGCCTCACTGACCAGAACTTCGCGAGGGGCAAGTCGCGCCAATTCGGGCGCCAAACGGGCCATTGGGCAGGGCATGACGCGGAATTCCCCGGTGGAAATATCGGCCCATGCGAGCGCTGCCTCGTCCCGAACCTCTGACCAAGCCACCAGAAAATTATGACGCCGCGCTTCTAGAAGTGCATCTTCAGTCAACGTCCCTGGTGTCACCAACCGCACGATGTCACGCTTGACGACCGATTTAGCCCCTCGTTTCTTCGCCTCGGCCGGGTCTTCCATTTGCTCGGCAATCGCAACCCGAAATCCCTTTCGGATCAGAGTCAGCAAGTACCCTTCCGCGGCATGAACAGGTACGCCGCACATCGGGATTGGTTCGCCCAGATGGGTGCCGCGCTTGGTCAATGCAATGTCAAGCGCTTCTGCCGCGGCTACTGCATCGTCAAAGAACATTTCGTAGAAATCGCCCATCCGATAGAACAAAAGCGCACCTTCGTGGCCCGCCTTGATCTCCAGATATTGCGCCATCATCGGCGTCACATTGGCGTCAGAAGTTGACACGCCACTCTCCCCAACCGTCCGTTGCCCAGACCCTACAAAAGCCTTCCCACCTGCGAAAGCCCCCGCGACCAGTAGACCCGCACGAAAGGATTGCCTAATGTTCCCGCAACCGGGCATCAGACCCGAAGGGGTAATGGCAGCAGTGCGCAATCGGATCGATTTCTCTCTTCCTCCGGACAACCTTTTCCTCGATCCGTATACCGATCCGGGGATTGCCTTCCTGCAGCAACCGGACTTCATCTGGCGCCCCGTGGAACCCGGACGCATTTTTGGCTTTTCAGCTTCGGATCACGACAGCATCAGGATCAAAACGGATCGCTTCATTCGCTACACGCGCCTTCACAAGACATTTCGCAAGGCCATCGAGTTCAAGACTGCGCTTGTCGAGCTGAAAGAAGCCAGCTTTCGGAAATCCTATTCACTCGTCGCGGAAAAATGCCTTTTGAATGGATCGGCGGGCATTCGCCTTTTGAATCGGTACTGCTGGGAAAACGAGACGGCTCCCGACAACCCCGAACACAGGTTGATCCAATATTTCAGCGATCATCAGAGACGTAACCAGGCCTTGCAACTGCCGGTCTGCGCAGAGCCCCCGCCTGAAGACATCGACTTCGCGATCGAGTGCCGGAATACCTTTAACTTTTATCACTTTGTCACCGAAACCCTTTGCCACCTTTGTCTTCTGTCGGACATCGACTTTAAGGGGCGTGTCTTTATCCATTTCCCGAATTCGGAAGAAAAGACGCGCAGCTTCACTTCCGCCTTCATTGAAGCCCTTTTTCCCGAGCTGAAAGGGCGCTTTTTTCTTGAACGAACGCCAAAAGAATACCGGCGCGTTCTAACCGCCTACAGCATGTTCAACAGCTTTTACCTATCGCCACCCGAATTGACGGCACCACTCAATGCCTTCGCTCCCTCCGATGAGATGTGGAAAGGCGCAATTGCTTCGCGTTCGTCACAAGGCGTGCTTTCCATGAATAGTTTGGATAGCAGCCTTCTTCGGCTTCGCGCACGGGCCATGAAGGCGTTGGAGGGGCATAAAAGCAGCCATCTGCCCCGCCGCTTTTTCGTCGGGCGTAAACCGGGGGCTGCCCGTCAGCGGACCATGGTAGGTGAGGATCAGCTGGTCGAGCTTCTATCTGCTCTGGGGTTTGCGACAGTGGCCTTCGAAGACTATTCCCCACTAGACCAGATTGCTCTTATGGCGAATGCAGAAATCATGATCTCGTCACATGGGGCAGGTTTCACAAATATGCTCTTTGCCCATCCCGAAGCTTTGGTCATCGAACTGGGAACCCTGCAAACAGCTGTACATCGCTGGGGAGACTTCTGGCCCTTGGCCGTCGCGTCTGGCTGTCGCTACGTCAGTTTTTTTGCAGATTACAACAAAGACGACCCATTGGTAGATCCCAGCTTTTCCAAGGATGGTATCGTTCCCGTCGCCTTGGGCCGTCGAGGATTGGGGGAGGTTTTGGCCTTTGTAGCAGCTAGTATCGGTCGTGTTCCAAAACTAACACGCGCCGAAGATGTGGCGCGCCTTGTCCAACAATTAAACCGCACGGGGCAGATCGAACAGGCGAATGCGGTCTTGCACCAGCACCAGGATTTACAGTTAGAAAACGCCAAGTTGGCCATTGCTCAGGCCGATCTTCACAAAGCGATGGGTGAGGGTCATGCTGAGCTGATGGCGCTGACCAACGCTTGGTATGCCGATACCACCAGGTGGCAGACCTTGGTCCAAATCATCTGGTGCGCACGAAAGGTTTCAAATGCTGACGTCTTGTCCTGGGCGGTGCAGCTTCTTGCCGACGAGTTTCCAGATCGTTGTCTTGATCTGGCAAAGGACCGGGATTGGTTGAAAGAGCTTCTGTGACCTGAGCTCCTGAATAGCTGTTTTCTACATGTGGATTGTCTGACAGGGTTTGGCTCGTTATTACGGGCAAAGCAATCAGCAGGAACATATTGGCCCATGTCCTCCAAAACCCGTGTCACGCCTGAAGAGGCGCTCGCCTATCATTTGGAACCCCGCCCCGGCAAATACGACGTCGTTGCCTCAACGCCGATGGCGACGCAACGCGACCTTTCGCTGGCCTATTCACCCGGCGTTGCGGTACCTGTCCAAGCCATCGCAGACAATCCGGCGACTGCTTATGACTACACTGTCAAAGGCAATATGGTCGCTGTAATCTCGAACGGTACCGCTATCCTTGGTATGGGCAACTTAGGCGCGCTCGCGTCCAAGCCGGTAATGGAAGGCAAGGCGGTCCTGTTCAAACGTTTTGCCGATGTAAACGCCATCGATATCGAGCTTGATACAGAAGACCCTGATGAGATCATAAAGGCCGTCAGCCTAATGGGCCCCACCTTTGGCGGGATCAATCTGGAAGACATCAAGGCACCGGAATGCTTTATCATCGAGCAGCGGCTGAAAGAGATCATGGACATCCCGGTGTTCCATGACGACCAGCACGGCACGGCCGTGATCTGTGCGGCTGGTTTGCTTAACGCTTTGGAACTCTCTGGCAAGAAAATAGAAAACTGCCGCATCGTTCTAAACGGTGCCGGTGCGGCCGGTATTGCTTGCCTTGAGCTTTTGAAGTCCATGGGCGCCAAGCATGACAATTGCCTCATGTGTGACACCAAGGGAGTAATCTATCAGGGTCGCACCGAGGGAATGAACCAGTGGAAATCGGCTCATGCAGCGCGTACCGATTTGCGCACACTTGAAGAGGCCATGAGGGGCGCCGATGTGTTTCTTGGCGTTTCCGCCAAGGGCGCTGTGACTCAGGATATGGTTCTGTCGATGGCAGAAAATCCGGTGATTTTTGCTATGGCGAACCCAGATCCGGAAATCACTCCAGAAGAGGCCCACGCCGTTCGCCCAGATGCCATCGTGGCGACCGGTCGTTCTGATTACCCGAACCAAGTCAATAACGTTCTGGGCTTCCCCTACTTGTTCCGCGGTGCGTTGGACATTCATGCCCGCGCAATCAACGACGAAATGAAGATCGCTTGCGCGCAGGCGCTTGCGAAACTCGCGCGTGAAGATGTGCCAGATGAAGTGGCCATGGCTTATGGCCGCAAGCTTTCCTTTGGCCGCGACTACATCATTCCCACGCCCTTTGACCCCCGTCTGATCCATGTGATTCCGCCGGCTGTTGCTAAAGCTGGGATGGATACGGGCGTTGCACGGCGTCCGATCATTGATCTGCGGGCCTATGAGCAGAACCTGAAATCGCGGATGGACCCAACCGCCAGCATCCTGCAAGGCATTCATGCGCGCGCCCGTCAGGCGCAGGCTCGGATGATCTTTGCCGAAGGGGATGATCCGCGTGTTTTGCGTGCCGCCGTTGCTTATCAGCGCGCTGGGCTTGGCAAGGCCCTCGTCGTTGGCCGCGAAAACGATGTGCGTGAAAAGCTTGAGCAGGCTGGTTTGGCGGATGCGGTGCGTGAATTGGAAGTGGTGAACGCCGCTAACACCCGCCACCTCGATCAGTACAAGGATTTTCTCTACAACCGCCTGCAACGTCAGGGCTTTGACCGCGAGGATATCCATCGCCTGGCTGCCCGTGACCGACATGTTTTCTCCTCTCTCATGCTGCAGCACGGACATGGTGATGGACTTGTCACCGGAGCCACCCGTAAGTCCGCGCATGTTTTGTCACTGATCAACCACGTCTTCGATGCAAAAGCTTCAGACGGTGCTGTAGGTGTAACAGCCCTGTTGCATAAAGGGCGGATCGTCCTGATCTCGGACACTTTGGTTCAGGAATGGCCAGAACCCGAGGATCTCGCGACCATCGCTATCCGTTCTGCAGATGTCGCACGCAGTCTTGGCCTTGAGCCGCGCGTGGCCTTTGTAAGCTTTTCGACTTTCGGTTATCCGGTTTCAGAGCGCGCAACGAAGATGCATCAGGCGCCAAGGGTGCTAGACAAAATGCGCGTTGATTTCGAATATGATGGCGAAATGACTGTTGATGTCGCCTTGAACCATGATCTCATGCGCCGCAACTATCCGTTCTGCCGCCTCACCGGACCGGCCAACATTCTTGTTGTTCCAGCGCGGCACTCGGCATCAATCTCGGTCAAGCTGATGCAGGAAATGGCCGGTGCCACAGTCATTGGACCAATCTTGACCGGTGTCAAAAAGCCAATTCAGATCTGCTCGACCAATTCTACGGTCAATGATATCCTGAACATGGCTGTCATGGCTGCCTGCGACATCGCCTGACGAGCGCACTAAAGAATGCAGAGGGTTCGCCTGACCGGCGGACCCATTAATTCAATGGGCGAAAGCCGCTGCTTTGCCCCACAAATCTTTCACACGCGCGTCTCGTCCACAGGCTTTGCGATAAAACTTATAGGCATTCTTCTTCTGCTTTGGCCCGGCTCGTGTCAGAACAATCTCGGTGCTGCGATAGTAATCCTGATGGTAGGCTTCAGCCTCCCAGAACTTTCCAGCGTTCCGTACTGGTGTCACAACTTTCCGTCCAAGGGCGGCCTCTGCCTCTCCAACTGCAGCCTCCGCTGCTGCCTTTTGTGCAGCGTTAGAGACGAATATTGCTGTCTTGTAGCTGTTTCCGCGATCACAAAACTGCCCGCCAGCGTCTGTCACATCTACAGACCGCAGGAACAAACGCAGGATCTCGGCATAAGAAATGCTGGCATTATCGAAGGTGATCTTCACCGCCTCCAAGTGTCCTTCGTGATCTTTGTAGGTAGGGTTCTGTGATTTCCCGCCAGTATAACCGGAGACCACCGATTTCACTCCTGGCACCGATTCAAAATCTGACTCTACACACCAAAAGCAACCGCCCGCTACAATCGCCGTTTCAGTAGCGGCATGACTTGGGCGAACCGCGGCAATCAGCACAAGAACCAAGATCCCCGCCACCATCGTCATCATTCGAAACATTTTCATACCCACGTCATTTCCGACAAACCTCAACATGCGCCCACCCTTTCCGTCTATTCACCGTCCTGTGACCTCACCAACTGGTGAAAGCCAAGCATTCCGCCTCTTTCCCTTCGCGCGCTGCCCGCATAGCGTTACGCCAAACAGGGAAGAAAAATGGCAACAGAACACGTCTCAACCCACCAGTCTGAAGAAGATGCCCGCAATGACCAGATCCTGATCTGGGTGAATGGCGCGCTGAAACCAAAGGCTCAGGCGCTGGTCAGCGTTTATGATTCCGGCTTTATGCTGGGCGATGGCGTCTGGGAGGGCATCCGCCTTTACAATAACCGTTGGTCGTTTATCGACGAACATATGGACCGACTGTTCGAGGCCGCAAAAGCGATTGACCTCGACATCGGGCTTACCCGTGACGAAGTCATTTCGGCAGTGTTAGAGACACAAAAAGCCAATAACATGACAACGGACGCCCATTGCCGCCTGATGGTAACAAGAGGCATCAAGACAAGGCCTTTCCAGCATCCTAAGCTTAGCCAACAAGGACCGACCGTGGTGATTATCATGGAACATAGTCGGTCAAAAATCCCACGTCCGATCCGGTTGGCAACCGTTCCGCATCTGCGTGGCCTGCCGATGACGCAAGATCCAAAACTGAACAGCCATTCCAAGCTTAATTGCATCCTTGCCTGCATCGCGGCCGAAAAAGCCGGTGCAGATGAGGCGCTCATGCTTGATGTGCATGGCTTCGTTAATACGACCAATGCCTGCAATTTCTTCATCGTCCGAAAGGGTCAGGTTTGGACCTCGACGGGTGATTACTGCATGAATGGAATCACGCGACAGAAGGTGATTGACCTCTGCCGTGCCAATGATATTCCGGTTTTTGAGCGCAATTTCTCGCTTGTTGACACCTATTCCGCAGATGAGGCTTTTCTCACCGGCACCTTTGGAGCGCAAACACCGGTTGGAATGATCGACGGCCGCCAAATCGGCACAGGCCAAATGGGCCCCATGACCGAACGCCTTCGCGGACTTTATAAGTCCCTTGTGGGGGCATGAACTTCATCCGTCGGATAAATACCCCTAGCCAAGACAGGAAAACCGATGCGCATCGCCATGTGGTCCGGCCCACGCAATCTGTCCACCGCCATGATGTACGCGTTTGCCGCGCGTGGTGATTGCGCGGTCTGGGATGAACCATTCTATGCTGCCTATCTTAAGGCGACAGAAATTAATCACCCGATGGCCGCAGAAATTATCGCCGCTGGAGAAACTGATCCTGACAAGGTAGCGAGAGCCTGCTTGGGACCTATTCCGCAGTCGCAGACACTGTTTTATCAAAAACACATGACTCTTCACATGGTCCCGGCATTTGATCGCAGCTTTATTCGGAAATTGACGAACGTCTTTCTGATCCGCCATCCGGCGCGAGTCATCGCCAGTTATTCGCGCAAGCGTGAGAGCCCGACACTGGCCGATATCGGCTTTGTCCAACAGGCGGAGCTTTTTGATCAGGTCACGGATTTTACGGGCAAACGCCCTCTCGTCATCGACAGTGCAGATATTCGCGAAAACCCGCGTGAAAAGCTCTCGTTGCTCTGTGCGGCGCTGGGCATCCCCTTTGTAGACGCTATGTTGCGCTGGCCCGCCGGACCAAAGCCGTATGACGGGGTCTGGGCGCTGCATTGGTACAACGCGGTTCATGCCAGCACCGGGATTGACGAACCCGAGGGGCCGCTTCCTGTCCTGTCAGGACATGATCAGGACTTGGCAAATCAGGCTTTTACCTACTACGAAAAACTGGCCGCTTACCGACTTTAGGCCAAAAGCTTTGCCAACCCCATGGCGATGGCAGGATTGCCGGAAAGCTTTAGTTTTCCGGTGGCCATCGCCACCATCGGGTTCAATTTGCCTTCGAGTAGACTGACGAGGTTTTCTGTAGAGAGCTTAAGGGTGCAATCTGTCTCGCGATCTCTGGTCGTGGCCGTACCATCAGCCAAGACAATAACTCCATCTTCTCCGCAGTCGAACTTAAGACTTCCGCTAAAACTTTTTGTCTCAAGCACTTTGCGAATATCGGTGGCAATCTTGTCCAGCATTTCCCTCTCCATATTGGAATGGTGCCACAATGCATCGCGCATGATTTCCCGCAACAAGATCGTTACGTCGCTTTTTTCCGGTGAGGCTGAAACTTTTGAAGTCAGCGCTTCGTAAGATCACCGACAGACACGGACGGTCTGTGATAGAAATCGGGAGAAATGCTATGAAAACAACTGCAATTTTTGCGAGCTTCATTCTGATGTCGACGGCTGCGGGGGCGATGACCTCGGATAAGGTTCGCGTCATGGATCAAGATCTTTCTGGCGGCACCGTCACAGCAGACAGTGTGATGGCTGACGCGAATGGTTGGATGGTGGTGCATCGTACCGATGCAGAAATGAAGCCAGGTCCTGTTGTTGGCTATGCACCGCTTCGTGCCGGCGAGAACAAGGATGTCGTCGCAATTCTACAGGAAGCTGTACAACCGGGCGAAATGCTCATGCTGATGGTCCACGGCGAGGCGGGCGGCGTATCAACGGGCGTCTTTGAATATACGCTGGGCGCCAAGGAAGACGGACCTATTCGGGTCGACGGCAACTTGATCATGACCGTCATTACGGCAAAGTAATGGAAAGGCGCGGCCTATTGGGCCGCGCCTTAATAATCTAAATATTAGGCCAATTTAGCCGTTCTTTGCCACGCGAGCATTGCGGGTAGCGATCAGTTTCAGTCGCAGCGCGTTCAGGCGAATGAACCCGGCTGCATCCTTCTGATCGTAGGCACCGGCATCTTCTTCAAAGGTGACGTGCTTTTCGGAATACAGCGAATGATCAGACCAACGGCCCACGCAGTTCACTGAGCCCTTGTAAAGCTTCAGCCGAACAGTGCCGGTCACGTTTTCCTGACTCTTGTCGATCAGCGCCTGAAGCATCTCTCGCTCTGGTGAGAACCAGAAGCCATTATAGATAAGTTCGGCATAGCGCGGCATCAGGCTATCTTTCAGATGGCCAGCACCGGCATCAAGCGTGATCTGTTCGATGCCACGATGAGCTTCCAGCAGCACGGTGCCGCCGGGGGTTTCATAGATGCCCCGCGACTTCATGCCGACGAATCGGTTTTCAACGAAATCCAGTCGCCCAATCCCATGTTTGCCGCCAAGTTCGTTAAGCTTGGTCAGGATGGTGGCTGGGCTCATCGCCGCGCCATTGATTGCGACAGCATCGCCCTTTTCAAAGGTCACTTCGATATATTCGGGAGTGTTTGGCGCTTCCTCGGGCGAAACGGTCCGCTGATAGACGTAGTCGGGCGCTTCTTCGGCCGGGTTTTCCAAGGCTTTGCCTTCGGACGAAGTGTGAAGAAGGTTCGCGTCAACCGAGAACGGAGCCTCACCACGCTTGTCCTTGGCGATCGGAATCTGGTTAGCTTCTGCAAACTCGATCAGCTTCGTGCGGCTTGTTAAATCCCATTCACGCCAAGGAGCGATCACGCGGATCGACGGGTCAAGTGCGTAGGCCGAAAGTTCGAAACGCACCTGATCGTTGCCTTTGCCAGTAGCACCATGTGCCACTGCATCGGCACCGTGCTTATGGGCGATTTCCACAAGATGCTTTGAGATCAACGGACGTGCGATCGAGGTGCCGAGAAGATAAAGGCCTTCATACACGGCGTTGGCGCGGAACATCGGGAATACAAAATCGCGTACAAATTCTTCGCGGACGTCCACGATGTGGATATTCTCTGGCTTGATGCCAAGAAGCTCGGCTTTTTTGCGGGCCGGTTCAAGTTCTTCACCTTGGCCAAGATCGGCGGTGAAGGTGATGACTTCGCAACCGTATTCGGTTTGCAGCCATTTTAGGATGATCGAGGTATCGAGACCGCCGGAATAGGCAAGGACGACTTTTTTGGGCGCGGACATGGCAAGGCCTCTCCTGAACGTCATTGGCCGCAGCCAATATTGTCTTTTCGCCATGCGGGCAAGGGCAGTGCGACAGCAAAGCGCCCTGCCCTTGAAGAAAAGATTTGTTCAGAGGTCTGCAGGGTCTTCAGATTGATCGGTTTCGGCGGTCTCTGTTGCCTCAGCTCTGGCCTCGGCGTCGGCAATGGCTGCTGCAATCTCTGCTTCATTTCCGACAAGGCGTTCCCGGAGCGACGCGAGTAAAGTCGCTTCATCGCCCTCTTTGTTCCAAGCATCAATGATAGCCTGCTCGGCTTCTCTAACGCCCGTCCGGCCTTCTGCCACAGCCGTTTCTGCCGCCGTCAGTTCCTCGTCCGTGGGTCGGGTCGTGGCAAGTTCGGTTCCGTCAGGATTTAGACCGCCGGCCGCATCGATCAGGCCCGATACGCGCGCAATATCTGCCTCTTTAACGTCACCTGCTTCAACCGCTGCGAGGTATTCCGAAACCGAGTCAAAGCCTAATTCGGAAAGACCGGCGCTAAGGGCATCGTGCGCGTCCGCCAGATTTGCCAAGGCGATGGCTTTTGCCTGAGCCGTTGCTGCAGCGCTGTCTGCAATGGCAAGGCCAGCCAGAAGTCCAACAGGTCCATTGAGATTGCCGTTCCGAATATGTGCAAGAACGGCATTGATGTTGGCGTGCAATGCGCCGTTCATGTTGCCAAGGTCGCGCGCCTTTGGACGGACCTCCGCTGCCTTAGGCTGAGCCTTAGATTTTGTGGATTTAGCGGTCTTCGTGGTTGAATTAGTCGATTTAGACTTCTTGCTGGATGAACCTCCAGTTGCCTTTGTCGACTTTCCGGCCTGCTTCTTTGTACTTGATTTTGATCCGCTATTGCTGCGGGAAGCCTTATCTTTGCCCGAGGAGCGATCAGATTTCGATGAGGAAGCATCGCTGCCACCACCACCTCCTCCTCCATTGCCGCCACCATTTCCACCCTTCGCATATGCAGTAGGTGCGCCAAAACCACCAATGATTGTCGCGGCAGGCCCAAATACCAGCGAGGCAACGCCAAGAACGGCAATGGCCAACTTTGAGTAGAACATCTTGCCCTCTTTCGATTATCAAAGATGTCGGGATGGACAGAGGTTGGATGTAGAGGCGTTCAAAAAAATGTCCAAATTGTGTCGGCCGTAAGGGTCAGCCTTGGTCCTTTGTGAGGATTCAAATGAAAGAGACGATTCGGGCGGCGAAAGCAGCAGCAGAAGCGCTAAGAAGCGTGTTCGATGCAACGCCGCTTCAGCGGAATGATCATCTGTCGCAAAAGTACGATGCGGACATATGGCTAAAGCGGGAAGATCTATCTCCAGTTCGCAGTTACAAACTTCGCGGAGCCTTTACGGCGATGCGAAAGCATCTTGAGGCTAATCCAGCGCAGTCCCGTTTTGTCTGCGCCAGCGCTGGAAACCATGCGCAGGGTGTTGCGTTTGCCTGCCGTCACTTTGGCGTTCAGGGTACTATCTTTATGCCCGTGACGACGCCGCAGCAAAAGATTGACAAGACGCGGATGTTCGGAGCCTCACATGTAGAGATTGTTTTAACGGGAGATTACTTCGACCAAACACTCTCCGCAGCCAAAGAGTTCTGCGCCACGAAAGGTGCCCATTTCCTTTCGCCCTTTGACGATACCGATGTCATTTTGGGCCAAGCTTCTGTGGCTGTAGAGCTGATGGATCAACTTGGGAAAAGTCCTGATTTCGTTGTTCTTCCGGTTGGTGGTGGTGGGCTTGCTTCCGGGGTTACGGCTTATCTGAGGGAGGTAGATCCAAAAATCGCTTTCCGTTTTGTCGAACCCTTGGGCGGCGCATCTCTTCGGGCTGCGTTGAGGGCGGGGCATCCGGAAACTTTGGGCCAGGTAAACAGTTTCGTTGACGGCGCGGCCGTCGCGCGTCTGGGCGACAAAACCTATCGTATGCTTGATTGGGTCAATCCATCGCATGTGCTTTTGGCACCAGAAGACAGAATTTGTATCACGATGTTGGAAATGCTGAACGTTGAGGGAATCGTGCTGGAACCCGCCGGTGCCCTGTCACTCGACGTCTTGCCCGAAATTGCCGATAGCATACGGGGGAAAACGGTCGTTTGCATCACGTCGGGTGGCAATTTTGATTTTGAACGCCTGCCGGAGGTCAAAGAGCGAGCCCAACGTTTTGCTGGACTGAAAAAGTATTTCATACTTCGCATGCCTCAGCGACCGGGCGCATTGCGAGATTTCCTTGAGATGTTGGGTCCTGATGACGACATCGCCAGATTTGAATACCTCAAGAAGTCGGCGCGAAATTTTGGGTCAGTTCTGATTGGGATCGAAACCAAGCGGTCCGAAAATTTCACGATACTTTTCGCCAAACTTGATGAAGCAGCCTTTCCCTACCGCGACATAACGAATGATGGCGTCTTGTCTGAATTTCTTATCTAGGCCGCAACCTGAGACGAAAGCTGCGCAAGAAGGTCATTCCGAGACCGCCAGTATGCTTGGACTATTTCGTCCAAATCAACACTCAGAATGCCTGACGACGCAGCCTTCTCGCCCTGCTGGCAAAGACGCGCAAAACTAGCCAAGCCGATGTTCAATGCGCTGCCCTTTAGGAAGTGAAGCTCACTTTCCAAGGATTTGGTAGACTTCGCCTTGGTGATCCCCGCAATCACAGCATCTGTTTCCTCAAGAAACATGGCTATTACTTCTTCGAAATCGTCCGACCCAACCTCAGATCGAAGGTCCTTCACCCTGCTCCAGTCAACCATACTATTCATTCCTTGATCCTCGACAGGCTGCTGGAAGTGAAAGCTGCACTGGTCGAACCCAGATTGATCCAAGTAAGATCGACCTGCTGGAAAGCAAAATCCTGACCCATCTGCGCCTAAATCCGGGCGATTATGAACAATTTTTCTTTTGAGAATTCGTGAAGACATTTGCGGTTCAACTGTGCGCAAGCAGGAAAGAACCGGATATGATGCCACTTTGCGCGCAACAGAATACTCAGCAGGAAACGTCGCAGACAGCAGAGCTTTCAATGCTGGTTGTTGATGACAGTAAAGCGCAAAGGCGCATGATTTCGAGAATCATGAGTCGGTGGGGTTACCACGTCACAGAAGCAGGGTCCGGGGAAGAGGCGCTTCTGGCATGCTCGGCTCAGCGGTTTGATATCATTCTGTCAGACTGGATGATGGACGGAATGACAGGCTTGGAATTTTGCCGAGCTTTGCGGGCGCTTGCGCAGGATTCATATGCTTACTTTATTCTTCTGACCTCCAAATCCGAAAAGGCGGAGGTGGCAGATGGCCTAGAAGCTGGCGCTGACGACTTCCTTACAAAACCAGTCGCGCCGGACGAGCTTCGCGCCAGACTGCGTGCAGGCGAACGCATCGTTGGTATGCAGCGCGAACTTTTACAAAAGAATCGCCTATTGGGATCGACCTTGACCGAACTTCAAAAGGTTCATGATGCCCTTGATCGCGATTTGATTCACGCGCGATCGGTACAACAAACCTTCATGCGCGAACGTCGTGCCTCTGTCCCCGGTGGTGATGTGTCGATCTTGTTCCGATCGTCGGGGCATGTCGGCGGAGATCTGGTTGGCTGGTTTCGGATCAACACAAGCTCCGTCATTTTGTACTCGATAGATGTATCAGGCCACGGCGTTGCTTCGGCTATGTTGTCTGCACGCCTCGCCGGGCTGTTGTCTGGTGCCGCACCAGAGCGAAATGCTTCACTTGTTCTTTCCAGCCATGCGCGGCGGGAGACATGGGCACCCGAGGAAGTGGCGGCCCGCTTTAACAAGGTGATTTTGGATGATCTTCGTGTCGATCAATATATGACCATGGTCTATGCTCAGATTGATCTTCTAAACGGAAAGGGCAGGCTTGTGCAGGCTGGCCACCCTCATCCGGTGGTCCTACGCGCTGACGGAACAATGGATCGGCTCGGTTCGGGTGGAATGCCGATTGGATTGCTTGAGGAAGCAAGTTTTGAGGGCGTTGATTTCAGGCTGAGCCCCGGCGATCGGCTGTTTCTGATGACGGATGGTATCGTCGAATGTCCGACGCCAGGTGGAGAGGAGCTTGGTGATGATGGTTTGATTGATATCCTTCGACGCAAAAAACACATGACAAGTGGGCAACTTTTAGAGGCTCTCACTTGGCAGTTGGCGGCGCATTATGGATCGGAAGATTTTCCGGACGATGTGTCAGGTTTGCTGTTCGACTATTTGGGCCCGTCTAGCGCTTAGCCAATGCTTTGCCTAAGAATGCCCTATCCCCAACATTGCCAAGCAGTGTCAGTCCCAGTTCTACTGGCATCCAGATTGCGCGGTGCCCTGGTTCAGTCGGGGGCCCAATCTGCAAAACTGGCCGCGCCAAGTATATTGAGCAGATCTTCTCGGCCCATTTGTTGTATTCTGGCATATAAGTAAACCGGCGGAATGCCCCAAGATGCCGGTCGATCTGGATTCGCCAACCGGTCTCTTCAAGAACCTCTCGGTGCAAAGCTGCGATTGGCTGTTCACCTCGATCTATCCCGCCACCGGGCAGTTGATATTCTGGTTTGGGCTCTGCTTGATGTGTTGCCAAAAGGGTTGAACCTTCCAAGACCACGGCGTAAACGCCCGGCCTCGGCCGGTAGATCTGCCCTCGTTTGACCGACTCGCCGTATCGACGCATAACACCTGCCCCTTGGTCCTGAGGTTGCTCTGCCTATATAGGCACGGTATGCCAAGATTGGCTCTCTAAGGAAATCCCATGATGTCCGGTTCCAAAATCGCCTGGGACGATACCGTCCTTCCGTTTCAGCTTGACCGTTCTGATATCCGCGGCCGTGTCGCGCGTTTGGATGGCGTTCTGGAACAAGTGCTGAAACAACACAGTTATCCGCAACCGATTGAAGCGCTTGTTGCGGAAATGGCTCTTCTTACGGCCCTCATTGGTCAAAGCATCAAGCTTCGGTGGAAGCTTAGCCTTCAGGTGCGTGGAAAGGGTGCCGCGCGTTTGATCGCGACGGATTACTACGGACCGGAAACCGAAGGCGGGCCGGCCAGAATTCGTGCCTATGCCAGCTATGACGCAGAACGCCTTGATGAAACATCCTCTGGCTATGACCAAATCGGGGAAGGTTACTTTGCTGTAATGCTGGATCAGGGACAGGATATGCTGCCCTATCAGGGCTTCACGCCGATCGCAGGTGGATCGCTTTCGGCCTGTGCAGAGACATATTTTGCCCAGTCAGAGCAAATCCCAACTCGATTTGCGCTTAGCTTTGGTCAAAGTTCGGAGCCTGGCCGCCCATCCCACTGGCGGGGTGGCGGTATCATGCTGCAGCATATGCCGAGAGCCGGTGGCGGTGTGGCTGCAGAAGTTGGATCTGGAGAAGGTGGTCTGCTGAGCCATATCGACATTCTGTCGGGCAATGAAGGCGAGAACTGGAATCGCGCCAATGTGCTTCTGAATACGGTTGAAGAGCTGGAGTTGATCGGTCCTCAGGTTTCCCCGTCAGAGCTTTTGATACGCTTGTTCCACGAAGAGGCTCCACGCGTTTTTGATGCACAGCCGGTTCGGTTTGGATGCTCATGTTCGGAAGAAAAAGTGCGGAACACGATGTCGATCTATTCGCAGAAAGACATCTCAAAGATGCTTGCTCCTAATGGAATGGTGACAGCGGACTGCCAGTTCTGTGGTGCACACTACGAATTGGAGCCAGGTACCTTGGGCTTTGAGGCCAAGAATGACTGAGCTTGATCGCCTGCTGGAAGCTATAAAGCGACCGGCAGGCGAATCGTCGGACTTTGACCTTAATCCGGGTGTGAAGCTGCCAGAAGGACGAACCCTTCGCCCGGCAGCGGTCTTAATTCCGATCTGGTTGCAGCCAGAGGGCGCCCGGGTAGTTCTTACAAAACGGGCCTCGCATCTTAAACATCACCCAGGTCAAATCGCGTTTCCGGGCGGAAAGATAGACGCCACCGATGCCTCCGCCGAAGCGGCTGCATTGAGAGAGGCACGGGAAGAGATTGGCCTGCCAAGTTCGCAAGTGGAGATCGTTGGGTTCTTGCCGACACATGAAACTGTAACTGCCTTTTCGATAACACCAGTCTTAGGCGTAGTCAGAGGAGCATTCGATCCGGTGCCTGAGGTCGGGGAAGTGGGCGAAGTCTTCACTGTTCCATTGGCGCATGTGCTAGATAAGGAAAAATTCGTCGTCGAACGTCGCCGGTGGCTTGGTCAATGGCGCAGGTATTACGCGGTGCCCTACGGACCTTATTATATCTGGGGGGCAACAGCGCGTATTTTGCGAGGAATGGCGGAAAGAACAGGAGCATGAAAGTCGACGGCAACTGGCTTGAACATCCCGGGACACAAGCGCTTTGCATGGCGATGGAAGTTGCAGGTTACAAAGCGCTTTTTGTTGGCGGATGTGTTCGAAACGCGATACTGGGCGAGACTGTCAATGACGTCGACATTGCTACTGACGCCCTTCCAGAAACCGTCACTCTGATTGCCGAGAAAGCGGGCTTTAAGGTTGTTCCTACAGGGATCGAGCATGGCACGGTGACGGTCATAGCAGAAGGCCGCCCGCATGAAGTGACAACATTTCGCCGGGATGTGGAGACTGATGGTCGTCGCGCAATTGTGGCATTCTCGACCCATATCGAAGACGATGCTGCTCGCCGTGATTTTACGATGAATGCGCTTTATGCAGATCGAACGGGGATCTTGATTGACCCGCTTAATGGCCTGCCGGATCTGATCGCGCGCCAAGTGAGGTTCGTCGGAAACGCAAGCGAGCGAATTCAAGAAGATTACCTAAGGATCCTGCGCTTCTTTCGTTTTCATGCCTATTACGGCCGCGAAGACCAAGGGATTGATCCCGCGGGCTTGGCTGCCTGTGCTGAATACTCCGCTGGAATAGAGACACTTTCCAAGGAAAGGGTGGGCGCGGAAATGCGCAAACTCTTGCTCGCACCAAACCCTGTTCCGTCCGTTTCGATCATGGCCGTTGCTGGTGTACTTGCGCGGGTATTGCCCGGTGCTAACCCAAAGGCGCTGGGACCGTTCTTGGACCTGTGTGAGCAGAACTCTCACTCTGCGAATGTCATCGCGCGTTTGGTTGCCTTGGGTGGAGAGGCTCCGGATGATGCTCTGCGATTAAGCCGATCCGAAACCCGCAACTGGCTGAGACTTCGGGATGCGGCAGGGTCTTTAGCTTCTCCTGGTGAGTTGGGTTACCAATTGGGTCAGGAAGATGGATTAACCGCCTTGTTGCTCCGCGCTGCATTTCTAGAGACACCTGTCGTTGGCGTTACAGAGTTGCAAAAGGGCGCCGCCGCGGTATTTCCAGTGAAAGCTGCCGATCTACCGGGGCTTTCAGGCGCAAATCTTGGTAGAGAACTAAAAAGGCTTGAGCGGAGGTGGATTGCCTCAGGGTTCCTGCTGTCTCGAGCTGATCTTGTCGGGTGACAATCGCGGACGAATAGGGTAACGGTGTCTGGCAACATGAAGGAGCATAGCATGGATATTGGAGCCCTAAGACCCATCTATTGACAGGTCCGGTTCCGCTTGGACGGTCTGTTTTCCGTCCTGATTTTTATCTTATGCTGCCCAGCGCGATCGAGAGGCGCTTTTCATGTTCCGTTTCTTTGAGACACTTGTTGACCCCTATCAATCCTATCCAGTTTCTGATGCACCACCGCGACGTCTTTGGCCTTTTCTAAAGGAATACGTTCTTCCGTTTCGCAAAGTTTTTGCGGTCACAGGTCTGTTGTCTGTAATTTCTGCTTTCGCAGATGTCGCCCTTATCTGGTATGTGGGACGCCTAGTAGATCTCTTGTCCGAGAATGGCCCTCAGCAAGCTTGGGACTTGTACGGAAACGAACTCGTTGGTGTCGGGCTTGCTGTCCTACTTCTTCGCCCGCTTCTGTTGGTGGGCAATGTTGCGCTGCTGCACAATACGATCCTTCCAAACTTTGGGACAATGATCCGGTGGCGCGCGCATTCCCATGTGATCCGTCAACCGGTTGGTTGGTTTGAAAGCGATTTCGCGGGCAGGATAGCAAATCGCATCATGCAAACACCGCCTGCGGCGGGCGATGCGGTCTTTCAGGCTTTTGATGCGATGGCTTTTGCCAGTGTGACCGTAGTTGGTGCTGGGATCATGCTGGCCGAAGCGGATCCAAGACTTTTGCTTCCCCTGATCCTTTGGTTTGCGCTGTATGTAGCTTTGGTCAAATGGACGGTGGTTCGTGCAGGTCCGGCTTCAAAGATGTCGTCAGATGCGCGTTCGGCGGTAACGGCCCGGGTGGTCGATGCCTATTCCAACATTCACTCGGTCAAACTCTTTGCGCATCACGATCGTGAATTGGCCTATGCGAAGGAGTCAATTGAGCATGCGCGACAGACCTTCGCCCAAGAGATGCGGATCGTCACCAAGATGGATCTTGCACTAACCCTGCTGAACGGGATGTTGATTGTTTCGGTGACGGCTTGGGCAATCTGGTTGTGGCATGTTGGTCAAGCCAGTCTTGGCACCGTTGCTGCGGCGACGACTTTGGTGCTGAGACTGAACAACATGACCTATTGGATCATGTGGGCGTTTACATCGTTGGTGCAGGCCCTCGGTATTGTTCAAGAAGGGATGGAAACGATCACCCAACCAATCGGTTTGGTTGATGAAGTCGACGCAAGGCCACTGTCCATCGAAAAGGGCCTGATCGAGATTGAGAACGTCAGTCACCATTACGGACGTGGAACTGGTGGTCTGCAGTCCGTTTCGCTGATCGTACATCCCGGAGAGAAGATTGGTGTTGTTGGGCGTTCGGGCGCAGGAAAATCAACGCTCGTCAAGCTTATGCTGCGCTTCTATGACGCCGAGGCGGGGCGCATCATGATTGATGGTCAGGATATTGCCAAGGTAAGCCAAGACAGTCTTCGCAGTCATATCGGCATGGTACAACAAGACAGTTCCCTGCTGCACAGGTCAGTTCGGGACAATATTTTATACGGCCGACCGGACGCGACAGAAGATGAGATGATCTTGGCTGCAAAAAAGGCCGAAGCGCATGACTTCATTTTGACTTTAGAAGACCCTGCTGGAAGACGCGGATATGATGCGCATGTGGGCGAGCGTGGGGTCAAGCTTTCAGGGGGGCAAAGACAGCGCGTAGCGATTGCTCGCGTCATTTTGAAAGATGCCGCGATCTTGATTCTGGATGAAGCCACTAGTGCGTTGGACAGCGAGGCAGAAGCTGCGATTCAAGAGGCGCTCTATGGCGTTATGGAAGGAAAGACTGTGATCGCAATTGCACACCGCCTATCGACCATAGCTGCAATGGACCGGATCATCGTTTTAGAGGACGGCAAAGTGGCAGAATGCGGTACTCATTCCGAGCTTTTGGCACTCAATGGCCTATATAGACGCTTCTGGAGCCGTCAATCTGGCGGGTTCATTGGGGTCGAGGAGGCATCAGAGTGACCTTACTGAAAAGGCTTGGAGATGCGATCGACGCCTTTCGTCCTGCCGAAGGCGCCCCTCCACAAAGCCTTGGTGCCTTTATTCGTTGGTGTCTCAAAGGTTCGTGGCCGATGCTTTGGGTTGCTGGCGCACTTTCTGCTCTGGCAGGTGCGACCGAGGTTGTGAGCGCCTTGATCCTTGGCTGGGTAATTGATGCAGCTGTTGTGTCCGGCCCTTCCTCTTTTTTCAGCACTCACTGGACACTGATCCTCTGGTTCTTGGTTTTCTACCTCATTCTTCGGCCTCTTTCCTTCGGCGTATCATCGGCCTCAAACTCCATCATCATCGGCCCGAATGTCCTTCCGCTCGTGCTCAGCCGCCTTCACCGTTGGACTTTGGGCCAATCGGTTACGTTTTTTGACAACGACTTCGCGGGCCGCATCGCGCAAAAGCAGATGCAAGCCGCTCGGGCGGTGACTGATGTTGCAACGGAAGTGATCAACACAGTCTGTTTTGCTTTGGCCAGTGTCGTCGGCTCGGTTGTTTTCCTTGTTGCCATTGATTACCGCGTCGCCTTGGCTTTGGCTGTCTGGCTGGTGGCCTACCTCTTGCTGATCCGCTTCTTTATGCCGCGTGTTCGCGTCAATTCTGCCGCGCGCGCAAGTTCTCGGGCGATGGTGACGGGTCAGGTTGTCGACACGATAACCAACATCAAGACAGTTAAACTCTTTGCCCACGCAGCGTTTGAAGACAAAGTTGCTTTGAAGGCGATGGAGGTTTTTCGAGAGCGAAGCCTAGAGTTTGGTGTCATCTCGACCTTTTTCCGCCTCTCGCTCATGACTTTGGCTGGCGTTTTGCCCGTTCTATTGATTGGCGGAACGGTCTTGCTGTGGCAGCAGGGACAAGCAACAGCGGGCGCAATCGCAGCGTCTGGCGCGATTGCGATGCGCATCGCGCAAATGTCGGGATGGGTGAGCTTTACCCTTATGTCGATTTATACTTCCGTTGGTGAAGTCGAAGACGGGATGCGCACGCTTTCCGCTCCGCATCAGCTTGCAGACATCGAAGGCGCGGTAGACCTCGACTTTGCAATGGGTGAAATCGTCTTCGACTCAGCAAGCTTTGCCTATGGTCGCAGAAGGGGCGGAGTTGAAGATCTGAACCTTACGATCCGAGCCGGAGAAAAGCTGGGAATTGTTGGGGCGTCTGGTGCGGGGAAATCGACACTCGTTGCCCTTCTTCTAAGGCTCTACGATTGTGAAAAAGGCCGTGTTCTTATCGATGGGCAAGATGTCCGAAGCGTCACCCAAGAGAGCCTGCGACGTCAGATTGGTATGGTGACGCAGGAAACGGCTATGTTCAATCGAAGTGCGCGAGACAACATTGCCTACGGTCGACCGGATGCTGGTGAGGCAGAAATCGTTGCGGCAGCGAAAGCTGCCGAGGCTGACGGGTTCATTTCACAAATGGTCGATCACAAAGGAAATAAGGCCTATGATGCTTTCTTGGGTGAGAGAGGGGTAAAACTCTCAGGAGGCCAGCGGCAACGTATTGCTCTTGCGCGGGCCTTCTTGAAAGACGCCCCTATCCTGGTTCTGGATGAAGCCACTTCGGCACTGGATTCTGAGGTGGAAGCAAGCATTCAAGAGGCGCTTGGCCGCGTGATGGAGGGCAAAACGGTTCTGGCCATTGCGCATCGACTTTCAACCATCGCCGCGATGGACCGCATTGTTGTGCTTGACGAAGGCCGGATCGTCGAACAGGGAACACATGACGCCCTGCTGACGCACGGCGGTCTTTATGCGCGCTATTGGAACCGTCAATCCGGTGGGTTCATCGGTGCCGATGAAAAGGAAGCAGCAGAGTGAAGCTGACAATTGAACGACTGGGCCATTTGGGTGATGGCGTTGCGCAGGGCCCCAACGGGCCCATTTTCGTTAGTGCTGTTTTGCCGGGGGAAGTGGTCGACGGCGAACTCAGCGGCGATCGTCTGACGCAAGTACGCATCGTGACTCCGACGGCAACTCGGGTCAAACCACCTTGCGCCCATGCAAAAAGCTGCGGCGGTTGCTTGATGCAACACGCAAACGACAGCTTTGTCGCTGATTGGAAGATTGGCATCGTCCGCGGCGCGCTGGAAGGTCAAGGGCTTGAGGCGGAAATCAGGGGGATTGTCACCTCGCCCCCCAGGAGCCGCCGACGCGCCACATTTGCTGCGCGTCGTACGAAATCGGGTGCTTTGATTGGTTTTCATGCACGCGGTTCAGACGTCATTATCCCGATTCCAGATTGTCAGCTTTTGCATTCCGATCTGATGGCGGCGATTCCTGGAATAGAGGCTCTGGTCAAAATCGGGGGGTCCCGCACACAAGAGCTTTCTTTCACGGTCACCCGTTCTGACGCTGGCGCGGATGTTGTGGCTGATGGCGGTAAGCCGCTTGACGGTCCTTTGCGGATGGAACTGGCTCGTGTGGTTGAGACATTCGGATTTGCGCGTCTGAAATGGGATGATGAGGTCGTTGCCCTGCGTGCCAACCCTGTTCAACAAATAGGGTCGGCTAAGGTGGTCCCGCCTCCCGGCGCATTTTTGCAAGCTACGGAACACGGACAAAAGAGCCTTGTGGCCCTTGTAAAAGAAGCGCTCGGTCCGCAGAAAAAAATCGTTGATCTATTTGCGGGTTGCGGAACATTTGCATTGCCGCTTGCCGAAGGCGCTGAACTCCACGCCGTTGAAGGTGATGCAGAAATGATGGCGGCACTTGATAAGGCCGCTCGGCAAACGCAGGGCTTGAAAAGGGTATCGGTCGAGACCCGCGATCTATTCCGTCGACCTTTGGAAGCGGATGAATTCAAGCATGTGACCGGTGTTGTGATCGACCCTCCGCGCGCCGGTGCAGAGGCGCAGATTGTGCCTCTTGCTGGGTCGGGCGTGCCTGTCATCGCCATGGTTTCCTGTAACCCGGCGACATTTGCTCGCGACGCTAAATCACTGATTGGAGCCGGATATCGGTTGGAATGGGTCCAAGTCGTCGATCAGTTTCGCTGGTCGTCGCATGTTGAACTTGTCGGATGTTTCCGCCTTGCCCATATGTGAGGCGGGCTGACGGCTAGGCAAGTGAGGGCGGGATGACGCGTGAGAAGATTGGGGCATGGTTGGACAGTCAAACTGTCCGCAATCTGATCATTGGTGTGATCCTGTTTAATGCGGTGATCTTGGGCCTTGAGACCGTTCCGGCCGTAATGGATCGCGTTGGTCCTTTGGTCGTTGCGCTGGATGTAATTTGTCTTTCGGTCTTTGTAATGGAGATATTGCTCAAGTTTTACGTCCGCGGCTTCGGTTTTTTTCGGTCCGGCTGGAACGTCTTTGATTTCGTGATTGTTGGCATTGCTCTGATTCCCGCCGCGCAGGGGCTGTCGGTCTTGCGTGCATTGCGCATCTTGCGGGTATTGCGGGTTGTTTCTGTGGCCCCAAGATTGCGACGGGTGGTTGAAGGATTTGTCACTGCCCTCCCGGGCATGGGCTCCGTTTTTCTGCTTATGGCGATAATTTTCTACATCGGTGCGGTTATCTCGACAAAGTTGTTTTCCGCCAGTTTCCCAGAATGGTTCGGAGATTTGGGAAATTCTGCCTACACTTTGTTCCAGGTCATGACACTGGAAAGCTGGTCAATGGGGATCGTGCGACCCGTGATGGAAGCATATCCCTACGCTTGGGCCTTCTTTGTGCCCTTTATCATGATCACAACTTTCGCCGTTGTGAACCTGCTGGTCGGCCTGATTGTTAATTCAATGCAAGAGGCCCATTCCGAAGAAGACAGCCAAAGAACGGACGCTTACCGCTCGGAGGTTCTTGAAAGGTTAGCCGCAATCGAAGCGCGTCTGAGCAGGCTTTCAGATAACAAATCCGTGAGTGAATGATCCGTTTGCCCCGCTAGGCAAATCATCGAAGTTTCGATAAAGCCCCTGAGAAAATATAGCGGGCAGCCAAGATGCGTTTCGTAAATTTCCTTCTGATGGCGGTCGTGGTTGTCGGCCTCTCGGCTTGCGGGTCAAAGTTCAAGACCTACACAGGGCCTGAAGTTACCTCAGTTCAGGTTCATAAATCAGAGCGTAAGATGTACCTCTTGCATCATGGCAAAGTTCTGAAAACATACGACATTGCGCTTGGTTTTGCGCCAGAGGGCCACAAGCAGTTTGAAGGCGATGGGAAGACACCAGAGGGCACCTACTTCATCAACAGGCGCAATCCGAATTCTGAATTCCATTTGTCTCTTGGAATTTCGTATCCGAACAATGCTGACCGCGCTTTTGCAGCCTCTAAGGGAAAAAGCCCGGGCGGCGATATCTTTATCCACGGGTGGTCCAATCGGCCCATCAAGAGGGCCGACTGGACGGCTGGCTGCATCGCCGTGAAGGATAAGGAAATCGAGTGGGTCTATGCGATGATCAAGGACGGCACGTCCGTTCACATCCTGCCCTGAAAATGACCGGGGATTATCCCCCGGTCACCAAGGTCCACCAAATCTTTCCACTTGGTTCCTGGTACCACGCAAAACCCATTTCGCGGGCGGCAGGGTCCAATAGGACGGCGCGGGTATCTGCTTGGCGCATCCAAGCGGCAAGCGTGACCAGCTCCGTCTCAAATGTCTCAGAAATCAGCTCTCCCATAAGGGTTCCGCTGTATCCCACCCGCTGAACTCGAACGAGGGGCGATGATCCGTCCGAACCAAAGTGCCATGGCCTGTTTTGAACGGCCATATCGCGGGAATGCGTCGCAGCAGCTGCGTTAAGCGCGGCGTTGAAAGTAAGCTGCGGTGCGCCCTGGGCACGACGAAGGGAGTTAACCGAGTCCAGAAGTCGGAACGAGATTTCGTTCTCCTGTCCAGGTTTGATCTTGTAGACTTGTGGAAGCGGATTTCCATCCGCATCGACCTGCACACTGGCAGTGGTTGCACAAGCCGCGAGGAAAGCGGAGGCACCCAACACAAGCACTGTTCTTCTGTTCATTCTCTGTCGCCTTCCAAGGCCGTCACAATTCACTCGGGTCTTATCGAATAGACCGAGGCTTTTCAAACCCGACTCTGCGAGTCTTTGCCACCCCACAGTCGTTTGATTTGCGGGTTTTCGCCGGGAGGAGTATGCACGGGGCGAAAAAAGACGATTGAGGAGACGTATGGTGAGCGTCAGAGCACAAAAGCCATTCAACCGCCGCCTGTTCTTGGGTTCTGCAGCTGCAGGCCTTGGTGCCGGGTTGCTTCCGGCATGGGCACAGGATGAAACGAACGGTGGAAGCGTTCGGAACAACATTTCAAGTTTTCGAATGTTGAAATGGAGCGACTATTTCACGGACACGCGCAAAGGGGCCATTCTGGTCGACATCACTTCCCGCGCGCTCCATTACTGGTCGGAAGATCAGAGCATCTATCGACTGTTCCCCACGTCAGTCCCCCTTTCAGAGGAGTTGACGCGCCGTGGTCGTACAGAAGTTGTCCAAAAGGTTGTTGCGCCGCCATGGCGTCCGACGCCGTCGATGAAAGAAAGAAATCCGGAATGGCCTGATGTTGTCGAAGGCGGCGCCCCAGATAACCCACTTGGAACACACGCTCTTTATTTGTCTTGGACCTATTATCGGATTCACGGCACCCATGATACGCGCAAGATTGGTCGTAAATCATCGAACGGCTGCGTGGGGCTTTATAACGAGCACATTCAAGAGCTTTTTGGATATGCCCAAGTTGGTACGCAGGTGTTGCTAATTTGACGACAAGTCTGCCTAGCAACCTCCCTCAACACTTGCCAGATTGCAAAAGCCCTGTGAAGCTGATTATGAAGAGGTACGAGGTATAGTCTTGGGTGCATGCCGTCGCCTCTGCAATATTCGGCGGTATGCGATAACTGGAGGTTAACATGAAGAAACTTGCGCTCGCCGCCGTGCTGACGGTTGCCGCTACCACCGCTTTCGCTGGCGGCATGGCAGAACCTGTTATGGAACCGGAAATCGTTGAAGCCGCGACCTCGTCGTCGGCTGGCGGTGTCATCGTTCCGCTGCTGCTGCTGCTTCTGATCGCTGCTGCTGCATCGTAATCAGACGTTAAGCTTCTGAAGGAAAAGACGGCAGAGCGATCTGCCGTCTTTTTCTTTTTCGCATTTTGGTCGCCGGCTCTAGGCTACGTTCGCGCGATCCAACCCAATAGATTCTCTTCGATGATCGACACCAAAGCGTCGATATGAAGCCTGTCGTCATTAAGGCAGGGAATGTAGGTGAAGGTTTCGCCACCGGCATGTTCAAATGACTCCCGAATTTCTCCATTGATTTCTTCAAGAGTCTCGATGCAATCCGCCGAAAATGCCGGCGCGATGACTGCTATGTTCTTCTTTCCCTTTTTTGCCAGCTCGGCGACATGCTCGACGGTGTAAGGCTTTAGCCACTCTTCGGGTCCGAACACCGATTGGAATGTCGTGTCGATTGCTCCTTTATCCCATCCAAGGCGTTCTCGAAGAAGCCGCGAAGTCTTTGCGCATTGGCAGTGGTAGGGATCGCCGGACATCAGGTAACGCTTTGGCATTCCGTGATAACTCGCGACGAGAACGTCGGGCTTCACCGGCAAGGTTCTATAGACTGCCTCGACAGAAGTCGCCAATGCCTCGATGTATTTTGGATGGTCAAAATATTCGGCAACGGTTCGGGCAGCTGGTTGCCGTGTCTCTTTCATCAGTGCCCTAAAGAATTGGTCGTTTGCCGTAGCAGATGTTGCGCCCGCATAATGGGGATAGAGCGGAAAGAAGAGGATCTTTTCGCAACCAGCTTTGACCATCTCGCGCACTTTGGACTCGGTTGACGGGTTTCCGTAGCGCATACAGAAATCAACCATGATCTCCCCATCATAAAGGGCTGAAAGAGCTTCGGCGATCTTCGAGGTTTGCGCTTTCGTAATCGTCATCAACGGGCTTTCATTAAGCTCGTGATTCCAGATCAGCTTGTAATTTGCACCGCTGCTGAAGGGGCGTTTTGTCAGAATGATCAGCTGGAGAAGCGGTTGCCATTTCCATGACGGATAGTCGATCACACGTTTATCCGATAGGAACTCACTCAAATAGCGCCGCATTGACCAATAGTCGTAATTGTCAGGTGTGCCCAAATTGGCCAACAAGACACCGATCTTCGCGCGCTTCACCGATGGGTGATCTGCTGGCGCATGGGCCAGCCGACCCTCGCCGGGCTTGACGACAGTTCCGGCTTGTGAGTCCAGCATGGCACTTCCCTTCTGTTTATCGACTTACGCCCGACATAACCGCAAAGGGCATCAGGTCAACCACTCTACTTTGTCGAATCAGTAGGAGGGTCAAAAGATTTTAAGACGTCCGCCAGCCTTTGTTTTGCTGATCCGGGTCGCAAGGGTTGCTGTTGGCTCGGGTCTGGGGCCCAGCCGGTCAAACATATGATCTCGAAGGTTGCTGGAATGCGGCCCTCGGAGTCGGCGAATTGATCGTTGTAGAGCTTAGCGGCTTCTACGAAAACGTCGCGCCGGGTCGGTCGACGGAGGCGATCAGCTAGGGCATTCCCTTCGCCCATAGCGCGGATGTCATGCATCAGATGAAATGCATCACGATACCGCACCGTTTTCGTAAAGCTATCAGCGACTGGAAGTGAAAAGCCTGCTCGTTGAAGAAGCCCGCCAAGGTCTCGAATCTCTCCCATAGGTAGGACGCGTGGAGAAAGTCCGCCTGTGACGTTTGTTTCGGCCTGAGCGAGGCAGGCCCGCAACTCCCATAGTGTCTGACCGCCGAAAAGGAATGCCATGAACAAACCATCCGGCCTGAGCGCGCGACGACATTGAACCATTTGGCCGACCGGGTCGTTTGCCCAATGGAGTGCCAAGACGTGAATCGCCAGATCATGCGAAGCAGGAGAGATGTTCAATATCTCTTCGTCATCAATTACCTTGCCGAAATTTCCCCAGACCTGCGGAAAAGGTGTAATTACAACCGGGTCCGTAAACCGTCTGTTAACTTCGGTCAGCCTTTCCTGAACTTCGTCTGCAACCTCCACATGTAGAAAAGTTTCGCTGGCGCGATTGCGGTGAATCTTAAGTGCGGAACTGTCGGTCAGTCTTGGTGGTATTTGCATGGCTGGGAAAATGAGGGGGCGGCTGTGGGAATGCAAGCGCTGCTGAAAGTAATCTATCCCCCGCAGTGCATTTGCTGTGATGCTCGCGTGTCGATAGATTTCGGCCTTTGTGGCTCGTGCTGGCGAGATACGCCTTTTATCACAGGCTTGGTTTGTGATCTTTGCGGCGTTCCACTTCCTGGCCAAGACGATGGTCAATCTGTGCACTGCGACGATTGCCTTCGTGTCGCGCGGCCGTGGCATAAAGGCCGGGCTGTGATGCTATATCGCGACCGCGGTCGTGATCTGGTTCTTCAACTGAAACATGGAGATCGGGTAGATCTTGCAAGACCTGCGGGTGCTTGGCTTGCACGCTCTGCACAAACACTGATCGATGAAGACACGGTGATCGCGCCGATTCCTCTGCATTGGTCACGACTTTTGCGGCGGCAGTACAATCAATCTGCACTTCTTGCTAGCGAGCTTGGACGGGTCGCGGGCATTGTAGTTGTGCCTGATCTATTGGTCCGTACTAGGCGCACCGAAAGCCAAGAAGGTCGAACCCGGGACGAACGGTTTCGGAATCTCCAGGGAGCAATCCGGGTAAATCGTCGGCAAGCCGGCGGGATCACTGGCAGGCATGTCCTCTTGATAGATGACGTGATGACTTCCGGGGCGACCTTTGCAGCGGCGGCGGAGTCCTGCCTTGCAGTTGGCGCAAGCCGGGTATCTGTTTTGGCTCTGTCACGCGTTGCGAAGGATGCCTAAATCCTTATAGTTCCACGCGGAAAGTGGGCTTTAAGGATCGGTCTGATGAAAGCTGTAGAAATCTACACAACTCCCTTCTGCCCCTATTGTCATGCGGCAAAGGGCTTGCTGCGTAAGAAAGGCGTTGATTTCAAGGAAATTGATGTCAGTGCCGACCCGAAACTGCGGATGGCTATGACAGAACGCGCCGGGGGCAGAAGAACCGTTCCTCAGATCTTTATTGGCGACGTCCATGTTGGTGGGTGCGATGATTTGCATGTACTTGATGCCGAAAAGATGTTGGATCGTATGTTGGCAAGCTGATGCGCGCAGGCTTAGTTCAACTTACGGTGACAGACGATCCTGCGGCAAACCTTCCGCAGACAATGGAGTTTGTCCGAGACGCAGCTGGCAAAGGCGCCAGCTTTGTGCTGACGCCAGAATGCACGAACGCGCTTTCGTCGAGCCGTGATCATCAACGTGCCGTTTTCTACCAAGAATCCGACGATCCGACCCTTGCCGCACTTAGACGGCAGGCCGCAGATCTAGGCATCTGGTTGCTTGTGGGTTCTTTGGGCGTCCTGACTCACGATCCGGATGGTCGCTTTGCCAACAGATCGATTCTGATCGGACCAAGCGGGGACATCCAAGCGCGGTATGACAAGATTCACATGTTTGACGTGAATGTCTCTGAAACTGAAATCTATCGAGAATCTTCCGGATATCGCCCCGGTGCAAAGGCTGTATTAGCGGATGTGGACGGCGTTCGCCTTGGCATGACTGTCTGTTATGATGTTCGCTTCCCATATCTCTATCGCGTCTTGGCAAAGGCGGGGGCTGACATTCTTTCGGTCCCGGCAGCCTTTAATCACGTTACAGGCGCTGCTCACTGGGAAACGCTTCTGCGTGCGCGCGCAATTGAAACCGGCTGCTTTGTATTGGCTCCTGCACAAACCGGCTTCCATCCAGAGAGCCACGGGAAGGGCAGACGGACACATGGTCATTCTTTGGCCATAGCGCCCTGGGGAGAGGTTCTCGCTGACGGGGGAACCGAAAGCGGCGTCACAATTGTTGATCTGGACTTGTCACGCGTGGCTGATGCAAGACGGCGGGTGCCATCCCTCAAACACGATCGATCGTTCGAGGGCCCATGATGGACAGGACCGAAGACATTGCCATCACGCTTTTTGGCGAGCTCTTTATGGCGGACCAGTTGGCGAGGAATCGAATTTCCAAAGTTCTTCCTAAAGGAATGGAAATTTCGCACTTTGGTGTACTGAATCACCTTGCTCGTATCAGCGATGAGCGCACTCCGGCCCAGCTCGCACGCTCATTCCACGTTACGCGTGGCGCGATGACAAATACCCTCAACAAACTGGAATGGGCAGGTCACATTCACATTCGCCCCGATTGGGATGATGCACGGCAAAAATTCGTCGCGATAAGCCCTTCTGGGCGGGCTGCCCGCGATGCGGCGGTACAGGCTGTTGCTCCGCTTATTGCAGAAGTTGTCCAGGCTTTGGGTGCAGAGAAAGTGCGGGCCCTGCTTCCAGTTTTGCGCGAGATGCGAACGCGGCTGGAAGGCGATGGTTAAGCGCCGCGTCGTCATAACGGGTGGTGCGGGTCGGATAGGCCGTCTCCTTCAGCGAGAATGGGCAGAGAGCACGATCTTTGATCCGATTTTCCTCGCAAGATCCGACTGGGATATTCTAACCGAACCCGCGCCCGCATTGAGCCGAGACGATACTGTACTTGACCTTGCTGGAAATATTCGAGGCGACGTTTCCATAAACCGGCGGCTTGCTTCAAGGGTTGCGGAATGGGCCAATGGAGCAGGAGCCGCTCATCTCTACATGTCCTCGGCCTCAGTGTACTCTGGTGGTCCGGGACAGATGTTGGAGACGGACGCTCTGTCACCAGTCACCGCTTATGGGCAATCAAAGGCTGAGTCGGAGACCGCTGCGTGCAGCGCATGTTCAACGACCACGGTTCTGCGTCTGGGAAATGTGGCGGGCATAGACGCTTTGTTGGGCGGATTGGTTCCAAACAAGCGCGCCGTTTTAGATCGTGTCCATGGACAAGCAGGCGGCCCAATTAGGTCATATATCGGGCCAAAGACACTGGCGGTGACTTTATCCAAGCTCTTAGAAGTGGCCCCAAAGGGCGACTGCCTTCCTCCTGTGATCAACATCGCCCAACCGTCGCCAGTTTCCATGGCTGATTTGCTCATCGCCTCTGGCCATGAATGGGAGTATGGCCCAGAGCGGCCGGGTGTGATTCCGAGGGTCGAACTTTCGACCGACAGATTGGAATCGGTCTGTTCAGTTCCGCCCGCAACGGCGGACCAATTGGTTGCAGAAGCCAACGAGGCAAGGGTCAGTCGATGACTTTCGAAAAGCGCGTCCTAGATATCAGTTTGGCTCTAGTTCTTATTTTGGTCCTAGCCGTGCCCTTTGCTCTTTTGGTGATCTACCTCCTGCTTCGCGAAGGTCGTCCGGTGTTTTACGTTTCTGAGCGGATGCGCAGTCCTACGCGGGGCTTTTTGCTTTGGAAGCTCCGAACTATGTCAGTGACAAGTGGCGACTCTGGTGTGTCTGGTGGCGATAAAGCCAGTCGAGTGACTCCGGTTGGAAAGATGTTGCGGAAGTTTCGTGCTGACGAAATCCCTCAGCTGTGGAATGTCCTGAAGGGTGACATGAGCTTTGTGGGTCCGCGGCCCCCGCTGCGGCAATATGTTGAGCGCTTTCCGGAGATCTATGGCAAAGTCCTTCAGTCGAGACCGGGTATAACCGGTATGGCGACTTTGTATTTTCATCGCCACGAAGAGCACCTGCTTTCGAAGTGCCTGACGGCAGAAATGACGGACGACGTCTATGCGCGCTGCTGTGTTCCTCGAAAAGCGCGGTTGGATCTGATTTATGCACGACAGCAAAATCTGTGTTTGGACATTGCCCTGATGCTGAAAACTGTGCGGAAAGTTGCCAATTAATTTGGCGCAACCATCAACGTTAGTCAGATTTTGATTGTTAAGCTGCGCCCAGAGGACTATCCACAGCCTGATGCCATCGCGGTAATGATTGGCCGAATTTGACGCACAGTTTGAACGATTGATGGCGAGGAGCCCAGTGTGATCATAGCTTTGATCAAGCTTCGCCGAGCATTTGAAGGCCTTACGAGGCCTGTAAAGCAAGGAATTCTTCTGGCTGTCGACGTTTTGCTTGGGCCAATAACGCTCCTTTTGGCCTTCCTGATTACGGCACCCGCCATTCTGACGTCGATAGATCCGGTGATACTTGGCGCCTACAGCGCTTGTATTTCGACTTTGACCGTTATTGTTGCGTTGTTGTTGGGCATTCCCAAGATCAAGCTAAAATCTTATGAAGGGATAGGGGCGCTCAAGTCTAGCGCCGTCGGGGTTGCAGCGACTGCTGGCCTATACGTCCAAGCATCATCATTGAATTGGCCGCTGCCTAGCGTGACGCTTGCCTTCTTTATGCTGACATTTGTCATTTCGATGGTGTTGATCCGGTTCACGATGCTTCACCTTTTGCTGGCGTTTCTTAGCGTTGGCCACGCAAGGCGGAATGTTCTGATTTATGGGGCTGGAACAACTGGATCTCAGCTTGCGACTGCATTGCGCGGTCATGATGGAATTCGTGTCGTCGGGCTCATCGACGACAGCCCGGCGCTGCAGGGGATGTCAATTCTCGGGCTCAGCGTCCACGGCCCAGAGAAGCTGGATGCACTGGTAAGGAAGCACGATGTTGATCGTATTCTCCTTGCCATGCCTTCTGCGTCGCAGGCGCGACAGGCTGCGATCGCAAGGAAACTGATGGAGCGCGGTCTTGACGTTCACTCCCTGCCTTCCTTCGCGCAATTGGTTGGAACCGAAACTCTTGCTGACACCCTAGTTCCCGTAACGCCAGGTAAGTTTCTTAACCGTCCCGCAGTTATTGATCTCCATCCAGAAGCTGAGAGTGCGTATCGCGGCAAGTCTATTCTGGTTACGGGCGCCGGTGGGTCTGTGGGGTCTGAGCTGTGTCGGCAGTTGTTGCAGTATCAGCCGCGGAAGATCGTGATGTTCGAGGTCAGCGAGCATGCGCTTTATCAGATAGACAAGGAACTGAGCGGTCTACCGGAAGCAGCAACCATTGAATTTGTTCCAGTGCTTGGGTCGGTGACCGAATATCGCTTGGTGCGGGCTGTCTGTTCGCAGCATCAGATTGACGTGATCCTTCATGCCGCAGCCTATAAACACGTGCCCCTTGTCGAAGCCAATCCGCTTTCAGGTATCGTGAACAATGTCTTGGGAACGCGAACCGTTGCCGAAGCTGCGCTTTATCTTGAGGTAAAGCGCTTCATCCTCATCTCGACGGATAAAGCTGTTCGACCAACCAATGTCATGGGCGCGTCAAAGCGACTTGCAGAACTTGTTGTCCAGGACTTGGCCCAGAAATCCGAGAATACGGATTTCTCGATTGTTCGGTTTGGAAATGTTCTTGGCAGTTCAGGTTCGGTTGTTCCTTTGTTTCGAGAACAGATTGCGCGTGGTGGTCCCATTACGCTGACACATGAAGACGTGACCCGCTATTTCATGACCATCTCCGAAGCGGCCAGACTGGTTCTGATTGCTGGTGGCATGTCTGACAACCGGCGCGATGTGTCTGGCGATCTTTTCGTTTTGGATATGGGCCAGCCGATCAAAATTCGTGACCTTGCAGAACGAATGATTTCGGCGGCCGGATGTACTTTGAAAAGCGAAGACAACCCCAACGGCGAAATTGAGATTGTTGTAACGGGTCTACGGCCCGGCGAGAAGCTGCATGAAGAGTTGCTGATCGAGCCTGGGATGTTGATCACGCCTCACGAAAAAATTCTTCGGGCTCGAGAGCGGTCTCTCACCAGTCTTGAAGTATCCTCTGCGCTTCGAGAACTTAGAAGCGCTGTGGCAACCGGCAATACTGAAGCGGCCTTCGAAGTGATGGAGACCTATGTGGAAGGTTACGCCGAGCGTCGCGTGAAACAGGTCAAGCAAGCGGCACAGGGTTGATTATCCGGCGGGCCTGTGGCTTTTCGGGCCTACTGGTTTCGCAGTTTAGTTATGCCAGTTGTCTAACGCGCCATAGACCTTATCATGGCCGAAAATTTCGGGGTACGATATGAAAGCTGTTCCATCCAGCCAACGAATGCTTGCTGCAACTGTGACAGTGGCAGGATTGGTTGTGGTATCTGGCCTAGCACTCGCAGAACAGCGCCCAAGCCTTAACCTTTATGGTTCCGCCGGTTTGATCGACATGCCCTCGGGTGAAAGTCAGCCGGATGGGGCTTTGACTGCAACGACATCGCATTTTGGTCCGATCAGTCGTTCAACACTGACCTTTCAGATCTCGCCACGCCTGTCAGGCAGCTTTCGTTTTCTAGGAATCCGCGACTGGAACAAGAACCTTCCGTGCTTTCCCGGCTGTACTGGAACAGATCAGTTCACGACGTATTACGACCGCTCGTTTGACCTAAAGTACCAACTCCTTGACGAAAGCCGCTACCTGCCGTCCGTTGCAATCGGGTTGCAGGATTTTGTGGGAACCGGTGTGCTGGCAGGTGAATACATTGTCGCGACCAAGCATGTGACACCAGACATTAAGGTCACTGGCGGGTTGGGATGGGGACGCTTGGGTAGCTACGGATCTATCGGATCTCCGCTCGGTGTCAGGCCACCGCTTGTTGCCGGCTCGGGCGGTAATTTCAACTATGATCAATGGTTCCGCGGGCCAGCGGCTCCGTTCGGCGGTGTTGAATGGGCACTGAACGAAAACTGGACTTTCAAAGCGGAATATTCGTCTGACTCCTACTCTGATGAGGCCGGCTATCGTCAGACATTCAAGCGGAAAAGCCCCTATAATTTCGGGATCGAATATCAGAGAGGCGATAGTTTCCGCTTCGGTGGGTATTACATGTATGGCAGCGAAGTTGGTGTCGCTGCTCACTTTCTGCTGAATCCAAAGGCTCGCCCGGGCGGCAATCTTGTGGTCTCTGCGCCAACGCCCATTCGACCCAGACCGAGTCGAAACGCTGATCCCGATGCGTGGTCGACGGATTGGGTTACTCAAAACGATGCTGGCCAGATTTTGCGAGCCAATCTTTCTAAACGCCTGGACGACGACGGAATTGAAGTTCGTTCCATAAGCTTTGACGGTCGTGCAGCCGAGGTTCGGATCATCAATAACGGGACGGATGCCGAAGCGCAGGTGATTGGCAGGACGGCGCGCGCTATGGCGCGTGTGATGCCTGCATCTGTTGAGCAGTTTGAGATCGTTCCGGTTGTGAATGGCATGGCTGTTTCGAAAGTGGTCGTCCAGCGCTCGGATCTGGAAAAATACGAGTTTGCGGTCAACGGATCAGAAGAAATCTTTAACCGCACGCAGATTGTCTCGGTCGGATCTGCCCAAAACGCTGCTGCCCTGGACACCGAAACCTATCCAAAGTTCAAATGGGCGCTTAGCCCGTACGCACGCCTTCGGCTCTTTGACCAGAATTCACCCTTCAAAATCGGTGCTGGTCTGCAGTTGTCCGGCCGACTTGAAGTTACACCGGGTTTGATCGTCAGCGGCAAGATCACAAAACTGGTTGCCAGCAACCTTGATGACCGCCCGCCGATTCCGGCCCGTACTTTGCAGCCTGTGCGATCGGCAAACTATTTCTATGATTCTCTGGGTGATCCTGCGATCGAAACGCTTGCGGTTACCTACTACCACAAGCTTGCGCCCGAGATTTATGGGCGCATCTCGGCGGGATATTTGGAACGCATGTTCGGTGGTGTCTCAACCGAAGTGCTCTGGATGCCCACTAATCGCAGATGGGCGATTGGGGCCGAGGTCAACTACGTCGCACAAAGGTCACCTGATCAGCGCTTTGGGTTCAACTTGCCCTCTGCAATGTATCAGACAGACGGCCCCGGCGTCGAAACAGGTCCCGGCAGCTACAAGGTCCTGACTGGGCATGTCAGTGGTTACTATGCCTTCGACCGTGGCTACCACGCACAATTGGACGTTGGACGTTACCTCGCCGGTGACGTTGGCGCGACATTCTCGTTGAAGCGCGAGTTTGAAAATGGCTGGAAAGTGGGGGCCTTTATTACCAAGACCAATGTGCCAGCTGCAGCCTTTGGCAGCGGCTCGTTTGACAAGGGGATCACCCTTGAGGTTCCGTTCTCGGTGTTGCTTGGCAAGGAAACCCGTGAAGTTCGCTCGACCCTGATCAGGCCGTTTGGACGAGATGGCGGTCAAAGGTTGGAAGTAGACGGTCGTCTCTATGAAACGGTGCGTGGATATCGCGCTGATGGCCTGAGCGAACAGTGGGGACGTTTCTGGAAATGAAAAAGGCGATCATTGCACTCATTACTGGAGCGACAGTTCTTTCCGCCTGTGGCAACGACACAGACGCCTTCGCCATGGCGCAAGTTGCCAAGGCGGTTGTGCCAATCAGAGCGCAGAAATCTGACGGGGGTCTCGGGCTGACTCGCGCAGCGCTTCAGGACATTCTTTCGCCCGTCCAACTGATCACTCTTGAAGAGCGTAATCAGCAGGCATTGGTGGGAGAAATTGAGCAAAATGGAGGCGTCGAGACTTGGAGTTCTGTCGACAAAGTCACGATTTCTCTTCGGAATGGTGTCCTTGTTGCAACGCGGGGACTCGGCGATGACCTCATGTCGGCCAGCGGCCAGCGGCCAAATGTGCAAGTTTCCGCCGATGGAACATACGCCCGCTCCTATGTTCATTTAAACGGCCTAGATCAAACCAGGCGGCTGGTGTTGACCTGTTCCGCAAGATCGAATGGAGCAAAGAGCATTGAAATCGTTGAGAAAATTTACAGCGTGACCGAGATCGAAGAAACTTGTTCGCTTGATGGTCAAAGCGTCACCAACTCGTATTGGATCGATTCTGCAGGCAAGATAAGGAAGTCTCGCCAGTGGGTTAGTCCCAATGCTGGATCGGTGGTCATTGAAGACCTGAGAGGATAAGTGTCGATCAGCTTTTTGTTTTCCATTCCGATCCTTTATGCTATCGAGAACCAAATGTTCCTGAATCGGAGAAAATCATGAAACGTATTACCGCATTCGTGGCCGCTATTTCGCTGGTCGCTTCTGTGTCGACCGCTACCGCTGGTGGCATGAACGTTGCTGACGACGAGGACGATCCAATCGTCGTCGTCAAGCAGGGTTCGTCGTCCTCTGCTGGTTCGCTGGGTGGTGGCGCTGCTGCCGCTGCTGCCGCAATCCTGATCCTCGGTGCTCTGGCCTCGGGTTCTTCGGGCAGCCACTAATTTCTTGCCTTAAGGCAGAAGCAAGAGGGTCCGATCTTCGGGCCCTTTTTGCTTTGGGCTTGCACCGAGAATGTTTACGCCCTATGTAGACGCAGCTGCGTCTTCGGTCTCCACCCCCGAAGTCACCGGATGAACGATACGGGCCGCTGGCCCGTTTTTTGTTTTTTGGACCACACTGGACCCATGACTGACCTTATCGCGAAAACCGCAATTGACCGCCGCCTTGCCGCCATCGTTGGCCCCGCCATCGAGGGCCTTGGCTTTGAATTGGTGCGGATTCGGTTGCAGGGTGGAAAGACCCGCATTCTGCAAATCATGGCAGATCGCCCGGACGGCGGTATTGAGGTCGACGATTGTGCCAAGATTTCTACTGCGGTTTCGGCTATTCTGGACGTCGAAGATCCAATTGAAGACAACTATGTTCTTGAAGTTTCGTCGCCCGGCATTGATCGGCCGCTGACACGCCTCAAGGATTTCGAGATGTGGAAGGGCTGGGAAGCCCGCATCGAAACGACCGAACTGATTGATGGCCGCCGCCGGTTCAAGGGTGCATTGGCGGGCGTCGAAGACGACGAAGTCCTGATTCAGATCGAAGAGGGCGGTGAGGAGATCACCATCGGACTCAAGTTTGACTGGCTTTCAGATGCCAAGTTGATTCTTACCGATGATCTGATCGCCGAGATGCTGCGCCAGAAGAAGGCCAGTGGCAATTTCGACGAATCGCAGTTCGATGAGATTGAAGAAACCGAGGGCGAGGACGAAGACCCCGCCGAAGAGACAAAACACTAAGAAAGCCTGGGAGTTGACCGATGGCGATTACTTCTGCCAACCAGCTTGAACTTCTCCAGACGGCTGAGGCCGTTGCCCGTGAGAAGATGATCGACCCGGATCTGGTGATCCAGGCGATGGAAGAAACGCTCGCCCGCGCGGCCAAGTCGCGTTACGGCAGCGAGCTGGACATCCGCGTAAAGATCGACCGCAAGACCGGCCGTGCGACCTTCTCGCGGATCCGGACTGTTGTGGCAGATGAAGAGCTGGAAAACCATCACGCTCAGATGACGGTTAAGCAGGCCAAGGGCTACTTGGCTGATCCGCAGATCGGTGACGAAATCGTCGACGAAGTGCCACCCGTTGACCTTGGCCGAATTGCCGCGCAATCGGGCAAGCAGGTTCTGTTGCAGCGCGTTCGTGAAGCCGAGCGTGATCGTCAGTACGAAGAGTTCAAAGATCGCAAGGGCAGCATCATCAATGGTGTCGTCAAGCGTGAAGAATACGGCAATGTCATTGTCGATATCGGTCGTGGTGAAGGCATCCTGCGCCGCAACGAAAAGATTGGCCGCGAAGCTTACCGCATCGGAGATCGCATTCGTGCCTACATCAAGGACGTGCGTCGCGAAACTCGCGGCCCGCAAATCTTCTTGTCACGCACCGACCCGATGTTCATGGCCGAACTGTTCAAGATGGAAGTTCCGGAAATCTATGATGGGGTCATCGAAATCAAGGCGGTCGCCCGTGACCCAGGTTCGCGCGCGAAGATCGCGGTCATCAGCTATGATAATTCAATCGACCCAGTCGGTGCTTGCGTCGGTATGCGCGGTAGCCGCGTTCAGGCCGTCGTGAATGAGCTTCAGGGCGAAAAGATCGACATCATTCCGTGGAATGAAGATACCGCTACCTTCCTTGTAAACGCGCTTCAACCCGCCGAAGTGTCGAAAGTCGTGTTCGACGAAGAAGCCGGAAAAATTGAAGTCGTCGTCCCTGATGAGCAGCTTTCGCTGGCCATCGGTCGTCGCGGACAAAACGTGCGTCTGGCCAGCCAGTTGACCGCTTTGGACATCGACATTATGACCGAGGCTGAAGAGTCCCAGCGCCGTCAGGCCGAATTCGCCGAACGTACCAAGTTGTTCATGGATACGTTGGATGTCGACGAAATGATGGCCCAGCTACTGGTTGCCGAAGGCTTTACCAATCTGGAAGAAGTCGCCTACGTCGAGCAGGATGAACTTCTGTCGATCGACGGCTTCGACGAAGGCACGGCTGATGAGTTGCAGGCACGCGCCCGCGACTATCTGGAAGAGCAGGCCCGCAAGGCACTTGAGCATGCACGCAAACTGGGTGTGGAAGAAAGCCTGATCGAATTCGAAGGTCTGACACCGCAAATGGTTGAGGCGCTTGCCAAGGACGGTATCAAGACGTTGGAAGACTTTGCGACCTGTGCTGACTGGGAATTGGCTGGTGGTTGGACAACCGAAAACGGCCAGCGCAAGAAAGACGACGGCATTCTGGAACCCTTCGATGTAAGCCTTGAGGAAGCTCAGCATCTGATCATGACGGCTCGTGTCATGCTGGGCTGGGTTGATCCGACGGCTATGGAAGCCGAAGAAGAAGAGAGTGACTCTGACGAGGAGGCCGAAGCCTGATTTCAGGCTTCGGAGACACGCGGTTGACTCGCGGCGGTCGGGAAAAGATGAAGGACGAACCAGAGCGCAAGTGCATTGCCACTGGGGAGAGCCAGCCGAAAGGCGGACTGATCAGGTTTGTGATTGGTCCGGATGCGGTTGTTGTGCCGGATATTCTGGGCCGTCTGCCGGGCCGTGGCATCTATGTCTCGGCAGATACAGAAGCCTTGAATAAGGCAGTAAAGAAGAACCTTTTCTCGCGTGCAGCGCGTCAGCCCGTGACTGTGCCCGAGGACCTGACGGATCTGGTTGAAGGGCTATTGGCCCGACGCTTGGTAGATTTGGTCTCAATGGCGCGCAAAGCAGGGTCAGCGATCTGCGGGTTTGAAAAGGTGAAAGACTGGTTGGTCAAGGGTGAAGCGGTGACGCTGATTCAGGCCAACGACGGGTCAGAACGCGGGCGCGAGAAGTTGCGACCGCCGAAAGGCCCAGAATCACTGATTTCCTGCCTGACTGCAGGGGAATTGGGTTTGGCTTTCGGCCGCGAACGTGCCATACACGCCGCGCTTGCGGCTGGTGGACTCAACGACCGTGTTGTAGAGGAAGCGGCAAGGCTTGGCGGTTTGCGTGGGGCAAATAGCCAGCAGGTCGGCGAATTGATCGCCGGGAAGGATACGAAGGACGCATGAGCGATACAGACGGCAAGAAACCCCTTGGTCTGGGTGGCGCACCCCGTTCCGGTCAGGTGAAGCAAAGCTTCAGCCACGGTCGGACGAAGAGTGTCGTGGTGGAAACCAAGCGCAAGCGCGTTGTGGTTCCCACAAAACCGGGCGCAGCCGGGGCAGGTGCTGGCGGCAACCAGCCATCATTGGGCGATCCGTCCAAGCGGCCCGCTGGAATTACTGATGCCGAGATGGAGCGCCGTCTCGCAGCTCTTCGTGCTGCAAAAGCGCGTGAGGCAGAAGATGCTGAGCGCCGCGCCGAAGAAGAGCGTCAGCGCGAAGAAGAGCGTCAGCGTCGTCGCGAAGAGATCGAAGCCAAAGAGCGCGCTGATCGCGAACGCGAAGAAGCCCTGCGCCTGAAGGCGGAAGAAGAAGAACGCGCAGCGCGCGAAGCAGCAGAGGCCAAAGCGGCGGCTGCAGCGGCACGCAAAGCAGAGATTCTGGGCACCCGCTCGCGCGCCGCAGTTCAAGCGGAAGAGAAAGCCGCAGAGGCCGCAGCGACCGAAGCAACCCAGCCTGCAGCAGCGCCGCGCGCCAATGCCAACAGCGCTGAAGAAACCCGCGGTGGCGCCTCGGCGAAAGCACCTCTTAGCCCGCGCAAGACGGACCGGGAACGTGAAGACCGGGACCGCGACAGCCGCAAAGGCAAAGGCGATGATGGTCGTCGTTCTGGCAAGCTGACTCTGTCCGCCGCGCTGGAAGGCGAAGGTGGCCGTACTCGCAGCCTTGCTGCGATGAAGCGTAAGCAGGAGAAAGCGCGCCAGAAGGCTATGGGCTTTGGCCAGAAGGCCGAAAAACAAAGCCGTGATGTGCAGCTTCCCGAAACGATCGTTGTCAGCGAACTTGCAAACCGGATGGCAGAACGTGCCGCCGATGTGGTCAAGTCGCTGATGAAGATGGGCATGATGGTCACCATGAACCAGACCATCGACGCTGATACGGCGGAACTGGTGATCGATGAATTCGGTCACAAGGCCGTCCGCGTTTCGGATTCTGACGTCGAACAGGTGATCGACACCGTCGAGGATAAGGCCGAGGATCTTCAGCCGCGTCCGCCGATCGTGACCATCATGGGTCACGTCGACCACGGCAAGACATCGCTTCTGGACGCTATTCGCAAGACCAACGTGGTTTCTGGCGAAGCCGGCGGTATCACGCAGCACATAGGCGCCTATCAGGTCCGCGCTGCCAACGGATCGCTGATCAGCTTCCTCGACACACCCGGCCACGCGGCGTTCACGTCGATGCGTGCCCGTGGTGCCCAGGTTACGGATATCGTTGTTCTGGTGGTTGCCGCAGATGACTCGGTCATGCCGCAAACGGTTGAGGCAATTGCCCACGCCAAGGCGGCCAAGGTTCCGATGATCGTTGCGATCAACAAGTGCGACAAGCCCGCGGCCAATCCGCAAAAGGTTCGGACTGAACTTCTGCAGCACGAAGTTGTTGTTGAGGCAATGTCCGGCGATGTTCAGGACGTCGAAGTTTCTGCCTTGACGGGCAAAGGGCTCGACAATTTGCTGGAGGCCATCGCGCTTCAGGCGGAAGTTCTGGAACTGAAAGCCAACCCAACGCGCGCCGCAATGGGTGCCGTGATTGAAGCCAAGCTGGATGTTGGTCGCGGCCCGGTGGCTACCGTTCTGGTTCAGAATGGTACGCTGCGCAAAGGCGACATCTTCGTTGTTGGCGAGAAGTGGGGCAAGGTCCGTGCACTTTTGTCTGACAAGGGTGAACCGGTCGACGAAGCTGGCCCATCTGTTCCAGTCGAAGTGCTCGGTCTGAACGGAACGCCCGAAGCTGGTGACGTCTTGAACGTGGTTGAAACGGAAGCACAGGCGCGTGAAATCGCTGCCTACCGTGAACAGGCCGCTAAAGACAAACGCGCAGCGGCAGGTGCAGCGACTACGCTGGAACAGCTTATGGCCAAGGCCAAGGCTGATGCAGACGTGGCCGAGTTGCCAGTTCTGGTTAAAGCGGACGTTCAGGGCTCGTCGGAAGCAATCGTTCAAGCCTTGGAAAAGGTCGGCAACGATGAAGTCCGGGTTCGCGTTCTGCACTATGGTGTCGGCGCGATCACAGATAGCGACGTCGGTCTGGCTGAAGCTTCGGGTGCGGCGATCATCGGATTTAACGTCCGTGCCAACGCAACGGCTCGCAGCGCCGCCCAACAAAAAGGCGTCGAGATCCGTTATTACTCGATCATTTATGACCTGATTGACGACATCAAGAAGGCCGCATCGGGTCTGTTGAAAGCGGAAGTCCGCGAAAACTTCATCGGCTATGCGAGGATTCAGGAAGTCTTCCGGATCACCGGCATTGGTAACGTTGCAGGCTGCCTTGTCACAGAAGGTGTGGCACGTCGCTCGGCAGGCGTTCGCTTGCTGCGTGACAACGTGGTTATCCATGAAGGCACTCTGAAGACGCTGAAACGCTTCAAGGATGAAGTCAAAGAAGTCCATTCGGGTCAGGAATGCGGTATGGCGTTCGAGCGCTATGAAGACATTCGTGCCAATGACGTGATCGAAATCTTCGAGCGCGAAGAAATTCAACGCTCGTTGACCTAAGATCTACAGGACAGAAGTCATAAGAATGGCCGTGTGGTTGCCCACACGGCCGTTTTCTTATTCTACTCTGATAGGAGTGACTGGACGGCCCGTGTATAGCTTTTCGTCGACTTTCACGACGACTTGCCCATCGGCTAGCTTGCTGACCAGTATCCCCTGAACCGAGACACAACTCCCAATAGAAATAGTTCTAAGCATCCACCAATCCCCCATTAGCGTGCCAAAAACGAAAATACAGGGAATTGGTAAATCTTCGACTCAAATTTGAGCGATCTAGGAAGATTTTCGTGGATTCTTTCAGCAGTTTCTAAAGCCAGTCCCGCAAAATCGGGATCAGGGGAATGTCTGCGGGCGGCATCGGGTAGTCTTTGAGGTCTTGTGCCCGCACCCAAGCCAAGTTCTGTCCCTCCCGCCCCTGAACGATTCCGTTCCAGCGTCGGCAGGCAAATAGCGGCATGAGCAGGTGGAAGTCGTCATAGGTATGGCTGGCGAATGTCAGAGGTGCGAGACAGCTTTGCCAGGTTTCAATCCCAAGCTCTTCGTGAAGTTCGCGGATCAGCGCAGCTTCCGGAGTTTCATTCGACTCCACTTTGCCACCTGGAAACTCCCAAAGACCCGCAAGAGATTTTCCCTCGGGCCTTTGGGCCAGCAGCACGCGACCGTCTGGGTCAATGAGAGCGACGGCAGAAACCAGTATGATCCTCAAGACCGATAGTCCGCGTTGATTTCAATATAACGGTTTGTCAGGTCACAGGTCCAAACTGTACGAGACGCTTTACCCATACCCATATCCACACGGATCAGCAGTTCCTCTTGTCGGAAATGGCTTGCGCCATCCTCTTCTCGGTAGTCCGGATTTCGCCACCCATCCTTGGCAACAAGAACATCGCCAAAATGAATCGTCAGGCGGTCCCGTTCTGCTGCGGCGCCCGACTTGCCAATCGCGGCCACAATACGACCCCAGTTTGGGTCCTGCCCGGCAACCGCCGTTTTCACGAGAGGAGAATTCGCAATCGCAAAGGCCGCCTTGGCTGCATCTTCATCGGTTGCGGCACCCGTGACCCGGATCTCGACCAGCTTCGTCGCACCCTCACCATCCCGGATAACCTGAAGCGCCAGATCGCGCATAACCTGATGCAAGGCGGCTTCAAATGCCTTTGCAACCGCCCCTTTCACCGGGGCGGCATCGCTTTGGCCCGTTGCGGCAAGCAAAAGCGTGTCCGATGTCGAAGTATCACTGTCAACGGTGATCGAGTTGAACGTCGCATCAACATTCCGCGATAACATCTTTTGCAGGTTCGCGGGCGTGATCTTTGCGTCTGTGAACAGATAGACCAGCATCGTAGCCATATCCGGTGCAATCATCCCCGAACCCTTGGCGATGCCAGCGATTTGGATGGTGCCGCCCTCGCCTTCCACAGTGGCCGAGGCACCTTTTGGGAAGGTGTCGGTCGTCATCATGGCATAGGCTGCCATCTCGATGGCATCTTCGCGCAGATCTTGCACAAGTTGCGGGATCACAGCGGTAATCTTGTCAAATGGCAGCGGCTCCCCGATCACTCCGGTAGAGGAGGAAAACACGCGAGACGCGGGAATCGAGAGCGCCTCGGCCACCCCGCCCGTTACGGCCGCTACCGCTGCATCCCCCACCTTACCGGTGAAAGCGTTCGAGTTACCCGAGTTTACGATAATCGCGGCCCCGACGTCGGCTGGCACCTTTGCGGCGAGTTTATCCTGACAATCGCGAACACAGCCCGACCGGGTAGAGGACTTGGTGAAGACACCCGCCATTGCCGTACCGGGCGCAAGGCGGATCAACATCACATCCTTGCGGTTCTTGTACTTCACGCCCGCCTCCGCGGCCGCAAATTCGACACCCTTGATAAGGGGAAGCTTGGGGAAACCATCTTTAGGGGCAAGAGGCGACACCGGCTTGGCGGGCTTTACGACCGCCGAAACCTTTTCCACCACCTCTGCCGCTTCTTCACGGACTTCTTCGACCACTTCGCTCAAAGACTCGGCCAATTTAGCCTTCAGAGACTTCGCCTTCTTCTTCAGGCGCTTGGCTTCGGCCTTCCAATCGGTCTTGCCCATGGCTTCCCCTTTCACAGGATACGAATGGCTTACTTGTCCAGCAGGGTAACATCGCGAAGCAAGGCGGGGTCAAGCCCTTCACCGGAACGCGTGACGGATGCCTTTGCAGTCAGCTCTTCAATATGGCTCTGTACCGCCGCCTGCTCAATTTCCGCTGCCAATTCGTCCCGCATCTCATCAAGGCTAGGTGCCTCGGCAACGCGCGATTCCTTAACCAGAATCAGGTGATAGCCGAACTGCGATTGCACTGGACCGACGACTTTGCCGACTTCTGCTGCAACCACGGCCTCCTCAAAGGGCTTTACCATCATGCCCAGCCCGAACCAGCCCAGATCACCGCCCATAGCGCCCGATCCTGTGTCTGTCGAATTGGCCTTGGCCAACTCTGCGAAATCTGCCCCACCTTCCAGCTGAGACTTCAGATCGTTTGCCGCTTCTTCTGAGGCAACCAAAATATGGGCAGCATTGTATTCCATCTGCGGTGCGGCATCTTTGAACTTGGCTTCATAGGCCTTTTGCAGCGCTTCATCCGTTACGGCGGCGGAAACCACACCCTGAAGCGCGACACCCGACAGATACCCGCGACGGTCGTTTTCCAAAGCCAGCCGATCCTTCAACTTCGGCTCGCCCACGGACTGGGCCAAAGCGGTTTGCTGAACCAGCTGATCAAGGATGCCCTTGAACAAAACGTCATCCGGCAGCGACTGGTATTGGGCCGGAAGCTGTTCACGCAGGGCGATCATATGGCCAAGTGTGATCTCGGTTCCATCGACCGTTGCCACTACTGTCGAAGCATCTTGTGCCACGGCGGGGACGACCAACAGGCCAGACATTGCCAGCCCTGCAAGAAACCCTGTCATTTTCGTCATCTTCACGCCCTCCTGAGCGGGCTTTCCCCCGCCAAACATTGACTATCCCGGGCCTGTCCCTTAAATCGCTGTGGTCGCGTGCGACAGGGCCAGCCGGCCTTCTTGGGCTTTCTATGGAAGGCGTTGGGGGCGGGCAAGGGCCTTGCCTCACACGATCCTGTCAGGAACACCCACGGAGAGAATATGCTGGGTCTCGGTTCGCTTGCGCGCAAGGTCTTTGGCACCCCCAATGACCGCAAGGTTAAGTCGGTTCGTCCACTGGTCGCAAAGATCAACGCTTTGGAGCCAGAATTTGCTGCCCTCAGCGACGATGGCCTGAAGCAAAAGACCGAAGAGCTCGCCCGGCGGGCCCAGTCGGGTGAAAATCTGGACAACTTGCTGCCAGAAGCCTTTGCAAACTGCCGTGAGGGTGCCAAACGCGCACTTGGCCTGCGGGCCTTTGATGTGCAGCTAAAGGGCGGCATCTTCCTGCATCAGGGCAATATTGCAGAAATGAAGACGGGCGAAGGCAAGACGCTGATGGCGACCTTCCCGGCCTATCTGAACGCACTTGCCGGCAAAGGTGTGCATATCGTCACGGTGAACGACTACCTTGCAAAGCGCGATGCTGAATGGATGAGCAAGGTGTACGGCATCCTGGGTCTGACTACGGGCGTCGTCTACCCCTATCAGCCGGACGATGAAAAGCGCGCTGCCTATCGCTGTGACATCACCTATGCCACCAACAACGAACTCGGCTTTGATTACCTTCGCGACAACATGAAGGGCTCGATTGAGGAAATGGCGCAACGCGGCCACTTCTTTGCGATCGTCGACGAAGTCGACTCGATCCTGATCGACGAAGCCCGCACGCCGCTGATTATCTCTGGCCCGTCGCAGGACAGGTCGGAGCTGTATAAAGCGGTTGATGCCCTGATCCCTTTGGTTCAACCAGAGCATTACAAACTGGACGAAAAGACCCGCAACGTGACCTACACGGATGAGGGCAACGAATTCATCGAGGACAAGCTGCGCGAAGCGGGCCTTCTGCCCGACGGACAAAGCCTTTATGACCCGGAAAGCACGTCTCTGGTTCATCACGTTACGCAGGCTTTGCGGGCGCACAAGCTGTTTACCCGCGACCAGCAATATATCGTCCGTGATGGCGAGGTCATGCTGATCGACGAATTCACTGGCCGCATGATGCGGGGCCGGCGTCTGTCGGATGGCCTGCATCAGGCGATTGAGGCCAAGGAAGGTGTGCAGATCCAATCTGAAAACGTGACGCTGGCTTCGGTGACATTCCAGAACTACTTCCGCCTTTATGAAAAGCTGGCCGGAATGACCGGTACCGCCGCGACGGAAGCTGAAGAATTCATGGAAATCTACAAACTGGGCGTGGTCGAGGTGCCGACCAACCGTCCGGTGCAGCGGAAAGACGAAGACGACGCTGTCTATCGCACCGCGCGTGAAAAGTATGAAGGCATCGTCAAGTCGATCAAGGAAGCCAACGACAAGGGACAACCAATTCTTGTTGGCACCACCAGCATCGAAAAATCTGAATTCCTCTCTGGCCTGCTGAAAGCCGCCGGTGTTCCGCACAACGTGCTGAACGCTCGCCACCATGAACAGGAAGCCCAGATTGTTGCCGATGCGGGTCGCTTCGGTGCGGTGACCATCGCCACCAACATGGCAGGCCGTGGGACAGATATTCAGCTGGGCGGAAACGTCGAGATGAAGGTGATGGAGGCGATTGCCGCCGACCCGCACCTGCACCCCGACGAGGTTCGCGCACGGATTGAGGCCGAACATGCCGAGGAAAAGGCAAAGGTTCTGGCCGCCGGCGGTTTGTTTGTTCTGGGTACGGAACGTCACGAATCCCGCCGGATCGACAACCAGCTTCGCGGTCGTTCGGGCCGTCAGGGCGATCCCGGCCGTTCAGCCTTCTTCCTGTCGTTGGAAGATGACCTGATGCGAATTTTCGGCTCTGACAAGCTGGATGCGGTACTCTCGAAACTGGGGATGAAAGAGGGCGAGGCCATCGTTCACCCTTGGGTCAACAAGTCGCTTGAGCGCGCCCAGGCAAAGGTCGAAGGCCGCAACTTTGACATCCGCAAACAGCTTTTGAAATTCGACGACGTGATGAACGATCAGCGCAAGGCGATCTTTGGCCAGCGCTTGGAAATCATGGAAGCCGAAGATATCGCCGAGATTGCCGAAGATATGCGCAATCAGGTGATTGACGATGTGGTTGACGAATACCTGCCGCCGAAGTCCTACCCGGACGCTTGGAATACTGACGGCTTGAAAGCTGCTGTCCGCGAACGCCTGAACCTAGATGTTCCCGTGGCAGAATGGGCAGCAGAAGAAGGTGTTGACCAGGATGTGGTCAAAGAACGCCTTGAAGAAGCGACTGCCAAGCAAATGGCCGAAAAGACCGAAGCCTTTGGTCCGGAAACCATGCGCAATATCGAAAAGCAGGTGCTCTTGCAGACCCTCGACGGAAAGTGGCGTGAGCATCTCTTGCGGCTTGAGCATCTCCGTTCGGTCGTCGGGTTCCGGGGCTACGCCCAGCGTGATCCGCTGTCGGAATACAAGACCGAATCCTTCCAGCTGTTCGAATCCATGCTGAACTCACTTCGCCAGGAAGTGTCGCAAAAGCTGGCAATGATCCGCCCACTGACCGAAGCGGAACAGCAGGCCATGATGAACCAGATCGCTGCTCAGCAGCAGGCGCAGGCCGCATCCGCCGCTGCTGCGGAAGCTGCACCTGAAGAGTCAGCACCTTCTGTCACCCGGTTGGCAGGTTTCGATGAGAATGATCCATCGACCTGGGGCAATCCGGGCCGCAATGATGCCTGCCCTTGCGGGTCGGGTGAAAAGTTCAAGCACTGCCACGGTCGACTGGCCTAAGCAGCCTGGGGTGGCCCGTTTCGGCCGCCCCAATTCCGCCTCTTTCGGCGAAAAACTACCGCCAAGCTGCCATGTAATGGTCGCCTTTACCCGGCACCTTGCCCTCGTTCCATTTCGTGGAGGGTAGGATGAATCTGCAACGTAAGGCCACTTTGCTTGTCGCGACGGGTGCTGTCGCACTCGGCGCCGGACATATGGTTCAAAAGCGCGCGGCTGATCGTCTTGCCTCTGCCGAGCAGCAAGTCGTGGTTGTTGACGTTACCCCAGTTGCCGCAGGGCCGGAAACGGTCCAGATCCCGGCGCCTGCTCCCGTTGTTGAATTGCCTCCGGTTCCAGTTGCGGTCGTGGACACGGTTCCCGCGGTTGCCGTTGAACCAGCAACCCCCGAAACGGCACCGTCAGTTGTTGCTGCCGTCGCGCCCGAACAGATCGAACCGGTTGCACCACCACCTGTCACGGCTGCGGTTGAGCCACCGCCGCAAGATTGCACGGTTCAGTTTGACTTGCTTCCGCAGCCCGGTGCGATGATCGGGCTGACGCTGCTTGCCCCATGCCACGGAAATGAACGTGTTGTTCTTCACCACGCGGGGCTTACGGTGACGGCGAAGACCTCGGAAAGCGGAACGCTTTTTGGCTCCCTTCCCGCATTGTCGACTGCCGTAGAAGTGGACGTTCGTTTCGGTTCGGGTGATCGCGCCATTACCAGCATCGACATGCCAGAAGCCGAGGGTGTTCGCCGATTTGCTGTGCAGTGGCAAGGTGGTGATGCCTTCCAGCTTCACGCCTTTGAGGGCGACGCAGGATATGATGAGCCGGGTCACTTTTCGGCTATTCACTCGGGGAAACCGGGTGAGGGGGCGTTTGTGACCCTGCTGGGTGACAGCACGACCGAACTTCCGCTGATGGCCGAGGTCTTTACCTTTGCACCGGGTCAGGACGCCGAGGTCGTCTTGGAAGCTGCCGTTTCAGCAGCGACCTGTGGGCGCGAAATCCTTGGCGAAACTCTTATGGCCGAAGACGGCAAGATCGAAGTTGCCGATTTGACGCTTGCCATGCCAGCTTGTGATGCGATTGGTGACATTCTGGTATTGAAAAACCTTGTTCAGGACATGAAACTCGCCGCAGCAAAGTAAGAGGCGGTTGGCGGTTCTATGTGGAGCAAATTTCGGCGTCTTGCCCTTTGGGTGGCGCTTATCACTCCGCAAATCGCCGGAGCGCAGGATGTGACATTGACCGCCCGCGAGGGCGGCTTGTCCATTTCTGGGGTCATTCAGGGCTTTGATGGTGAGTTCTATCGCATTGACAGCCAATATGGCCTGCTGACTGTCGACGCCTCAGGCGTCATCTGCGATGGACCGGGCTGCCCGGATCTGACCGCACCCCGTGCAGATATCCGTGTTGTTGGCCTGCCAGGAGTGGGGGAGGCGCTTTTGCCTTCTCTGTTCCAGAGTTTTGCCAAGGCGAGGGGGCTGACCTATGCCGACCTTTCTGAGCAGGGATCGTACCGGGCTCAGTTGATTGATCCGGCATCGGAAAAGCCCTTGGCCGACATGACTTTTTCAGGGCTGTCACTTGACGACTCGCGTCAGGCGCTGATCGCTGGTCGGGCAGAGCTTGCGCTTGCTGCGGCGACAGAACCGGGGCTTGGGTCGCGGTCCATCGCTTTGGATGCCATGGTTCCGATTGTTGCGACCGAAAACCCGACACCAGAGATTTCGACGAAAGACCTAGCACGGGTCTTGGCTGGCGAGGTCACCAACTGGAGCGAAATTGGCGGGCCGGATATGCCACTGGTTTTGCACGGACTTCCCGCTGAGGAACCGCTTCAAAGGGCGCTTTCCGCGCGACTTGGCCGTGATCTTGTGACGACAGAAGTGCATCCCGATCTTGCGACCCTTGGTGCCGCTGTCGCGGCAGATCCGTGGGGTTTGGCCGTTACAGTACGGGCCGGGGCCAAGGGGGCGCGACTTTTGCCACTGACCGACAGCTGTGGTTTCCCGCTTTTGCCAACGCCTCTGGCTGTAAAGGCCGAGGACTATCCCCTTGCTTTGCCTTTCTTTTTCCTGACGCCGAAACGGCGCTTGCCGTTGATCGTGCGAGAGTTTCTAGAATTTCTAGCAACACCGCAGGCCCAATCGGCAATTTCGGCAGCAGGGTTCATTGATCGTCAGCCAGAACGGCAGCCGATGACAGCCGATGGCTTGCGCCTGATCAATGCCATTCAAGGGGCTGGTGAGGAAACCTCGCTGGCCGATCTGAAGCGGCTGGTTGATGTCATGGACGGGGCAGATCGTCTTTCCCTGACTTTCCGTTTCCAAGATGGGTCCAGCACTTTGGACGCCCATTCGCGTGACAATCTGGCCGATCTTGCGCGTTTGATGGAGGCGGGCATCTTCCGCGACAAGGCGCTGATTTTGGCCGGTTTTTCCGATGGTTCCGGGGCTGCACCGGCCAATCTGGCGCTTAGTCAATCAAGGGCTGAAGGGGTTTTGGCGCAGTTGAAACTTTTGGCACCCGGCCTTGCGGATCTGGACTTGCCCAAGGTTCTGGCCTTTGGAGAGGCGCTGCCGATGGCCTGTGATGAAACCACTGCCGGGCGCAGGTTGAACCGCCGGGTTGAGGTTTGGCTGAAGCCGAGTTTTACAAATACCCCTGTGACCGGAAACTGATTTCGCGGCTTTTTCCGACAATCAGATGATCATGAAGGGTAATGCCAAGCACCTGACATGCCTCATTAATCTGGTTTGTCATGTTGATATCGGCCTGACTGGGCGTGGGGTCACCCGAGGGGTGGTTGTGGACCAGAATCAAGGCAGAGGCGTTCAGTTCCAGCGCGCGTTTCACCACCTCGCGCGGATAGACAGGGACATGGTCAACGGTGCCTTTGGCCTGTTCCTCATCCGCGATGAGGGTGTTCTTTCTATCCAGAAACAGAAGGCGAAACTGTTCGGTTTCGCGATGGGCCATGCTGGTGTGGCAATAGTCCAAAAGCGCGTCCCATGACGACAGGACGGGACGGTTCATCACCCGAGAGCGCATCATGCGCTGGGCCACGGCTTCGAAAATTTTCAGTTCACAAACAACGGCTTCGCCGACACCTTTGACCGCAGTCAGCCGGGATTCGGGGGCAGTGATGACACGATTAAGGTCACCGAAACTGTCCAGCAACAGGCGCGCCAAGGGTTTTACATCCTGCCGGGGAAGAGCGCGAAACAGAAGCAATTCAAGCAGTTCGTAATCGGGCATCGCGCCAGACCCGCCTTGCATGAACCGGTCGCGGAGGCGTTTGCGATGGTCCTTAATGTAAGAAGGCAGTTTTTCGGGAAGGGCCGCAACGGTGGCTTCGTCTTCGTCCCCAAGGGGGGGGAAGAGGGGAAGCGCGCCATCCTGAAAGCCATGCTGTGCCATAATGGAAAGCGTCGCAGGGGATGGTGAATGAAGCGTTAATCCGGGCCGCAGGGGCCGCAAAAGGGGCGTGTCTTTCCCGTGGGATACACGTGGTTTTTGCGTGTGCTTTCCGTGGGCACAGTGCCGCCACTCCTGCGGCCGGCAAAGAAAAACCCCGCCGGGCGTACCGACGGGGTTTGGATCGCGGCGCTAAAGGCGCAGATCAGTTCTTCATGCCATCCCAGAAGCCTTTGACCTTGGAAAAGAAGGTTTGGCCTTCGGGGTTGTTTTCCTCGGACAGCTTTTCGAATTCGCGCAAAAGCTCTTTCTGGCGGCTGGTCAGATTGACGGGGGTTTCTACCGCCATTTCGATCAGCATGTCGCCGACGCCACCGCCGCGCAGGGCGGGCATGCCCTTGCCGCGCAGGCGCATCTGCTTGCCCGATTGTGCCCCGGCCGGAACCTTGACACGTGAACGCCCGCCGTCGATCGTCGGCACTTCGACCTCGCCCCCAAGGGCAGCGGTCGTCATGCTGACTGGCACGCGGCAGAACAGGTGCACGCCATCGCGTTGGAACAGCGCGTGCTCTTTCACCTCGATGAAGATGTAGAGATCACCCGATGGGCCGCCGCGCAGACCGGCCTCACCTTCACCCGCCAAGCGGATGCGGGTGCCGGTTTCCACCCCTGCCGGGATGTTGACCGAAAGGGCGCGTTCTTTTTCGATCCGACCTTGGCCCCCACAGGATTTGCACGGGTTCTTGATGATCTGACCCATGCCCGAGCAAGTGGGGCAGGTGCGTTCGACGGTGAAGAACCCTTGCTGCGCGCGGACCTTGCCCATGCCCGAACAGGTGGGGCAAGTGGTCGGTTCGGCGCCGCCCTCGGCCCCGGTGCCACGACAGGTGTCGCAGGTGGTGGAGGCAGGGACGTTGATGGTTTTCTGGATGCCCTTGAACGCCTCTTCCAAAGAGACACGCAGGTTGTAGCGCAGATCCGATCCGCGCTGGGCGCGCGACCGGGACTGGCCACCACGGCCACCCATGAAATCGCCAAACAGGTCTTCGAACACGTCAGAGAAGGCGCTGGCGAAATCGCCATTGCCGCCCATGCCGCCGGGACGCGGGCCACCGCCCATGCCGCCTTCGAAGGCTGCATGGCCATAGCGGTCATAGGCGGCCTTCTTGTCGGCATCCTTCAGAACCTCATAGGCCTCGTTCACTTCCTTGAACTGGGCTTCGGCGTTCGGATTGCTTGCATTGCGGTCGGGGTGAAGCTCTTTCGCTTTGGTGCGATAGGCTTTCTTCACCTCTTCCGGCGAAGCCCCGCGCTGCACGCCCAGAACTTCGTAAAAGTCTTTCTTTGCCATGGGCAATGACCCCCTTCCAGAACCGGATGGGGGCGGTCCGTTCCCGGACCGCCCCCTATTCGGTTCACCGCGGTCTTACTTCCGCTTGTTTTCGCCCAGATCCTCGAAATCCGCATCGACGATGTCTTCGTCAACATCGCGTGGTGCGTCTTCGTCGCGATCGCCATCCGCCTGGCTGGCCTTGTAGATGGCCTCGCCCAGCTTCATTGCGGCTTCGTTCAGGTTTTGGATGCCCGAACGGATCTTGCCGGCGTCATCGCCCTTGAGCGCTTCTTCAAGCGGCTGCATGGCCAGTTCGATGGCCTCAACCGTCGACGGGTCGACCTTGTCGCCATGCTCTGCCAGCTGCTTCTTGATCGAGTGCAGCAGGCTTTCACCCTGGTTGCGGGTTTCCACCATCTCACGGCGTTCTTTATCGGCCTCGGCATTGGCTTCGGCGTCACGGACCATTTTTTCGATCTCGTCATCGGACAGGCCGCCCGAAGCTTGGATCGTGATCTGCTGTTCCTTGTTGGTGCCTTTGTCCTTGGCCTTGACCGACACGATGCCGTTGGCGTCGATGTCGAAGGTCACCTCGATCTGCGGCATGCCGCGCGGGGCCGGCGGGATGTTTTCAAGGTTGAACTGGCCCAGCATCTTGTTGTCTGCGGCCATTTCGCGTTCGCCCTGGAACACCCGGATGGTCACGGCGTTCTGGTTGTCTTCCGCGGTCGAGAAGATCTGCGACTTCTTGGTCGGGATCGTGGTGTTGCGGTCGATCAGGCGGGTGAAGACGCCACCGAGCGTTTCGATGCCCAAGGACAGCGGGGTCACGTCCAGAAGAACAACGTCCTTGACGTCGCCTTGCAGAACGCCGGCCTGAATGGCGGCACCAGCGGCCACGACTTCGTCAGGGTTCACGCCCTTGTGGGGTTCCTTGCCGAAGAACTTGGTCACCTCGGCGATGACCTTTGGCATACGGGTCATACCGCCGACCAGAACCACTTCGTCGATGTCGCCAACCGACAGGCCCGCATCTTTCAGAGCGGCGGCGCAAGGCTTCATCGAACGCTTGATCAGGTCATCGACCAGCGATTCCAGCTTGGCACGGGTCAGCTTGACCACGAGGTGGAGCGGCTGGCCGGTGTTCTTGTCCATCGAGATGAACGGCTGGTTGATTTCGGTCTGCGACGAAGAGGACAGTTCGATCTTTGCCTTTTCAGCGGCTTCCTTCAGGCGCTGAAGGGCCATCTTGTCGAGGGTCAGGTCGACGCCATGCTCTTTCTTGAACTCCTCGGCGAGGTAGCTCACGATCCGCATGTCGAAGTCTTCACCGCCAAGGAAGGTGTCGCCGTTGGTCGACTTCACTTCGAAGAGACCGTCGTCGATTTCCAGAATGGTGATGTCGAAGGTACCGCCGCCAAGGTCATAGACCGCGATGGTTTTCGATTCTTTCTTGTCCAGACCATAGGCCAGAGCGGCGGCGGTCGGTTCGTTGATGATGCGCAGCACTTCAAGGCCGGCGATCTTGCCTGCGTCCTTGGTGGCCTGACGCTGGGCGTCGTTGAAATAGGCCGGAACGGTGATGACGGCCTGAGTGACGGATTCACCCAGATAAGCCTCGGCGGTTTCTTTCATCTTTTGCAGGATGAAAGCGGAAACCTGCGAGGGCGAATACTTTTCACCGCGCACTTCGACCCAAGCGTCGCCGTTGCCGCCGTTGACGATCTTGTACGGCATGTTCTTCTGATCTTTCAGGATCACCGGGTCATCGAACCGGCGACCGATCAGGCGCTTGACGGCAAAAATGGTGTTCGAGGCGTTGGTGACGGCCTGACGCTTGGCGGCCTGGCCGACAAGGCGTTCGTTTTCAGTGAACGCAACGATCGACGGCGTGGTGCGGGCACCTTCCGAATTTTCGATCACGCGGGGCTGCGAGCCATCCATGATGGCGATACAGGAGTTGGTGGTTCCAAGGTCGATACCAATGACTTTGGCCATGTTTCATATCCCTTTCTTCAGGCGATGTTTGTGGCGCGGGCCCGATGCGGCACCCGTGCCCATGGAATGTGCGGGATTCCAGACTGTGCCTTCACCCCGTTGCGTGCTGTATATAGGAGGCGGCGTTTTGGGCTGCAACCGCGTCGACCCATGCATTTCACTGAATTTTTAAAAGACCGACATATCAACCAATCGGATTAGGGAGAAAACTATGTCAGACTCGGCCATTCTGATTGCTTCGACGCTGGTTCCTGCGCTTGGCGTTCTTGCACTGACGGGGCTTTTGGCCTCGGCTCTGGCGTTGCTGGTTGGCAACCGGAGCCGGAAACGGCCTTAACGGTGGTCGAGCGAGCAGCAGCCTGAGAATGTGCCGTTTCCGTCTGGGGCGGAAAGGAACATGAGGGTCGCAAAACCATATTCCCGGTCCGACATCCCATCGCTGCATTTCTGCCGGGTCACGATCAGTGTCCGGTTCAGGGTTGGACCTTCCTCGAGTCGAATGAAGTAGCCCTCGGGCGAGGTCGCCTCTTCAAGCACCGCCATCGGGACGGCACCTGTATCGGGCGAATTATATTCCGCACCGCGCGGGTAGAGGCTGATCGACCAGAAGGGTTCCGTGCCAAAGCAAGAGAGGGGGCGGGGAACGAGGTGTGGGTCTTCGACGGGGATCGCTTCGAGGTAGCGCATGGAAACCCAGCCATTGCCTTCGGGAAGGCCGACCTTGCCCCAAGTGCCGTCGGGTGTGGTTTCCAGCACTTCGACGTTAAAGCCATAGGGACCGATTTCACCGATTTTCTCGGCGGCCGAATTTGGACTTGTCCGGATATTCAGGACATCGCCTTCGGCCACGTCTTTGACCTGATAGCTGGAGGGAAAGGCATCAGCCCAAGCCGGAAGCGGAAGGAGCAAGGCAACGACGGTCAAGGTTCTGATGATCACCGTTTTGCTCCCCAGCTGAGTGATGCGTGTTTGCGGGTATAGAATTCCCCCATCAGCCCCAAGACAAGACAGATAATCGTGACGATGATCGGATATTCCAGATTGCTGTAGCGCGGATGGTAGTTCAGGAACACATAGCCGCGCGTCTGGTCGATGATGTGGAACAGTGGATTCCAGTCGAAATAGGCAAGAATGTAAGTGGGCATCGCGTTCGCAAGGAACATCTTGCCCGACGCGATCATGTTCCCGCGCATGTAGATTTGCGAGATGAGGCCAAAGACTTCCGGCTGCCAAGGCATCATCGCCTTGAAGATCATTCCGATGGCGACGCCGGAAAACCACGCCAGCAGCAACATGCCCATCGTGCCGACAGGGTCAAAGATGGTGATGGGGGTAAGCACGGCGTGATAGAAGAACAGCACAACACCGGCTGACAGGATTTGCAGGTAAAGCGATGAAAGGGCCGCGGCGCCGATGGAAATGATCGGGTTCATCGGGGCGTGCTTCATCATGGGCGAGGTCGGACCCTCGGAGCCGACAACAGCACCCATGGATTTGGTGTGCACCATGAACATGAAGATGCCGGACATGATATACAGCAGGAAGTCGCCCCGCACGGCGCTGCCGCGCATCCCCAGCATCACGAACATGATGTAAAAGATTCCGACGAACATAACCATTTGCGCGATGTTCATCAGCAGGCCGACAACCGCATTGCCGTGCTTGCGGCGAATGGATTGCACCGCCGCATGAAAGATAAGTTCCAGCGTCGCATATGCGCGACCGGCCGTGGTTTTCTTGACCGTCGGTTGAAACATATCGCTCTAAACCTCGTGCAAAGGCGTGACGCCGCTTGCTGATAAAGGGGAAATCTTGCCGTTTCCTTTGCTGGGATGATAAGCCGTCCCCATCGAGGTGGCAACTGTTGTGCCGGATTGGAGGCTTTGTGGATTTTTCTTTTCTTGTTGAACGGATTCGGCGGCTTGCACTTGAGGCAGGCGACAAGATCATGGAGATCTATGAAAGCCCTGACTTCGAGGTGAAGTCGAAGAGCGACCAAAGCCCGGTGACCGAGGCGGATGAGGCGGCAGATGCCTTGATTTCGGCCGGGTTGCGGGCCGCGTTTCCCGACGTGACCTTGATCACCGAAGAGCAGGCCGCAAGCCATGCCCTGACAGCAAAGACATTTCTGATTGTCGACCCGCTGGATGGGACGAAGGAGTTCGTGCAGCGCCGCGGCGATTTCACCGTGAATATTGCCTATGTCGAGGATGGGGTGCCGCTGCGGGGTGTGGTTTATGCCCCGGCCAAGGGTCGTTTGTTCTATACCCGCGCCGATGGTGTTGCGGTTGAGGAAGCGGGTCCGTTCGATAAGGACACTGTCGGCGCGCTGCGCGAGATTGGCGTCAGCCAGCCCGACAATGGGGCGCTGATGGTGGTGGCCTCGAAATCGCACCGGGACGCCGCAACCGATGCCTATATCGGCAAGTACGCTGTCAAGGACATGACCAGTGCCGGCAGCAGTCTGAAATTCTGTCTGGTGGCAACAGGCGAGGCGGATTTGTATCCGCGTCTTGGCCGCACGATGGAATGGGACACAGCGGCCGGCGATGCGGTTCTGCGAGGGGCCGGGGGGCATGTCGTTCGTTTCGACACGCATCAGCCCTTGGCCTATGGCAAGGCGGGCTGGGATAACCCGTTCTTCATCGCCTTTGCGCCGGGCGTCGATCTGAAGGCAGGATGACCGCCGGGGGCCTGTCCGTCATTGTCGTCAGTCGCCATCGTCCGGCGGCTTTGGCGCGATGCGTGACGGGTCTTCGTCAGCAGCTGGGCGTGGCGCTGGAAGTCGTAGTCGTGGCAGACTCTGCTGGGATTGCGGCGGTTCAGGCCGATGATCTGAAGCTGGTGACGTTTGACGAGGCCAATATCTCGGCCGCGCGTAATCTGGGGCTGGCGCAGGCGGCTGGAGAGATCATCGCTTTTATCGACGATGATGCCGTGGCTGAGCCGACATGGGCCTGGCGATTGCTTGCGGCCTTTGAAGATGCGGGGACCGTCGCGGCCACGGGCTATGTGCGGGGCCGCAATGGGATTTCGCTGCAATGGCGTTGTTCTTCGGTGGATGCCTTGGGGCTGGACCATGAGGTGGCGCTGCCAGACGAAGGCGTGCACTATCCTGATCCGGGTCCGGGCCGCGCGATCAAGACTCAGGGAACGAATTGCGCCTTTCGTGCCTCGGTTCTGCGCGGAATTGGCGGATTTGACCCGAATTACCGGTTCTATTTTGATGAAACCGATGTGAACCTGCGGCTGCTGGGGGCGGGCAAGACCGCGGTTATTCCCTTGGCGCAGGTGCATCATGGCTATCTGGAGTCGGAGCGGCGCCGGGCGGATCGCGTTCCCTTGAGCCTGCACGAAATCGGGGCTTCGACCGCCGTCTTTCTGCGGCGCCATGCGGCGGAAGAAATTGAGGCGGGCCGGTTGCGCTTGATCGAAGAACAAGGTCGTCGGCTTGATGGCTATCTGGCGGGTCGAAAGATTGACCGCGCCGAGGCGGAAAGGCTGATGGGCACGCTGGCCTTGGGGTGGCAGGACGGATTGGCGCGGCCAATGAGTCGCCTTGCCCCGTTGCAGGGGTCTGCCCCAAGCTGGAGAGAGTTGAAGAAAACCGCGACGGGCGGTGGCGTTTTGCTGATCGGCTGGCGCTGGTCCTTGCCACGTCTGAGGGCCGAAGCGGAGCGGCAGGTGAAGGCGGGCAAGATCGTGACGGTCCTGTGCCTCTCTGCGGGTGTGAGACGCCATTGGCAGGAATTCTCTGCCGCAGGCTATTGGCTGCAGAAAGGCGGGATCTGGGGTTTATCGGACCGAAAGGCGCCGATTTCGGTGGGGAAACGTTATTCCAAGCGACTTGCCGAACTTTCTTCAGAATTTCGTCGCTTTCGACCTGTAAACTGAACGAAAGATGATGTCGTAAAGGATCATGTCGGCTTAGTTTTTGCCTGCAAGGCACGTTCTCTGTCGCGTTCGGGACTAAACTTCTTTAGACTGTCATCCGTTAGTTTATTCGGGCCGCAGTAAGGGCCAAGAAAGAGTGAGCCGAAAATGAAGCAAAAGAAGGTATTGAAGGCTGTTTTCCCGGTGGCTGGTATGGGTACCCGGTTTTTGCCTGCTACCAAGTCGATCCCGAAAGAAATCATGACCTTGGTTGATCGGCCGCTCATTCAATACGCGATTGACGAGGCCCGCGCCGCAGGGATCAAGGAATTCATCTTTGTGACAAGCCGAGGCAAGTCAGCGCTTGAAGACTACTTCGACCATTCGCCCGAGTTGGAAAGCACGCTTCGCAAGGCAGGTAAGACCGATCTTCTTGAGACCCTGCGTGAAACCAACATGGATTCTGGTGCGATCGCCTATGTGCGCCAGAACCGGCCAATGGGTCTGGGCCATGCCGTCTGGTGTGCCCGCAGATTGATTGGGAACGAACCATTTGCCGTGCTGTTGCCCGATGACGTGATTGCCGCTGAAAAGCCATGCCTGCAGCAGATGGTCGAGGCCTATGCCGAGACTGGCGGAAACATGGTGGCCGCAATGGAAGTTCCGATCGCCCGTGCATCCTCCTACGGTGTTCTCGATATTGGCTCTGACATGGGCTCGATCGTCGAAGCGAAAGGCATGGTTGAAAAGCCACCTGTTGGAACCGCGCCATCCAATCTGGCCGTGATCGGGCGCTATATCCTGTCGCCAAAGGTTCTGACGAACTTGAACCGCCTGAAGCAAGGGGCCGGTGGTGAGATTCAGTTGACTGACGCGATTGCCGAAGAAATTGGCAAGGGCAAGGTCTATGGCTACAGGTTCCGTGGGCAACGCTATGACTGCGGATCGAAGGCGGGCTTTTTGCAGGCCACCGTTGCCTTTGGATTGGCGCGCCCTGATTTGCGTGACGAATTCGGCGCGTTCCTGCACGAGATGGGCGCCGCACAAAAAGCGGCCCAGTAACGCGATTGCCGGCGAGCGCCTACCTTTTGGACGTGACGCGGTTGTTGTCGCGTCTGGGAAAGGGTGCGCTGACCGGGATTGATCGTGTCGAGCTGGCCTATCTGGAAGGGTTGCTTGGGCAGGAAAAGCCTGTCTTTGGACTGGCCCGTTCGCCCGCTGGCGTCTTGCTGTTGTCCGAAACGTCGCTGGGCGAAGTGCTGGGATGGGCCAAGGGGGCGACGCTTCCGACGCGGGTCGATCTGATTGGCCGGATCGGGCGCAAGGGACAGCCGATCTTGGCCGCTGTCGAAGCGCGTCTTCGGCGGGCTGCAATCGCCCGCGCCCCCATCTTTTTGGCCGGGAGGATGCTGCGACGGCATTTGCCGATAGGTGCGGTTTACCTGAATGTGGGTCATGCCAACCTTTCCGACCGCATTCTTCAAGTCCTTCGCAACGGCGCTGAGCTGAAGGTTGTCGTGATGCTGCACGACACCATTCCGCTTGATTTCCCCCAATATGCGCGGGCCGATCAGGTAAAGGTCTTCCAGCGCCGTGTGGCGGCGATCTCGGCACATGCGGATCTTGTGCTGCATACAGCAAACGCCACGAGGGCAGCCAATGAACAGCAGTTGGCCCGGTGCGGACGTGTGCCGCCGGGCTTGGTGGCCCCATTGGGTGTAACTCTGGCAGAGCCTGATTTTGCGCAGGTGCCAAAAGAGATAGATCTTAGCCCGGGGTATTTCGTGGCTTTGGGGACGATTGAGCCCCGCAAGAACCACGCCCTTTTGCTGGATGTCTGGGAGCGATTTGCGTCAGCGGGGAAAAGTGGGCCGCGGTTGGTTATTCTTGGCAATCGCGGCTGGGCCGACCCTTCACTTTTTACACGGCTGGATAAGGGCGTGCCGGGTGTGACTGTGCACTCGGGCCTAAGTGATGCGGCAGTTGCGGCTGTCTTATCCAGATCGTCTGGGCTGCTCTTTCCCACTTTTGCAGAAGGATTCGGCCTTCCTGCCCTTGAGGCGGCGAGGTTGGGTGTTCCGGTCATCTGTTCCGATCTGCCGATTCTTCGAGAGATCCTTGGTATAGACGCCATTTACCTGACGCCTTCAGACATTTATTCTTGGGAGAGAACAATTCTGGATCGCTTTTTGCTAGGGAGAAACGAAGTGGAGACCGTTGAAAAGAGCGGTTTCTTTACGTGGTCCGAGCACCTGAGGATTGTGTTAACTGGTTTTTGAAAGCATGGTTTCGGTCAGGGGAAGAGCGAAGGGGCAGAGTGGGCTTAATTTCGAGATACCGGTTGCGGTTGGCGCGGCAGCGCTGGCTCATTCGCGCGTTCAGAAAACGCCGCGAACTGAAGCCTGTTGCCAATCGCACAGGGAAGATGCGTGAAGACGATATTCTTCTGTTCTCGACCCTTCGGAACGAGAAGATCAGGCTTCCCTATTTCTTGCGGTACTACCGGGATTTGGGTGTCAATCATTTCCTGATCGTGGACAATGATAGCGATGATGGCAGCCGGGAATATCTGGCGGAGCAGCCGGACGTCAGCCTTTGGAGCACAAAACACAGCTACAAACGGTCTCGGTTCGGGGCGGATTGGCTGAATTGGCTTCAGATGCGATACGCGCATGACCATTGGTGCCTTGTGGTCGATCCGGACGAATTCTTTGTGTATCCGTTCTGCGATACCCGCCCGATCCGCGCGCTGACCGATTGGCTGGACGCGTCGTCGATCAAGTCTTTCCCGGCCATGTTGTTGGACATGTACCCCAAGGGCCCGCTTGACGCGCAGCCCTATCGTGAGGGCATGGACCCGTTCGAAATCGCACAGTATTTCGACAGCGGGAACTACATCTTTCAACGCAACAGCCGCTTTGGAAATCTTTGGATCCAAGGCGGGCCGAGGATGCGGACCTTCTTTGCCGATCAGCCAAAGATGGCGCCAGCCCTGAACAAGATACCGCTGGTGAAATGGCATCGCAGCTATGCCTTTGTCAGTTCGACCCACATGCTGTTGCCGCGCGGTCTGAATCAGGTTTACGACGAATGGGGCGGCGAAAAGGCCAGTGGCTGCCTGCTGCACGCCAAGTTCCTTGATACGTTTGCAGCCAAGGCCGAGGAAGAGATGAGCCGCGGCCAGCACTATGCCGCAAGCGCCGAGTACAAAGCCTATAAGGCTGGTTTGGCCGAGCAGCCTGACCTGTGGTGCAAGTGGAGCGAGAAGTACATCAACTGGCGACAGCTTGAGATACTTGGCCTGATGTCCAAGGGGAACTGGGCATGACGGTCGGTTTCGTCATGCTGTGCCACACGGCACTGGACCGCGCTGCCCAAGTGGCGCGGCACTGGGCCGAACGCGGTTGCCCTGTGGTCATCCATGTCGACAGGCGCGTGCATGGGTTTCAGTTTGAACGGATGCGCGGGGCGTTGGCCGATCTTGAGAATGTTCGGTTCTCGGGGCGGCATGCTTGCGAATGGGGAACCTGGGGGATTGTGGCGGCAAGCCAAGATGCCTCGATGCTGATGCTTCGGGAATTCGCCTCGGTGCGTCACGTTTATCTGGCGTCGGGCTCTTGCTTGCCCTTGCGTCCGGTTGAGGAACTTGTTGCCTATCTGGCCGATCGACCAAAAACCGATTTCATCGAAAGCGTGACGACCGAAGATGTGGGTTGGACGATTGGTGGACTGGACGTTGAACGCTTTACGCTGCGCTTTCCTTTTAGCTGGCGGAAACAGCGGTCTTTCTTTGACGCCTATGTCTGGTTGCAGCGTCAGGTAGGTTTCAAACGTACCATTCCGGAAGGTGTTTCGCCGCATCTGGGTAGCCAATGGTGGTGCCTGACCCGTCAGACGCTGTCGGCCATTCTGGAACATCCTGACCGCGCCCGGATTGACGCCTATTTCCAGAAGGTGTGGATTCCGGATGAAAGCTATTTCCAGACGATGGTCCGGCAGGTTTCGTCGAATATCGAGGCGCGGTCACTGACGCTGTCGAAGTTCGACTTTCAGGGCAAACCGCACATCTTTTACGATGATCACTTGCAGCTTTTGCGCCGGTCTGACTGCTTTGTTGCGCGCAAGATCTGGCCGCAGGCGGAAAAGCTGTACGCGGCCTTTCTATCCGATGATCGCAGCCGCCAAGCCGCGGCGGAGCCCAATCCGGGCAAGATTGACCGGCTGTTTGCCAAGGCCGTCGAGCGGCGGACAAAGGGTCGGCCGGGCCTATACATGCAAAGCCGCTACCCCAATGAAAACTGGGAAAACGGAAGAACCGCTGGCCCCTATTCGGTGTTCTGCGGCTTTTCTGACGTGTTCGAGAATTTTGAAATCTGGCTGTCAAAGGCCAGTGGAACGCGGGTTCACGGCCACCTTTTCGCGCCTGACCGTGTTCATTTTGCCGGGAACGACAGCTGCTATAACGGCGCGCTGACAGATTCTCCGGCTGTTCGAGATTACAATCCGCGCAACTTTCTAAGTAACCTGATCTGGAACACCCGTGGCGAGAGGCAGTGCTTTCAGTTCGGACCGGACGACAACCAGAAACTCAACTGGTTCATGGCCTTGGACAGCAATGCACAGATTTCGGTGATTTCAGGGGCTTGGGCGGTTCCCCTCTTTCATTCGAACCGGAATTTCGGTGAGATCAGGCGCGAAGCCGCGCGCATGCAGAAGATTGAACAAGAGTTTCTGACGATTCTTCGTGATGCGCATTCAAAGGCAAAGGTTCGGATCTGGACCTTGGCCGATTTCGTTGAAAACCCGATGGAGCCGCTTCAGACGATCATTGATGAAATCGGGCCGCGGCATGGCCGACGGTTGACCGAGGCACCGACATTGGCTGATCTGTCTGGGTTTGGACAATTCCTGCAAAACCTCCGCAATCAGGGGATGCAACCCGTGCTTATGGGGGATTTCCCTGTGAACGATGACCCCAAGCCGACGTCCACGCGCCGCGGGCGCCCCTATTTGGTGAAGTGAGTGCCGAAAGACCGTTTTGACAGTTTTGTCATGTTCGCCGAAATGCGGACAGGATCGAATTTCCTTGAGGCCAATCTGAATGCGATGCCAGGCGTGACATGCCATGGCGAGGTTTTTAATCCCTATTTCATTGGCCAGAAGGACAAAACGGAATTCTTGGGCTTTTCGTTGGTTGATCGAGAGGCTGACCCATTGGCATTGGTGCGAGTCATGCGCCAAATGACCGACGGTCTGTCAGGGTTTCGCTATTTTCACGACCACGACCCAAGGGTCTTTGAGCCAGTTCTAGAAGACCCGCACTGCGCCAAGATCATTCTGACGCGGAATCCGGTGGAAAGTTACGTCAGCTGGAAGATCGCCCAGGAAACAGGCCAGTGGAAACTCACGAATGCCAAGAACCTGAAAACGGCCCAAGCCCGGTTCGATGCGGCGGAATTCGAAGCTCATCTGGCAGCCTTGCAGGATTTTCAAATTCGATTGATGCATGGGCTACAGGTTACCGGACAAACGGCCTTTTACATCGACTATGAAGACATCAACGATCTGGATGTGTTGAACGGTTTGGCCCAGTTTCTTGGGGTCAAAGGTTTGGAGTCTTTGGATGGCAGCCTGAAAAAGCAGAATCCCGAAGAGATTTCCCAGAAGGTTGCCAATTCCGCCGATATGGAACGCGCCTTGGCCCGGATGGATCGGTTCAACCTGTCCCGGACGCCGAATTTTGAACCACGCCGAGCGCCGATGGTGCCTTCGTTCGTGGCAGCCGCCAGAGCACCCCTGCTTTACATGCCGATCAAGTCAGGGCCGGAAGATCTGGTGAAGGCTTGGCTCGGGGGATTCGGTGGGGTCGAAGGCGATTTCTCGCAAAAGACCCTGCGCCAGTGGAAGCGTGCGAGACCGTTGCACCGAAGCTTTACCGTGGTGCGTCACCCGGTGGCGAGGGCGCATCGGTGCTTTGTCGATCAGATCTTGCACGGCAACCTGCGCGAGATTCGCGCGCAGTTGGAAAAGGTTTCCAAGATTTCACTGCCGCCACTGGGCGAGGATTACAAAGACATCGCCGCACATCGCGAGGGATTCCATGGGTTCCTGAAATGGCTTAAGTTGAACCTCTCGGGCCAAACGGGCGTTCGGGTCGATGCCCATTGGGCAAGTCAGGCTGCAGTGCTGCAGGGATTTGGGCAGTTCCAGACCCCGGATCTGGTGCTGCGGGAAGAACGCCTTGCTGAAGGTCTTGCCTTCCTCGTTCTGGAACTCGGCCTAGCGACGTGCCCCGAGCTGCCGGTGCTGGAGGCGGATGAAACCTTGGCCGCGGTCTACGATGACGAGATCGAAACCGCAGCGCGGGACGCCTATCAGCGCGACTATATCAACTTTGGATTTCGGGACTGGCACGCCTAGGCTGATTAGGCCGCCTGCGGTGCCCTTGCCTCGGTCAAGATTGCGTGCAGCTTTGCGGGGTCATTGTTGGCTCGAAGTTTGGCCACAACGGCGGCATCACGCATTGTCCGGCTGACAAGCGCCAAAGCCTTGAGGTGATCAACACCCGAATCCTTGGGCGCAAACAGACCAAAGATCAGGTCTGCGGGCTGACGGTCGACGCTGTCGTAATCCAGCGGCTTTTCAAGGCGGATGAAAACACCAACGATGCGGTCAAGATCTTCAAGACGCGCATGGGGAAGGGCGATGCCGTGGCCCACACCGGTGGGGCCAAGGCTTTCGCGTTCTTGAAGTCCGTCAATCGCGGAGGCAGCGGACAGCCCGTAGGTCGCCGCAACCATTTCCCCGAGTTCCTGAAAAAGCCGCTTCTTGCTTGTCAGTTGCCCAACGACGCGAACGGCGCCGGGCGCGAGTAGCTTGGACAGTTCCATAGACGGTATCTTCCAGACAGGCTCAGCGGCCAGTTACTTGCTGTTACGCGGGTCGATCCAGCCGATGTTGCCGTCATCACGACGGTAAACGACGTTCACCCCACCATGTCCCTCATTGCGGAACACGAGCATGCGTTGCCCGCCCAATTCCAGCTGCATCACGGCTTCGCCGACGGTGATGGAAGGAATCTTGGTCTCCATCTCGGCGATGACGATGGGCTGGAGCGTATCAGACGCCTCATCCTCGTGGTCCTCGGTTGGCGCGAGGATATAAGAGGCTGCGCCGTCAAATTCAACAGGTGACGTTCGGGCAGAATGGTGATTGCGAATGCGGCGCTTATAGCGGCGCAGCTGCTTGTCCATCTTCTCGCGGCAAGATTCGAAGGCCGCATAAATTTCGGCCGCATGCCCCTTTGCAGAGGCCGTCAGGCCAGTCGAAAGGTGAATCGTCGTTTCGCAAACGAACTCGTGCGCAGATTTGGAAAATATCACGACAGCGTCGGTCGGACGCTGTGCGTACTTGTCCACGACCTCCCCAAGTTCGGCCTTCACATGAGTCTGAAGGGCTTCGCCGATGTCGATATGTTTTCCACTGATCTGATAGCGCATGATGTCTCCTCCGCGCGGCTTCTTGCCCGTCCCGCGCCCTTACGGCACGCGGACCAGGTTCTTCAATTTTAGGTGGGATCGCGATGACAATCCTGCAACGCTGCGGGGCCGACAAACGGCCGCATGGCAGGATTGGTACAGGGCGAGTTTCGCACGCATCCTAAGTATTTGGCGACACTGACCCCGTCCTTGTCAACAGAGTCTTCGTCACATTCGAAAGGGCATACGATTAGGTCAGGCGGAAATTCTGTCCCAAATAGACGCGTCGCACCATTTCATCGCGCACGATTTCGTCGGTGGTCCCGCTTTTGAGAACCGTTCCGTCGTGCAAGATGTAGGCTCGATCCACAATTTCTAGCGTTTCCCGCACGTTGTGGTCGGTAATCAGAACGCCGATTCCGCGCGATTTCAGGTCATGAACCAAATGGCGGATTTCCCCCACAGCGATGGGGTCAACGCCGGCAAAGGGCTCGTCCAGCAAAAGATACTTTGGATTTGCAGCAAGGCAGCGCGCGATTTCAACCCGTCGACGCTCTCCGCCGGAAAGGGCAAGGGCCGGGGCGCGACGAAGATGGGTGATCGAGAATTCGGAAAGCAACTCTTCCAGACGCTCGCGCCGTTTGTGGCGGTCATCCTCGACGATTTCCAGAACGGCCAGGATGTTGTCTTCAACGGACAGGCCGCGGAAGATCGAGACTTCTTGCGGCAGATAGCCGATCCCCAAACGGGCGCGGCGATACATCGGCAGGGCTGTTGCATCCTTGCCGTCGATGATGACCTGCCCGCCCTCGGGCGTGACAAGTCCGGCGATGGAATAAAAGCACGTTGTCTTGCCCGACCCGTTCGGGCCAAGCAAGGCAACCACCTCGCCGCGATTCAGTTGCATACTGACATCGCGGATCACCAGTTTCCGTTTGTAACTTTTTCGCAGGTTCCGGATCGACAGCCCGGCACTGCCCTGAGTCACAGAAAGGCTTGGGGTCGTGGTCACGGATTTTTGGCCTTGGGGGTGAAGATGGATTTCACGCGACCAGTCATCGTGCCGGTGCCATCTTTCAGATTCACGGTCAGCTTTTCACCCGAGATTGCCGAATTTCCTTGGGTCAGAAGGACATTGCCCGTCATAACAACGTTGCCAGAGTCGATGGTATAGACAGCGTCTTGCGCCTCTGCCGCGTCGGTCGGGCTGACCAGAGTCACGCCGCCCGAAGCATGCATCTTTTCGATCGCACTGCCTTCGTCGTTATATTCGACTCGGACTTGGGCCGCGGTCATACGCATTTCGCCCTGTTTCACCAGCACATTGCCGGAAAAGATTGCTGTTCCCGCACCCTGATCGACCGAAAGATTGTCGGCATCGACTTCTACGGGAAGCGAGGTGTCCTGTTTCAGGCCGCCAAAGCGGATATCGGCCTGTTGGGCAAGGGCCGGAGCCGAGAGACAGGCCGCAATCAAAGCGGCGTAAAACAATCTGGGCATCTTTTCCCTGTCTTTTTGCCAGAACAAACTTGTGGCGAACGGTATTATCACTTTGGAGGCTGGTATATCAGCTTCACCGAGCCGTTGAAAACCACAAGATATGCACCTTTTTTCTGTGCCGCTTCCGTCAACTGCATACTGTCTGCCGTCAGGTGGCCTGCTGGTCCATCGGCAATGACAGGTGTTTTGGTCGAAATGTCGGTCACATCCATCTTGGCCGTCATTGCCTCACTGGTGATTTTCCAGCCGTTTGACTGAACAACCGTGACGCCAGATGTCAGATAGATCGTGCGGTCGGCGCTATCGACCTGCGCCGCACCGGCTGTCAAATTCGAAACGACACCATCAGGTGTTTCAAGGCGACCGACCAGATCTCGCGCGGTGCCTGATTCAGGGTCGGCGTTGTCGGGCCGGGCTTCTGCTGCGGTCAGGGTCAGCGCTGCCCCATCACTGGTGATTCCGGCATAGGCCGGGTTTGTCATGCGGGGTTCGCGCAGCCGTTCCTCTACATTAACCTCGGCATAGGGCAGGGCGTCTTCGGGGTTGATCGTTCTGGCCACCAGAAAAAGCGTGGACAAGATCGCAAGCGCCACAAGGGGCAGCACGATCTTCAGCCAGGCGATCAGCCGGGAATGCGCGTCAAGGTCAGCCATGTGTCCTGGAGTTTCTGCTCTTTTAACCAAAGCTACAGGCAGGCTTGCCGTCCGCCAACTGTCTGCACCGCACTGTCGGCGACAGACCGCCGAGCAGCGTCAGTGGTGAAAGATATCGTTCGGTTCGTCCCAACCCAACAGATCCAACTCTGCCCGGGTTGGCAGAAAGTCGAACAGGCGCTGCGCCAACTCCATCCGACCCTCGCGGATCAGCCGCTTTTCCAGCTCGGCCTTGAGAGCGTGAAGGTGCAGAACGTCAGAGGCGGCATATTCCTTTTGCGCCTCGGTCAGGGTTGCCGCCCCCCAATCACTGGTTTGCTGTTGCTTGGAAATGTCGACGCCGACCAGCTCGGTCAGCAGATATTTCAAGCCATGGCGGTCGGTATAGGTGCGGATCAGGCGCGAGGCGATCTTTGTGCACCAGACCGGGGCAGTCGTGACCCCAAAGGCTTTCTTCATCGCAGCGATGTCAAACCGGCCAAAATGAAAGAGTTTCAGCGTCGCCGGGTCTGTCAGCAGGCGTTCCAGATTCGGGGCGCTTGTCTGGCCGAGGGCGATTTGCACCAGATGGGCGTCTCCGCTTCCGTCTGCCAATTGCACCACGCACAGCCGGTCACGGCGCGGATCAAGCCCCATCGTTTCAGTGTCGATGGCAACGACGGGTCCAAGGGTCAGGCCGTCGGGCAGATCGTTCTGGTGAAGGTGAATGGCCATGGCGCACCCCGAAAAGGCAAAGGGTGCGGACCTTGCGGACCGCACCCTTAGCGAATGGTGCCCAGAAGAGGACTCGAACCTCCACGCCTTGCGGCACTGGTACCTGAAACCAGCGCGTCTACCAATTCCGCCATCTGGGCCGATGTCGTGGGGCGCTGTTTATGCGGGCTATGCGGGGGTGTCAACGGGGCGCAAGCAGGGGAGTGAAGAAATTTGTCGCGGGGGACAAATGGACCTTTTGCCTTGCCGCGGAAGGGGCGGAAAGCTATGGAGAAGCTAACTTTTGCACGGCCTGAGGAAGGGTTCTTCGGATGAGCAAGCTTGTCACGATCTATGGCGGCTCCGGTTTTGTGGGGCGTTACGTTGCGCGGCGTTTGGCCAAAGAGGGCTGGCGGGTGCGTGTTGCGGTGCGCCGCCCCAATGATGCGATGTTCGTAAAGCCTTATGGCGTTCCGGGTCAGGTTGAACCTGTTCTGTGCAACATCCGCGATGATGCCAGTGTGCGGGCCGTGATGCAGGGGGCCGACGCCGTGGTCAACTGCGTCGGTATTCTGAACGCTGTGGGCAAGAATGGTTTTGACGCGGTTCAGGCCGAAGGGGCGGGCCGCGTTGCCCGTATCGCGGCTGAGTCGGGTGTTAAATCGCTGGTGCATATTTCGGCTATTGGTGCCGACAAGGACAGCGAAAGTGACTATGCGCGCAGCAAGGCTGCCGGCGAAGAGGCTGTTCTGGCCGCCTTCCCAAGCGCAGTCATCTTGCGTCCAAGCGTGATTTTCGGAAATGAGGACGAATTCTTCAACCGGTTCGCCAGCATGGCCCGTTTCGCGCCGATTCTGCCTGTTGTCGGTGCCGATACGAAATTCCAGCCCGTTTACGTTGACGATGTCGCTGCTGCGGCCGTGATGGGCGTTGATGGTAAGGCGGCTGCGGGCGTTTACGAACTTGGTGGTCCTGACGTTGCGACCTTCCGCGACCTGATGAAGGACATGCTGAACGTGATCCGCCGTCGTCGGTTGGTTCTGAACATTCCGGGTTTCATTGCCCGCATCATGGGTGGGGCCTTTGATCTGATGCAGGCTGCGACCGCTGGCCTGATCGAGAACAAGATGCTCACCCGTGATCAGGTCAAGAACCTGGCGCAGGACAATGTTGTTTCCGAAGGTGCCAAGGGCTTTGCCGATCTGGGCATTACGCCAACCGCGATCGACTCGGTTCTTCCGGAATACCTGTGGCGCTACCGCCCTTCGGGGCAGTATGCGGCCATCAAGGAATCAGCAAAGAACCTGAAGCGGGCCTAAGCCTTGGAAAATCTTGGACTGTCAGCCCTGCTGGGTTTGCTGGAGGGGCTGACGGAGTTCATTCCGGTCTCTTCAACCGGGCATCTGCTTTTGGCCGGACATTTCCTTGGCTTTGAAAGCCCCGGAAACACCTTTGAAGTGGTGATTCAGCTTGGTGCCGTTCTGGCGCTGTTTTCCATTTATGCGGCAAAGCTGACGGCACTGGCATTGAACGCGCGCAGCGATGTGATGGCGCGGCGGGCCTTGGTCGGGCTGCTGCTGGCCTTTCTTCCTGCGGTGGTCGTTGGCCTTTTGGCCCATGATTTCATCAAGAAAGTGCTGTTTGAAACCCCGATGCTGATCGCGATCAACCTGATCTGGGGCGGGGTTGTGCTGTTGATCATTGATCGGATTGCACCGAAAGCACGGTATTTTCAGGCGCTTGAGTTGCCTTTGGGCAAAGCTTTCTGGATTGGCGTTTGTCAGTGCCTTGCGATGATTCCGGGTGTGTCGCGGTCAGGTGCCACGATCGTTGGGGCACTGATGCTGGGCGTAGAAAAGCGTGCTGCGGCCGAGTTTTCGTTTCTGCTGTCGCTGCCGACCATGGGTGCCGCAGTATTCTATGATGTCCTGAAATCAAGAAATGATCTGGATTTCAGCGCCTTGGCCGATATTGGCGTGGGGTTCGTGGTGGCGTTTCTAACTGCGCTATTCGTGGTCAAGGCGGTGTTGGGGTATGTTGGGCGGCATGGTTATGCGGTGTTCGGATGGTGGCGAATCATCATCGGATTTGCTGCAGTTTTGGCGCTTTCCTTGGGGTTTTGACCATATAGGTATCACATACTGACCTATTTTCGCAGGAAAAGGTCACAAAAACTGACCTTGAGTGGAAAAAACCAACAAATAGGTAAACCATACTGACTTTTATTCCCCAAGGACCGGGGGTAAGAAGGCGCACCCATGATATTCTTAGGGAGACGCCGCCGTGGCCACGCAAAAGATGCTGAAATTCGTGAACGTCTCGAAAGAGATGCCCGAGAAGCGCCCGGCCAATTTGCGCGCGCAAGACTTCCATGAGATTTACCGCGAGTACGCGGCCGAGAAGGCAGCCGAACAGGCCAGCCGGTGCAGCCAATGTGGCGTGCCCTATTGCCAATCGCACTGCCCGTTGCACAACAACATCCCGGATTGGCTGCGTCTGACCGCAGAAGGCCGCCTGCAAGAGGCCTATGAGATCAGCCAGGCCACCAACACCTTCCCGGAAATCTGTGGCCGCATCTGCCCGCAGGACCGCCTGTGCGAAGGCAATTGCGTGATTGAACAGTCGGGCCACGGCACCGTGACCATTGGCTCGGTCGAAAAATACATCACCGACACCGCTTGGGAAAACGGCTGGGTCAAGCCGATCAAGCCCGCTGTGGAACGGACCGAAAGCGTTGCCGTCATCGGCGCGGGCCCCGGCGGCCTTGCAGCGGCGGATGTGCTGCGCCGCAAGGGTTATCAGGTCACGGTCTATGATCGCTATGACCGTGCGGGCGGGCTGCTGACCTATGGCATCCCCGGTTTCAAACTGGAAAAACCCGTTGTGATGCAACGGATTGAGCAGTTGGAATCGGCAGGCGTCAGCTTCGTCTTGAACTGCAATGTTGGTGTGGACCTGAGCTTTGACGCCATTCGCGGCCAGCATGATGCGGTGCTGATCGCCACGGGCGTCTACAAGATCCGCGAGATCGAGGCCCCCGGCGTGGGTGCCAAGGGCATCGTGAAGGCGCTGGATTACCTGACCGCCTCGAACCGCAAGAGCTTTGGCGATGAAGTGCCGGAATTCGACTCGGGCGAGTTGAATGCCGAAGGCAAGCGCGTGGTGGTCATTGGGGGTGGCGACACCGCTATGGACTGTGTGCGCACCGCCATTCGCCAGGGCGCGCAATCGGTGAAATGTCTGTATCGCCGCGATAAGGCCAATATGCCTGGATCGCAGCGCGAAGTGCAGAATGCCGAAGAAGAAGGCGTTGATTTCGTTTGGCTTTCGGCCCCCAAGGGCTTTACCGGCGGCGAGTCTGTTGAAGGCGTGATGGTGCAGAAGATGCGCCTTGGCGCCCCGGATGCGACGGGTCGCCAGTCGCCAGAAGTGATCGAGGGCGCAGACTATGTCGAGCCTGCCGATCTGGTGGTTCAGGCGCTGGGCTTTGAGCCCGAGGCGATCCCGACGCTGTGGGGCGTGCCGGAACTGGCTGTGACCCGTTGGGGCACGATCAAGGCCGATTTCCGCACCCATGCGACCAGCCTTCCGGGCGTCTACGCGGTTGGCGATATCGTGCGCGGTGCGTCCTTGGTTGTCTGGGCCATCCGCGACGGACGCGAAGCCGGTGAAGCGATTGCAGCCTATCTGAAGCAGGCCGAAGTCGTCGCTGCCGAGTAGTGTTTCCGTGGTCTAAGCGTGGTCTTTCCGTGTGACTTCCGTGGTCACAGCGGGAAGGCCGAAAAATCCCGAAATGTCAGCCAGACTGACCAGAACTAGGAAAGGAAGAGAAGATGCGCGTGCTGATCCTTGCGGCTTTCGCTGTGCTGCCTCTTCCTGCCTTTGCGGGGTCTTTCGTGCCGCCAGATGGGTGTGAAACCTATCTGACGGTTCAGTCGCGGCAGTGCCGGGTTTCCAATCATTATAAGTGCAGCGCCGATCCGGCGGGCGATCAGTGGCGGGCGGATTTCGATCAGCAGGGGCCGTTCTTTCTAAGCCGGATCGACAGTGAGGCGCAGTGGGTTGAAAGCTTTGATCTGGGCGAGGTGATCTCGCGTCAGGCCTTGGACCCGAATCCCGAAGATGCGGCCAGTTTTTCGGAACTGTTGTCGGCGCAGATTGATACCTTTGCCTTTTCGCAAAGCCATGATGATGGCAGCCAGACGCGCGTGACCGGGTTTGACCGTCTGACCGGACGGAGCGTTGCGATTGATGGCGTGACTCTGGCCGAGACCGAGTTCGAATTCACCGAGACGGATATGAACGGCACCTTGCTGCGGCAATCGCGGGGCCGGGAATATATCAGCCCGGAGTGGCGGATGTTCTTTGCGGGCCCGTCGGAATGGAATGGTGGCGACGGAGAGTTCCTGCCGATGGATGGCAGCCCCGTGCAGTTCATCTTTCCGGGTGAGCCGGGCTTTGCCGCGACCGAGCCGTTGTTCGATTGTGACCCGCTGATGACCGATGCGGGGCGGGACAGCACGATTGTTCCGGTGGTGCTGAAATGAGCGCGCCGGTGATCGAAAAGCGCGAAGGCGGCTGTTTGTGCGGGGCGGTGCGGTTTACTGCCGGGCTGACCAAGCGCGAATTCGGTGCCTGCCATTGCGAGATGTGCCGCCGCTGGACGGGATCGGCCCTGTTGGGAATGACGGTTCCGGAAGGGAACGTGGACTGGGTGGGCGAGGAGCATATCGCCAGCCGTCAGACCAGCCCTTGGGCCATGCGCGCCTGGTGCCGGGAGTGCGGGTCGAACCTTTACTACAAGGTGACCATCCAGAACGAATGGTCTGGCAATGTCGAACTGCCGATTGGCCTGTTTGACGATGCGAACGGCCTGACCTTGGCCAATGAGATTTACATCGACCACAAGCCCGACAGCTTTGCCTATGCGGGTGAGGGGCGGAAACTGATGACCCGGCAGGACTGCATCGAGAAGTTCAGCCTGCTTGGAACCGCGTGAAAGGAAAAGCCATGACGACCTATGATGATGCGTGGGTGAAAGCCGAAGAAGCCAAGCGCGCTTGGCTGGACGCGAATGGCCTTTACAAGACTGATGACGAGCACGCCTCGTGCGGGGTGGGTCTGGTTGTGTCGATTTCGGGCAAGCCAAGCCGCAAGGTTGTGGAAAACGGGATCAACGCATTGAAGGCCGTCTGGCACCGGGGCGCTGTGGATGCCGATGGCAAGACCGGCGACGGCGCGGGCATTCATGTGCAAATTCCGGTCAAGTTCTTCTATGACCAAGTGCGTCGCACGGGCCACGAGCCGGACACGAAAAAGCTGATCGCCGTCGGTCAGGTCTTCCTGCCGCGCACAGATTTCGGTGCTCAGGAACGCTGCCGGACGATCGTGGAAACCGAAGTGTTGCGGATGGGGCATTACATCTATGGCTGGCGCCATGTGCCGGTGGATGTCAGCGTCTTGGGTGACAAGGCCAATGCGACGCGGCCCGAGATCGAGCAGATCCTGATCCGTTGTGAAAAGGACATTGATCAGGAAGCGTTCGAGCGCGAGCTGTACATCATCCGTCGCCGGATCGAGAAAGCCGCTGTTTCGGCGCAGATTCAGGGTCTGTATCTGTGCAGCCTGTCCTGCCGGTCGATCATCTATAAGGGCATGATGCTGGCCGAGCAGGTGGCGACCTTCTATCCCGACCTGCTGGACGAGCGTTTTGAATCGTCGTTTGCGATCTATCACCAGCGCTATTCGACCAACACCTTCCCGCAGTGGTGGCTGGCCCAGCCGTTCCGCATGTTGGCCCATAACGGCGAGATCAACACGCTGAAGGGCAACGTGAACTGGATGCGGAGCCACGAGATCCGTATGGCCTCGAACAACTTTGGCGAGGCGGCCGAAGACATCAAGCCGATCATTCCGGCAGGGTCGTCAGATTCGGCGGCATTGGATGCCGTGTTTGAAGTTCTGGTGCGGTCGGGCCGGTCTGCGCCGATGGCAAAGACCATGCTGGTGCCAGAGGCTTGGTCCAAGAACACGGGCGAATTGCCGAAGGCGTGGCAGGATATGTATGCCTATTGCAACGCCGTGATGGAGCCGTGGGACGGCCCTGCCGCCCTTGCCATGACCGATGGTCGTTGGGTTTGCGGTGGTCTGGACCGGAACGGTCTGCGCCCGATGCGCTATGTTGTGACGGGCGATGGCCTGCTGATCGCGGGTTCGGAAGCAGGCATGGTGCCGGTGGATGAAACCACGGTGCGCGAAAAGGGCGCCCTTGGGCCGGGACAGATGATTGCCGTCGATATGAAAGAGGGCAAGCTGTACCACGACAGCCAGATGAAGGACAAACTGGCCGCTGCCCAGCCCTATAGCGAGTGGATCGAAAAGGTTGTCGATCTGAACAGCCTGCTGCGCGACGTGCCGGAACACGCGATCTTCGAAGGCGCGGATCTTCGCAAGCGTCAGATTGCGGCTGGCTTTACGGTGGAAGAACTGGAACAGGTTCTGGCCCCGATGGCCGAGGACGGCAAGGAAATGATCGCCTCGATGGGCGACGATACCCCGGCGGCGGTTCTGTCGTCGGTCTATCGCCCGCTGAGCCATTTCTTCCGCCAGAACTTTAGCCAGGTCACCAACCCGCCGATCGACTCTTTGCGCGAAAGCCGCGTGATGAGCCTGAAGACGCGGTTCGGAAACCTGAAGAACGTGCTGGACGAAAATTCCAGCCAGACCGAGATTCTGGTTCTGGAAAGCCCGTTCATCGCCAATGCCGAATTTGATGTGATGGTGAAGCAGTTCGGCGAGTCGGTCACAAAGATCGACTGCACCTTCCCGGTGGGCCAAAGCCTTGACGACCTGCGGGTCGGGTTGGAGCGCATTCGCGCCGAGGCCGAAGATGCTGTCCGCTCGGGCGCGGCGCATCTGGTGCTGACCGACGAGTTGCAGGGGCCGGAGAAAGTCGGCATGCCTATGATCCTTGCCACCAGCGCCGTACATTCGTGGCTGACCCGCAAGGGTCTGCGGACCTTCTGTTCGCTGAACGTGCGGTCGGCGGAATGCATCGACCCGCATTACTTTGCGGTGCTGATCGGCTGTGGCGCGACGACGGTGAACGCCTATCTGGCGCAGGATTCGATTGCGGACCGGATCAACCGTGGTCTGTTGGACGGCACGCTGACCGATGCGATGCGGCGCTATCGCGATGCCATTGACGCGGGTCTGTTGAAGATCATGTCGAAGATGGGAATCTCGGTCATCTCGTCCTATCGCGGTGGTCTGAACTTTGAGGCTGTGGGTCTGAGCCGCGCCATGGTGAACGAATACTTCCCCGGCATGCACAGCCGTATTTCGGGCATTGGTTTGCACGGGATCGAGCAGAAGCTGGAAGAAGTTCACGCTAAGGGCTGGCTGGGTGGCGCCGATGTGCTGCCGATTGGCGGGTTCTACAAAGCGCGCCGTTCGGGGGAAAAGCACGCTTGGGAAGCGCAGACGATGCATATGCTGCAATCGGCCTGTGACCGGGCGAGCTATGACATCTGGAAGCAATATTCGGCTGCGATGCGGGCGAACCCGCCGATCCATATCCGCGACCTGTTGGACATCAAGTCCTTGGGCAAGCCGGTACCGATTGAAGAGGTTGAGTCGATCACCAGCATTCGCAAGCGGTTTGTGACGCCGGGCATGTCGCTGGGGGCCTTGTCGCCCGAGGCACACAAGCTGCTGAACGTTGCGATGAACCGGATCGGCGCAAAGTCCGACTCGGGCGAGGGTGGCGAAGATCCGGCGCATTTCGTGCCGGAAGCCAATGGCGACAACCCATCGGCCAAGATCAAACAGGTGGCGTCGGGCCGTTTTGGCGTGACCGCCGAATATCTGAACCACTGCGAAGAGCTTGAGATCAAAGTTGCGCAGGGTGCGAAACCGGGTGAGGGCGGCCAGTTGCCCGGCATGAAGGTCACCGACCTGATTGCCCGTCTGCGCCATTCGACCAAGGGCGTGACACTGATTTCGCCGCCGCCGCACCATGACATCTATTCGATCGAAGACCTTGCGCAGTTGATCTATGACCTGAAGCAGATCAACCCGCGCTGCAAGGTGACGGTCAAGCTGGTGTCGTCTTCGGGCGTTGGCACGATTGCGGCCGGTGTGGCGAAAGCCAAGGCCGATATCATCCTGATCTCGGGCCACAATGGCGGCACGGGGGCATCGCCCGCGACCAGTATCAAATACGCTGGTCTGCCGTGGGAGATGGGTCTGACCGAGGCGCATCAGGTTCTGGCGATGAACAACCTGCGCGACCGCGTCACGCTGCGGACCGATGGTGGTTTGCGCACGGGCCGCGATATCGTGATGGCGGCGATGATGGGTGCCGAAGAATATGGCATCGGCACCGCTGCGCTGATCGCAATGGGCTGTATCATGGTGCGCCAGTGCCAATCGAACACCTGCCCGGTGGGCGTCTGCACCCAAGACCCCAAGCTGCGGGCCAAGTTCACCGGAACGGCGGACAAGGTGGTGAACCTGATCACCTTCTACGCGCAGGAAGTGCGCGAACTGCTGGCCAGCATCGGTGCCCGGTCGATGGATGAGATCATCGGTCGCGCCGATCTGCTGACGCAGGTCAGCCGTGGTGCCGCGCATCTGGATGATCTTGACCTGAACCCGCTCTTGATCACGGTCGATGGGTCACAGAAGATCACCTATGACCGGTCAAAGCCGCGCAACGCTGTGCCGGATACGCTGGATGCCGAGATCATCAAGGATGGTCACCGCTTCTTTGAGGACGGCGAGAAGATGCAGCTTTCCTATGCCGTGCGGAACACCCACCGCACCATCGGGACGCGCGCGGCTAGCCATATCGTCAAGAAGTTCGGGATGCGGAACAACCTGCAACCCGACCATCTGACGGTCAAGCTGGCGGGGTCTTGCGGTCAGTCCTTGGGCGCGTTTGCTGTCAAGGGTCTGAAGCTGGAAGTGCAGGGCGATGCCAACGACTATGTCGGCAAGGGTCTGTCGGGCGGCATGATCGTCGTGCGCCCGCCGCTGTCTTCGCCGCTGGATGCCAGCGAGAACACGATTATTGGCAACACGGTTCTGTACGGGGCGACCGATGGTTACCTGTTCGCCTATGGCCGTGCCGGTGAGCGTTTCGCGGTGCGGAACTCGGGTGCGAAGGTGGTGGTCGAAGGCTGCGGTTCCAACGGTTGTGAATACATGACCGGTGGTGTCGCGGTGATCCTTGGCCGGATCGGTGCAAACTTTGGTGCGGGCATGACGGGCGGTATGGCCTATCTGTACGACCCGAGCGGCGTGGCCGAGGACTTCATCAACCTTGAAAGTCTGGTCACCTGTGCGGTCAGCCACCCGCATTGGGAGGCGGAACTGAAGGGCTTGATCGAGATGTATGCCAAGGAGACGGGTAGCCGGAAGGCGCAGCAGATCCTGTCGAACTGGGAGGCAGAGCGCGTGAACTTCTTGCAGGTTTGCCCGAAAGAAATGCTGCCGCATCTGGCGCACCCCCTGTCAATTGAACCGGAAAAGGTTCCGGCAGAATGATCTGAAAGGCCCCCCGCGTGGGGGCCTTTTCATTTCCGATGCTGTGATCCGGGCAAAGCGGCAGGATCAGGCTGCAGCGGTGAAATGCGGCATAGGTTGGGCAAAATGACCCAATCCTATGGAATTCAGGTATCGGAAAGGCCGGGTTTTTCCCTGTTTTGGTGCCACCCCTGCCCCAATTCGTTGCGATTTTGGAAACATTCAGGATCGCCGAGGTGGGCATGGCAATCTATACAGATCAGTTTTTCGTCATCGACCCGGGTGCGCCTCCGCCAGCCGGGACAGCGCTTTCCGTTGTCAAATTGCAATTGAACGATATCGACAACAACAATTTCATCCAAAGCCCGTCGGGAGATACCGTTGGTGGATTGGATGTGACTGGAATCTGGGTGAACGACCGGATCACCGTGGTAATGAATGGCGTTACCACCACGATTACGGGCGTGACCTTTTATCGGGACGGCGGGCCAGCGGTGTTCACCCCCACCGATGGCACGATCCTCGAGAACGCAACCTTTGTCAGCTCTCGGTTCGTCAAACGCAGCACGCAGATCGACATTGGCGCGCTTGGTCCGCCTTGCTTCCTGCAGGGCACGCTGATCGACACGGATCGGGGGCCACGCAGGATTGAGGATCTGAAGGTGGGCGATCTGATCCAGACGCTGGACAACGGGTTGCAGCCACTGCGCTGGATTGGCCGGAGGACCGTTTCCGGGATGGGCGAATGGGCGCCGATCCGGTTCATGCCCGCGGTGCTGGGCAATGAGCGGGCGCTTCTCGTGTCGCCTCAGCACCGGATGCTGGTGCGGGGATGGATGGCGGAATTGTATTTTGGCCAAAGCGAAGTGCTGGTGGCGGCGAAACATCTGGTCAATGGCGATACGATTTGCCGGACACCAAAAGCGGCTGTGGCCTATCTTCATCTTATGTTTGATCGCCATGAGATCATTTTTGCCGACGGGGCGCCCGCGGAAAGCCTTTTGCCGGGGGATGAGATGCTGAAAGGTAACCCGCATATGCAGGCCGAGATCGTGCAGCTTTTCCCGGAACTGGAAAGCGACGAGGGCCGCAATCAATGGGCGGCAGCGCGCCGGTGTATTCGGGGGCGCGATGCCAAGGTGCTTAGGGTGGCTTGACCCTTTGCGCGGGCTCTGGCCTAAGAAGGCATGGTCAAACAGGCAAAAACCAGCAGCAAGAAGAAGGCACCAGCCGAACCCGCAGCCGAAAAGGGTGCGCTGAAACGGCGTGCCTTACGCTGGGTTGCGCGTGGCCTGTTGGGGATTGCCGCCTTTTTCACGGTTCTGATCTTGGTGTTTTCCTTCTTCAACCCGCCGATCAATGTCTACCAGTTGCAGGAATCGGTCCGGCTTGGCGCGATTGAACGCGAATGGGTGGATTGGGAAGAGATTGCGCCCGTCATGGGTCGATCTGTTGTGGCGGCGGAAGATGCGAATTTCTGCCTGCACTGGGGCTTTGACATGTCTGCGATCCGGCAAGCTGTGGCCGAAGGAGGCGGGCGCGGTGCGTCGACCTTGTCGCAACAGGTGGTGAAGAATGTCTTCCTGTGGCAGGGCCGGAACTGGATGCGCAAGGCGCTGGAGGCGTTTCTGACCCCCGCGGTCGAATTGTTCTGGAGCAAGCGCCGCATTCTGGAGGTTTACCTGAACGTCGCCGAATTCGACGAAGGTGTGTTCGGGGTTCAGGCAGCGGCGCGGCACTATTTCGATGTTGAAGCGAAGGATCTGTCGGCCTTGCAGGCGGCGCGGTTGGCAGCAGTGCTTCCTGACCCAAAAGGGCGTAGCGCCTCGAAACCCACAGACTTTGTTCGCGACAGAACCAGATCCATCATGTCAGGTGCGGAAACCATCGCGATTGATGGCCGCGCCGACTGTTTTCAGAACTAGTCCGTTTGATCCGGGCAAAGCGCATTGATCCCAGCAGTACAGGCGGGTATCAGAGAGGCGCACTGACAAAGAGCATTTCCGCATGATCCGCCTTTACCATTTTCCTCTGTCTCCCTTCTGCCGCAAGGTGCGCCTGACGCTTGCCGAAAAGAAGCTGGAGGTGGAACTGGTCGAAGAACGGTACTGGGAACCGTCACCTGATTTCCTGCGCCGCAACCCGGCTGGCAAGGTGCCGATCCTGAAGCTGGATCAACGCACGATGAGCGAAAGTCAGGCGATCTGTGAGTATCTGGAAGAAACCTTCCCGAACCCTTCGTTGATGCCGCGTGATCCGGATTTCCGGTATGAAGTGCGGCGCATTTGTTCGTGGTTTGATGACAAGTTCCATGAGGAAGTGACGTCAAAGCTTTTGTACGAACGGGTGAACAAGAAGGTCATGAAACTGGGCTACCCGGATTCCAAGAATGTGAAATCTGGCGCCGCCAGTATCAAGTTTCATCTGGATTACATGGCGTGGCTTCTGGACCAGCGTCGTTGGCTGGCAGGCGATCAGATGACCTTGGCCGATTTCACCGCGGCGGCGCATCTGTCCTGTCTGGACTATATCAGCGATGTGGACTGGAACCGTAGTGCCGTGGTCAAGGATTGGTACGCCAAGATCAAGTCGCGCCCCAGCTTCCGCACGCTTTTGGCCGATCAGGTGCCGGGATTTCCGCCGCCCGCGCATTACGCCGATCTGGATTTCTGATCAGCGCTTTGGCAGCAGGGCGAACACAGGTTTCGCAAGCAGGATCACGATCAGAATGCGCGCCACATGGTGGAGCGCAACGAAAGCCACATCGGCATTGATGGCCAGCGCGATCAGGCCCATTTCGGTCAGGCCGCCGGGGGCGAGGGCCAGAATGACCTGATCGGTCGAAACGCCTACGACGCTGTGGATCAGGGCGGCGAAGGCGAGGGCGATCAAAAGTGTGGCCAGCGTTGCCCAAAGGCTGAGCCAAGCGGCGCGGGCCAGAACGATGGGACGAACCCCGATAAAGCGGCAGCCGAGAAGGGTGCCAAGGATGATCTGGGCAGCAATGACGATCAGCGCGGGCGGCGCAGAAGCGGTGACGCCCGTCGCGTGCAGGATTGCAGAGGCGGCCAGCGGTCCCATGAAGGCGGGCGCGGGGAAGCGCAGGATTTTTCCGACCCAAGTGCCGATGATCGCGCAAAGGAGGAGCAGCGCCGCATCAAGCGCGGTCAGCGGGGCCGAGCCGAAATTTGGCATTGCGCCGACGTTACGGCCCTCGATCAGGCGGAACCAGATGGCGACAAGGGCCACAGTGATGACGATGCGCAGGGTATGGGCAAGGATGATGGCTTTGACATCGGCCCCTTTTTCTTCGCCCAGTTCGACCATTTCCGTCAGGCCTGCAGGCATTCCAGCCAGATAGGCGGTCTGCCAGTCTGTTTTCGCGGCAAAGCGGTAATAGGGAACCGTCACAGCCGAGACGCAAAGCATGTAGACCGACAAAAGTGCCAAGGACACAGTCCAAGCCCCGGCAAGGGCCACCAGTTCCGGCGTGAACCGTGCCCCCAACATGACGCCAATGACGGCAACGGTTGCCGGGCGGATGCGGTTTGGCGGCAGGACAGGCAGGCCCATGATGGCGGCTGTCATGCTGGCGGTCAGCGCGCCCAGCATCCAGGGCAGGGGCAGATGCATAAGGAAGAACAGGAAACCGCCTGCCGCACCAATGGCAAGTGCAAGGGTCATGCGCAATAGAGGCGAAAGGGACATTTCAATTTCCTTCAAACCGCTTGTCGCGGCCCAAAGGGAAAATGTCCAGACCCTGACCGGGGTTCCGCAGATCAGGCGCGTTTGGTCAGGCTGGCGATGCCAAGGGTTTCCAAGACCTTCGCTTCGATCTGTGGGGCATCCATTCCAGCAATGCGGTACATGGCCTCGGGACTGGCCTGATCAATGAAAATGTCGGGCAGCACCATGCTGCGGTATTTCAGGCCACGGTCGAACACGGCTTCGTCCGCCAGAAGTTGCGCCACATGGCTGCCAAAGCCGCCAATCGCGCCTTCTTCGATGGTGATCAGCGCCTCGTGATGGTGGGCCAGTTGCAGGATCAGGTCGTGGTCCAAGGGTTTGGCAAAGCGCGCGTCTGCCACGGTCGCCATGATGCCTTTCTGCGCCAAAGCTTCGGCGGCCTTTTGTACCTCGGCCAGACGGGTGCCGAAGGAGAGAAGGGCGACGCGAGAGCCTTCGGTGATGATCCGGCCCTTGCCGATTTCCAGAAGCTGGCCTTTGGCGGGCATTTCAACGCCGACGCCATCACCACGCGGGAAGCGGAAGGCGATCGGGCCTTCCTCCCATGCAACGGCGGTTGCGACCATGTGTTTCAGTTCAGCTTCGTCGGCGGCGGCCATCACCACCATGCCGGGCAGGTTGGCCATGAAGGCCACGTCAAAGCTGCCCGCATGGGTGGCACCATCGGCCCCGACCAGACCGGCACGGTCGATGGGAAAGCGGACGGGCAGGCGTTGGATCGCGACGTCGTGCACGACTTGATCATAGCCACGTTGCAGGAAGGTGGAGTAAAGCGCGCAGAACGGCTTCATCCCGCCTGCTGCAAGACCTGCGGCAAAAGTCACGGCATGCTGTTCGGCAATGCCCACGTCAAAGCAGCGTTTCGGGAAGCGTTCGGCAAATAGGTTCAGGCCCGTGCCGTCCGGCATGGCCGCGGTGATGGCCACGATCTTTTCATCCGTCTCGGCCTCTTGGATCAGGCTTTGCGCGAAGACCTTGGTATAGCTGGGGGCATTGGAAATGGCCTTGGCCTGTTTTCCGGTCAGCACATCGAATTTGCCAGTGGCGTGCCCTTTGTCGCGAGCAGCCTCGGCAGGTGCATAGCCTTTGCCCTTCTTGGTGATGACGTGGATCAGCATGGGCCCGGTGGCGCGGGTCTTGGCCGCGCGCAGGACGTGCAAAAGCTGGTCCAGATCATGGCCATCAACCGGGCCGATATAGGAAAAGCCCAGCTGTTCGAACATGGTGCCGCCAACGGCCATGCCTTTCAGCATTTCCTTGGCGCGCAAAGCGCCTTCGCGCAGGGGCGGAGGCAACAGGCTGGCCGCCCCCTTGGCCACGGCCTTCAATTCGTCAAAGGGGCCGTCGGCGTAAAGTTTCGTCAGATATGAGGACAGCGCCCCCACAGGCGGGGCAATCGACATCTCATTGTCGTTCAGAATGACGAAAAGCCGCTTTTTCAGATGGCCTGCGTTGTTCATCGCCTCGAACGCCATGCCAGCCGACATCGACCCGTCGCCAATGACCGCAATCGCATCGCCGGGATCGCCGCCCAAATCGCGCGCGGCGGCAAAGCCGAGTGCGGCAGAGATCGAGGTTGAACTATGCGCCGCGCCAAAGGGGTCATAGGGCGACTCGGAGCGCTTCGTGAAACCCGAAAGCCCGCCTTCCATGCGAAGGGTGCGAATGCGGTCGCGCCGCCCGGTCAAAATCTTGTGCGGATAGCACTGGTGGCTGACATCCCAGATCAGTTTGTCCCGCGGCGTTTCAAACACCGCATGGATGGCGACGGTCAGTTCCACCACGCCCAGCCCTGCGCCCAAATGGCCGCCGGTTTCCGACACTGCCGAAATCGTCTCGCTGCGCAATTCGTCGGCAAGCTGCCGCAGCTCGCGGTCAGAAAGGCTTTTCATGTCGGCGGGGACGCGGACACGGTCTAGCACAGGGGTGGCGGGACGATTGGTCATTGTGGCCTTTCGGGCGTGCGGTCGGTCGTCAGCTGTCGCGGGCAATAACGAAGCGGGCCGCGTCGATCAAGTTCTGCGCCTTTGCGCCAAAGGGGGCAAGGTGGCTTTCCGCCTCATCCACCAGCGATTTGGCACGGGCCTGCGCCTGTTCAAGGCCAAGCAGGGACACAAAGGTGGCCTTTCCGGCTTGGGCATCCTTTTGCAGGCGCTTTCCGGCCTTGGCCGAATCCCCTGTGACGTCAAGGATGTCGTCGGCGATCTGGAAGGCAAGGCCAAGGGCAGTAGCATAGGCGCGCAGGGGCGCAGGGTCTTCGCCCGCTATTACCGCGCCCGCCTCGGCCGACCAGCGGATCAAAGCGCCGGTCTTGCCTGCCTGCAAACGCGTGATCTGGTCAAGCGTCAGGGGCGTGGTTGCCGTTTCGGCGGCAATGTCGAGCGCCTGTCCCAGCACCATGCCTTCGGCGCCTGAAGCTACAGCCAGACCGCGCACCAGCTCGACGCGCGTTTCTCCCGAACCAAGGGCGGGGTCGGTCAGAAGTTCAAAGGCAAGGGTCTGCAATGCATCGCCTGCCAAGACCGCCGTCGCTTCGTCCCATTTTACATGAACGGTCGGCTGGCCCCGGCGCAGGTCGTCGTCATCCATGCAGGGCATGTCGTCATGGACAAGGCTATAGGCGTGCAGCGCCTCGACCGCAGCAGCGGCGCTGATGGCCTGTGATGGGGCTATTCCGAACAACGCGGCGCTTTCCAGAACCAGAAAGCCGCGCAGACGTTTGCCGCCAGATGTGGCATAGCGCATGGCATAAATGACAGGTTCATCTGCCCGGTTGGCAAGCGCCGCATCCAGCCGCACTTGCACCAAGGCTGCGGCCTGACCCAAAGCTTCGGGAAAAGTCACATCCCCTCCGCCGGGCTGGTACCGACAGCGCGGCCTTCCTGAGCACGGATCATCTCGACCTTCGCCTCGGCCGCTTTCAGCTTTTCGGCGCAATGCGCCTTGAGCTGCGCCCCGCGTTCATACAACGCGATGGAGGCTTCCAATGCGACATCGCCGCGTTCCAATTGGCCCACCACCTGTTCCAGTGCGGACATCGCTTCTTCAAAGCTCATTTCGGCAACGGGTTTGTCGGTCATTTCGCGCTTCCGTTCAGTTCATTCACATGCGCGGCCACACTATCGGCCAAGGCGTCCAGATCATAGCCCCCCTCAAGCGTGGATACCACCCGCCCGCCACTGGTCTTTTCCGCCAGATCGCAGATCGCGCGGGTGATCCACGCAAAGTCCTCGGTCCGCCAGTTCAGCCCGGCCAAGGGGTCGTCCCGATGCGCGTCAAACCCGGCACTTACCATCACAAGTTCCGGTTCCCAGCGGGCCAGATCGTCCAGAACCGGTTGCCAAGCCGCCCGCATTTCGGCCCCAGCCGAGCCGGAGCGCAGCGGCAGGTTGGTGATCTGCCCGTGCGCGCCGCGTTCGCTGGGGTATCCTGAACCGGGGTAAAGCGGCATCTGATGCGAGGAGACAAAGCGGATACGGGGTTCGTCCCACAGCAGGTCTTGCGTCCCGTTGCCATGGTGCACGTCGAAATCCAGAACCGCGACGCGGGTCAGGCCATGCACCTCTAGCGCCCGCATTGCGCCGATAGCGGCCGTACCAAAGAGGCAGAAACCCATGGCGGTTTCGCGTTCAGCGTGGTGCCCCGGCGGACGCGCCGCGACAAAGGCGCGATCCCCGCGTTCAATCACATGGTCCACCGCAGCGGTAATGCCGCCAACCGCGCGCATCGCCGCATTCCACGATCCGGGGGACAGAAAGGTATCACCATCGACCTGAGTCCAACCCTGCGAAGGGACAGCGCGGCGCAATCGGTCGATATAGGTTTGAGGATGGCAGCGAAGGATGTCGTCCTCGTGCCCCATCGGGCAGTCCGTTCGCTCAACTTCTATCCCCTGCAACTTACGCTCGATCGCTCGCAGGCGGTCCACCTGTTCCGGATGCCCGGGTGGAGTGACATGGGCAAGGCAGTCGTCATGCCTGAAAATGCGCATACTCCCGCCCCTTCCTTTGTTCGCGTGCCCCACATCACCGGGTGCACGGCAGGTCAATCTGGTTGAAGCATATACCCCTCGCCACGCACTGTTTGCAGATAACGTGGCTGTTTGGGATCGTCTTCGATCTTGCGGCGTAGACGGGTGATCTGAACATCGACCGCGCGTTCTTGCGCAGCATCGTCCCGACCCAGATCGCTGACCAGCTTTTCACGGCTGACCGCACTGCCCGGTTGGGCCGAGAAAATCCGCATCAAGGCGGCTTCGGTCGCGGTCAGGCGCACAGGGTCGGGTCCGCGCCACAATTCGCCGCGATCCATGTCATAGCGCACGGCCCCCATGTGCAAGACCTTTGGCGGTGCATCCACCCTGTTCTGCGGAACGCGGCGTAGAATGGCGTTGATCCGCAAAAGCAGTTCTTTGGGTTCAAACGGCTTGGCAAGGTAATCGTCGGCACCTGCCTCGAACCCTTCGATCCGGCTTTGGGTTTCCCCTTTTGCGGTCAGAAGAAGAATTGGCGTCTGCATCTTTTTGCGAAGTTCACGGGTCAGGGAAATCCCGTCTTCGCCCGGCATCATCACATCCATGATGATCATATCGAATTCGAGCCCGGACAAAAGGCGCTGCGCCTGTGCGCCATCGCGGGCGACCGACACCAGAAAGCCGTTGCGGATCAGGAATTTCTGCAACAGGCCGCGAATGCGTTCGTCATCGTCGACGACAAGAAGATGGGCGTCAGGTTGCATCATGCACCACTTTCCTTAAGCCCAAGATATTGCTTGCGCAGATCGGGGTCCATCATCGATTCCAGAACCGTCCGAAAGCCTGCAACGGCCTGCGGTCCAGCGGCGCGATAGGCGGCGCGCATACGCGCCCGCTGCGCATCAGATAATTCACGTTCCAGTTCCTGCCCCTTCGCAGTCAGATAAAGATTGCGCTCGCGTTTATCCTTGCGACCCACACGGGCGTCGACAAGGCCATCATCGACCAATGTCCGCAATACGCGGTTCAGGGACTGCTTTGTTACACCTAAAATGTTCAGAAGATTCGAGACAGTGGTACCCGGGCTTCGATGAATGAAATGGATGGCGCGGTGATGGGCGCGGCCATAATCCATCCCTTCCAGAATGCGGTCGGGGTCGGCGGTAAAGCCACGATAGGCGAAGAACATCGCCTCGATGCCCTTGCGCAGCTGCTCATCCGTCAGGAACAGAAGGCTTTCGCCGCTGGGGGTTGGGTCTGCCATTGAATTCTCCCTTTGCCCGTGAAGTTACGTCAGCCTTGTTGACTTTCCAAGTATCAACTGTTAGCCCACGAACGGTTTTGCGCAAGAATCTGTCCGAAACGGGCCGATTTCGCGCAATAAAGAAAATTTAGCCTTTGATATCGGGGAGGTCTTCATGGCCGGATATGATGATCGTGACGGGTTCATCTGGATGGATGACAAGCTGGTGGAATGGCGTTCGGCCAAGGTCCACATCCTGACCCATGCGCTGCACTATGCTTCGTCGGTTTTTGAAGGCGAACGCTGCTATAATGGCAAGATCTTCAAATCCTCCGAGCATTCCGAGCGTCTGCGCAAATCGGGCGAGCTCTTGGACATGCCGCTGCCTTACAGTGTTGCAGAAATCAATGCCGCAAAAGAGGCGGTGCTGAAAGCCAACAACCTGAGCGATGCCTATGTGCGTGCCTTGGCGTGGCGCGGTGCGGGCGAAGATATGGGCGTTGCCTCCAAGCGCAACCCGATCCGCTTTGCCGTCGCGGCCTGGACCTGGGGCAACTATTACGGCGACGCCAAGTTCAAAGGCGCAAAGCTGGATATCGCCAAGTGGCGCCGTCCTGACCCGCTGACCATTCCCCATGCTGCAAAGGCTGCTGGCCTTTACATGATTTGCACCATGTCCAAGCACGCCGCCGAGGCAAAGGGCTGTTCAGATGCAATGATGTTCGACTATCGCGGCTATGTGGCCGAAGCGACCGGCGCGAATATCTTTTTCGTCAAAGGCGGTGAAGTCTATACGCCGATCCCGGATGCAATTCTGAACGGGATCACCCGCCAGACCGTGATCGGAATGCTGCAAAGCTGGGGCGTCAAGGTCAATGAAGTCCGCATCAAGCCCGAGGATCTGGAAGGCTTTGAACAGTGCTGGCTGACAGGCACCGCTGCCGAAGTGACTCCGGTGGGTCAAATTGGTGACTACACGTTCGAGGTCGGTGAGTTGACGAGGAAAGTTTCGACCGAATACGAGAAGCTGGTTCGCGCCTGAGCCATCGCAAACGGTAAGAAAAGGCCCCGCAGTGCGGGGCCTTTTCCGTTCATAGGTCCAGCATCAAATGTGCGATCCCGTCCGAGGTTTTTTCGAACGACATCCCGTCTGCGCCGATGACCTTGCGCAGACGGCTGCGGAAATTCGAGAAACTGTCGAAGGTGACAACATCCACCGGCTCGGCGAAATGCAGTACGACTTCGAACCGCCCGGAGGAAAGCTCTGTCACGCCTTGAACTTCGGCCATGAAGGGTTGCTTCAGATAGCGGCCTGTTACGATTTGACCTATGGCGACCGGCGGTCTTGGTTGGTTGCCAATAGAGGCGTGTAACGTATTCCAGTCCTTGAAGCCTGCGGTTTTCGCCACAAGCTCCAATGACTCGGAATGGCTGATGTCACGGCCCTGAGCCGATAATCCGGCACGCAGCGCCTTGGCCTGCTGTTTGGCGGCCTCGATTGAGGGGGGAGGGGTTAGCATCTTCTATCCTGCCTAACCGCCGAGAGTCTTTTGCCTGGTGCCTGCATTGCCAAAGCGCCCCGGCGAAAGGAAGGCTTTGCTAAAGAACCCGGGGCTTCACCACGGCCAATGGCCAGCAGGCGGCGGGTGCCCGGCACCCGCCCCTCGTTTAGTCGTCGTTGGCCTTTGCGTCAATCAGTCAGGCCGTGCGACCCCGTGCGATCCGCAAGAACTGCATCAGACGGCTTGCCTTTGGTGCCTCGTGATGGGTGTGAAAGGTCTCACGAGGGGTACGGGAAAGCCGCAGAAACTCTACCGTGCGAGTGCCAGTTGAGGGGCTGCGTTTGTCCGCCTTGTGACGGCCGTGGGCGATGCGTTGCATGGTTGCCTCCTTCCGTTACGGAGGGTGAGGATAGCCGAGTTTCGCCGAAAAAGCAAAAGGCCCGCGGGCTGGGGGCCCACGGGCGTGCACTCGTTATAAAAAATTGGGCGAAGGTTTGGCTTAGGCCAGTTCGGTGACCACCTCGATGTTGCCCTTGGTCGCGTTGGAATAGGGGCAAATGAAATGGCCGCGTTCGACGATCTTTTCGGCGACAGAGCGTTCAACACCTGGCAAAGCTACGATCAGTTTGACCTTCAGACCAAAGCCGCCGTCGCTGCGGGGACCGATGCCGACATGGGCGTTGACCGTGGCATTGTCCGGCACGGTGCCCAGCTTTTCGTTGCTGGCGGCAAAGCGCATGGCGCCAAGATAGCAAGCCGAATAGCCGATGGCGAAAAGTTCTTCTGGGTTATGACCGGCGCCTGATCCGCCCAATTCTTTGGGGCTGGTCATCGTGACGGTCAGCTTGCCGTCGGTCAATTTGGCCAAGCCATTGCGCCCGCCACCAGTGGCCTGAGCTTCGGTCCAGTATTTTGCATCAACAGACATTTTTACCTCACAAGCGATTAAATCGTGCACGATTGAAAATGGCAAAGGTCAGATTGGATGTCAACCGCTTGCGATTGGATCGCGCGCGATTTATTCTGCCGTTATGACACTCGCACCTTCAGAAATGATCTGTTTCGCCCTCTATTCGGCGACCTTGGCGATGCAACAGGCGTACAAGCCGTTGCTGGACGATCTTGATCTGACCTATCCGCAATATCTGGCGCTGTCGGCGCTCTGGGTTCAGGATGGGCAGACCGTGGGGGAAATCGGTCGGCAAGTGCAGTTGGAATCGAACACGCTGACCCCGCTTTTCAAACGACTTGAAGCGCAAGGGTTGATAAGTCGGCGGCGCGACAGTCAGGACGAACGGCAGGTGCGGATCGACTTGACAGAAACTGGGCGCGCGTTGCGGGAAAAAGCCGCGCATATTCCGGCCTGCATTCTGGAAAAGACCGGAATGGAACTTCCTGCTCTGCTTGCGCTACGCGAACAGATTACGGCGTTGCGGGATCATCTGCGGGCAAACGCTTCAGTGCCCAAGCCGCTGCATCCGCAACCGTAGAGTCTGCGTCCTGCAACAGCGGCAGAAGCGCCGAGGCAAGCGCGGGATTGCCGGAATTTCCGATGGCATACGCCACGTTACGGACAAAGCGGTCCCGACCGATCCGCTTGATTGGGCTACCCGCAAATCGGGCGCGAAACGCAGCATCGTCCAGTGAGGCCAGTTCGGTCAAAGGCGGTGCGCCGTGCTTGGCCGCATAGCCGATGTCACGGGCAGTTTGCGCGAATTTATTCCATGGGCAGATGGCCAGACAATCATCGCAGCCATAGATCCGGTTGCCCATCAGGGGGCGCAACTCGGCGTCGATAGGGCCTTTGTGTTCAATGGTCAGGTAGGAAATGCAGCGCCGAGCATCGACCTTATAGGGCACGGGAAAGGCTTTTGTCGGGCAGATGTCCAGGCAGGCTGTGCAAGTGCCGCAATGGCTAACCTCGGGTGCGTCCTTAGGCAGATCGAGTGTTGTGAAGATGGACCCAAGAAAGAACCAATTTCCTAACTCGCGGCTAAGCAGGTTCGAATGCTTGCCTTGCCAGCCAAGGCCTGCCGCCTGTGCCAACGGCTTTTCCATGACGGGGGCTGTATCGACAAAAACCTTTATTTCGCAAGGGGATTGGTCGATCAGCCAGCGCCCCAAGCGTTTCAGGCGGCGTTTTACAAGGTCATGATAATCCTTGCCTTGGGCATAGACGGAAATCACGCCGTTATCCCTCTGTTGAAGCAGAGGAAGCGGGTTTTCATCGGGCGTGTATGGTTCTGCCAGCATGATGACCGACTGCGCCTCGGGCCACAGTGCGGTTGGTTTACCGCGCCACTCCATCCGCTCGGCCATCCAGCCCATCTGGCCGTGGTACCCAAGGTCGACAAAATTCCTTAACCGCCCTGCAGCCTCGGGGATCGAGTCGGGCGCTGTGATGCGGAGGGCGGCGAAGCCTTCGGACTTGGCTTGTTGGATGAGTTTGGATTTCAGGTCATCAATCATTTCGCGACCTTATTGCGTTTCAGAAATGCAGGAAATCCCTTCATTCCTGCGGAAACATGCCCTAAACGGGCAGGCGAAACCGGGAGACTGTGATGAGCTTTAACACCTTCGGCCATATGTTCCGCGTCACCACTTGGGGCGAAAGCCACGGGCCAGCGATTGGCTGCACGGTGGATGGCTGCCCTCCGGGCGTTGCGTTAACGGAAGCCGATATTCAGCCTTGGCTGGAAAAGCGCAAACCCGGCACGTCGAAGTTCACCACACAACGCAAGGAAGCCGACGAGGTTCGCATCCTTTCCGGCGTTTTCGAGGGCCGCACCACGGGCACCTCGATTCAGTTGATGATCGAAAATACAGACCAAAGATCAAAGGATTACGGCGACATTGCCCAGTCTTTCCGGCCCGGTCATGCCGACATCACCTATCACCAGAAATATGGCATTCGCGATTATCGCGGCGGCGGGCGGTCCAGTGCACGGGAAACGGCGGCGCGAGTGGCGGCGGGTGGTGTTGCGCGGGCGGTTTTGAAGGCGCTGGCCCCTGATCTGGCGATCACCGGATACATGGTTCAGATCGGTGTGAAAAAGATCGACCGCGCCCGGTTTGATGCCAGCGTGATTGAACAAAACTCGTTCTGGTGCCCAGATGTTGTGGCGGCTGAGGAATGGGCACAGTATCTGGATGACATTCGTCTGAACCACAATTCCGTCGGCGGTGTCATCGAGGTGGTGGCGACGGGTGTGCCTGCGGGCCTTGGGGCGCCGATCTATGCGAAGCTGGACAGCGATCTGGCGGCGGCGATGATGACGATCAACGCGGTCAAAGGCGTGGAAATTGGCGATGGATTCGATGCCGCAGCCCTGACCGGCGTGGAAAACGCCGATGAGATTCGCATGGGGGCCAAGGGGCCGGAATACCTTTCGAACCATGCAGGCGGGATTTTGGGTGGAATTTCAACGGGTCAGCCGGTTGTCTGCCGCTTTGCAGTCAAGCCCACCTCGTCGATCCTGACGCCCCGCCAAACGGTTAACAGCAAAGGCGAGGAAATCGACCTGATCACCAAGGGACGCCATGACCCCTGTGTGGGCATTCGCGCCGTTCCAGTGGGCGAAGCGATGATGGCCTGCGTGATTCTGGACCATCTGCTGCTGGATCGTGGGCAAACCGGCGGGGTGCGCGGCCAGATTGGCTGAGCCAAAAATCCCACGTGTTTTTCCCGTGGTGACCCCGTAGTTTTTCCGTGTGATTTCCGTGGTCCAGATGGAACGCGCGCGGCCTAGCCCCGTGCGCGTTCCATCTGGACCATCAGAATACCAACCATCGCGATGGCGACGCCGATCAGGTCGGTGCCGTTGATGTGTTCGCCCAAAAGCGCGGCGGCGATGGCGACGCCGAAGGCGGGGTTCAGGAAGTGGAAGGTGGCGGCGCGGACGGCTCCGATCTGGCGAACCAGCGAGAACCAGATCAGGGTCGCGGCAAGGCCGGGGACAAAGCACTGGTAAAGGAACGCGGCCAGCCAGCGGAGCGAGAACGTCAGGTGCGGGGTTTCGATGGCGGCGGCAACCAGCGCGAGGCTGACCGAACCCACCAGCATTTGCAGCCCGACGATCATCAACAGGTTCCCCGCGCCCGAGGCCCCGCGCACTGTCAGCGTGGCGATGGCAAGGGCAAGCGCGCCAAGAACGCAAAGCGCGATGCCCAGCGCGTCGGCCCCGCCGGAAAGGCGGCTGCCCATAATCAGCGCGACCCCCGCCATGCCGGTGACAAGGCCAAGGATGCCCAGCGCCGAGGTGCGCTGGCCCATGAAGGCCCAACCGAGGCCAGCCACCATGAGCGGCATGGAGGAAGCGATGATGGCGGCAAGGGAGCCTTCGATCCACTGCATCGCGACGAAGTTGAGGCCAAGGTAAAGCGCGTTCTGGCAGAGGCCGAAGATCAAGACGGCGCGGGCCTGCGGGCCGCGCCAACCACCGGGCAGGTGCCAGCTTTGGCCCATGATGCGGGCAAGCGCGATGGCGATGGCCCCGGTCAGGGCAAAGCGGGCGGCCAGCGAGAACAGGGGCGGCGCATCGGCCACGATGATGCGGGCCGTGGCAAAGGCCGAGGACCACATAAGGGCGAAAACCAGCCCCATCAGAATTGCGCGAACGGTCATCTTACCCCCGAAGAAAAAGGCCGCCCGGTTTGGGGCGGCCTTTATGAAATGCGATGGTCACACGCGATCAGGCGTTGACGCTGTCCTTCAGAGCCTTGGCGATCGAGAACTTCACCTGCTTGTCAGCCGGCTTTGTCATGGTTTCGCCGGTGGCCGGGTTGCGGACCTGACGCTCGGGGCGGGCCTTGCAGGCAACTTTGCCCAGACCCGGCAGGGTAACAGCGCCACCAGCGGCGACTTCACGGGTAATCACTTCGGCAACGGCGTCCAGAGCGGCGCCAGCGGTTTTCTTGTCTGCGCCCATGGCTTCGGCGATGGCTTGGACAAGCTGGGTCTTGGTCATCGGTTTGGTCATGTTCTTTTTCCTTCGGTTATATGCGCCCGGTTTTCGGATCGGGCGCGTGGCATCTTTCGGCCTTGCAAGGCGGTCCGTCCGCTACACAAGGTTTTGCGCCCCAAATCAAGAGCAAACCTTGCAATTGTGCGAATTTCGGCGGGGGAAGTCGCGTTACAGGAAGGCCGTTTCTTCGAAACTTCTCAACTTTCGGCTGTGGATACGTTCTATTGGCATCTGGCGCAGACGTTCCATTGCATTGATCCCGATCAAAAGGTGGCGGGCGACCTGCGTCTTATAGAAATCGCTGGCCATGCCGGGCAGTTTCAGTTCGCCATGAAGGGGTTTGTCGGAAACGCAGAGCAGCGTGCCATAGGGAACGCGGAAGCGGAAGCCGTTGGCGGCTATGGTGGCGCTTTCCATATCGAGCGCAATGGCCCGAGACTGCGACAGGCGCTTGACCGGGCCGGACTGGTCGCGCAATTCCCAGTTGCGGTTGTCGATCGTGGCGACGGTGCCGGTACGCATGATGCGCTTTAGCTCATAGCCTTCAAGCTGGGTGACTTGGGCCACGGCGTCTTGCAGGGCGATCTGGATTTCGGCCAAGGCGGGGATCGGCACCCAGATGGGCAGGTCATCGTCCAGCACATGGTCTTCACGCAGGTAGGCATGGGCGAGGACGAAATCGCCAAGGGCCTGAGTGTTGCGAAGGCCCGCGCAGTGGCCGACCATCAGCCAGGCATGGGGGCGCAGGACGGCGATGTGGTCGGTGGCGGTTTTGGCGTTGGACGGGCCGACGCCGATATTGACCAGTGTGATGCCCTGACCATCGGCCCGTTTCAGGTGATAGGTCGGCATTTGCGGCATCTTGGCCATGTGGTGGATCAGGCCATCGGGCTTTGTGATCTCTTGGTTTCCGGTGGCGACAAAGGCCGTGTAGCCCGTGCTTGGGTCAGCCAGCATCTGGCGGGCATAGGCTTCGAATTCGTCGACATAGAACTGGTAGTTCGTGAAGAGGACGTGGTTCTGGAAATGCGACGGGTCGGTGGCGGTGTAATGCGTCAGCCGGGCCAGCGAATAGTCGACGCGCTGGGCGGTGAAGGGGGCCAGGGGCATGGAGCCGTCGGGATTTTCGGTGCGGACGCCGTTGACGATGTCATCGTTGGTGGTGGCGAGGTCTGGCACGTCGAACACATCGCGCAAGGAGAAGTCGAGGACGCCTTCCTGCGGGACCGAGACATCGGGGTTTCCGGCCACGGCGAAATGCACCGGGATGGGTGTGTCCGAGGCGCCGATGGTGACGGGTTGGCCGTGGTTCTGGATCAGAAGGCCAAGCTGTTGGATGAGGTATTGGCGGAAGAGATCGGGGCGGGTGACGGTGGCCGCATAGGTGCCGGGGCCAGCGACATGGCCGAAGGACAGGCGCGAATCCGGCTTGGCATGGCTGGTTACGGTCAGGCGGATTTCAGGATAATAGGCCCGGATGCGCGCACTGGGCCGGCCCTTGGTCACGCTGTCGGAAAAGGCGCGAGCCAGAAAGGCGGTTGCGGCGGCATAAAGCTCTTCCAGACGCGCAACGGCGGCGGCTGGGTCAGTAAAGCTTTCCGGGGCGGGTAGGTTCGGGCTTTGGTAGGCAGTCAGTCCGTCTTGCATGTTCTGTCTCGTCAAATGATCCGGCATATAAGCCGAAACAGCGGCAGGGACGCAAGTGAAGCCTTCATGACAGCCGATCAGCCGGGGTGACGCCAAAGGGCGATCAGGGCCCGATCATCGGCATGGGCCGGGTCGCGGGTAGCGGGGCCATAGATCGGCACTTCGAGCAGGGTGACATTGCCGCGTCGGTCCAGCGCATCGTCAAAGCCCATGCTGCGGAACACACCGGCATTGATCGAAACGGCAAAGAGGGCGTGCGGGGCGGCGTGCTGTTCAAGATTGGACAGTGCGTCCGGGCCGACATGGCCATGTGTGAAGGTGCCCGAAGACACAATCCCGGCATAGAGGCGCGGCAGGCTGAGCGGTTGGGTGATGTCGGCGGCAATCAGATGATCGTAAATGCCTTTCTGAGACGCCCGTTCCAGCATCTGCGGCGACAGGTCCAGCGCATCGACCGGATCGGCGTTGCCCAGCGCCCGCAGATTTTGTGCCAGCAACCCTGTTCCCGCGCCGACATCCAGTACCGGGCCAGAGCCGCCATGTGTGCGAAAGGCCGCGGCAACATGGGCGGGCAAGAGGTAATCATTGTTGACTGCAAATTCCGAGTCGTAACTGGCCGCCCAGTCTGCGTAAAGACGGGCGCAGTCTTCCGGTCCCTTCAGGGCATAGGCTTCGTCCAGATCGCTCATGAAATCAGCATGAGCGCCTGTGATGCGGCGATCAAGTCACTTGCAGAGTGATCGGCCAACACCGATAGTCGCGCCATGAAAACGCTTTTATCTCTTGGACATGGCTATACGGCGCGGGCGCTGGCACGGCGGTTGGTTCCGCAGGGCTGGCGCGTAATCGGCACCGTCCGTGATTCGAAAAAATTGGCCGAGGTGAGAGCCGAGGGGGTAGAGCCGCTTATGTGGCCCGGAGATCTGGCCCCGGCCTTGGCGGTTGCAAGCCATATTCTGGTATCGGCGGCGCCTGATGATGCGGGCGACCCTTTCCTTGCGGCGGTTGGTCCGGAGTTGCGGCAGGCAAAGCCCGATTGGGTTGGATATCTTTCGACGACAGGTGTCTATGGCGACCATCAGGGTGGTTGGGTGGATGAAACGACCGCCCTGACCCCTTCCAGCAAACGGGGTGAGCAGCGGGTGTTGGCCGAAAGCCAATGGCAGGCTTCGGGGTTGCCGGTGCATTACTTCCGTCTGGCGGGAATATATGGCCCCGGTCGCGGGCCTTTCGCCAAGGTCAAGGATGGAACGGCGCGGCGGATCATCAAGCCGGGGCAGGTGTTTTCGCGCATTCATGTCGATGACATTGCACAGGTGTTGGAAGCCAGCATGATGCAACCCAACCCGGGTACCGCCTACAATGTCTGTGATGATGATCCGGCCCCGCCCGAGGATGTGCTAAGCCATGCCGCGCATCTGCTGGGCCTGCCCGAACCGCCTGCCGTAGACTTTGAGACTGCCGATATGACCCCGATGGCGCGGAGCTTTTATTCGGAAAGCAAACGCGTGCGGAACAGCCGGATCAAGGATAAGTTGGGGGTGCGGTTGTTGTACCCGACCTATCGCGAAGGCTTGGCTGCCCTGTTGTCAGAGGCTTGACCGGACTGAAGGCTGCTCTTTCGAAGCGCAGCTTCAGGCGCAGGATAGCCGTTCAGAGCGAATGTGCGTCCAGCAGACGTTGATTTGCATCATTTACGCGATGGCGATCGAAGGTCAGCTTCAGAGAGTTGAACGAAAGTCTGTGAAGCGAGGGATGACTCGATGGGGGGACTTGATTTTCAGGGCTATGACGAAGTCTGGCTCATACTCTTGGCTTGGATTGGCGCTGGTGATTTGGGAATACGGACGTCACGTTGGCCCATATCGTCGGGAGTTTTCCTGATTGGCATCTTCCTATGTCTATTCGTGCTGAAGCTGCTTGATCTTACCAGACCAGATGGCACGCTGATCATTTTTCCGGATTTGGTCCTTGCCGCTATTCTTTGGTTCTGCATGGGCAACCTAGCGGCTGGACGTGCGAAGGATGCCGAAAGAGAGGCGCGCTTTGGCTATCTTGTTTTTCTTCCCGTTTTCGGATGGGTCTGGCTGGCCGTTCTGCAGCCAAAGACCTGAGTCAGGAGCTGATTGGCATGGTTGCGGCAAAGGCGGCTGAGTCATTGGCCTAGTGGCCGAGAAGCTTCACGATGGCGGCGGGCTTTCCAGTCCGTCCGGGCGTAGCCTTCGACGCTGTCCCAGTCCGAGAAAAGAGGCGCAAGAGGCTAGGGTTGCCATGGCACTGGTCTTCTATGTAATGAGCAGCGTGACCTTGGCGATCGTGCTGCCCTGAAGTTTTCCCGCAAAAGATATGTGTTTGATGCTACTTTTGTCTGGCGACCGAAAGATCGGCGCGTATCGGGATGGGGAAAACCATGAATGTTTCACGCAACTTCGTGCTTTCGGGCACAGGCTTCCTTGTGATCGGTATCGGGTTCGGGATTTACATGGGTGCAAGCGGTAACCACGAATTTGCGCCACTGCATGCCCATTTGAACCTTTTGGGTTTTGTGCTGTCGATGATCTTTGCCATGGCCTATCGGGTGTTTCCGGCCATGGGGGACACCAAGCTGGCAACCTATCATTTCTGGCTGCATGTGCCGCCGGGCGTGGTGTTGCTGATTATGTTGTTCTTGCTGATGAGTGGGACGATTACCGAAGCGGGGATGGTGCCAGTGGCGCCGATTGCCGAGATTTTGATCTTTGGCGGTGTGATCGTTTTTCTGATGAACGCGTTGAAGAACGCCAACTGATCCCCCAGCGCGGGGCAATGTGAACGCAAGAAGCAAAGGCCCCGGAAAGATCCGGGGCCTTTGTCGTTGGGATGCAGGCAAAGATTAGCCTTCGTAGGCCGGCTTGCCTTCCAGCTGTTCTTTGGTCAGGGCGGTCATGACACGCAGGTCGTCGCCATCGGCGTCGCGCTGGATGGTCAGCTCTTCCAGAGCAAGGGCAACCGGCTTTTCACCGATACCAAGGAAGCCACCAACGTCGATCACGGCTTCTTTGACTTCGCCTTCCGGAGTCAGGATGATTTCCGACACTTCGCCGATCCATTCGTTGGTCGAGTCATAGACGGCGACGCCCGTCAGTTCTTCGGCGGTGATTTCGGCCGAAGCGGCAACGGCTTGCGGCTGTTCGGTCACGGTATCCGTTGCGGCGGGCTGAGCGTCAGCCGTTTGCGCTTCGGGAGCCATCGGTGCGGCAGCACCTTCGGTCGTGGCGGTTGCCGTAGCGTTGGCTTCCTGCTGCACGTCCTGCTTCATCGGCTCGGTGGCTGCGGCCTTCGACTCATAGACATAAGCCGGGGCACCTTCCAGAACGGCGCGGTCTGCATTCAGGACGAGGAAGAAGTCGTCCAGATCTTCGGCGGTGGCGCTGTCAGCCACAAAGCGGATCGAGTCCATGTCGACAGCGACCTGACGTTCGCCGATGCCGAGGAAGCCGCCGATGTCGACAAGCACCGAGTCGACCGAGCCATCACGGGCAAGGAGCACTTCGTGGATTTCACCGATGTCTTCCCAGCCATCCTGAACGCCGGCATATTCTTCGGCGTCCAAAGCGGCTTCAGACGCATAAACACGCATTCCGACAAATTCCGATGCCGGGACAATCATTGGGTCAGCTTCGCCACGGAAGGTTACAGTGGTATCGGCCAATGCCGAGGTGGCGACGGTCGCGAAAATGGCGGTGGAAAGCATAAGCTTTTTCACAGTTATTCTCCTTTATCAATGAGTTAAGCACCATGCGGCGCTTGGGGTATGAACGCGATCCCGCGCGGTCGGTTCCGAAAAAAGATGGGATTCTTTTCTGATCACTCGTCTGTGAGACGGGCTGGCCGATTTCGTGAACTGGCGACGAGATGGGCTTTGGGCGTTTCCCATGACCACTTCGGGCTTGCGCCCGGCGGTGGAAACCCTATCTTCCGTGCTACCTCGGGGTGCCAGTGCAAACTGGCTGAGATGCGTAAGCGGACCCGTTGAACCTGAACCGGATCATACCGGCGGAGGGAAGGTGCTGAGGAATTCCTCCAGACCCGACCGTTCCGTCGCAATTGGAGGAAGAGATGAAAGCTTCGATCCTTGCGGCTGGTGTTTCGTTGATGGCCCTTCCGGCCATGGCGGATCAGCCAGTTCTGACTGTCTATGCTGGCGATTACTTTACGTCTGAATGGGGCCCCGGCCCTGCCATCGAAAAAGGGTTCGAGGCGTTCTGCGCTTGTGATCTGCAATTTTCGGTGGGCGACCTGCTGCCGCGCGTCCTGCTGGAAGGCGACAAGACAGAGGCGGATGTGGTGATTGGTCTGACGACCGATGTGCTGAAACGCGCGCGTGAGGCGGGTGTGTTTGGGACGCACGGGCAGGATCTGTCGGCCCTGACCCTGCCGGTCCAATGGAGTGACGACACCTTTATCCCGTTCAACTGGGGTCATACGGCCTTCATCTATGATGAAACGCGCATGGCCACCCCGCCAGCGAGTTTCGATGACCTGCGCAAGTTGCCCGAGGGTGTGAAGGTGGTCATTCAAGACCCGCGCACCTCGATTTCCGGGCTGGCCTTGGTTCTGTGGGTGAAGTCCGTTTATGGCGATCAGGCAGGGGCATTCTGGGCCGATCTGGCACCCCATATCCTGACTGTGACGAAGGACTGGTCTGAGAGCTATGGTCTGTTCACCGATGGTGAAGCCGACATGGTGCTGAGCTATACGACCTCGCCCGCCTATCACATCTTTGCCGAGAATGACCTGACCAAGAAGGCCGCGATCTTTCCTGAAGGTCATTACTTCATGGCAGAAACCGTGGGCAAAATTGCCGGGACCGATCAGCCGGAACTGGCGAACAAGTTCATGGCATGGGTTCTGAGTGAAGAGTTCCAGACCATGATCCCGGTGGCAAACTGGTCGCTGCCGTCGGCATTGCCAAAGGAGAAGTGGCCAGCAGGCTGGGCAGAACTGCCATTGCCGGAAACCGTTCTTTTCCTGAACGAGGATGAGGCCGAGGCTGCGCGGGAAGGCGCGATCGAGGAATGGCGCGCCGCGCTTTCTCAGTAATCGGGGCAGGCGTCGCGGCATTGGTCGCGGCGCTGACCCTTTTGCCTCTTGGCGCGGTTTTTCTGCGCGCCGGGGGGTGGCCGGAATTTGGGCCGGGTGATGGGGCAGCGGTGCGCTTTACGCTGACGCAGGCCCTGATCTCGGCCCTTGTTTCCTGTGTGTTGGCCGTTCCCGTTGCACGGGCCTTGGCGCGACGTGATTTTCCCGGACGCGGTCTGTTGATTGCGGTGATGGGCGCACCCTTTATCCTACCTGTCATCGTGGCGGTTCTGGGTCTGGTTGCCGTTTTCGGGCGATCAGGCGTGGTGAATGATCTGTTGGGCCTGTTCGGGCTGCCGCGCCTTTCGATTTACGGTTTCGGTGGCGTCGTTCTGGCCCATGTCTTTTTGAACCTGCCTTTGGCGGTGCGGATGGTTCTGCAGGGGTGGCAGGCGATTCCGGCCGAGCGGTTCCGGCTGGCGGATGCGTTGGACCTTGGGCCGTCCGGGCGATGGCGGCATCTGGAATTGCCGATGCTGCGCGAGGTTCTGCCGGGGGCCTTTGTGGTGATCTTTGTTCTTTGTCTGACCAGTTTCGCCGTGGCCCTGACCTTGGGTGGCGGGCCAAAGGCCACGACGGTCGAGCTTGCGATCTATCAGGCGGTGAAATTCGATTTCGATCTGGGTCGGGCGGGGTTGCTTTCGGCGGTGCAGTTTGGGCTTTGCCTTCTGGCCGCGTTGATTGGCTGGCGTTGGGCCTTGCCTGCGGGGTTCGGTGCGGGGGTTGGGCGCAGTTTCGGCCTTGCTAGTGAGCGAGGTTGGCGGCTTTGGCTGGATGTCGTGGCGATCTTTCTGGCGGCACTGTTTCTGCTGGTGCCTTTGGGGGCCGTTATATTGCGCGGGCTGCCGGGGTTGATGGATTTACCCGAGGCGGTTTGGTGGGCGTTGGCGCGGTCTGTCATGGTGGCGGTATTGTCGATGGCGGTGACGATGGCCGCGGCTTTGGGCTTGGCGCTTGGCGCTGCATCGCTGGGCCAGAGGAGGTCGGCTGCGGCGATTGACGCGGCTGCAGCCTTGCCGCTGGCGGTCTCTGCGCTTGTCATGGGGATGGGCCTGTTTCTGATTGTGCAGCCACTGGTTCTACCGTCACGCGTTGCGTTGCCGGTGACGGTGCTGGTCAATGCCGTTCTGACCTTGCCCTTTGCCTATCGGTTGCTGGTTCCGCAAGCGCGGGCGCTGGAGGCCGATTACGGGCGCCTGTCCGCTGCGTTGGATCTGGGTGGCATGGCTTGGCTGCGGTGGGTTGCGCTGCCGCGCCTGGCACGTCCACTGGGGTTTGGTGCTGGAATATCGGTGGCCTTTTCGATGGGCGACCTTGGGGTGATCGCGTTGTTTGCGGGTGATCAGGGCGCGACCTTGCCCCTGGTGGTGCAGCGGTTGATGAGTGCCTATCGGATTGATCAGGCGATGTCGGCGGCTTTGGTCTTGGTTGTGGTGAGCTTTGCCCTGTTCTGGGCCTGCGACGCATGGGGGAGACGGCATGCTGTGGCTTGATGGGGTTCAGATCGAACAGGCTGGCTTTCGCCTTGCCGCAGATTGGCGGCTGGATCGAGGGGCGCGGGCAGCGGTGATGGGGCCCTCTGGGGCGGGGAAGTCGACTCTCCTGTCGGTGATCTCGGGTTTCCTGACGCCAGTTTCTGGCCGCGTGGTTTGGGAGGCGGAAGATTTGTCCGATGTTCCGCCCGGGAAGCGGCCGTTGAGCATTCTGTTTCAGGATCAGAACCTGTTTCCGCATCTGACGATCTCCCAGAACCTTGCGCTGGGTCTGCGGCCAGATATGCAGCTATCGGTCGAAGAAAAGGCGCGGATCGACGCGGTTCTTGAGCGGGTCGGTCTTGCCGGTCTTGCCTCGCGTCGCCCGGCGCAGCTTTCCGGCGGGCAGATGGGACGTGCGGCCTTGGCGCGGGCCTTGTTGCGGGCGCGACCGCTGTTGCTTTTGGACGAACCCTTTGCTGCCCTTGGTCCAGCCTTGAAGGCGGAAATGGTGGAACTGGTTGCCGAAGTGGCCGAGGAAACGGGTGCGACCGTATTAATGGTCACCCATGACCCGAAGGATGCGCAGAGCTTTTCCAGCAAAACGATTCTGGTGGCGGAAGGTTTGGCGCATCCGCCGAAGGAGACGCAGGCTCTTTTCGCAGATCCGCCGGATGTGCTGAAAGACTACCTTGGACGATAAAAAAAACCCCGCCGAAGCGGGGTTTTCTTTTGGGTCACTGTCCCGATGGGATCAGGCGGTTTTCTTGCCCTTCACGCCAGCCCAGATCTTCTTGTTCGTCAGATACAGAAGCGAGGACAGGATGATGAGGAACAGAACGGCCTTGAAGCCAGCTTCCTTGCGGGCCATCAGCTTTGGTTCTGCGGTCCACATCAAGAAGGCGGACACGTCTTCGGCCATGTGATGCACGGTCGATGGATGGCCATCGGCATAGGTCACTTGGTCGTCAGACAGCGGCGGGCCCATGGCGATCCAGCCACCCGGGAAGGCGGTGTTGCCGTAGAAGGTTGAACCTGCTTCTTCCTTCTCTTCGCCGGTGTAGCCGGTCAGGACCGAGTAGATGTACTCGGGGCCGCCGATGCCGCGGAAGAGTTGGTTGATGCCCGACCCATAGGGGCCGTGGAAGCCAGCGCGTGCTTTTGCCATCAAGGACAGGTCAGGCGCGTTCGACAGACCCGATTCAGGGAAGTGATCGGTCGCGGCACGCGGACGGTCTTCGCCGGTTTCCTTGTCGGTGATTTCGGCCAGCGACGCGGCATAGGCGCGAACCTGGTCTTCCGGTAGAGCCGGGCCACCGTCATCAGCCAAGGTGCGGATCGGCACGAACTTGAGCCCGTGGCAAGCCGAGCAAACCTCGGTGTAGACCTGAAGGCCACGCTGAAGCTGCATCTGGTCAAACTTGCCGAAGGGGCCTTCGAACGAGAAGGCGTGGTCTTCGATGTGACCTTCTGACCCGGCGGCCAGCGCCACCCCGCCCGAAAGGGCGAGGGCAGCTGCTGCGGAGAGTGCGATTTTCCTGATCATTTTACGTCAGTTCCTTTCTCACTCGGCCGGATGGGCTTTGGAGCCGTAGTGGGCATTGAAGTCTTCTTCGATGGTCGCAGGCTGGGCCAGCGGCTTCTCGATCACACCCAGAAGCGGGAGGATGATCAGGAAGTAGGCGAACCAGTAGGCCGAGGCGATCAGAGAGATCGTGGCGTAGGGCTCTTCCGCAGGCATGGCGCCAACCCACATCAGCACGACAAAGTCGATGCAGAGCAGGATGAACCACCACTTGAACATCGGGCGATAGCGGCCCGAACGGACCGACGAGGTGTCGAGCCAAGGCGCCAGAGCCATCACGGCAATCGCGCCGAACATCGCCAGAACGCCGAAGAACTTGGCGTCGATGATGCCGAAGGACAGCCAGTTGGCCGCGATCACGACCCAGACGTCAGCGGTGAAGGCACGCAGGATCGCGTAGAACGGCAGGAAGTACCATTCCGGAACGATATGTGCGGGCGTCGCCAGCGGGTTCGCTTCGATGTAGTTGTCGGGGTGGCCAAGGTAGTTCGGCATGAAGCCGACGATGGCAAAGAACACGGCAAGGATCACGGCAAGCGCGTAGACGTCCTTGATGACGTAGTACGGCCAGAACGGAACGGTGTCTTTCTTGGCTTCTTCCTTGCTGCCGCGACGCACTTCAACACCGGTCGGGTTGTTGTTGCCTGTGGTGTGGAAGGCCCAGATGTGAACGGCCACAAGAGCGGCGATCACGAAGGGCAGCAGGTAGTGCAGCGACAGGAAGCGGTTCAGCGTGGCGTTATCAACGGCGGGGCCACCCAGGAGCCAGGTCTGGATCGACGGCCCAATGCCGGGGATGGCGCCGAAGAGGCCGGTGATCACGGTCGCGCCCCAGAAGGACATCTGACCCCAAGGCAGAACGTAGCCCATGAAGGCAGTGCCCATCATCAGCAGGTAGATCACCATGCCGACAAGCCAGGTCACTTCACGCGGGGCTTTGTACGAACCATAGTAAAGGCCGCGGAAGATGTGCAGGTAAACGGCCACGAAGAACAGCGAAGCGCCGTTGGCGTGGATATAGCGGATCATGTACCCGCCATTCACGTTACGCATGATGTGTTCGACCGAGGCGAATGCCAGATCGACATGGGGGGTATAGTGCATCACGAGGATGATGCCGGTGACGATCTGCAGAACAAGACAGAAGGTCAGGATGATGCCCCAGATCCACATCCAGTTCAGGTTCTTCGGGGTCGGGATCATGAGCGTGTCATACATCAGACCCACGATCGGAAGGCGGCTGTGAAGCCACTTCTCGGCGCCCGACTTGGGCTCATAATGGTCGTGCGGAATTCCGGCCATGTTTGTTTACCTCAGCCAAGCTTGATGGTGGTTTCGTTTTCGAAAGCGGCAACCGGAACGTCGAGGTTGCGCGGTGCGGGCCCTTTGCGGATACGGCCAGCTGTATCGTAGTGCGAGCCGTGGCAGGGGCAGAACCAGCCACCGAATTCACCTGCGCCATCGCCCAGCGGAACGCAGCCGAGGTGGGTGCAAACGCCCATCATCACCAGCCATTCGCCGGCTTCATCCAGCGTACGGTTGGCGTCCGTTGCATCTGCGCCGGGTTTGTTGGCGTTCTGTGCGGCCTTGTCGATCGACAGGTCATCCAGCGACACGGCGCGGCCTGCTTCGATTTCTTCAGCAGAGCGGCGGCGGATGAACACCGGCTTGCCCAGCCATTTGACGGTCAGCTGGGTGCCGACTTCAACGGCCGAGACGTCGACAAAGATCGACGACAGCGCCTGAACGTCAGCCGAGGGGTTCATCTGGTTGACAAGCGGCCAAACCGCAGCACCGGTGGCAACAGCCCCGGCCCCGGCGGTGGCGTAATACAGGAAATCCCTGCGGGTGCCTGCGTTCTCTTCAGCGTGGGACACGAGCTCTTCTCCCTTCCGGGGCCGCACGGGACGCGACCCATAAGACATCTGGGGCAATGGTTGCCCATTACCCTGCCGGGCGGCTTTTAGCCAAGGCTTTGTCCCGCGTCCAGCGGACAAACGGGCGCATGCCCCATAGATTTGCAAGGAAACCCGCAGTTTGCGGCAATTTTGTTCGCTTCCTTGGGTGAAGATGCCAATCAGACTCGGATTTCTTGGATCAGGCGCAGAAGAAAGCCCGTAAAAAGCAGCCCTGCGGTGGCCTGCAAGAGCCAACCTGCGCGCAAATAGGCTTTCGCGGCTGCGGGCGTGGAAAAGGCCAGCGCGTAGGCGAGGTGAATCGTAAAGTAGAGGGCGCAGGCCCCAATGCAGAGCAGAGCGACGTCGCTGCTTTCCGCCGTTGCGATCGGGAAAAGGCCAAGGATCGCGAGCCACGAGGTCAGGGCCTTTGGATTAAAGGCGTTGACCATCAGCGCGCGACGAAATCCGGTGGCAAAGCCTGCCCTTTCGGGGGCGGTGGGAAAGCGGGCGCTGCGGGATTTGTACCCAAGCCAAGCCGCCCGAAAGTATCGCAAGGCAAACCAGCCCAAAAGCCCGATTGCGGCCACAGTCAAAAGGATTTGCGCGGTTGGAAGAATGCCGATCAGGGCGGAGAAGCCGAGGGTCATCCCAAGGCACCAGCCCGAAATCCCTAGGCCGACCCCACAGGCAGAGCCAAGGCCAGCCATTCGACCCGATCCCATCGACAGCGCAATTGTGGTCAGAACATTGGGGCCTGGCGTGACGATATTGGCGGCTAGGAAGCCCCAGACCGGAAGGAAATCGGCCAAGGGCAATGCCATCTTAGCCCTGTGGAATCGTTGCCTGCATGGACGGGCGCTTGGCGAAGGCTGCTTCCCAAGCCGCAAGTTTCTGGCGGCCTTTGCGCCAATCCCGGCTGCCATGCCGGAAATCAATGTAGCCGAGGGCGCAGGCGACGGCGATTTGGCCCATGTCCATCGGGCCGTTCAGATGGTCGATCCAGCGGGTTTCAAGAACATCCAGTGCCCGATCAATCTTGGACCATTGGCCTTCGACCCAAGGCGCATAGCGAATCTCTTCTGGGCGGATCCGCGATTCGTAGACCATCAGCAGGGCGGCATCGAGGATGCCATCGGCTGTGGCTTCGACCGTCAGCGTGTCCCAGCGTTTTGCACCGTCGGGGTAAAAGCGCCCCTTGTTCGACGAATCGAGGAATTGGCAAATGACGCGGCTGTCATAAAGTGTAGGCCCGTCTTCGCGGCAAAGGGCGGGGATTTTGCCAAGTGGATTCCGTTCGATCACGCCGGCATCGGGGGCAACCGGCGTGCCTGCGGCAGCGATCAATTCGATTCCTTCGATTCCAGCTTCGGCAATTAGGACAAGCACCTTGCGAACATAGGGCGAGGTGGGGGAGTGGAAGAGTTTCATTCAATTTCCTTCAGGCGAAGCCGAGCCAATAGCCCGGCATCGAATTCATAGGTCTTGCCACGGAATCGCAGGGTACGACGGATTCGCAGGGTGGCATTGCGCTGGCCGGGAGTATCCGCGGGCGCGTGGGATGTCACCCCCTCGCCCAAGTCATCTAAGGCATCTTCTGCCCGTTGGTCGGTGCGACCGGGCCAGCTATGGGCGGTCAGAGCGCGCTTTGCCGCCAAGCCGACCGCGGCAACCGCGCCAATCCGCAAGGCGAGTGGAAGCAAGGGGGCAAGGGGAAGTGGCATGGCCTTCTCCATTCTGGACCGCGCGGATGGTAGGCGCGGATTGCTGGCCTGTCCAATCAAACAATCGTCGGAAAAACAGGGTGTTGGCTGCTGGATGTTGGGGCATTTGGGCATTGACCGCGCAGGGTATGATCAGGAATGCTGGCGCTTTACCGTATTGCGAGTATCCACATGGCCGCGCCGCTTCTTGTTCGTAACCGGAATTACAGATTGTTGTTCGCGGCTGGTGCCTTGACCAACCTTGGAGATGGCATGGTGGCCTTGGCCCTGCCGTGGTTGGCGACGTTACTCACGCGCGACCCGATGGCAATTGCCACTGTGGCGGCAGCAAGCCGATTGCCTTGGCTGTTCTTTGCGATTCCTGCGGGTGTGATCGTTGATCGCACTGATCGGCGCAAGCTTGTGGCGCAGGCCGACATGCTACGGGCAGTATTGGTTGCAGCGATCTTGATGCTTGCCTTGGCTGGCCCGGTTCAAGGCGCGGTCTGGGTTCTTGCCGGGCTTGCCTTCTTGTTGGGTTCGGCCGAGGTTTTGCGGGACAATGCTGCCCAAACCATTTTGCCTTCGATTGTTGCCTCGGAAGACCTTGAAACGGCGAATGGTCAGTTGTGGAGCGCCGAACAATTGACCGGGCAGTTCCTTGGTCCGCCGTTGGCCGGTGCCCTGATCGCGATTGGCATTGCCATCCCGTTCGGTGTTGATCTGGGAGCCTTGGTTCTGGCTGCGGGTTTGGTGTGGATGATTTCCTTGAAACCGCAAGTGGCAGCGCCTGGGCGGTTCTTTGCGGCGATGGCTGAAGGGATTCGGTTCATGCGAGGGGATCCGATGCTGCTGCGGCTGGCGGTGATCCTTGGCCTTTCGAACTTCCTTGCGATGGCTGTGCTGACTGTTCAGGTGCTTTTTGCGCAAGAGGTGCTGGGATTGACCGCCGCAGAATATGGGGTGGTCCTTTCTGTCGCGGCAGCGGGCGCGATGTCAGGTTCGCTTGGGGCCGGCCGGATGATCCGCCTTTTCGGGCGGCAAGCCTGTTTGTTTCTTGCACTGGCGGTCTGGATGGCTGGCTATGCCGCCGTCGGCCTGTGCCAAAGCGGTATGGCGATGGCAGCGAGTCTTTTTGCCATCATGGCAGCTGCGATGCTGTGGAACGTGATCACCGTGTCTTGGCGGCAAAGGCGAATTCCGGCCCCGATTCTGGGACGTGTGAACAGCATCTATCGCTTCTTCGGCTGGGGCTCGATGCCCTTGGGCGCGATGGCTGCTGGGCTGCTGGTTGCGGCTTTGGAAGCCGATTGGGGACGCGAGGTTGCCCTGCGCGCCCCGTTCATGTTTGCGGCTGGATTAAGCCTTGGGGTGCTTTTCTATGCAGTGGCAAGGCTGAGGCTGGACTGACCCGAGCCGCTTCAGCCTTGTTTGACGGCGCGCATCAATCGGGCCAGCGTTTCAACATGCGCTTCTTGCTGTTGGACTGAAAGCGCGGCGGCGGCGCGTTCGCGAATTTCGGGCGTCTTGTTCTGGTTCAACTTCCATGTTCCCTGCACGTCACTGATGGCCAGCCGAAACGGTAAAATCATCCGCATCATGCGCGGCATCGCGTCTGGCGACATCTTGGCAGAGGTCCAAGGGGTCTTTGGCAAAAGCCTGCCTTCATGTTCGGCGCTGAGGGCATCGAGATGGGGCCTGAGAGACTCGGCAGGCAGGGCCGAAAGAGTGCCGCGCAGGTGAACGGCGATGTAGTTCCATGTTGGCACCTGATCTGGCACCTCGGAATGGGCGCCATACCAATCCGGGCTGATGTAATGATGTGGCCCCTGAATCGCCAGAAGCGCAGAACCGGGCAGGCTGGCCCGCGCGATCGGGTTTGACCGCGCCAGATGGATTTCGGCCGATGTGCCGCCTTCTGACAGGTGAAACGGGACATGCGCGGCCAAAGGGCCTTCGGGCCCGTTGATGGTTAGCATGCCAAACCCGATCTCGCGTGCGAAACTTAGGCTGTCAGGGATTGGAACTTGGCGAAATGCTGGATTTGGGTGCATGTGAATTACCGGCGGACTAGAACTATTGAGGAAGCGAAGGCCAGTAGAATTGCAGCCAAGTGAAGGACGGACGCAAACGGCAGCAGTGCTGCGGCCCTTACGCCCAGAATCGTCCCCCATCCTGGCGCCAAGAGAAGGGTGCCGAAAATGGCTCCGCCAATAATCAGGCCACCGTACAGAACGAAACCGTCGAGGATAACGCCGAAGGGGGCAGATTTCCGACCGACTAACGGAAGGATGATCCACTGGCCAAGGCCAGAGAAAGCTGCGATGGCCAATCCCTCTCCGACAGCGCCCCTTAGTTCTCCTACGACGAGGAAAAGCACGGTAACGGCGGTGGGGAGGGAGTACAGCAGACGTTCCCGGGTGGTGAGGTGGGCCATGCATTGTCCCCTGAAAGCGAAATAGCCAAAACGAAAAGGCCGCCCGGTTTCCCGTGGCGGCCTTATCTGTCCCTCGTCCCAAAGGACGAAAAGCACACGGGCATCAGCCCTGACGTGCCTTGTAACGCTTCTGCGTCTTGTTGATCACATAGACGCGGCCTTTGCGGCGCACGATCTGGCAATCGCGGTGACGCGTCTTCAGCGAGCGGAGCGAGTTGGCGACTTTCATGGTCGTCCCTTCCCTTGTCGCGGCGCATCACGCGCCAGATGAAAACATTTGCCCCCGAGAACGGGGGCGGCGAATGGTGGGCGGTACTGGGATCGAACCAGTGGCCACTACGATGTCAACGTAGTGCTCTACCGCTGAGCTAACCGCCCACTCTGGCCATCGCGTGATGTGTGCCCATAAGAAATGGGCGCGGTCACCCCGCGTCGGTGTGCGGGGGTCTATAGCCAGAGTCGCAGGGGGCCGCAAGGGGGTAAAGGCAGACAAATGGCGTGAAGATCGTTCTGTTGTGACATGAAAGGGAGGTTTGGCAAATCGGGAAAGGCAATTATAACAATAAGACGACCGGAGGTTTGATGCAGAACGAGGCTTATATTCTTAACCTTCCCGCCCGGCGCGAAACGCCGGTGGTTTTCTCTTCTCCGCACAGTGGCAGAGATTATCCGGCGGCCTTTCTGCAAACCACGGTGCTTGATCGGAATGCAATCCGGTCGTCTGAAGATGCGTTTGTCGATGAATTGTTCGATTCTGCGCCGCAGTTTGGTGCGCCTTTGATGGTTGCGCGTGCGCCACGCGCGTTTCTGGATCTGAACCGCGCCTTCGACGAATTGGACCCTGCGGTGATCGAAGGCGTGGAGCGGAGCGCGCATAACCCGCGTGTCGCCTCGGGTTTGGGTGTCATTCCCCGCGTTGTCGCCGGTGGACGGGCGATTTACCGCGGAAAGCTTTCCCGGATTGAAGCCGAGGATCGAATCGCCCGCTATTGGCACCCCTATCATGCGAGGCTGGGCAATCTCTTGGCCGAGTCGCATCGTGAGTTTGGCGTTGCTGTTCTGGTGGATTGTCATTCGATGCCGCGTGAGGCCATTGAAAACCATTCACGTCCAGGGACTCTTCGGCCACAGGTCGTACTTGGCGACAGGTTCGGCGCAGCGGTCGGCAGCGAGGTCATGGACAGGATCGAAGCTGCTTTTGTGCGGTCAGGTCTGAGGGTCAGTCGCAATGCCCCCTTTGCCGGGGCTTTCATCACACAAAACTACGGACGCCCATCGCGCGGTTTTCATGCCGTTCAGGTAGAGATCGACCGATCGCTTTATATGGATGAGGCACGGGTCGAAAAATCAGTTGATTTCGAAGATTTCCGCTTGCTTTTGCGCGGCGTGATTGCCGAGCTGGCAGAGATTGGCCGTTTGGATAAAGCACTAGCCGCCGAATAGAGGCTTGAGTGACGCGGCGCGAATTGGCTTTAATTCGGCCCGTATCTTGCCGAAGTTCCGCAGTAGGTACGGGTGTCCATCAATAAAGGTAGACGCCAGAGGGAAAGAGCGGATGCATTTCAAGGCTTGGGTGAAAACAGGCTTCGGACCTTGTGCCGGGGCATTGTGTGGGCATAACTGCAAGGGCTGCCGATCAATCCGGGGAAGAGCATGAAAATTCACCCACTTCTTCTTTGCGGTGGTTCGGGAACCCGGCTTTGGCCGCTTTCTCGAAAATCTTATCCCAAGCAATTCACGCGGGTGACGGGCGAGGTCAGCCTATATCAGATGGCCGCTCAGCGATTGGCGGGATCCTCTTTTGCGCCACCGATAGTGATCGGTGGGAATGACTTTCGATTCATTATGGTCGAACAACTTGCAGCCGTAAGCATCGCGCCGCAATGCGTTCTGATCGAACCCGAAGGCCGCAATACTGCTCCGGCGATTCTGGCGGCGGCGCTTTACCTGTTCAACCGTGATCCTGATGCTCTGATGCTTGTTGCGCCATCGGACCATGTCATCCCCGATGCCGAAGCTTTCCGGCGGGCCGTTTTTGCGGCTGCGCCTCGCGCAGAAGCCGGAGATATGGTGACGTTCGGCATTACGCCGACGCGGCCGGAAACGGGCTATGGCTATCTTGAACTGGCCGACGGCGCGACGATGAAGGCCGATACGCCTCAGGCGTTGAAGCGCTTTGTCGAAAAGCCAGAGGCATCCGTCGCTGAAGAGATGGTAAAATCCGGACGGTTCCTGTGGAACGCTGGCATTTTCCTTTTCACGGCGCGGTCTTTGATTGCTGCTTGTGAGCGGCATGCCCCCGAACTCATTGCGCCAGTGCGGGCGGCTGTGGCATCGGCCGAGCAGGACCTGTCCTTCTTGCGGCTGGATCCAGCCGCATGGCAGGGTGTTCCAGACATTTCAATCGACTATGCAGTGATGGAAAAAGCCGACACTCTTTCGGTCATGCCCTTTTCGGCGGGATGGTCTGATCTTGGGGGGTGGGATGCCGTCTGGCAAGAGGCAGGGCCGGACCAGTACGGAAACGTGGTTTCACCGCATGCCACTGCCATTGACTGCCAGAACAGCTTGCTGCGGTCCGAGACGGATCGGATGGAACTTGTTGGAATTGGGTTGGAGGGGATGATCGCTGTTGCCACGACCGATGCCGTTCTTGTGGCCCACAAGAAAGATGCACAGCGCGTCAAGGAAGCGGTCGATGCGATGAAACGTCAGAAACGGCCGCAAGCAACGAGCTTTCCAACGGATCATCGGCCGTGGGGAATGTTTGAAAGCCTTGTTATCGGTCCGCGCTTTCAGGTCAAGCGGATCACGGTCAAACCGGGCGGTGCGCTGAGTCTGCAATCCCATCATCATCGCTCGGAGCATTGGATTGTTGTCGAGGGTACGGCGCGGGTTACGATTGGGGATCAAGTCAAGCTCGTTAGTGAAAACCAATCGGTCTACATCCCGTTGGGTGCGAAGCACCGGATGGAGAACCCCGGCAAGGTTCCGATGGTGCTGATCGAGGTGCAGACGGGCAGCTATCTGGGCGAGGACGACATCATCCGATACGAGGATGTTTACGCTCGGGGCCAAGGTGCGAAAGGCTAGACCCGATTGCCGGCGCAAGGCCGAAGGGAAGATTTTCCAACAGTCCCGGAACAACGGGAACAGACATCTGGCGGGTAAGAAAAGCTGCGAAAGCCGCCTTTTTGCGTCGGATGGGGTGGAATTCCGGTCCTTTCTACCCAATCTGCCGATTACTCTCTTGGATCAGAGGCAATAATCTGTAATTCCCCCGGCCAGATCGGAACAGCGACAATGAGCAAAATAGAATGGTAAATCCAGATCCGTCGTCTGCCCAAATCAACTTGACCCACCTTCAGCGGCTCGAGGCAGAGAGTATTCACATCATGCGCGAGGTTGTGGCGAATGCCGAAAACCCGGTGATGCTGTATTCCATTGGTAAAGACAGCGCCTGCATGCTGCATCTGGCCAAGAAAGCTTTCTATCCGGCGCCGCCTCCTTTCCCGTTGTTGCATGTCGACACGACGTGGAAGTTCAAGGCGATGTATGAAATGCGCCAGCGTGCTGCTGACGAGGCCGGGATGAAGCTGATCGTGCATCAGAATCCCGAAGCCAAGGCGCAAGGGATCAATCCCTTTGACCACGGCGGTCTGCACACGGACATGTGGAAGACCGAGGGTCTGAAACAAGCCTTGACCAAGTACAACTTCGACGTGGCCTTTGGGGGCGCGCGTCGTGACGAAGAAAAGAGTCGCGCGAAAGAGCGCGTCTTCTCGTTCCGCTCGGCCAATTACCGTTGGGACCCAAAGAACCAGCGGCCCGAGCTTTGGAAGCTTTACAACACCCGCAAGTCCAAGACGGAATCCATCCGCGTCTTCCCGCTGTCGAACTGGACCGAACTGGATATCTGGCAATATATCCACCTCGAAGGCATCGACATCGTGCCGCTTTACTTCAGCGCGCCGCGTCCGACAGTCGAACGCAATGGCCTGCTGTTGATGGTGGATGACGAACGTTTTCCGCTGGAAGCCAGTGAAACGCCGGTCATGCGGTCGGTCCGTTTCCGGACGCTTGGCTGCTATCCGTTGACTGGGGCAGTTGAGTCTGAGGCCAAGACCCTTCCCGAAGTCATTCAAGAAATGCTTCTGACTACGACCTCCGAACGTCAGGGCCGCGCCATTGACCATGATCAGGCGGCGAGCATGGAGAAGAAGAAGCAAGAGGGGTATTTCTGATGACCACAGATACGAAAGATCCCGTCTACATCGCGGACCAGCTGATCGCCGATGACATCGACGCCTATCTGGAAAAGCACCAGCACAAGACGATGCTGCGTTTCATCACCTGCGGGTCAGTGGATGACGGCAAATCGACTCTGATCGGCCGTTTGCTCTACGATTCAAAGATGATCTTTGAAGATCAACTGGCCAGCCTGGAACGCGACTCCAAAACGGTAGGTACGCAGGCCGGTGAAATCGACTTCGCGCTACTGGTGGATGGCCTGGCGGCGGAACGCGAACAGGGCATCACCATCGACGTGGCCTACCGCTTCTTTGCCACCGACAAGCGCAAGTTCATTGTGGCCGACACGCCCGGCCACGAACAATATACTCGTAACATGGTCACCGGCGCATCGACCGCCGACCTTGCCGTTATCCTGATCGACGCGCGCCAAGGTGTGCTCACGCAGACCCGGCGGCACAGCTATCTGGTGCAGCTGTTGGGCATCCGTAACGTGGTGCTTGCCATCAACAAGATGGACCTTGTCGGTTACAGCCAAGAGCGGTTCTACGAAATCGTCAAGGATTACAGCCATTTCGCCAAACAGATCGGAATGGAAAGCTTCCTGCCTATTCCGATTTCGGGGCTGAAGGGCGACAACATCGTGTCCCGCAGCCCGGCAATGCCGTGGTATCAGGGGCCGTCGCTGCTGAGTCATCTGGAAGAGGCCGAGATCAACACGTCTCGGATGCAGGATGCGGCGTTCCGGATGCCGGTTCAGTGGGTCAACCGCCCGAACCTCGATTTCCGGGGCTTTGCCGGCCAGATCGGCTCGGGCGTCGTGCGTCCGGGTGATGCGATCCGTGTCCTGCCGTCCGGGCGGACGACGACGGTCAAGTCCATCGTCACTTATGATGGCAATCTGGATGTTGCGGTTGCCGGTCAATCGGTCACGCTGACCTTTGCTGACGAAGTCGACTGTTCGCGTGGGGATGTCATCACCACGGCGGATGAACCCTGCGAAGTGGCGGATCAATTCGAATCGACACTGGTCTGGATGTCTGAGGCCGAAATGCTGCCCGGCCGCCCTTATCTGTTGAAGATCGGGACGCAGACCGTGACGGCCACGGTGACCGAGCCAAAGTATGAGGTCAACGTCAACACGCTGGAACATACGGCGTCGAAAACGCTGGGTCTGAACGCCATTGGCGTGGTCAATATCTCGACCGACCGCCCCATTCCGTTCGAAGCTTATCGGGCCAACCCGGATTTGGGTGGGTTCATCCTGATCGACCGGATGACCAATGCCACCGTCGCCGCCGGGATGATCCACTTTGCTTTGCGCCGCAGCCAGAACATTCACTGGCAGGCCGTCGACATCAATCGCGAAGCCCATGCCGCGCAAAAGAACCAAAAGCCCGCCGTGGTTTGGTTCACCGGGCTTTCCGGTTCAGGCAAATCGACCATCGCGAACCTGGTGGAAAAGAAGCTGCACGCTTTGGGCAAGCACACTTTCCTTCTGGATGGTGACAACGTACGTCATGGCCTGAACCGCGACCTTGGCTTTACAGATGCCGACCGAGTGGAAAACATCCGCCGTGTGGGTGAAGTGGCAAAGCTGATGACCGATGCAGGTCTGATCGTTCTGACCGCCTTCATTTCGCCCTTCCGATCGGAACGGCGGATGGTGCGTGATCTGATGGCTGATGGAGAGTTCATCGAGGTCTTTGTGAACACCCCCTTGGAGGTGGCCGAAGCCCGCGATGTAAAGGGTCTCTATAAGAAGGCGCGTTCCGGACAGCTTAAGAACTTTACCGGCATCGACAGCCCCTACGAGGCTCCCGATGCAGCGGAACTGGTTGTGGACACGGTTTCGCTGTCTGCCGAAGAAGCTGCTGACAAAGTCGTATCTGCTATCTTGGCACGTTAAGACAAATTGGGGCGGGCAGAGGGTCTCTGCCCGCCCTTGCCTCATCGTGCAGGGGTGTAAAGATGGACACAGCCTTGGTCACACGCGCGGATTTTCCGCATCTCGTCGACCATACGACGCGATGGAAAGACAACGATGTCTACGGACATATGAACAATGTCGTGCATTACGAATTGTTCGACAGCACCGTGAATCAATGGCTCATCCAAAGGGGCCTGTTGAATGTGACCGCATCAACGGCCATTGGTGTCGTCGCAGAATCCGGTTGCCGTTACTTGGCCGAGTTGAAGTACCCCGGTATGGTCACGGCCGGGCTTCGGGTGGCTCGTCTGGGAAATTCCTCGATCCGCTATGAACTGGCCCTTTTTGCCGAAGGCGAAGAAAAGGCTGCGGCGGTTGGGCATTTCGTGCATGTTTATGTCGATGCCCAGACTCGCAAACCTTGCCCTATCCCGACTGATACGCGTGCTGCGGCATCTTCGCTTATGGTGTGAAGTCTAGAACGAAAGAGAGCCGGACATGGCCCCAAAATTTGGTACAAGTGGTTTGCGTGGACTGGTTGTCGAGCTAACGGACACACTTGTTGGCGATTATGTCAGGGCGTTTGTGTCAAGCTGTCCCACTGGAACAGGACTTTGGGTCGGGCGTGATTTGCGACCTTCTTCGCCGGATATTGCCAAAGTCGTTCTAAGGGCAGCGCAAGAGATGGGGCTTGCAACGGTTGACTGTGGCGCTGTGCCGACGCCTGCATTGGCAATGGCAGCAATGTCTGCGGGGGCTGCCGCAATCATGGTGACCGGTAGCCATATTCCGGCCGACCGGAACGGGCTGAAGTTCTACGTTCCGGATGGAGAAATCTCGAAATCGGACGAAGCGGCGATTTTGGCGTCTCTCGGTCAATCAGCGCCGCAAAAACACGAAGTCTATCCAACTGTCTTGAGCACTTCGGTTGGGGCGGACTGGGTGAACCGTTATACGCAGGCTTTTGGCGACCGCGCTCTTCATGGATTGCGATTGGGCGTCTGGACCCATTCCGCAGTCAGCCGTGATCTTTTGCTTTCCGCGATTGCCTCAATGGGCGGCGAGGCGATCGACCTTGGGCGATCCGAGACTTTTGTGCCGGTAGATACCGAAGCCGTGCCCGCAGCCGTGCGCCAGCAATTGGATTCTTGGGTTTCCAAGCATCAGCTTGATGCGATCCTATCGACCGATGGAGACGGAGATCGACCACTGTTGGTCGATGAAACCGGTGCCGTGGTGCCCGGCGATGTTTTGGGCCAGATCACCGCTGCGGTGATCGGTGCCAAGGAGGTCGTAACCCCTGTCAGTTCAAACACTGGTGTCGAAAAGGGTGGGAAATTTCTCCACATCACCAGAACCCGCATCGGTTCGCCCTATGTGATTTCCGGAATGCAATCTGCTGGTCCGGGGGCAAAAGTGGTTGGCTATGAAGCCAACGGGGGGTTCCTCCTCGGATTCAAGGCGAGCGGCCCCGCAGGCATGCTTGACCCGCTCTGGACGCGAGACAGTCTGTTGCCGCTGATTGCAGTGCTGACTCGGGCCAAAGCTCTTGGGCGACTGTCTTCGGTCGTTGCGGCTGAGCCCAAGCGTTTTACCGCGACTGACCGTCTGGAAGACATTCCAACAGATCGCTCCAAGGCGCTTATCGCTGGCTTCGAGGCAGACCCCGCAGCCCTTGGACGTTTCCTGTCAGGTGTAGGGGACCAGCAAGTCTCGATAGATCGGACCGATGGCCTTCGTATTACCTTGGCTTCAGGGCGGATCCTTCACATGCGTCCCTCCGGCAACGCGCCGGAATTCCGGCTCTATGTCGAGGCGGACAGTCCAGACCTTGCCCGCGAGATGGTCGAAACCGGGCTTCGACAGTTGAAGACGCTGCTTCTCTCTGGCCAAGATTAATCGCTATCGCAACGCCCGGCCCTTGATGATTGCGTCTGTACCAAAGCGGGCCCGGATCGCATCTGTCGCCCGCTCGGCTGCTGCGCGTTTGCCAGCATCCGGATCCAAAAGATCGCCGGAACGGTCGGCATCCACTTCTGGGCAAAGATCCGAGAGTCCGACCCCGATCAGGCGATAGGGGCCGTTTGCACCGCTATGGGCAAACAGATCGCGCGCCGCACGATATATCCTGTCTGCAACCTGTGTGGGGTCGGGCAGCGAGTGGCGCCGGGTAACCAGTTGAAAATCGCCCTTCTTCAGCTTCAATGTCACGGTGCGACCGGCAAGGGCCTTTGCCTTGGCCCGGTCCGATACTTGTTCGGCCAAACGCCAGATATGACCATCCAACAAGTCAGGGTCGGACGTATCTTCGAAGAACGTGGTTTCCTTTGAGATCGACTTCAGCTTTTCAGCCCGGTTGACGCGGCGGGTATCCAATCCGCGCGCCAGATGCCAAAGTCGGTCTCCCATCTGCCCGAAGCGCACCGTCAGGTCGCCCCTGTCCCATCGCAAAAGATCCGCAATCGTGCGGATGCCTGCCTGCTCCAAGGCTGTCTGGGTGGCGGTTCCGACGCCCCAGATGATCCGTACGGGCTTTGACGCCAAGAAGCCTTGCGTTTCCGCCGCGCCGATCACGGAAAACCCGCGTGGTTTGTCGAGGTCAGAGGCAATCTTTGCCAGAAACTTGTTGTGGGAAAGCCCGACAGAGCCGGAAACACCCAAGTCTTCCTCCATCCGTTTCACCAATCGGGCGAGCAGAACGGCAGGAGGCGCCCCGTGCAGGCGGCTGGTACCGGTCAGGTCCAGAAAGGCTTCGTCCAGTGAGAGCGGTTCAATCGAAGGCGTCAACTCTTCCATCATGGCGCGAATCTGGCGGCTGACTTCGACGTAACGCGAAATACGCGGCTTGATCACGACCGCTTCGGGGCAAAGCTTGAGCGCCTGAAACATCGGCATTGCCGAACGAACACCCTTAATGCGTGCGATATAGCAGCAGGTCGACACAACACCGCGCTGCCCACCACCGACAATGACGGGCTTGGCGGCAAGGCTGGGGTCGTCGCGCTTTTCGACGCTGGCGTAAAAGGCGTCGCAGTCCATATGCGCGATGGAGAGGTTGAAGAGTTCGGGGTGGGAAAAGACCCTTGGGCTGCGGCAATGTGGGCAGCGTCCGCGCGGCGGGGCTGCATCAAGAACGGTCAGGCAATCGCGGCACAGGCTGGGCATGATGCACCCAGTCTAGCAGCGCCGAGTGTCGGTTGGAAAGCATAGGCGGGGGGACTTCGCGTCCCCCCGCGATGAATTGGCGGTGCCAACTCATCTCCCCCCTGCGGGATATTTGGACCAAGATAAAGGCAGCAGGCCCGCTTAGGCGGCAGCCGGTGCCGGGCGACCCAGAGAAGTCGGGCGGCGTGTTGCCTTTTCATAGCGCGAGAATCCCAAATCGCGGCTTTCGATTTCGGTTGCGCGGCCCGAAATGATATCGGAAAGGACGCGCGCCGAGCCTGCAGCCATCGTCCAGCCAAGAGTGCCGTGGCCGGTGTTCAGAAACAGGTTGGCGATTGGCGACCGTCCAACGATCGGAGTGCCATCTGGCGTCATCGGGCGCAGACCGCACCAGAAGCTGGCTTGGCTTTGATCGCCGGCCCCGCCGAACAGGTCTTCGACCGAATGGACAAGCGTGCGCTTGCGCTTTTCCGAAAGGCTGAGGTCGAAACCCGCGATTTCGGCCATGCCGCCGACGCGAATACGGTCGCCCAGACGGGTGATGGCGATCTTGTGGGTTTCGTCCATGACGGTCGAGATCGGTGCGCGTTCAGCGTCGGTGATTGGCACCGTGATCGAATAGCCCTTTACCGGATAGACCGGCAGTTTGATCCCCAGCGATTTGACCAGACGCGGGGAATAGCTGCCCAAGGCCAGAACAAAAGCATCAGCGGTAAACAGTCCTTCGGACGTTGCCACGCCGGTGATGCGGCCGGCTTCGGTAATCATATGGTCGATGCTGACACCGTGACGGAAGGTGACGCCCAGATTTGCAGCCTTGGCTGCAAGTCCTTGGGTGAACTTGAAGCAATCGCCTGTTTCATCCTTGGGCAGACGCAGGCCGCCGGCGATTTTATGGCGGGCATCGGCCAGCCCCGGTTCAGCGGCAAGGCAGCCATTCACATCCAGAACCTCAAAAGGCACGCCGCCTTCGCGCAGGACTTCAATGTCTTTTGCGGCGCCATCCACCTGCTTTTGCGTGCGGAAGAGTTGCAGCGTGCCTTGTTGGCGTTCGTCAAAGGACAAACCGGTCTCGGCCCGAAGGTCAGTCAGGCAATCGCGGGAGTATTCGGCAAGGCGCACCATGCGGGCCTTGTTGGTTTGATAAGCCTTGGTCGTGCAGTTCGACAGCATTTGTGTCATCCAGCGGATCTTTTCAGGATCGGGACGCGGCTGGATGATCAGGGGAGCATGCTCCATGAACATCCACTTCAGGGCTTTCATCGGAATGCCGGGTGCTGCCCAGGGAGCCGAATAGCCGGGGCTGATTTCGCCTGCATTGGCAAAGCTGGTTTCCATGGCTGCAGCGGGTTGGCGGTCAATCACCGTAACCTCATGCCCGTGGCGGGCCAGTTGGTAGGCCGTGGTTGTGCCGATGACGCCCGAACCAAGAACAACAACCTTCATGGGAGAACCTTTCGCGCAGGAGTGCTTTCTTAACTGATGCATCGAATGGAGCGGGATTTCTTAGCAATTGTTTCGGCTCTGAAGAGTTTCTTTGGGATTTTCTCTCTTTTCATTAGCTTTGATCGGGAGAAAGTTTCAGGAAGGCACGAATCTAGTGCAGATACTCCGATGATCTTCTGGAACTTCGCAATTTCATCCCGTTGCTTGCGCGACTGTTCGGGAAGGGCCATGTTGTTCCAATGGGTCTTTGAGTAGTGGGGTTTCTTGAATGGAATTGAACCAATTGATCGGTGGTAATGCGGTATTTCTTGCTATCGCTTTCTTTATCATCCTTTGCATTTTCCTTGGGGTGCGGATTGTCCCGCAGTCTGAAAAGCATGTTGTCGAAAGATTTGGGCGGTTGAGATCGGTGTTGGGGCCGGGGATCAACTTTGTGGTGCCGTTTCTGGATCGCGTCGCGCATAAGATATCGATCCTTGAGCGTCAGCTGCCGAACGCCAGCCAAGATGCGATTACGGCCGACAACGTGCTGGTGAAGGTGGAGACCAGCGTGTTTTACCGCATCACCGAACCGGAAAAGACCGTGTACCGTATCCGCGATGTGGATGCCGCGATTGCGACCACGGTTGCCGGGATTGTCCGCAGCGAGATTGGTAAGCTGGAGTTGGATCAGGTCCAGTCAAACAGGGCGCAACTGATTGAGCGCGTGCGTGAGCAGGTGCGGGCGATGGTTGATGACTGGGGGGTGGAGGTCACGCGGGCCGAGATTCTGGACGTCAATCTGGACGAGGCGACGCGGGCCGCGATGTTGCAACAGTTGAATGCCGAACGGGCGCGTCGGGCGCAGGTGACTGAGGCCGAGGGTAAGCGGCGGGCAGTGGAACTGGCGGCGGATGCGGCGCTTTATGCGGCAGAGCAGGAAGCGAAGGGCAAGAGGATAACCGCCGATGCCGAGGCCTATGCGACCTCGGCCATTGCGGTCGCGATCAAGGAGTCCGGTCTTGAGGCCGCGCAGTATCAGCTTGCGCTGGCTCAGGTCGAGGCGCTGTCCAAGGTTGCTTCAGGCACGGGCAAGCAGACGATCCTTGTGCCGGCGCAGGCTTTGGATGCCTTTGCGGATGCCTTCAAGATGCTGAAAGGACGCGGCTGATGTGGGCGGTCTGGTGGGTCTGGATCGTGGCGGGGTTCGCGCTGGGCGTGCTGGAAGTCATTGCGCCGGGCTATATCTTTCTGGGATTCGCAATCGGGGCCGTCGTCGTGGGGGCCGGTCTTGGGGTCGGGCTGCTGGGGGGCAGCTTACCTGCCCTGCTGCTGGTCTTTGCCTTGGCCTCGCTGGCCGCATGGTATGGGCTACGCCGGACCATGGGCGTGCGAGAGACGCAGGTCAAAATCTGGGACCGCGATATCAATGACAATTAGCGTCCCCGTCGGGGACGTTTTTTTATGTCAATGAAATCAGTGGGTTGTCTTCTGGGATTTACCCAATATTAAGAAATCGCGTCGATTTCCTCAAAAAGAGGCGGAGCAAGCACCGACCTACGCTTTCCGAGGCGGTAGTTCAGCAATCACGCGGCGGGCGGCTTCGGCCGGGTCTTGGTGCTGCCAGATCGGGCGTCCGACGACGATGTGATCGGCGCCATCGGAAATGGCCTGATGCGGCGTCGCGATACGCTTTTGGTCGCCTGTCGCGGCGCCGGTCGGGCGGACGCCGGGGGTGACGATCAGCTTGCCCTTGGCCTGCGGCAGGGCGCGGATCATCGCGGCCTCTTGCGGGCTGGCGATCACGCCATCGGCCCCCGCTTCCAGCGCACGGGCGGCGCGTTCCAGCGTGATTTCGTGAATGTCTCCGGGCACGATCATGTTTGCATCCAGATCGGCGCGGTCGAGCGAGGTGAGCACAGTTACAGCAAGGATTTTCGTCTGTGATCCCTTGCGGCCCTCGGCTGCGGCGCGGACAACTTGCGGGTCGCCATGCACGGTGAGAAAGTCGAGGTCATATTGGGCCAGACCACGCACGGCGGCTTCGACCGTTGCGCCGATGTCAAAGAGCTTCATATCAAGGAAGATGCGCTTGCCATGTTCCTGTTTCAGTTCGTTGGCCAGCGCAAGGCCCCCGCCTGTCAGCATGCCAAGGCCGATCTTGTAAAAGCTGGCCGCGTCGCCGATGCGACCGGCGAGGTCCATGCCCATGACAAGGTTTGGCACATCAAGTGCCACGATCAGACGGTCGTCGGCCATGGAAAGCTCCTGTTTGCGGGTGGGTTGCAGCCTCTTGCGGCGCGAGGCGCGGGGTGTCAAGTCTGCGAAGTGTTGCAGAGCGGCAAAGGGCGTGCGGATGATCCTGAGTTTCGATATCGGAGGGTCGCGGATCAAGGCGGCTTTGGCCGAGGGGCGCGCGGTCACGCCTTTGGGCGATGTGCCGACGCCAACACAGGATTTCGCGGCGTTTCTGGCGGCTTTGGCGGGATTTACGCGTGGGCGCGATCTGAAGGGCGTGGCCATTTCGATAGCGGGGATCGTAGCGCCGGAAACGGGGCGTATTCGGGTCGCGAATATCCCCTGTGCCGATGGCCGGGTTCTGGCGGATGAGCTTTCGGCGGGTCTTGGCCTGCCGGTGCTGATTTTGAACGATGCCGATTGCTTTGCCTTGGCCGAGGCCAAGCGGGGGGCTGGGCGCGGGCATGGGATTGTCTTTGGCGTCATTCTGGGCACGGGCGTTGGCGGCGGGTTGGTGATCAACGGGCAGGTTGTGCAGGGCGCGGGCGGATTTGCCGGTGAGTGGGGGCATGGGCCGATCTTGGCCGCGCCTTATGATTTTCCCTGTGGCTGCGGGTTGCGAGGGTGTGTCGATGCGGTCTGCGGTGCGCGTGGGCTAGAGCGGTTGTATCGGCAGTTGGTCCACGGTGAGGCGGGGTCAGCCGAGATTTTGGCGGCCTGGCATGCGGGCGAGGCCGGGGCTTCGGCCACGGTGGCGCAGTGGCTTTTGCTGATTGCGCCGGCCTTGGCGATGGTGGTGAACGTGATCGGGGCGTCAGTGGTGCCGGTGGGCGGCGGATTGGCCAATGACCGTGGGTTGATCGCGGCCTTGGATCAGGCTGTGCGGAAGGTCATCCTGCGCCAGACAGAGGCGCCGCTGGTGGTGCCTGCGGAATGCGGGATCGTGCCGGGACTGATTGGCGCGGCAGAGGCTGGGTTGGCGGCTTTTGGGTAAACCGATGCGCCGGGGTGACGGGGCGCGGCCTAAGCCGTGGCGGGGAACAGGCTTTTCTTGACGGCTTGGCCGGAAAGGCGGACTCTGCCGCAAACGCGCATGACATCAAAAAGACCCGCGAGGCAGAGCATGGATTTTAACGTTACTTTTGAGCAGCCGATGGATGGGCCGGGCTCTGGCCCGCTGACCATTGGCTGGTTCTTGATGGATGACAAACGCGCGGTGCTGTTTGACGCGCCCGAGCGGGTGAGCTTTCGCCAGACCAACAAGTCCCATGCGAAAAGCGCCAGCCGTTGTCCGGCGGTGATCCAGTTGGAAAGCCGGTATTTCATGGTGAAATGCCCCTATGACATTCATCTGGGGTTCAAGCGCGATGAAAAGGGCAAGGCGGTTCTGGTGAACAAGGCTGGAAATGCCAGCGCGGTACGAACGAACAAGCTGTCGGAAGTGATGACCTTGGTGCAAGAGGCCGAGTGGCGCTATCCGGACCGGCCAACGGTGCAGATGTTGCTGCCCTACTGCTTTATCGCCGATGAATTGGTTTATGTGACCCAGATTTCGGCCTTTATGCATTACCGACGCGACCCGATGCCGGGGACGATCTTTGGCGGGCGTTTCCCGCTGAACGTCTGGCCGCGGCCCTTGATGTGGGCCTTTGAATGGCATGAGCCGGAGAAGGATTTGATCTTGCGGCGGGGTGAGCCGCTGTTCTACTGCCAGTTTGAGGGGACAGACCCAAGCCGCCCGGTGCAGGTGGTGGAGGCCGAGAAGACGCCGGAATTGAGCGCCTATCTGAACAAGGTTTCGGGGGTGGTGAACTATGTCAATCAAAGCTTCAGCCTGTTCAAGGCAGCCGAGGCGCTGCGGCCCAAGCGTCTGCTGACGCCAAAGGTCAAGGAATGAGATCCTCTCTTCAGATCTGGGATATGGAGCGCGGGGTGGCGCGGGTGGTTTTGGAGACCGACGACCATATCGAGGCTCCGAACTGGTCGCCCTGCGGGACGTATCTTTTGGTGAATGGCGGCGGGCATTTGTACCGCGTGCCCCTGTCCGCGCCGGAGTTGGTCAAGGTTGATCTGGGCGGGGTGGGCAGGCTGAACAACGATCACGGGATTTCGCCGGATGGCGGGACTTATGTGATTTCTTCCCATCAGCGTGGGTTGGGGTCGGAAATCTATCTGGTGCCGGCCGAAGGTGGGAAGCCGACGCTGGTCTCTTTGGCCGCGCCCAGCTGGTGGCATGGGTGGTCGCCTGATGGGGCGAGTTTGGCCTATGTGGCGGTCAGACCGGGCAGCACGGTGATTGATGTTTATAGCATGCCGGTTGCCGGGGGCCGCGAGACGCGGTTGACCCAAGGCGAGGGGCATCATGACGGGCCGGATTATGCGCCGGATGGGAAGACCATCTATTACAATTGCGACCGGGACGGGCATGCCCAGATCTGGGTAATGGCACCGGATGGCAGCGGTCAGCGGAAACTGTTTGCCGATGACCATGTGAACTGGTTTCCGCATCCATCGCCCTGTGGCCGGCATCTGATCTGGCTGGCCTATCCGCCGGGCACGACGGGCCATCCGGCAGACCTGCCTGTGGCGATTTGCCGGGGCAATCCGGATGGCAGCGACAGGGTCCGGCTGATGGAATTCAATGGCGGGCAAGGGACGATGAATGTTCCCAATTGGGCGCCCGATGGCAGCGCTTTTGCCTTTGTGCGCTACGGGAAGCCAGCTGCTTGATCTACACAGGACAGGGTAGGGCTGTCTGCCCTCCCGCCCCGAAGTCTGAAAAAAGAGGGGGAGGGCTGTCTGCCCTCCCCCAGGCCCCCTCCCGAGGATATTTTCAGACAGAAAATGGAATCAGGCGGGGAGAGGACGCTGGGGGCCTTGTTTTGCGGCGGGAAGAACCCGGGGATCGCCCCAGACCGAAATGTGGATTTCGGGGCGTCCGCCCGCTGTGACCAGATGTTCGGGGGTAAGGCCAACGATACGGACCCGTAGGAGTTCGCCATTCTCGACGGCAGGCGTCAGAATCGCCCCGGCTTGCGGACCGAGGACGCCGATCAGTGTTGAAACGCGGCGGGGAATGAAGCCAAGAAGCCGGCGATGGCGAAGGGCGAACACGCCGATACAATCTTCGGCCAGCAGGTGGAGTTCGGCCTCGTCGCCGATCGACAGCCCGGAGCGGGCGATGTGCACCGCGATGTCCTGAACGGCGGCCTTGTGAATCAGCGGTTGCAACAGATCTTGCACGGTATGGCCCTTTCTGGGGATGGGGCCTTCTGCTCGGGGCCCACGTTTTTTCAGACCTTGAGCATGCGGATTGCGCGCCGCAACCCTGAAACCGGAAGGTTCACGGGCCTTGGCCCGAACTTGCCGACGGCGTCGGCTTGGATCGGCAAGTTTTCGTCACGCGACGCTGGGAATGGAGCGAATGGGCTTGTCCACGACAAAACGTTCAGCGCAGGGGCTTTGGCGAGGTCAGCGAAGCGATCCGTCAACTGTCGGATTCCCGCACCAAGGATTCCCTGTTTGGGCTGCCCGTTTTGCCTGTTTGGCTTTGCGCCATTGAGGGCTTTGTGCGTCTGCCCCGCAGCCGGATGGGGATGCGTCTTTTTGGCGGGGAAAGAATCGCCGGCGGGCGCTTGTTGCAATCTTGCATCAATGGCTCGAGCACCCCACATTGAGGTCAAGGCCGGAGCCGTCGTGCCTGTCTAGGGCGAAGGCAAGCGGTGCTTCATAAAGAGGAGAATGCCGATGAATTTGGAGAAATTCACGGAGCGGTCGCGCGGGTTCCTTCAGGCTGCGCAGACGATTGCGATGCGGGAAAGCCACCAGAAACTGGCAGCCGAGCATCTGCTGAAGGCGATAATGGATGACGATCAGGGCATGGCTGCGAACCTGATCCGCCGCGCGGGCGGTGAGCCGAAGCGCGTGCAGGATGCGTTGGAACTGGCGCTGAAGAAATTGCCCAAGGTGTCGGGCGATGCCCAGCCCTATACCGACCCGTCGCTGGTGAAAGTGCTGGATGAGGCGGAAAAGCTGGCCAAGAAGGCGGGCGACAGTTTCGTCCCCGTCGAGCGGATTCTGATGGCGATGGCGATGGTGCCGGGTGCGGCCAAGCAGGCGCTGGATCAGGGTGCGGTCACGCCACAGGCGCTGAATTCCGCCATCAACGACATTCGCAAGGGGCGCACGGCGGATACGGCCAGTGCCGAGCAGGGCTATGATGCGCTGAAAAAATATGCGCGGGATCTGACCGAGGCGGCCGAGGCTGGCAAGATTGACCCGATCATTGGCCGCGATGAAGAGATTCGCCGCGCCATGCAGGTGCTGAGCCGTCGGACCAAGAACAACCCTGTGCTGATTGGCGAACCGGGCGTGGGTAAGACTGCGATTGCCGAGGGTTTGGCGCTGCGCATCGTGAATGGTGATGTGCCGGAATCCTTGCGCAACAAAAAGCTTTTGGCGCTGGACATGGGCGCGCTGATTGCCGGTGCGAAATATCGCGGTGAATTCGAGGAGCGTCTGAAGGCGGTCTTGTCCGAAGTGACCAGCGCCGAGGGCGAGATCATTCTGTTCATCGACGAGATGCACACTCTGGTTGGCGCGGGCAAATCGGATGGGGCGATGGATGCGGCCAACCTGATCAAGCCGGCGCTTGCGCGGGGTGAGTTGCATTGCGTGGGCGCGACCACCTTGGACGAATACCGCAAATATGTGGAGAAAGACGCGGCCTTGGCCCGACGGTTTCAGCCTGTGATGGTGGAAGAGCCGACGGTCGAGGACACGATTTCCATTCTGCGCGGGATCAAGGAAAAGTACGAGCTGCACCACGGGGTTCGGATCTCGGACTCGGCGCTTGTTGCTGCGGCGACGCTCTCGCATCGCTATATCACAGACCGGTTCCTGCCGGATAAGGCCATCGACCTTGTCGACGAGGCCGCCAGCCGGTTGCGGATGGAGGTGGACTCGAAGCCCGAAGAACTGGATCAGCTGGATCGTCAGATCCTGCAGATGCAGATCGAGTCTGAGGCGCTGAAGAAGGAAGATGATGCGGCCTCGGTCGATCGTCTGGAAAAGCTGGAAAAAGAGCTTTCCGACCTTCAGCAACGGTCGGCCGAGATGACGGCAAAGTGGCAAGCCGAGCGTGACAGTCTGGAGCAGGCCCGCGATCTGAAAGAGCAGTTGGACAAGTTCCGGGCCGAATTGGAGCAGGCCAAGCGTGAGGGCAATTTTGCTCGCGCGGGCGAGCTGCAATATGGCCAGATTCCGGGGCTTGAGAAGAAGCTGGCCGAGGCCGAGGCGCGTGAGGGCGAAGCTTTGGTCTCCGAGGCTGTTCGTCCCGAGCAGATCGCCGAAGTCGTCGAGCGCTGGACCGGTATTCCCACCACCAAGATGCTGGAGGGGGAGAAGGAAAAGCTTCTGAAGATGGAAGAGGAGCTTGGGCGCCGGGTTGTCGGGCAGCGGGCGGCGGTCGAGGCCGTTTCGCGCGCGGTCAGGCGGTCGCGGGCGGGGCTTTCGGATGAGAACAAGCCGCTGGGCTCGTTCCTGTTCCTTGGCCCGACCGGCGTCGGCAAGACCGAACTGACCAAGGCTTTGGCCGAGTATCTGTTTGACGACGACAATGCGATGGTTCGCATTGATATGTCGGAGTTCATGGAGAAGCACTCGGTTGCCCGTCTGATCGGGGCGCCTCCGGGCTATGTCGGCTATGACGAGGGCGGGGTGCTGACCGAGGCGGTGCGGCGCAGGCCGTATCAGGTGGTCTTGTTCGACGAGGTCGAGAAGGCGCACCCGGATGTGTTCAACGTTTTGCTGCAGGTCCTGGATGACGGGCGGCTGACCGATGGGCAGGGGCGTGTCGTGGACTTCAAGCAGACGCTGATCATCCTGACCTCGAACCTTGGGGCGCGGAGCCTGTCGGAACTGCCGGATGGGGCGGATGCGGCGGGGGCGCGGCGTGAGGTGGAGGACGCGGTGCGGGCGCATTTCCGGCCGGAATTCCTGAACCGTCTGGACGAGCAGATCATCTTCGACCGGCTGACGCGGGAGAATATGGGCGGCATCGTCGAGATCCAGCTGAAGCGGCTTGAAAAGCGGCTGGCGGCGCGGAAGGTGGCGCTGGAACTGACCGAGGGGGCCAAGGATTGGCTGGCCGAGGAAGGCTATGATCCGGTGTTCGGGGCGCGGCCTTTGAAGCGGGTCATCCAGCGGCAGTTGCAGGACCCGCTGGCCGAGATGCTGCTGGCGGGCGAGGTGATGGACGGGTCCACGGTTTCGGTCTCGGCCGGGCCGGAGGGGCTGGTCATCGGGGACCGGGTGGTGCCGAGCCGCCGGGAAAAACCGCAGGTGGCAGTGGTTCACTGATCCCAAGTCGGGGCCGCAAAAAGGACCGATCAGGGCGGGGGAAACCCCGCCCTTTTTCATCGCCCCAAAGCGTCCCCGTCGGGGACGTTTTTTTATGTTTGCGAAATCAATGGGTTGGAATCGGGGATTAACGGTTTTTTAGGGTTTGGAGGTGGGGAGGGGGGAGAGCCGGGGGAGGCGCGACATACAGGGGGTGGGAATGTGGGGCGGCTTGATGGGGAAAGCGTCGGGGCAAGCCCCGACCTACGCTTGCTAAGCTTGTCACTTCACGCAGCTTATGGTTGTTTATCGACTCATTGACCAAGCTAGGAATTCCAATGAAGCTTTTCCCCCCTGATCAGAATGTCGAACTCTATAAAGAAGGATTCGGCGAAAAAGACCCTTTCAATCGGCTTGGAACAGGAAAAGCACTATCCGATCTTGTTGAGCGGATTGACGACCCCTTGGTCATTGCATTGGACGGGATGTGGGGAAGTGGCAAATCTTGGTTTCTAAAGCGCTGGGTCGGGGCGCACTCCTTAGAAAACGGCGGTCGAGCTAACACAGTCTATTTTGACGCTTTTGCCAATGATTTTATGGATGATCCGCTGATTGCGCTCACTTCTGCAATTGGTGACCGGCTTCCCGCAAAGGAAGAAAGAAAGACATGGAATAAATTTAAGAAGGCTGCTAGCAGGCTTGCGCGACCAGTCGCGCGTGTCGGCTTAGCAGCTGCTACCGGTGGTGTAACCGAGTTTGTGGGACCAGTCATCGACACAATCGCAGAAGCTAGTAGTAAAGAGATCGAGAAGGCTGCCGAAGCGTTTTGGGCGCGAGAGGATGGCAGACGGGCAGCAATGCAGCAGCTTCGTGGGGCGATTGTCGAACTTACGGAATTAGGTTTGAAAGCGGGCGAAAAAATAAGGCCGCTGGTTGTTGTTGTTGACGAGCTTGACCGCTGTCGGCCGGATTATGCCTTATCCCTTTTGGAAGTAATCAAACACTTCTTCTCCGTTCCGAATGTGCATTTTGTTTTGGGCGTAAATCTTGAAGCACTGAAGCACAGTGTTTCGGCACGATATGGAACTGGCATCGATTCTGATCGGTACTTGCGGAAATTTATTTCCCTTATTTTAAAACTTCCTGAAAGTGCGAATGATCATAGCGCTTCTCCTTTGGTGTTGCCATATTTCAAAAAGATGGCGAGTGCTATGGAGATAAATAAAGTAGCAATTGAAGAGTTCCCTAAGCATCTTGGCCTAGTCTGCAAAGCCAGAGATGTCTCGCTTCGCGATGTAAATCAAATGCTGAGTAGATTAGCTCTGGTGCCGCCTGAGCTATTTGAACGAAAACTTTGGGGTTGGCCAGAATGCTTATACTCCTTGGTTCTATTTGGGTGTTTGGAACCTAATCTCGCGCGAAAGTCGACTTCTGGCATTATTAAACTTGAAGAAGTAATTTCATTCTACGGAATTACATCCCTTATGGTGTCAGGTGCGCGCGATGAAGGTTACAATCACGATGCATATATCGTCCGTATTATTTGGGAATTTCTTCTATCAAACGGTGTCAGCGCTACAGCAGGAAAAAACGATCTCAAAGATGCATTCGGATTACATCCAAGAAGTGAGTTCGTTGAGATTTTCAATACTATCGACCGAGACTTCCTGAGGAAGTTCCATTTCACGGATACCTGAGGTTCACTTCCAAACAGCGACGAAAGTTCGCGATTAACACTAGGAGTCATCAAGTCCACTTTAAGTTTGTTACCGTGAGCAGCCCCCTACCCCCTCCTCCCCAGCCACATGTCCACCATGTCGAAGATGTCGTCGACGAGGCCGGGTGATTTGGCCTCCTCGCCGTAGAAGCGGATGACCCAGCCGGTGCGTTCGCGTTCGCGCTTTAAAATCAGGCCGGGGCGCAGGGTCAGGGTGTGACGGGGCGCGCGGCGGGGGGTGTTGGGGGCGGCGGGTGGTTCCTCGGTAAAGATCGCGTCGAGCGTGGTGGCGAGGTGTTGCATCTGCATGTTTAGCGTGATGCCGGTGTAAAAGGCCGCTCGCAGGGTGAGCGAGATCGCCTCTTCCCCGCCTGCGCGGAGGGCGGCGGCGAGGCGGTCGATTTGGGCCTGCGTCAGACGCTCGGGTGTCATCAGGCGGCGGTGGAAGGTATCGGCCACGAGGGCGCAGTTTTTCAGGCGCAGGCGTTGGGAGCGGGTGGCCGAGGGGTAAAGCGCGGTGAGCGCGGTTTCGATGTTTTCAAAGCGGTCGTCTTCGATCAGGCGGGCGAGGAAGCGGCCTTTCTCCCATGGCGAGATGGGGGAGCGGACCTCATTTTCCGCCACCATTGCGGCCATGGCGGCGTGGATGGTTTCGGGATTGTGGAGGAGCGCGGGGATGGTGTCGCGGCCGAGCGTGCGGAAGGCGGTGAGGCGGCGGTAGCCCGAGATGAGGCCATAGGGGCAGGGCTGGTCAGCGGTGGTTTCCAGACCGAAGACCTCAATCGGTGTGTGGAGGCCGAGGGTTTCGATGGAGCGGACGAGGTCGTCTTGTTCCTCGGCTGAGGGCAGGCTGCGGTCGCGGGGCAGGATGTCGGCGTTGATCTGGTCAAGCGGGATATGGGCGATCTGCATGGCGGTCTCCGTTTTGGCGCCACGCAGGATACATCGGGTTTGGGGGGTGTTGCGGAAACGGGGGTTTCAGCGCGCGGTGGGTTAAGAGTGAAGGGCGGGGAGGCCGGTGCCGCGATCAAGGGACTTGGGCGCCGGATCCGGGCCAATCGGGCGCGGCCGCCTCTGGTCCGGTCGAAAGACAAGCTTGAGCTCCCTCTGCCCGCGATGCGCTGAGTCAGCCGTTTCTCATGATCCTGCGCGAGAGAGCGAAGGCTGCGGCGTGACGTCTTATTGAGGAGCGGCCGGGGCGACACCGCTGCGGATCGACAGAATTTCCCCCTTTGCTCGGGGAGTGTTTTCTTTAATGATGCACATGAGGATTGTTGTAGGGAAGCATCCTTGAGCCTTTCATTGCGTTGAGCTTTCAATCGCCACTTGAAGTGCTTAGGGTTGTAGTGGAGAACTCGGCTGAGTGGGTTGAATGAGGGCAGTGCTTCAATGCGGAACGATATTTTCAAGCCGCTGAAGCAATCCGTTCGCCATTTCCGGTCGTGGCTGGCTGCAGGCGTTCTGGGTGCGGCTGCGCTGATATCCTTGCCGCAAGAAGGTGCCGCAACAACCTTTACCAGCACGGTTCCAGGCACAAACTTGGTGCTTCCGGCCGATTACCCCCAAGCCGGGGGTGTGGCTATTGTCATGGTCGGCGTCAACGGAAATGCGTATTATCAGTTTTCGGATCCGACCGGTGCCTTTCAAGGCTATCAAAACACCGGCACCCCGGCACAGTTTCGGGGCAACCCCTTTACCATCAACAGCCCGATCAGCCTGAACTGCGGTTTTTCAAGCTGCTCGGATTATTTCGGTGGCGGCATCGCGCAGGTCTATATCCGGTTTACGGCGTATGACGGTGATACCCAGGCGGGGCAGTTCGACTTCAACGACATCTCGCTGATCCTGAATGGGTTCAATGTCGGCAACTGGTCAACCATCCGTACCGAAAGTACTTCGAATGATGGCCTGACGTCGTTTGGGTTCGGCACAGGGTTCGGGAACAACACGCTGGACACGGGCTGGTTCACCTCGACTGATCCGGGCCTTCTTGCAAATATCTTGTCCACCGGCCGTACCACCACGCAGGTCTTTGATCGTGACCCCAACGACAACTATTGGGACTTCCGGATTGGGTCGACCCTGACAAACCGCGACATCGTAACGGTTGCGCCGGGCTATTCGCTGGACAAGACCACGCAGCCAGTCGTCACCACCTATTCCACGGTCGGACAGCAGGTGACCTTCAGATATGTCGTGACCAACATCGGCTCGGTCCCCATTCGCAACCTTTCGGTCGTGGATGATAAGATCGCGACGGTTTCCTGTGACAAGACCACGATTTTGGCGGTGCCGTTTGGCAGCCCAACCCCGGATGCCGCCATCTGCACCGGGGTCTACACCGTGACGCAGGTCGATATAGACAATGGTTCTGTCACCAACATTGCGCGTGCCGCAGGAACGCCGGATTTCGGCACGCTGGGGCAGTTGAGCGACAGTGTCACCCTTACCGGGCCGGTGCGTAACCCGTTGCTGTCGCTGGACAAGGCGACAACTGCGACTGCTTTCGGCGCTGTGGGCAGCACCGTACCCTATACGTTCCGTGCGACCAATACCGGCAATGTCACCCTGACCAACGTGGTTGTGACCGACCCGCGCCTGCCGGGCCTGTCTTGCACCATCCCCAGCCTTGCACCGAACGCCCAGTTGAGCTGCTCTGCCAGCTATACTGTGCGTCAGGCGGATGTAGATGCCTTTGCTGCCGGAACGAACCTTGTAAACACCGCCACCGTGCGTGGCACTTCGCCCACCGGGTCAACCGTGACGGCCAGCGATACGGTAAGCCTTACTGGCCCCGCTGCCGCCCCCGCAATGACGGTGGACAAGGCGACCACGACCGCAAACTTCAACGCAGTCGGACAGGTGGTTCCCTACACGATCACGCTGCGCAACACCGGCAACGTCACATGGCCCGCTGCCCCTGCTGTGACCGATCCACTCGCGCCTGTCACCTGCCCTGCAGGCACCATTGCGCCCGGCGCTGCAGTGATCTGCAACGCCAGCTACACTGTAACACAGGCTGACATCGACCGTGGCAGCATCATCAACACTGCTTCGGCCAGCATCACCGTCGGTGGTGTTGTCGCGACAGGGCAGGATACCAATACGCTCAACGCGACCATCACCACAGGTCTGACACTGGACAAGCGGCTTGCTCCTGCGTCGCCCTCCTCGTTCTCGGCGACGGGTGTCTTGCTCAGCTATGAGTATGTCTTGCGCAACACGGGCAACGTCACCCTGAACACGGTTTCAGTGACTGATGACCGCACGACCGTCAGCTGCCCTGCGACCACACTTGCGCCCGGCGCGACGCTGATCTGCACCGCCACTTCGACCACCACACAAGCCAATCTGGACGCGGGCGGCATCACCAATACGGCAACAGCCACCGGCACACCGGCAAGTGGCGGCGCTGCGATCACCTCGGCGCCAGACAGCGTGACGGTGACTGCGGTGCGCAACCCGGCACTGACGCTCGACAAGACCGGGCCTTCGCTTAATGCAGGGCAGTATCGGGTTGGCCGGGTGGTCACCTACAGGTACGAGGTCACAAACAGCGGCAACGTCACGCTGGCTGGGCCGGTTACGGTTGCCGATGACCGGGCAGGCACCTTCCAGTGCGCCGCCGGGCCAATCGCACCCGGAGCGACGGTCAACTGTACGCGCACCTATACCCTGACGGCAGATGATATTCTGGCTGGGGTTGTGATCAACGTGGCGACGGCAAGTGCCAATGGCACGACGTCGAACCAAGATAGCTTCACGATCTCGCCAAGCCGCAACCCGGCGATTACTTTGGAAAAAACGGCAGGTCTTGCCTCGGTGGACGCGACGAGCGACGTGATCCCCTATGATCTTCGGGTCACCAACAGCGGCAACACGCAAATCCTGCTGCCCGACCAGCCGATCACAGTGACCGATCCGCGCGCGGGGGCTGTCGATTGCTCGGCCCAGCCAGCTGTGCTGGACCCGGGCGACAGTTTCAGCTGTACTGCAACTGTTACCCCGACCCAGGCTGAACTGGACGCAGGCGAGGTTGAAAATACCGCCCGGGCGTCCTTCCCCTATACGGCAGGCGGCGTCACGCTGGCCATCACCTCGCCCGACTCCATCGAGGTGGTGCCTGCCACGCAATCTCCGGCGCTGGAGCTGGTGAAATCCGGCCCCCCCGATTTTTCGGCTGTCGGGGAAGTGCTTACCTATACCTTCGCTGTGACGAACATTGGTAATGTGACTCTGACAACCGCTACCGTGACAGATCCCTTGATCCCGGGTCTGTCCTGCACCCTCGGCCCCATTGCACCGACTGCGACCGCACAGTGCACCGGTACATATGCGGTGACGCAAGCGGACATTGACGCTGAGCAGATCGTCAACACCGCCAGCGCACTGGGCGCAACTCAAGGCGGCGGTGCACCCACCGATACCGCCACTGTGACCACGCCGATAGACCCCGCGGCCCCGTTGAAAAGCGCCAGCATCGAAAAGCTGGCCAGCCGCACTGACTTTAGTGCCGCCGGGGAACTGATCACCTACACAATCGCCGTGACAAATGACGGTAATCAAACCCTTGCCGGGTTCACCGTCACCGATGCGCTTGACCCCGCCTATAGCTGCACCATCGCCAGCATTGCGCCGGGCGCCACTTCGACCCAATGCCAGTTTCCCTATACCGTGACCCAGTCCGATATTGATGCCGGGTCAATCATCAACAGTGCGAGCGTGACGCAGGCCGATGTTGGCACTTTGACAGACAGCGTCACCGTACCCGGTCCGGCCCGCGTTGCCGCCTTCACTGCCACCAAGGCGGCGCTGGACAGCTTTGCCGCCGTTGGCGACAGCATCCGTTTTGGCCTGACCGTCACCAATACCGGAAATGTCACCCTGACGAATGTGGTGGTAAACGATCCACTGTTGGTCACACCCGGCCCGGTCTGCACCATTGCGACCCTTGCCCCCGGTGCCAGTGACAGCAGCTGCTTGGATGGCCGCTCATACTCTGTAACGCAGACAGATATCGACAACGGCAGCGTGCAGAACACCGCCACTGTCAGTGCCACCCCACCTGTGGGGGTCACTTCGCCTGCGCCGCTGTCTCCCACTGCCACAGCCACTGGCCCCGTCCGCGTCCCGGGGGTTGAGATCGACAAGATTGCCGCTGGTCCATTCGGCGGCGTCGGCAGCACGGCGATCTGGACCTTTACCGTCACCAACACGGGCAACGTCACGCTAAACGGCGTGTCGGTGGAAGATCCGAGCACCGGGTTCAGTTGCCTTGTGGGCAGCCTGCTGCCCGGTGACGTGGCCACAACCTGCCAAGGTGGCGCACCGCTGTCGACCAGCCGCGTGATTACGCAGGCCGATGTCGATGCTGGCAACCTGTCAAACACCGCCACTGTGGCGGCAACGGCAGCCGTCACCGGCACGCCCGTGGCCGATAGTGACACCGTCAGCATTCCCGGCCCGGCGCAGGTTCCAGCGCTGACAGTGGCAAAGGTCATCACAGGGGGCGGCACATTTGATACGGTCGGCGATGTCGTCAGCTATAGCTACACCGTCACCAACACCGGCAACATCACTCTGACGGCGCCGATCAGTGTGGCCGATGACCGTATTGCCCGCGTCAATTGCCCGGTCTTTCCAGCGGCGGGAATAGCGCCGCTGGGAACGTATGTCTGTACAGCCACCTACAGGATAACGCAGGCCGATCTGGACGCAGGCAATGTGGTGAACGTCGCGACGGCCAGTGCGGCCCAACCGGTGGTGCCGCGTAACCCTGGCGATCCGACCACCATTGCCCTGTCGAACACCGACACCGCAACCGCCACAGCCAGCCAGTTGCCTGCATTGCAGGTGGAGAAGCGGCTGAAGGCGGGGACGCCGGTCTCCTTTGACTCTGTTGGCGACGTGCTGACCTATGAATATGTTGTCACTAACATCGGCAACGTCACCACCACGGCGCCCGTGACCATCGCCGATGACCGCATCCCCGGCAGCCTGATATGCGCAGCGCCCGGCCTTACGCCCGGCGCCAGCGCCGTCTGCGAGCAGGTATGGACCGCGACACAACCGGCGATCGACGCAGGCGGCATCACCAACACCGCGACAGCCGCCACCTCTTTTGGCGGCAGCCCCGTTACCTCTGCCCCTGACAGCGTGACTGTGCCGTCGGTGCGCACGCCTTCGCTGTCGCTGGACAAGCAGTTGCGCAGCGCGGTGCCGAACCTGTTCGACGTCGATACAGTGCTTTCCTATGATTATGTGATCAGCAACACTGGCAACGTCACCGTCGATGGCCCCTTTACCATTGCCGACAATTTGGCGGCTGTAAGCTGCCCCGCCGTTGCCAGCCTTGTTCCGACCGCCACTGTCACTTGCACGGCCAACTATACGATCACGCCGAACGACATTATCCTTGGCTCTACCACCAACACTGCAACGGCCAGCGGCAGCTTCGCAGGCCTTCCGGTCGCATCGAACCCTGATACGGTGACATATCCGGTTACCGCCGATCCTGCGCTGTCGCTGGTGAAAACCGCGACCACACCCAATTTTGATGCTGTCGGTGACGTGATCGGCTACAGCTATCTTGTCACCAATTCGGGCGGCGCAGGCTTTGCCGGTGACATCACGGTGACCGATGACAAGGCCGGAGCCTTCATCTGCCGTCCGGCGTCTCTTGGTATCTTTTCGGTCGGCGTGACGCATACCTGCACGATTGATTATACCGTCACACAAGCAGACGTGGACCGCGGCTTTGTGACCAACAACGCCGTGGCCCGAACCGTTTTCGCGCCCGGCACTGCAAACGAGATTGCCGTCGCCTCTCCGGGTGACGACGCGACGGTTCCTGCCGTCGAAACCCCCGCGCTGAGCGTTGACAAGACCGTGGCCGCAGGTCCCAGCCCTGCTGCTGTGGGCGATGTTCTCAGCTATCAGATCACCGTCACAAATTCGGGTAACCAGACCATTTCAGGGATTACTGTCAGCGATCCGCGCATCCCCGCTCTGGCCTGCACCTTGCGCGGCGCGCCTGTGCCCGAAAACCTTGTCCTATTGCCAACCGAGGCTGCCATCTGCAGTGGCACCTACACTGTAACACAGGCCGATTTGGACACGCAGGTGCTTGCCAACACAGCTACGGCAACCGGCGCTGATCCGCAGGGTGCCACGGTGACACAGACCGACAGCACCACGCATCCGCTTGCATCGCCCACGCCCGCACTGACGACCGTCAAGGTGATCGAGCCTGATCCCGGCGCCGATCCGGCCTTTGTGGCAGTGGGGCAAGTGGTCAATTTCCGCGTCAGCGTCACCAACAGTGGCAACGTTACGGTCAACAACGTCGCGGTGACCGACGATCTGGTTGCCGGGACCTGCACCATCGGCACGCTGATACCGGGCCAGACGGATGACAACTGCACCTTCGCCTACACGGTCACCCAAGCCGATATCGACCGGGTGAACGGCACAGCACCAGTGACGGGCGGATTTACCAACACCGCCATCGCTACGGGCCAGCCCGCAAACCCCGGCGCAGCGCCGGTCACTGACGAAGGCTCCGTCTTTGCCGAGGGTCCGGAACATGAACCTGCGTTCAGCCTGGTAAAAGAGGCGCTGACCCCCGGATTTTCCGCCGCAGGTGATGTTCTGGCTTACCGCTTTACGGTGGCCAACACCGGGAACATCACGCTGAGCGACGTGCCCCAAGTGACTGATGACAAGATCGGCACCATCGCGTGCGGGCCGCTGCCGGCAACCGGCCTTTCCCCGGGCGCTTTCGTGACCTGCACTGCGAATTACACGGTGACGCAGGCCGACATGGACGCGGGCCAAGTCACGAACATTGCCTCTGTCGCCTCGCCTGAGGTGCCGCTGCCTACGCCGCCCGGTCCGGCGACCGACAGTGCCACCGTCCCCGGTACCCGCACGCCTGCGATGACGGTCGAGAAATCTGCCTCGATCACCGCCGATGCGGTGGTGGGCGATACGATCACCTATACTTACATTGTAACGAACACCGGCAACGTCACCTTGACAGGTGTGACACCGTCCGACAGCCATACTTCGGCCGCTGGGACCGTGGCACTTGCTTTGGGCGGCGACGCGCTGGAAACCGACGGTGGCCTGCCCGGTGGCAGCACCGATGCGGCGGCGAACGGCGTTTGGGACAGCCTAGCCCCAGGTGACGCCGTGCGGTTCACCGCCACCTATACCGTGACGCAGGCCGATATTGATGCCGGCAACGCTTTGGCAAATACCGTCAGCGTTACGGCGGGTAGCCCGTCTGGCACCACCCCCCCCACGGCAACCGATGATCTGACCGTATCTGTCGAAGGCCCGGTTCCTGGTCTTTCGGTTGTGAAGATTGCGGATCTTGTCGGGCTTTCTGCGCCGCCTGTTGTTGGCGATGTTGTTGGGTATGTGATCACGGTAGAGAATACCGGGAATGTGACGCTGTCTTCGGTGACCCCTGTTGACACGCTGAGCGACGCCTCAGGCACGGTGCAGGCTCTGGACGCGGCCCCTTTGCTGGTGTCTGGCGACGACGGGAATGCGCAGCTGGATGTGGGCGAGACCTGGACCTACACCGCCGGGGTGACCCTGACGCAAGCCATGATCGACACCGGCGGCCTGTCGAACACCGTCACGGTGGAGGCGACGGCACCAAATGGCACCCCCGTCTCCGATGTCTCGGATGATGACGGCATCGGCGGGTCTGACCCCACGGTTACCCCTCTGACACGCACGCCTGGGATTGAGGTGATCAAGACCGCTGACAGCTCTGCGCTTTCTGCTCCGCCGCGTGCGGGGGAGGTGGTTACCTTCGCGATCACGGTGGAAAATACCGGCAACGTGCGGCTGTCGTCGGTGGCCTTGAACGACCGGTTGACGCGCGCGGATGGCACTGTTCTGACGCTGACTTCTGGCCCGGTGCTGACGGGCGGCGATGGGGCGACGGTCGGCGTTCTGGACCCGGCGGAGGTCTGGACTTACAGCGCAAGCTATGCGCTGCAACAGGCCGATATCGATGCGGGCGGCATTGTCAACCAAGCCGATGCGCTGGCCTCTGCCCCGAATGGCACCGACGTGCGCGACCGGTCTGATGATGGCGTGCCGGGCGGCACGGATGATCCGACCCGCGTGCCGCTGACCGCCGTGCCGGGGATCGAGGGCGAAAAGACCCTGTCTGCCGCGCCGGTGACGGTTGGCTCGACCGTTGGCTTTACCATCACGGTTACCAACACGGGCAACACGACGCTTACCGCAAGTGGGATTGCCAGCGACACGCTGACCCGCGCGGATGGCACGGTTTTGGCGCTGACCTCTGGTCCTTCGTTCTTTGGCGCCTCGCTGGGGTCTGCCGAAGGCACGCTTCTGCCCGGTGAGGTTGCCTCGTATGATGTGCGCTATACTTTGACGCAGGCCGATCTGGATGCGGGCGGGATCAGCAACACGGCGGTTGTCACCGGCACGCCGCCGGGCGGCGCGGCGCTGACCGATGTAACCGACAACGGCAATGACGCGGATGGCAATACCGAGGATGATGCGGTGGTACTGACCTTGCCTGCCGCGCCTGCGCTGACGCTGGACAAGCGGTTGTCTGCCGGATCTGGCCCTGCTTTTGACGCGGTGGGCGATGTGTTGGCCTTTGACTTCGTGCTGGTCAACGCGGGCAATGTGACCTTGCCCGGTCCGTTTGCGGTGAGCGATCCGCTGATCACTGGGGCGGGGGGCAGCATCACATGTCCTGCCGGTCCGCTGGCCCCGACCGCCACCTTGACCTGCACCGGCATTTACAGTGTGACGCAGGCCGATCTGGACGCGGGCGAGATCATCAACTCGGCCACGGCCAGCAGCCCGCTTGGCGAAACGCTGGTCAGCAGCCTGCCCGACAGCGTGACGATTCCTGCGGTGCAGTCGCCGGCGCTATCGCTGGTGAAAACGGCGGAATCGGTGGCGGCGGCGCAGTTCGTGGTCGGCGCGGTGGTGGATTACACCTATGTGGTGACCAACACCGGCAACATCACGCTGACCGGCCCGGTCACTGTGGCCGACAACCGCATCCCGGCAGTGTCCTGCCCTGCCGTTCCCTCTGGCGGGCTGGCACCCGCCGCCACGCTGACCTGTACTGGCAGCTATACTGTGACGGCGGATGACGTGGACCTTGGGGTTGTGACCAACCTTGCCACGGCCAGCAGCGGGCCGACCGACAGCCCGCGTGTGTCGGAAACCGTTCCTGACAGCGGTGTTCCGTTGCTGTCCATGACGAAGACCGCCACGACGGACAACTTTGCCGCCGTTGGCGACGTGATCGACTACAGTTTTGTCGTCACCAATGCTGGAACCCGTGCCTTTGTGCAGCCGGTTGTGGTGCAAGACAGCCTGATTGGCCCTGTGACGTGCTATACCCCCTCTGGCTCTGACCCCGACTTCCGCCCTGACGAAAGCGTTACCTGCAGTGCGCCCTACACTGTGACGCAGGCGGATATTGACGCAGGCCGTGTGGTGAATGAGGCCAATGCCGAAACGACCTATGGCGGTGGCACGCCTGTTGTATCGGATGCGGTGACGGAAACCGTCCTTGTGAGCGCCAATCCGGCGCTGACGCTGGTGAAATCGGCGACGCCTGCTTTTGTGTCTTCGGTTGGCGAAACCGTGCGTTTTGGGTTGACCATCACCAATAGTGGCAACCAGACGCTGCGCGCGATTGAGGTCACGGACCCGATGCTTCCGGGCCTGATCTGCCGGGCGGCAACGCTTGCACCCGCCGCGAGCACGCTGTGCGAGGCGCCTTATGTGGTGACCCAGGCCGATATCGACCGTGGCAGCCTGATCAATACCGCCGCTGTCACCGGTGTGACGCCTGCGGGCGGGCTGGTCAGTGCCACCGGCAGCACCAGCGTCGGCATCCCGGAGGCCAACCCGGCGATGACACTGGAAAAGACCGCGACGCCGACGCCCTTTGGCCCGGTGGGAAGCGCGGTCAGCTATCGTCTGGCAGTGACCAACACGGGAACGGTCACGCTGACAGGCCTGTCGGTGACTGATCCGATGGCGCCGGCGCTGTCCTGCGCGGTTGCACGTCTGGCGCCTGGGGAAACCTCTGCCCCCTGCAGCTTTGCCGTGACGGTGACCCAGGCCGATATCGACCGTGGCAGTCTGACCAACACCGCCGCTGTGTCTGGCCGCGCGCCCGATGGCACGCTGGTCGGCGATACGGCGACGCTGGTCACACCTGGCCCGGCGCCAAGGCCGACGCTGGAGGTGACCAAGACCGTTGCGCCGATGGCCCCGGTGGTGGGTCAGCCGCTTGTCTTTACCCTGACGGTGCGCAACAGCGGCACTGTCACGCTGACACCGCAGCCGCCTGTCGACACGATGCAGCGCCTTGATGGGACGCCGGTCACGCTGGACGCGCCCTTTGCCCTGATCTCGGGTGACGACGGCGATGGCCGCCTGCAGGTGGCCGAGGTCTGGACCTACCGCGCCACCCGGACGCTGACGCAGGCGGATATCGACGCGGGCGGCCTGTCGAACAGCGCATCGGTCACGGCCGCGCCGCCATCTGGGCCGCCGGTGACGGATGTGTCGGACGATGGCATCGACAGCGATGGCAACAGCAGCGATGACCCCACGGTTTATGAAGTGCCGTCTGCGCCGCAACTGACAGTGACGAAGGTTGTGACGACGCCCGGCGCGGCTGTCGGCGATCAGGTCGTCTTTACGATCACCGCCGCCAACACCGGCAACAGCACGCTCTCGGGGCTGGCCATCACCGACAACCTGACCCGCCGGGACGGCACCGTGCTGCCGGCAAGCCCCGTGCTTGCCACGGGTTCTGACCCACTGGCTCCGGGTGGCAGCCTCAGCTGGACGGTGACGCATAGGCTGACGCAGGCGGATATCGACGCGGGCGGCCTGTCGAACTCGGCCGTTGTGCGCGGCACCGGCCCCGGCGGAGTGCCGGTCAGCGACCGCAGCGCGGATGACGACCCTGCCGACGGCAATACAGAGGACGACCCGACCGACCTGATCCTGGCCCCGGTGACCGGCATCGACACCACCAAGACGCTTGTCTCGATTGGCACGGCAGTGGATGAGGCGGCGATCTTCGAGGTGACGGTCGTCAACACCGGCACGGTCACGCTGACCGGCGTGACGCTGGCCGACCGGCTGAGCCGCGCCGATGGAACCTTGCTGCCCGCGCCTGTGCCGGCCTTTGTCTCGGCCAGCCTTGGTTCGGCTGAAGGCACGCTTTTGCCCGGTGAAACCGGCACTTGGCGCATCACCCATGTGCTGACGCAAGCGGATATCGACGCGGGCGGGTTGATCAATCAGGTCACCACCACCGCGACGCCGCCTGCCGGCCCGGCGCTGATCGACCTGTCAGACGATGACCCGGCGCCGGGCGGCGATACCCCGACGACAGCCCCGATCACCGGCGACGCCGGTCTTTCGGTTGTGAAGATTGCGGATCTTGTCGGGCTTTCTGCGCCGCCTGTTGTTGGCGATGTTGTTGGGTATGTGATCACGGTAGAGAATACCGGGAATGTGACGCTGTCTTCGGTGACCCCTGTTGACACGCTGAGCGACGCCTCAGGCACGGTGCAGGCTCTGGACGCGGCCCCTTTGCTGGTGTCTGGCGACGACGGGAATGCGCAGCTGGATGTGGGCGAGACCTGGACCTACACCGCCGGGGTGACCCTGACGCAAGCCATGATCGACACCGGCGGCCTGTCGAACACCGTCACGGTGGAGGCGACGGCACCAAATGGCACCCCCGTCTCCGATGTCTCGGATGATGACGGCATCGGCGGGTCTGACCCCACGGTTACCCCTCTGACACGCACGCCTGGGATTGAGGTGATCAAGACCGCTGACAGCTCTGCGCTTTCTGCTCCGCCGCGTGCGGGGGAGGTGGTTACCTTCGCGATCACGGTGGAAAATACCGGCAACGTGCGGCTGTCGTCGGTGGCCTTGAACGACCGGTTGACGCGCGCGGATGGCACTGTTCTGACGCTGACTTCTGGCCCGGTGCTGACGGGCGGCGATGGGGCGACGGTCGGCGTTCTGGACCCGGCGGAGGTCTGGACTTACAGCGCAAGCTATGCGCTGCAACAGGCCGATATCGATGCGGGCGGCATTGTCAACCAAGCCGATGCGCTGGCCTCTGCCCCGAATGGCACCGACGTGCGCGACCGGTCTGATGATGGCGTGCCGGGCGGCACGGATGATCCGACCCGCGTGCCGCTGACCGCCGTGCCGGGGATCGAGGGCGAAAAGACCCTGTCTGCCGCGCCGGTGACGGTTGGCTCGACCGTTGGCTTTACCATCACGGTTACCAACACGGGCAACACGACGCTTACCGCAAGTGGGATTGCCAGCGACACGCTGACCCGCGCGGATGGCACGGTTTTGGCGCTGACCTCTGGTCCTTCGTTCTTTGGCGCCTCGCTGGGGTCTGCCGAAGGCACGCTTCTGCCCGGTGAGGTTGCCTCGTATGATGTGCGCTATACTTTGACGCAGGCCGATCTGGATGCGGGCGGGATCAGCAACACGGCGGTTGTCACCGGCACGCCGCCGGGCGGCGCGGCGCTGACCGATGTAACCGACAACGGCAATGACGCGGATGGCAATACCGAGGATGATGCGGTGGTACTGACCTTGCCTGCCGCGCCTGCGCTGACGCTGGACAAGCGGTTGTCTGCCGGATCTGGCCCTGCTTTTGACGCGGTGGGCGATGTGTTGGCCTTTGACTTCGTGCTGGTCAACGCGGGCAATGTGACCTTGCCCGGTCCGTTTGCGGTGAGCGATCCGCTGATCACTGGGGCGGGGGGCAGCATCACATGTCCTGCCGGTCCGCTGGCCCCGACCGCCACCTTGACCTGCACCGGCATTTACAGTGTGACGCAGGCCGATCTGGACGCGGGCGAGATCATCAACTCGGCCACGGCCAGCAGCCCGCTTGGCGAAACGCTGGTCAGCAGCCTGCCCGACAGCGTGACGATTCCTGCGGTGCAGTCGCCGGCGCTATCGCTGGTGAAAACGGCGGAATCGGTGGCGGCGGCGCAGTTCGTGGTCGGCGCGGTGGTGGATTACACCTATGTGGTGACCAACACCGGCAACATCACGCTGACCGGCCCGGTCACTGTGGCCGACAACCGCATCCCGGCAGTGTCCTGCCCTGCCGTTCCCTCTGGCGGGCTGGCACCCGCCGCCACGCTGACCTGTACTGGCAGCTATACTGTGACGGCGGATGACGTGGACCTTGGGGTTGTGACCAACCTTGCCACGGCCAGCAGCGGGCCGACCGACAGCCCGCGTGTGTCGGAAACCGTTCCTGACAGCGGTGTTCCGTTGCTGTCCATGACGAAGACCGCCACGACGGACAACTTTGCCGCCGTTGGCGACGTGATCGACTACAGTTTTGTCGTCACCAATGCTGGAACCCGTGCCTTTGTGCAGCCGGTTGTGGTGCAAGACAGCCTGATTGGCCCTGTGACGTGCTATACCCCCTCTGGCTCTGACCCCGACTTCCGCCCTGACGAAAGCGTTACCTGCAGTGCGCCCTACACTGTGACGCAGGCGGATATTGACGCAGGCCGTGTGGTGAATGAGGCCAATGCCGAAACGACCTATGGCGGTGGCACGCCTGTTGTATCGGATGCGGTGACGGAAACCGTCCTTGTGAGCGCCAATCCGGCGCTGACGCTGGTGAAATCGGCGACGCCTGCTTTTGTGTCTTCGGTTGGCGAAACCGTGCGTTTTGGGTTGACCATCACCAATAGTGGCAACCAGACGCTGCGCGCGATTGAGGTCACGGACCCGATGCTTCCGGGCCTGATCTGCCGGGCGGCAACGCTTGCACCCGCCGCGAGCACGCTGTGCGAGGCGCCTTATGTGGTGACCCAGGCCGATATCGACCGTGGCAGCCTGATCAATACCGCCGCTGTCACCGGTGTGACGCCTGCGGGCGGGCTGGTCAGTGCCACCGGCAGCACCAGCGTCGGCATCCCGGAGGCCAACCCGGCGATGACACTGGAAAAGACCGCGACGCCGACGCCCTTTGGCCCGGTGGGAAGCGCGGTCAGCTATCGTCTGGCAGTGACCAACACGGGAACGGTCACGCTGACAGGCCTGTCGGTGACTGATCCGATGGCGCCGGCGCTGTCCTGCGCGGTTGCACGTCTGGCGCCTGGGGAAACCTCTGCCCCCTGCAGCTTTGCCGTGACGGTGACCCAGGCCGATATCGACCGTGGCAGTCTGACCAACACCGCCGCTGTGTCTGGCCGCGCGCCCGATGGCACGCTGGTCGGCGATACGGCGACGCTGGTCACACCTGGCCCGGCGCCAAGGCCGACGCTGGAGGTGACCAAGACCGTTGCGCCGATGGCCCCGGTGGTGGGTCAGCCGCTTGTCTTTACCCTGACGGTGCGCAACAGCGGCACTGTCACGCTGACACCGCAGCCGCCTGTCGACACGATGCAGCGCCTTGATGGGACGCCGGTCACGCTGGACGCGCCCTTTGCCCTGATCTCGGGTGACGACGGCGATGGCCGCCTGCAGGTGGCCGAGGTCTGGACCTACCGCGCCACCCGGACGCTGACGCAGGCGGATATCGACGCGGGCGGCCTGTCGAACAGCGCATCGGTCACGGCCGCGCCGCCATCTGGGCCGCCGGTGACGGATGTGTCGGACGATGGCATCGACAGCGATGGCAACAGCAGCGATGACCCCACGGTTTATGAAGTGCCGTCTGCGCCGCAACTGACAGTGACGAAGGTTGTGACGACGCCCGGCGCGGCTGTCGGCGATCAGGTCGTCTTTACGATCACCGCCGCCAACACCGGCAACAGCACGCTCTCGGGGCTGGCCATCACCGACAACCTGACCCGCCGGGACGGCACCGTGCTGCCGGCAAGCCCCGTGCTTGCCACGGGTTCTGACCCACTGGCTCCGGGTGGCAGCCTCAGCTGGACGGTGACGCATAGGCTGACGCAGGCGGATATCGACGCGGGCGGCCTGTCGAACTCGGCCGTTGTGCGCGGCACCGGCCCCGGCGGAGTGCCGGTCAGCGACCGCAGCGCGGATGACGACCCTGCCGACGGCAATACAGAGGACGACCCGACCGACCTGATCCTGGCCCCGGTGACCGGCATCGACACCACCAAGACGCTTGTCTCGATTGGCACGGCAGTGGATGAGGCGGCGATCTTCGAGGTGACGGTCGTCAACACCGGCACGGTCACGCTGACCGGCGTGACGCTGGCCGACCGGCTGAGCCGCGCCGATGGAACCTTGCTGCCCGCGCCTGTGCCGGCCTTTGTCTCGGCCAGCCTTGGTTCGGCTGAAGGCACGCTTTTGCCCGGTGAAACCGGCACTTGGCGCATCACCCATGTGCTGACGCAAGCGGATATCGACGCGGGCGGGTTGATCAATCAGGTCACCACCACCGCGACGCCGCCTGCCGGCCCGGCGCTGATCGACCTGTCAGACGATGACCCGGCGCCGGGCGGCGATACCCCGACGACAGCCCCGATCACCGGCGACGCCGGTCTTTCGGTTGTGAAGATTGCGGATCTTGTCGGGCTTTCTGCGCCGCCTGTTGTTGGCGATGTTGTTGGGTATGTGATCACGGTAGAGAATACCGGGAATGTGACGCTGTCTTCGGTGACCCCTGTTGACACGCTGAGCGACGCCTCAGGCACGGTGCAGGCTCTGGACGCGGCCCCTTTGCTGGTGTCTGGCGACGACGGGAATGCGCTGCTGGATGTGGGCGAGACCTGGACCTACACCGCCGGGGTGACCCTGACGCAAGCCATGATCGACACCGGCGGCCTGTCGAACACCGTCACGGTGGAGGCGACGGCACCAAATGGCACCCCCGTCTCCGATGTCTCGGATGATGGCAATGATACCGACGGCAACACGGTTGATGACCCGACCGTAACCACCCTTGGTGTAGGGCGCCTGATGTCGGCGTCAAAGTCGGCGGACCGCACATCTGTTGTGGTCGGGGAAACGGTTACCTTTACTCTGACCTTCGAGAACGCCACCACCATCGCCTACACCGACGCGACCTTTGTCGATGTCTTGCCGCCTGGGCTTTCCTATACTCCCGGTTCGGCCCGAGTGAATGGCACGGCATCAGAACCCGTGGCGGAGGGGAACCGTCTTACCTGGGGGCCGCGTGACCTTGTGGCTGGCGGGCGGCTGGTTATCACGCTGCAGGCAAGGGTCGGCCCGGATGTTGACCCCGGCACGCTGACCAATCGAACCTTCATGCTGGACAATTTGGCGCAAGTGGTGACCAACGTAGCGACAGCCTCGTTGCGAGTGGTGCCCGAAGCGGTGTTCGATTGTTCGGACGTCATCGGCAAAGTCTTCCTTGATCGCAACGGCAATGGTGTTCAGGATCCTGATCCGGCCCGCGCCGCTTTGAGCAATCCAGAGATTTTCCTGGATAAGTGGGGCAAGCTGGCAGCGCCGACCGAGCCGGAACCTACGGATGAGCCGGGCATAGCCGGCGTGCGGCTTGCCACGGTGAATGGCCTGCTGATCACCACAGACGAGTTCGGTCGCTATCATGTGCCTTGCGCCGCGCTGCCCTTGCGCGAAGGGTCAAACTTCACGCTGAAGCTGGACGCCCGTACCTTGCCGCAAGGCCTGATGGTCGCGTCGGAAAACCCGCGCACCCTGCGTTTGACGGCTGGCAAGGTGGCCAAAATGAACTTTGCCCTGCAAGAGGGCAATCGGGTGGACATCGACTTGACCGACTCGGCCTTCGAGCCAGGAACGGCGAAGCCGAGCGAAGAGCTCACCAAAGGCATCCGCCAGTTGGTACGCAATATCCGCAAGACGCCTTCGGTGATTTACCTGACCTATGTGATCGCCCGTGGTGAAGCCGAAAGTGATGCGATGAAGCGTTTGCGGGCAGTTGAAAACGCCCTCCGACAGGCCTGGATCACGGCGGGAACGTATCAGCTGGTGATCCAAAAATCGGTGCAGAAAGGGCGGGAGTAGCCAGTCATGTCCATGCGTCATACCCTTCGTCTTGCCCTGATGACCACCGCCTTGTCTGCATTGCCCGCCCTTGGGCAAGACGGGTTCGCCATCTCTATCGGTGGTGAAACCGTTGCGGGTGATGCTGCGGTCGCCGAGTCGGTCACCCGTATTGAGCCTGCCTTTACCAGCAGCGCCGACGTCCGCGTGACAGCGGATGGACTTGGCGTTCGCCCGCGACTGAACCTTGAAGTCGTTGCCGTTGCCTCTGGTATGGCCAAGGTGCGCAGCCGCACAAACTATCCAGGTTGGATCCGCCGGGCCGAGGTGATTGTTTATGATCTGAACGACCCCGGCGGGCGTGCTATCCTTGTGATGCCGATCGATGCCAACGGAGAGGCAACTCTTTCCCTGCCCAAGGGTGGTGGGTCGGCTGCCGTGCTGCGCGTCTATGACGCAAGCGGGCGCTATGACGAAACCACCTTGATCGACCTTAGCCGTGTTCACGCATCGGCCGAGGAGGAAGGCATCGACCGCGCCGCGCGCCGCAGCATTCCCGTCACCGGCGGCGCGGTAACAGTGTCAGGCAGCGGGCTGGCCCCCGGCGCCGTGGTCACCGCCCTTGGCGAGACCATCCGTCCCGATGCTGATGGAAGTTTTGTGCTTCAGCGGATTTTGCCCGTGGGCGATGCGACGATCCCCGTCCGCGTTATCGGCGGGGGAGAGAACATCTCGATCACTCCAGTCATCAGCATTCCAAAGACCGAATGGTTCACCGTTGCCACCGCCGATCTGACCTATGGCAAGACACTTTCCGGGCTAGAAAAGGGCGAGAGCTGGAACCGCGGCCGCTTAGCATATTACACTAAAGGCAGAACCGCGACAGGATGGTCCATAACATCTTCGGCTGATACCGGAGAAGAGCCGCTGGAAGACCTGTTCCGCGACTTTGACCGCAAGGACCCGATTGGGGTCATCGCTCGGCTGGACCCGGATCTGGCCTTTCCGACATACGGCGATGACAGCGAACTCCGCCAGGATGCACCCACCGATGGAAAGTTCTACCTTCGGGCGGAACGCGACGGAAGTTATCTGATGTGGGGCAACGGCAAGGCGCCGGTAACCGGCACCGAATACCTGCGAAACGAGCGCAGCCTTTATGGTTTGTCGGGTCTTTATACAGCGCCCGCGCAGACAGGCCGGGGCGAGGCCCGCGTCACCCTTGGCGCTTATGCCGCGCAGCCCGATCAGTTGCCCGGGCGAGAGGTGTTTCTTGGCACCGGTGGTTCGGTCTACTTTTTACGGCGGCAAGACATTTCGATCGGCTCCGAAACACTGACCATCGAGCGGCGCGATCCTGATACCGGCCGCGTCATTGAGCGGCGGACCTTGGTGGAAGGTCGTGATTACAACATCAACTATATGCAAGGCGTCGTGACCTTGTCGGCACCGCTTTCGGGCAGCACGCCAAGCGGAGGCGTCGTGACGCCCGCGCCCGGCACGTCGCCGGAATCTCGACTTGTGGTGCAATACGAATTCACCCCCACTGCGGGTGACGTTGACGGTATGGCTTATGGCGCTCGCGCGCAGGTCTGGGTCACCGACGACATCCGGTTGGGCGTCACCGGCATGGTCGAACAGACCGACGCGGCCGATCAGACGGCGACGGGCGCCGACCTGCGCTGGGTGATCGGGAAGGAGAGCTGGGTCGAGATGGAATACGCCGAAACGGAAGGCCCCGGTTTCGGCACCGCCTATTCCGCAGACGGCGGGCTGACCATCATCACCGATGCGCCGAGTGCTGGCACAGGTGAAGCGGCCCGCCTTGAGGGCCGACTGAGCTTTGGTGATCTGGGCCTATCCGGCAAGGGCAGTGTCGGATTTTGGGCTGAACGGAGGACCGAAGGCTTTTCAACGCTTGATCACAATATCACCGCCGACGAGGATTTGGCCGGGATCGAAGCGCAGGCCGAACTCACCGAGCGCCTCTCGTTCCGCATGCGCGCCGAGCATTACCGCAACGCCGACGGCAAACGACTTGACGAGGCGCTGGTGGAGGCGTCCCTGAAGACATCAGAGCGGCTGACATGGTCGGTTGGCCTCGTGCATGAGGACCGCACGGATCCGACAGACGCCGATGACAACGGCCGCCGCACCGACCTTGCCGTGCGAGCCAACGTAAAGCAGAGCGAAGCCTTTAGCTGGTATCTCTTCGGCCAGACCACGCTTTCTGTATCAGGCGTGCTTGACCGCAATGATCGTGGCGGAATCGGAGCTGCGTTGTCGTTTGGAAGCGGTTGGTCCGTAGAAGCCGAGGTGTCGGGCGGCACTGCGGGTGCAGGGGGGCGTGCGTTGGTAAGCTATGAAAACGCAGGGAGCACCGCCTATCTGGGATACGAGCTGGACCCAGGGCGCGAACTGTCTGGTGTGACGCAGAACGGCAACGACAAGGGCCGCATCGTGGCGGGCGCAAGCCGCCCGGTGACCGAAGACCTGCGGATCTTTAGCGAGAACACCTATGACATGTTTGGCACGCACAAGTCTCTGACCCAGTCCTATGGTGTGGACTACGACGTCACCTCGGCGCTGTCCTTCACCGGCGCGATTGATGTGGGCCGGGTTCGCGACCCTGCCGGGAATTTTGACCGCCGCGGCCTTTCTTTCGGCTTGCGTTACGATAGCGGCGCTGACCTGACGGCAAAGGGCCGGATCGAAGTGATCCGTGACCGCGGTCTGCGCGATGGCGTTAATGCCGATGCCGATACCATCCTGTTGTCTGGCGCTGCCAACTACAAGATCGATGATGCGCGCCGGCTTTTGTTCACACTTGATGCTGCCGACACACAGTCGAATGGCGCATCGATCCCGGATGGCGAATATGCCCGGGTGTCGTTTGGCTATGCCTATCGCCCGGTTGATAATGACCGGCTGAATTTTCTAGCCCGCTACACCTATGTGCACGACATGTATGGCCAGCGCGTAAATGGAAGTGACGATCCCGGTCCGCGGCAGAAAAGCCATGTTGTTTCGCTTGACGCCACCTATGAGGTCGGCCCGCACTGGACGTTGGGCGGCAAGCTTGGCTTTCGTCTTTCGGAAAGCGCGCCGGATGCCGCGACGCCGCTTTCCAAGAACGATGCCGCGCTGATCGTGTTGAACGCCCGCTATCACATGACCCATGAATGGGACTTGTTGGTCGAAGGTCGACATCTGGAGGCACGAAATGCCGGACTGTCGGAAACCGGATTTCTGGCGACCGCCTATCGGAATATCGGTCCGAATGCCAAGATCGGACTGGGCTATAACTTCGGCTCTTTCTCGGACGATCTGACCGATCTGACTGCGGATGACAAAGGGGTGTTTCTGAATATCCTGACTCAGTTCTGATCATACCCATTCGCTTAGAGCGCGTTGCCCTCAATTCACACCATAGCCGGGGGTCATGAGCTATCTTCGACCTTCCTGCGGCTTGACCAGGCCACATACCGCGCCAAGGCTGTTCTACAGGAAATCCAAACCTAGATGTTGGACGGCCTGAAGGCAGAGCTTTACGGAATCCGATCCTCACAAACAGGACCGTTTGAAGCTAGAGTTTTTCGCTACGCTTTTCTGGCTTGGAGAGGAGCAAGCCAAGAACCCCAGTCAGCGACAATGGCACCGAGTTCACCTCGAATGCGATACTGACCTTTGGCGACGACCGCAATGTCGACCGGCATTACTTGGCATCGGGCAAGCCAACACAGGATGCCTTCATTAAGAGCTTTGACGGTCGCTTGCATGGCGAGTTGTTGAACGAGACGCTGTTCCCGTCCCTGAACCATGCCCGCAGCACGCTTGCGACCTGGCGCATAGTCTAAAACGCCGAACGCCCACACGCGCGCCTCGGCTGGCAGACACCGACCGGGTTCGCCCAGACCTTTACCCTAAGAACTAATCCCCCTCCTTCCCAGCCACATTCCACCATGTCGAAGATGTTGGCCACGATGCTGGGGGCACGGGCTTTCTTGCCAAAGAACCGAATGCCCCTGCCGGTGCGTTTGCACTTTGAAATCAAACCGGTGCGCAGTGCCAGGGTGTCGCGGGGCAGGATGTCGGCGTTGATGTCGTCAAGGGCGATATGGGCGATGTGCATGGCGGTCTCCTTTGCGCCACGCAGGATACATCGGGTTTGGGGGGTGTTGCGGAAACGGGGGTTTCAGCGCGCGGTGGGTTAAGAGCGAAGGGCGGGGAGGCCGATGCCTGTCGCCTCGAACCCGCCATCGACGGCGATGTTCTGGCCGGTGACGTAGGAGGCGCGGGGCGAGCAGAGGAAGTGGATGACCTCGGCGATCTCGGATTCGGCGCCGTAGCGGTTCAGGGGGATGGCGTCGTGATAGGCCGCGATGATGGCGGGGGAGTGGACGGCCATGGCGAGTTTGGTGCGGACGGGGCCGGGGCAGACGGAATTGGCGCGGATGCCGTATTCGCCGAGTTCGACGGCCTGTTGCTGGGTCAGCTGGATGACGGCGGCCTTGGAGGTTCCGTAGGCGACGCGGAGGGTAGAGGCGCGAAGGCCCGAGATGGAGGCGATGTTGACGATGGCGCCGCGGCTGGCTTTGAGGGCCGGGGTGGCGGCTTGGGTCATAAGGAAGATCCCGTCGAGGTTGGTTTCCATCACGCGGCGCCAGCGGGGGAAGGTGGTATCTTCGATGGGGCCAAAATCGGCGACGCCGGCGTTGTTGATCAGCGCGTCGATGGTGCCGAAGCGGGAAAGGGTGTCAGTGATGGCGGTGGTAACTTGGTCGGGGATAGAGACGTCGGCCAGGATGGGGGCGGCGTTTTCAAGGCCTTTCGCGGCCTGCATCAGTTCGGGTTCGTCGCGGTCGAGCATGGCGACTTGCCAGCCGTCGGCAAGGAAGCGGTGAGCGGTGGCAAGGCCGATGCCGCGGGCGGCGCCGGTGATGAGAGCGGTTTTCATGGGGCGTCTCCGGTTTGTTGCGGGCAGCATGGCGCGGAGGGCGGAAAAGAAAAAGGGGGTGCGCTTAGACATCTTGTCTATTGCGCGAGCAGGCGTTCCCGGATCGCGGTGTCGACGGGTATCGAGAAGTGGCCGGACAGGAGATAGTCCTTGCAATCTGTGCGTATGACGATTTCCTGGCGGGATGGTAAAGCTCGTCCTGCTGCACAAGGCTGACTCGATCTACGAAGATGAACCGGATGTCGTTTATGACTTTCCGCGCTCGTATCTTAAGGCTGTGATGGAAGCGGTTGGTGATTGGGTTGTCTATTACGAACCGGTGAAGGCTGGCCCGCGCGGCTATTTTGCGGTCGCCAAGATTGAACGTGTGATACCGAAGCCCGGTGTTGAAGGGCGTTACCTTGCGATGATTGAACCGGGCAGCTACTTGCCGTTCGATTATGAAGTGCCCCGACTTGAAAATGGACGGCCATGGGAAGCAGCGTTGACGGCGCCGGACGGGACGCCGTTATCAGGTGGGGCGGTGCAGCTTGCCGTGCGTCGGTTGCCTGAGGCGGATTTCGTGCGGATCGTGAATCGCGGATTGCCGCAAGAGTTGGAGGCAATTGAAGCGCAACGTTATGATCCCGCTCGTCATGCCATTGACGAGGGTGCGCAGATTTTCGAGCGCCCTGTTGTCGAGAGACTGACGCGCAGGCCTTATCGCGAGATCGCATTTCGCCGGAAAGTCAGAGAGGCTTATGGATATCGCTGCGCAATGTCGGGGCTGATGCTGCGAAATGGCGGGGGGCGACCCGAAGTTCAGGCCGCGCATATTCGGCCGGTTGAAAGCCAAGGCAGCGATTCAGTGCGAAATGGCTTGGCACTTTCAGGGACGCTGCACTGGATGTTCGATCGGGGCCTTATCTCGGTGGCCGACGACAGTGAAACCATCCTCGTTTCACATAATAAGGTGCCATCCGATGTTGTTGGACGATTGTTACCGCCGAGTGGCAAGCTGATCAGACCCGCTGACACGCGCAACTATACCCATCCTGCCAATCTAAAATGGCACCGAGAGAACGTCTTTGGCCGAAGCTTGGCCGAGGGCGAAGCGCCTTGGTGATGCGCTCGACAATCAGAGTTGAACATAGGCGCTTGGGCTGAGCCTGTCAGAAGCCTTTGCGGTACGTAAGAGACGTCCACTGACAACTCTGTTCTCAACATGAAAATGGCGCGCTTCGATGAAGCGCGCCAAGGATACTAAAGTGACGTTTAGGAGAATGATCCCCTAGCCGTCGCCGTTATCCTTACATCGGCGGCATGATTACGGTGTCGATGACGTGGATGACGCCGTTGGTGGCCTCGATATCCGGAGTCACGACCATGGCGCCGTCAACCTTGGCGCCGCCTTCCAGCGTGATGGTGACTTCGGCACCCTGAACGGTGGCGGCCTTCAGGCCTTCGGACAGGTCGGTCGACATCACTTTGCCGGGGACGACGTGATAGGTCAGGATCGAGGTCAGCTTGTCTTTGTTTTCCGGCTTCAGCAGGTCTTCGACAGTGCCGGCCGGCAGTTTGGCGAAAGCCTCATCGGTGGGGGCGAAGACGGTGAAGGGGCCTTCGCCTTTCAGCGTTTCGACCAGACCGGCGGCCTGAACGGCGGCGACGAGGGTGGTAAAGCTGCCTGCATCAACGGCGGTATCAACAATGTCTTTGCCGTGGCTGTCTGCAAATGCCGGTGCCGAGAAAGCCATAGCGGTGGTCAGGGCAAGAAAGGTTCTGCGGATCATTGGTGTCACTCCCAAACTAGATCTCTGCCAGAATTGGCGACAGGGATAGGGAGAAGGCCGGGGTTTGGATCACTCCGACATTTGCGTGAGCCGGGCTTGCCCGAAAAAGGGACCGCGCTAAGCCGCGATCCTTTTCGGTTTCCAGTCAAATGCTTGTCAACACAGGTGAATGGTCGTGAGCCGGATTGGGTTAATCCAGACCAAGCGCGTCTTTCACAATGCCTGACAACAGGTCGTTCACCGGGGCCATACTGCCGTCATAGTCGCGGTGGCCGACGGTGACTTTGCCCGGCGCATCGGGGCTGTCGAAGACAAAGATGCCATAGGGGCAATGCTGGATGTTCAACTGGTCTGCCTCCATTACCTGACGGCTGACAGTGGCGGAACAGAAGCTGAAGACATCGGCCTGCCCGAACAGAACCTTGTCCGAGCCGACATCGCCGCGGGTGCGTTCCAGCATTTCGCCAGTATGGCTGACATGGTCGATGACAAGGCCCGCGCCGATGATGGCGCTTTCGACGGCGAAGGCCACGTTCTCAAAGCTGTCCTCTACTATATAGGTGACGGGCGGTGTTTCGGCCCAAGCGGCGGGGGCGGCTAACAGGCAGGTGGTCAGGATCAGATGTTTCATGGTGTCCTCCTGTTCTTATGGTGACCCCATTATATTCCAAATCATAGATGTATCGTTGTCGCGGGGGCGATGTTTCAGGGTTATCCCGCAGACGTGAGCAGGAATGCTTTTGCCTTTTGTAATGATGCCTTCATCTTTGTCGAAAGGAAGCGGTGAAGAGGGAGTATGAGATGCGTATCAAGACAGAGCTGAAATGGTCGGACGTAACCCCGAAAGCCGCGTGGCTGTCGCGCCGCCAGTTGATTGCCGGAGCGGGGGCCTTGATGGCCACCCCGGCCTTGGCCAAGATCGACGCTGCGAAAAGCGCCTATTCGATTTCGGATGAGCCGAACACGCTGGAGCAGATCACCACCTATAACAACTTTTACGAATTCGGTTTGGACAAGGGCGACCCCGCGCGGAATGCCCGGCTGCTGACGACCGACCCTTGGTCTGTGAAGATTGACGGCTTGGTGGACCGCCCCGGCAATTATGATCTGGCCGATCTGATGAAGGACGCGCCGCTGGAGGAACGGATCTACCGATTCCGCTGTGTCGAGGCCTGGTCGATGATTGTGCCGTGGATCGGGTTCGAACTGGCGCATCTCTTGAACAAGGTCGGCGTTCAGCCGGGCGCGAAATATGTGGCCTTTGAAACCTTGGTGCGCCCCGAAGAGATGCCGGGCCAGCAGACGGCGATTCTAGACTGGCCCTATCGCGAGGGGCTGCGGTTGGACGAGGCGATGCATCCGCTGACCATCATGGCGACCGGGCTTTATGGAGAGGCCATGCCGAACCAGAACGGCGCGCCGATCCGCTTGGTGGTGCCGTGGAAGTATGGGTTCAAGTCGATCAAGTCGGTCGTTCGGATGTCGCTGGTGGCCGAGCAGCCCCAGACGACGTGGAACATGCAGAACCCGCGGGAGTATGGCTTCTATAGTAATGTGAACCCAGAGGTGGACCATCCGCGTTGGTCGCAGGCCAGTGAACGCCGTGTGGGCGCGGGTATCTTTGCAGGACGTCAGGATACGCTGATGTTT